>LR732703.1:1851387-1970024 GCA_902506565.1 Burkholderiales bacterium 8X | reverse complement strand
CGTTTATACGGTGCCGTTCGAGCAGCAGTGGGTGGGGCGGATCCACAAGGCGCTGAAGGCGGCGGAGGCTCGGGGGGAGATCGAATACAAGGCGACGGAGAACGTGGCCAATGCGGATTACGAACGGGTGCTGCGGGAATATGCGACCGGCGGGAGCCAATTGATCCTGGGCGAAGCGTTCGCGGTGGAGGCGGCGGCGCGGAAGGTGGCCAAGGACTTTCCGAAGGTGTCGTTTCTGATGGGGTCGTCGGGCAAGCCGGTGGCGCCCAACTTCTCGGTGTTCGACAACTACATCCAGGAGCCGGCCTACCTGTCGGGCATGGTGGCGGGCGGGATGACCAAGTCGAACAAGATCGGGATGGTGGGCGGGTTCCCGATTCCGGAAGTGAACCGGCTGATGAACGCCTTCATGGCAGGCGCGCGCGAAGTCAATCCGAAGGTGGAGTTCAGCGTGAGCTTCATCAACAGCTGGTTCGATCCGCCCAAGGCGAAGGAAGCCGCGTTCGCGATGATGGACAAGGGCGCCGACGTGATGTACGCCGAGCGCTTCGGCGTGAGCGATGCCGCCAAGGAAAAAGGCAAGCTCGCGATCGGCAACGTGATCGACACTCAGGACAAGTATCCGGAGACGGTGGTGGCATCGGCGCTGTGGAACTTCGAGCCCTCGGCCGACCGGGCCATCCAGCTCGCAAAGGACGGCAAATTCACCGCAGAAGACTACGGCGTCTACTCGACGATGAAGCACAAGGGCTCCGAGCTCGCGCCGCTCGGCACCTTCGAGAAGAAGGTGCCCGCCGAGATCGTGGCCAAGGTGAAGGCGAAGGAGGCGGACATCCGCGCAGGCAAGTTCGCCGTGAAGGTCGACGACGGCGCGCCCAAGTCCACCGCCAAGTGAAGCCCGCGGCCATCGTTGCACGCGAACCTCGAAGTCCCCGCGACCGGCACGCTGCAGGCGCAGCGGCGGGCCGGCCGGCTGCCCGGTAGGTGACGCATGGCGCCGGTGCTTTCCCTTCGGCATATCAGCAAGCGCTTCGGCGGCTTGCTGGCGAACGACGACATCTCGCTCGCGCTCGATCGCGGCGAAGTGCTGGCGCTGCTGGGCGAAAACGGCGCCGGCAAGTCGACGCTGATGTCGATCCTGTTCGGCCACTACACCGCAGACGAGGGCGAGATCGAGGTCGATGGACAGGCTCTCGCACCCGGCAATCCGAAGGCGGCGCTGGCCGCCGGCATCGGCATGGTGCATCAGCATTTCAGCCTGGCGGACAACCTGAGCGTGCTCGACAACGTGATGCTCGGCACCGAGTCGGCCTGGCTGCCGTTTTCGCGTCGAAGCCAGGCGCGGGCGAGATTGCTGGAGGTGTCCCGCAAGTTCGGCCTGCCGGTGCAGCCGGATGCGCCGGTCGGCAGCCTCTCGGTTGGCGAGCGCCAACGGGTGGAAATCCTGAAGGCGCTGTTTCGCGGCGCCCGCATCCTGATCCTGGACGAGCCGACCGCGGTGTTGACGCCGCAGGAAAGCGAAGCGCTTTTCGCGACGCTCGCGCAGATGGTGGCCGAAGGGCTTTCGATCATCTTCATCAGCCACAAGCTGCCGGAAGTGCTGCGGGTTTCGCACCGCATCGCGGTCCTGCGCGCCGGCAAGCTGGTCGCCGAGGCCGCGACCCGGGACACGACCGAGGCCCAGCTGGCGCTCTGGATGGTCGGGCATTCGGTCGACAGCGTGAAGCGGCGGCCCGCGCAGCAGGTCGGCGATGCGGTCTGCGTGCTGGAGCGGGTTCGCACCGGCGGTAGCGGCCGCGACCGACTGCGGGATGTGAACCTGCAGCTGCGCGCCGGCGAGATCACTGCGATCGCCGGTGTCTCGGGCAACGGCCAGTTGGCATTGGCCGAACTCCTGTGCGGCACGCGCTCGGCCATTGCCGGCACCGTGCAGCTGATGGGCCGCGCCCTGCCCGCTTCGCCCGCCCGGCTGGCGCGGCGCGGCGTGGCGCGCATTCCGGAAGATCGCCATGCGGTCGGCCTGATCGGCGACCTGCCGCTCTGGGAGAACGCGGTCGCCGAACGTTTGCGCAGCCCCGCGTTTTCACGGGCGAGCTGGATTCGCCGGCGCGTCGCGCGGCTTTATGCACGCCGCATCGAAGAAGCCTTCGACGTGCGCGGCGCGGGGCTCGATTCGCCAGCCCGATCGCTCTCGGGCGGCAACATGCAGAAGCTGATCCTGGGGCGCGCGTTGCTTGCGCCGGACGATGGCGACCCGGTCGGCAGCCGCAGCCGCAGCGGCCACGGCTCGGCTCCGGCCCCGCGGCGCGTTCCTCGCCTCATCGTCGCGCACCAGCCGACCTGGGGCCTGGACATCGGTGCGGTGGCCTACGTGCAGCGGCAACTGGTCGAGGCGCGGGATGCCGGCGCCGCCGTGCTGCTGATCTCGGACGACCTGGACGAAGTGCTCGCGCTCGGCGATCGGGTGGCGGTGATGCACGGCGGCGAGCTCGGCGAGCCGCGTCCGGCATCCGCCTGGACGCGCGAGGCCATCGGCCTCGCCATGGCCGGCTCGCCCAAGTGAGGCTCGAACGCCGCTATCGGGTATCGCGCGCCGCCATGGTGCTGGCGCCGATCGGCGCGGTCGGCTTTACGCTGCTGGTGAGCGCGCTGCTGGTGCTGTGGGCCGGCGCACCGGTCGGCCGCACCTACGCCTTGCTGCTGCATGGCGGCTTCGGCTCGGTGTTCGCGTGGAGCGAGACGCTGACCCGGGCCATTCCGCTGATCCTCACCGGGCTCTCCGCCACCGTGGCCTTCAAGGCGCGGCTCTTCAACATCGGCGCCGAGGGCCAGCTGTACGCCGGCGCGCTGGCGGCCATCGCGGTCGGCGGCATGCACGGCGGCGAAGGCTGGGCGGCGCCGGCGTGGCTGCTGTTCCCGCTGATGATGCTGGCCGCGGCCGCCGCCGGCGCCTTGCTGCTGCTCGGCCCGGCGCTGCTGAAGACCAAGGCCGGCGTCGACGAGGTCGTGACCACGCTGCTCTTCAACTTCATCGTGCTGCTCGGTGTCGGCGCCCTGCTCGATGGCCCCATGAAAGACCCGACCGCCATGGGCTGGCCGCAGAGCGTCGCGCTGCTGCCCGAGCTGGAACTCGGCAAGCTGGTGGCGCAGACCCGTGTGCACACCGGGCTCATTTGGGCGATTGCGGCGGCGATCGCGACCTGGACCATCTTCCGATTCACCGTGCCTGGGTTCGACATTCGAGCCCTCGGCGCCAATCCTCGCGCGGCGGCCTTCGCGGGCGTGCCGGTCACCCGAACCATGGTGCTGGTGGCGCTCGGCTCCGGCGCGCTCGCCGGCCTGGCCGGGGCGATCGAAGTCGCCGGGCGCACCAGCTACGTCACGCTCGACATGTCGCCCGGCTACGGCTACAGCGGCATCGTGATCGCGATGCTGGCCGGCTTGCATCCGCTTGGCGTGATCGCGGCCGGCGTGTTCGTGGCGGGCGTCCTGGTCGGCGCCGACACGATGAGCCGCGCGATCGGCGTACCGACCTATATCGCGGACGTGATCGTCGCCGCATCGCTGATCGCGGTGCTGGTCGCCGGCCTCCTCACGCAATTCCGGGTGCGCCGGAAGTGAGCGACCTGCTCGACATCCTCGGCAACGCGTCCTTCTGGGTCGCGGTGCTGCGCATCGCGACGCCCCTGGTCTTCGGCACGCTGGGCGTGCTGCTCTGCGAACGGGCCGGGGTGCTCAACCTCGGCATCGAGGGAATCATGGTGGCTGGCGCCTTCGCCGGTTGGCTGGCCGTCTACGCCGGCGCGCCCTTGTGGGTCGGCGTCGGTGTCGCGGCGCTGACGGGTGCGGTGTTCGGGCTCCTGCATGCGCTGCTGACGGTCGGGTTGGCGCTGTCGCAGCATGTGTCCGGCCTCGGCATCACGCTGCTGGCAACGGCGTTGAGCTACTACGGCTATCGGGTGAATTTTCCGAAGGTCAGCACGCCGCCGACGGTCACGCCCTTCGCACCGATG
The DNA here is from genome assembly GCA_902506565.1 of Burkholderiales bacterium 8X. GTDB lineage: Bacteria > Pseudomonadota > Gammaproteobacteria > Burkholderiales > Burkholderiaceae_C > Variovorax. Next base: position 1,966,011 of record LR732703.1, on the reverse strand, counting down.
GACTGGCTGCCGGTGCCCGTGCTGCAGGCCCAGACGCCGCTCACCTTGCTGGCCCTGGTGCTGGTGCCGGTGATCGGCTACCTGCTCTTGCGCACTCCGGCAGGCCTCGCGGTGCGGATGGTCGGCGAGAACCCCCAGGCTGCCGAAGGCCAGGGCATCTCGGTCATCGCCACCCGGACGGGCGCCATCGTCGCCGGATCGGCCCTGATGGGCGTGGCCGGGTCGTTCCTGACGCTGTCGGCATTCAACGCCTTCTTCTTCAACATGATCAACGGCCGCGGCTGGATCTGCATCGCCCTGGTGGTGTTCGCGTCCTGGCGGCCCGGCAAGGCCTTGCTGGGCGCGCTGCTCTTCGCGTTCTTCGATGCGCTGCAATTGCGATTGCAGCAGTCCGGCGATGCGGTGTTGCCGTACCAGGTGTATCTGATGCTGCCGTACGTGCTCTCGATCGTCGCGCTGGTGCTGGTGGCGCGCAAGGCCAGCTATCCGCAGGCGTTGATGAAGCCGTATCGCAAAGGCGAGCGCTAGGTCGTTCAGCGCCGGTCATCCGAATTCAAGGAACTCCATGCTCGACCTCCTGGTCCACAACGCCACCCTCCCCGACGGCCGAACCGGCATGTCGATCGCCGTGCAAGATGGCCGCATCACCGATGTCGCCCCAGGCCTCGACGCACCCGCGCACGACAAGCTCGATGCCGATGGGCTCCTGCTCAGCCCGCACTTCGTCGATCCGCACTTCCACATGGACGCGACACTGAGCTACGGCCTGCCGCGGGTCAATGCGAGCGGCACGCTGCTCGAAGGGATTGCGCTCTGGGGCGAGTTGAAGCCGTTGCTCAAGGCCGAAGCCTTGATCGAACGCGCCCTGGCCTATTGCGACTGGGCCGTCGCCAAGGGCCTGCTCGCCATTCGCAGCCACGTGGATACCAGCGACCCGAGCCTGCTGGCGGTCGATGCGCTGCTCGAAGTCAAGAAGCAGGTGGCGCCGTATCTCGACCTGCAGCTCGTGGCCTTTCCACAGGACGGCGTGCTGCGAACGCCCGGCGGCGTCGAGAACCTCACGCGCGCGCTCGACAAAGGCGTCGACGTGATGGGCGGCATTCCGCACTTCGAGCGCACCATGGCCGAGGGCGCCGCCAGCGTTCGCATGCTGTGCGAGTTGGCCGCCGACCGGGGCCTTCGGGTCGACATGCATTGCGACGAATCGGACGATCCGCTCTCGCGCCATATCGAGACACTCGCCTTCGAGACCCAGCGGCTCGGCTTGCAGGGCCGCGTCAACGGATCACATTGCACGTCGATGCATTCGATGGACAACTACTACGTGAGCAAATTGCTGCCGCTGATCGCGGAAAGCGGCGTGAGCGTCGTCGCGAATCCGCTGATCAACATCACGCTGCAGGGCCGGCACGACAGCTACCCGAAACGCCGCGGCATGACCCGCGTCCCGGAGCTGATGGCGGCCGGCGTGAACGTCGCCTTCGGACACGACTGCGTGATGGACCCCTGGTACGGCATGGGTTCGGGCGACATGCTCGAAGTCGCGCACATGGGGCTGCACGTGGCGCAGATGACCAGCCAGCAAGGGATTCTTCAATGCTTCGAGGCCGTGACGGTGAATGCCGCCAAGGTGTTCGGCCTGGCCAACTACGGACTCGAGAAGGGTTGCGACGCCAGCTTCGTGTTGCTGCAGGCGCGGGATCCGGTCGAGGCGATTCGCCTTCGAGCCACGCGCCTCAAGGTCTACCGCCTGGGTCGCCTGGTCGCCGAGACCGCGCCGCTCCAAGCCTCGCTCAAGCTCGACGGCCGACCGGCCGGCACGGCGTTCATGCGCTGAACTTGCGCGCGAGTTCCGCCAGGGTCGGCCCGACCGGCTGGTCGACCTTGAACTCGAAATGCTCGTCGCCGCGGGTTCGGCCGAGGTTCACGGCTGCGATCGGTATGCCGATTTCGGCAGCTCGCTTCACGAAGCGAAGCCCCGAATAGACCATCAGCGACGAACCCAGCACCAGCATGGCGTCGGATGCCTGGAGCGCCTCGAAGGCGGCATCGACGCGATCGCGCGGAACGTTCTCGCCGAAGAAGACCACGTCCGGCTTCAGCATGCCGCCGCACACGGCGCAATCCGGCACGTCGAACTGCGAGAAGTCGAGGTTCTCGAGGTCGGCGTCGCCGTCCGGCGCCACCGTAGCGGTCAGCGCGGCGAAGCGCGGATTGCGCATCATCAGCGCCTGCTGGAGTTCGGCGCGAGGGCTGAGTGCCTGGCATTGCAGGCAGCGAACCGTGTCGATCCGACCGTGGAGGTCGATGACGCGACGGCTGCCGGCCGCGTGATGCAGGCCATCCACGTTCTGGGTCAGCAGCATCTCGACGCGCCCCGCGTTCTCGAGGTCGGCCAAGGCTTGATGCGCGGCACCCGGTCGCGCCTGCCCCATCGCACGCCAGCCGACCAGGCTGCGAGCCCAGTAGCGGCGCCGGGCGAGCGCGTCGCCGGTGAAGGCTTGCACCGTGATCGGCGAAGCGCGCTTCCAGTCGCCATTGCGGTCGCGATAGTCCGGAATGCCCGACTCCGTGCTGCAACCCGCGCCGGTCAGGACGAAAAGGCGCTGGTGCCGAAGGGCGAAGGATTCGAGTCGATCGAGGTCGTCAAGGACGGCAGTCATGCTTCAACTTCCATAAAGGCGGCGCCAGCGGTGTACCTTCGACAGGTAGCGTCCGTCGATGCGAACGGCAAGTGGCTCGATGCCGAAAACCTCGAAGCCGCACCGGTCGTAGAGCCGCTCGGCAGAACGGTTGCCCTCGGTCACGGTCAGCTGCAACACGGTCGCTTCGCGCGCGATCGCGGCCCGGATGGCCGCATCGACCAAGGCATGGCCTGCACCCTGTCCTCTTGCGGTGTCCGCCACGTACATGCCGAACAGTTCCGCCTTGTGCCGCGACTTGAGGCGTGCATCGAACAACAAGCCGACCGAGCCGATCAGGCGATCGTCGATGAATGCGCCGAACACCTGTTGCGGCGCGTCGGCTGCGTGATCGAGCCGCTGACGCCACCACTCGACCGGCAAGGCGGCGCGTTCCTCGGCGCTCGAGGTGAAAGCCTCGGGATGGCGGGCATAGGCCTCGAGCATCAACCGGCGGTAGGCGTCCACGTCGGCGGCAACCAGGCGGCGAACGAGCATCGGGCGGCGGTTCAAGCGTCGGGTGCGATCGACTCGGCGTATTCATAGAGCGCGCCGAGGATCTCCTCGCCGCGCTCGTCCGCGTTTTCCGCGAGCCGGTCGACCTCCTCGAACAGCTGCGCGACGGTCATGGCGCCCGCCTCGCCGCCGAGAAGCCGGGCCGCCCGGTGCGCTTCCCAGCGCTCGCGATCGTCTTCCGTCAACGTGTCCGGGAAATTGCGGGCGCGATAGCGAAACACCAGCTCCTCCATCCGCGGATCGTCGAAACCGATGCGCGCCTTCGCCAGTTCGCCGGGCCGGAGGCTGCGCAGCTCGACCAGCCGCCGCCGATCGGCGTCGCCGAGGAAGCCGCCGTAAAGGTCCTCGTCGACATCGGCACGCTCGACAGGCGGCCGGGCGTAGACGGCAGGCCAGATGGCGCTCATGTCGGGCAATTCGGCCGCGATGACCGCGTGCCGCCTCGCCTGGTCGAGATCGATGCCCCAATGGGCTGCACGCTGAGCCGACAAGGTGTTCAGGTTGCCGACCACCATCGGGGACTTGTTGAGGTGCACGCCCTTGACCGGCAGTCGCGACACGCCTTCCGGCAGGTCCGCCGTGCGCGTGAAAAGGCGCAGCCGCAAGGTGTCGACATCGAGGTCGCGCAACTCGCCGGGATCATGCGCGAGATCCCAGGCGATCAGTTCGTTGCGGTTGGTCGGGTGGGTCGCCAGCGGCCACATCACCGCGAGGCAGCCGCGATCCGCGGCGAACATGCCGGAGACATGCAGGAACGGCCGGGCGCTGCCGGGTGTGGCCGGCAAGCCGAGCTCCGCAGCCACGCGCTCCTTCTTGCGCAGGCCGAGCGCGAAGTCGAAGAGCTTCGGCTGGCGGTCGCGAATGAGCCGAGCCAGTGCGATCGTCGCCCGCACGTCCGACAGCGCGTCGTGAGCCGCCTCGTGTGCGAGGCCGTTGGCCCGGGAGAGGTCTTCGAGCCGAAAGCTGGGCGAACCATCCGGCTTTTTCGGCCACTCGATGCCCTCGGGCCGGAGCGCGTAAGTGAGGCGCACCACGTCGAGGAGGTCCCACCGGCCGCAATCGTTCTGCCACTCGCGACCGTACGGATCGATCAGGTTTCGCCAGAACAGGAATCGCGTGACCTCGTCGTCGAACCGGATGGTGTTGTAGCCCACGCCGATGGTGCCGGGCTGGGCGAAGGCTTCCTCGATGCGGGCAGCGAACTCGTGCTCGGCGACGCCCCGCTCCAGGCACAGCTGCGGCGTGATGCCGGTGATGAGGCAGGCCTCCGGGCTCGGCAGGTAGTCGGGAGCCGGCTTGCAATAGACCATCAGCGGCTTGCCGATCTCGTTCAGCTCGGCATCGGTGCGGATGGCCGCGAACTGCGCCGGCCGGTCGCGTCGAGGTACGGACCCGAAGGTCTCGTAGTCGTGCCAGAGGAAGCTGTGAGTGGGCATGGATCGATCGAGAAAAGAAAGGCGGGCTGCAATCGCGTAATGGCCAGGCCGAAGGAAAAAAGAAAAAGGCCGGTAGCGATGCTACCGGCCTCCTGCCCTGTTCCTGGTGCTTGCGGCGATGTCCCCCGATCGAGGGACAGGATCCTCAACCGCCGGCTGCCGCTTCCTCGGCTTCGGGCTTGGCCTTGCCCTCCTTCTTGGGGAGCGGCTGGATGTCGAGCTGCACCTCGTCCTTGTCGTCCAGGTCGACGGTCAGGCGACCGCCGTCCTGCAAGCGACCGAACAGGAGTTCGTCGGCCAAGGCACGACGGATCGTGTCCTGGATGAGGCGCTGCATCGGACGCGCGCCCATCAGCGGATCGAAGCCCTTCTTGGCGAGGTGCTTGCGAAGCGTGTCCGAGAAGGTGACATCGACCTTCTTCTCGGCCAGCTGCGTCTCGAGCTGCAGCAGGAACTTGTCGACCACCCGCAGGATGATCTGCTCGTCCAGGGCCTTGAAGCCGACGATGGCGTCGAGCCGGTTGCGGAACTCGGGCGTGAACAGGCGCTTGATGTCGGCCATTTCGTCACCCGCCTGGCGCGGGTTGGTGAAGCCGATGGTCGCCTTGTTCATGGTCTCGGCACCCGCGTTGGTGGTCATCACGATGATCACGTTGCGGAAGTCGGCCTTGCGTCCGTTGTTGTCCGTCAGCGTGCCGTGGTCCATGACCTGCAGCAGCACGTTGAAGATGTCCGGATGCGCCTTCTCGATTTCGTCGAGCAGCAGCACCGCGTGCGGCTTCTTGGTGACGGCCTCGGTCAGGAGACCGCCCTGGTCGAAACCGACGTAGCCCGGAGGCGCGCCGATCAGGCGGCTGACCGCATGGCGCTCCATGTACTCCGACATGTCGAAGCGGATCAGCTCGATGCCCATGATGTAGGCCAGCTGCTTGGCGGCCTCGGTCTTGCCGACGCCGGTCGGGCCGCTGAACAGGAACGATCCGATCGGCTTGTCCTCGCGGCCGAGGCCGGAGCGCGCCATCTTGACCGCGGAGGCCAGCACCTCAAGTGCCTTGTCCTGGCCGAACACCACGCTCTTCAGGTCGCGCTCGATGGTCTGCAGCTTGCCGCGGTCGTCGTTCGACACGTTGGCCGGGGGAATGCGGGCGATCTTGGCGACGATCTCCTCGACCTCCGCCTTGGTGATGGTCTTCTTGCGCTTGTTCGCGGGAAGGATTCGCTGGGCGGCACCGGCCTCGTCGATGACGTCGATCGCCTTGTCGGGCAGGTGACGGTCATTGATGTACTTGGCGCTCAGTTCGGCCGCAGCCTGCAGGGCCGCCACGCCGTACTTGACGCCATGGTGCTCCTCGAAGCGCGACTTGAGACCCTTCAGGATGTCGACGGTTTCCTGCACCGTCGGCTCGACCACGTCGACCTTCTGGAACCGGCGCGAAAGCGCTGCATCTTTTTCGAAGATGCCGCGGTACTCGGTGAAGGTGGTTGCGCCGATGCACTTCAGCTGGCCGCTGGAGAGCGCCGGCTTGAGCAGGTTGGACGCGTCCAGCGTGCCGCCCGAGGCAGCACCGGCACCGATCAGGGTGTGGATCTCGTCGATGAACAGGATGGCGTTCGGCTTGTCCTTGAGCGACTTGAGCACGCCCTTCAGGCGCTGCTCGAAGTCGCCGCGGTACTTGGTACCCGCCAGCAACGCGCCCATGTCGAGCGAATAGACGTGGGACTCCGCCAGAATCTCCGGCACGTCGCCCTGCGTGATGCGCCAGGCCAGGCCCTCGGCGATGGCAGTCTTGCCGACCCCGGCCTCGCCGACCAGGAGCGGATTGTTCTTGCGCCGGCGGCACAGGATCTGGATGACCCGCTCGACCTCGTATTCGCGGCCGATGAGCGGGTCGACCTTGCCGTCCTTCGCCATCTGGTTGAGGTTCTGCGTGAACTGCTCGAGCGGCGAAGACTTCTCGTTCTTCTCGCTGCCGCCCTCGTCGCTCTCGGCCGAAGACGGCTCGCCCGAACCCTTGGCGGCTTCCGGCGGATCGCTCTTCTTGATGCCGTGGGCGATGAAGTTCACCACGTCGAGGCGGGTGACACCTTGCTGGTGCAGGTAGTACACGGCGTGCGAATCCTTCTCGCCGAAGATCGCGACCAGCACATTCGCGCCGGTCACTTCCTTCTTGCCGTTGCCGGTGGACTGCACATGCATGATGGCGCGCTGGATGACACGCTGGAACCCGAGCGTGGGCTGGGTATCGACATCGTCGGTACCTGCCACCTGGGGCGTGTTGTCCTTGATGAAATTGGTCAACGATGCGCGTAGATCGTCGACATTGGCAGAGCATGCCCGCAGCACTTCGGCAGCGCTCGGGTTGTCCAGCAAGGCGAGCAGCAAGTGCTCGACGGTGATGAACTCATGGCGTTGCTGCCTGGCTTCCACAAAAGCCATGTGCAGGCTGACTTCCAGTTCCTGGGCAATCATGTGATTTCCTTTTGCCTTGCTGTAAATATGATTTAGTCAATCAGATGGGTTGGAGCGCGGTTTATTCAACCGGTTCACTGACACATTGCAAAGGATGGCCGGCCTGGTTGGCCGCCTCCATGACTTGATTGACTTTGGTGGCCGCCAGGTCCCTCGAGTAGACGCCGCAAACGCCGCGTCCGTCGAGATGAATCTTCAACATGATCTGGGTCGCGGTCTCGCGATCCTTGTTGAAGAACTCCTGGATGACGACGATCACGAACTCCATCGGCGTGTAGTCGTCGTTGAGCATGACCACCTGGTACATCTGCGGCGGCTTGGTCTTTTGCGTTCGCCGCTCGAGCACGACCGACTCGCCCTCGTCCCGCCCGGGCTTTTGCACCGGCGGTGCGGAGGGGGTCGGCGGATTTCTGGATGGCATGAAAATGATTCTATAGAGCGAGCAAGACCGATGCCGGGTTGCTGATACTTGGTGACACCATACCGGTAATCAAGACACGCATCCGTGAACTCCGGCGCGCCCAAAAAAGAAACCCCGCGGCCGAAATGGACGCGGGGTTGGCTTGGGCAGCGAGGCGAAGCCCCGGCCGCGCGCGAAATTACATGTGGTCGATCATCACCTGGCCGAAACCCGAGCAGCTGACCTGGGTCGCGCCTTCCATCAGGCGGGCGAAATCGTAGGTCACCTGCTTGCTGGCGATCGACTTTTCCATCGAGCTGATGATGAGGTCGGCGGCCTCGGTCCAACCCATGTGGCGCAGCATCATCTCGGCCGAGAGGATCTCGGAACCGGGGTTGACGTAGTCCTTGCCCGCGTACTTGGGCGCGGTGCCATGGGTGGCCTCGAACATTGCAACAGTGTCGCTCAGGTTCGCGCCAGGGGCGATGCCGATGCCGCCGACCTGCGCGGCCAGCGCGTCGGACACATAGTCGCCGTTCAGGTTGAGCGTGGCAATGACGCTGTACTCGGCCGGACGAAGCAGGATCTGCTGCAGGAATGCGTCGGCGATCACATCCTTCACCGTGATGTCCTTGCCGCTCTTCGGGTTCTTGAACTTCATCCAGGGGCCACCGTCGATCAGCTCGGCGCCGAACTCCTTGGCCGCCAGGCCGTAACCCCAGTCGCGGAACGCGCCCTCGGTGAACTTCATGATGTTGCCCTTGTGAACCAGGGTCACGCTGGGCTTGTCGTTGTCGATCGCGTACTGGATGGCCTTGCGCACCAGCCGTTCGGTGCCTTCGCGCGAGACCGGCTTGATGCCGATGCCGGAGGTCTCGGGGAAGCGGATCTTCTTGACCGCGAACTCATCCTGCAGGAACTTGATGAGCTTCTTGGCCTTGTCGCTTTCGGCCTCGAACTCGATGCCGGCGTAGATGTCTTCGGAGTTCTCGCGGAAGATCACCATGTTGGTCTTCTGCGGTTCCTTGACTGGGCTGGGCACGCCTTCGAAATACTGGATGGGCCGCAGGCAAACGTAAAGGTCGAGCTCCTGGCGAAGCGCCACGTTGAGCGACCGGATGCCGCCGCCGACCGGCGTGGTGAGCGGACCCTTGATCGAGACCACGTAGTCGCGAACCGCATGCAGGGTTTCCTCGGGGAGCCAGACGTCGGGACCGTAGACCTTGGTCGACTTCTCGCCGGCATACACCTCCATCCAGTGGATCTTCTTCTTGCCGCCGTAGGCCTTGGCGACGGCGGCATCGACCACCTTCAGCATGACGGGCGTGATGTCGAGGCCGGTGCCATCGCCCTCGATGTACGGAATGATCGGCTGGTCGGGCACGCTCAACGAGGTGTCGGCGTTGACGGTGATCTTCTGGCCTTCGGCTGGGACTTTGATGTGCTGGTAGGAAGAGGACATGAGGGCAAAGGCTCCTGTAGAGATGAAGATTGGAGGCGCGCAATCCAATCGTCGGAATACGGGTGGAATAGCCGTAGAATTTTAGACCCATCCGGAGGAGGTCGATGGTTTGTCAACGGCGGCCCGCGCGGCCTCGTTGTTGACTCACCTTCTGCTAACCGGGAGGCGTTCCCTAACCATATCTACAGAGGAATTCAAATGAGCAAAGTTCTCGCAGCGTTGATCGCCGGCTTTTTTGCAGTCGGCGCGTATGCGCAAGGTACCTCGCAAGAAGCAGCGCCCCCAACCAACACGCCTTCGCAAAAGCGTGCCGAGATGAAGAAGGATGCGCGCAAGCCTGGCGTCGTCAACCAGACGGCTGGCGACACCACCAAGGTCTCCGAAGGAAGCGGCGGCGTCACGGCGACTGCTGCCGACAAGAAGGCGGCCGAGCGCCAAGCTACCCGCAGCAAGCGCCGCCTCAACAAGGATGGCACCGAGAAGATGCCAATCGGCCAAGGCGGCACGCCGAAATAATTCGACGTTTACAACGAGCAGAAGCGTTCTTCGGAACGCTTTTTTCATTCATGGCGTCAAATCGGCAATCGTTCCATCTTTAACCTTCGTTCAAGCCCTCCTTCAACATGATCCAGCGCCTACTGCTGCTCTTCGCCTTCGCAGGTTTCAGCTTTGCTGCACAAGCTCAAGAACCGCAAACCAATCTGCAACGAACCCGCCTGACGGTCGGCATGTACCAGATCGACGCGCAGGTCGCCCAAACCCCGCAGCAGCGACAGGTCGGCCTGATGTTCAGGGAGCAGATGCCCGATGCCGAAGGCATGATCTTCGTCTTCGAGCAACCCGCCACCCAGTGCTTCTGGATGCGCAACACCCTCTTGCCGCTGACCGCCGCCTTCGTCGCGGACGATGGCCGCATCGTCAACCTGGCAGACATGAAGCCGCAGACCGACGACTCGCATTGCTCCGAAGAGCCCGTCCGCTATGTGCTCGAGATGAACCAGGGATGGTTCGCGAAGAAGAACATCAAGAAGGGCGCGAAGCTGGGCGGCACGCTTTTCACCGCCAGGCGTTGAGCTTGGGCCCCCCCGCTCCTGCCCCATGAAAAAAGCCGGCTCGCAAGCCGGCTTTTCGTTGTGATGGCTCCGCATTGGAGCCGCAGAAACCTCAGCCGAAGTTCTTCGCAGCGAAGTCCCAGTTCACCAGCTTGGCGAAGAAGGTCTCGACGAACTTGGGACGCAGGTTCCGGTAGTCGATGTAATAGGCATGCTCCCAGACGTCGACCGTGAGAACGGGCGTGTCGCCGGTGGTGAGCGGGGTACCGGCGGCCCCCATGTTGACGATGTCGACCGAACCATCGTTCTTCTTGACCAGCCAGGTCCAGCCCGAGCCGAAGTTGCCGACTGCCGACTTGACGAAGGCTTCCTTGAAGGCGTCATAGCTGCCCCACTTCGCCTTGATCGCGTCCGCCAGCTTGCCGGTGGGCTCGCCGCCGCCGCTCGGCTTCATGCAGTTCCAGAAGAAGGTGTGGTTCCAGGTCTGGGCTGCATTGTTGTAGATGCCGCCGCTCGACTTCTTGACGATTTCCTCGAGGGGCATCGACTCGAACTCGGTGCCTTTCTGCATGTTGTTGAGGTTCACCACGTAGGCGTTGTGATGCTTGCCGTAGTGGTACTCCAGCGTTTCCTTCGAATACTCGGGCGCCAAGGCGTCCATCGGATACGGCAGGGGTGGCAGGACATGTTCCATTTTGTTTGCTCGCTGGTTGGTTGTGGGACGAAAGATTCTAGGAAGTTATTCATTGCGAGGAGGCAGCGCGGTTGTCCGCGCATCCGGCGGGTCGACCGTGAGACCGACCGAACCATCCGCCAATCGCGCAGCCACCTTGTCTCCCGCATGCAATTGCCGCGCAGTCGTCACGGCCTGGCCATCGGCATCGGTCAACCAGGCATAGCCGCGCTGCAACACCAGCGCCGGATCGAGCAATCGCAGCCGAAGCGCCGAGCGCTCCAGTCGCTCGGCGTGTTTCCGGCCTGCGCGATCGAGCCTCGCCGGAAGCTCGCTCGCCAGCACATCATGGCGATGCGACAGTCGCTGGGTTCGTGCCAACACGCCGTGCCGAAGACCCTGCCCCAGCTGCACCAGCCGCAGCTGCTGGCGCGCGACCAGTGCCGACGGACGGCCGAGCCGAGCGCTCGCCATGTCGAGTCGCTGGCCGAGCACGTCGAGGCGCATGCCGATCGCGTCGTCGATCCGCTGCTCGAAACCATCGAGCGCCCGCAGCCACAGCTCGCGCGGCGCCGCGACCAGTTCGGCGGCCGCCGTCGGCGTCGGCGCACGCAGGTCGGCGCAGAAGTCGGCGATGGTGAAATCCGTTTCGTGGCCGATGCCGGCAACCACCGGCACGCTGCATTGCACGATCGCGCGTGCCAGGCCTTCGTCGTTGAACGCCCAGAGATCCTCGATCGAGCCGCCGCCGCGCACCAGCAGGATGACGTCCGGCCTCGGCTCGGCCAGGGCGTCGAGCGACTGCAGGGCTCGTATCAGCTCGCCCGGTGCCTGGCTCCCCTGCACCGCCGCCGGCGCGAGCACCACCTGGATGTGCGGCACACGCCGCTGGAGCGCGGTCACGACATCGTGCAAGGCGGCCGCGCCCAGGGAAGTCACGAGGCCGATGGTGCGCGGCATCTCCGGCAAAGGGCGCTTTCGCTCGGGGTCGAACAGGCCCTCGGCCTCGAGCTTGGCCTTGCGAAGCAGGAATTGCTCAAACAATGTCCCTTGGCCCGCGCGCTTGAGGCTTTCGACCACGAGCTGCAGGTCGCCGCGCGGCTCGTACACGGCGATTCGGCCGCGAACCTCGACCAAGTCGCCGTCGCGCGGCGCGAAGTCGAGCAAGGTGGCTGCCCGCCTGAACATCGCGCAACGCAGCTGGCCTGCTTGGTCCTTCAGCGCGAAGTAGCAATGGCCGCTGCTGGCCCGCGAGAAGCCGGAGATCTCGCCGCGGACCCCGACCGGATTGAAACGAGCATCGAGCGCATCGGCCACCGCGTGGCACAGTGCGCCGACCGACCAGACCCTTGGCTGGGTGCCGTCGGCGCTCGTCATGCGGTGCTCGCCGGTGTGTTACAGATGGCCAGTCTTCCACAAGCGCGGCCTGCACCGTCCATGGCCCTGGTACACCCGCATGAGGTGCTCGACTCCACGTGCAAGTCGTTGATTTGATTGAAGAAATCGGTGCTCAAAATCTGACCGTTCTGTTGGAAGGCCCGTCTGGCCTCGCTTCAAGCCACTTCCGATCAGGGTTAGCCACAAAGTTATCCACAGTTTCTGTGCGTCGACGCCTACAGCAATTAGAGTTTCTGAATGTGCCGGGCGGCGAGGGATAATCGCCGCGCATTTGCAGCCCATCTGGACGGAGGAATCCTTGTTTTCGATCATAGTTGCAGCCGGTTGGCCCATTTGGCCGTTGCTGGCGTGTTCGGTGGTTGCGGTTGCCCTGGTCATCGAACGATTCGCGAGCCTCAAGACATCGAAGGTCCTGCCGCCCAAGTTGCTGGACGAGGCGATCACGGTTTCTCGCAGCGCCATTCCCGGTCCCGACGTGGTCACCAAGCTGGAGCGCAATTCCGGCCTCGGCGAGGTCCTCGCGGCCGGGTTCCGAACCCTCAACGCACACCCCGGATCGAGCGAAGAAGACCTGAAGATGGCGATGGAGTCCGCCGGCCGACTGGTCGCGCATCGGCTGGAGCGCTACCTGCCGGCGCTCGCCACCATCGCCTCCGCTGCGCCCCTCCTGGGCCTGCTCGGCACCGTGATCGGCATGATCGAGATCTTCGGCTCGCAGTCCCCGGCCAACGGCGCGGTCGGCACCGGCAACCCCGCGCAACTCGCCCACGGCATCTCGATCGCTCTCTACAACACCGCCTTCGGCTTGATGATCGCCATCCCGGCGCTGATCTTCTGGCGGTACTTCCGGACGCGGGTCGACGAGTACCTGCTCAACCTGGAGCTGTCCGGCGAACGCTTCGCCCGCCACCTGAAGACGCTGCGCCCATGAGGATGCATTTCCGCAACGGATCGTCCGAAGAGCCGGAGATCAACCTTATTCCCTTCATCGACGTATTGCTGGTGGTGCTGATCTTCCTGATGCTCTCCACCACGTACAGCAAGTTCACCGAGATGCAGTTGCGCCTGCCGGTGGCCGACGTGGACGCCCAACGCGATTACCCGAAGGAAGTGATCGTCGCGGTCTCGGCCGACGGCCGCTACGCCGTCAACCGCAACATGCTGCCCGATCGCAGCGTCGAAGCCGTCGCGGCCGCGCTGGGGGCTGCATCGAACGGCTCGAACGACAGCGTGGTCATCATCAGCGCCGACGCGAGCACGCCGCACCAGTCGGTGGTGACCGTCATGGAGGCTGCTCGTCGCGCGGGCTTGATGCAGATCACCTTCGCGACCCAGACCGCGGCTCAAGCGGGCCGCTGAACGTGTCCCGGCCGAAGGCTTGGCTGCGGCGCGGGCTGGCGGCCTGGTCTCTGTGGCCGGTTTCCGGCGTCTATGCAGCCTTGGTCGCGCTTCGTCGCGCTGCCTTCCGTGCGGGTTTCAAGCAGACGACGAAATTGCCGGTTCCGGTCATCGTCGTCGGGAATGTGGTCGCCGGCGGCTCGGGCAAGACCCCGGCGGTCATCGCGATCGTCGACCACCTCCGGGCCCAAGGCCACCGCCCCGGTGTGATTTCGCGTGGGCATGGCCGCTCGACCAGAGATTGCCGCGAGGTCGACGCGCAAAGCGATGCGCGCGACGTCGGCGACGAGCCGAAGATGATTCAGTCGAAAACCGGGGTTCCGCTCTTCGTCGCGGTGGATCGGCCGGATGCCGCGCGGGCCCTGCTGGCGTGCCATCCCGAGGTCGACTGCATCGTGAGCGACGACGGCCTGCAGCACCTGGCCCTCGGTCGTGACCTCGAGATCTGCACCTTCGACGACGACGGAATCGGCAACGGCTTCCTGCTGCCCGCCGGTCCGCTGCGCGAAGCCTGGCCGCGAAGCTGCGACCTGGTGCTGCATACGGGACCGAAGCCTGCCTTTGCCGGCTTTCGCTCCGAGCGCGCACTGGCCGACTTCGCCTTGGATGCGAGCGGGCGGCGGGTTGCCCTGGACAGTCTGCGCAAGCTCGCCGGCGGTTCGATCCTCGCGCTCGCCGGGATCGGCCGACCGGAGGCCTTCTTCGAGATGCTGGCGGCGAGAGGGCTGCCGATCGATCGGAGCGTTGCGCTCGCCGACCATGCCGCGCTGGACGACTGGCAGCCGCCGCCCGGCTTCGAAGATGCCACCTTGCTGTGTACCGAGAAGGACGCCGTCAAGCTTTGGCGCCGGTGGCCGTCGGCCCTGGCGGTGCCGCTTCTCTTTACCCCCGAGCCCGCGTTCCTTGCGGCGCTCGACGCGAAGCTATCATCCATCGATGGACACCAAGCTGCTTGAATTGCTCGTCTGCCCGGTCACCAAGGGACCTTTGACTTGGAACCCCGCCAAGCAGGAACTGGCCTCCCGAACAGCTCGCCTCGCCTACCCGGTCAGGGACGGCATTCCGGTGCTGCTCGAAAGCGAAGCACGCACGCTGTCGGACGAAGAGCTCGGGCTTTGAACCCGGCCTTCGTCGTTCTCGTGCCGGCGCGGCTCGCGTCCTCGCGCCTGCCCGGCAAACCCCTCGCGGACATCGCCGGCGTGCCGATGGTGGTGCGGGTCGCACGGCAAGCCGCCAAGAGCGGCGCGCGACGGGTGGTGGTCGCGGCGGATGACGAAAGCATCGCCGAGGCCTGTCGGCGGCACGGCGTCGAAGCGATCCTGACGCGCACCGATCATGCGAGCGGCAGCGACCGGCTCGCCGAGGCCTGCGAACTGCTGGCGCTTGCCGACGACGAGATCGTGGTGAACGTGCAAGGCGACGAACCCCTGATCGACCCGGACCTGATCGATGCGGTGGCTCGCATGCTGATGGGCAGCCCGGCAGCCGTCATGAGCACGGCAGTCCATCCGATCGATCGCGCCGAGGACTTCTCGAACCCGAACATCGTCAAGGCCGTGCTCGACCAATCGGGTCATGCGCTCTACTTCAGCAGGGCACCCATCCCGTGGCCCCGCGATGCGGCAGCAGCCTCCGGGTCCGCCGTGCTGCCGCCACACGCGGCGGCCCTGCGACACATCGGCATCTACGGCTACCGGGCGGGCTTCCTCCGAACCTTTCCCGCGTTGCCACCCGCGCCTATCGAGGCCTGCGAGGCGCTCGAGCAGCTCCGCGTGCTGTGGCACGGCCTCAAGATCGCGGTGCATGTCAGCGCGCTGGCGCCGGGTCCGGGCGTCGACACGCCGGCAGACCTGGAACGCGCGCGAAGCCACTTCGCGAAGGGCTGATTTCGGCTCTCTTCGGCATCGAAGTTCGCGGGGGCTGCATGCTATCCTCGATGCAGTGTCGCCCTGCGGTGTGCTTGTAAGAGACGAGCTCGGCGCGAAAGAAATCAAGAAACGTCCGAGGACAACATGAGACTGATTCTGCTGGGAGCTCCCGGAGCCGGTAAAGGCACGCAGGCTGCCTTCATCTGCAAGAAGTACGGCATCCCGCAGATTTCCACCGGCGACATGCTGCGTGCCGCGGTAAAGGCTGGCACGCCGCTCGGCCTCCAGGCCAAGGCAATCATGGCGTCGGGAGCTTTGGTCAGCGACGACCTCATCATCAATCTCGTCAAGGAACGGCTGGCGCTTCCGGATTGCGCCGCTGGCTTCCTGTTCGACGGCTTCCCGCGCACCATTCCCCAGGCCGACGCCATGCGCGCAGCCGGCGTCAAGCTCGACTACGTGCTGGAGATCGATGTTCCGTTCGAAGACATCATCGAACGCATGAGCGGCCGCCGTTCGCATCCGGCCTCGGGTCGCATCTACCACGTCAAGTTCAATCGGCCCAAGGTCGACGGCAAGGATGACCTGACCGGAGAAGACCTGGTCCAGCGCGACGACGACAAGGAAGAAACCGTGCGCAAGCGCCTCGAGGTCTACAGCGAGCAAACGCGGCCGCTGGTCGACTATTACGCGAGCTGGGCGAAGTCCGAGCCGGACGCCGCGCCCAAGTACCGCGCCATCAGCGGCGTCGGCACCGTCGACGAAATCACGCAGCGCGCTCTGGCGGCACTGGGCGCCTGATCAAGCCGGGCTCGACCGCAGGCCGTAGGCCTTGCCGTCGACGAACAGATATTCGACCCGGGCGATCGCCTCGCCCTTCTCTTCCTTGAAGGTGAAGCCGACCACCGACACCGCCGTCCCGGGCTTGATCTCGGCCACTTTCCAGGCCTCCATGCGGGTCAGGGGCGCAAGCTCCAGTTCCCACTGCCGGTCCTTTCGTCGCGGCGCCTCGGCCTTGGACAGCAAAGCGGGGCCATCGACCGGCGAGCTTTGCGCCGGCAGGCTTCGCTTGGCCAGGTCGGCCGGTACCTTGAGGCCGGCGGGCAGCTCGATGATCAGCTCCGCATGCGGGTTCTGCCAGCGCGCCTGCACGACCTTGCCTTCGAGATAGATCGGGCGCTCCTGGTCGAAGCTGCTCCAGCCGTGGTGGGCCCAGCTCGACGACGCGGCGGGTAGCGAAAAGGCGGCAAGGACGAGATGGCGACGTTTCATCGATAGCTCCTCAGTAGGCGATCCAGCGGCCGCAGAACACGACGGCGACCCAGATCAGGGTTGACAGCAGCATTTGAATTCGAGCCAAGGTGTCGAGCTTGTGCAGTGAACCTCGTCCGTGGAACCAGGCAGCATTGCAAGCGGCAAGAACCAGCAGACCCATTTTGAGCACGAACGCGCGGTTCGCAATCAATTCACGTGCTTGGGTAGCGAACATCAACGAGCCGGTGGCCGCCGCCAACCCGAATCCACAGACCGCTATGCCGAGCGACAACCGGGCGAGCGACTCGACCGGCAGCGCGGCGGCACGACCGAACACCCGCATCTCGAGCGCGATCAGGTTTCCGACCAGCAAGGCGATGCCGATGATGTGCAGCGCTTCGAGCGCCGGATAGGCCCACGGATGGGATTGCAGCGCCGCGAACATGCCGGTTTCGACCGACTAGCTGTTGGCCGATGCGGCGTCTGCCGCGAGCAGATCGAGCAACAGCGCGATGCGGGCCTTGACCGGATTCAGCGCGCCGGCGTCTGGAAGCCTCGATGTGCCGGTGGAGATGATCCGGCCTTCGGGGCAACGTGTCGCGCGCAGCACGTGTACGCCCTGCGCCTCCGCGCGAAGCGCAGCCTCTTCGAGCGGGCCGCTCAAGGTTCCGTTGCCGGTCGCGGCAAGCACCAATCCGCGGACCGGCCGTGATGCGGCGCCTGCGCGCTCCCGCAGCAAGGCATCGATCAACTCGCCGCCGGCGTCCGCATGATTCAACAAGACTTCGACCCGCGGCGCGGCCGCTGTGCGGGCGACACTCGGCAGGCACGGCGACTTCGTGAGCTCGGAGGAGCGCGGCCACTCGCGCACTCTTCGCAGGCGGCCTTCCTCGACGAAGCCCAGGGCGCCGGCATCGCCCGAGGAAAACGCGTCGAGCCGATAGGTGTGGACCTTCTGCACATCCATTGCCGAGTGGACCGTACCGGCGCAGGCCACCAGCACGCCGCTTGCGCCCGGCTCGCAGGCTACCGCGATCGAATCGCGAATGTTCTGGGGACCATCGGCAAAGGCCGAGGAAGCCGGCCGCATGGCACAGGTCAGCACGATGGGCTTGATGGGCGCGAGGACCTGTTGCAGGAAGAAGGCGGTTTCTTCCAACGTGTCGGTGCCGTGCGTGACGACGATGCCGATGACCTCTTCTTGCCGCAGCCAGTGGTCGCAACGAAGCGCCAACTCGCGCCACACCGCATAGCTCATGTCCTTGCTGTCGATCTGCGCAACTTGCTCGGTCGTCAATTCGACCTTCGCCGGTCCGATGCCGGCGAGGAGGTCATCGACGCCGAGTTCTCCGGCCGAATACCCGAGGTTGTCGCCCGGCGACGAAGACTTGCCGGAGATCGTTCCGCCCGTACCCAGCACGACCACGCGGCCTGGAACGCTATCGGTTTGTGACATCGCTTGCAAACTTTAGGAAACTGATTAAAAATACAGCTACTGGACGTTCACCCAGTGCCGCAAGGAGCGCTCATGGAATTCGCCGTCAAGCTTACCGCCCGTCAACAACAGATCCTCGATCTGGTGCAAAGCGCCATCGCACGAACCGGCGCACCGCCCACCCGTGCCGAAATCGCGGCCGAACTGGGTTTCAAGTCCGCCAATGCCGCCGAAGAACATTTGCAAGCCCTGGCGCGCAAGGGCGTCATCGAGCTGGTCAGCGGCACATCGCGCGGCATTCGCCTCCGCGGCGACGCCCTCCGGTCCATCAACGAGTCCCGCAACAACCAGTTTTCTCTTTCGCTGCCCGGCATGGCGCAACTCGCGCTGCCTCTTGTCGGTCGTGTCGCTGCGGGTTCGCCCATCCTGGCGCAGGAGCATGTCGACAAGACCTACTACGTCGAGAACACCCTCTTCCAGCGCCAGCCCGACTACCTTCTCAAGGTTCGCGGCATGTCCATGCGCGACGCCGGCATCATGGATGGTGACCTGCTCGCCGTGCAGGCCACCAAGGAAGCGCGCAACGGTCAGATCGTCGTCGCCCGCCTTGGCGACGAAGTCACGGTCAAGCGTCTCAAGCGAAACAAGCAGGTCATCGAACTGCATGCAGAAAACCCCGATTACCCAACCATCGTCGTTCAACCAGGCGAGCCTTTCGAAATCGAAGGCCTCGCCGTCGGACTGATCCGCAACACGATGTTGATGTAGTGCCTTGATGTCATCGACACGTCCCGGCGTGTCGATGCAAGTGGCAGCGCCAGGTGGCGGGCGTATGGCGAGGAGCCATCACCCTGGCGCTCTCATTCAAAGCAATCCTGCCTGTGTCAAACCTCATCTGGAGTTCACATGGGAATCGCATCGCTCAATTTCATCGACGTCTTTCTTCCGCTGCAGGCCTTCGCGAGCCGGTGGCTGGCGGGTCATCGCCGCGGCAGGGGGCATGCTGCAGGATTGCGGTATGTCGGCGTTCGGCCCACCCAGGCCAACCGAAACAAGAAGTCGTCGTCTTGCCAGTCGGGCAATCCGTCGCCGGTGCGGGTGGTTCGCACGGTCGAATCCTCCTATCAAGGCAGGTTCTCCGGGCGCCTGGTGATCTCGGGCCGCATGGCCGATGTCTGCGCCGAGCTCGATCGATTGGCGGCGCTCGAGGCTGCCAATGCCGGCCGCCTGACCGTGGGTTCGCATCGGGCTTAGTTCCGAAGCGTCCAGGCCGTCGAAGCGGCCTTTCATGGTCGACGTGCCTCCTGCAACGGCCCTGCCGCCGGGCATGGCGCGCAAACAGTCGAGCGCTCTCGCGAGGCACAATTGCGTGCCATGAATATCGTGATCCTCGACGACTATCAGGATGCCGTGCGCAAATTGCGCTGTGCATCGAAGCTCGATGCCTATGCCGCGAAGGTCTACACCAACACGGTCAAGGGGATCGGGCAACTCTCGGTTCGGCTCAAGGATGCCGATGTCATCGTCCTGATCCGCGAGCGAACCCATGTTTCCCGGCAGCTTCTCGAAAAGCTTCCCAAGCTCAAGCTCATTTCGCAAACCGGTCGCGCGGGCAGCCACATCGATATCGATGCCTGCACCGAGTACGGCATCGCGGTCGCCGAAGGTGTCGGCTCTCCCCTGGCACCGGCAGAGCTGACATGGGCGCTCATCATGGCCGCGATGCGGCGGCTTCCTCAATACATCAGCAACTTGAAGCACGGTGCCTGGCAGCAATCGGGGCTGAAGTCGGCTTCGATGCCGCCCAATTTCGGCCTCGGATCGGTACTCAAGGGCAAGACGCTCTGCATCTGGGGCTATGGCCGCATCGGGCAATTGATCGCCAGGTATGGCCAGGCCTTCGGCATGCAGGTGGTCATCTGGGGCGGCGAAGACAGCCGTGCCCGGGCTCGCTCGGACGGCCTGCAGGTGGCGCCCGATCGCGAAACCTTCTTCGCAGCAGCCGATGTGCTGTCGGTGCATCTCCGGCTCACGGACAGCACCCGGGCGCTCATCACGCTGGACGACCTGTCGCGCATGAAGCCCACGGCCCTCTTCGTCAACACCTCTCGCGCCGAACTGCTCGAAAGCGACGCCTTGCTCGCGGCCCTGAACCGAGGCCGACCCGGCCTGGCCGCGGTCGATGTCTTCGAAAGCGAACCGCCGCTGCAAGGCCATGCATTGCTGCGCCTCGAAAACTGCATCTGCACGCCGCATATCGGCTATGTCGAGCAGGACAACTACGAGTTGTTCTTCAGCCAGGCATTCGACAACGTCGTCAGTTTCATCAACGGTTCGCCGACGAACATCGTCAATCCCGGCGCGTTGACCCGCCCGCCCGTCGCCTCGCGTCCGCGCTGATGAACCTGCCGCAGGCCCCCCGTTGACGAAGGCCCGGCTGCCCGGCGCCTTGTGGGTCTTGCTGATCGGCAACTTCGCGATCGGCACCGGAGTCATGGTGGTCCCCGGAACGCTCAACGACCTGAGCCAATCGCTCGAGGTCGGTACCGCGGCGGCGGGTCAGCTGATCACGGCCGGCGCCGTGGTGATGTGCCTGGGCGCGCCGTTGCTCGCGGCCATGGTCGCGGGCTGGGATCGCCGGCTGCTGCTCGCCGGCACCATGATCTGGTACGCCGCCGGGCACATCGCCGCCACCTTGATGAACGACTACGCGTCGGTCCTGGTCGTTCGAATGCTCAGCATGATCGCGCCGGCCATCTTCACGGCACAGGCAGCCGCATGCGCCGGCCTGCTGGTGCCGCCGGAGCAGCGTGGCCGGGCCGTCACCTTCGTGTTCCTGGGCTGGTCGATGGCCTCGGTGCTCGGCTTGCCGATCGGTGCCTTGCTGGGCGGTCAATTCGGCTGGCGAGTCGCATTCCAGGCGATCGCCCTGTTGTCGGTGCTCAGCGCGATCGGTGTCTGGCGCTTCCTGCCGAGGGGCATCCGTCCGCCGGCGCTCACCGGCGCCGCGTGGCGGCAGGTGTTCCAGAGCCCCGCGATCATGGGCGTGGTGGCGGTCACCGCGCTTCAGGGCTCGGGGCAATTCGTGCTCTTCAGCTACTTCGCGCCGTTGCTGAAGGCGTCGCATGGCGCGACCGCGTTCCAGCTCGGCCTGGTGTGGTGCTGGTTCGGTGCGTGGGGCCTGGTCGGCAACGTGCTGGTCAGCCGGCACATCGACCGCCTCGGCGCACCGCGGATGGTGCTCGCGACGACTGCGCTGATGGCGACGAGCCTGCTGCTGTGGCCCCTGTCCTCGCGCGCATCGAGCCTGGTGCCGCTGGCGGTCATCCTCATTCCCTGGGGCCTCGGCTGCTTCGCCGCGAACTCCGCGCAGCAAGCGCGGCTGGTGGGCCTTGAACCCCGCCTGGCACCGGCGTCGCTCGCCCTCAACAGCTCCGGCATCTACATCGGGCAAGCCATCGGCGCAGGTGCCGGCGGCTGGCTCATCGCGCATCATGCGGAAGCTTGGATGAGCTGGTTCGGCCTCGCCTTGCTGGTCCTGGCCATGGCGCTCAGCCTGGTGCTCGCACGCACCGGCGTCAAGGCGCTCCCGGCCTCGAGTAGCTGAGGCGGCAGCCTGTCGCAGCGGCGCCGGCCACCGGATCGGCCGGCGCAACCGCGGCATGCCCGCCAGCCGATCAGGCCTTGGGCTTGGGCGGCTTCGGTGCGATCTCGGCTTCGGTCGCCGGATCGAACAGCTCGAAGTCGATCGTGTGCGGATCGATCGGGGCCGGCGCCGATTTCTGCGCCTCGAGCGGAGACGGCACGGTCTCGTAGCTCGTCCGATCGAAATCCGCGAGGTCGGCCGGCAACGGCGGCTCGGTGAACGACGACTGCGACTGCGGCCGTGGCTGCACCTGCGGTTGCAAAGGCGGGTCGAAGGCGGCGCTCGCCGGCTGCTCGGGGCCGGGTGGCGATTCCGGCAACGGCGTCAGTTCGGTGTCGTGCTTCAGGCGATCGTCGAGGGCGCCGAAGATCGACGGCAACCGGTTGTCGGAATCGTCATTGGGCCGCGAGGCCGAGAGCGGAACCGGGCTGCTCGACGGCGGAACGACATCCAGCGGCGCCACCGCCGTGTCCGGCTGCTCGCCCCCGAGATGAGGCAGGTCGGGCGCTTCCCATTGCAATTCGGGCTTGAGGTCCGCCGGCCGCGTCTTCAGCTCGGTCTGCACGAAGGTATCTGCAAACGGCTCGGCGACTGGCGAGGCAATCGGCGATGCGATCGGGGCCGCGACGGTGGGGCTGTGCGGATCGATGACTTCCTTTGCCACCGAGTACAACAGCAGCAGTTCCTGATAGGCCGCCAGGTCGAAGGCATCGTCGCCATGGCCACCAGGCTTGCGAAACACGAGCTCCTCAATCAACGCCAGGGTGCCCGGCTCCGGCCACTTGGCCTGGATGCGGGCCATTGCCGCGCCGTAGTGCTCGAGGCCCTTGCCGGTGCTTTCGTTGAAGCGCTCGAACGGCGGCACGTCGGCATTGAAGGCGCGCTCGAACTCGGCGGCGACGTCGGCATAGTCCTCGCGGCGGTCGAGCGAATGGAAGATCCGCAGCAGGTCGAGGTACGCCAGTGCGCTCGTGCCCGGGTTTTCGGCGATGTGTTCCTGCAGCACCGCGATGGCCTGCTCGTGCTGGCCGAGCGACAGGAAGAAATCGGATTGCTGCTGCACGTCGAACAGCTCTTCGGTGTTGACCGAACGGGTCGGACCCAGGTCGATCGGCGGCACCGGGTGAGCCGCCTGCGGATGATCGTCTTCGCGCCGGCGCGAATCATCATCGGCCAGGGCCGCCGCACCGAAAGCCGCGCCGCCAGCGGCTGCAGCCGTTGCGCTGAATGCGGCATCGTCGTCTTCACGCGGCGGCATCCGCGACTGCGGTCCGCCGCGCCCGCCCGGGCCGGACGCATCGCCCCACCAGGCAGGCGTTGCCGAACGGCGCGTCATGCGCCACAGCATCGCAAGGCCGATCAGTGCCAGGAGCAGCAGGACCACGAGCGCGTAAACCAACGGGTTCCGATAGCGACTCTCTCGCGCCTGCGCCAGTTCGCTTCGAAGCTCGACCAGCGAGCGTTGGTTCTGGGCAGTCTGTTCGCGCAGCTGCGCGAGCGTGGCTTCCATGGCCTGGACGACCTGCGCGCGCTGTGCGTCGGCCGCGGAAGGCGCAGCGGGCTCGCCGCTGATCGCGCGCCATTGCGCGGCGGCCTCGGCGCGCCGTGCGGGATCTTCGGATGGCGGCATCGCCAGCTGGCTCGATGTGCGCAGCCCACCGCGGGCGGTCGGCGTCGGATCGAGCGCATCGACCTGCAAACGCGGGCCGCTGGCGGCGGGCGCCGACGGCGCGGCTGCGGGTGCGGCTTCGGTGACCGGACGTGCAGGCGCTGCCCGCGGCACCACGCGAGGGGTCACCGGTTGGCTCGCGACCGGCTGGCGCGGCTGGGCCGGCGGCGGTGCCGGTCGCCGCGGCGCGGGTGCGACGGCCTCGGTTTCGCTGGACGGCACCGGCGCCACGGGGCGACGACGCACCGGCGCGCTGCGTTGAGCCGGCGTGCTCGATCCTGCACCGTCGGAACCGCCGGCAGCGCCGCCGAAGCCCGAACCGCCAGATCCGCCGGCCCCACCCGAACGGCCACCCGACGACGAATCCTGGGAGGCCGATTCGATGCTCCGCGCGCGTGCGGGCGACTGCGCGATCACGGGCGCGGCGATGTCGGACGGAACGTCCGCCAGCAGCGTGTAATTGCGGATGGAGCGGGCTTCGCAGCCGGCGCGCACGTTGACGCTGACCACCGGCTCATCGATCGCGACGCTCGAGCGAATCCGCATGCGGGAGCCGCCCTGGCCAGAACCGGGCTCGAAGCTGACGTTGATATTTCGATCGGCGATGATCGCGTCGCCCTGGGTGACTTCGGCACCGAGGCAGAGGGATTCGCCGAGTTCCGATGCGGTGAGCGACAGCGGGACGACGAGATCGAGCGGCTTGCCGATCCAGACGGCGCCTTGCGGACGACCGATGGTCAGCGCAGAAGAATGAACCGCAAATCCCGTTAAAAACAGGAACGTCGTCAGGCGTGGGAGTTGCAAAATTAGACTACGCAAAAAGTCAATCGAAAGTAGACACATTCTGTCATGAGCATTTAAACGGTTTAGCCTACGAAGCGACAATTATCAAATGACTGTGCACTTTTTCAACATAGGGATCATAGGCGCCGGAGCGATGGGTCGCGGCATTGCGCAGATCGCCGCGCAGGCCGGCAGCAAGGTCCTGCTCCTGGACAGTTTCGAAGGCGCCGCCGAGCGGGGCCGCGCGGCCGTGGTCGGCCAATGGCAAAAACAGGTCGACAAGGGACGGATCGACGCCGCGCAATTCGAGGACCTGTCGAGCCGGATTTCGGCTGCCGGCCAGCTGGACGAGCTGGCCAATTGCGAGCTCGTGATCGAGGCCGTGGTCGAGAACCTCGAGGTCAAGCGGCAGCTCTTCCTTGAACTCGAGAAGCGGGTGTCGCCGTCTGCGGTGCTGGTGACCAACACCTCCTCGCTGTCGGTGACGGCCATCGCCGCCGTCATGGCGCGGCCCGAACGGATGGCCGGCTTCCACTTCTTCAACCCCGTACCCTTGATGAAGGTGGTCGAGGTCATCGCTGGCTTCAAGACCGAGCCGGAGGTGTGCCGCCGGTTGGCCGAATACGCGGCGCAGATGGGGCACCAGGCGGTGCAGGCCAACGACACGCCGGGCTTCATCGTGAACCACGCCGGCCGCGGCTACGGCACCGAGGCTTTGCGCATCGCCGGCGAAGGCGTGGCCGATTTCGCGACCATCGACCGGATCCTGAAGGACCAGGCCGGATTCCGGCTCGGCCCGTTCGAGCTGCTCGACCTCACGGCGCTCGACGTCTCGCATCCGGTGATGGAGTCGATCTACAACCAGTACTACCAGGAGCCTCGCTACCGCCCGAGCGTCATCACGCGGCAGCGGCTGGATGCCGGCGTGCTCGGCCGAAAGACGGGCGAAGGCTTCTATCGCTACGAGCAGGACAAGCCCCAGGTGCCGCCCGAGCCGCCAGCGCCGGTGGTCGACATCACGCCCGCGGTCTGGGTTTCGCCGCGTGCTGCGCGCCGGCCCGAGCTGCTGCGATTGGTTCATGCACTCGGCGCGCAGCTCGAAAGCGGGGCCACGCCCTCCTCGGCCGCGATCATCCTGGTGGCGCCGCTCGGCTTCGACGTGACCACCGTCGCTGCAGTGGAGCGCCTGGATGCGACGCGCACCGTCGGCATCGACCTGATGATCGACGACGCCGCCACCAAGCGGCGCGTGCTGGCCACCAACCCGGCGACGCGGCGCGACATCCGCGATGCGGCCCACGCGCTCTTTGCGCGCGACGGCAAGCCGGTGAGCGTGATCCGCGACAGCGGCGGCTTCGTCAGCCAGCGCGTGATCGCGACCATCGTGAACATCGCGGCCGACATGTGCCAGCAGCGGGTCTGTACGCCGGCCGATCTCGACACGGCGGTTCGCCTCGGCCTCGGCTATCCGCACGGTCCGCTGGCGATGGGCGACCTGTACGGGCCGACCAACGTGCTGGAGGTGTTGTTCAACCTGCAGACCGTGTACGGCGATCCGCGCTATCGCCCGAGCCCGTGGTTGCGCCGACGCGGCGCCCTGGGCCTGAGCCTCAGCCACGAAGAAGAATAGAGAAAGAACGGAGACCGATCGCCACCATGTCCGCCGCAGAAATCAAGAGCACCACCGAGGGCCGCACGATGGTGCTGACCCTTTCCAACCCGTCGCAGCGCAATGCGCTCGGCCCCGAAATGTATGCCGCGGGCATCGAGGCCCTCAACGGCGCCGAGAGCAGCGCCGAGATCCGAAGCGTGGTGCTGGTCGGTGAAGGCGCCTGGTTCTGCGCCGGCGGCTCGCTGCAACGGCTCGCGGGCAATCGCGAGCGCGATCCGTCCGTGCAGGCGGAGAGCATCGAGGCGCTGCACACCTGGGTCGATTCGATCCGCACCTTCCCAAAGCCGGTGATCGCGGCGGTCGAGGGCGCGGCCGCCGGCGCCGGCTTTTCGCTGGCGCTCGCCTGCGACTTCATCATCTCGGCCCGCGATGCCGTGTTCGCGGCTTCGTACAGCGGCGTCGGCTTGTCGCCGGACGGCGGCATGAGCTGGCACCTCGCCCGCGCGTTGCCCCGGCAGCTCGCGAGCGAATGGATGATGCTCGGCCAGCGGCTGGGCGCCTCGCTGCTGCACGCGCACGGCCTGGTCAACGAAATCGTAGAGAACGGCCAGGCGCTCGCGGCGGCGCTGGCCTGGGCCGAGCGCCTCAACGCGCGGGCGCCGAACGCCATGCACAGCATCAAGGAGCTGCTGAACGAAGGCGCCGGGTCGACGTTGTCGTCACAGCTCGCCCAGGAGCGCGACCATTTTGTTCGCAACCTGCATCACGCCAACGCCGGCATCGGCATCGCCGCCTTCCTCGCCAAAGAGACGCCGCGCTACGAGTAGCGCATTCCGGGCGAAAACCGCCTGCGCTGCCAGTCACCCACAGGACAGTCCATGGACGACCCCATTCTTACCATCGACGAACGCGAGGCGATCAACAACGGTCGCTGGTTCTCGTCTCTTTCTCCATCGCTGCGCCACGACATTCTTCGATGCACCTTCGTCAAACGCTACAAGGACGGCGAGCTGATTGCAGCCCGGGGCGACCCCGCGGAGCAATGGATCGCCTGTGCAAAGGGCGCTGTGCGAGTGAGCTCGACGGCGGTCTCCGGCAAGCAGGTGACGCTCACCTACGTCGAGCCCGGGATCTGGTTCGGCGACGTGGCGATGTTCGACGGCGACCGCCGCACCCACGATGCCTATGCGCATGGCGACACCACCATCGTCTGCGTGACCCGCGCCGATTTCCAAAAGATCCTCGCCGCGCATGTCGAGCTCTACGAGGCCTTGATGCGGCTGCAGGCGCGGCGGATCCGCCAGCTGTTCGGCCTGGTCGAGGACCTCAACACCCTGCCGCTTCGATCGCGCCTGGCCAAGCAGCTGATCCACCTGGTGCGCAGCTACGGCGTGCCGAATCCGGCGGACGCGAGCCAGATGCGCATCGGTCTGCACCTGGCGCAGGAAGAACTCGCGCAGCTGCTTGGCGCCTCGCGCCAGCGGGTCAACCAGGAACTCAAGGCGATGGAACGCGAAAACGCGATCCGCATCGAGCCGACCGGGCTGGTGGTGCTCGATCGCGATGCGCTGATGAAGATCTCGGACTCGGATTGACCGTTTCGAGCTTGCCTTCCTCGCGGCGCATGGCCCAACGATAAGAAACAAGAGACATGACACAGAACTTCGACAACTTCGTCGGCACCCGGGCGGTGTCGGGTCAGCATCTCTTCGATGTCGACGCGCTCGCTGCCTGGCTGCGCGACAAGCTCGACGGATTCGAAGGTCCGCTCACGGTCGAGATGTTCAAGGGCGGGCAATCCAATCCGACCTACAAGCTGGTCACGCCCAATCGCAGCTATGTCATGCGCGCCAAGCCCGGGCCGGTTGCCAAGCTGCTGCCCTCGGCGCATGCGGTCGAACGGGAGTTCAAGGTCATGGGCGGCCTCGCCGGAACCGACGTGCCGGTGCCGCGCATGTACTGCTTGTGCGAGGACGAAAGCGTGATCGGCCGCGCCTTCTACGTCATGGAGTTCATGGAAGGCCGGGTGCTCTGGGACCAGGCGCTCCCCGGCATGAGCAATGCGCAGCGCGGCGAGATCTACGACGAGATGAACCGGGTCATCGCCGCCTTGCACACGGTCGACTATGAAGCGCGCGGGCTCGGCGACTACGGACGGCCGGGCAACTACTTCGAGCGGCAGATCGCGCGCTGGAGCAAGCAATACCTGGCATCGATCACCGAGCCGATCCCCGAGATGGAAAAGCTGATGGCGTGGCTGCCCGCCCATATCCCGGCAAGCGCCCGGGACGAGAAGATGGGCTCGATCGTGCACGGCGACTTCCGGCTCGACAACCTGATGTTCCATCCGACCGAGCCCCGCGCCATCGCGGTGCTCGACTGGGAGCTTTCGACGCTCGGCCATCCGCTCGCCGACTTCAGCTACCACTGCATGTCATGGCACATCCCGCCGGGCTCCTTCCGCGGAATCGGCGGGCTCGACCTGCAGGGCCTCGGCATCCCGACCGAAAGCGAATACATCGCCCGCTATTGCGAGCGCACCGGCCTCACCACGCCCGAGGCGCTGGCACCCGACTGGAACTTCTACCTGGCCTACAACCTCTTCCGCATCGCCGGCATCCTGCAAGGGATCGCCAAGCGAGTCGAAGCCGGCACGGCATCGAGCGAGCAGGCCGTGGCATCCGGCCGCGGCGCGCGCCCGATGGCCGAGATGGCCTGGCAGTTCGCACAGAAATCATGAGCAGGCGCCGACCGGCGGTCGGCCACGCACCCACCCAGGCAACAACGGAGACACAGCATGGATTTCGAATACTCGGACAAGACCAAGGAGCTGCAGCAGCGGGTCTCTGCTTTCATGGATGCGCACGTCTACCCGGCCGAGGCCGAGTTCGCCGGCGAATTGGCGGCCAACACGGCCGCCGGCAAGCGATGGACGGCGCTGGAGACGGTCGAGAAGCTGAAGGCCAAGGCCAAGTCGCAAGGCCTCTGGAACCTGTTCCTGCCGGTCGATAGCGCCGCTGCCTCCGGCTATTCGGGCGCCGGCCTCACCAACCAGGAATACGCGCCGCTCGCCGAGATCATGGGCCGGGTGCCATGGGCCTCCGAAGTCTTCAACTGCTCGGCACCGGACACCGGGAACATGGAGACCATCGCTCGCTACGGCTCCGAGGAGATCAAGGCACGCTGGCTCAAGCCGCTGCTCGAAGGGCAGATTCGGTCCGCCTTCGCGATGACCGAGCCCGAGGTCGCATCGAGCGACGCGACCAACATCTCGACCCGGATCGAGCGCGATGGCGACGAGTACGTGATCAACGGCCGCAAGTGGTGGATTTCCGGCGCCATGGATCCGCGCTGCAAGGTCTTCATCACCATGGGCAAGTCGGCACCGGATGCGCCCCGGCATTCGCAGCAAAGCATGATCGTGGTGCCGGCCGACACCAAGGGCATCGACATCATTCGTCCGCTCAACGTGATGGGCTACGACGACGCGCCGCACGGCCACGTCGAGATGACCTTCGACAACGTCCGCGTTCCGGCCAGCAACATGCTGCTCGGCGAAGGCCGCGGCTTCGAGATCGCGCAGGGCCGCCTCGGCCCGGGCCGCATCCACCATTGCATGCGCCTCATCGGCCTTGCCGAACGAGCGCTCGAGCTGATGTGCCGGCGTGCATCCTCGCGCGTCGCGTTCGGCAAGACGGTGGCTTCGCAAACCGTGACGCAGGAGCGCATCGCCGAGGCGCGCTGCCGGATCGACATGGCCCGGCTCCTGACGCTCAAGGCCGCATGGCTGATGGACGTGGCGGGCAACAAGGTCGCCAAGAACGAGATCGCCATGATCAAGGTGGTGGCGCCCAACATGGCTTGCCAGGTGATCGACTGGGCGATGCAGGCACACGGCGGCGGCGGCATGTGCGACGACTTTCCGCTGGCCTATGCGTACGCCGGCGCTCGCACCTTGCGCTTTGCCGACGGCCCGGACGAAGTCCACCGCAACGCGATCGCCAAGTGGGAGCTGGGCCGGTACGCGCCCAAGGGCGCTTCCGACGCAGCGATGCCGGTCACGCGCTTCTGATCGGATCGGCCGCTAGAGCTTCTTCGCAAGAAACAGCGCCGAGCCGAATGCCGGATCGAGCTGGTAGGCACCGAAGCCTTCCCGCTCGTAGGCACGCAGGGCGCTGCGGTTGCCCGACAGGACTTCGAGCGTGAGCTTGCAGGCGCCCCGGCGCCTGGCCTCGTGCTCGACCAGGGCCAGCATGCCCTGCACCACGCGCTGGCCGCGATGGCTCGCCAGCACCACCACGTCGTGTACGTTGACGAGGGGCCGGCAGGCGAAGGTCGAGAAACCCTCGATGCAATTCACCAGCCCGATCGGCTGTCCCTGGTCGTAGGCCAGCACGCTGAAAGCCTGGGGCCGTGCCGCCAGGGCCGCCGGCAAGCTGGCCAGAACCTGCTGATCGAGCGCCTGGCCGCCGCCCGCCGGGTCGCGCGCATAGGCGTCGAGCAGGTCGACGAGCGCACGAGCGTGCTTCGGATCGGCATAGTCCGCGATCAGCGTCTCGATCACGCAGCCACCCCCTAGGCCGACCGGACCGTCGCGGCGATGCGATCGGCGCAGTCCCTGGCCTGCTCGGCATCCCGCGCCTCGACCATCACGCGCAGCAAGGGTTCGGTACCGCTCGCCCTGATCAACACCCGACCCGAATCTCCCAGTTCCGCCTCGCAGCGCCTGGTTTCCGAGGCGAGTTGCGCATTGTTCTTCCAGTCGCTGCCTTCCGGAATGCGCACATTGACCAGCGTCTGCGGATAGAGCGTCACGCCCTCCAGCAACTGCCCCACCGTGCGGCCGCTGCGAACGCAGGCCTGCAGCACCTGGAGCGCGCTCACGATGCCATCGCCCGTGGTGTGGCGGTCGAGCGCCAGCAGGTGCCCGGAGCCCTCCCCGCCCAGCACCCATTGGCGGCTTTCGAGCTCCTCCAGCACGTACCGATCACCGACATTGGCACGGACCAGCTCGATGTCCTGCTTGCGCAAGGCGAGCTCGATCGCCTTGTTGGTCATGAGCGTGCCGACCACGCCCACCGGCTTCTGGCCGCGCGCCACCCGCTCCATCACCATCAGGTAGAGCAGCTCGTCGCCGTTGTAGAGGCGGCCGTTCGCATCCACCAGCTGCAGCCGATCGGCATCGCCGTCGAGCGCGATGCCGAAGTTCGCCTGGTTCGCACGGACCGCTGCGATCAGTTCCTCCGGATGGGTCGCGCCGAAACCCTTGTTGATGTTCAGCCCGTCAGGCGAGCAGCCGATGCTCACCACGTCCGCGCCCAGTTCGTGGAACACCCGCGGCCCGACCTGGTAGGCGGCGCCGTGCGCGCCATCGACCACGATCTTCAGGCCGCGAAGCGTCAGGTCGTTCGGAAAGGTGCTCTTGCAGAACTCGATGTAGCGACCCGCCGCATCGTTCAGGCGCCGGGTCTTGCCGATCTGCGCAGCGTCGGCCCAGACCGGCGGTTCGTCCAGCGCCGCCTCGACCGCCAGCTCCCATTCGTCCGGAAGCTTGGTGCCCTGCGCGCTGAAGAACTTGATGCCGTTGTCTTCGAACGGATTGTGGCTGGCGCTGATCACCACCCCGAGGCTCGCCCGCTGGCCGCGCGTGAGATAGGCGACGCCGGGCGTGGGCAGCGGGCCCAGCAGGATGACGTCGACGCCCGCGGAGTTGAAACCCGATTCGAGCGCCGCTTCGATCATGTAGCCGGAGATCCGGGTGTCCTTGCCGATCAGCACCACCGGGCGATCCTCGGTGCGCCGCAGCACGCGACCGACCGCATGGGCGAGGCGAAGCACGAAGTCGGCAGTGATCGGCGGTCGGCCCACCGTGCCGCGAATGCCGTCCGTGCCGAAGAATTTTCTCGTCATGTCGTTTTCTCCTTTGATTCTTGTGTTCGCAATGCCTGCCAGACCGCCAGGGCAGCGACCGTGTCGCGCACATCGTGCACCCGGACGATCGATGCGCCTCGCTCGACTGCGAGCACCGCCGCGACCACGCTCGGCACCATTCGGCCGCCAGGCGCCTCGATGCCCGCGACCGCGCCCAGCGAGGACTTGCGCGACCACCCTGCCAGGAGCGGCCTGCCGGCCTCGCGAATGATTTCTTTCTGGCCTGCGAGCAGGCCGAAATTCTGCGCCACCGTCTTGCCGAAGCCAATGCCGGGATCGATGACGACACGCTTGGCGTCGATGCCGCACGATTGCAGCGCCTCGATCCGCCCGGCGAGGAAGGCCCCGACCTCGCAGACCACCTCGCCGGTCATCGGCAAGAGCTGCATGCTGGAAGGTTCGCGGTGCATGTGCATCAGGCAGATGCCGCAGGACGGATGTCGGGCCACCGCATCGATCGCACCCGGCAGGCGCAGCGCCCACACATCGTTGACGATGTCCGCGCCGAGATCCAGCACCGCTCGCATCACCTCGGGCTTGAGGGTGTCGACCGAAATCGGAACGCCCAGCGTCAGCGCCTGGGTGACCACCGGCAGCACGCGGCGCAGCTCCAGCTCGAGCGGCACCGGCTTGCTGCCCGGCCGCGTAGATTCGCCGCCGATGTCGAGGATGTCGGCGCCTTCGGCGACCAGCCTTTCGCAATGCGCCATCGCCGCGACTGAAGAGCCATGCGCACCGCCGTCCGAAAAGGAGTCCGGCGTGACATTGACGATGCCCATCACGCGTGGCTTGCCGAGGTCGATCCGGAAGCGAGTCGTTTGCCAGACGTTCATGTTCCTGCTCCCCAAGAAAAACGGGGCCGAAGCCCCGTCATTCGCTGACTGCAACGCCTCAAGCCGCCGACGGCGACGGATCGGGGTTGACTGCCGGCGTGCCACCGCTGCCGCCGCTGCCCGAAGGAGGCGTGCGGGGCGACCAGTCCTTGGGCGGACGGGGTGCGCGGCCGGCCATGATGTCGTCGAGCTGCTCGGTGTCGATGGTTTCCCATTCGAGCAGCGCCTTGGCCATGGCGTGCATCTTGTCGCTGTTCTCCTCGATCAGGCGGCGCGCCAGGGCGTACTGCTCGTCGATGATGCGGCGGACTTCGGCATCGACCTTCTGCATGGTCGACTCGCTCATGTTGGTGGTCTTGGTCACCGAGCGGCCCAGGAACACTTCGCCTTCGTTCTCGGCGTACACCATCGGGCCGAGCGATTCGGTCATGCCGTAGCGCATCACCATGTCGCGGGCGATCTGGGTGGCTCGCTCGAAATCGTTGCTCGCGCCGGTGGTCATCTGGTTCATGAACACTTCCTCGGCGATGCGGCCGCCGAACAGCATGCTGATCTGGTTGAGCATGTACTCGCGGTCGTAGCTGTAGCGGTCCTGTGCCGGAAGGCTCATGGTCACGCCGAGGGCGCGGCCACGCGGGATGATGGTGACCTTGTGGACCGGGTCGCACTTGGGCAGCAGCTTGCCGATGAGCGCATGGCCGGACTCGTGGTAGGCCGTGTTGCGGCGCTCTTCCTCGGGCATCACCATGCTCTTGCGCTCGGGGCCCATGAAGATCTTGTCCTTGGCCTTCTCGAAGTCCTGCATCTCGACCACGCGGGCATTGCGGCGGGCGGCCATGAGCGCGGCTTCGTTGCAAAGGTTGGCCAGGTCGGCGCCGGACATGCCGGGCGTACCGCGGGCAATGATGCTCGGGTTGACGTCCTGGCCGAGCGGAACCTTGCGCATGTGCACATTCAGGATCTGCTCGCGGCCGCGGATGTCGGGCAGCGTGACATACACCTGGCGGTCGAAGCGGCCGGGGCGCAGCAATGCGGCATCCAGGATGTCCGGCCGGTTGGTGGCAGCCACCACGATCACGCCGAGGTTGGTCTCGAAGCCGTCCATCTCGACCAGCATCTGGTTGAGGGTCTGCTCGCGTTCGTCGTTGCCGCCGCCGAGGCCTGCGCCGCGCTGGCGACCGACCGCATCAATTTCATCGATGAAGATGATGCAAGGTGCGTTTTTCTTGGCGTTCTCGAACATGTCGCGCACGCGCGCCGCACCGACACCGACGAACATCTCGACGAAATCGGAACCCGAGATGGAAAAGAACGGCACCTTGGCTTCGCCGGCGATGCTCTTGGCCAGCAAGGTCTTGCCGGTACCCGGAGGGCCGACCAGCAGCAGGCCACGCGGAATGCGGCCGCCCAACTTCTGGAACTTGGCCGGGTCCTTCAAGAAATCGACGACCTCCTTCACTTCTTCCTTGGCTTCATCGCAGCCGGCGACATCGGCGAAGGTGACCGTGTTGTTGTTCTCGTCGAGCATGCGGGCCTTGCTCTTGCCGAAGCTGAAGGCGCCGCCCTTGCCGCCGCCCTGCATCTGCCGCATGAAGTAGACCCAGACGCCGATCAACAGGAGCATGGGGCCCCAGCTCACCAGCAGCGTCATGAGGAGCGAGCCCTCTTCGCGCGGCTTGACGTCGAACTTGACGTTGTTGGCGATCAGGTCGCCGACCAGGCCGCGGTCGAGATAGGTGGCGGTCGTGCGGATCTTGCGATCGTCGTTGGTGATGGCGACGATCTCGCTGCCGCCCTGGCCTTCCTGGATGGTGGCGCTCTTGATGCGATTGCCACGAACCTCTTCGAGGAAGTCGGAATACCCCACGTTGCCGGCCCCGGCGACCCCGCGGGTGTCGAACTGCTTGAACACAGTAAACAACACCATCGCGATGACGAGCCAGACGGCAACCTTGGAAAACCACTGATTGTTCAAACGAAACTCCAGTCGAAAAGCGCGCTGCACACACTAGGAAAAACAGTGCACCGAAGGCACGCAATTGAAGACCATTTTAGGCTTTTCAAGCTACGAAATAGCCTCTATTCCCTACCCCGCCCTTAGGCAAGAAGCGGTCTTTCGCCCGAATAAGCGCCAAAGATCGCGTATCAATTCGTTTCCGCAGCACGCAATCCGATACCCACCATGAAGGTCTCGGTCGAGCGATCGCGCGACGCCTTCGGCTTGAATGGCTTGGCAATGCGGAAATTGCTGCGGAACATGGCGGCCAGG
Organism: Burkholderiales bacterium 8X; assembly: GCA_902506565.1. Classification (GTDB taxonomy): domain Bacteria; phylum Pseudomonadota; class Gammaproteobacteria; order Burkholderiales; family Burkholderiaceae_C; genus Variovorax. Next base: position 1,931,225 of record LR732703.1, on the reverse strand, counting down.
TGGTCGTAGCCGCTGCCATGAAAAAGCTTCGCCACCAGCGCGCCCTCCGGCTTCATGTGGTGGCGGGCAAAGTCGATCGCAAGTTCGATCAGGTGCTCGACGCGGGCCGCATCGGCCGAACCGATGCCCGAAAGGTTGGGCGCCATGTCCGAGATGACCACGTCCGCGAGGCGATCGCCGACTGCCAATGCCAGCCGCTCGAGAACGTCGTCCTCGCGAAAGTCTCCCTGCAGGAAGGTGACGCCTTCGATCGGCTCCATCGGGAGCAAATCCAGCGCGACGATCGTGCCTTGCAGCGCGCCGGCCGCCGCGCCGGCGGGCGACATCTTGCGCCGCACGTACTGGCTCCAGGCGCCCGGCGCCGAACCCAGGTCGACCACCAGCTGCCCCGGCTTGATGAGACCGAAGACCTCGTCGATCTCCTTCAGCTTGTAGGCGGCCCGTGCGCGATAGCCCTCGCGGTTGGCGAGCTTGACGTACGGATCGTTCAGGTGATCGTGGAGCCAGGCCTTGTTGACCTTCTTGCCTTTGGGTTTGCCATTCATGGGCGTTCGATAATACGGGGATGCCCGCTATCCAACTCACTCCCGCCCAACGCAAGGTGCATCGCGCCGAAGCACATCACCTCGATCCCATCGTTCTCGTGGGCGGCGACGGGCTCACCGACGCCGTCAAGAAGGAAGTCGATGCCGCCCTGAAGGCGCACGGACTGATCAAGGTCCGCGTCTTCTCGGACGAGCGGCCGGCACGCGAGGCGATGCTGCAGACCTTGGCCGACGAACTCGGCGCCGCGCCGATCCAGCACATCGGCAAGCTGCTGGTGCTCTGGCGGCCGATACCTGCGGCCGAGAAGCGCATCGACGAAGACCGCAAGCCCGGTCCGCGCGACGTCAAGGTCATCAAGTACAGCAAGCGCGGCGGCCAGCGTCCGGAGATCAAGACGCTGCGCGTGCTCGGCAACCAGCGCCTGACCAGCGGCGGCTCGATCAAGCGGGCCAAGGTGAAGAAGCCCTTGTCGGTCAAGAAGCGCAGCCAGGCGGACTGAGATGTCGGACCAGCCGAAGGCCCCTGCCGCCGCGGCAGAGAGGCACATCCTGTGCATGAAATGGGGCACCAAGTACGGCCCCGAGTACGTCAACCGGCTCTACGCGATGGTGCGCCGGCACCTTGCCGGCGACTTCAGCTTCGTGTGCCTCACGGACGACAGCACCGGCATTCGGCCCGAGGTTCGGTGCTTTTCCATTCCGCAACTCGACCTCGAGCTGCACCCCGGCGAGCCCGACCGGGCCTGGAAGAAGCTGACCACCTTCGAGCGAGACCTGCATGGCCTGCGCGGCCGGGCGCTCTTCATCGACCTGGACGTGGTGATCGTCGGGAGCCTCGACGATTTCTTCGAGATCCCCGGCGATTTCCTCATCATCCACGACTATGCGCGGCCCTGGCGCCGTCGCCGCATCACCGGCAACTCGTCGGTGTACCGCTTCGAGTTGGGCGCGCATCCGGACGTGCTGGCGAACTTCCGCCAGCACACCGACCAGGTGCAGAGCACCTACCGGAACGAGCAGACCTACCTCTCGGACTTCATGCACCGCAAGGGAACGCTTTCGTACTGGCCGGAAGAATGGTGCCCGAGCTTCAAGTACCACGGCATTCCAGCCTGGCCATCGAACTACTGGCGCGAGCCCTATGTGCCCGAAGGCGCCCGCATCATGGTGTTCCATGGCGAATGCAATCCGCCTGATGCACTGGCCGGGCGGCGCAACCGGGCGTTCCGATTCATTCGGCCCGCACGCTGGATCGAACGCTTCTGGCACGCCTGAGACTGACTGGACGCCTGGCGTCGGTCGGCGCGGCGGAAAGTTCGGCACGACCATCAGGCCGCCGGCGTGCTGTGCCTCACCAGAACGCCGTTCCCGAGCGCCGATCTTCAGCGCCGGTCGTTCAAGCGCCAGAGCACCGCGCCCGCCAGCAGCCACTGACCCAGGTACATCGCGCTGCCGAGCCCGTGCCAGAGCTTGAGGTTCTCGCGGGCGAGGATGCGCGGCGACACCGCATATTCCTGCAGCAAGGCGAGCAGCAAGGCCGCGATCACGAGGCCAAGCGAGTTGCGGCTGGCTGCGTCGATATGCGGGTCGGATTTCGAGCGGAAGTACACGAGCAGCAGCAACGCGCATCCGATCGACACCCAGCTTTGCGCATGGAACAGCTGGCCCGCCAGGGTGCCGGCGATCTGCGGCGAACCCAGCTTGGCGAACAGCATCGGCACCACCAGGAAGCCGATGGTGCCGAGACTGCCCCACCAGAAGGCGGCCGCGAATCGAGCCATGCGATCCTTCACCGCTTCGCCAGTCTCAGACGTACTGGACCTTGACGATCTCGTAGCGCTTCACGCCGCCCGGGGCCTGGACCTCGGCCACGTCGCCCTCTTCCTTGCCGATCAACGCACGGGCGATCGGGCTCGAGACGTTGACGAAGCCGAGCTTGAGGTCGGCTTCGTCCTCGCCGACGATCTGGTACTTGACGGCTTCGCCGCTCTCCTCGTCCTCGAGCTCGACCGTGGAGCCGAACACCACCTTGCCGCCGGCATCGAGTTCGGAGGGGTCGATGACCTGTGCGGCCGAAAGCTTGCCTTCGATGTCCTGGATACGGCCTTCGATGAAGCCCTGGCGGTCCTTGGCGGCCTCGTACTCGGCGTTTTCGCTGATGTCGCCCTGTGCGCGGGCTTCGGCGATGGCATTGATGACCGACGGGCGGTCGACCGTCTTGAGGCGGTGGAGTTCTTCGCGCAACTTCTCGGCGCCGCGCTTGGTGATGGGGATGGTCGACATTCTTGTTGCTCCAGAAAGCGAAACCGCCGAACGCTGCCGTTCGGCGGTCGATGGGAGAAAAGGGATCAGACGAGGGTTCGTCCGGTCAGCCGGCTCAGGATGGCGAGCGGGCTCGATTCGGGATTGTATTGCTTCGATGCGGGTAGATGCAGGGTCTGCTCGAGCATGTACTGACCCGCCATGACCGCATGCGAGGTCTGGTCCGAGAAGCAGACCCACACCGATCCCGAGGGGAACGCCATGGTTTGCTGCGGCGCCTCGTCCTGGTAGGCCAGGTCGGCCTTCATGCGGTCGTGCAGCTGCAGCATGAGGTGGTCGTATTCGCTCCGGAAGGTCTTGGTGACATGCAGCGCGCTCAGCATGCGCGCCTGCCAGGCCGAATATGGATGGGCTTTCGGCAGGAAACGCCTGGCAACAATTTCGAAAGGCTCGCCGACCCGCCACAGGCGCGGCGCGCGAAACGGATTCACGTTGGCGAACACACGGAGGATCCGCTCGCCGTAGTTCGGCCTGGAAGGGAAGGAGTCGACATGCAGCCGACGGTCGTCGGCGCGCCACGACTGCACGCGCGTCTCGACCTGCGCGGGGCGGTAGCTGGTCGGCGCCATCCGCAGCCAGGGCACATAGGCCGGAAAGAGGCCGTGGATGAGCCTCTCGGCCTGGCCGCGAAAGCGCCCGACCATGCCGGCGACCGCCTTCTGCACGGCTTCGTCACCGGCGACGCCCTTGATGCGGCCATCGGATCCGAGGCTGATGTTGCGCACCTTCGGCGACAAGACCGATGGCGTGAGCAAGCGCCCCTCCCCCGCTTTCAGCTCGAAAGCGAGGAACGGAAAGTACAGCACCTTGCCGGCTTCGAGGGCCTCGATCCAGGCGTCGTTCGGCGAGGCAGCATTCCAATCGCTCAATCCGAGCTCGACGACCTGGGTTTCCATCAGTCGTTCAGCCCAGGCTCGCGTGCATTTCCTGGATCGAGATGACACCCAGCTCGTCCATGTGCTGCATGCCCTCGACCGCGGCTTCGGCGCCGAAGATGGTGGTGATGGTGGTCACCCGGGCCAACAGCGCCGAGGTGCGGATCTGCCGCGAGTCGGTGATGGCGTTGCGCCTTTCCTCGACCGTGTTGATCACCAGCGCGATGTCCTTGTTCTTGATCATGTCCACGATATGCGGGCGGCCTTCGGTCACCTTGTTGACCGTCGCGCAGGCGATGCCCGCTGCCGCCATGGCCGCCGCGGTGCCCTTGGTCGCGACCAGTTCGAAGCCGAGCGCGACCAGCTTGCGCGCCACCTCGACCGCGCGTTGCTTGTCGTTGTTCTTGACCGAGATGAACACCTTGCCCGACTTCGGCAGGTAGGTGCCGGCGCCGAGCTGCGACTTGACGAAAGCTTCGCCGAAGGTCCGGCCGACGCCCATCACTTCGCCGGTGGACTTCATCTCGGGACCGAGGATGGTGTCGACGCCCGGGAACTTGACGAACGGGAACACCGCCTCCTTGACGCTGAAGTACGGCGGCGTCACTTCCTCGGTCACGCCCTGCGATGCGAGCGACTGGCCGGCCATGCAGCGGGCCGCGACCTTGGCGAGCTGGATGCCGGTCGCCTTGCTGACGAAGGGCACGGTGCGAGAGGCACGCGGATTGACTTCGAGGACGTAGATCACGTCCTGGCCGTCCTTCTCCTGGATGGCGAATTGCACGTTCATCAGTCCGACCACGTTCAGTGCCTTGGCCATCGCCGCGCTCTGGCGTTTGAGTTCGGCAACGGTCTCGGCCTTGAGGCTGTACGGAGGCAGCGAACAGGCCGAGTCGCCGGAATGCACGCCGGCCTGTTCGATGTGTTCCATCACCCCGCCGATCAGCGTCGCGCCTTCGGCATCCCGCAGGCAATCGACATCGCACTCGACCGCGTCGTTCAGGAAGCGATCGAGCAGCACCGGCGAATCGTTGCTCACCTTGACCGCCTCGCGCATGTAGCGCTCCAGGTCGCGCTGCTCATGCACGATTTCCATCGCCCGCCCGCCGAGCACGTAGCTCGGCCGCACCACCAGCGGGTAGCCGAGCGCGGTGGCTTTTTCGAGGGCTTCGGCTTCGGTGCGGGCGGTGGCGTTCGGGGGTTGGCGCAGGCCGAGTTCGTGCAAGAGCTTCTGGAAGCGCTCGCGGTCTTCGGCGGCGTCGATCATGTCCGGGCTGGTGCCGATGATGGGGACGCCATTGGCCTCCAGGTCGAGCGCCAGCTTGAGCGGCGTCTGGCCACCGTACTGAACGATGACCCCGGTGGGCTTTTCCTTGTCGACGATCTCGAGCACGTCCTCGAGCGTCAGGGGCTCGAAGTAGAGGCGGTCGCTGGTGTCGTAGTCGGTCGAGACCGTCTCGGGATTGCAGTTGACCATAATGGTCTCGTAGCCGTCCTCGCGCATCGCGAGGGCCGCATGCACGCAGCAATAGTCGAACTCGATGCCCTGCCCGATGCGGTTGGGACCGCCGCCGAGCACCATGATCTTCTTCTTGTTCGACGGCTCCGCCTCGCACTCGTCCTCGTAGGTCGAGTACATGTAGGCGGTGTTGGTGGCGAACTCGGCCGCGCAGGTATCGACCCGCTTGTAGACCGGCCGCACGCCCAGCGCACGGCGCTTTTCGCGGATGGCGGTGTCGGTGGTCTTAAGCTGCCGGGCGAGCCGCCGGTCGGAAAAGCCCTTCTTCTTGAGCGCGAGCAGCGTGTCGCGATCGATCTCGTCGAGCGACCGGGTCTCGAGTTCGAGCTCGATCTTCACGATCTCCTCGATCTGCACCAGGAACCACGGGTCGATCTTGGTCAGGGCGAAGACCTCGTCCACGCTCAGGCCCATGGCGAAGGCGTCGCCGACGTACCAGATGCGGTCGGGACCGGGTTCGCCGAGTTCCTTCTCAAGAACCTCGCGGTCCTGGGTCTTCTCGTTGAGGCCGTCGACCCCGACTTCGAGGCCGCGCAGGGCCTTCTGGAACGATTCCTGGAAGGTGCGGCCCATGGCCATCACTTCGCCGACCGACTTCATCTGCGTGGTGAGCCGCGAATCCGCCTGCGGGAATTTCTCGAAGGCGAAGCGCGGGATCTTGGTGACCACGTAATCGATGCTCGGCTCAAAGCTGGCGGGCGTGGCGCCGCCGGTGATCTCGTTGCGCAGCTCGTCGAGCGTGTAGCCGACCGCGAGCTTGGCCGCGACCTTGGCGATCGGGAAGCCGGTCGCCTTGGAGGCCAGGGCCGACGAACGCGAGACCCGTGGATTCATCTCGATCACGACCATCCGGCCGTCCTTCGGATTGATCGAGAACTGGACGTTCGATCCGCCGGTGTCGACGCCGATCTCGCGCAGCACCGCGAGCGAGGCATTGCGCAGGATCTGGTATTCCTTGTCCGAGAGCGTCTGCGCCGGCGCGACGGTGATGGAGTCGCCGGTATGCACGCCCATCGGATCGAGGTTCTCGATCGAGCAGACGATGATGCAGTTGTCCGCCTTGTCGCGGACCACTTCCATCTCGTACTCCTTCCAGCCGAGCAGCGATTCCTCGATGAGGAGTTCGCTGGTCGGTGAGGCTTCGAGGCCGCGCTTGCAGATGGTCTCGAACTCTTCCGGGTTGTAGGCGATGCCGCCACCCGTGCCGCCGAGCGTGAAGCTCGGCCGGATCACCACCGGGAAGCCGACCGTCTTCTGCACGGCCCATGCCTCGTCGAGCGAATGCGCGATGCCCGAGCGAGCCGAGCCGAGCCCGATCTTGGTCATCGCGTCCTTGAACTTCAGGCGGTCCTCGGCCTTGTCGATGGCCTCGGGGGTGGCGCCGATCAGCTCGACCTCGTACTTGTCGAGCACGCCGTTGCGCCAGAGGTCGAGCGCGCAGTTGAGCGCGGTCTGTCCGCCCATGGTCGGCAGGATCGCGTCCGGGCGCTCCTTGGCGATGATCTTCTCGACGGTCTGCCAGGTGATCGGCTCGATGTAGATCACGTCGGCCGTGGCCGGGTCGGTCATGATCGTGGCCGGGTTGCTGTTGATCAGGATGACCTTGTAGCCCTCCTCCCGCAGCGCTTTGCAGGCCTGCACGCCCGAGTAGTCGAACTCGCAGGCCTGCCCGATGATGATCGGCCCCGCGCCGATGATGAGGATGCTCTTCAGGTCTGAGCGCTTAGGCATTCTTCTGGCCTTCCTTGTAACTTTGCATGAGTGCCGTGAAGCGATCGAACAGGTAGCCGACATCGTGCGGCCCCGGCGAGGCTTCCGGGTGGCCCTGGAAGCAGAAAGCCGGCTTGTCGGTGCGGGCCAGGCCCTGGAGGGTGTTGTCGAACAGGCTCACGTGGGTGGCCCGCAGGTTGGCAGGAAGGGTCTTCTCGTCGACCGCGAAGCCGTGGTTCTGGCTGGTAATGCTGACCCGGCCGTTGTCGAGGTCCTTGACCGGATGATTGGCGCCGTGATGGCCGAACTTCATCTTGAAGGTCTTGGCGCCCGAGGCGAGCGCCATGATCTGATGGCCGAGGCAGATGCCGAACACCGGGATGCCGGTCTCGATCAATTCGCGCGTGGCCTCGATCGCGTAGTCGCAGGGCTCCGGATCGCCGGGGCCGTTGGCCAGGAAGATGCCGTCGGGCTGGAGCTTGAGCACGTCGGCCACCGGCGTTTGCGCGGGCACGACGGTGACCCGCGCGCCGCGCTGCGCGATCATGCGCAGGATGTTCTTCTTGATGCCGTAGTCGTAGGCCACCACGTGGAACTTCGGCGTGATCTGCACGCCGTAGCCGGGCTTGCCGTCGACATGCACCAGCTTCCATTCGGTCTGGGTCCATTCGTAGGTTTCCTTGACCGAGACCACCTTGGCCAGGTCGAGGCCGGCCATGTCGGGTGCTGCCTTGGCGGCCGCGATGGCTTGGTCGATCTGCGCCTGGCTGACCTCGCCGCCTTCCGGCAGTCCCACGATGCAGCCGTTCTGCGCCCCGTGGGTGCGCAGGTGCCGGGTCAGCTTTCGGGTATCGATGTTCGCGATTGCGACCGTCTTGTTGCGCGCCAGGTATTGGTCGAGCGTCTCGGTCTGGCGAAAGTTGGATGCGAGGAGCGGCAGGTCCTTGATGATCAAGCCGGCCGCATAGACCTTGTCGGCTTCGATATCCTCGTGGTTGGTGCCGTAGTTGCCGATGTGCGGATAGGTCAGCGTCACGATCTGCTGGCAATAACTCGGATCGGTCAGGATTTCCTGGTAGCCGGTCATGGCCGTGTTGAACACGACTTCGCCGGTGGTGGCGCCCTGCGCGCCGATCGAGCTGCCAACGAAAATCGTGCCGTCTGCGAGCGCCAGGATGGCGGGCGGGAATCTTCCCTTGAGAGACAAAAGCACTGGGATCTCCGGATGGATGACGCCCAAAGCGAACCCATCGAATGACTCTCGGGATCGCGACTTTCGTCGAGGAGTGGCTAGCGTGCGCTGTGGGCGGGGTGTGAGCGGGAAAGCCCTTGATTATAGCCGCGGCCCGCCCTGCATCGAGGCTGCGGCGGCGCTCGCATGAAGGCAGATCGCGGCGGCCGCGGCCACGTTCAGCGACTCCTCGCCGCCGGGTTGCGCGATCCGCAAGTGGCGGCTGGCGCGGCCGGCCATCTCGGACGACAACCCTTGCCCTTCGTTCCCCAGCAGCCATGCGCATGGATGAGGCAATTCGGCGCGGTGCAGGAAGTCGCCCTGGTGCGAACTGGTCGCGATGCACGGCACTTCGAGCGCGTCGAGATCCTCGAGCGCGGCGCCCTCTACCAACCGCAAGCCGAAATGCGCGCCCATTCCGGCACGAAGGACCTTGGGAGCCCAGAGCGCCGCCGTTCCCTTGATGGCGACCACCTGCCAGAAACCGAAGGCGGCGGCGCTCCGCAGTATCGAGCCGACGTTGCCGGCATCCTGCAGCCGGTCGAGCACCACGGTCGGTGCGTTGGCGACCAACTCGCCCGCAGGCGGCATGGCCAGCACGAACCCCATTCCGGCCGGGGATTCCAAACCGCTCAGCGCGGCCATCAAGGCGTCGGCGAACACCACGCTGCGCTCGGCTGCGTCGGTCCACTCGGCGGTTCCGGCACGCCAGGTCGATTCGCCGAAGACCGCGATCGCCGGACGCAAGCCGCGCTCCCTTGCCGCACGGCAGAGATGATCGCCCTCGATCCAGACACGGCCGACCTTGCGGTAGGCACCCGGATCCTGCGAGAGCTTGCGCAGCTCCTTGAAAAGCGGATTGTCCCGGGAGCTGATCAGGTCGACAGAGGCGTTCGGGCCGGTCACTGCGCCGCTCGCGAGTCGCTTGGAAGGTCTTGCGACTCCCCGAAGAATTCGGCGGATTCGCTGCACATCGACTCGGCGGCTTCGGGTTCTTGCACCAGCACCCGGCCCAATGCCGCGGCCACCGGGCTGAACGACCTTCGATGGTGCACGCAGGCGCCATGCCGCAGCAGCGCTTCCATGTGCTCGGGCGTGCCGTAGCCCTTGTGCGCCGCGAAGCCGTAGTGCGGAAACTCGGCGTCGAGGTCCTTGCAGAGCTTGTCGCGATGAACCTTGGCGAGGATCGATGCGGCAGAAATGGCGCGCACCAGCGCATCGCCCTTGATCACGGCTTCGGCCAGCACGTCGAGGATCGGCAAGCGGTTGCCGTCCACCAGAACCTTGGCGGGCTTGAGCCGGAGGCCCTCCACGGCCCGCCGCATGGCAAGCATGGTGGCCTGGAGGATGTTGTGCGTGTCGATTTCCTCGACGCTCGCGGAGGCCACCGAGCAGCAAAGCGCGCGCTCCAGAATGCGATCGTTGAGGCGTTCGCGCTGCAGCGCAGTCAAGGTCTTGGAATCGGCGAGGCCGCGGATCGGGCGGGTGTCGTCGAGGATCACGGCGGCGGCCACCACCGGGCCTGCGAGCGGGCCGCGGCCGGCCTCGTCGACCCCGGCCACCAAGCCCGGCACATCCCACAGGAGCCGGGCCTGCTCAGCCTTCGAGAACTTTCTGGATCGCATGGGCACAGAGTGTCGGCGTATCGCGCCGCAGTTCGAGGTGGAGCGCGGAAAAACGTTGTTGCAAGGCGTGAACCCGTTCCGGCGCATCGAGCCAGGCCAGCGTGGCGTCGCACAAGGCCTGCGGCGTCGCATCGTCCTGCAGCAGCTCGGGCACGACGAAGTCCTTGCCGAGGATGTTGGGCAAGCCGACCCACGGCTGCAATTGCTTCCTGCGCATGAGCTCCCAGGACACCCGGTTCATGTTGTAGGCGATCACCATCGGCCGCTTGAACAAGGCAGCCTCGAGCGTCGCCGTGCCGCTCGCGATGAGCGTCGCGTCGCAGGCGGCCAAGGCGGTATGCGAGCGGCCGTCGAGCAACTGGACCTGCCCCGCCATGCCCGCAGCGGCGGCGGCCTGCTCGACCTCGGCGCGCAACTGCGGCAGCACGGGCGCGATGAAGCGAAGTCCGGGCTTTGCACGCTGCATCAGGGCCGCGGCCTCGAAGAAGCGGGCCGCGAGGTACTTGACCTCCGACCGCCGGCTACCCGGCAAGAGCGCGATCACCGGATGTTCGTCGTCCAACCCCAGGCTCGCCCGCGCTTCGGAACGGTTCGGCTCCATCGGAATCACATCGGCCAACGGGTGGCCGACGTAGCTGGCCTCGATGCCGTACTCGGCCAGCAACGCGGGCTCGAACGGAAAGATGCACAGCACGTGATCGGCGGCCGCTCGGAGCTTTTCGACTCGCTCCGGCCGCCAGGCCCAGATCGAGGGACACACGAAATGCACGGTCTTCATGCCGCGGCTTCGAAGCGAGGCTTCGAGCTCGAGATTGAAGTCGGGCGCATCGACGCCGATGAACATCTGCGGCCATTCCTGGATCAGCCGGGCGCGGAGCTTGCGGCGGATGTTGGCGATCTCGGCATAGTGACGCAGCACCTCGACATAGCCGCGGACCGCGAGCTTCTCCTGCGGCCACCAGGTCTCGAAGCCGCGTTCGATCATGCGAGGGCCGCCGATGCCGACCGCCTTGAGCGAGCGCCATTGCGCCTGCAGGCCATCGAGCAGCAAGCCCGCCAGGAGGTCGCCGGACGGCTCGCCAGCCACCAGCGCGAACGACGGCGCGGCCTCTGACATCAACGCGCGATGCCGCGGGTCGTGGCTGCGAGGAAGCTGCTCATCATCGCCACCTCGGGCGCCGCTTCCGGCAGCTTGGTTGCAAGTTCGGCAATCTGCTCGCGGGCATCGTTGAGCGTTCGGCCCTCGCGATAGAGGAGCCGATGCATCTGCTTGACCGCAGCCAGCCGGCCCGCCGAGAAGTCGCGCCGCTGCAGGCCCACCCGATTGATGCCGCTCACCTGGAGCGGATTGCCATCGACCAGCATGAAAGGCGGAACGTCCTGCGTCACGGCGCTGGCGAATCCGATCATGGCGTGCGCACCCACCGAGACGAACTGGTGGATGCCGGTCAAGCCGCCGACCGTCACCCAGTCGGCCAGGTGCACATGCCCTGCCAAGGTGGTGTTGTTGGCAAGGGTGGTGTGGTCGTCGACCCGGCAATCGTGCGCGATGTGGGTGTAGGCCATGATCCAGTTGTCGTTGCCCACCCGGGTCACGCCGCCCGCGCCCGCCACGCCGATGTTGAAGGTGCAGAACTCGCGAATGACGTTGCGGTCGCCGATGACGAGTTCGGTCGGCTCGCCGGCGTATTTCTTGTCCTGAGGGTCGGCACCGAGCGATGCGAACTGGAAGACGCGGTTGTCGCGGCCGATGGTGGTGCGTCCGTCGATCACGCTGTGCGGGCCGACCCGGGTACCGGCACCGATGCGCACATGCCGACCGATGATCGCGTAGGGGCCCACGATGACGCCTTCGTCGAGTTCGGCCTTCGGATCGACGATGGCGGTGGAATGGACCTGGGTCATTCCTGTGGCGGCGTGTTGATCTGGCGCATTGCGCACATCAACGTGGCTTCGCACGCGAGCTCTTGCCCGACCAATGCGCGGCCCTTGAACCTCGACATGCCGGTACGCTGCTTTTCGAGCTCGACCTCGAGCGTGAGCTGGTCGCCCGGCTCCACCGGTCGCTTGAAGCGCGCACCGTCGATGCCGGCGAAGTAGTACACCGTGTTCTCGTCCGGAACGATGTTGAGCGAATAAAACGACAGCAGCGCCGCAGCCTGTGCCATTGCCTCGAGCATCAGCACGCCAGGCATCACCGGGCGGTGCGGAAAGTGCCCGTTGAAGAACGGCTCGTTCATGGTCACGTTCTTGAGCGCCGTGATCCGCTTGCCCTTCTCCATCCCGAGCACCCGGTCCACCAGAAGAAACGGATAGCGATGCGGCAGCAGCTTGAGGACCTGGTGGATGTCGAGCGTGATCGGAGGCGTTTCGGGATTCATGGTTCGGTGTTCGGCGAAGTCTTTTTTTCGAGCGCCCGAAGGCGTTCGCGGAGGCGGTGGAGCTGCTTGAGCGTGGCCGCGTTTTTTTCCCAGGCGGCATTGTCGTCGATGGGAAACATGCCGGTGTAGTGGCCCGGTTGGTGGATCGAGCGGGTGACCACCGTCGCGGCCGAGATGTTCACGCCATCGACCAGGGTGAGGTGCCCGAGCACGATGGCGCCGCCGCCGATGGTGCAATGGGCGCCGATGATCGCGCTGCCCGCGACGCCGACACAGCCTGCCATGGCGGTGTGCTTGCCGACCCGGACGTTGTGCCCAATCTGGATCAGGTTGTCGAGCTTGACCCCGTCTTCGATCACCGTGTCGTCGAGTGCGCCGCGATCGATGCAGGTATTGGCACCGATCTCCACGTCGTCGCCGACGCGGACCGCGCCCAGCTGCTCGATCTTGATCCAAGCGCCTTGCTGCGGCGCGAATCCGAAGCCGTCGGCGCCGATCACGACGCCCGGGTGCAGCAGGCAGCGCGCGCCGATGCGGCAGTCTTCGCCGACGGTCACGCGCGACTTGAGCACGGTGTCGGCGCCGATTCGCGCACCCCGTTCGACCACGCAGAAGGCGCCGATGCGTGCGGTCGGATCGACGAAGGATTCAGGATCGATGGCCGCGCTCGGATGAATCCGCGACCCGGCTTCACGGGCGTGGGTTCGCTTCCAGAGTTGCGTCAGCTTCGCGAAATAGAGATACGGATCGGGCGTCGCGATGTAGGCGCCGCGGCGCGCGGCGGCTTCGCGCTGGTCGGGCTTGACGATGACGCAAGCTGCCTGGCTCGACGCCAGTTCCTTCAGGTACTTCGAATTGCTGAGAAAGCTCAGCGCCTGCGAATCGGCGGACTGCAGCGGCGCGAGCCGCTCGATCGACAGGCTCGGATCGCCATGGAGTTCGCCCCCGAGGTGGTCGACGATTTCGCCTAGCCGGAGTGCCACAGGCGAAGAGCGACTACTTGCCGCCGTTGGACGAGGCGTTGAGCGCCTTGATCACCTTGTCGGTGATGTCGTGCTTGGGATTGATGTAGATCGCCTCTTGCAGGATGGCGTCGTACTTCTCGGCTTCGGCGACCTGCTTGACCACGCGATTGGCGCGTTCGTAGAGCTGCTGCAGCTCTTCGTTCTTGCGAGCGTTCAGGTCTTCCTGGAACTCACGGCGTTTGCGCTGGAACTCGCGGTCTTGATCGACCAGGGCACGCTGGCGCGAAACGCGCTGGCTTTCCGCCAGGGTGGGTGCCTCGCGATCGAACTTCTCGGATGCGCTCTTGAGGGACTCGCCTTGCGAGGTGAGGTCCTTTTCGCGGCGCAGGAATTCGGCTTCGAGCTTGGCTTGTGCACTCTTTGCCGGCTGGGCTTCTTTCAAGACCCGATCCGGGTTGACGAAGCCGATGCGAAAAGCCTCGACCGGATCCGCGGCCATGGCGGGGCTGGCAGCCAAAGCGAACGCGGGAATGAGCAACGCACCCAGGGTGCGAACCGTGGAAATCATTAGAACGAGGTTCCGATCTGGAATTGGAGCCGCTGAATTCTATCCTTGGGGATCGGATTCAGAGGGTCCGTCAGGTCTTCCTTCTGCGACTTCACCGGGAAGGCGTAGGCCAGGCGCAGGGGTCCGAGCGGCGAGATCCAGCTGATGCCGAGGCCGACCGAGGCACGCAGCCGCTGCTGTGCCTTCCACTGCGCATCGGTGGTGAGCGGGCTGCGAGTGCCGAATACGTTGCCGACGTCGAAGAAGCCGTAGAGGCGCAGGGTGCGATCGTTGCCGGCACCCGGGAACGGCGTGCTCAGCTCTGCATTGAAGACCGCCTTCTTGGTGCCGCCGAGCGCAGCGCCTTCGGTTTGTCCGAGCAGCGGCACGTCGCGCGGACCGAGCGAGTTCTGCTCGAAGCCGCGGATCGAACCCAGGCCACCGGCATAGAAGTTCTTGAAGATCGGGAAGGGCTTGCCGCCGTAGGCACGCGCATAGCCGAGCTCGCCGTTGATCGCGAAGGTGTATTGCTTGGTGATCGGGAAGAACTGCTGGTACTGGTAGTTCGTCTTGACGTACTTCATGTCGCCGCCGACGCCCACTTCGAGATTGGCGCGTTGCAGGCGGCCCTTGGTCGGGACCAGCGCGCTGTCGCGGTCGTCGCGCGACCAGCCCACCGTGACCGGCACGCCGAAGACGCTGTCGTCCGTACAGGAGACGGTGCCGATCGAGCTCGTGTTGCAACCGAAGTAGCTGCGGTACGACTGGGGCGTGAGGAAGGCGATGTTGCTGCCCGGGTCGAAGCGGTAGCGCTCCAGCCCGATGCCGAAGAAGACCGTGTCGACTTCGCTGAACGGAACGCCGAAGCGGATGTTGCCGCCCTCGTTCACCAGCCGGTAGTCGCCGTCGACCGTGTAGTACGGTCGGGTGGTGGTGTGGAAGACGCTGATGCTGCGCGAGATGCCGTCCTTGGTGAAGTACGGATCGGTCGTGGTGAGCGACAGCGTGCGGGCGTACTTGCTGGTATTGACCTGGACGCCCAGGTAGTTGCCGGAGCCGAAGACGTTTTCCTGCGCGATGCCGAAGGTGAGCGAAACCTTTTCTGCGCTCGAGAAGCCGGCGCCGAGCTGCAGCGTGCCGGTCGGCTTCTCGGCCACGTTGACCGTGAGGTCGACCTGGTCGGGCGTACCCGGCACCTCTTGCGTGTCGACATTCACCTCGGTGAAGAAGCCGAGCCGGTCGACCCGGTCGCGCGAGAGCTTGATCTTGTCACCGTCGTACCAGGACGCTTCGTACTGGCGGAACTCGCGGCGGATGACTTCGTCGCGGGTCCGGTTGTTGCCTCCGACGGCGACCCGGCGAACGTAGACGCGCCGCGACGGCTCCGCCTGCAGGGTCATCGTCACCCGGTTGTTGGTGCGGTCGATTTCCGGCGTCGCCTGCACGCGTGCGAAGGCATAGCCGAAGGTACCGAAGTAGTCGGTGAACGCCTTGGTGGTCTCGGTGACCTGTTCGCCGTTGTACGGCTCGCCGGGCGTGATGGTGACCAGCGACTTGAACTCGTCGTCGCGGCCGAGGTAGTTGCCCTCGAGCTTGACGCCCGACACCACGAACTTCTCGCCCTCGGTGATGTTCACCGTGACCGAAAGGTCCTGCCGGTCCGGCGAAATCGCGACCTGGGTCGAGTCGATGCGGAACTCGAGGTAGCCGCGGGTGATGTAGTACGACCGAAGGGTTTCGAGGTCGGCGTTGAGCTTGGCGCGGGAATACTGGTTCGACTTGGTGTACCAGCTCAACCAGCCGCCGCTGTCCTGGTCGAACAGGTCGAGCAGCGTGCCTTCGCTGAAGGCCTTGTTGCCGACCACCCGCACTTCGCGAATGCGTGCGGGCTCGCCTTCGGTCACCGTGAAGGTCAGGTTGACGCGATTGCGCTCGATCGGCGTGACCGTGGTCACCACCTGTGCGTTGTAGAGGCTTCGGCTGATGTATTGGCGCTTGAGTTCTTGCTCGGCCCGGTCGGCCAGTGCCTTGTCGTAAGGCCTGCCGTCGGCGAGACCGACGTCGCGCAGTGCCTTCTGCAAGGCCGCCTTGTCGAACTCCTTGGTGCCGACGAAGTCGACGTCGGCGATGGTGGGCCGCTCTTCGACGATGACGACCACCACGTTGCCGCTCACGTCGATGCGAACGTCCTTGAAGAGGCCCAGGTCGAACAGAGCGCGGATGGCGGCCGAACCGCGGTCGTCGTTATAGGTGTCGCCGACCCGCAGCGGCATCGACGCGAAGATGGTGCCGGGCTCGACCCGCTGCAGACCTTCGACCCGGATGTCCCGCACGGTGAAGGGCTCGACGGCCCATGCGGCGGTGGCGGCAAGCGCGGTAGCGACTACCGCGGCGACGCTGCGCAGGCGGAACCGGCTGAAAGATTTGTTCATCTGTGAATTGAGCGGCGCGCAAGGGGCCGGCATTAGTTAACCAAAGAGCCGCGTCACGTCGTTGAAAAGTGCGATCGACATCATGACCAGCAGCAGCGCAACACCGCCGCGCTGCAGGCGTTCCATCCAGGCGTCGGAGACGCTCTTGCCGGTCAGCCCCTCCCAAAGATAATACATCAGGTGCCCCCCATCGAGGACCGGCAAAGGCATCAGGTTCAGCACCCCGAGGCTTACGCTGATCAAGGCCAGGAACACCAGGTATTGGGTCAGGCCGAGGCTTGCGGACTTGCCCGCATAGTCGGCGATCGTGAGCGGGCCGCTCAGGTTCTTGAGCGAGGCTTCGCCGATCACCATCTTGGCCATCATGCGCACCGTGAGTCCCGACACCTCCCAGGTGCGAACGGCGCCCTGCCAGATGCCGTCCAGCGGACCTTGCCGCACCACGACCATCTCCGGCGGCGCACCCACGTAGGCGCCGATCCGGCCGACCTTGCTGGCGCCTTCTTCGCGGACCTCGGGCGTGACGTCGATGCTCATCGCGCCGCCGCCTCGCTCCACCTGCCATTTCTGCGTGAGCGGCTGCGAGCCGTCGACCGAGCTTCGAATGACTTCGCGAAGCTGCTGCCCGTCGACGATCGGCGTCGAGCCGATGCTTCGAACCAGGTCGCCGCTCTTGAGGCCGGACTTTTCGGCCGCGCCGCCGGCCATCACCTCGCCGATCTCGGGTCGGGTCAAGGGAGCGATCACACCGATCTTGCGGAACATCTGCGCATCCGCATCCTTGGCCTCGATTCGGCTCAAGGGCAGAACGAGCTGCCGCGGCGCCGTGCTGCCCTCGCCGGCCACCTCGAGCGTCAGGTCGCGACCATCGAGGGCGCCACGCGTCATGCGCCAGCGCAGGTCCTCGAAGGATTGCACCGGTTCGAGGGCGCCGTCGAACCCGGCGCGGGCAATGCGCTCGCCACCGCGCAGGCCCGCCTGCTCGGCCAGCGAGGCCGCAACCGGCCGGGCGAGCTGAGCGACCGGCTCCTTGACGCCGATCCAGTTGACCGCGGTGTAGAGCACCACCGCAAGGAGCAGGTTGGCAATGGGGCCGGCGGCCACGATGGCCGCCCGCGAGCGCAAGGGCTGCGTGTTGAAGGCCCGATGGCGTTCATTCGGCGCGACCTCGCCTTCGCGCTCGTCCAGCATCTTGACGTAGCCGCCCAAGGGAAACGCGGCAATGACGAATTCAGTGTCCTGGCCCGGGTGCTGGCGCTTCGGCTTCCAGCGAACCAGCGTCTTGCCGAAGCCGACCGAGAAGCGGATCACCTTCACGCCGCAGGCCACCGCGACGCGATAGTGTCCGTATTCGTGAACCGCGATCAAGAGCCCGAGCGCGACGATGAAGGCAACGACTGTGAGCATGAGCTGTCCTGGAGGAAGGCGTTCAGAGGGCGAAGCGCTCGGCGGTGCTGCGCGCAGCCGCACGGGCGCTGGCATCGAGCGCCAGCAAATCGGCGAGCGACCCGGTGTTGGAGGGCTGCACCGCCTCCAGAGTTTCCAGGTTCACCGCATGGATTCGATCGAAGCCGAGCCGACGCTGCAAGAAGGCTTCGACCGCGACCTCGTTGGCAGCATTGAGCACCGCCGTCGTGCCGGGCGCGGCGCGCAGGGCCTGCCACGCGAGGCGTAGCCCCGGGAAAAGCGCATCGTCCGGCGGCTCGAAGCTGAGGTTGGCCAATCGCCGGAAATCGAGCGCAGCGGCTCCGCTCGCGATACGTTCCGGCCAGGCAAGGCCGACCGCGATCGGCACCCGCATGTCGGGCGTGCCCAGCTGCGCGATGACCGAGGAGTCGACGAACTGCACCATCGAATGCACCACGCTCTGCGGATGGATGACCACCTCGATCTGCTCGGGCGACACGCCGAACAGGTGCCGCGCCTCGATCACCTCGAGCGCCTTGTTCATCATCGTCGCCGAGTCGACCGAGATCTTCCGGCCCATGACCCAGTTGGGATGGGCGCATGCTTCGTCCGGCGTCACGCTGCCGAGCGACTGCGGCGATCGGGTCCGGAACGGACCGCCCGAAGCGGTCAGGATGATCTTGTCGATCCGCCTTGCCCAGGTGCGCGGATCCTCGGGCAGCGATTGGAAGATGGCCGAGTGCTCGCTGTCGATCGGCAGCAGGGTGGCGCCGCCCTCCTCCACCGTGCGCATGAAGAGTTCGCCGCCGACGACCAGCGCCTCCTTGTTGGCCAGCAGGAGACGCTTTCCGGCGCGTGCCGCGGCAAGGCAGGGCCCGAGGCCCGCGGCGCCGACGATTGCTGCCATGACCGTATCGACATCCTCATGTTCTGCAATTTGCTCGAGCGCGTCTTCGCCGCTCAGGACCCGGGTCGGCAAACCGTTCTGTTCGAGCCGCTCGGCCAGTCGATCGGCATGCGAGGCACTGGCCATGACCGCGAATCGCGGCCTGAACGCCGCACATTGGGCGAGCAATTCGTCGACGTTGGTGTTCGCCGAAAGCGCGAACACCTCGAAGCGGTCGAGATGTTTCGACACCACATCGAGGGTACTGACGCCGACCGAGCCGGTCGAGCCGAGCACCGTCAGGCGCTGCTTGGGTTGTTTCACAAATGGGCCAGCATCATGGCGATGGGCAGGGTCGGCAGCAGCGCGTCGATCCGATCGAGCACGCCGCCATGCCCCGGCAGCAGATTGCTGCTGTCCTTGGCACCCGCACTTCGCTTGATCAAGGATTCGACCAGGTCACCCACCACGCTCATCGCAGAAAGAAAAAGTACGCCGACGAGCAGCAGCCACCAGCCGCGCTCGGCCAGGCGCGAATAAAGGCTCTGCACGCTGGCTTGAACCGCGCCATCGGACCAGGCCCAGGCGATTGCAAGCACAACCACCCCGGCCATCCCGCCCCAGACGCCCTCCCAGCTCTTGCCGGGGCTGATGCTCGGTGCCAGCTTGTTGCGGGTGAATCGAAGACCGAAGGCTCGGCCGGCGAAATAGGCGAAGACGTCGGCGACCCACACGAGCACCAGGATCGACAGCAGGAAATTGATGCCTTCCATGCGCGCTTGCACGGCGGCCAGCCACGCGACCCACAACGCGAGCAATCCACCCACCAGCCGCAGACCGCGCGGCACGCGCGGCCAACCGGGCACCGCGACCCGCAGCAAGGCCGCGCCGCCCAGCACCCAGGCGGCTGCCGCGACGATCCAGACCACGAGAAGGCGTTCTTGCAGGAGCCCCAGCCACCAGGAGAGCGCACACAGCGCGACCGCCTCGACCGCGAGGAAGATCGACATGCCCGAGCCGCATTCGTTCAGCCGCCCCCACTCCCAGGCCGCCGCACCGATCAGCGCGAGCATCACGCAGGCGAAGGGGATATGCGACGGATAGAAAAGCGCCGGCAGCAGGATCGCCAGCAGGACGACGGCCGTGATGATGCGTTGTTTGAGCATGCGCTCAGGCTGCCTGGGGGTCGCGCCTGGCGTTGTCGGCAAGTTGCGCGGACGTCTGCCCGAATCGACGCTCCCGTCGCTGATAGGCGGCGATGGCATCGTCCAATGCAGCCTCGTCGAACTCCGGCCACAGCTTGTCGCTGAAGAACAGCTCGGCATACGCGCTTTGCCAGAGCAGGAAGTTCGAAAGCCGCTGCTCGCCGCCGGTGCGAATGAACAGGTCGGGATCGGGCACGTGCGACAGCGCCATGGCCGCATCGAGGCTGGCCTCGGTGATCGCCTCGCCGCGGGTCGCGAGCAAGGCTGCGGCGCGTGCGATGTCCCAGCGCCCGCCGTAGTTGAAGCAGACGTTGAGCACGAGCCGGTTGTTGGTGGCGGTCGCTGCCTCGGCTTTCAGGAGGCCGGCGGCAATCTTCTCGGACAAGCCGCCGCGCTCGCCCACGAAGTGGAGCTTGACGCCGTCCCGCGTGAGCCGCGGAACCTCGCGGGCCAACGCGCCGACCATCAGGTCCATCAGGCCCGAAACCTCTTCGACGGGACGATTCCAGTTTTCGGAAGAGAACGCGAACACGGTCAGGACCTGGACCCCACGGTCCACGCACGCCCTGACGCAGCGGCGAAGGGACTCCACGCCCTGCTTGTGCCCCGCCACCCGAGGCAGGAATCGGCGGGTCGCCCAGCGTCCGTTGCCATCCATGACGATGGCCACGTGCCGGGGCACGACGGCTTCGGAAGCGGGCTTGCCCATGCTAGACGGCCATGATCTCGGCTTCCTTGGCCGTCACCATGCGATCGATTTCGCCGATGTGGCGGTCGGTCACCTTCTGGATCTCGGCCTCGGCCCGCTTCTGCTCGTCCTCGGAAGCCGCCTTGTCCTTGACCAGCTTCTTGATGGTGTCGTTGGCGTCCCGGCGCAGGTTGCGCACGGCGATCTTGGCCGCTTCGCCTTCGTTGCGAACCAGCTTGGTCATCTCGCGGCGGCGCTCCTCGCTCATGGGCGGAAGGGGCACCCGGATCAGGTCGCCCATCGAAGCCGGGTTGAGACCCAGGTCGCTTTCGCGGATGGCTTTCTCGATCTTGGCGCCCATGCCCTTTTCCCAGGGTTGGACGCTGATGGTGCGGGAGTCGAGCAGCGACACATTGGCCACCTGCGACAGCGGCACCTGGGAGCCGTAGTAGTCGACATGGATCGAGTCCAGCAGCGCCGGGTTGGCACGGCCGGTGCGGATCTTGGTCAGGTTGGCCTGGAAGGCGGCGATCGACTGGTTCATCTTGACGTCGGTCGCACTGCGGATTTCTGGAATGGTCTTCATCTCTGAGGTTCCTGTGGACTGCCGCTCAGGCGTGCACCAGGGTGCCTTCGTCCTCACCCATGACGACCCGCTTGAGCGCGCCATTCTTGAATATGGAGAACACCTTGATCGGCAGCTTCTGGTCACGGCAGAGCGCGAAAGCGGTCGCATCCATGATTCCGAGATTCTGCGCGATGGCGTCGTCGAAGGTAAGCCGGGAATAGCGGGTTGCCGTGGGATCTTTTTGCGGATCTGCGCTGTAGACCCCGTCCACCTTGGTGGCCTTGAGCACGATTTCGGCGCCGATCTCGGCCCCGCGCAAGGCAGCGGCGGTGTCGGTCGTGAAGAAAGGGTTGCCGGTGCCGGCGGCAAAGATCACCACCTTGCCTTCCTCGAGGTACTGCAGGGCCTTGGGCCGGACATAGGGCTCGACCACCTGTTCGATGGCAATGGCGGACATCACCCGGGCGATGATGCCCTGCTTGTTCATGGTGTCGGCGAGCGCCAGCGAGTTCATGACGGTGGCCAGCATGCCCATGTAGTCGGCGGTCGCGCGGTCCATGCCGACCGAGCCGCCGGCGACACCGCGAAAAATGTTGCCGCCGCCGATCACCACGGCAACCTCGACCCCCATCGCGACGACCTCGGCCACCTCGCTGACCATCCGCTTGATGGTCTGGTGGTTGATGCCGAACGCGTCTTCCCCCATCAATGCCTCGCCAGACAACTTCAACAAGATTCGTTTGTGGGCGGGGCGGGCATCTGGCATGGACAGCTTCCTTACTGCAAGTTTAAAACGTGATCCTCGCGAGCCGGCGAAGGCGTCTGCCCTCGCCTGGCTCGCTTCAGGCAGCGGACTTGGCGGCAGCGACCTGTGCCGCCACTTCGGCCGCGAAGTCGTCGACCTTTTTCTCGATGCCCTCGCCGACCACGTAGAGCGTGAAGCCCTTGATGGTCGTGGACGAGGCCTTCAGCATCTGCTCGACGGTCTGCTTGTCATTCTTGACGAAAGGCTGGTTGTGCAGCGAGACCTCCTTGAGGTACTTTTGCACGCCGCCCTCGATGCGCTTGGCCACGATGTCGGCCGGCTGCGGCGCCTTGCCGGCGGCTTCGGCGACCTTGCGGTCTTCCTCGGCCTTGCCGGCAGCCACGGCGCGTTCCTTCTCGATCAGGTCGGCCGGCACCTCGGCGCTGGAAACCGCGACCGGCTTCATGGCCGCAATGTGCATCGCCACGTCCTTGGCGGCGGTCGCGTCGCCCTCGAACTCGACCATGACGCCGATGCGGGTGCCGTGCAGGTAAGAAGCGAGCTGGCCGTTGCCTTCGAAGCGCTTGAAGCGGCGAAAGCTCATGTTCTCGCCGATCTTGCCGATGAGGCCCTTGCGCACGTCCTCGAGCGTGGGGCCGAAACCGTCCTGCTCGTACGGCGTGGCACCGAGGGCGGCGACATCGGCCGGATTGTTCTTGGCGACCAGCATGGCAGCCGCGTTGGCCATGGCCAGGAAGCTGTCGTTCTTGGTGACGAAATCGGTTTCGCAGTTGATTTCGATGATTGCGCCGGCCTTGTCGTCGGTGTAGGCGGTGACCACGCCTTCGGCCGTGACGCGGCTCGCGGCCTTGCCCGCCTTGTTGCCGAGCTTGATGCGAAGCAGTTCCTCGGCCTTTTCCATGTTGCCTTCGGCCTCGGTCAATGCCTTCTTGCATTCCATCATCGGCGCGTCGGTCTTGGCGCGCAGTTCGCCCACCATGCTTGCAGTGATTGTTGCCATGTCGTTTCTCCGTTCGGTTCGAATGTCTTGCGGCGCCGGACGCAGGCACCGCGAAAAGCAAATTAAAAAAAAGGGGCAACAAGCCCCTTCTTCAGGCTCTCGAGAGCGATCTTCAGGCGGAAGCGCCCTCTTCGACTTCGACGAATTCGTCGCCGGTACCTTCGGCAACCGCCTTGACCACGTCGTTCATGGCGTTGGAACGGCCTTCGATGATGGCGTCGGCGATGCCGCGGGCGTAGAGCGTGACCGCCTTCGACGAGTCGTCGTTGCCCGGAATGACGTAGTCGATGCCTTCGGGCGAGTGGTTGGAGTCCACCACGCCGATGAGCGGAATGCCGAGCTTCTTGGCTTCGGCGACGGCGATCTTGTGGAAGCCGACGTCGATGATGAAGATCGCGTCGGGCAAGGCGTTCATGTCCTGGATGCCGCCGATATCCTTCTCGAGCTTCTCGATTTCGCGGCTGAAGGTCAGCTGCTCTTTCTTGCTCAGGCTGTCGAGGCCGGCTTCCTGCTGGGCCTTCATTTCCTTCAGGCGCTTGATCGAGGTCTTGACGGTCTTGAAGTTGGTCAGCATGCCGCCGAGCCAGCGGGTGTCGACGAAGGGGACGCCGGCGCGGCGAGCCTCGGCTGCGACGATTTCACGGGCCTGGCGCTTGGTGCCGACCATCAGGATGGTGCCGCGGTTGGCGGTGAGTTGCTTGGCGTACTTCATCGCGTCCTGGAACATCGGGAGCGACTTTTCCAGGTTGATGATGTGGATCTTGTTGCGATGCCCGAAGATGAAAGGGGACATCTTGGGGTTCCAGAAGCGGGTTTGGTGACCGAAATGGACACCGGCTTCCAGCATTTCGCGCATGGTCGTCGACATAAGGATGCTCCGAAGGTTGGGTCTAAAATCCAGCCCGTTTTGCGCGGCTTCCGGCAGGAAGAGCACAACACCTTGTATGGGCTGGTTTGCGGATGTGTTTCGCGCCTGGCTTGCTGGTTGCGATGCCTCGGCGAAACCCAAGGACTATAACACGCGACCCCACGTTTCCCCCTCTTGCCATCACCATGCGCCCTGATCTCCACGCCACCCGCCTCGCGCTGCTCGAAGGCGCCACCGATGTGCGCGCCGAGATGGCCACTTCGACCGAAATCGCCCGCTCGCCGGCATGCGAGCACGCCTTCGTGCGGCCGATGTTCGAGGAGGCGCTGGCCGAAGTCGACGGCACCCCAGGCGCGCGGCACGACCAGCCGCTCGCCGGTCTCGCGTTCTCGGTCAAGGACCTGTTCGACATCGCCGGCCAACCGACTCCGGCCGGTTCGGCGGTGCTTTCGCATTCGCCCGGGGCCGCCGCGGACGCGACCGCGGTGGCTCGCCTTCGCGCGGCCGGCGGCATTCCGATCGGCCGCACCAACATGACCGAGTTCGCGTTCTCGGGCGTGGGCGTCAACCCGCATTTCGGAACGCCCCGAAACCCCGCGGATGACCAGGCGATCCGGATCCCGGGCGGATCGTCCTCCGGCGCTGCGGTTTCGGTGGCCACGGGCGCGGCGTTCATCGGACTCGGCTCGGACACCGGCGGTTCGATCCGGATACCGGCCGCGCTCACCGGCATCGTCGGGTTCAAGAGCACGGCGCGGCTGGTTCCGGCGTCGGGGGCGCTGCCCCTGTCGACGACGCTCGACACGGTTTGCGCCCTCACCCGATCGGTGCGGGACGCCATCACCGCGCACGAGATCCTCGCCGACCGCCGGGTCACGCCGGGCTCCGCGCCCCTCGGGGCCTACCGCCTGGCCGTTCCGGCGCAGTTGTTCTTCGACGGTATCGAGGACTCGGTCGCGGCCGCATTCGAGCGCAGCCTGGCGACCCTGAGCGCAGCCGGCGCCCGCATCGAGCGGATCTCGCTGCCTCTTCTGGACGAGATCCCGGCCCTGAACGCCACCGGCGGGTTCTCGGCGCCCGAAGCCTACGCCTGGCATCGGCTGCTGCTCGAGCGAAGCGGCGCCGGCTACGACCCGCGGGTTGCGCAGCGAATCGTGAAGGGCGCGACCATGAAGGCGCACGAGTACATCGAACTCGTGCGTTCCCGCGCCGCGTGGATCGCCCGATTCGAGCAAGCCCTCGCGGGCTACGACGCCCTGCTCTCGCCGACCGTGCCGATCGCCGCGCCGACCCTGGCGAGCGTGGCGCCCGGCGAGGAACGCGACGCCGAGTTCTTCCGCGTCAACGCCTTGCTCCTTCGCAATCCCTCCGCAATCAACCTGCTGGACGGCTGCGCGATCTCGATTCCCTGCCATTCGCCGGGCGAGTTGCCCGCTGGCCTCATGATCTGGCACGCCGCCTTGCGAGACGATGCGGTGCTGGCCGTGGCGCTGAAGGCTGAAGCTGCCTTGAAGATGCGCTGACCGCCTGGGCGATCGCCTCGAAAACCCCAGCCCGGCCGCGCACGAACTTTTCCATCGAAACGACAGAATGAAAATCGCGATCGTGGGCGCCGGCATCATCGGCGTGACCACTGCCTGGGAATTGGCCTCCGACGGCCACGAAGTCATGGTTTTCGAACGGCGCGGGGCGGCGGCCGAAGAAGCGAGCTTTGCGAACGCAGGCGTGGTGGCCCCGGGCTACGTGACGCCCTGGGCGAGCCCTGGCATGCGCGCCAAGGTGCTTCGGTCGTTGCTGTCCAGCCATGGCGCCGTCAAGCTGCGTTGGCCGCTCTCCGGCCGTGACGTCGGCTGGATCTCGCAATGGCAGCGCGCCTGCAAGCTCGAGACTTATCTGGCGAATCGCTCCAGGCTGCAGCGCCTCGCCTTCTACAGCCGCAGCCGCCTGCACGAGATCAGCGAGGCGCGCGAGCTCAGCTATGAACGCGGCCAGGGCTTGCTCGTTCTGCTGCGCAACCACCGCGAGCGCAAACTCGCGCAACCGGGCCTCGACGTGTTGCGCGCCGCGGGCAGTACCTTCAGGGAGGTCGATGCGGACGAAGCCCGGACGATCGAACCCGCGCTGGCTGCGTCGACCCGGCTGGCCGGCGCCGTCTACCTGCCCGATGACGAGGTCGCCAATTGCCGGCAGTTCGCCTTGTTGCTCAAGCGGGAAGCCGAAGCCATCGGCGTGCAGTTCCATTTCGGCTGCGACATCGCTCCGCTGCAGCGCTCGGCACCGAGCTCGATCACGCTGGCGGCAGGCTCGCCGGCCATCGCCTTCGACGCGGTCGTGGTTTGCGCGGGCGTCGACTCGGCTCGGCTGCTGCAGCCGCTCGGCCTTCGCATTCCGTTGGCGCCGGTGTATGGGCATTCGATCAGCGCCCAGATTCGCGAACCCCTGAACGCGCCGCGCAGCGCGATCATGGACGAGCGGTACAAGGTGGCCATCTCCCGGCTCGGGCAGCGCGTGCGGGTCGCCGGCAGCGCCGAGTTGGGCGGCTCGCTGGACAAGGTTCATCCTGCCGCCTTTCGCACCTTGTACAAGGTGCTGCAGGACTGGTTTCCGGGCGCCGTCACGCTGCAAAACGGCGTGCAGCAGTGGAAAGGCGCGCGGCCGATGCTGCCGGACGGCCCGCCGATCATCGGCAGCAGCGGCATTCGCGGTGTCTGGCTCAACCTGGGGCATGGCTCCAGCGGATGGGCGCTTTCCTGCGGCAGCGCCCGCGTGCTGGCAGACCAGATTTCCGGTCGAAGCGCCGAGATCGATCTCGAAGGCCTCGGCATCGAGCGGTTGCTGCGTCACTGAAGAAATCTTCTCGAGGAGCTGACCATGGCGCTGAGACGGATCGATTCCTCGACGGTTGCCCCGCTTTTCGGCGGCGCCGCCACGCGCCGCATCGAGGCGGCTGCGACAGCCCTGTTGCCGGTGCACGAGCTGATGGAGCGCGCAGGCCTCGCAACTGCCAGGCTCGCTGCGGCGTTGGCGCCGCATGCCCGAACCATCTGGATCGCCTGCGGCCCGGGCAACAACGGCGGGGACGGCCTGGAAGCGGCTTCGCAGTTGCGGCGGCGAGGCTTCGATCCGATCGTCACCTTGCTCGGCGATCCGGCGCGTTTGCCTTCGGACGCCGCGGCCTCCTTCGCGCGGGCGCGGGCAGCAGGCGTGCGCTTCGCCGATGCGCCGCCCGGCGATTGCGAGCTCGCGATCGACGCGTTGCTCGGCTTGGGATCGACTCGTGCGCCCGAAGGCCGCATGGCCGAGTGGCTCGCGCAGATGCAGGCCGCGGAAATGGTGTTGAGCATCGACCTCCCCTCGGGCCTGGATGCAGACACGGGGATGATGGCCCAGGGCGCGCAGCCGAAGCCTGCGCCGGCGGCAGGCCCCGCCCGAGCACGGCGCGCATGCCTGAGCCTGCTGACCCTCAAGCCGGGGCTCCTGACCGCCGACGGACGCGATGCGGCCGGTGAACTGTGGTTCGACGATCTCGGCGTCGAACCCGGGGACGAGAACCCTTGCGCCCTGCTGCCGGGCGAGGCGCGACCGCCGGGTCGACCCCACGCATCCCACAAGGGCAGCTACGGCGACGTGGCGATCATCGGCGGCGCGAGCGGCATGAACGGCGCTGCCTTGCTGGCCGCCACCGCGGCCTTGCATGCCGGTGCGGGCCGGGTGTTCGTCGGCATGCTCGACGCTGCCGCCGCCAGGCTCGATGCGCTGCAGCCGGAACTCATGTTTCGACTGCCCGATTTGCTCGACCTGCGAACGATGCATGTCGCGTGCGGTTGTGGCGGGGGCGATTCGGTCCGAGCCTTGCTGCCCCGCGTACTGTCCACCGCAAGGTCGCTGGTGCTGGACGCCGATGCGTTGAATGCGATCGCCGGCGACACCTCGCTGCAGGCCTTGCTGCAGGCGCGAGGCGTCCGCCGCGCCGCCACCGTGCTGACGCCGCATCCATTGGAGGCGGCTCGACTCCTCGCAACCGATGCCACCAGCGTGCAGCGCGACCGGCTGCATGCGGCCACCTCGCTGGCAAGGCGCTTCGGCGCCGTGGTCTTGCTCAAGGGTTCCGGAACGATCGCCGCATCGCCGAACGACCTTCCGGTCATCAACCCGACCGGCAATGCGAGGCTCGCCACCGCAGGAACGGGTGACGTGCTGGCGGGCATGGTGGCGAGCGGCCTTGCCAGGCAGCCCGACCAGCCATTGGCCGCGGCTGTCGAAGCCGCTTGGCTGCACGGACACGTGGCGGATGGCTGGCCCGCCGACCGCACCTTCAGCGCCGGCGAGCTGGCCCGCAGTCGACTCTTGCCCTGAGCTTCGCCCTGGCGGCGCTCAGCCGCGCCCGACGAAGGGCATCTTGGTCGCCATCACGGTGTGGAACAGCACGTTGGCTTCGAGCGGCAGGTTGGCCATGTAGAGCACCGACTGGCCGACGATGGCGACATCCATCACCGGCTCGATCGCGATCTCGCCATTGGCTTGCGGCACGCCCTTGGCCATGCGGGCCGCAAGTTCGGTGAAGGCATTGCCGACATCGATCTGCCCGACCGCGATATCGTGCTTGCGGCCATCGAGCGAAGCGGTCTTGGTCAGGCCTTCGACCGCGTGCTTGGTCGCCGTGTACGCGATCGAATTCGGACGCGGTGCGGTCGCCGAGATCGATCCGTTGTTGATGATGCGGCCGCCGCGCGGCACTTGCGCCTGCATGGTCTTGAAAGCCTGCTGGATGCAATAGAACATGCCGTTCAGGTTGATGTCCACCACGCCGCGCCATTGCTCGGGCGTCCAGTCCTCGAAGCTCCCTGGCGGATTGCCAACGCCTGCGTTGTTGAACAACAGGTCGACCCGGCCGAAGCGCTCGACCGCCGCCGCGAACAACGCCTTGACCGACGCCGGATCGGCGACGTCCGCGCTCACCGGAAAAGCGCGATCCCCGGCGGCCGATTCGGTGGCCACCTGCTGCAGCGGCTCGCTCCGTCGGCCGGCGAGCACGACGCTCCATCCGTCGCCCAGAAGCGCGAGCGCGGCCGCTCGTCCGATACCCGTGCCGGCGCCGGTCACGATGGCGATGCGGCTGGCTTTCTTGTTGGTCATGTCTCGAGTCTCCTATCAACGGCGCGGTTTGCGCCCTTTCATCTTGTTGGTGGCCTTCTTGACTGCAGAACGAAAGGCCTGCATCGCGGACTGTGGCGCGGCAGCGGCGGCGCTGCCATGGTCGGCTCGCTCGATCGAGGGCTCCGGCTTGTTGCGAGCGCTGCGACGGGCCGAAGCCTTGACCGGAACACCGCCGGAAACCAGCCCCTTGTCCTTCATGGCGCGCGTGCCGAGGTCTTCGCCCTCGCGTACCAGGCGGAAGTCGATCTTGCGACCGTCCAGGTCGACCCGGCTCACCTGCACCCGGACGCGGGTACCGATGGCGTAGCGGATGCCGGTGCGCTCGCCGCGCAGTTCCTGGCGCTGCTCGTCGAACTTGAAGTACTCGCCGCCGAGTTCGGTGATGTGGACCAGGCCTTCGACATACATCGCATCGAGCGTGACGAAGATGCCGAAGGTGGTCGCCGCCGTGACGACGCCGCCGAATTCCTCGCCGAGATGCTCCCGCATGTACTTGCACTTGAGCCATGCCTCGACATCGCGGCTCGCTTCGTCGGCCCGCCGCTCGTTGGCGCTGCAATGCAGGCCGGCGGCTTCCCAGCCCAGGGTTTCCTTCGTCGGCGCGATGGACGCCTTCTGGGGCTTGTTGGTCGGCGCCTTGACCCGCGCGGCGAGCCGCTTGGCGAGCTTGGCGTGTGCTTCGCCCGGCGTCGGCAGCATCGGCAGCTGATAGCGGCGCTTGTCGAGGATCGCCTTGATCACGCGGTGCACCAGCAGGTCGGGGTACCGCCGGATCGGACTGGTGAAGTGCGTGTAGGCCTCGTAGGCCAAGCCGAAGTGGCCGCTGTTGAACGGCGTGTAGATCGCCTGCTGCATCGAGCGAAGCAGCATGGTGTGGATCTGCTGCGCGTCGGGTCGATCCTTGGTCGCCGTGGCGATGGCCTGGAACTCGGCAGGCTTCGGATCGTCGGTGATCGACATGCCGACGCCCATCGCCTTCAGGTAGCCGCGCAGGATTTCCTTCTTCTCGGTGGTGGGTCCTTCGTGCACCCGATAAAGGCCCGGGTGCTTGCTTTCGGAGATGAAGTCGGCGCTGCACACGTTGGCCGCGAGCATCGCTTCCTCGATCAGGCGGTGCGCTTCGTTGCGGGTTCGCGGCACGATCTTCTCGATGCGGCCGGCCTCGTCGCAAATGATCTGCGTCTCGGTGGTTTCGAAGTCGACCGCACCGCGCTTGGATCGCTGGTTGAGCAGGGCCTTGTACACGTCGGACAGGTTGAGCAGGTCCTTGACGCGGTCCTTGCGCTTGCTCGCCTCGGGTCCTCGCGTGTTGCCGAGGATCGCCGCCACCTCGGTGTACGTGAACCGCGCATGGCTCCACATCACCGCCGGATAGAACTGATAGGCATAGACCTCGCCGTCCGCCGCCACCAGCATGTCGCACACCATGCACAGGCGCTCGACTTCTGGGTTGAGCGAACAGAGCCCGTTCGAAAGCTTCTCGGGCAGCATCGGAATGACGCGGCGCGGAAAGTAGACGCTCGTTGCCCGATCGTAGGCATCGATGTCGATGGCAGAACCGGTTTGCACATAGGCGCTGACATCAGCGATGGCAACCAGCAACCGCCAGCCCTTGCCGCGCCCGACCTTCGCCGGTTCGCAGTAGACCGCATCGTCGAAGTCGCGGGCATCCTCGCCGTCGATCGTGACGAGCGGGACATCGGTCAGGTCGACGCGGCCCTTCTTGTCGGCAGGCCGCACCTTCTCGGGCAGCGCCTTGGCTTCGGCCAGGCACTCTTCGGAAAACTCGTGCGGCACGCCGTATTTGCGCACCGCGATCTCGATCTCCATGCCGGGGTCGTCGATCTCGCCGAGGACCTCCTTGACGCGCCCGACCGGTTGTCCGAAGAGCGCGGGCGGCTCGGTGAGCTGGACCACGACGACCTGCCCGACCTTGGCGGTACCGGTCGCGCCCTTGGGGATCAGGACGTCCTGTCCGTAGCGCTTGTCTTCCGGCGCGACCAGCCAGACGCCGCCTTCGTGCAGCAGCCGGCCGATGATGGGTTGCTCGGGGCGTTCGACGATCTCGACGACGCGGCCCTCGGGCCGGCCGCGCCGGTCCTGGCGCACCACGCGTGCCTTGACGCGGTCCTTGTGCAGTACTGCGCGCATCTCGTTCGGCGGCAGGTAGATGTCGGCTTCGCCGTCGTCCCGCTGCACGAATCCATGACCGTCGCGATGGCCTTGGACGATGCCTTCGACTTCGTCCAGCAGGCCGCTGGGATGGCTTGTATTTTTGATATGATCTCTCTCTTTCCTGAAATTCAAAACGTGTTGCAAGGAAGGTTTCCAAGCAACTCGTGGGCCCAGATGGCGGAATTGGTAGACGCACTAGTTTCAGGTACTAGCGAGTAACATCGTGGAGGTTCGAGTCCTCTTCTGGGCACCAAGTTTAGGTAATCCCTTTTCCGGGATTTCAATAGAAGCCACCTTTCACAGGTGGCTTTTTTATTGACGGTCGCTTTTCGCATCGATCTCAAATCGGGATCGCGACCAGGTCGTGGCCTTCGGTTCCGACAATGCGCGCCCTGGTGAATTCACCGACCTTCAAGGTCTTGCTGATCTTCTCGGGCGGCAGCAGGCGGACCGTGCCGTCGATCTCCGGCGCATCGGCATAGGTGCGGCCAACGCCACCCTTGCGACCCAGACCCGGCGCCGAATCGACCAGCACCTGCATGGTCGCACCGACTCGGCGGCGCAGGCGGTTGGCCGACACTTCCTCGGCCACCGCCATGAACCGCGCACGACGCGCCTCGCGCTCGGCCTCGGGCAGCATGCCCGGAATGTCATTGGCGGCCGCTCCCTTGACCGGGCTGTAGGCAAAGCATCCAGCTCGATCGATCTCGGCTTCGCGAATGAAGCCCAGCAAATGATCGAACTCCTGCTCGGTCTCACCCGGAAATCCGGCAATGAATGTGCTGCGAATCACCAGCTCGGGGCACAGTTCGCGCCAGCGCGCAATTCGCTCCAGGTTCTTCTCGCCGCTGGCCGGTCGCTTCATACGGCGGAGCACATCCGGATGGCTGTGCTGCAACGGAACGTCGAGGTAGGGCAAGACCCGGCCACTCGCCATGAGCGGAATGATTTCGTCCACACTCGGGTACGGATAGACGTAGTGCAGCCGAACCCATGCACCGTAAGGCTCGGCGATGTCGCCGAGCGTGCGGACCAGGTCGAGCATCCGGGTCTTGACGGGCTTGCCGTCCCAGAATCCGGTGCGGTACTTGACGTCGACGCCGTACGCCGACGTGTCCTGGCTGATCACCAGCAATTCCTTGACGCCGCCTTCGAAGAGCGCCTTGGCCTCGGAGAGGATGTCGCCGACCGGCCGCGACACCAGGTCGCCACGCATCGACGGAATGATGCAGAAGGTGCAGCGATGGTTGCAGCCTTCGCTGATCTTCAGGTAGGCGTAGTGGCGCGGCGTGAGCTTGAGCCCGGCGACGCCGAACGATTGCGGAACCAGGTCGACGAACGGGTCGTGCGGCTTCGGCAGATTCAAGTGCACCGCGTCTATGACCTCTTGCGTGGCATGCGGGCCGGTCACCGCCAGCACGCTGGGATGCATCTCGCGCACCAGGTTGCCGCCGCCGTCGCCTGCCTTCGCGCCGAGGCAGCCGGTCACGATCACGCGGCCATTGGTCGCCAGCGCCTCGCCGATGGTGTCCAGGCTCTCGCGGACCGCATCGTCGATGAAGCCGCAGGTGTTCACGATGACCAGGTCGGCGCCTTCGAAGGTCTTGGAGGTTCGATAGCCTTCGGCACTCAAGCGGGTGAGGATCAATTCGGAGTCGGTCAGGGCCTTGGGGCAGCCCAGGCTCACGAATCCGACCTTGGGAGGTTCAGCGGCGGTCTGGCCGGAAACAACCTCGGGAATGGGAAAAGCAACTTCGCTCATAGCCGCCTATTGTCCCCGCTAACCGCGAGGCGGACCGCGTCAGGGCCGTTTGAGGCCGAAGGCACCCAGCACCTGCTCCGTGTTCTTCTGCATCTGGTCTTGCATCTGCACGAACATGCTCTTGCTCTGCTCGACGTAATTGCCCATCAGCCCTTGCAGCATCGGCGACTGCAGCGTCATGAAACGCGACCACATCTCCGGCGTCAGGCCTTCGGCCTTTTCGGCGAGCTGCGCCTGCACCTCGGTCATGGCCTGGATGTTCTTCTCGAGGTAAGGCCCCATGTAGCCCTGCATCGCCTGGCCGTAGAACCGGATGATGCTCGCCAGCACCTGCTCGGTGAACATCGGCGCGCCACCGGCTTCTTCCTCCAGGATGATCTGCAACAGGATGCTGCGGGTGAGATCGTCGCCGGACTTCGCGTCCCTCACGACGAACGGCGCCTTCGACATGACCAGCTGCTTGACTTCGGTCAAGGTGATGTACGTTGAACTTTCCGTGTCGTAGAGGCGGCGGTTCGGATACTTCTTTATCACCCGCAGAGCCGGCTTGGCGCCATGGGACTTCTTGCTCTGCACTAAGGACTCCTAGGGGGTGAGGCGCCGCGGCGCACGAACAATTCTAGGGAGCCGGATTGTGGCCCTCCGCCAAGGTTTACCCTGCCCAGCAATGGTCAGTCGAGCGTCGTGGTGTACTCGGCGCCGCACACCTTGCAGACAGCCGATTCGGGCCGGTCTTCGGTGGTTTCCCGGAACAGCAGCGGACTCTTGATGCCGTTGAAGACCCAGCATCGGGGACAGTGCTCCTGGCCAGCGGTCGGAAGATAAGCCCGTGCCCTCTGCTCGGCGCGTTCGCGAGTGACCGGCGTGCCTTGCCGAACCGTGCGTGCCACATCTTCGGCGGCCATGGTGCCAGCCCTGCCGTTGGACCGATCGCTCAAGCCATAGACCACCCGGGCGAATTCCAGCGGTGCCTGTCGCAGCAAGGCTGCATGGCGAACCTCGGATTCGGAGGTGTCGATCGATGCCTCTGGCGTGCTCATCGGGTTTATGAATGGCAATGGCAGTTCGGATATTGAAACGGCAAGTTAACACAAGTGCCTGGGCAAGAGCCACCCGCTTAAAGCCTTAGTACACAGGCCAACGCTTGCTGCTGCAAACACGCAACAAGCCGCCACGAGGGCTGCCGATCGATCGATGGGAGGTTGAAGTCTTGCGCAAGGCCGTTGGTTGGACGGTATGGCAAGACAGGAAATTGGTAGGCGCGATTGGACTCGAACCAACGACCCCCACCATGTCAAGGTGGTGCTCTAACCAGCTGAGCTACGCGCCTAAGGATGTGTCCGAGAGCGCAAATTGTAGCAGCGCTTTCGACCGGTTTTCAGCGCCTGCGAGCCGATCGCACGCCGCTCACGCTCGCGACCACGGCCAACACCTGTTTCAGCCTGCCGGCGTCGGCGATTTCGATCGTGAACGTCATCCAGGCCGTGCCCTTGAGCGATTGGGTCTGCACGCCGATGACGTTCATCTTCTCGCGTGCGAACACGTCCGAGATGTCGCGCAGCAGCCCCTGTCGATCCGCCGCCTCGACAGCCACGTCGACTGCATAGACCGAGCCGTCCTCGGCCTTGCGCTCGCCCCATTCCACCTCGATCACGCGGGCCGCGTCCCGGCTCGCCATCGTCCGGAAGTTGCTGCAGTCGCTGCGGTGGATGCTGACGCCATGGCCCCGGGTGACGAAGCCGCGAATGGCATCGGGCGGCGCGGGCCGACAGCACTTGGCCAATTGCGTCATCAACGACGACACGCCCACCACCAGCACGCCGCCCTTGCCGGAGTTGCCGGCGCGCGCCTTCTTGATGACGACGCCTTCGCCCGGCGCGAGCAGCGGATCCGGTGGCGGACGCAACAGCATCTCGATGTTGCGAAGCGAGAACTCGTCCTTGCCGACGACCTCGAAGAGTTGATCCGCCGACTTGAAGCCGAGCTGCGAAGCCAGGTCGTCGAGCTTGATCGAGGTCTTGCCCTCGCGCTGGAGCACGCGCTCGACCGCTTCGCGACCGCGCGCGACCGTTTCGTGCGTGATCTGCGCGTTGAACCAGGCTCGCACCTTCGCGCGAGCGCGGTGGCTGGCGAGATAGCCCAGTTCGGCGTTCAACCAGTCGCGCGAAGGCCCGCCCTCTTTCGCGGCCACGATCTCGACGGTCTGGCCGTTCTGCAAAGGCGTGTTGAGCGGCACCATCGCGCCGTCCACCCTCGCGCCCCGGCATCGATGACCGAGGCTCGTGTGGACCGAATACGCGAAATCGACCGGCGTGGCGCCCTGCGGCAGCTCGACGATCGCCGCATCCGGCGTCAGCACGTAGATGCGATCGTCGAAAAGTCCTTGGCCTTGCAGGCCGCCGGAGAGGTCGCGTTCCCAGGCCAGCAGCTGGCGCAGCACCGCGATCTTGGCGTCGTACTCGCCGCCCGCCCACACGCCCGCATAACCCTTGTGTCCGGCCTCCTTGTAGGCCCAGTGCGCGGCCACGCCATGCTCGGCATGGTCGTGCATCTGCTCGGTCCTGATCTGGATCTCGATCGGCTTGCCGGGGGCGCCGTCCATGACCTCGCGCACCACCGTATGAAGCGACTGATAGCCATTCGGCTTCGGACGTGCGATGTAGTCGTCGAACTCCTCGTCGAGCGCCTGGAAGTGCGTGTGGACCCAGGCGAGCGCGGTGTAGCAGTCCTTGACGTCGGCCACCACCACGCGGAGCGCAATGATGTCGAACACCTGCCCGAAGTCGAGCGACTTGCCGCGCATCTTCTTGACGATGCTGTAGATGTTCTTCGGCCGGCCCTGCACCGCGGCGCGCACGCCTTCGTTCGCAAGCGCCCGTTCGAGGCGGTTGCGAAGCTGCTCCACGTACTCTTCGCGCTCCACCCGCTTCTCGTCGAGGAGGCGCGCGATCAGCTTGTAGGTATCGGGTTCGAGGAAACGGAACGAGAGGTCCTCGATCTCCCATTTGATCTGCCAGATGCCGAGGCGGTTGGCCAACGGCGCGAAGACCTCCAGCGACTCGCGAGCCACCGATTCGTTCACCGGCTGCTTGATGGCCGCCGCATGGCGCAGGGTTTGCAGGCGCGAAGCAAGCCGCAACATGACCACGCGCAAATCGCGCGAGAACGCCAGCAGCATCTTGCGGACGTTCTCGGTCTGGCTGCTGGCACCGTCGACCTCGCGCGGGTTGATGGTGGCCGAGCGCGCCTGCTTCTGCACGTGCACCAGCTTGGTCGTTTCCACGGCCAGCGCCGCGAAGTTGTCGCCGAAGACCTTGGCGATCACTTCCTGGGGACGATTGAGATGCTGGCACGAATAGACCAGGTAGCTGGCCGCCTGCATGGCCTCGGAGCCGCCCATGCCGCGAACGATGGCTGCGACCGCGTCGGCATGCTCGAGCGTGTTCTCGCCGGTGTCGAGGGTCTCGTCCGCGATCAGCGGCTCGGCGAAGGCGCGTGCACGCGCCAGCATGTTGTCGATGACCGGCGCGCGGTCGGCGGTGGCGGCCGAGAGCGGATAGTCGACCACCGAGGCAGCCGCATCGGCGCTGGAAAGCTGGGGTTGTTCGCGCTTCATCCGGTGACTCCCCCACAGGCAGCGTGATGGGGAACGAGCTCGGTCATTGAAGAAGATTCGCGATGAGAATACGTGTCCCGCAGCATCCTAATTCATCCGGAGATCGACCATCATGCTCAAAGGCAAAACCGCGCTCGTCACGGGGTCCACCAGTGGCATCGGGCTGGGTATCGCCAAGGCCCTGGCGCAGCAAGGCGCCAACATCGTGCTCAACGGCTTCGGCGAATACGAGTCTGCCAAGACAGAGGTCATGGCGCTCGGCGTCGAGGTCGACTACCACGGCGCCGACATGAGCAAGCCCGACCAGATCGAGGACATGATGAAGTCGGCCGCATCGAAGTTCGGCCGCGTCGACGTGCTCGTGAACAACGCCGGCATCCAGCATGTCGCCCAAGTCGAGGACTTCCCGCCGGAAAAGTGGGACGCCATCATCGCCATCAACCTGAGCAGCGCGTTTCATACCAGCCGGCATGCGATTCCTGCCATGCGTGAAGCCAACTGGGGCCGCATCATCAACATCGCTTCGGCGCACGGCCTGGTGGCGTCGGCCCATAAGTCGGCCTATGTCGCCGCAAAGCACGGTGTCGTCGGTCTGACCAAATCGACCGCGCTCGAGCTCGCCAGGACCGGTGTCACCTGCAATGCGATCTGCCCGGGATGGGTTCTCACGCCGCTGGTGCAAAAGCAGATCGACGCCAGGGCCGAAAAAGAAGGCATCTCGATCGAACGGGCGCAGATCGATCTGCTGGGCGAGAAGCAGCCATCGCTCCAGTTCACGACCGTGGAGCAATTGGCCGGGCTCGCCGTGTTTTTGTGTACGCCCGCAGCCGACCAGGTCAGGGGCGTCGCCTGGGCGGTCGACGGCGGCTGGACGGCGCAGTAACGCGAGGATCGGCCGAGCGGCAGCGCCGCTCGCCCGTGCTTTTGGCTACTTGAGCTGCACCGAGCCAGAAACGTTGACCACGACCGTGGTCTTCCCCGCCTCCACCGGCACCGGCTCGCTCGAATACGACTTGGCCGAAGCCTCCATGGCCATCGCCCTCGGCCGCACCGGGCCGCCCTGGCTGGCGTTGACCGAAACCTCGCGCAGCGTGTAGCCGCCGAAGCCGAAGGCCTTGGCGAGCTCTTCCGCCTTCTTCTTGAAATTGCCGATCGCCTGGTCCTGCGCGTCGACCTCGACCCGCGCCCTTTCCTCGCGGCTCAGCCCGAAGCCGATGTTGCCGACCGTCAAGGTCGAGACCCGCGCCGCCGTCCGCGTGATGCCGGGGAAGTCACGGCCTTCCAGGATGAGTTCGGTAGAGCCTTGCCATCCGGATATCTTGCCGTCCCGCGTGTAACGCGGCGACAAGTTGAAGTTCCCGGTCCGCACGTCGATCTGGCCGGGCTGTGCGCTCTTGCGAGCCTCGGCGAGTGCCGCATCGAGCGCGGTCTTCAATTGGTTCTGGACGGCAGCGGCGTCGGTGCCCTCGCGTGTCGTCGCAAGGGTCATGCTCAAGAGGTCTTGCTGCACCTCGACCGTGCCGCTGGACGAAAGCTGCAGCACGTTCTGCGGCGGCGCCGTCACGACGGCCTGGGCTGTGGCGACTTGCGCCATCGACAAGGCGGCACAAGCCGCGATCCACTGAATCGTCTTCAACGTTGATGTTCCTCGAGCTGGGGTGTACGGAAGAGCGCGCGATAAAGGTCTCGGCGCCCGTTTCAGCCGATCATGCCGCAACGCCCCCAGACCCGATCAAGGCATGGCCCGAGCACCGGCGCGGAACTCGCAAATGCTGCGCTGCGCCTCAGGGCCTGACCACGACCGGTGCCGAAAGCGTCGGGTCCACGGAGACACGACTGGGCAGCATGGGCCCGCCGGCGTTGCCCGCGACGCCGACCGAGCCGGCAATCGCCTGACGCCGAGGCACCCATTGGTCCCTGACCTGCTGCCGAAGCTCCGCCAGTTGGTCCGGCGTGAGCTTCCGGGGCGTTGTCGCCGCCGTCGCGGTGCGCTGCGCTTTCACCGGCTTGGCTGCACGTTGGCTCTCGGCGACGAGCGGACGCCCGACAGGAACTTCAGACAGCTCCGCCGCAGCCGGCAGGCAGCTGCCGATGAGAATGGACAACGCGAAAAGGGTCTTGTGCATGGCGACGTAGTGCTCCGTTCGACCCAATGTGCCACTCCCGTATCGCCTGAATGCTTCCGCTCGACGAAGGTCCGCAAAAGGTGTAACTTAGTGTCAAAGTACTAATAAATGCCTCCGAAGGGCTTTCAACAGCCGCAGAATTGCCCCTGTTACAAATTCACTG
This sequence comes from Burkholderiales bacterium 8X, assembly GCA_902506565.1. Lineage (GTDB taxonomy): Bacteria > Pseudomonadota > Gammaproteobacteria > Burkholderiales > Burkholderiaceae_C > Variovorax. Next base: position 1,892,686 of record LR732703.1, on the reverse strand, counting down.
TTGTAAAAATGAATCAAGCACCCGCACGGACGGACAAGATCGTGATCGTCGATGACGACGCGCGCATTCGCGATTTGCTGCGCCGTTATCTGACCCAGGAGGGTTTCGAAGTCATCGTTGCCGAAGATGGCAAGGCACTCAACCGCATCCTGCTGCGTGACACGGTCGACCTCATCGTGCTCGACCTGATGATGCCGGGCGAAGACGGCTTGTCGGTCTGCCGGCGCCTGCGTGCCGCCAACGACCGCACGCCGATCATCATGCTCACCGCCAAGGGCGAGGACGTGGACCGCATCGTGGGCCTCGAAGTCGGCGCGGACGACTACCTCGGCAAGCCGTTCAACCCGCGCGAACTGCTGGCGCGCGTGCATGCCGTGTTGCGCCGCCGGCCGCCGCTCGAGGCGCCCGGCGCGCCGTCGACCGACAACGAGACCGTCAATTTCGGCCCCTTCAGCTTCGATCTCGGCTCCCGCACGCTCAAGAAGGACGGCGAAGAGCTGTCCCTCACCACCGGCGAATTCGCCATGCTGAAGGCGCTGGTCCGCCATCCGCGGCAGCCGCTCTCGCGCGAAAAGCTGGCCCAGTTGGCACGCGGCCGCGAGTTCGAACCCTTCGACCGCAGCTTGGACGTGCAGATCTCCCGCCTGCGCAAGCTGGTCGAATCCGACGCCGCGGCACCGCGCTTCATCCAGACGGTCTGGGGCGTGGGCTATGTCTTCGTGCCGGATGGCACGACCTGATCTGAACAAAGCCGTGGCCGCGACCGGCCCATCGACCTCGCAGCCGGGCCCTTTCGGCGAAGACGGTCCCCAGGTCACCCTGCCGAGTCCGCTGGAAAGCCTGGGCCAGCCGCGCAAGCGTGCCCGGCTGCAGCTCGGCCTAAGCCTGTTCTGGCGCACCTTCTTCTTGCTGGTGCTGCTGTTGGTCGGTTGCACGGTCGCGTGGCTGCAGACCTTCCGGGCGCTCGAATACGAACCTCGCGCCCTGCAGACCGCGCACCAGATCGCCTCGCTGGTCAACCTGACCCGGGCGGCGCTGGTGTACTCGGACGCGATCACGCGCGTCTCGCTCATCAAGACGCTGGCCGACCAGGAGGGCGTGCGCATCCTGCCGCGCGAGCCGAACGACCGGTTCATGCCCTACACCACGGGCGCGCTCGACCACCGGGTGACCGACGAGCTGATCGACCGGCTCGGCGAAGGAACGACGATCGCCAGCCGGGTCAACGACGAACCGGGCTTGTGGATCGGCTTCACCATCGAGAGCGACGCCTACTGGCTGCTGCTCGACCCGACCCGCTTCACCAGCCTCGACCGTCGCACCCTTCTCATCTGGCTGGCGACCACGATGCTGCTGTCGGTGGCGGGCGCGGCGCTGATCACCGGGCTCATCAACCGGCCCTTGAAGCAGTTGTCGCAGGCGACGCTGCAGGTGCGCGAAGGCGAGTACGAGGCCCATCGGCTGGACGAGCGCGCCCGCACCAATGAAATCCGAGCGGTCAATGTCGGATTCAACCGGATGGCCGACCAACTGGCCAAGATCGAACAGGACCGCGCCGTGATGCTGGCCGGCATCTCGCACGACCTGCGCACGCCCCTGGCGCGCCTGCGGCTCGAAACCGAAATGAGCGTGGCCGACGAGGATGCCCGCGACCACATGGCGGCCGACATCGCGCAGCTCGACGCGATCATCGACAAGTTCCTCGACTACGCGCGGCCGGATCACGTGGACTTCAAGCCGGTCCAGCTGCGCGATGTGGTGGATGCCTGCACCTACGCGGTGCAGGACCACGAGGACATCAAGATCACGGTCGACGTGCCGCCGGACTTGCGGGTGATGGCGGACGAGGTCGAGTTGCAGCGCGTGATTTCCAACCTGGTCGAGAACGCCAGGCGCTACGGCAAGACGCCTTCGACCGGCGTCGCCGCGGTCACGATCCAGGCGCAGGCGCACAACGACGCGGTTCTGATCAAGGTGCGCGACCATGGCGCGGGCGTGGCGCCGGCGCTGCTGTCGCAACTGAGCAAGCCCTTCTTCCGCGGGGACGTGGCACGTACCTCGGCAGCCGGCGCGGGGCTGGGCTTGTCGATCGTCACGAAGAACATCGAGCGGATGGGCGGCACCTTCGCCCTGACCAGCACGCCGGGTCGGGGCCTTGCAGCACACATCCGGATGCCGCGTGCCGCATCGGCGAAGCCGCCGGAGGCGCCGGTCAACGGCAAGCCTGGTGGTCCGGCTAAACCGGCGGGAGCCACGGCCACGTCGATGAAGCCGAACGGGACGGGCGCTGCCTCGGCACCTGCTCCGGCGACCGAACAAAGGCGCTGACCGGGCCTCGAGCCCGCGATCCGCGATCCGCGCTCCGCGACCAGTGACCAGTGACCAGTGACCAGGGGCCACTGACCAGGGGTGACGGCGTCGCCACCGCCACAACCCGTTCCCCCGATCTACAGGCTTTGCCGAATCAGCACGACAGCGCGAGCCTCCATGGCGCGCTCCTCGCCGACCGGACCCATCTTCTCGGCCGTCTTCGCCTTCACATTGACCCGGCCGACCGGAAGGCCGACCGCCGCGGCGATCCGCTCGCACATCGCGCCGATATGCGGCGCGAGCTTGGGCGCTTGCGCGATCACCGTGCTGTCGATGTTGCCGGGCTCGAAGCCGGCCTCGCGCACCCGGCGCGCCGCTTCGGCCAGCAGCACGATCGAATCCGCACCCTTGAAGGCGGCATCGGTATCCGGAAAATGCCGGCCGATGTCGCCGAGCCCCGCGGCGCCCAGCAGCGCATCGGTGATGGCGTGCAGCAGCACGTCGGCGTCCGAATGGCCGAGCAGCCCGAGCCGGTGCGGAATCTCGACCCCACCCAGGATCAGCTTGCGGCCCTCGACCAGCTGATGGGTGTCCCAGCCCTCGCCGACGCGAATGTCGAAGCCGCTCATGCGAGTCCCGCCCTGCCCTGAAGCACCGCCTCGGCCAGGGCGAAGTCCTCGGGAAAGGTGAGCTTGAAGTTCTGCGCGCTACCGGCCACCAGCAGCGGCGCGAGGCCGATTGCCTCGATCGCGCCGGCTTCGTCGGTGACCGCGTCGCCGGCCTGGGTCAGCGCATCGAGCAGCATGCCCAGCCGGAACATCTGCGGGGTCTGCGCCAGCCACTTGTCGGCGCGGGTCGGTGTGTTGGCGACGCGGCCGTCCGGCGTGGCCGTCTTGAGCGTGTCGGCCAGCCGGTGCGCGAGCAGCCCGCCGACCGGATCGTGCTCGCATGCAGCGATCAGGGCCTCGACCTGGCTCGGCAGCACCAGGCAGCGGGCCGCGTCATGCACCAGCACCCAGTCGTGCGGACCGGCGCCGCGTTGACGCAAAGCATGGAGGCCGTTGCGCACGCTCGCAGCCCGGGTGGCGCCGCCGACGGCCAGCAAATGCTCGCCATCAGCAGGAAAGCCCGGCAAGGCGGCCGCAAAGTCCGGGTCGCCCAGCGAAACCACCACGGCAACCCCGGCGAATCGCTCGCCGAGTGCGCGGAAGGCTTCGAGGGTGTGGGCGATCAGCGGGCGGCCGGCGATCTGCCGGTATTGCTTCGGCAGCCCGCCGCCGGCGCGGTGCCCGCTGCCGGCACAAGGAATGAGGACGTAGAAGCTGGAGGCTTTCATGGAGCGGCCGCGGCCGACGCGAAATGGGTGGCCATTCTAGAATCGCGCTTCACACCCCTCGTCGCCCGCCGCGGGGTGTTCTGCATTCCAAACGGACTACATGGACCTTCCTCCACTTTCCGCGGGCAAGCGATTCACGCTGCCCCGACCGCCTCTTTCCGCCGACGCCCTGCTTCTTGCGCAACTGGCCGGCCGCGAGAAATCCGCGCATCGCGCCACCGCGGTCTTCACCGCCGACGCCACCGACGCCCAGCGCCTGATCGACGAGATCGCCTTCTTCGCGCCCGAGGTGCGCTGCGCCTTGTTCCCGGACTGGGAGACCCTGCCCTACGACAGCTTCTCGCCGCACCAGGACCTGATCAGCGAACGCCTGGCCACGCTGTGGCGCATCAGCCAAAAGGAGGTCGACGTGGTGGTGGTGCCGGCCACCACGGCGCTCTACCGGCTCGCGCCGCCCGGCTTCCTCGCGGGATACACCTTCCACTTCAAGAGCGGGCAAAAGCTCGAGGAGTCGAAGCTCAAGGCGCAGCTCACGCTCGCCGGCTACAGCCATGTCACCCAGGTCGTGAGCCCGGGCGAGTACGCGGTTCGCGGCGGCCTGATCGACCTGTTTCCGATGGGCTCGCCGGTGCCCTTCCGGGTCGACCTCTTCGACGACGAGATCGATTCGATCCGCACCTTCGACCCGGACACCCAGCGCAGCCTCTATCCCGTGCCCGAGGTGCGGCTGCTGCCGGGCCGCGAGTTCCCGATGGACGACGACGCCCGCGCGCGCTTCCGCAGCCGCTGGCGCGAGCTGCTCGAAGGCGACCCGACCCGCAGCCGGGTCTACAAGGACATGGGCAACGGTGTCGCGACCTCCGGCATCGAGTACTACCTGCCGCTCTTCTTCGAGGAGACGGCGACCGTCTTCGACTACCTTGGCCCGGATGCGACCGTCGTGCTGCACGGCGAACTCGAGCCCGCGTTCCAGCACTTCTGGCAGGACACCGCCGAGCGCTACCGCCTGGTGCGCGGCGACCCCGAGCGCCCGGCGCTGCCGCCCGAGGCCCTGTTCCTCAATGCCGAGCAATTCTTCCTGCGGGCCAAGCCGCATGCGCAGCTCGCGATCCGCGCCGCAGAGGGCACGCCCTACGCCGAGTTCGAGAACCTGCCGCCCTTCGCGGTGGTGCGCGGCGCCGACGATCCGCTGACCCGGCTCAAGGAGCACATCGCCGCCACGCCGCATCGCGTGCTGCTGCTGGCCGAAAGCGACGGACGCCGCGAAAGCCTGCTCGACTTCCTGCGCGCGAGCGGCATCCAGCCGCCCGCCTTCGATTCGCTCGCCGAGTTCGAGGCCATGCCCGCCGAAAAGGTCGGCATCGCCACCGCCGCGCTCGCCGCCGGCTTCGCCTGGAACGAACAGGCGATCGACTTCGTCACCGAGACCGAGCTGTTCGCCACCGCACCCACCACCCGCCGCCGCGGCAAGCGGCAGGAACAGGTGAGCGATGTCGAAGCCCTCATCAAGGACCTGAGCGAACTCGCGATCGGCGACCCGGTGGTACACAGCGCGCACGGCATCGGACGCTATCGCGGGCTGGTCAACATGGACCTCGGCCAGGGCACCGACGAACACGGCAAGCCGCTGGTGCAGGAAATGCTGCACCTCGAATACGCGGACAAGGCGACGCTCTACGTGCCGGTGTCGCAGCTCCACCTCATCAGCCGCTACACCGGCGTGAGCGCGGACGAGGCGCCGCTGCACAAGCTCGGTTCGGGCCAGTGGGACAAGGCCAAGCGCAAGGCCGCCGAGCAGGTGCGCGACTCGGCCGCCGAGCTGCTCAACATCTATGCTCGCCGGGCCGCACGCGAAGGCCATGCCTTCCGCTTCTCGGCCGCCGACTACGAGGTCTTCGCCAAGGACTTCGGCTTCGAGGAAACCGCCGACCAGAAGGCCGCTATCCACGCGGTCATCCAGGACATGATCTCGCCCCAGCCGATGGACCGGCTGGTCTGCGGCGACGTCGGCTTCGGCAAGACCGAGGTCGCGCTCCGGGCCGCCTTCGTCGCGGTCACCGGCGGCAAGCAGGTGGCTTTTCTGGCGCCCACCACGCTCCTGGCCGAGCAGCACTACCAGACCCTGGTCGACCGCTTCGCCAAGTGGCCGCTCAAGGTCGCCGAAATGAGCCGCTTTCGCTCGGCCAAGGAAATCTCCGCGGCTGCCAAGGGCCTCGCCGACGGCAGCATCGACATCGTGGTCGGCACCCACAAGCTCTTGTCGCAGACCGTGCAGTTCAAGAACCTGGGCCTCCTGATCATCGACGAGGAGCACCGCTTCGGCGTGCGCCACAAGGAGGCGATGAAGGCGATGCGGGCCGAGGTCGACGTGCTGACGCTCACCGCCACACCGATTCCCCGCACGCTCGGCATGGCGCTCGAAGGCCTGCGCGACCTGAGCGTGATCGCCACCGCACCGCAGCGCCGCCTCGCCATCAAGACCTTCGTTCGCAACGAAGGCACCGGCGTGATTCGCGAAGCCGTGCTGCGCGAGCTGAAGCGCGGCGGCCAGGTCTACTTCCTGCACAACGAAGTCGAGACCATCGAGAACCGCCGCCAGAGGCTGGAAGAAATCCTGCCCGAGGCGCGCGTCGCCGTGGCCCACGGCCAGATGCCCGAGCGCGAACTCGAGCGCGTGATGCGCGACTTCGTGGCGCAGCGCTACAACCTCCTGCTGTGCTCGACCATCATCGAGACCGGCATCGACGTGCCGACCGCCAACACCATCGTCATGAGCCGAGCCGACAAGTTCGGCCTCGCGCAACTGCACCAGTTGCGCGGACGGGTCGGCCGCAGCCATCACCAGGCCTACGCCTATCTCATGGTGCCGGACATCGAGGGCCTCACCAAGCAGGCGGCGCAGCGGCTCGACGCGATCCAGCAGATGGAGGAACTCGGCTCCGGCTTCTACCTCGCCATGCACGATCTCGAGATCCGCGGCGCCGGCGAAGTGCTTGGCGAGAACCAGAGCGGGAACATGATGGAGATCGGATTCCAGCTGTACAACGAGATGCTGGCCGAGGCGGTGAGGTCGCTCAAGGAAGGCGTGGAGCCCGACCTGCTGGCGCCGCTCTCGGTCACCACCGAGATCAACCTGCATGCGCCAGCCCTGCTGCCGGAGGACTACTGCGGCGACGTCCACCTGCGGCTCTCGTTCTACAAGAAGCTCGCCACCGCCAAGACGCCGGAGCAGATCGACGTGCTGCTCGAGGAAATCGTCGATCGCTTCGGCAAGCTGCCGCCGCAGGCGCAGACCCTCATCGACGTACACCGGCTCCGGGTGCTGGCCCGGCCCTACGGCGTGATCAAGGTGGATGCGGCGCCCGGCGTCATCCACATCACCTTCAAGAAGGATCCGCCGATTGATGCGATGAACATCATCGGCCTGATCCAGAAGAACAAGCACATCAAATTGGCCGGCAACGAGAAGCTCAGGATCGAGCGCGAACTGAAGGAGCCGCGGGACCGGGCCCAGATGGTGCGCGACGTGCTGCGAAGCCTCGGGCAGCCGAAGAAGCCCGAAGTGGCGGCGGTCTAGTCCGCCCCCACGAACATCGCGACCCGCATCAGGACGAACAGGCGCAACGACATGACCCAGCCGCAAGCATCATCGGATCAACGCCAAGCCCTGGCGCCCGGGCTCGTCCTGCAACGTTTCGAGCCGCCGCTTCGGCTCGGCGATTTCAAGCTGATCGCGTTCGACATGGATTCGACCCTGATCAACATCGAATGCATCGACGAGATCGCGGATGCGGTCGGCAAGAAGGCCGAGGTCGCGGCGATCACCGAGGCCACGATGCGCGGCGAGATCAAGGACTTCAAGGAGAGCCTTCGCCGCCGTGTCGCACTGCTCCAGGGCGTGCCGGTGTCGGCGCTGCAGCAGGTCTACGACCAGCGCCTCAGGCTCAACCCGGGTGCCGAGCAACTGGTCGCGGCCTGCAGGGATGCGGGGCTCAAGGTGCTCTTGGTTTCCGGCGGCTTCACCTTCTTCGCCAGCCGCGTCAAGGAGCGGCTCGGCATCGACTTCGCGCGGTCCAACCTGCTGGATGAAGCCGAAGGCCTCTTGACCGGGCGAGTGGTGCAGCAGTCATGGGGCGACATCTGCGACGGCGCCGAAAAGCGGCGCACGCTGCTCGAAGTGGCTTCGCTGCTCGGCATCTCGCCTGCGGAAACCATCGCCGTCGGCGATGGTGCCAACGACCTGCCGATGATGGCCGAAGCCGGCCTCTCGGTCGCGTTCCATGCCAAGCCGAAGGTCCGGGCCGAGGCCATGGTCGCAATCGACCAGGGCGGGCTCGACCGGCTGCTCGAAGTGGTGCTGCCGAACGATCCGGCACGCGCCGCCTGAATCGCGCGCCGCGCGGCGCCCGCCGCGTGAATGCGGGGCGCGCCGCCCTGCTCGGAGCGCCTTGCCGAGGCGCGCCGCCACGTTCAGAGCGCCTTGCCGAGGCGCGCGATGCCTTCGTCGATCTTCTCGACGTTCGCCGTCGCGAAGCTGAGGCGCAGCGTGGCCAGCTCCGGGTTCTCGGCGAAGAACGGCGCGCCCGGCACGAACGCCACCAGCTGCTCGATGGCGCGCTTGGCGAACACGTTGGCGTCCGCGATCTTGCCGCCCGCTCCGGTCAGGCGCGCCCAGAAGAACAGGCCGCCGTTCGGCTGCGTGAAGGTGATCGCCTCACCCATCTCGCGCTTCAAGGCCGCGCCCATCGCCCGTGCGCGCTCGCCGTACACCTGGCGCACGTTGGCCAGCGTCGCCGGCATCCGGCCGCTCCGAAGGTACTGCGCGGCGGTCGCCTGCGCGAAGGTGCTGGTGTGCGCATCGCTGAACTGCTTGCACATGGTCGCCTTGGCGAGCAGCTCGGCCGGGCCGATCATCCAGCCGATCCGAAGACCCGGGCTCAGCACCTTGCTGAGACTGCCGCAATGCACGATGTGCTCGCGGCTTCCGGGTACCTCGGCCGACAAGGCCATGATCGAGGGCGGCGGCGGCGCACCGAAGTAGAGGTCGCCGTACGGATCGTCCTCCACCACCAGCGTCTGGTACTTGACGGCCATCTCCAGCACCTTGCGGCGCCGCTCCAGGCTCAACATCGCGCCGCTCGGGTTGCCGAAAGTCGGAATCAGGTAGACGAACTTGGGACGGTGCTCGGCGATCAAGGCTTCGAGCCGCTCGGTGTTCACGCCGTCCGCATCGACCGGCGCGCTGATCAAGTGCGCCCCGTAGAGCCGGAAGCACTGGATGGTCGCGAGGAAGGTCGGGCCCTCGACGATGACCTTGTCGCCGGGCGAGATCAGGGTCTTGCCGAGCAGATCGAGCGCCTGCTGGCTCCCGGTGGTGACGATCAGGCCCGAAGGCGCGACCTCGACGCCCTTGGTCTTCATGAAGTCGGAGAGCTGCGTTCGGAGCGGCTCGTAGCCCTCGGTGGCGCCGTACTGCAATGCCCCGCCGGGCTCCTCGGCCAGCGCCCGCGCACTGGCTTCCTTGAGACCTTCGACATCGAACATCGCGCTGTCCGGAAAGCCGCCGGCAAAGCTGATGATGCCCGGCGTGCCGAGCAGCTTGAACAGTTCGCGAATGGCGGAGGTCTCGACGTTGTCGAGTCGGGAGGCGAATTGCATGGGAACCTTCTTCGCTAAAAAAGTGGCGGGCCCGATTGTCGCAACATGTGCCGGGCATGTGCCGGGCATGTGCCGGGCATGTGCCGCGTGTGTGCCGGGCGCGCACTAGACTCCCGCGCAGCATGAAAACCGCAGCGATCGAACCCTTCTTCGCGACCCTGGCCGCAGCCAACCCCGAGCCGAAGACCGAGCTCGAGTACGGCTCGCCCTTCGAACTGCTCGCCGCGGTGCTGCTGTCGGCCCAGGCCACCGACCTGAGCGTGAACAAGGCGACCCGCGGTCTGTTCGCGGTCGCGAACACGCCGCAGGCGATCCTCGACCTCGGGCAGGGACGGCTGGAGGAATTCATCAAGACCATCGGCCTCTACCGCAGCAAGGCCAAGCACCTGATCGAGGCCTGCCGGATGCTGGTCGAGCAGCACGGCGGCGAGGTTCCCCGCCTGCGGGAAGAGCTGGAGGCGCTGCCCGGCGTCGGCCGCAAGACCGCGAACGTGGTGCTCAACGTCGCCTTCGGCGAGCCGACGATGGCGGTCGACACGCACATCTTCCGGGTTGGCAACCGCACCGGGCTCGCGCCGGGCAAGACGCCGCTCGATGTCGAGATGAAGCTGATGAAGCGGGTGCCTCCACCTTATCGGCTGCATGCCCACCATTGGTTGATCCTGCACGGCAGGTACGTGTGCGTGGCTCGAACGCCCAAGTGCTGGCAGTGCGCGGTGGCAGCCTATTGCGACTACAAGCCGAAGACGCCCGCGCCCAAGTCCGCTTGAACGAGCCCGGGCCGCGGCAACGACGGCATCACTCGATCAGCGAGCGAAGCAGCCCTGGGTCGAAGTGCGCATCGATGTAGTCGGCAAGACCGTCGAAGACGCTGTCGAGCGTCGGAACCGCAGCACCGAACAGCGCGTGCAATGTCCTGGGATCTTCGAAGAGCCCGTGCAAGTAGAGGCCCAGCACGTTCCCCTCCGCGTTCTGCCATGCGAGGCCTTCGGGCATGGCTTCGAAACTGCGCTGCCCGGCCGCGGCCATCGCGGGATGCAGCGCCGTCTGGCCATGATGGATCTCGTAGCCTCGCAGCTCGACACCCGAAAGCGACGACCATGAGCCCTCGATCGCACCGAAGCTAGCCTCGCGCAGCCGCACCGTCTTGTCCTCGGCGAATACCGTCACCAGCGGCAGCAACCCGAGTCCGGGACCGTTGCCGTCCACACCGTGCGGATCGATCAGCGCCTCGCCCAGCATCTGCAATCCGCCGCAGACGCCCAGCACGCGCCCGCCCTGCCCGGCATGGGTGGCAATGGCGCGGTCGAGTCCTTGGGAGCGCAGCCAGGCGAGATCGCCGCTGGTGTGCTTCGAACCCGGCAGCACGATCCAGTCCTCCGGTGCCAGGGCGGACAGCTCGGTCGCCGAGCGCACCCACCGAAGCCGCACGCCCGGCATGTTCAGGAGCGGCTGGAACTCGTCCAGGTTGCTGATGCGCGGATAGGCGATGACCGCAATGGTTTTCAGACGCGCGGTCTGCCCCCTCGCTTCGATCGATGCGCTTGATGCGCTCGATGCACCGAGGCAACCGTCGAACATGCCGTCCTCTTCAGGCAGGCCATGCTCTCTCCACATCGGCAGAGTGGCGACCGTGGCGACACCGGTCAGCCCCCGGAGCTGCTCCGGCCCGGGCGCGAGCAAGGATGTGTCGCCGCGAAACTTGTTCAAGACGAAGCCGTGCAGCCTCGCACGATCCGCCTCGGGCATCAGCGCCCAGGTGCCGTAGAGATGCGCGAAGGCGCCGCCGCGGTCGATGTCGACGATCAACAGGCAGCGGGCGGCGGCATGCCGTGCGACGCGCAGGTTGACGATGTCGCTCGCCATGAGATTGATCTCGGCCGGCGAGCCGGCGCCTTCGATCACCACCACCTCGTTCTCTTCGCGAAGCGCGTCCAGTGCGCCGGCGATCCGCGGCCAGACGCGTTCGCTGCGGCCGCGCCAGGGCAATGCCGTCAGCTCGGCGCTGACCCGACCGAGCAGCACGACCTGACTGTGGGTGTCGCGCTCGGGCTTGAGCAGCAAGGGATTCATCCGCACCTCGGGCTCGGCTCGTGCGGCCAGGGCCTGAAAGTACTGGGCGCTGCCGATCTCTCCGCCCGCGACCACCCGCGCGTTGTTGCTCATGTTCTGCGCCTTGAAGGGCGCCACCCGCAAACCTTGCCGCGCATACCAGCGGCACAGCGCGGTGGCCAGCCAGCTCTTGCCGGCACCGCTGGTGGCGCCGAGCACCATCACGCAGCGCGCCGTCATCGGGCTTCGGGTCGGAGTCGATCGATCATCGACCGATTGTCGGCCGGTCAGCCGAACAGGAATTGCGGCGTGCCGTCGTTCCCCTGCACCGCCTGGCAGGGCATGTTCCAGACCTGCTCGATCAGCAACGGCTGCAGCACGCGCCCGACCGGCCCGGCATGGAGGCCGCCGAGGCCGTCGAGCACCAGCACCTCGTCGACAAAGCGGCGCGCGAGGTTCAGATCGTGCAGCACCGCGATCGCGCCGACGCCCTTCGCGGCCCAACTGCGCACCAGGCGCATCGCGGCATGCTGGTGCGCGAGGTCGAGCGCGGCGGTCGGCTCGTCCAGCAGCAACCAGCGCGAGGCGCCGCCTTCGAGCGGATGCCAGAGCTGCGCCAGCGCGCGAGCCATCTGCACGCGCGACTTTTCGCCGCCAGAAAGGCTGTTGAGCACGCGAGCCGCCAGCTGGTCGACATCGGTCGATGCCATCGCGGATCGGGCGATCGAGTCTTCAGAGGCGTGCGGCGAACGGCGGTGCGGAAAGCGCCCGAGCGTCACCACCTCGCGTGCGCTGAAGTCGAAGGCGACGCCGCTCTCCTGCGGCATCAGGGCGCGGCGCCGTGCCAGGCCTTCGAGCGGCAGGTCCGCCAGCGGCTCGCCGTCCAACAGCACGCGGCCGCGGGTCGGTACGCGCTGGCCGCTCAGCACCGACAGCAGCGTCGACTTGCCGGCGCCGTTCGGGCCGAGGATGCCGACTACCGCGCCGGGCCGCAGCTCGAAGCATGCCGAAGCGAGCAAGGTGCGCCCGCCCATCCGAAGTTCGAGGTCGATGCAGGAAATCGTCATATCCGTCCGCGAAAACGGCGCAGCAGGAACAGGAACATCGGCACGCCGAGAAATGCGGTGAGCACGCCCAGCGGCAATTCGACCGGCGCCATCACCGTGCGCGCGAGCGTGTCGGCCGCCAGCACCAGCGCGGCGCCGACCAGTGCGGACGCAGGCAGCACGATGCGGTGATCCGGCCCGGCCAGCATCCGCACGGCATGTGGTGCGATCAGGCCGATGAAACCGATGATGCCGGTGGTGGCCGTGACCGCGCCGACCGCCACCGCAGTCACCAGCACGGCACGGCGCGTGATCCGCTGCACGTCCACGCCGAGCAGCGCCGCCTGCGATTCGCCGAGCGCGATGGCGTTGAGCGGCCGCGCGAGACCCATGCCGGCCACCAGCGACAGCGCGACCGCCGCGCCGACCAGCATCACCGCGCTCCACCGCGCACCGCCCAGGCTCCCCAGCAACCAGAACTGGAGGCTGCGCAATTGCTCGTCGGTCGCCATCACGCTCAGGAGACCCAGCCCGGCGCCCGCCAGCGCGTTGATGGCGATGCCGGCCAGCAGCATCAGCGCGACCCGCGCGCCGCCTTCGGTGCGCGACAAGCCGTAGGTCAACGCACTCACCAGCAAACCGCCACCGAAGGCCATCGACACCAAGGTCCAGCTGCCGAGGGTGCGCGGCAGCGCCGGCATCAACCAGGCCCCCAGCACGATGGTGATGCCGGCGGCCAGCGCGGCGCCGCTGCTGATGCCGATGAGCCCCGGGTCCGCCAGCGGATTGCGAAAAAGGCCTTGCATGATGGCGCCCGACATGCCGAGGCCGGCCCCCGCGGCGACGCCGAGCACCAGTCTCGGAAGCCGGATGTTCATGAAGACCAGATGCTCCGGAGAAGCCTGCGCGGCATCCTGGAACGGCGAGCTCAGCACGCCCCAGAGCTGGGCCGGGCCGATCGCGTAGGCACCCGAGGCCGCGGCCACTCCGAGGCTGACGACCAGCAGCAGCAGGCCGAGCCCGAGCGTGCCATGCAGCGACAGGCGTGCGCTCGCCGGAGCCACGCCGCCGATCGGAAGCGCGCTCATGCCTCGCGCATCCTCGCGTGCAGCTCGCGAATCGCGCCCGGCAACCGGGGCCCGAAGCCGAGCAGCAGCAAGGCGTCCTGCGTGACCAGCGAGCGCTTCCTGAAGGCGGGCGTGAGAGCCAGCTCCGGCCGATCCCAGAACTTCGCGGCGCCGCCATGCGCGTCGATGCTCTGGCTGCTGGTCAGGATGAGATCGGGCGCGGCGCTCGCCATCGCCTCGGCGGTCATCGGGCGATACCCCTGGAAACCGGTCATGCAATTGATGCCGCCGGCGAAGCGGATCACCGCATCTGCCGCGGTGCCGCTTCCCGACACCTGCGGGCTGCCGCTGTGCGACAAGACGAACAACACCTTGGGCCGGCGCACCGGCGAGGCCTCGACCAGGCGCTGGACTTCTGCCCACTCGCCATCGAGCCGCGCTTGCAGTTCGCGCGCCGCGGCTTCGCGGCCGGCAGCACGGCCCACCGCCGCCACCTTGCGCTGCACCTCGGCCCAGCTGTGGTCCGAGGCGATCAGCTCGACCTTGACACCGGCGCTTCGAACCTGGTCGAGCACCACCGGCGGCCCGGCCTCGGTGGTCGCGATGATCGCGTCCGGCCGCAGCGACAGCAGGCCCTCCGCGGAAAGCGCACGCTGGTAGCCGACCTTGGGCGTACGCAGAGCGGGATCCGGATAGAGACTGGTGCTGTCGGTGCCGACCAGTTGCTCCTCGACGCCCAGCAGGTACACGATCTCGGTGATGGCGCCGCCGACGGTCACGAGGCGCGGCTGCCGGGCCGCTCGACCGGACCGATCCGGCCTCGACGTTTGCGCCAAAGCCGCGGCGGCCGAAGCGCCGAGCGCCGCGGCGGCGAGGACGCGCAGTACCTTCCGTCGGCTTGCACCGAAAGAGCGCGCGCTCATGCCGCGACTTCCAGTCGCGGCAGCTTGGCGACCAGCCGGCGCCAGCTTTCGCTCTCGGCTTGTCCGGGCTTGCGAACCCCGAAGAACATCGCCATCAGCCCGCCCTCGCGGTCGAAGGCCTCGACCGAGGTCACGATGCCGTCCGAGGTCGGCTTGCGCACGATCCAGACCGTCTCGACCAGGTCTTCGCGCAGGTGCAGGTTGAAGCCGGGATCGAGCACGTTGAGCCAGCGCATGCCGCGCATCGCCATCGGCTCGATGCGCTGTACCGGGCCGCTGTGGATCTGGATGCAACCGGGGCTCCCGACGAAGACCATGATCGGCGTGCCTTCGAACGCGGCGTCGTACAACATCTCTCGCAGCGCACCCGTGTCTGCACGTTCGGTGAAGGCGTCGATGGCCATGCGGAAAGATTGCTGGCGCTCGACCTCGAACCTGCGCAGGAGCCCGAAGAACTCGTGCGTGTCCTGCATCGCGCGCCAGGCTTCGACCAGGCCAGGCTGGTCGATCTCGGCATCGGGCCGCGGCGGCTTCGCAGGCTCCGGGGCGCGGAACAGCGCTTGCGGTTCGGCGCCGGCGGCTTCCGCGCTGTCCGCGCCTTCAGCGCCATCGGCTTCGATCGGCTGCGCAGCGGCATGGGCTTCGATCAACGCCTGAAAGGCGGCACGATCGGTCGCGGGCCGCGCGAAGATCTTGTGGACCGCGACGCCGTGCGCATCGAAGAACTGCAGGCTCGTCGATGGCGGAAGTGCAGGATCGTTCGCGGCCTCGCTCACTGCGAAGCCGGCGTGCCAGTTGCCGAAGAAAAGGCGCAGGTCGATGTCCTCGCCGAGCGCGAGTCCCATCTTCTCGCCGCCCGAGAGCTTCTTGTAGACACCGGTCTTCTCGTGCACAGTCGATGTGTTGCGGGTCAATGCGAGCACCGGGCCACACCATTCCAAAGCCTGCAACAGATCCAGCCACGGACCTCGGAGGCGCGTCGCGTGCAAGCCGTCGTCGTGTTCGCCGACGTGTGCGGCGATCGCCTCGCCCTCGCTGATGCCGAGCGCCTCGGCGGCGTCCTTGTGGCGCCTGCCTTCGGCTCGCAGCGCCCTGAAGCGTTCGCGGATCTCTTGATCGGTCATGCGCTTGTTTTCCTCTCTTCGAAGGGGTTCGGATGTGGTTTCGAAAGTCGCTCAGAAGTCCGCGACCAGCGACACGTTGAAGTGGCGTCCCGGCTGGGTGTAGGCATCCCGCACCGCGGAGTTCGAAGCGAGCCCCCGCACGTCGCTCCATTGCCAGTATTTCTTGTCGGTCAGGTTGATCACGGCCAGGTTGAGGCGCAGGTCCTTGCGGATGCGCCACTGGGCCGAGACGTCCAGCGTGGTCGCCGCCGGCGCGATGAACTGCACGCCGGACGTGACCTCGGCGGCGTCGATATCGCTGCGCTTCTTGGCGGCGTGGTGCACCGCGTCCAGCCGCACGCTCCACTCCGGCTGCCCGTAGGCGAGGCCGACGGCGAGCTTCTGCGGATCGATCGAATTGAGCGGCGCGTTGGTCGACCGGTCGCGGCCGCGGGTCTGGCCGAAAGCGAAGGGCAGCGAGAAGCCGCGGCCGTTGTCGGTCCAGTCGAATTCGCCCTTGATCTCGAAACCGCTGATGCGGGCGCGGCCGATGTTGACCGACTGGAAAGTGGCCGGGTTGATGCGCGAGCCGAACACGCCGCCCACCTGCCGGTCGTTCTCGATCAGGTCCTGGTAGTTGCCGGTGAAGGCGGCCACGTCGAAATGGAGCAAGCCGGTACGACCGCGAAAGCCGAGCTCGAAGTTGCGGCTCTTCTCGGGCCGCAGGTTCGGGTTTGGAATGGTGCGATAGCCCGACACCACGTTCTCGAAGAAGTTGTTGACCTGGAACGCGTTCGGCGCCTTGAAGCCACTCGCGTAGTTGCCGTACACGCTCCACGCCGGCGTGGCGCGGAACAGCACGCCGAGCTTGGGCGACACCGCCGAGCCCGAGAGCGATACGGCCCTGGCACCGAAGCCAGCCTGATCGACATCGAGGCTGAAGCGATCGAAGCGGATGCCGGGCGTGATGCTCCAGCGCTCGTGGATGAATTCGTCCTGCAGGTAGAAGGCAGTCGTCTTTTCACGGGTGTCCGGAAAGCGCTTGAGCGGGTAGCTTTCGCCGGCTGGCGGCACCAGGCCGGTCTGGAGGTTCTCGACATCGGTCAGGGTGTGGTCGAGGCCGTAGCTGATGCGCTGCGACCAGGCGCCGTTCAGGTGCAGGGTCTTGTCTGCCTGCAGGCCGAACTGCCAGGTGTTTTCGTCGTAGGTCACGTCGCGGGTCCGGTCCGCCGCGGTCAAGCGATCTTCGAGGATGTACTCGCGCGAATGCGCCTTCTGGTTGCTCACCACCGCGAGCAGGTTGTCGGCGAGCGCGCTGTTCAGCTTGAAGCGGCCGTCCCAGGTCAGGCGGTCTCTGCGCAGCTCGGTCTCGGCGGCCAGGCCGATGACCGAGGTGCTGGCGAAGGGCGGCACCGCGATGCCGGAGAGCAGGTCGTAGCGCAGTTGGCGGTCGACATGCTCCAGCGTCAGCGTGTGCCGCTGGTCGGCGTTCGGCGTGAAGATCAACTTGCCGAGCACCGAGCGGCCGTCGCCGCGCTCCGGGTTGGGCGCCGTGCGGTTCAGGTTGCGCGAGAAGTTGTCGCCCTTGTTCTCGAGTTCGTGCGTGCGATGCGCCTGGGCCGAGATCAACCACTGGAAGCTGTCGCTCGCCTTGCCGGCCAGCGTGACGCCGGCATGCGCGCCGTTGTCGTCGCCGCTGTAGCCGATGCTGCCGCTGCCGCCGAAGCGCTTGCCGTCGCGAAGGAACGACGCCGGCTCCCGCGTGACGAAGTTGACCAGGCCCGCGAGGCCATCGCTGCCATAGAGCGCCGAGGCCGGGCCCTTGATGATCTCGATTCGATCGATGAGGCCGATGTCGAAATAGTCCCGACCGAAGGCATTGGCGCTGAACACGTAGCTGCGCGGCATCCGGATGCCGTCGGTCAGCAGCAGCACCCGGTTGCCGTCGAGGCCGCGAATGTTGAAGCCGGCATTGCCGTCGCGCCCGGTGTTGCCGGTCGCCAGGCCGAAGCGTGCCGGGGCGCGCTTCACCGAGACGTTCGGCAGGTGGCGCACCGCGTCGCGGATGTCGTGGATCTGCTGGGTCTCGATGTCCTCGCGATCGATCAACTCGACGCTGGTGGGCAGGTCGTCCTTCGATTGCTCGGAGCGCGAACCGCTCACCACCACTTCGCCGAGGGCAGCGACCCGGCTGTCGGCCACGGTTTGCGCCTGCGCCGGTAACGCGACGGCCAGGCCAATGGCGATCAGCCACGGCAGGCGGCGCAGGTTGTGAGGCGGAAATTGCGAAGAAGCACGGGCGCAGCAGCGGTCCATAGAAATCCAGAAAGCGGTTGGAGGACTGCTTGCTGGATCGGCGCCTGCGATGGGCGCGCGTCGTGCTGGCGGTGATTCGGCCGTCAGGGCCGAACCGCATTATATGAGAATGATTCTCATCTGGAAGGCAATTCGGCGCCGGACGAACTCACGCGCGTGGGCGCCTGATCCCAACCGCCACCCAGCGCCCTCACCAGCCCCACGGTCGACTGGTATTGCGCCGAACGCACCTGCAGCGCCTGCCGCCGATTGTTCAATTCGCTGCGCCGCGCATCCAACAGGTCGAGCTGGCTGACCAGCCCGTTGCGATAGCGCGAGTCCGACAGCACCGTTGCGCGCCGGGCCGAAGCCACCGCCCTCGCCTGCACATCGGCCTGGGCCTCCAGGATGCGCAGCGACGAAAGCTGGTCCTCGACATCCTTGAAGGCATTCAGCACCTGCTCGCGATAGCTCGCCCGCGCGCCGTCGAGCTGCGCCCGTGCGCCTTGCAGCCCGGCCTCGCGACGGCCGCCATCGAGGATCGGGAGCGACAGCAGCGCGCCGATGCCCCACGACCGAGCCGACCACTTGAAGAGGTCGCCGAGTTCGGGCGACGCATAGCCGCCGGCGCCGGTCAGCGAGATGCTGGGGAACCACGCTGCCTGCGCGACCCCGACCCGGGCCTGCGCGGCGAGCACCGACTTCTGCGCGGCCGAGACGTCCGGGCGACGTGCCAGCACGACTGCGGGTACGCCTGCAGGAATGATCGGAAGCGCCGTCGACCAATCGCCGCCGCGCAGTTCGAAGCTGGAGGCACCGTCGCCGGTCAGCACGCCGAGCGCGTGTTCGAGTTCGGCCCGCCGGCGATCGAGCGTCAGGGCTTGCGACTCGTTCACGGCCAGTTCGGTCTCCACTCGCGCCACGTCGAGCTCGGCGATGTCGCCGGCACGCTGGCGGCGCTGGGTGAGGTCGAGGGTGCCGCGATAGGCCTCGACCGTCTCGCGGACGATCGCGCGTTCTGCATCGATGGCGCGGAGTGCCAGGTAGGTCTGCGCGGTCTCTGCCTGCACCAGCAAGCGGGTGCTTTGCAATAGCCCTTCGCGCGCATCGGCATCGAGCCGGGCGGCCTCGCTGGCGCGGCCGAGCCGGCCGAACAGATCGAGTTCGTACGACAGGTTGGCGCCTGCCGTGATCAAGGTCGCGGGCTTGGTGCCGAGCGTGCGATCGGCGCCGGCCTGGCGGCTCGCACCCGCGCCCAGGCCCAGCTGCGGCGATCGATCGGCATCCGTGCTGCGGGCCAGCGCCCTCGCCTCGGCCAGGCGAGCGGCGGCCGACTGGATACCGGTGTTGTTGGCATCCGCTCGCGCGACCAGGTCGTCCAGCACCGGGTCGCCGAAGGCCCGCCACCATTCGCCGCGAGCTTGCGATTCGGCAGGCGCGGCGGCAGTCCAGTTGCCGGACGGCGGCGCCTGCAGGGCTTGCTCCTTGAAGGCGGCGGGCGTGGCCACGGCCGGCAGGTCCGGCGCCCCGGTGGCGCAGCCGGCGAGTACCAGTGCGGCCACCAGCGGCAGCAGGCTGCTGGCCCAGCGGCTTGGACGTTGGGCGCCTTCGATTCGGGTTGGCGTGTTCATCATCGTTTTCTCCAATGCAAGGTTGGGCGGAGGTTCAGGTCGCCGAGGCAAAGGCTTCGGCATGCGGAACCTCTCCGTGCAGCTTGAGCGGCCGGTTGCCGGCAAGCCGCCGCAGCACGACATAGAACACCGGCGTCAGGAACAGCCCGAAGGCGGTCACGCCGATCATTCCGGCGAACACCGCGATGCCCATCGCCGAGCGCATCTCGGCGCCGGCGCCGGTGGCGAGCACCAGGGGCAGCACGCCCATCACGAAGGCCAGCGAGGTCATCAGGATCGGCCGCAGCCGCAGGCGGCTGGCCTCGATCGCGGCCTGCACCGGACTGCGGCCGGCGAACTCCAGCTCGCGTGCGAACTCGACGATCAGGATCGCGTTCTTGGCACTCAGCCCGACCAGCACGATCAGCCCGATCTGCGTGAAGACGTTGTTGTCGCCGCCCGAGAGCCACACCCCTGTCATCGCCGCCAGCAGCCCCATCGGCACGATCAGGATGATCGAGAGCGGCAGCGTCAGGCTTTCGTACTGCGCGGCCAGCACCAGGAACACCAGCAGGATCGCGAGCGGGAACACCACCAGCGCCGAGTTGCCGGCCAGGATTTCCTGGTAGGTGAGCTCGGTCCATTCGAAGCCGACGCCCTTGGGCAGCGTCTCGGCCGCGATGCGCTCGATCGCGTCCTGCGCCTGGCCGGACGAATAGCCCGGTGCCGGTCCGCCGTTGATGTCGGCGGCCAGGTAGCCGTTGTAGCGCATGGCTCGCTCCGGGCCGAAGCTGGACTGCACCTTCATCAGCGCCGAGAGCGGCACCATCTCGCCCGAGTTCGAGCGCACCTTGAGCGCGCCGATGTCCTCGGCCCGTGCGCGGTAAGGCGCATCGGCCTGCACTCGCACGCTGTAGGTGCGGCCGAACTTGTTGAAGTCGTTCGCATACAGGCTACCCAGGTAGATCTGCATGGTGTCGAAGATGTCGGTCACCGGCACGCCGAGCTGCCGCGCCTTGGTGCGATCGATGTCTGCGTAAAGCTGCGGCACGTTGACCTGCCAGCTCGTGAACATGCCGGCCAGCTCGGGCGCCTTCGATGCCTTCGCCATGAAGGCCTTGACCGCCGCGTCCATCTGCTCGTAGCCGACCGAGCCGCGATCCTCCAGCTGCAGCTTGAAGCCGCCGGTGGTGCCCAGCCCCGCCACCGGCGGCGGCGGGAACATGACGATGAAGGCATCCTGGATGCCGGCGAACTGCTGGTTGAGCTGGCCCGCCACCGCACCGCCGCTCTGGTCGAGCTGCTTTCGATCGGCGAAGGGCTTGAGCGTCGCGAAGACGATGCCGGAGTTCGAGCTGTTGGTGAAGCCGTTGATCGACAGGCCCGGGAACGCGATCGCATCCTCCACGTTCGGGTTCTTCTTCATGATGTCGCCCATCCGATGGATCACGTCCTCGGTGCGGTCCAGCGTGGCGCCGTCGGGCAGCTGCGCGAAGCCGATCAGGTACTGCTTGTCCTGCGCCGGCACGAAGCCGCTCGGCACCGCCTTGAAGAGGCCGAAGGTCAGCCCGACCAGCGCCAGGTAGATGACCAGCATCAGCGTCTTGCGCGAGATCACCCGCCGCACGCCGCCGCTGTAGGCCTCCGAGCCGCGGTGGAAGAAGCGGTTGAAGCCGCGGAAGAACCAGCCGAACACGCGATCCATGCCGCGGGTCAGCGCGTCCTTGGGTGCGTCGCGGTCGCGCAGCAGCAAGGCGGCCAGCGCCGGCGAGAGCGTGAGCGAGTTGATCGCCGAGATCACGGTCGAGATCGCGATGGTCACCGCGAACTGCCGGTAGAACTGCCCGGTGAGCCCGCTGATGAAGGCGAGCGGCACGAACACCGCCACCAGCACCAGCGCAATCGCGATGATCGGCCCGGACACTTCGCGCATCGCGCGGTAGGTGGCTTCGCGCGGCGCGAGGCCGGCCTCGATGTTGCGCTCGACGTTCTCCACCACCACGATCGCATCGTCGACCACGATGCCGATCGCCAGCACCAGCCCGAACAGGCTGAGCGCGTTGATCGAGAAGCCGAGCAGGTGCAGCACCGCGAAGGTGCCGACCACCGACACCGGCACCGCCAGCAACGGGATGATCGAGGCGCGCCAGGTCTGCAGGAACAGGATGACCACCAGCACCACCAGCGCGATCGCCTCCAGCAGCGTATGGATCACCGATTCGATCGAGGCCCGCACGAACTGGGTCGGGTCGTAGGCGATGCGGAACTCCACGCCCTCGGGCATGTTCTTCTGCAGCTCGTCCATGGTCTTGCGCACGTTGGCCGAGATGTCGAGCGCGTTCGAGCCGGGTGCCTGGAACACGCCCATGCCGACCGCCGCATCGTTGTTGAGGAGCGAGCGCAGCGAATAGTCGGCCGAGCCGAGCTCGAGGCGGCCGATGTCGCGCAGCCGGGTCACGGCGCCGTCGCTGCCGCTCTTGACAATGATGTCGCCGAACTCTTCCTCGCTCTGGAGCCGGCCCTGCGCGTTGATCGACAGCTGCATGTCGACGCCCGAGAGTCCCGGCGATGCGCCGATGACGCCGGCCGCGGCCTGCACGTTCTGGCCGCGGATCGCGGTGACCACGTCGCTCGCGGAAAGCCCGCGCTGCGCCACCTTCTGCGGGTCGAGCCAGACCCGCATCGAGTAGTCGCCGCCGCCGAAGATCTGCACCTGCCCCACGCCCTGGATGCGGGCCAGCCGGTCCTTGACGTTGAGCACCGCGTAGTTGCGGAGGTAGGTCATGTCGTAGCGGTCGTTCGGCGACACCAGGTGCACGACCATCGTGAGGTCGGGCGCGCTCTTGACGGTGGTCACGCCCAGGCGGCGCACTTCTTCGGGCAGGCGCGGTTCGGCCTGCGACACGCGGTTCTGCACCAGCTGCTGCGCCTTGTCCGGATCGGTGCCGAGCTTGAAGGTGACGGTGAGCGTCATCACACCGTCGGTGGTGGCCTGGCTGCCCATGTAGAGCATGTCCTCGACGCCGTTGATCGATTCCTCGAGCGGCGTGGCCACGGTTTCGGCGATCACCTTCGGGTTCGCGCCCGGGTACTGGGCCCGCACCACCACCGAGGGCGGCGCGACTTCCGGGTATTCGGAGATCGGCAGGCCGCGCAGCGCCACCAGGCCGGCGATCAGCATCAGGAGAGAAAGCACGCCGGCGAAGATCGGCCGGTCGATGAAGAACTTCGATAGATTCATGTCGGGCTCCGTGCCTTGATCAAGACTTGCTCGCGAGCGCCACCGGCGGCGGCGTCGATGCGCGGGCTTCCATGCTCACCTGCTGCGGCTGCACCAGCGCGCCGGGCCGGATGTGCTGCAGGCCGTTGACCACCACGCGTTCGCCGGCGCGAAGGCCTTGCGTCACCACGCGCAGCCCGTTGATCGAGGTGCCGAGCGCGACCTCGCGCCAGACCGCCTTGTTGTCCTCGCCCACCACCAGCACGAACTTCTTATTTTGGTCGGTGCCGATCGCGCGCTCGCTCACCAGCAGCGCCTTGCCTGCCTTGGCCTGGCCCATGCGGATGCGCGCGAACTGACCCGGGATCAGGCTGCCGTCGGCGTTGTCGAAGGCGGCGCGAACCCGAACCGTGCCGCTGCGCGCATCGACCTGGTTGTCGATCAGCTGCAGCCGGCCCTGGTGCGGCGTGCCGTCCGAAAGGGCCGTGCCCATGTGCACCGGGATCCGGTCGATCGCATTGCGCGAGGCGGCGCCGCCTGCCAGGTCCTTGAGCGCGCGGCTCACGGTCTGCTCGTCGGCATCGAAGCTGGCGTAGATCGGGCTGACCGACACCAGCGTGGTCAGCACCGGCGCACCCGGACCGGCGGCGACCAGGTTGCCGACCGTCACTTCGATGCGGCCGATTCGGCCGGACACCGGCGCCCTGACCTGCGTGTAGCCGAGGCTCAGGCGGGCGGTTTGCAATTGCGCCTGCGCGGCTCGCAGGCTGGCATCGGCTTCGCGGCCGGCGTTGATGCGCTCGTCCAGCTCGCGCTGCGCGATCGCCTGCTCGTCCCACAGGCGGCGGGCGCGCTCCTGTTCGCTGCGGCTGAACGAGAGCCGGGCCTGCGCCGCGGCGACCTGGGCTTCCGCACGCTCGACCTCGGCCGCGTACGGCGCGCGGTCGATCGTGATCAGCAGGTCGCCCTGCTTCACCAACGCGCCTTCGCGGAAATGAACGGCCTGCACGGCGCCTGCGACCCGCGAGCGAACGTCGACCCGCTCGACGGCTTCGAGCCGGCCCGAGAACTCGTCGAATGCGTTGATCTCGGTCTCGGCGACCGTGGCCACCGAAACCGGCGTGGCAGCCGGCGCGGCCGCGGCGGCTGCGGCAGGCTTGGCCTCGACCTTGAAGCTCTGGAATCCGAGGCCCGCCGCTGCGATCGCGGCAACCGCCGTGAGGCCGGTGACGGTCGGCCAGAAGTAGGCGCGGCGGCGCGGTGTCGAGGGCGGCGTGTTCGGGGTGACGTCGGACGGGTTGGCCATGATGAGAAGTCCTTTTCGTGAATGACTCGGGAATGCGGCGGCCGGACCCTGCTGCGGTGGCGGCAAGGGGCCGAGCTACGGCCAGCCGGGTTCGCCGGCAAGCCGAAAGAAGAAGAAAGGGAAAAGGCCGGAACGCCGGCGGCTTACACCGGCGGCGGCAGCGCCGGCTTGGTGCTCGCGAAGAACTCGCGCAGTTCGGTACCGACCATGTCGGAGCAGGCACATTCGCCGCTCGCCGGGTCGTACAGGTCGTCCGGGCTGCGGGCCGACGATGGCAGCACCTTGCTGGTCACCGTGATGCC
Organism: Burkholderiales bacterium 8X; assembly: GCA_902506565.1. Taxonomy (GTDB): domain Bacteria; phylum Pseudomonadota; class Gammaproteobacteria; order Burkholderiales; family Burkholderiaceae_C; genus Variovorax. The sequence continues at coordinate 1,868,458 of LR732703.1, read as the reverse complement.
GGCCTCGACCAGGCGACGCGCGAAGGCCAAGGCCTCGTCTCGCATCGCGTCGTCGGCGCCCACCAGCACCAGCGTCGGCGCCAGTTGACCGAGCCGGAGCGAGGCACCGGGCACTGCGTACGGATGCGTGGCGTTCATGGGCTTGCGCAAGAACTTGCGCCATCCCGCCGCCCAGCGGCATTCGGGCTCGTCATTGGATGCCTTGCGAAGCGAGGCAGTGCCGGCGCACGGGTCGAGCATCGGCGACAAGAGGATCTGTCCGCCGAGCGGTGGATGGCCGCGGTCACGCGCCACCATCGCGATGCCGGCTGCGACGTTGCCGCCGGCCTCCTCGCCCGCGAGGTAGAGCGTCGTGCCCTTGCCTGCGAGCTTGGTGCGCTGCTTGTAGAGCCATTCGAGCGCCGCGTAGCCGACTTCGATCGGCTCGGGGAAAGGCTCCAGCGGGTAGGCCAGCGACACCACGACGGCGCCGGCATTCGACAGGAGCCGCGCCACGTTCCGGCCATCGTCGAGGCCGCCGCATACGAAGGTACCGCCATGGAAGTGCAGCACCAGCGGCACGGTGACGCCGCGCGGCCGCTGGCCGTAGATGCGGGCCTTGACCGGTTCGCGGCCGGCGAGCTCCAGGCTGATGTCGGCCTCGGACCGGCCCTCGGCGGCAGCTACCGCAGCCTGGGCGGTGTCGTCGATCGACGATGTGGGACGGGAGGACATGAAGCAGCCTTGTTGGGTGGACGGCAGGAACGATGGTTCGAATGTTAAGCGTGCAGCCGAGCCGTTCAACCCGGCGCAAACCGCTACAGCGTTTCTCGGAAGCTAACAATGAGCCCCCAGGCTGCATGTGAGAATTCCGCTCGCCCGGCGATCGTCCGGGACCCCTAGGAAAGCACGTCAACATGGACCAGATCCAGGCCATGCGGATCTTCGTCCGCGTCGTCGAAGCCGGCACCTTCACCCGCGCCGCCGACTCGCTCGACCTGCCGAAAGGCACGGTCACCAAGCAGATCCAGGCCCTGGAGGCGCGGCTTCGGGTCAAGCTGCTCAATCGCACCACCCGGCGCGTCACGGTCACGGCCGACGGTGCCGCGTACTACGAGCGGACCGCCCGCCTGCTGAACGACTTCGACGAGATCGAAGCCAGCATGACCAATGCACAGGCCAGCCCGACCGGGAGGCTGCGAATCGACGTCGGGTCGTCCGCGGCACGGATGATCATTCTTCCGGCGTTGGCCACCTTCTGCGATCGCTATCCGGAAATCCAGGTCGACCTCGGCGTGAGCGACCGGACGGTCGACCTCATCACCGACAACGTCGACGTCGTGATTCGCGCCGGCGAACTCACCGACCAATCGCTGGTGGCGCGCCGCATCGGCACCCTGGCGTTCGTCAACGTGGCCTCGCCCGCCTACATCCGGCGCTATGGCGTGCCGCAGCATCCGTCCGAGATCGGCAAGAAGCACCACGTGGTGAGCTACTTCGCACCGGGCACCCGGCGGATGTATCCGCTGGAGTTTCGCAAGGGCGAAGAGGTGGTCGAGCTGACCGAGCCGTACCGCGTGGCGGTCAACGAGAGCAACGCGCACCTGGCCGCCGTGCTGGGCGGCTTCGGCATCTCGCAATGCATCAGCTACATGGCGGACCCGTGCATCGAGCGCGGCGAATTGGTCGAGGTCATGAAGGACTGGGTGCGCGACCCGCTGCCGGTGCATGTGGTGTATCCACCCAACCGGCACCTGAGCGCGAAGGTGCGGGCTTTCGTCGACTGGGCTGCCGACCTGTTCGCGAACAACCCGAAGCTGCAGCGCCGCTAACTGGGCCACTAGCCGGGCCGCGAGCCGGGCCGCCTGCGAGCTTGCTTGCCGGACTGCTTCAGCGCGGAAGCGCCAGCCAGCGGCCGAGCACGTGGTGCACCGCCACCCGGTCGTCGAACACGCGCTCGAGCGCCCGGTGGGTCTCGGGCCGGTCGCAGGCGCCGTGATGGAGCACCCGGCCCTTCTCCATCACCACCATTTCGTCTGCGGCCAGGGCGGCATTCAGTTCGTGCAGCACGCTGACCACGGTGCGGCCTTCGGCGACCAGGCGGTGAACGTTGTCCAGCCAATCGGCCTGGTGCGGCGGATCGAGGTTGGCGAGCGGTTCGTCCATCAGAAGGATCGGCGCCTCGACCGCGAGGGCGCGCGCGAGCAACACGCGTTGCCGTTCGCCACCCGACAGCTGGCCGAGCGGCCTCGCACGCCAGTCCCAGGCCTGCGTGCTGCGGAGTGCCCTTTCGACCGCGGCGCGATCGGCTTCGTTCGGCGATGCCAGCCAGCGCTGGTGCGGAAGCCGGCCGAGCATCGCCACGTCGTACACGCTCAGGTCATCGGCGCTGGTTTCGCCGACGCCGTTCTGGCCCAGCCAAGCCAGTTGCAGCGCCCGTTCGCGAGCGCGATAGCCGGCAGACGGGCGCTCCGCCACGTGCAGCTCACCCCGGTACGGCAGCAGTCCGGCCAAGAGCTTGAGAAGCGTCGACTTGCCGGCACCGTTCGGGCCGACCACCGAGGTCCACCGGCCGGCGCGGATCTCGAGCCCCACGCCGTGCAACACCTCCATGCCGCCGAGGCTCGCATGAAGATCTTTCGCCTCGAAAGCCAGCGAATGCGCCGGCGACCTCGCCTGCTTCGGTGTCGAGTGCGGCATCACGTCCGCCTCCCGGTGCCGCGGTGCATCAACCACAGCAGGTAGCTTCCGCCGAGCACTGCGGTCAGGACGCCGACCGGCAATTCCTGCGGCGCGATCAGCCAGCGCGCCAGCAGGTCCGCGGCCATCAGCAAGGCGCCTCCCATCCAGGTGGACAACACGATCCGCCGTCCGTGCGTGGTGGTGACGACCGCCCGCACCAGGTGCGGAGCGGCCAGGCCGACGAAGGCGATCAAGCCGGTCTGCGCGACGGCGGTTCCGGTCGCGAGCGCCAGCACCGCCACCAGCGCGATTCGCATGGCATCGAGCGGCAGGCCGAGGCTGCGCGCGGTCGATTCGCCGAGCGAGAGCCCGTCGAGCACCGGCGCGAGCAGCCAAGCCATCAGCAGGCAGGCGGCGCCGACGCCGGCCATGACCCAGCAGGCGCTCCAGCCCACCAGCCCGGTGCTGCCCAGGATGAAGCCTTGCAGCGACTGCAGCAGGTCGGCCGAAGCGATGGTGAGAAGGTCCTTGACGGCGCCGAGCACCACCCCGACGATCACACCGGCCAGGAGGAGCCGCAAGGTCTGCTGCACACCGGCCGCCAATGCCAGGGTCAGGCAGACCGCGAGCACCGCCCCGATGAAGGCCGCGCCGGTGAGCCCCAGCCGAACCACCCACTGCGTGCTCGCGGCGCTGGTGCCGAACAAGGCCAAGGCGACCGCCACGCCCAGCGATGCACCGGAGGCACTGCCGAGCAGGTAAGGATCCGCCAGCGGGTTGCGAAAAAGCCCCTGCGCCACGGCGCCGGCCAGCCCGAGCAGGGCACCCGCAAGCCAGGCACCCAGCGTTCGCGGAATGCGGATGTCCATGACGATCTGGCGAAGGATCGGATCGTCGGCCACAGCCATTGCCGACAGGCTTTCGAAGCCGGTGCTCCCGATGCCGGCGCCGAGCACCAGCATGACGATGGCCAGCACCAGCAGCACGCCCCCGAGCAGCAACGCGCGGCGCTGATCGCTTTTCATGAGAATGCCGGCCCTGCAGTCATGCCTTGTCCTTCAGGCACCGCAACATGAGCTGCGCGGCCTCGGCCATCCGAGGACCAGCGCGCACCAGAACGTCCGACTGTTCCGGGCTGAAGCGGCAGATGCGCCCATCCCTCACGGCGCGCATCGACGACCAGCCCGGTCGTTTCTCCATGCCCTGTGCGCTGCGTTCGCCGGCCAGGATCAGGTCGGGGTCCGCGCGCACCACGAATTCCGGATTCAGCTTCGGGAAGGGACCGAGCTCCGGCGGCACGATGTTGCGCATGCCGAGCCGTTGCAAGGTCTCGCCGATGAAGGAAGACGCTCCCGCCGCGTAGGGCGCGCTGTTGATCTCGAAATAGACGGAGCGGCCGCGCGCCGCGGCCGGCACCTGCGAGGCCGCATCGCCGAGCCCATGGTCGATCTGCTTCCAGACGCCTGGCGCCGTCGCGGTTCCTAGCACCTGGCCGAGCATGAGCAGCACGCGCTTGACGTCGGCGTGGGTCCGGGGCTCCAGCACCAGCACCTTGAGGCCGAGCGATTCGAATCGTTGCGTGGCGCGCGACGATGTCGCGAGCAGCACCAGGTCGGGCCGGAGCGCCACCACCGCCTCGATGTTCGGGTCGAGCCCGCCGCCGACCTTCGGCAACCCTCGCACCGACTCCGGCCAATTGGTATAGCGATCGGTGCCGACCAGGCGATCGCAGGCGCCGAGCGTGCAGACCGATTCGGCCAGCGACGGCAGCAAGGACACCACGCGCCTCGGTTCGCGATCGAAGGTCACCGAGATGCCGCGATCGTCGGTGACGACGATCGGTGCGTCCGCGAGCGCGACCGAATGGCCGGCGAGCCACAGCCCGCCGGCGATGGCGATCGCGCCCAGGACGGCAAGGCAGCGCCGCCCGACCCGCATCGGCCCGGACGCCGCCCCCGCGCTCCTACTTCGGCTGCCAGCGCAGCGTGAGGAAGGCGGTGCGGCCGCGCTGGTTGTAGCCATAGGCGGTTTCGTAGTCGACATCGTTGAGATTCTCGATCCGCGCCTGCAGCGACCAATCCTTGGCGATCTGGTACTGCGCATAGAGGTCGACGGTCGTGTAGTTGCCGAGGCGAAGCGAGTTCGACACATCGTCGTAGCGGCGTGCCACGTGCAGCGCCGAGCCGCCGAACTTCCAGGGGCCGACCGCATAGTCGATTGCGAGCGACGCCGTGTTGCGTGCGCGGCGCGGCAGCAGCTTGCCGGTCAGTTCGTTGCGCGGGTCGAGCGAATCGACGCTGGCATGCACGCCCACCGCGCCGACCTGTCCGTCGTAGCCGAGGGTCCAGCCTTCGATGCGTGCCCGCGGCACGTTCTCGGGGCGGGTGGTGTTGGTGATGAAGCCGCGGATCTTGTTGTCGAAGCGCACCAGCTTGACGTTGTGGCCGTCGCGGCCCCAGGTCACGCCGACGTCGGTGTTGCGGCCCTCTTCCGGCTGCAGGTTCGGATTGCCGAAGTTCGGGTAGTACAACTGGTTGAACGACGGCGCGACGAAGCTGGTGCCGTGCGAGGCATGCACCCGCCAGTTCGGCGTGATGCGATAGCCGTAGCCGGCGAACCAGGTGTTGCTGTCGCCGAACTGCGAGTTGCGATCGTGCCGGGCATCGAGCTGCCAGCTGTGCGAGCCGGAACTGCCGTTCAGGCCGACGAAGGCCGAGTCGATGTCGCGCTCCTTGACGGTGAACGCGGTGTCGCTGTCGACCTTCTGCACGCGCCGCTCGAGGCCGGCGACCACGGTGCCGATCGGGGTGGCGATGTCGTTCTGCCACAGGTACTGGTCCTGCGTGGTCTCGAAGAGGCCGGGCACGCTGCCTTGCGATGCCACGATCGCGCGGGTGTAGTCGCGACCCTGGGATATCCGCAATTGGGTGTTCCAGTTCGAGAGCACCGCACCGCGCGCGCCCAGGTAGCTGGTCTGCGTGCGAAGGATGCCGCGGGTGTCCCGATTCGGGCCGTCGTCATAGCGGTTGAGGCCTTCCGAATACAAGAGGCCCGACTCGAGCTTCCAGTCGCGGCTCAGCTGCCAGCCGAACGACGCATTCAGCGCGCTTTGCGAGAACGGGTCCGCATCCGGGTTGTAGCTTCCGAACTGCACCTTGCGGTTGGTCGAAGAAAAGCCGCGGTCGAGCGTGCGCTGCGCATCGAGCGAATAGGTGAAAGGCCCCGAGGCACCGCTGAAGCCGCCGGTGATCTGCTTGTAGCCTTCGCTGCCGATGGTGGTCGAAGCCCGGGGACTGAAGGCCGGCTCGCCCGGCCGCGCCTTGCGCATGAACACCTGCACCACGCCGCCGACGCCGTCGCTGCCGTAGAGCGCCGATGCGGGGCCCTTGACCACTTCGATGCGCTCGATCATCTCGAGCGGGATGTTGTCCCAGATCGGCGTGCCCGCCGTGGCCGAGCCGTAGCGCACGCCGTCGATCAGGAGGATGGTGTGACGCGACTCGGCGCCGCGGATGAAGACGCCGCTGTTCTTGCCGAGGCCGCCCGTCGCCGTCAGCTGCACGCCGGCGGTGCGGGCGAGCAGTTCGGGCAAGGTTCGGCTGGCCTGCTGCTCGATCTGGGCGCGATCGATGATCACGGTGTCGCTCACCAGTTCGTCGGCCCGCGTGGCGGTTCGGTTGGCGGTGACCACGGTCTCGGGCAATGCCGTCGCGGCGGCGGCGACCACCTGAGCAGTGGCGGCCTTCGGCGCAAAGGCCATTGCCGCGATCAGGCCGGCGATCGCGATGGCGGTGCTCGACAAGGCCGACGAGCACGGGGCCACATCGCGCCACGCGGGCGAAGTCGAGGAGGGAGCCGGCTCGGTCGAGCAGGACGAAGCACGCCGATGGCGGCGAGCGGAACAAGCGCTTTGATTCATGAACTGAGAAATGACAAGTGCATTTACCCGTCACCGGCTTCCCCGCCGGTGGTTGGGCGTCATGGCTGCCGATGCCCCAGGGCATGCGGCGGCCGCCTCGTTGGCCGGTATCCGGGCTGGCAGCTCGACCTTCGTCGCCTTCCCAGGCGCCTGTTTCAGGGCGCCCAGTGGCTGATTGACGAAGGCGGCATCGAGGTCGATGCCGACTGCTTGACCGTTGCGGGGGCAGCGCAGGTTGAAGCTTTGCCCGAGAGGGCTCGCTGGTCCTGCTTCCCGTTGAACTGCGGCGTGTGAACCACGACGCGAGCACCAACGGCCGGGATTGTAGGGGCGCAGAACCTACAATCGCCCCCCATGCCCGCACCAAGCCGCTTTGACCAGATCGCCGAGCGTGTCGAACGCCTGCTCGTACGTCATGAAGAAGTGCAGCGGACCAACGCGCTGCTGCAGGACCAGGTCAACGCGCTCACGCGAGAGCGCGATGCCTTGAAGTCGCGGCTCGGCGCCGCGCGCCAGCGGCTCGATGCGCTGCTCGAGCAACTGCCGGCCGACCCCACCCAAGATTCCAGCGCATCCCGATGAAACAAATCGAAGTCCAGATCATGGGCCAGAGCTACCTGCTCGGCTGCCCCGAAGACAGCGAAGCCCAGTTGCGGTCCGCGGTCGAGCGCGTCGACCTCGCCATGTGCCGGATCCGCGACGCCGGCAAGGTGAAGGCGCGGGACCGCATCGCGGTGCTGGCGGCGCTCAACCTGGCATCGGACCTGGGCCAGCGCGAGGCCGAGATGAGCGCGGCGGTGGTGCCGCCGACGGCTGAGCTTCCGGATGCGTCGCCCGCCACCCAGCCGCCGAGCGCCAGCCTGGCTGCACAACCGGCCGACGCCGTACCCCGGCTGAGCGCCGACGACGAAGACCGAGCGGCACAACTCGTCAAGCGGCTCGACCAAGCCCTTGCAAGCGACAACCATTTGCTCTGAAAGACTACGAGCGAACGCAGACCGCGACGTAAAATCCGTCTTGTCTGCGGTGACTGTCGGGCTTTAATTTCCTTGTACCAATGCTCTTCGGAGCCGGGCTTGGTATATCGCTTGGCGGGTGCGATCATCTCGCGTCAGATGAACCCGAAGCCTTGCTGCCCTCGCCCACCTGAACCCTGGTTCAGGATGCGAGTCCGGCCTCACTCGCAGACACCTTATTTCCCATAACGGCCCCTTTTCGAGGGGCCGTTTTCTTGTCCGGACCTCTCGATGCCCATCGAACCCCTGCTCATCGCCGAACTGGCCGTCCTCGGCGTGGCCACCGGTTTCCTCGCGGGGCTTCTCGGCATCGGCGGCGGCATGCTGATGGTGCCCTTCATCACCATCATCATGGGCCATCGCGGCGTCACGGCCGACCTGGCGGTCAAGATGGCGATCGCCACCTCGATGGCCACCATCATCTTCACCTCGATCTCCAGCGTGCGGGCGCATCACAAGCGCGGCGCGGTTCGCTGGGACCTGGTCAAGACCCTCGCGCCCGGCATCGTGATCGGCAGCCTGGTCGGCAGCCTCGGCGTCTTCGCGTTGATCAAGGGCACGGCCCTCGCGATCTTCTTCGCGCTTTTCGTCGGCTTCTCGGCGACGCAGATGTTCCTCGACCGCAAGCCGAAGCCGACGCGCCAGATGCCGGGCACCGCAGGCCAGCTCGCAGCCGGCGGCGGCATCGGCTTCCTGTCTGGGCTGGTGGGCGCCGGCGGCGGCTTCATCAGCGTCCCCTTCATGACCTGGTGCAACGTGAGCATCCACAACGCGGTCGCCACCAGCGCGGCGCTCGGCTTCCCGATCGCGGTGGCCAACGTGATCGGCTACGTGGCGAGCGGCCAATCGGTCGCAGGGCTGCCGCCCGCCTCGGTCGGCTATATCTGGCTGCCGGCCTTGATCGTGATCGCGGTGTGCAGCTTCTTCACCGCGCCGTTGGGCGCGAAGGCGGCGCACAGCCTGCCGGTCGGCAAGCTCAAGCGCGTCTTCGCAAGCATCCTGTACGTGCTGGCCGCATACATGCTCTGGAAGGGATTGCACGGTTGACGGCAGACGGCAGCGCTTGCCCCGCGCCGTCTCCGACCTGCTTCTTCCAGCCTGTCGATAAGCCTCGAGCGAGGCCGGTTTCTGTCCGCATGTCCATGCAATCGCCGTAGAGTCAAATCCGCGGCGGCCTTCCTGCCGAACCGCGCATTCGACGAAAGGCAAGACATGAACATCCTGATCGCCGTGGACGGCAGCAAGCACACCCAGAAGGCTCTCGACTACCTGGTGAAGCATCGCGAGACGTTCGTGGACAAGCACCAGCTGGTGGTGGCGCATGTCTGCGTCGGCATCACGGCCAATGCGGCCCGCCACCTCAGCAAGGAGGTCTTAAAGGACCACTATTCCGAGGAAAGCTCGAAGGTGATCGGCCCGGTCAAGGCTTTCTTCGAATCGAAGCAGATCACCAACTTCCGGGTCGAGGAACGCCATGGCCACGTGGCCGAAGAAATCCTCAAGGCGGCCACGTCGGCGCAGGCCGAGCTGATCGTGCTGGGCACGCACGGGCACGGCATCTTCGGCCGCGCGCTGATGGGGTCGGTCGCGACCAAGGTGGTGGCCGAGACCGACATCACCGTGCTGCTGGTTCAATAGGCGAAGAGGCCCTTGTGGGTCTCGCGCAGCAAGGCCTTCTGGACCTTGCCCATGGTATTGCGCGGCAATGCATCGACCACGAAGCAGCGCTTCGGAATCTTGAAGTTCGCCAGCCGAGTCTTCAGTTCGGAAACGATCGCATCGCCGTCCAGCGTGGCACCGGCCTTGGCGACCACCACCGCGACGCCCACCTCGCCGAAATCCGGATGCGGCACGCCGACCACCGCGCTTTCGGCCACACCCGGCATCTGGTTGATGGCGTCCTCGATCTCCACCGGATAGACGTTGTAGCCGCCGCTGATGATCAGGTCCTTGCTGCGACCCACGATGTGCACGTAGCCGCGGCCGTCGACCTTGCCGACATCGCCGGTCTTGAAGAAGCCGTCGGCCGTGAACTCCTCGGCGGTCTTCTCCGGCATGCGCCAATAGCCGACGAACACGTTCGGACCCGACACCTCGATGTTGCCGATTTCGTCCGTGAGGCAATCCCGTCCGTCGTCGCCTCGCACCCGAAGCTGCACGCCCGGCAGCGGAAACCCGACCGTGCCGCCGCGCCGCTCGCCCTGCACCGGGCTGTAGGGGTTCGAGGTGAGCATCGCGGTCTCGCTCATGCCGTAGCGCTCGAGGATGGTGTGGCCGGTGCGCTCGCGCCATTCGTCGAAGGTCTCGATGAGGAGCGGCGCCGATCCGGCGATGAAGAGCCGCATCTGGCGGCAGGCTTCGCGCGTGAGGCCCTCCTCGGCCAGCATGCGCACGTAAAGCGTGGGCACGCCCATGAAGACGGTCGCCTCGGTCAGCCGCTCGACCACCCGTTTCGGATCGAAACGGTCGAGCCAGATCATCTTGCTGCCGCTGATGAGCGCGCCGTGGATCGCCACGAAGAGCCCGTGCACGTGGAAGATCGGCAGTGCATGGATCAACACGTCCGGCCCCTCCGGATCGCCCGGCGTGCGCCATCCCCAGTAGTCCTTCAGCACCTCGGCATTCGAGAGCAGGTTGCGGTGCGTGAGCATCGCGCCCTTGCTGCGGCCGGTGGTTCCGCTGGTGTAGAGGATGGCGGCCAGGTCGTCGTCCCGCATGGCCGCGACGACATGCCGGTCGCTGCACTGCGCCGCCACCTCGAGCAAGGTGCCGGTGCGGTCGTCGTCCAGCGTGAAGACATGGCGCGTTCCGGCCCCGGTCGCGATCGGCGCCACCCATGCGGCGTTGGCGCTGCTGCAGACCATCACCGCGGGTTCGGCGTTGCGGATGAAGTACTCGACCTCGGCGCCGCGGTAGGCCGTGTTGAGCGGCAGGAAGACGTAGCCGGCCCGGAGCGTCGCGAGGTACAGCATCATCGCCTCGACCGATTTCTCGACCTGTACCGCGATGCGGGCGCCCGGCTCCAGGCCCAGTGCCTGCAGCAGGTTGGCGATCATGGCGCTCGCCCGGTCGAGGTCGCTCCAGGAGTAGCTGAGGCCGTGGTCGGTCTCGACCGCGACCGCCGACAGGTCGGATGGAAAGTTGGCGCGAAGCGCCGCGTAGAGGTTGCCGGAGTGGCCGTGGTTGCCGGAGTCGGTCATGCTGGTCGTTGCTCCTGCGGCTTGCCTATTCGAGCTTGGCACCCGAGGCCTTGACCACGCCGCTCCAGCGCTTGATTTCGCTCGAGACGAAGCCGCCGTACGCCGCCGTCGTGACATCCGGGATATCGGAGCCGTTCGCGGCCCAGATCGCCTTGAGTTCGTCGGTGGCGAGCGCCTTCTTCATGTCTTCGATGATCTTCGCCTGAACCTCGGCCGGGGTGCCCTTGGGCGCCCACAGGCCATACCAGGTGGTCACCGTGTAGTCGGGCAAGCCGACCTCGGCCGCGCACGGCACGTCGGGGAAGGCGGCGTTGCGCTTGCTGCCCGCGACCATCAGCGCCTTGATGCGGCCGCCCTTGATGTGCTGCGCCGAAGAGCCGAGCCCGTCGAACATCACGTCGACATTGCCCGAGATGAGGTCTTGCAGCGCCGGCCCGGCACCGCGGTACGGGATGTGGGTGATGAAGGTACCGGTCTGGATCTTGAACAGTTCGCCCGCCAGGTGGTGCGAGGTGCCCGCGCCGGCCGAGGCGTAGTTCATGCGGCCCGGGTTCTTCTTGACCTCGGCGACGAAGTTCTGCAAGGTGGTCGCGGTCACGCGCTTCGGGTTGACCACCACCACCTGGGGCACGTTGGCCAGCAGCATCAACGGGACGAAGTCTTTCTCGATGTCGTAGTCGAGCCGCGGGTAGACCGACGGCGCGATCGCGTGATGGACCGCGCCCATGAACAGCATGTAGCCGTCCGGCTGCCCGCGCGCCGCGATGCCGGCGCCCAGCGTGCCGCCGGCGCCGCCGCGGTTGTCGATGACCAGCGTCTGCCCGGCGACCTTCGAGAACTGCGCCGACAGCGGCCTCGCGAAGGCGTCGGTGCCGCCGCCGGCCGGGAACGGCACCACCATCGTGACCGGCTTGGTCGGCCATCCGGATTGCGCCTGCGACCCGCCGGCCCATGCCAGCGTGCCCGCCGCGGCGAATCTCAGCATGTCGCGGCGTTGAAAGCTTGTGTTCATCTGTCTTGTCTCCAGTTCTTGGTCTTGGTTGGATGGCGCCCGGGCGGCGGCGCCGATGATGAGCCCGCTGGTTCTCACTTGCCGATGAAGAGGTCCTCGATGCTGCTCGAAACCGCGACCTTGCCCTCCGCCAGCAGGCTTCGATGCTTGTCGAGGCGCTTCAGGTCGTACAGATAGTTCACCATCAGCCCGTAGCTCTGCTTCAGGCCCTTGGCGGACGGATCGCCGGCCCAGTTGAGGCGTTCCACCCGAGCACCGTTGCCGAGATGGAAGCGCGCGACCGGGTCGACCGGCTTGCCTTCGTGCGTGGCCTTGCCGAGGTATTCGGCCGCCGCGCTCAAGAGCAGCTGCCGCACCGGCGACTTGGCATCGAGCGTGCCGACCTCCTCGGCCGCGGAAAGGAAGCGCCCGGTGGTCGGCGGAAGCGACCCCAGCACCCGTCCGAGTTCGCCCTGGCGCTTGTCGTCGAGCCGGTCGATCAGCGCCTGCGCGTTCTTCGCGAGCCAGCCCCTGAACCCGGGGATCGGCGACAAGGTCGCGAACACCTTGAGCCGCGGCAACTCGTCCTGCAGGGTTTCGACCACCCGCTTGATCAGCGAATCGCCGAAGCTCACGCCGCGCAGGCCCGATTGCGTGTTGCTGATCGAATAGAAGATCGCGGTGGTGGCCTTGTCGATATGACCAGGCAGAGCCGCCTCGTCGAGCAGCGGGACGATGCCCTCGCTCACATGGTCGACCAGCGCCACCTCCACGAAGATCAACGGCGTATTGGGAAGCCGCGGGTGAAAGAAGCCGTAGCAGCGCCGGTCGCTGTCGAGCCGGTTCTTGACGTCGGCCCAGCTCTTGATGTCGTGTACCGCCTCGTACTGGATCAGCTTCTCGATGAGCGACGCCGGCGAATCCCAGCTGATGCGCCGAAGCTCGAGGAAGGCGACATCGAACCAGGTCGAGAAGAGTTGCTCCAGGTCGGCCTCCAGCGCCAGCAGCCAGCCGTGCGACTTGAGATGCGGCAGCAGCTCGGCACGCAGGTCGACCAGGAAGCGCATGCCGTCCGGGTCGATCGAGAACCGCTGCAAGAGCCGCGCCCTTGGCGACACCAGCGCGCGGCGAAGGTGAACCTCGGCCTGCGCTTCGTCGGCCGTGCCGACCGCCGCCTGGTGACGGTCGCGCGCCTTGTTCAGCTTCTGCGGATCGGGTGCGAAGCGTTCGCACATCAGGAGCCAGACATCGCGGCGCTCGTCGGCATCGAGGCCGGCGTACCACTGCACCAGCGCATGGGCGCGGCGTCCGGCCTCGACCTCGCTGACGCGTCCGTCGACCACCGCCGACAACTCTTCGAGCGCGCGTCGCAGCGCACGGGGCGCCATGGCCTCGCCTTCGCGCCGGAGCGTGGCGTCGAGGCGCTCTGCCAGGCTGCGCGGCGCGGCGGCCGGGCCTCGGCTGAGCCAGCGGGTGGTGGTGCTGACCAGGTCGCGCTTCATCGCTGGCCGGTACCGAGGCTGGGCTGCGCTCGCGCGGCGGCGGCGCCGCTGCTGCTTCGAACGGCGGGCGCACTGGCATAGAGCCAGATGCCGGCCAGGATCATCGGCACGCACAGCCACTGGCCCATGCTCATGTCGAGCGCCAACAGGCCGAGGAAGTCATCCGGCTCGCGAAAGTATTCGGCGATGAATCGCATCGCGCCGTAGCCGATCAGGAACATCGCCGAAACCCGGCGCTCGCGCCGCTCCTTGCGCGCATAGAGCCACAGCAGCACGAACAGCAGCAGACCCTCGAGCAGGAACTGGTAGACCTGCGAAGGATGCCGCGCCAGCATCGAGCCGCTTTGCGGAAACACCATGCCCCAGGGCAGGTCGGGGCTGCTGAACCGGCCCCACAACTCGCCGTTGATGAAGTTGCCGACCCGGCCCGCCGCCAGCCCGGTCGGCACGCAGGGCGCGACGAAATCCATGACCTGCCAGTACGGCCTGCTGCGAGACCGGGCGAACCACAGCATCGACGCGATCACGCCGACCAGGCCGCCATGGAAGCTCATGCCCCCTTGCCAGACGAAGAAGACCTCCAGCGGATGCGCGAGGTAGTAGGCGGGCTTGTAGAACAGGCAGTAGCCGAGCCGGCCGCCGACGATGACGCCCATGACGCCGAGGAAGAGGATGTCCTCGACATCCTTGCGGCTCCAGGCGCCCGGGCCGGTGATCGAGCGGAAGGGCTCGTGCCGAAGCCGCCGGGTCGCGAGAAAGTAGAAGAGCCCGAAGGCTGCCAGGTAGGTCAGGCCATACCAGTGGATGGCCACCGGCCCGAGCTGCAGCGCCACCGGGTCGATCTGGGGATACATGAGCATCGGGCTATTGTGCCAACCGCCGCGCGCCGCGGGCGATGCACTTTCAAGCCGTCGGCCCATCCGGGCGCACTGCTGTCGCCGGCGCGCGCAGGTCGTCGCGAACGAAGCGGGTCCAGCGCTGAAGCGCGGGGTTGTCGCGCTCGGCTGGCCAGACCAGGCTGGTCTCGCAGGCAGGCAGCGTCGGACGGGTCGATGTGCCTGCCTCCCCAGGGCCAGCAGCCGAGCCGGCGGACGCTTTGGCCCGCCGGCGTGGATGACGCACGGCCTCTGCCACTCCCTCGAACTCGTCTGCGCTGCGGTAGACGATGCCTTCCCGCTGGTACTGCGTGACGCTCTCGGGCACCCAGGCGATGCCGAGACCGCCCCAGACGAGGTTGACGATGGTCTGCATCTGGATCGCCTCCTGGGCGATCCGCGGCGAGCGGCCGGCCGCGTGGTACAGCCCGAGCACGGCATCGTGCAGCGACGGAACGATTCGCCGCGGAAAGATCACGAGCGGCTCCTCGAGCGCCGCGGCGAGCGGCACCCGATCGAGCGAGGCCAGCGGATGGCTGGCCGGCAGGGCCAGCACCAGGGCTTCCTGCTGCACGGCCAGCCGCTCGAGACCGGGCGGCGCCGAACCCGGCGAATGCAGCATCAGCCCGGCGTCGATGTCCCCGCGGGCGAAGGCTTCGAGCTGGACATCGCCGGTGGCTTCGACCAGTTCGAGCGCCACCTCCGGGCATTGCAGCCGGAAGTCGCGCACCCAGCGCGGCAGTTCGCGAAAACCGATGGTCGAGACGAAGGCGAGCCGCACCCGTCCCAGTTCGCCGGCCGCCGCGGCTCGCGCCCGCCCCGGGATGAGTTGCGCGCGCGCCAGCAGCTCGCGCGCCTCGGGCAGCACCGCCTCGCCGGCCGGCGTCAACGCGACCCGGCGCCGGCTGCGATCGAACAGCTGGGTACCGAGCGTGCGTTCCAGCCCTGCGATGGCCTGGGTGAGCGGCGGCTGCGTCATGTGCAGCCGGGCGGCCGCGCGCCCGAAATGCAGCGCCTCGGCCACCGCCACGAACTGGCGCCACACCCGAAGGTCGATCACGGCTTCTTTCATTCGCCCAGCATATCAATGGCCGCTCGAGAAGGGATTGGATCGAATCGTTGGATCGCTTCATACTGGCTCCCCCCATTCCCCCAACGAGAGACGACCCGATGGAAACCAAGCCGATCCAGATCAACCGCCGCAGCGCCAACATCGTCGAAGGCAAGAGCCGCGCGCCGAATCGTTCGATGTTCTACGCCATGGGCTACGAAGAGTCGGACTTCAAGAAGCCGATGGTCGGCGTGGCCAATGGACACAGCACCATCACGCCCTGCAATTCGGGCCTGCAGAAGCTGGCCGACGCCGCGATCCAGGGCATCGAGGAAGCCGGCGGCAATGCCCAGGTCTTCGGCACGCCGACCATTTCGGACGGCATGGCGATGGGCACCGAAGGCATGAAGTATTCGCTCGTCAGCCGCGAGGTCATCTCGGACTGCATCGAGACCTGCGTCGGCGGCCAATGGATGGATGGCGTGCTGGTGGTCGGCGGCTGCGACAAGAACATGCCCGGCGGCATGATGGGCATGCTGCGCGCCAACGTGCCGGCGATCTATGTCTACGGCGGCACCATCCTGCCGGGCCGCTACAAGGGCCAGGACCTGAACATCGTGAGCGTCTTCGAAGCGGTCGGCCAGAACGCCGCCGGCAACATGAGCGACGAGGACCTGCACGAGATCGAGAAGCGCGCCATTCCGGGCACCGGCTCCTGCGGCGGCATGTACACCGCCAACACGATGTCGAGCGCCTTCGAGGCCCTGGGCATGTCGCTACCCTATTCGTCGACGATGGCGAATCCGCACGACGAGAAGCAGAACTCGGCCCGCGAATCCGCCAAGGTGCTGATCGAGGCGATCAAGAAGGACCTGAAGCCGCGCGACATCGTGACCCGCAAGTCGATCGAGAACGCGGTGGCCGTGATCATGGCCACCGGCGGCTCGACCAACGCGGTGCTGCACTTCCTGGCAATCGCCCATGCCGCGGAAGTCGAATGGTCGATCGACGATTTCGAGCGCATGCGCAAGAAGGTGCCGGTGCTGTGCGACCTGAAGCCGAGTGGCAAGTACCTGGCGGTGGACCTGCACCAGGCCGGCGGCATCCCGCAGGTGATGAAGGTGTTGCTGAAGGCGGGCCTGTTGCACGGCGATTGCATGACGATCACCGGCCAGACGATCGAGGAAGTCCTGAAGGACGTGCCCGAGGTGCCGCGCGCCGACCAGGACGTGATCCGCACGATCGACCAGCCGATGTACGCCGAGGGCCATCTCGCGATCCTGAAGGGCAACCTGTCGCCCGAAGGCGCAGTCGCCAAGATCACCGGCCTGAAGAACCCGGTGATCACCGGACCGGCCCGCGTGTTCGACGACGAGCAATCCGCCTTGAAGGCGATCCTGGACGGCAAGATCGTCGCGGGCGACGTGATGGTGCTGCGCTATCTCGGCCCCAAGGGCGGCCCCGGCATGCCGGAGATGCTGGCCCCGACGGGCGCGTTGATCGGCGCGGGGCTGGGCGAGAGCGTGGGCTTGATCACCGACGGCCGCTTTTCCGGCGGCACCTGGGGGATGGTGGTGGGGCATGTCGCACCCGAGGCGGCAGCTGGCGGAACCATCGCCTTCGTGCAGGAAGGCGATTCGATCACGATCGATGCGCACGAGCTGAAGCTGGAACTGAACGTGTCGGACTCCGAATTGGCGAAGCGTCGCGAAGGGTGGAAGGCGCCGGCGCCTCGCTACACGCGGGGGGTGCAGGCGAAGTTCGCTTTCAATGCTTCAAGTGCTTCTTCGGGGGCTGTGCTGGACAACTATTGACGGCTGGCTGGCGCGGGGGTTGCGGGGGTCATTGGGTACGGT
>LR732703.1:1074524-1851287 GCA_902506565.1 Burkholderiales bacterium 8X | reverse complement strand
GACCCCGACCCCGACCCCGGCTCCGGCTCGCGCCGTCGGACCGTGCACCAGTCCGGGCGAAGCCGCCCGATCAGCCGATCCCACTCGGCATAGCGCCAACAAAGCGGCTGCGGCGGCGACTGGTTCGCCGTGCCGGACTGCGGCGCAGCCGACGAGGCCGCCGGCAACGGGGTGGCGGACGACGCTCCCGCCGAATCCATCCACAGCCAACGGTTGTCGTCCCGGTAGCTCGGGCCCGGCTTGTAGCTGCGCAGATCGAAGGCCATCCGCATCTGGCCGATGTCGTTGCCCAGCGCCGAGGCCAGGCTGCGCATCGCCTCCGGTGCGGCATGCGCCAGCACCTCGCCATCGGCATCCAGGTAGAAGCGCGCCCTGCCCTTCCGCACCCACGCATGCGGGTCGTCGTACAGGGGATCGGCAAGTGCCCGGGACAGTCGCAGCATGAGCGTGAGGAAATCGTCGCCATCCGCCGGACCCGCCAGGTGGAACGGCATCCAGAGCCGCCGAAGCCCCGGCAGCTCGCGGCAGGCCAGCGCCTCGACCCTCGCATCTTCGAGCAGCCCGAGCAGCGCCTGCGTGATCGGCGCCACGCCCTGCCGCGAGAAGACACGGCGCGAAAAGACGATGTGGGCAGCCGCATGCGCGCAAGCCGCGCCCTGCCAGCCGGCGATCGAATCGCCGGAGCTTCCGGCGGGTGCTGGCGGCAGGTGCAGCCCGCCCTCGGTGATGAAGGGTTCGCCTTCGGGTACGGCCAGCAAGGGCGGCGCCACGTTCCAGAGCAGCCGAAGCCAGACGGCCAGCGATGGCCGCGGCGCGGCGAGCGAAGACGCTGCCCCGGATTCGTTTGCAGCCGACGGCGCCAGCGCGTCCGGGCGGAGGATCGCGTTCATCGGCGCTCGCCCGTCTGGCTCAGAACGAAGCCTCGACCGCGGCGGCCAGCGCCTCGCGCAGGCTGGCATCGTCGGTCATCGGTGCGACCAGCGCCATGCGGCAGGCCGCGATCGGGCTGGCGCCGGCCCGCACGAGCGCCGCCGCTCGCACCAGCATGCGGGTCGATGCGCCCTCTTCCAGTCCGCTGCCCGCGAGCCGACGGGTGCGGCGGCCGAGCCCGACCAGCGCCGAAGCCAGCTCGATGCCGATGCCGCTTTCGCGCATCAGGATCTCGGCCTCGTCTTCCGCGGCCGGATAGTCGAAGACCAGGCCGCAGAAGCGCTGGCGGGTCGACGATCGCAGCAGCCCGGTGCCGCCAGCCGGGTTGTACGACACGATCAACGCGAAATCCGGATGGGCCCGCACCAGCTCGTTGCGGCGCTCCACCGGCAGCATGCGCCGCGAATCGGTGAGCGGATGAATGACCACCAGCGTCTCGGCCCGCGCCTCGACGATTTCGTCCAGGTAGCACAGCGCGCCGTGGCGTGCAGCCAGGGTCAGCGGGCCGTCCCGCCAGCGGGTCTCGCCCGCCTCCAGCACCCAGCGGCCGACCAGGTCGGCGGCGCTCGTGTCTTCGTTGCAGGCCACGGTGACGAGCGGGCGTCCGAGCCGCCAGGCCATGTGCTCGACGAAGCGGGTCTTGCCGCAGCCGGTCGGGCCTTTCAGCATCACCGGAAGGCGCTGTGCGTAGGCCGCCCCGAACAATTCGAGCTCGTCCGCGACGGCACGGTAATAGGGCTCGGCGTCGATGCGCCAGGCCGCGAGCGGATCCGTGGGCATCGAATCGGCCGGCACGTCCGGCACGCCGCGAAGCGCAGTCGCCATCACCGGTGCGCGGACGCGGTGTCCTGGTTCGGGATGCCCTCGATCGGCGCCTCGTCGGTGCCGACGGTGCTGCGCGTGAACGACTCCACCATGCGGCGGGTGCCCTCCGGGTCGGCGATCCATTTCGCATAGAAGTCGTACGGACAGGCGGCCACGCCCTTGTCGCCCTCGCGCGAGTTGATGAGCCCGGTGTAGCCGCGGTGTACCAGCTTGAAGAGATGGTTTTCCGACTGGCCGTTGCGGCGGAAGTCGCGGATCAGGCTCTTGCTGAGCGCCGCATACTGCACGCCCATTTCCTCCTCGCCGCATTCGCCCAGCGTGCGGCCATCGAAGCCGATCAGCGCCGAGTGGCCGAAGTACGAATAGACGCCATCGAAGCCGGCCGCATTGGCGACCGCCACGTAGGTGTTGTTGGCGAAGGCCATCGCCTTGCTGATCAGGATCTGCTGCTCCTTGGCCGGGTACATGTAGCCCTGGCAGCGAATGATGAGCTCGGCGCCCTTCATCGCGCAGTCGCGCCAGATCTCGGGATAGTTGCCGTCGTCGCAGATGATGAGGCTGATCTTCATGCCTTTGGGGCCGTCGCTCACGTAGGTGCAGTTGCCCGGATACCAGCCCTCGATCGGCACCCACGGCATGATCTTGCGGTACTTCTGGACGATCTCGCCCTGGTCGTTCATGAGGATGAGCGTGTTGTAGGGCGCCTTGTCCGGATGCTCCTCGTGCCGCTCGCCGGTCAGCGAGAACACGCCCCACACCTTGGCCTTGCGGCAGGCCGCGGCGAAGATCTCGGTCTCGAAGCCGGGCACGCTCGCCGCGTTCTCGTACATCTCGGCGCCGTCGTACATGATCCCGTGGGTGCTGTACTCCGGGAACACGACCAGGTCCATGCCCGGAAGGCCCGCCTTCATGCCGACCACCATGTCGGCGATCTGCCTGCAGTTCTTCAGCACCTCCTCGCGGGTGTGGAGCCGCGGCATCTTGTAGTTGACGACGGCGACGCCCACCGTGTCCTTGCTGCTGGAAATATCGCCGTGGATCATGGGAACGAACCTCTTGCTGCCGTTGGATGCGGCCATTCTGCGAAGCCGCCGCAAGCTGCCGAATACGTTGATTGACGTAGCAGGGCATGCGGCCAGAATGGTTCGCCAGGAGACCTTTCCATGTCGATCGTCCGGAACCGGAACCTGGCTGCGCTGCTGCCTGTCGTGCTGGCCGTCGCCTGCGCCGGCCCTTCGCTCGCCGCAGGCCCGGCCGGGTGCTCCGAGGCCGGCAGCGTTGCTGCCGCTGCCGCTGCCGCTACGGGCAATGCAAAGGCAAAGGCTAAGGCGAAGGCCAAGACGAAAGGAAAGACAGAGTCGCCGGTTGCGTCCCACCATCCGCTCGGCAGCCATCCCGCGAGCATTCGCTATCTCAGCAACGACGCACCCTTCGTGGTGTCCGACGTCGCTCCGCGCTGCCTGGCCGGGGCGCTCGACACCGGCCTGGCGGTCAGCCTCGACTTCGCCGCCACCGACATGCTGAACCGGGTCGACGTGTTCGCCTATGCGGTCGACCCGTCCGGCCGGATCGTGAGCGAAGCCGCCACGCCGATCCGCTGCGGCAGCCGCACCGCCGGCAGTCATCGATGCCGCGTGCCGGCCGGCGAGTTCGCCGCGCTGCTCGAAAGCGGGCGCGGGACCCTCGGCCTTCGCATCGAGGCGGAAGGCGTGGACCGCGACCGGAGCAGCGTGCGGGTGCTGCTGCCGGTGCTGCTCGAAGGCAGCCGATCTCGCGCCAGCCCGGCCCGCGCTCGCCCGGCACCAACGCCGCCAATCGCTCCGCCACCAGCGCCCACGCTGCCCACGCCATTGCCGGGCTCGCTTCCGATGCTGACTTTCGTCAGTGACTGATCATCCAGGGCCGTTTCGAAGGAAAGGCCTTGTTGCCGTTCGGCGCGGTCACGGTCGCGCTGCGCCGCGCGCCGCTGCAGCAGCCGCAGCCCGAGGGATGCTTCAGCCGGGCGTAGTCGCCCGAGCGGCGCGGTTCGTGCGCCGCGCGTTCGTTGGTGGCGATCGCGCGGCGGGTGCCGTCCGGCATCAGCGCGAGCAGCGGTGCCGGGCTCATCACCCTCGGCGACTCGGCGCCACAGGCCGGGCAAGCGGCAGGCAGGTCGCGCTCGCCCAGGCGGCGAAGCGCATCGAAGCCGCCGCAGGCGGCGCAGCGATAGTCGTAGGTCGGCATGCGGATGGCGGCCTTCAGACGAGGTCGGGCGACAGCGGCATCTGGATCGAACCGTCGATGAACTTCGTCGGGCCGCTGGCATTCGGGTTGATGTCGAAGTCGAAGATGCCGGTCGGCAGCCACAGCGTGGCGCAGGCGTTCGGCACGTCGACCACGCCGCTGATGTGCCCCTGCACCGGCGCGGTGCCCAGGATCGAATAGGCCTGCGCGCCCGAGTAGCCGAACTTCTTCAGGTACTCGATCGCGTTGAGGCAGGCCTGGCGGTAGGCGACGTTGACGTCCAGGTAGTACTGCTTGCCGCTCTCGTCCACCGAGATGCCCTCGAAGATGATGTAGTCGTCGTAGCGCGGAACGATCGGGCTCGGCTTGAAGATCGGGTTCTTGATGCCGTACTTGGCCATGCCGCCCTTGATGAGCGTCACCTTCATGTGGACCCAGCCGGCCATCTCGATCGCGCCGCAGAAGGTGATCTCGCCATCGCCCTGGCTGAAGTGCAGGTCGCCGACCGAAAGCCCCGCGCCATCCACGTAGACCGGGAAGAACACCTTCGAGCCGCGCGACAGGTCCTTGATGTCGCAGTTGCCGCCATGCTCCCGCGGCGGCACCGTGCGCGCGCCCTCGGCGGCGGCGCGGGCCTTGGCCTCGCCGGTGAGCTTGCCCATGTGGGCGGTGCCCGGCGACGGCGGGTTGGCGAGGCCGCCGTTCGGGTCGGTGTCGATCAGCTGCTGCTCGCGCGCGTTCCAGAGGTCGAGCATCGGCTTGTCGGGCAGGCAGCCGATCAAGCCCGGATGGATGAGGCCGGCGAAGTTGACGCCCGGAATGTGGCGCGAGCTCGCGAACATGCCCTTGAAGTCCCAGATCGACTTCTGCGCCTGCGGGAAATGCTCGGTCAGGAAGCCGCCGCCGTTCTTCTTCGAGAAGAAGCCGTTGAAGCCCCACAGGCTGTCCTGCTTGGCGCCGATGTCCAGCAGCTCGACGACCAGCAGGTCGCCGCGCTCCGCGCCCTTCACGCCGACCGGACCCGACAGGTAGTGCACGGTGGTGAGGTCGATGTCCCGCACGTCGTCCGCGCTGTCGTTGTTCTTGATGAAGCCGCCGGTCCAGTCGAAGGTCTCGAGGATGAAGTCGTCGCCCGGGTCGACCCAGCAGGCCATCGGGATGTCCGGATGCCAGCGGTTGTGGATCATCTCGTTGTCGGTGGGCGACTGGGTCAGGTCGACCTTGATCAGGGTGTCGGTCATGGGCTTGGGCTCCAGGAGGGATGGTTAGACGGAGAGATAGGTCTTGATGTGGTTGACGTCGGTCTTGTCGCGCGCGGTCTCGTGCACCAGCCGGCCGCCCTCGATCACGAAGAGGCGATCGGCGACGTCGAGCGCGAAGCTCAGCACCTGCTCGGAGACCACGATCGTGATGCCCTTGCGCTTCCTGATCTCGTTGAGCGCCCGGGCGATGTCCTTGATGATCGAAGGCTGGATGCCCTCGGTCGGCTCGTCCAGCAGCAGCACCTTGGGCTCGGTCACGAGCGCACGCGCGATGGCCAGCTGCTGCTGCTGGCCGCCGGACAGGTTGCCGCCCTTGCGCCGCTTCATGTCCCAGAGCACCGGGAAGAGCGCGTAGATGTCTTCCGGAATGCGGCGGGTGGCGGAGTTCTCGAGCCCGGTCTGGATGTTTTCCTCCACGGTGAGGCTCGGGAAGATCATGCGGCCCTGCGGCACGTAGGCGATGCCCTTGGCCACCCGGCGAAAGCTCTCCATCCGGGTCAGGTCCTGCCCGGCCACCTCGATCCGGCCGCTGCGGGTCGGAAGGATGCCGATCAGGCTCTTGAACAAGGTGGTCTTGCCCATGCCGTTGCGGCCCATGATGGCCACGGTCTCGTTGGCCCCGGCCTCGAACGAGATGCCGTGCAGCGCCTCGCTCTGGCCGTAGGCGACATGCAGGTCGGTGACGTTCAGCATCGCAGCGCTCCTTCAGTGGCCGAGGTAGACGTCGATCACGCGCGGATCGTTCTGCACCCCGTCCATCGATCCTTCGGCCAGGATCTTTCCCTGGTGCATCACGGTGACCTTGTGCGCGATCTGCTTGACGAAATCCATGTCGTGCTCGATCACGATCACCGCCCGGTTCACGCAGATGCGCTTGAGCAGGTCGGCGGTCAGCTCGCGTTCGCGGGCGCTCATGCCGGCGATCGGCTCGTCCAGCATCAGGAGCTCGGGGTCCTGCATCAGCAGCATGCCGATCTCGAGCCATTGCTTCTGGCCATGCGAAAGCAGCCCGGCCTCGGTCTCGAGCTTGTCCGCGAGCCAGATGTCCTCGGCCACCACCTGCACCCGGGCCTTGACCTCGTCGGTGCAGCGGAAGGCGAGCGCACCCAGCACCGACCGGCCGGCCGGAAACGACACCTCCAGGTTCTGGAACACGGTGAGGTTCTCGTAGATCGACGGCGTCTGGAACTTGCGCCCGATGCCCAGCCGCACCCGCTTGTGCTCGGCCATCCGGGTGAGCTCGGTGTTCTTGAACTTGATGCTGCCGGCGCTGGCCTTGGTCTTGCCGCAGATCAGGTCGAGCAGCGTGGTCTTGCCGGCGCCGTTCGGGCCGATGATCACCCGCAGCTCGTTGCGGTCGATGTAGAGGGTCAGGTCCTCGATGGCCTTGAAGCCGTCGAAGGAGACGGTGAGGTCTTCCACCGCGAGGGCGAAGTCGGTGTTGCTGCTCATGCGGTATCGCTCCGGTGGGCGGGTCAGGCGCCCTGGCGGCCGACGCCGTCCGGCAACGGTGCGCCGTAGGCGTTGGCTTCGGGCGCGGTCGGTGCCGCGGGTGGCGCGGGATGTGCCGCGGCCGGCAGCTCGGGATACGCCGCCTGGGCCGCCGCGAGCCGCGCGGCATGGGTCCGGCGCTCCAGCTGGCGGCGCCGCCACCAGGGCTTGACGTTGTCCTCCCACAGCCCGGCGAGCCCCATCGGGAAAGCCATGGTCACGCCGATGAAGAGCGCGGCCATCAGGAACAGCCACAGGTCCGGAAAGCTTTCTGAGAACAGCGTCTTGCCGGCATTCACCAGGAGCGTTCCGTACACCGCGCCGACCAGGCTCATGCGGCCGCCGACCGCGGCGAAGATCACCATCTCGATCGAGGGCACGATGCCGACGAAGCTGGGCGACATGAAGCCGACCTGGAGCGAGAAGAGCGCGCCGCCGATGCCCGACAGCGCAGCCGCCAGGCAGAAGGTGAAAACCCGGAAGTTCGACACGTCGTAGCCGGAGAAGCGCACCCGGTCTTCCTTGTCGCGCATCGCGAGCAGCAGGGTGCCGAGCTTGCTGGTCTGGATCCACCGGCACAGCACGATGCTGGCGAGCAGCAGCCCGACGCAGACGAAGTAGAGGATGTACTTGGCGCTGTCGGTGCGGGTGTCCCAGCCCAGCAGGGTCTTGAGGTCGGTCATGCCGTTGACCCCGCCGGTGTAGCCCTGCTGGCCGATGATGAGCACGGTGACGATCAGCGCGACCGCCTGCGTGATGATCGCGAAGTACACCCCGCCGACCCGCCGCTTGAACATCGCGAAGCTGATGATCCAGGCGAGAACCGTGGGCACCGCCACCACCAGCAGCAGCGTGAGCGTGAGGCTCTTGAAGGGCAGCCACATCAGCGGCAGCTGCGTGATCTGGTTCCAGTCCATGAAGTCCGGGATGCCGGGCGTCGACTGGATCTTGGTGGTCTCCGGGTCCGAGGCTTCGAGCTTCAGGAACATCGCCATCGCATAGCCGCCGAGGCCGAAGAAGACGCCCTGGCCGAGGCTCAGCACGCCGCCGTAGCCCCAGACCATCACCAGGCCGACCGCGACGAAGGCATAGGTCAGGTACTTGCCGACCAGGTTGAGCCGGAAGATGTCGAGCGTGAGCGGCAGCACGACGACCAGCAGCAGCGCCAGCAGCACGAGGCCGCCGAGCTGGTAGCGCTTGACGAGGGACTTGATCGTGTTCATGAGTGGAGCGAGAGATTTCGGCGATTCGGCGTTTCGGCGATTCAGCGGCGGACCTTCGAGGCGAAGAGTCCCTGCGGCCGGACCATGAGGATCAGCACGATGAGCGAGAGCGTCAGCACCTTGGCCATCGAGCCGGTGATGAAGAATTCGGAGATCGACTGGGTCTGCGCGATGCCGAAGGCCGACACCACCGTGCCGAGCAGGCTGGCCGCTCCGCCGAAGGTGACCACCAGGAAGGCGTCCACGATGTAGAGCGAGCCGGAGGTCGGCCCGGTCGAGCCGATGGTGGTGAAGGCGGCGCCGGCGACGCCCGCGATGCCGCAGCCGATCGCGAAGGTCAGCCGGTCGGTCTTGCGGGTGTCGATGCCGGTGGCGTTCGCCATCACCCGGTTGGCGACGGTGGCGCGCACCCGCAGGCCCCAGCGGCTGCGATGCAGCGCCAGCAGCACGCCGAGCGTGACCAGCGCGGTGAGCGCCAGCACGAAGAGGCCGTTGATCGGGATGTCGAGCCCCTCGGAGGGCGCCCAGGAGCCCATCAGCCAATCCGGCAATGTCGGGCTCACTTCCTTCGGCCCGATGAAGGTGCGAAAGATCTGCTGCAGGCCCAGGCTGATGCCGAAGGTGGCCAAGAGCGTGTCGAGCGGCCGCTTGTACAGGTGGCGGATCAGCGCCCATTCGACGATCCAGCCGGCGACGAAGGCGAGCCCGAAGGCCAGCGCGATCGCGACCGGAAAGTAATAGGGCATGAGCGACGGCGCCAGATGCTCGGTGGTGCGCGCCGCCATGTAGATGGTGTAGGCGCCGATGGTCATGAACTCGCCATGCGCCATGTTGATCACGCCCATCTGCCCGAAGATGATCGCGAGCCCAAGCCCCATCAGCAGCAACACCGCGAACAGGCTCAGCCCCGCGAAGCCCTGCATCAGGCCGATGTTCATCATTTCCGAAAGCGTCATGTCACGACCTTGTCAAAAGCGAGCGAGCTAAAGCTGCGGCGGGCCCTGTCCAGAACACCGCGGAACCGGCTCCGCCGGGCCGCAGGTGCTGCCCCCGGTAGGGGGTAGGCAAAGCACACGAAGTGAGCGAAGCCCTGGGGGCGAGTCCAGTGACCCCGCGGAACCGGCTCCGCCGGGCCGCAGGTGTTGCCCCCGGTAGGGGGTAGGCGAAGCACACGAAGTGAGCGCAGCCTGGGGGCGAGCTATTGATATCCCTTGGGGAACGGATCGGGCTTGATCAGCTCGGCCGACTCGGCCACCACCTTGAAGCTGCCGTCCGGCATGCCCTGCCCGATGCGGGCCTTGCTCCAGAGGTGATGGTTGGCGTCCAGCTTCACGTAGCCTTCGGGCGCGGTCTTGAGCTCGATGCCGGGCGATGCGGCCACCACCTTGTCGACGTCGAAGCTGCCGGCCTTCTCGACCGCGGCCTTCCAGAGCCAGGGGCCGAGATAGCCGGCCTGGGTCACGTCGCCGATCACCGCGTCCTTGCCGTACTTGGCCTTGAAGGCGGCAACGAACTTCTTGTTGTTGTCGTTCGGCAGGGTCTGGAAGTACTTCATCGACGAATAGAAGCCGGCGAAGTTCTCGCCGCCGACGCCGGTCATCTCGTCCTCGGTCACCGCCAGGGTCAAGAGGAACTGCTTGTCGCCGGTGATGCCGGCGGCCTTCAGCTGCTTGTAGAAGGCGACGTTGGAGCCGCCCACCACCGCCGCGAAAATGCAGTCCGGCTTGGCGACCTTGATCTTGTTGATCAGCGAGTTGAAGTTGGTGTGGCCCAGCGGGTAGTACTCCTCGCCCTTGACCGAGCCCTTCTGGAAGTTCTCGATGTGCTTGCGCGCGATCTTCATGGAGGTACGCGGCCAGATGTAGTCGGAGCCGACCAGGAAGAAGGTCTTGGCCTTCTTCTCCTTGGCGCCCCAGTCGAGGCCCCAGATGATCTGCTGCGTGGCCTCTTGGCCGGTGTAGAACACGTTCTTGCTCTGCTCCAGGCCTTCGTAGAAGGTCGGGTAGTACAGGAGACCGTTCTCCTTCTCGAACACCGGCAGCACCGCCTTGCGCGAGGCCGAGGTCCAGCAGCCGAACACCGCCGCGCAGTGGTCGTTGACCAGGAGCTTCTTCGACTTCTCGGCGAAGGTCGGCCAGTCGGAGGCGCCGTCTTCCTTGATCACCTTGATCTTGCGGCCAAGGATGCCGCCCATCGCGTTGATCTCGTCGATGGCGAGCTGCTCGGCCTGGATCGAGCCGGTTTCCGAGATCGCCATGGTGCCGCTGCTCGAATGCAGCTGGCCGACCGTGACCTCGGTGTCGGTGACCGCGAGCTTGGTGGTGTTGACCTTGGCGGTCGGGAACTGCTGGCCGAAGGCGAGTCCGCCAAGCCCCATCATGGGCAGCGCGGCGGCGCCTTGCAGCAGGCGGCGGCGTTGCAGCGCGATGCGTTCGGGCGAGGCTTCGAACGAGGGGTCTTGCTGATCTCGTGACATGGCGGAATCTCCAGGCTGGGGTTGAAAGTCGGGCGGCGCCGCCGGTCGGCCGATGCACCAGCGCTGTGCAGCGAGGCGGTCGGACGGCGCCGATGACCTGCACTCTAGGAACGCCGACCGCTTCGCCGAATACGTCAATCAACGTAGCGCCCGATCGGCTTGCCGCGGTCAGACTGGCCGCCCTGCCCTCTGACTTCCGGTCCTCGCGGCGTTGCTCGCGGCCGTGCTCTCGGCGGGCTTGGCGACGGACAAGGAGCGCTTCTTGCAAAGGCATCGGCAACCACTTCCGAACGAACGGATTCCATGCCGCCCGCCAGCTCCCCCGTGACCGGCCAGAAGATCTTCCGGATCCGGCGCGACTACAACACCTGGGTCTCGAACGAGACGCTGGAGGACTACGCGCTGCGCTACACGCCGCGGAGCTTTCGCAAGTGGTCGGAGTTCCGGGTCGGCAACGCCGCCTTCGGCGCGACCTCGTTCCTGGCGCTGGAGGCGATCGGCGGCGCGATCGCGCTGAGCTACGGTTTCGAGAATGCGCTCTGGGCGATCCTGGTGGTGGGCATCGTGACCTTTCTCACCGGCCTGCCGATCTGCTACTACGCCGCCAAGTACGGCGTCGACATGGACCTCCTCACCCGCGGCGCCGGTTTCGGCTACCTGGGCTCGACCCTCACTTCACTGATCTACGCGAGCTTCACCTTCATCTTCTTCGCGCTCGAGGCGGCGATCCTGGCGCTCGCGCTGCAGATGTTCTTCGACTGGCCGCTCTGGACCTGCTACCTGGTGTCCTCGCTCGCGATCATCCCGCTGGTGATGCGCGGCATCACGATGATCTCCAGCCTGCAGCTGTGGACCCAGCCGATCTGGCTGCTGCTCTTCGTCTGCCCCTTCATCGCGGTGGCGATCGCCAATCCTCAGGCCTTCGCCGACTTCACCGGGCTGGTCGGCCGGATCTCGGGCTCCAACGAATTCAGCCCGCTGATGTTCGGCGCCGGCGCCACGGTGGCCTTCTCGCTGGTGGTGCAGATCGGCGAACAGGTCGACTACCTGCGCTTCCTGCCCGAGAAGACGGTCGCCAACCGGCGCCGCTGGTGGGCGGCGGTGCTGATCGCGGGCCCGGGCTGGATCGTGCCCGGCATGCTCAAGATGCTGGGCGGCGCCTTTCTCGCCTTCCTGGCGCTGCAGCACGAGATCAAGCCCGAGCATGCGATCGAACCGACCCGCATGTACCTGGCGGGCTTCGGCTACGTGTTCGACGACCCGGCCTGGGTGCTCGCCATCACCACGCTCTTCGTCGTGATCTCGCAGATGAAGATCAACCTCACCAACGCCTACGCCGGCTCGCTCGCCTGGTCGAACTTCTTCGCGCGGCTCACCCACAGCCATCCGGGCCGGGTGGTGTGGCTAGTCTTCAACGTGCTGATCGCGATGCTCCTGATGACGCTCGGCGTCTTCACCGCGCTCGAGAAGGTGCTGGGGCTCTACAGCAACATCGCGATCGCCTGGGTCGGCGCGCTGGTGGCCGACCTGGTGATCAACAAGCCGCTCGGCTGGAGCCCGCGCTCGATCGAGTTCAAGCGGGCCCATCTCTACGACATCAACCCGGTCGGGCTGGTGTCGATGCTGGTGGCCGCGACGCTCGCGATGATCGCCTACGCCGGGCTGCTCGGCCGCTGGGCCGAGTCCTTCTCGCCCTTCATCGCACTGTCGACCGCGCTGGTGGTGTCGCCGCTGATGGCCTGGCGCACCCGCGGCCGCTACTACCTGGCCCGCACCGACCTGCAGCGCTGGACGCCGGGCGAGCAGGTGCGCTGCTCGGTCTGCGACAACGGCTTCGAGTCGGAGGACATGGCCTATTGCCCGGCCTACAGCGCGCCGATCTGCTCGCTCTGCTGCACGCTCGAATCGCGCTGCCACGATGCCTGCAAGAAGGATTCGCGCGCCTCGGAGCAGATCGGCGTCTGGCTGCGCGCGCTGCTGCCGGAGCGGCTGGCGCTGCGGCTGAACTTTCGGGTCGCGCATTACCTCTTGGTCGCGGCGTCGCTGGTCGCACTGCTCGCCACGGTGATGGGCATCGTGTACGCGCAGGAGGGGTTGCTGGCCCCGACCGCCACCGGCATCTTCCTGCAGGCGCCGTTCCTCAAGGTGTTCGCGCTCTTGTCGATGGTGGCCGCGGTGGCCGCCTGGTGGATCGTGCTGGGCAGCGAAAGCCGCAAGATGGCGCAGGAGGAATCGAACCGCCACAACCACCTGCTCACGGTCGAGATCGAGGCCCACCGCCGCACCGATGCGGCGCTGCAGAGCGCCAAGGAAGCCGCCGAATCCGCCAACCTGGCCAAGACCCGCTACGTCGCCGGCATGGCGCACGAGCTGCGCACGCCGCTCAACAGCATCCTCGGCTATTCGCAGATCCTGCTCAAGGACGACGACGCGGCACGCCCGCCGCCCCGCGCCGCGGTGCAGACCATCCACAAGAGCGGCGAACACATGCTGGGCCTGATCGACGGCCTGCTCGACCTGGCCCGGATCGAAGCCGGCCGGCTGCAGCTGGAGCCGATGCCGCTGGCGCTGCCCGCCTTCCTCGACCAGGTGGTGCGGATGGTGCGTCCGCAGGCCGAGGCAAAAGGGCTGGCCTTCGTGTATTCCGCGAGCGGGCGGGTGCCGGACTGGGTGCAGGCGGACGCCAAGCGGCTGCGGCAGATCCTGATCAACCTGCTCGGCAACGCGGTGCGCTTCACCGACGCGGGCACGGTCACGCTGCATGTCGATGCGCGCAACCAGGTGCTGCGTTTCGACGTGATCGACACCGGCATCGGCGTGGCGGCGCAAGACCAGCAACGCATCTTCCTGCCCTTCGAACGCGGCGCCGCCGGTCGCCGGCACGGCGGCGAGCCGGGCACCGGGCTCGGCCTCACGATCACCGGCCTCCTGACCTCGCTGATGGGCGGCGAGCTGCGGCTTTCGAGCAGCTCCGAAAGCGGCAGCACCTTCAGCGTGCGGGTCTACCTCCGGCAGATCGCCGACCCGGGGCCGCAGGTCGAGGTGCAGCGCGCCATCTCCGGCTACTTCGGCCCGCGCCGAACGCTGCTGGTGGTGGACGACCAGCCGGTGCAGCGCCAGATGCTGGCCGGCATGCTGGTGCCGCTCGGCTTCGACGTGCGCGAGGCCGCGAGCGGCACCGAATGCCTCGAGAGCCTCCGGGCCGAGCTGCCGTCCGCGATCCTGCTCGACCTGAGCATGGACGACATGGACGGATGGCAGACCGCGGCCCGGGTGCGCGAGGCCGGCTTCTCGCTGCCGATCGTGATCGTCTCGGCCAACGTGTTCGAGAACCAGGCCGCGAGGCTGCGCGAAGCCGACTGCCAGGGCTTCGTCGGCAAGCCGGTGATCGAGTCCGAGCTCACCGCGATGCTGGAGCGCCACCTGGGCCTGCAGTGGCTGCAGCAGGGCGCACCACCGACCGCCGCGGCCACGGCCGAGCTCCAACCGGACTGGCGCCGGCTGCCGGAAGAAGCTCGCCTGGAGCTGATGCGACTGGTGCAGGTCGGCCATGTGCGCGGGCTGCAGCAGGCCGTCGACCGGCTGGCCCAGGCCGAGCCGGAGCTGGCGGCCACCTGCACCCACCTGCGCGCCCTGCTCGCGCGCTTCGACCTGGATGCATTCAAGCGACATCTTGCAGAGGACACCCATGCAACCCAACCCTGAAACCGAACGCCCGGTGGTGCTGGTCGTCGACGACGCGCCCAGCAGCCTCGGCATGCTCTGCGACACGCTGGAGGCGAGCGGCTACACCGTGCTGGTCGCGGCCGATGGCGAATCGGCGCTGCAGCGGCTGGAGCTGGTGGTGCCGGACGCGATCCTGCTCGACGGCATGATGCCGGGCCTGTCCGGCTTCGAGACCTGCCGGCGGATCAAGGCCAACCCGGCGCTCGCCCACATCCCGGTGCTCTTCATGACCGGCATGTCCGAATCGCAGGACGTGGTCGAGGGCTTCTCGAGCGGCGGCGTCGACTACGTGATCAAGCCGATCCGGAGTCAGGAGGTGCTGGCGCGGCTGCACACCCATACCCGCAACGCGCGCATCACCCGGATGGCGCGCGATGCGGTCGACGTCGCCGGCATGGGCGTGGTGTTCGTCGACGGGCACGGCCGGATCGCCTGGCGCTCGCCGCAGGCGGCGCTCTGGCTGCAGGCGCTGGGCACGCCGGCCGCGCCGGGTCACCTGCCGGCCACGCTGCAGGCCGGGCTCGCGCCCGGCGCGATGCTGCATGTGAACACCGCTGCCGGCGCGCGGCTCTCGGTGCGCAACCTCGGCCAGGCCACCCTCGGCGAAACCATGCTGCTGCTGGCCCTGGCACCGGACGCACCGGACGCACCGGATGCACGGGGCGGATCGAGCCGGCTGACCGAGGCGGCCTTGACGCCGCGCGAGACCGAGGTGCTGTCATGGCTCGCCAAGGGCAAGACCAATCGGGACATCGGCGAGATCCTCGGCACCAGTCCTCGCACCGTGAACAAGCACCTGGAGCACATCTTCGAGAAGCTCGGCGTCGAGACCCGGTCCGCCGCCGCGGCGCTGGCGAGCGGACACCTGGGCTGAGCGCGCGGCGACGCCTAGCGCAGCTGCTGCAGCAATGGCTCGGTCGGATAGCCGTCCGGCGGCAGGCCGCGGCTGCGCTGGTAGCGGCGCACGGCATCGCGCGTCGCCGGGCCCAAGAGACCATCCGGCATGCCGCTGTCGAAGCCGCGCTGGTTCAGGAGCGTCTGCAGCGCCAGCACCTGGCTGCGGCCGAGCGGCGCCAGGTCCCGCGGCCAGGCTGCGCGAACTTCGGCGCCGCCGGCAAGGCGTTGCGACAGGAGCCCGACCGCGAGCGCGTAGCTGGTCGAGTTGTTGTAGCGCAGCAGCGTTCGAAAGTTGTTGCCGACGAGGAAGGCCGGGCCTCGCGCGCCGGCGGGCAGCAGCAGCTCGGCATCCCCGAGGCTTGGCAACGGTTGCGAATCCACGCCTTGCACGCCCTCGCCCGCCCACTGAGCGGCGGCCTGTCGAAGCGCGGGGTCGGCGCGCCCCGGGTCGAAGCCGGCCGGAAGCATCACCTCGACACCCCAGGCCTCGCCCGGCTTCCATCCGGAGCGGGCCAGGAAATTGGCGGTCGAGGCCATCACGTCCGGAAGGCTGCCCCAGATGTCGCGGCGCCGATCGCCATCGGCATCGACCGCATAGGCCAGGAAGTTGGACGGCAGGAACTGGGTCTGGCCCATGGCACCGGCCCAGGAGCCGACCATGCGCTCCGGCTCGATATCCCCCTGGTCGAGGATCCGGAGCGCCGCCAGCAATTCGCGCCGCGCCCAATCCGCGCGGCGGCCGTCGAAGCCGAGCGTGGCCAGCGCATCGACCGTCGGCGTGCTGCCGTAGTTGCTGCCGTAATTGCTTTCCATGCCCCAGATCGCGACCAGGATCTCCGGCGGCACGCCGTATCGCGACGACGCTGCTTCGGCATCGGGCCGCACCTGCCCCAGCTTTTCGAGGCCGCGCGAGACGCGCTGCGGGCTGACCGCGCTGTCGAGGTAGGCCCACGGCGTGCGCGTGAATTCGGGTTGGGAGCGATCGCGCTCGACCACCTCCGGCAGGTGGCGGGCACGATCGAGCGAGCTGCGGAGCGTGGTTTCGCGAATGCCTTCCGAGAGCGCCCGGGCGCGGAAGTCGGCCAGCCAGGCGGCGAAGCCTTCGTCGATGGATGCCGAGGTGGGTTCCAACGGCGTGGCTGGGGGCGGCGCCAGTCCCGCCGAAGCAGGATTCGGCGCGGCACAGCCGCCCAGGATCGAAACCGTGGCCGCGCAGGCGACGATCGAGGCGAGCGCACGAAAGGTGACGGCCCGAAGGCGCAGCTGCCGCATCGGGCGCAAGGGATGG
The DNA here is from genome assembly GCA_902506565.1 of Burkholderiales bacterium 8X. Lineage (GTDB taxonomy): Bacteria > Pseudomonadota > Gammaproteobacteria > Burkholderiales > Burkholderiaceae_C > Variovorax. Next base: position 1,834,946 of record LR732703.1, on the reverse strand, counting down.
GACGGGAGGTCGAGAGGCATGGTTGCGATCTTCGCTGCACAAGGAGAAAGGCCCGGCCCGATCGGCCGCGCCGGCACCGAGCCTGCCACCCGATGCGCCGCGCGTCGATATGTCGCTGTCCGACGCAGCCCGTCCTCCAATGCTGACGCCTGGCGCGCATCGCGGTTCTACCGTGAGGGCATCCACTTCCAGTCAAGGTGCTTTGCCGTGAGCGAGAAACCCCGATTTGACCCGTACACCCATGCCGCCGGCGGCTGGGGCTCCATCAAGGCGGTCGGCAGCTACCTGCTGCGCGAACGCATCCCCATCCTGGGCGCCGAGGCGCTCTGGAAGCAGAACAAGCCGGACGGCTTCATGTGCGTGAGCTGCGCCTGGGCCAAGCCGGCGGTGCCTCACACGGCCGAGTTCTGCGAGAACGGCGCCAAGGCCACGGCCTGGGAACTGACCGCCAAGCGGCTGCCGGCGTCGTTCTTCGAACGACACACGGTGACCAGCCTCCTCGACTGGAGCGACCACGCGCTGGAGGAAGGCGGCCGGCTCACGGTGCCGATGAAGTGGGACGCCGAAAGCGACCGCTACCTGGAAGTCGGCTGGGACGAAGCCTTCGCCGGCATCGGCGCCGAGCTGAAGGCGATCCAGGCGCAAGACCCGGAGTCCGCGGTGTTCTACGCCTCCGGCCGGGCCTCGCTCGAGACCAGCTACATGTACCAGCTGCTGGCGCGGCTCTACGGCAACAACAATCTGCCGGACAGCTCGAACATGTGCCACGAAAGCACCTCTTCGGCCTTGCCGGAGACCATCGGGGTGCCGGTGGGCACCGTCACGCTCGACGACTTCGAGCATTGCGATGCGATCTTCATCTTCGGCCAGAACACCGGCGTCAGCAGCCCGCGCATGCTTCACCAGCTGCAGGATGCGCGCAAGCGCGGCGCGAAGATCGTCACCTTCAATCCCCTGCGCGAACGCGGGCTCGAGACCTTTGCCAATCCGCAGTCTCCGATCGAGATGCTGACGCCGGCAGACACCGACATCAGCACCCAGTACCTGCAGCTGAAGAACGGCGGAGACCTGGCCGTGCTCGCCGGCTTGTGCAAGGCGCTCATCGAGGCGAACGACCGCGCCCTCGCCGAGGGCCGGCCGCCAGTGCTCGACACCGGCTTCATCGACGAGCACACCCACGGCTTCGAGGACTTCGCGAAGGCCATGCGGGCGACCGGCTGGCCGTCGATCGAGGCGGAATCGGGGCTCGTGCGGCGTGCGATCGAACAGGCCGCGCTCACCTTCGCGAAGTCCCGCGCGGTGATCGGCATCTACGGCATGGGGCTGACCCAGCATCGCAAGGGCGTGGCCAACGTGCAGATGCTGTCGAACCTGCTGCTGCTCGGCGGGCATATCGGTCGCGAGGGCGCCGGCATCTGCCCGGTGCGCGGCCACTCGAACGTGCAGGGCCAGCGCACCGTCGGCATCACCGAGAAGCCCGAACTCGCGCCGCTCGACAAGCTGGCCGAGCTGTACGGCTTCGAGCCGCCGCGCAAGAAGGGGCTCAACACGGTGGAGGCCTGCGAAGCCGTGCTGGCCGGCAAGGTCAAGGCCTTCGTCGCGCTCGGCGGCAACTTCATCCGTGCCATACCGGATTCGGAGCGGCTGGAGCCGGCCTGGAAGCGGCTGCGCCTGACGGTGAACATCGCGACCAAGCTCAATCGCAGCCACCTGGTGCATGGCGAGGTGTCGTACCTCCTGCCCTGCCTCGGCCGTATCGAGATCGACCGGCAGGCGGGCGGCGAGCAGATCGTGGCGATGGAGGATTCGACCGGCGTGATGCATGCCTCGCGCGGCGTTGCCGAACCGGCGGCTTCGACGCTGCTGTCCGAACCGGCGATCGTCGCCGGCATCGCCAAGGCCACGCTGGCGGCCAACCCCCAGGTGCCGTGGGATGCCTGGGTGGGCGACTATGGGCTGGTGCGGCGCCAGATCGCGCTGGCCTTCCCGACGATCTTTCATGACTTCAACGAGCGGCTCAAGGCGCCGGGCGGCTTTCATCGGCCCCTGGCGGCCCGGGACCGGCAGTGGAAGACGCCGACCGGCAAGGCCAACTTCAAGGGCTACGAGACGCTGGTCGCCGACCCCGACACGCCCGAGACCGGCCCCGACGTGCTGCGGCTCATGACCCTGCGCAGCGACGACCAGTTCAACACCACGGTCTACAGCCTGGACGATCGCTTTCGCGGCATCTACGGGACTCGGCGCGTGATCCTGCTCAATCGCGGCGACATGGCACGGCTCGGCTTCGCGGAAGGCAGCCTGGTCGATGTCTGCACCGCGGTGGACGACGGCATTCGTCGCGAGGTGACGAGCCTCCGGGTCACGCCCTACGACATCCCGCCGGGATGCGCCGCCGGCTACTACCCCGAATGCAATCCGCTGGTGCCGCTCGCCCATCACGCCGAACAGAGCAAGGTACCGGCCTCGAAGGCGATTCCGGTGCGGCTCAAGGCCGCGGAGACGAGCCGTGCTGTCTGAGCTGGAGATGCCGCATCCGGCGGCCGAGCTGCGGTCGCTCGGCGCCTGTCGGGCGACCCGTTTCAGCGACGAAGGCGAACCCTTCATCGTGGACGACCAGGTCGCGGACGAAGTACCGGTGGCGATGGTCTACAACGGCATCTCGCATGCCGTGATGCTGGCCTCGCCCTCGGACCTGGAGGATTTCGCGCGCGGGTTCAGCCTGACCGAAGGCATCGTCACCAGCGCGGAAGAGATCCGCGACATCGAGCCGGTCGAGACCTGCAATGGCATCGAGTTGCGGATCGAGATCGCGGCCTCGCGCATCGCCGCGCTGAAAGAGCGGCGGCGCGCGTTGGCCGGCCGCACCGGCTGCGGCTTGTGCGGCGTCGAAAGCCTGGCCCAGGCGGTGCAGCCCATTCGCGATGTCGCCACCGGCGGGCGGCTGTCGGCCGGCGCGGTGGATCTTGCCTTCTCGCAGCTCGACCAGCGGCAGGGCCTGCACCGCGCGACCGGCGCGACGCATGCGGCCGGCTTCGCCGATTGGTGTGGGGAGCTGCAGCTGATCCGCGAGGACGTCGGCCGGCACAACGCCCTCGACAAGCTGGCGGGCGCCATGGCAGCCGGCCGGATCGACGGCACCGGCGGTTTCTTGCTGGTGACCAGTCGGGCCAGCTACGAGATGGTGCACAAGACCGCCGCGATCGGGGTGCGGGCCCTGGCGGCCTTGGCGGCACCGACCACGATGGCGATCCAGGCCGCGGAGCGATCCGGATTGACCTTGATCGGCTTCGCGCGCCGGCGCGCACGGATGGTTTACGCGCACCCCGGGCGCCTGGCACCTTCAGCCGATTGAAGAGGTCTCGGCTCGCGCAGCCGAGACCCTCGCCGCGATCAGCCGTTGCAGCTCAGCTTCATCGCCTCGATGCGGCCGCCGAAGCCAAGCTTGCGGATCAGCCCGCCCTCGCGGCTGTTCGGCGGGAAGCTCACCTTGCGATCCCTGAACATTGCATGCTCATACACCTCGAGCGTGGCCTTCGGACCGACCGAGACGCTGTCGATCTCGCGCTTCAGCTGGCGGGCCGTTCCGTTGTCCATGCTCATCACCTGCGCCGGGCCGACCAGGGTCAGCATGTCGCCCTGGAACTCGCGCTTCGAATAGAACTGCGCCCAGCAACCCGAGCGGAGGGCGGGGTCGGTGATCTGGACCGGGACCAGCAGCACGGTGGGTTCGGGCGTGTTGGCGGCGGTGGTCGTCGAGCCGGAAGTCGAGCCGGTCATGCTGCCGCAACCGGCGAGGCCTAGCGCCGCGGCCAAGGCCAGTGCGCCGGCGGGCTTGAAGAAAGTGGAATTCATGCGAGAAATCGAGTCGTTGATGGAAGCATCGGACTTGAGCACGGAACCTGCCGAATCCAGGTGCGCCCATCGCGCGTACTTCCCCCCGGAGCGGTCCTACAGCCAGCCGCGGGCAGCTCCATCCCCATCCGTCGTCGGCACTTGCGGACCCGACCCGAGCGTCACCGGCCGAGACAAGTCGAGCGGCAGCGGAGGGGATTTCCCGGGCCAATTCCCTTTATGCTGGCGCACTTGCTGAGACGCTCGCGGACAAAGGGGGGTGGGTCGGCTTTAGGCAAGTCAATCAACGGCTCCAAGACCTGATCCATCGAGACCATGCAGCTCCAGCATCGACCGTCGACTTCGAACCCGCTTCACGACCGCCTGTTTGCGGGGCTCCAGGACGAGCCGCTGACCTTCCTCACCTCCTCGGCCGGCCTGGTCCGGCTCATCGACCGTGCCAGCCGGGACGATTGCACGATCGAAGATGCGGTCAAGCTGGTACACAACGAGCCGCTGGTCGCCGCCAAGATGGTCGCGATGGCGAACAGCGCCGCCTACAAGCGTCCGAACGACGACGGCGCGGTGACCAGCGTCAAGGTCGCGCTCGGCCTGCTCGGCCTGGACATGCTGAAAGCGGTGGCCGGCGCCGTCATGGTCGGCCAGCTGACCGCCAAGGCGGCCAACGTCAACGGCCCCACGGTCGCGCGACTGTGGGCGCACAGCATCGAGGTGGCGGCGCTCGCGGCGGTCATCTCGCGCAGCTTCACCAAGGACCCGCCGGAAACCGCCCTCTTCACCGGCATCGTCCATGAAATCGCCGGCTTCTACATCCTGTCGAAATCGACCGAGCTGGTCGACCTGACCGGCGGCAACATGGTGGCCGCGGTGGCGCAGGATGCCGCCCGCCAGGAAGAAGCCTCCGCCTCAGTCATGGCCGTGGGTACCCGGCGGCTGCTGGCCGCGTTGAAGGTGCCGGACGAGGTCTCTCAAGCCATCGAAGGCCAGTGGCGCGGCTACCTCAAGCTGCCGCCCGAAACGCTCGGCGATACCTTGATGGTGGCGAACCTGATGGCAACCACGCCGAATCCGTTCGATCCGCCGGGGCTGGCCGGTTCGGGCAACCTGGACCTCGAGGAAGTGTTGAACCAGAGCGAGGTAACGGCGGTCATTCGCGAGGCCTACGACCAGGTTCGGGCGATCCAGCAGGCGTTCAATCCACGGCCGGCCTGAGGCCGGTCGTCGCGCCGGCTCGGTCGTCCGTCCGGTGGCCGGGGCCGTGGCGAAGCCAGTGGGTACTTGCTTTCCTGATTTGCTCCGCAGCTTCGCCATCGAGGCGATCCGCAGCCTGCGCGGTTAGCGCCTTGATCGCCTGATACAGCCCGGAGGCCGACCACGCGGGTGGAGGCATCGAGGAATTCGGGCGGTGTGCCTCGAAGCGGGCGAGCAATGCGACATCGCGATTGCCCGCCGCATCCACTTCGGGCTCGAAACCGTGTCGGCTCAGCTCGGCCGACAGCTCCTCGACCAGGGTGGCGGGAATCGCCAAGCTGCGCTTCTCGCCCTGCCGGCCGCGGATGGCAAGCTGCCATCCTGGATCAGCCATTCCGGCGGCATCGCCTGAACGATGCGGTTCCGCGGCGCCATTCGGATCGGATGAAGTCGAGGCGGGTCGGCTCAGGTCCCCGCAGGTCGCCTTCGTGATCTCGCCCAGGCGCAAGCCGGTCATCGAGATCCATCGCACCGCTCGGTGCACGCGCTTGCGAGCCTCGGTCGTCGCCGTCTCCTGCAGCAATCCGTCCAGCACATCCCAGTGTTCGCGAGTGAGCGCACGCTCATTGGGCAAAGCCTGGGGTTCGGAGGGAGATGTTGACGACAGCGCCGCGGCGAATGGATTGCTCCGCACATAACCGACGCCGATCCAGTCGTTGAACAAGCCTCGCAGGATGACCTGCGCCTGACGGCGAGCCGACGGCGCAAGCGGCCCTTCGAAGGGTCGCCATTCGGGCGACCAGCGCTGGTGATGCCGCGGTCCACACCAATCGGCCGGTGGTTCCGCGAGGAATGCGCCGTATGCGGCGGCATCCTCGGGCGACAGCGAGGACACGGCCTTGCCGCGGATCAGGACCGACCAGAGCATCAGGCGCTCGGCCTCTTTCCGATAGGAACGCTGTGTGGCCGAGCTGTCCGGTCGCGGCTCGACTTGTGCGCCTTGGACTGCTCTTGCGCCTTGTGCGCCTTGAGCGCCCCGTGCGCCTTGCGGGCTTTGCTCGCCTTGGGCGACTTGTGCGCTTCGGGCGAGCGTTGCGGCGGCGGGTCGTGCGGACGCAGCCGGCGCCGCGATGGCAGGATCTTGGCGCGATCCCGGGTTCGAAGCGGCAGACCCGGCTCTTGGCTGCCGCCGCTTGGAGCGGAGCCACGCGTCGATCGCTTCGCGATCGTTGCGGGCGGCGAGCGTGCAGCCGCCCACCGGCGCCCGATTGCCGCCGACCGAGCCATCCAGCGCCTTCGGCGGAACGAACTTCTCGAGCGGCAGCAATGCGGTCCCTGCCGGAACCACCTGATCGAGCACCGCTCGCGTGAGGCTGGCACGCGGCATCCGGGCATGCATCCCGACTCGCAGTCGAAGCACGCCTTCCTGCGATTGCAGCCAGTCGAGGATGCGTTCGGCCTTGCCCTTGCCGATTCCGGGTATGCCGACCCACCAGCGGGCGCCGCGGGCGTTCACCCGCTCGGCCAGCTCGAACAGGTTGCCGATCCCGACCGACTCGAGGCGCCTGGCAAGCGCGGGATGCAGCCAGGCGGTGAGCGGATCGCCGGGCCGCGGATCCTGGGCGGAGAGACCTTGCAGCCACTGCAGCGCCTCCAGCTGCTTTCGCACCAGGCGGACCCGCTGCGCCGGACGGGCTCTGCCCTGCCCTGCCCGCCCACCGCCCTCCGCCGGATAGGCAGCCTGGTAGGCCTCTAGCTGCTCGGCCTCGGAGAACTCTTCCAGGCTTTCGGCTGCCGCGAACTCGGCCAGGCTCGGCACGGGTGATGCGGCGGGAAAACGATTCGGGTCCAGCCGGATGAGGCGAGCCGTACCCGGCTTGCGTTGACGAATGGCGGCTGTGGCGAACTCGTCGCGGATCCAGGCGATGGTTCGCCGCACCGCGCGGCGGTCGGAATGCTCGCCCTCGATGCGAAGGTAGCGATCCCAGGCGGCTCGCTCGTCCAGCCCCTGCGCAATCGCGCGCATGAACGCGAAGTGCGCAGAGCCGAGCTTGCGCTGGCTGGCGGGCGGGAGGCTCACCGGCGGCTATGGAAACTGTAGATCATCCTGCGCATCATAGCCATAATCATCAATGCTATTTTGCAAGTGCCAAATGGCTTTGCAAACTGCCCGCGCGCTTAAGCTATTGTGCTGTAACGACTTTTTGTCGTTAGCAAATGTTCATGCAATGGGGTCGAAGCGTCGGCGGACTAGGTCCGGGCCGCCAGGAAACCGTCGACCAGCTTGATCAGCTTTCGGCGTTGCGATTCATCCAAGGGCACTTCGAACAGCAAAGAGGTTTTTCCTTTCGCATCCAAGCTCATCGAGGCGATCGTTCTCCCCTTCGCGTCTTTCCACTCGTGCTTAGCTGCCGCTGACGTGTTCATCGGCGACGCTTGAGCGGTCAGCGCAGTGAACACCTCCGCCGGGCTGCGCTTCTTGGCATCGTCCTCGATCACCGATCGAGCCCGCGCCAACAGCCCTTCCGGATCACGCTGATGCGCGTCCTTCAACGGTGTTGCCCACCGGAACTGGAGGTTGAGCGGCGAGCCGAACGCACGCACGACCTCCCCCGGCAACTTGGCCAGTGCCATCGCGCGGGAGATGTTGCTCATGTCCCGATCGATCGCCGCCGCCAGCTGCTTGGCCGACGGAAAGAGCCCCATTTCGAGCGCCCGCATGTACATGACGCCCTGCTCCCAGGCAGAAAGATCCTCGCGCTCGCGGTTCTCCCGTTCCATCTCCACGAAGAGTTCGGCGTCCTTCATCTCTCCTTGAATCAAGGCCAGGACCGGAATGCCCAATTCGAGGCAGGCTCGGTGGCGGCGATGGCCGTAGACCACTTCCCACCGTGCTTGACCCTCGCCGGTCGGAATCGAAGCGAGCGGCCGAACCTTGATCGGCTGGATGTTGCCGCCCGCGCTCGCGATTTCCTGCTTGAGCCGCGCAAAGGCTTCCGTCGAAAAATGCGCTTCGTCTCGGTTTGCCCACTTGGAGGCGACGATGAGTTTTGGATCGAGGCGTCTCGCGGTTTCCGCATCCTCGAAATCTGCGAGCCGCTCTCGGAGCTTCACGACCTCGCGGTGGACCTCGGATTGCTCGGTCATGAAGGCCAGCATCGAGCCGGGGCCGGTTTTCGGTTGGGGACCTTTCGCTGCTTCGATCGGCGGCGGCGTCCTCGGCGGCGCCGGAACGGTTTCCGGCGTCGCTACTTCGACATCGTCCCTCTGCGCTGAGGGCAGTGCAGCAACTGTTGGCGCCGAAGCAGATGGGAGATTGGCGGTCACGCTGAAGGCGCGTTTGATCAAATCTTTGTTGGCCATTCAAAAGCTCCTTGCGCCGCGAATCCGTGCGCCGGCTGACGTCGAATACCCCTTGCGCTGGTCCTCAACCCTTACTTTGGGACATCGGTGGAAAGGGGGTTTGCACCGTGCAAACCCCCTTTCCTCGCAAGCCATACGCAGCTGGAATGGTCGAGCGCAACGCTGATCGCCTGTCTCAGACCCGAGCCTGCTCGTGCCTGCCTGCGGCTGTGCGACCTGGTTCATGCTTCGATCACCTGGGGCTTTGCACCGTGCAAACCCCCTTCGCCAGCAGGCAGCTGTCGGGTCCAGGCGTTGCGAATCGATACTTCGATGTGCTGCACGAAAAGGTCGTAAGCATCCCTGGCGCGCTTGTAGGTCTTGTCCTTTGCGTCGCCGCTCTCGCTGTCGTAGACCGTTCCGAATCCGGAGGATTTCTGCGATGCAATCGATGTTCTCGGGATTTCGAGCGGAAGAACCTTTTCCTTGTAGGTGGCGCCGATCCACTCGCGGACGGCGTCCGCCGTGGTGGAGGCGCCGCGTCCGGCCTTGGGCGGAACACGCGACAGCAGGATATTGATGAAGTCGAAGTTCTTGGTTTGCCCGCGTTCCTCGAGCATGGTTTCGGTCAAATCGGAGAAAAGCGACCAGAACTGGGTGGACGATGCAAAGTCGAGCGTCTCGGGCGGCAGCGGCATGATGATGCCGTTCGCCGCCATCAAGGCATTGATGGTCAGATACGAAAGTGCGGGCGGGCTGTCGATGATAATGGCGTCGTAGTCCGCCCGAACATCGTCGATTCCCAGGTCGAGCACCTTGTAGAACTCAAAGCCCGACAGACCTTCCTTGCTCTGCCGGGACGGCAGCATGAACTCCGCATCGAAGAGCGAGCTGGCGGCGGGCACCAGGTCCAGCCCGTCCCAATAGGTGCTGCGGATCATCGGCCGAACGCTGGTGGCGCTGCCATCGGCCAAGGACATGATGGTGTCCTTGGCCTCGATCTCCACATCCGGAAGAATGCCGAAGAGGGTCGTGAGCGAAGCCTGCGGATCGGTGTCGATGACCAAGACCTTGTGACCCAGCAGGGTCAGGCCTTGTGCCAAGGTCATGGCGGTGGTGGTCTTGGTGGTGCCGCCCTTGAAGTTGGCGATCGAGATGGTGATCGCCTCGGCGCCGGCAGGCCGCAACATGTCCTTACGGTAGTCGCGCACCCAGAGCCGTGTTTCCTTCAAGTCGAACACCCGTTTGCGCCCGTTCGACACCAGGCTGCCGGAAGGCATATCCTTGCGGCTGGCCACCCGATGCGCAAACGATCCGCGAGAGGTGGCTTCGCACAGGGTGGCGACCTGATCCGCGCTGAAGATCGGCGGGGCCTTGCGAACCATCGGTGCCAGCATGGCCGTCCGGATGCTCGACAACATCGCAGCCGCTTCCTCGGCTTGCTGATGAACGGCGGCCAAGTTGATTTGTGGGCGTATTTCCATCATTGAACGGATAGTTGTTTGACGGCGCGATTGTGGGCCTTGGACGAAGTTTCAGCAAACGCGTGAAGTTTCGTCCAAACTTCCGGGAAGTTCACTGAAAAAGCTCCATGCCGGAGGCGATGGGTTTTATAGGAGTTGAAGTCATTCAATACCTCTAACTCTTTAGCGCGAAAATCCTCAACGCTGACAACGGGTTAGAGCGACTTCTGGAGGCGAATCAGTGAGAAGCGGCGCTTTTTCGGTCAGCGCCGGAGTGGACACGGTGGCGAGCGGAGCGGTTCCAGCAGCGTCCGGCGGTGTGTTCAGTCGAGCAAAAACGTCCGAATCTCGACGCAAGCCTGGCCCTTCGGGTCCGCGATTCCGGGCGCAGACGGAGCTTTTTCAGTCGCTCCGGCTGCCCGGTGGCCCGTCGCCGGTTGCCGCCATCCGGAGACAGAACAGTGAACCGCCGTGGAATGCGTCGGCGCGACAGGTGAATCATCGTTTCACATCAAGCCGTCTCTGCGCTACAGTGCCGGCCATGTCGTCCGAACTGCTCCTCGAGAACCGCGAGGCCGCCCCGCCTGCGCGTGGCGTCATTCCACTCCTCAAGCCGGTCTTCTCGCTCGCGCTCGTCCCGCAGAACAGCAAGATCACCTCGCTCGGCCGGCGCACCTGGAACGTGCTGCTGCACATCGCCCAGGACCAGGGACTGGAGCGCGAAACCTTCCGGGCCGCATTGACCGACATCGTGCGGGGCCTCGACTACAACAGTGGCGACATGAAGATCATCAAGACCCATCTGCGGTCGATGGTCTCCACGCTGGTCGAATGGCAGTCGCCGACCGCGGGGGAGTGGCAGACCTGGGATGTCTGCGGGATGTTGTCGCATGCCAAGCTGATCAAGGAGCGCGGCCAGATCTTCGTCGAATGGTCGTACGCGGTGAACATGCGGCACGAGCTGCTGGATCCGGAGATCTTCGCCAAGCTGTCGCTGGACGTGATTTCGCAGCTCGGCTCGCATCCTTCGGTCGCGCTCTACGAAATCTGCTCACGGTATCTCGGCGTCGGCCAGACCGCGCGCAAGGCCTGGGGCTGGTGGCGGCCGGTGCTGCTCGGACGGCCGGACGACGAGCGGCTGCAGCGGCTCGAGTACCGCATCTTCAAGCGCGACACGCTCCGGCCGGCCATCGCCGAGATCAACAGCCTCTCGGACATCGAGATCGAGATGCTCGAATTCAAGTCCGGCCGTTTCGTCGCCGACCTGCAATTCACCGTGCGCAAGAAGCCGCAGCGCATCCTGGCCTTGCAGCAGCGCAGCGCCGCCGGGCCGGTCGACGTCGGCGTGCTGAGCAGCGCCGAGCGGCTCGGCATCGACCCGTCGCGGATCGAGCGCCTGATCGACGAATACGGCGAAGCCGCCATGCGCACCGCGCTCGAAGCGGTCGAGAAGCGCGTGGCGAGTGCATTCCCGGAGCCGCTCCGCGATCCGCTGCGCTACCTCAAGACTGTGCTGCCCGGCCATGCCGCCGCGCAGGTCGAGGTGCATCAGAAGGCCGAGGCTGCAGCCGCCACCGAGCGCACGCCGATGCCGTCCCACGAACGGCTGGCCCAGTGGGAAAAGAAATGGCTTTCGGAGCGCATCGAAGGCCTGGCGGCCGAGATCGCGGCACTGCCGGTGGAGCGGCAGAGCGAACTGGTCCAGGGGCTTCGCGAAGACCTCGAACAGCGGCATGCCCATCCGGCGCTGGTCCAGCGCCTGATCAGCAAGGGCTGGACCCATCCGATGGTGCGCCACGAAATGGTCAGCTTCTACGCAGCCGGTGCGCACGGGCCGCACTGGAACAAGCCGTCCGATGCCCAGTTGCTCGCCATCGCGGCCAACCTGCCTACATGAAAGCGGCCCGTCGCCGCGCAAACCATACGGCTGAGCGCGGGGTCCAACCGGCTGCTCAACCGTCGTTTTGCGAAGCTCCACCGAGCTGCGCCACGAATCCATGACCATCACCCGCTCGAACGAAGCCCGCCGCGAATCCAAGGCTCCAACGCCGCCGCCTGCACCCGCCGCCACGCTGGTGATCTTCGGCGCCACCGGCGACCTGACGCATCGCCTGCTGATGCCGTCGCTGATCTACATGACCAGTGCCGGCCTGGTCGATGACGGCCTGCAGGTGATCGGGCTCGGCCGCTCCGACCTGGACGACGAGGCCTTTCGCAACAGCTTCGAGCAATTCGCCGGCGAAGCAGGAGGGGAGGGCGCGGGTTGGCAGAAAGATCCGGCGCATCTCGCGTCCTGGCGCCGCCTGCGGGGCCGCATCCGGTACCGCCGCGGCGACTTCGGCGACGCGCAGACCTTCGAGGAGCTGAAGGCCGACTTGGTCGGGGCCAGCGCGGCCAACGTGGTGTTCTATCTGGCGACCGCGCCCGAGCTTTTCGGGCCGGTCGCGGAGCAGCTGGCCAAGGCCGGGCTGCTGAAGGAAGAGGCCGGCTTCCGTCGCCTCGCGGTCGAAAAGCCCTTCGGCCACGACCTTGCCTCGGCCGAGGCGCTGAACCGGAAGCTGCTCGGCCTCATCGACGAGAGCCAGATCTACCGGGTGGATCATTTCCTCGGCAAGGAGACGGTCCAGAACATCATGGTCGCGCGCTTCGCCAACACCTTGATCGAAGCCGTCTGGAACGCGCACTACATCGACCATGTGCAGATCACCGCGGCCGAGACGGTGGACGTCGGCCGCCGCGGCGAGTTCTACGACGCGGCCGGCGCGCTGCGCGACATGGTGCCCAACCACCTGTTCCAGCTGCTCGCGATGGTCTGCATGGAGCCGCCGAATTCATTCGATGCCGAGGCCGTCCGCAACGAGAAGGCCAAGGTGTTCCGCGCCATCCGCGGGCCGCGCCTGGGCAAAGTGGCGCAGGCGGCGGTGCGCGGCGTCTACACCGCCGGCGAAGTCGGCGGCAATTCGGTCGGTGACTACCGGAAGGCCGATGGCATCGCCGCGGACAGCCGCACCGAAACGTATGTCGCCTTGAAGCTCTTCGTCGACAGCTGGCGTTGGGCCGGCGTTCCGTTCTACCTTCGCACCGGCAAGGCGATGTCGCACCGGGACACCGAGGTGGTGGTGGTCTTCAAGCCGGTGCCCTTCGCCCAGTTTCGCGGCACCGACATCGCCAAGCTGCCTCCGAATCGGCTGGTGATCCAGATCCAGCCGGATGAGGGCATGGCACTCGACTTTTCCGCCAAGCGGCCGGGGCCGGCCATCGACACGGCGCCGGTGCGAATGAGGTTTCGCTATGCCGACCAGTTCGAGCTGGCGGCATCGACCGGCTACGAAACCCTGCTCTATGACCTGCTGCTGGGCGACCAGACCTTGTTCCAGCGGGCCGACGGCGTCGAATCCGCCTGGCGCGCGGTGCAGCCGATCCTGGATGCGTGGGCTGCGGGCGGCGAGCCCGAGCCCTATGCGGCCGGCACTGCGGGGCCCGACGCCGCCGACCGCCTGCTGGCGAGCGACGGGCGCCAATGGCATGAGCTCGGCAGCTGAGCGGATGGGTACCCGACCGAAGCCCAACCGGCCATCCACGCGCACCAGGCCGCCGCCGCGGCCGATCGAGGACTACGCGCTGATCGGCTCGACCTTCAGCGCGGCCCTGGTGCATCGAGGCGGCGACATCGAATGGCTCTGCCTGCCGCGCTTCGATTCGGCCGCGATGTTCGCGAGCCTGCTCGGCGATGCGGAAAACGGCGGTTGGTCCTTGCATGCCCGCGACCCGAAGGCACGCATCGAGCGCCGCTACCTTCCGGGTACCCTGGTGCTCGAGACCACGCTCACCACCGCGACCGGCGTCGCCACCGTCACCGACTTCATGCCGCGGCCGGAGCATGACGGCACCCACGAGCTGGTGCGCATCGTGCGCGGCGTGAGCGGCACGGTCGAGCTGCACACCGACCTGCGCATCCGCTTCCAGTACGGCCAGTGGTGTCCGTGGGTGCATCGGCACGAAGGCGCAATCTACGCCGTGGCCGGCCCCGATGCGGTCCGCGTGAGTTCGGGAGTGCCGCTCACCAGCCGGGACATGCGCAGCTTCGCCGACTTCGAGGTCGGCGCCGGACAGGCGATCGCGTTCACGCTCGAATGGTTTCCTTCGCATGTGCGCCCGCCGATCACGCGCGACCCGTATTCGCTGCTGGCGCGCAGCACCGCCGAATGGAGCGCCTGGAGCCAGCGCTGCAGCCATGCCGGCGAGTTCCACGAGGAAGTGAAGCGGTCGCTCATCACGCTCAAGGCGCTGACCTATGCGCCGACCGGCGGCATCGTGGCGGCGCCGACCACCTCGCTGCCGGAGCAGCCCGGCGGCGAGCGCAACTGGGACTATCGTTTCTGCTGGCTGCGCGATGCGGCGTTGACGCTCTATGCGCTGATCGGCGCCGGCTACATCGAGGAGGCGAGCGACTGGCGCTGGTGGCTGATGCGCGCGGTCGGCGGATCGCCGGACGACCTGCAGGTGATGTACGGCCTGCACGGCGAACGCGCGCTGACTGAGATCGAACTCGACGGCCTCGCCGGCTACGAGGGCAGCCGGCCGGTACGGGTCGGCAACGAGGCACACGGCCAGCGCCAGCTCGATGTCTATGGCGCCGTCATCGCCGCCTTTCATGCCGCGCGCAAGGCCGGGCTCGCGGACATGGCACAGGTCTGGCCGCTCGAGCGCGCGATCGCGCGGCGGCTGGCGCTGCTCTGGCGCGAGAAGGATTGCGGCTTGTGGGAGGTGCGCGGCGAAGCCCGCCATTTCGTCCATTCCAAGGTGATGTGCTGGCTGGCCTTCGATCGGGTGATCGCCAGCGCCGAGCAGTTCGACCTGGAAGGACCGCTCGAAGAGTGGCGCCGCATCCGGGCCGAGATCCATGCCGAGGTCTGCGAGCGCGGCTTCGATGCGGCCAGCCATTCGTTCGTGCAGTACTACGGCGCCGACGCGGTCGACGCGGCGCTGCTGATGATCCCGCTGGTCGGCTTCCTGCCGATCGACGATCCGCGGGTGCAGGGCACGGTCGCGAGGATCGAGCGCGAACTGATGCAGGGCGGCCTGGTCTATCGCTACCGCACCGAGCTCGGTGTCGATGGCCTCGCGGGCGGGGAGGGCGCCTTCCTGGCCTGCAGCTTCTGGCTGGCCAGCGTCTACGTCGCGCAGGGCGAGCTCGCCAAGGCGCGGCAACTCTTCAGGCACCTGCTGTCGCTCGGCAACGACCTCGGCCTGTTCGCCGAGGAATACGACCCCGCCGCACGCCGGCAGCTCGGCAACTTTCCGCAGGCCTTCTCGCACATCGGGCTCATCAACACCGCGCACGCGCTGGTCTCGGCCGCGGGCGGTGTCTGGGAACTCGCCGGATCGGGCAGCCGGACCGAAGCGCAAGGTCCGCCGATCGTGGTCGTCATCGGCGTCAGCGCGTCCGGCAAATCGACCACCGGCAAGGCGCTTTCGGAACACCTCGAATGCGCCTTCCAGGACGGCGACGACCTGCATCCGGCTGCCAACGTCCGCAAGATGAAGGCAGGCGTGCCGCTCACCGACGAGGACCGCGGACCGTGGCTCGACCGGGTGGCGGCCTGGATCGGCAAGCGCGCCCGGGCCGGCGAGCGTGGGGTGGTCGCCTGCTCGGCCCTCAAGCGCGCCTACCGCGACCGGCTGCGGGCCGCCCAT
Organism: Burkholderiales bacterium 8X; assembly: GCA_902506565.1. GTDB lineage: Bacteria > Pseudomonadota > Gammaproteobacteria > Burkholderiales > Burkholderiaceae_C > Variovorax. The sequence continues at coordinate 1,819,398 of LR732703.1, read as the reverse complement.
CCCGACCTGTACTTCGTGCTGCTGGCGCCGAGCGACGCGGTGCTGCATGCACGCATCGGCGCTCGCAAGGGCCACTTCATGCCGCCGTCGCTGCTCGCGAGCCAGCTGCGCACGCTCGAACGGCCGGACGACTCCGAGCGCGCGCTCACCATCGAGCATCCTGTCGACGTGGACGAAAGCTGCCTGCAGACGCTGGCCTGGATGCTCTCGCTGGCGCCGCGGGCGCGCTGAGCCGCTGCGCCCGACCGCCCCCGCGGTCGTCGCGAAGCGCTGGACGGTATCGCAGATCGATACTCCCGAACGAGGCGGCTTCCGTGATGTTCGTCACTGCCTACATTCCGCGGCATGACGAAATCAGCCACTCTTCTGCACCGCTTCGAAGGCGGCTCGAACGCGGTGCCGGCCGCCTCCGACACCGGTCGTGCAGCGCGCCTGACGCCGGCGGTCTGCCAGGTCTTCGGATCGATCCTGCTCGGCCTCGCGATCGGCGGCGGCGCGCTGGGCTGCAGTCATTCGGCCTGGTGGGCAGTTCCGGCCTTCTTCCTGATCTGGCCTGCCTTGTGGCTGATATCGGGGGACTGCGACTGGCGGCATGGAACGCGGGTCGAGTGAACCGCGACGCTTCGATCTTTGGTGCATGAGCTTCGGCCGCAGCTGAGCCGCAACCCTTGCCTCCTCGCACGGCAGGCAAGGAACTCCACCTACAACTGCGCGGCATGAGTCGTCGGAGCGTCGACCTCCCATTCGAATGCGAGGTCTCTCATGCGCTTACGGTCGGTCGTCGGTTCCCTTTCATTGGCAGCACTGCTGGCCGCTTGCACCACGCCCGGCGGCACTTCCGTCGGCAGCGCGCCGCCGGCAGCCGGCCTTCAAACCGTCGCCACCTTCGAGCACCAGGTGACCGGCGTCACGGTCGATCCGGCAGGGCGCATCTTCGTCAACTTCCCGCGCTGGACCGAAGACACGCCGATCTCGGTCGCCGAGGTCATGAAGGACGGTTCGACCCGCGCCTTCCCGGACGAAGGATGGAATGCCTGGCGCAACAGCCGCAAGGACGAACTCGACCCCCGCACGCACTGGATCTGCGTGCAGAGCGTGGTCGCCGATCGGCAGGGCAATGTCTGGGTGCTCGACGCCGCCGCGCCGGCACAGGCCACGCTGGTGCCGATGGGGCCGAAGCTGGTCAAGGTCGACCCGGTCGGCCGCAGGGCGCTGCAGACCATCGGCTTCGACGAAAGCGTCGCACCGCAAGGCAGCTACCTGAACGACGTGCGCTTCAGTCCGGATGGCCGCACCGCCTACATCACCGACTCGGGCGCACGTGGCGCCCTGGTGGTGGTCGACCTTTCGAGCGGCCGTGCCCGCCGGGTGCTGGACGGCCATCCGTCCACGCAGACCGAGAAGGACGTGCTGGTGAAGGCGGACGGACGGGTGCTGCGCCGTACCGACGGGCGGGCCGTCGAATTCGCGGCCGACGGCATCGCGCTGTCGCCGGACGGCGGCACCTTGTTCTGGCAGGCGATCAAGGGCAAGACCTTGTATGCCGTGCCGACCGCCGCGCTCGCCAATCCGGCCCTCTCCACGCAGCAATTGGCGCTGCAGGTGCAACGGGTTGGCGAGAACGGCCCGGCGGACGGGCTGCTGATTTCGCGCGATGGCCGGATGTATGTCACGGCCGTGGAAGACGACGCCGTCAAGGTGCGGCAGCAGCCCGGCGCGCCCCTGAACACGTTGGTGCGTGCTCCCCAGCTGCGCTGGCCGGACACCCTGGCCGAGGGCCCCGACGGTTCGATCTACGTGACCAGTTCGCGCATCCAGGACATGAGCTGGTTCAACCCGGCGAACGGCCCCCGGCTTTCGACCACCTTGTTCCGCATCGTCCAGTCCGACCGTCGTTGATGGCAGGCACAGGCGCAGGCTGATCTGCTCTCGCGCGTCAGAACTGTCTCGCCAGCCACGGTACGCCGGCGAGCGAGTCTTCCGGCGCTTGACCGGCGCGCGCCCTACGCGAAAAAGCGCGGACGCACAACGCGCGAATCCACAGGGGTGTGGATTCGCGCAGCGCTGCTAGAAACGACAGGCTCGCACCGTCCCAGAGATGTCGTCCATCCCGCTACCCCATCCGATCGCCCGCAAGCCCCCTCGCATCGGCCTCGTTCACGCCACGGCACTGGCGATGTCGCCGATCGAAGCCGCCTTCGACCGCTCGTGGCCCGAGGCGATGCGCATGAACCTGCTGGATGCCAGCCTCTCGATCGATCGCGCGGCGCATGCCGAGTTGCAGCCTGAGATGTTCAGGCGCTTCCGGCAACTCGCGGACTACGCGGTCGGCACCGGCTGCGATGCCTTGCTCTTCACCTGTTCTGCCTTCGGTCCCGCCATCGAAGCCGTCGCCCGCGAGCAAGCCGTGCCGGTGCTGAAGCCAAACGAGGCGATGTTCGAGCTGGCCCTGCAGCGTGCTGCGGAGGGCAAAACCCGCATCGCACTGGTCGCGACCTTCGAGCCATCCATCGGCTCGATGGCCGAGGAATTCCGCCGGCTCTCGCAGAGCCGTGCAATCCGGGTCGACTTCTGCACGCTCTTCGTGCCGGAGGCCATGGACGACCTGGCGCGCGGCGAGCCGGCCCTTCATCACCGCAAGATCGCGGACGCCGTGGCCAGCGAACTCGACGGCTGCGACACCGTGATGCTGGCGCAGTTCTCGATGGCCGCCGCCCAGCGCGAGGTGAGTGCCGCGGTGCCTCGCTGCCAGGTCTTGAGCAGTCCGGATTGCGCCGTGTCGGCGCTCAAAGAAAGGGTCCTCGGTGTCGCCTGATCCCCGTGTTTCGTTTTCTGCCCTCGAGGGCTTCATCACCGACATGCTGGCCTCGCTCGGCTTGCCCGCGCAGGACGCCGCCACGGTCGGCCGGCTCATGGCCGAGGCCGACCTGCAGGGCTCGGACGGCCACGGCGTGATCCGCCTGGGACCTTACGCGCGGCGCATCCGTGCCGGCGGCATGAACCTGCATCCCGATATCCGCATCGTGAGCGAACGCGCCGGCATGGCGCTGCTCGATGGCGACAACGGCATGGGTCACCTGGTGATGAAGCGGGCCGCCGAGATCGCGATCGAGAAAGCCCGCAACACCGGCATCGCCTGGGTCGGCTCTCGGCTCAGCAACCATGCCGGCCCGGCGTCGCTCTACGCGCGCATGCCGATGGCGGCGAACATGATCGGGCTCTATTTCGCGGTCGGCAACGCCAACCACCTGCCGGCCTGGGGCGGCCTCGACATGCTGCTGTCGACCAACCCGATCGCCGCCGCGGTGCCGGCCGGCAGCGAGCCGCCGATCGTGCTCGACATGGCGACCACCGTGGCCGCCTACGGCAAGGTCAAGGCCAAGGCCCAGCGCGGCGAGCCGATGCCGGTCGGCTGGATGGTCGACCGCCAGGGCCAGCCGATGACCGATCCGAACAAGCGCGAGGAAGGCTTCCTGCTGCCGATCGGCGGCTACAAGGGCTACGGCCTCTCGCTCGTCGTCGGCCTGCTCGCAGGCACGCTCAATGGCGCCGCGATGGGCAGCGAAGTCATCGACTTCAACGCGGATTTCGAGACCACCACCAACACCGGGCAGGCGATCTGCGCGATCGATCTCGATGCCTTCGGCGATGTCGATGCCTTCAAGGCACGGGTCGACCAGCTGTCGCGCGAACTGCGGGCGAGCGAGCGGATGCCGGGCGTCGATCGCATCCTGCTGCCGGGCGAACAAAGCCACGAGCGCCGCGAGCAATATGCCCGGGACGGCATCCCTCTGCCGGCTTCGCTGCTGCGCGACCTGGATGCGATGGCGGCCGAGGCGGGCGTGGCGCCGCTCGGCGCGCGTTGAGGCGGCTTTCGGCGTTTCGCCTTCTCGCCGGCATCGCACCGGTCAACCATCTTCGGGCCGACCGCGGCCTGCCTAACGAGGAGACCTGACATGACCTTCCATCGCTTCGTGCTCGCCGGTTGCTCGCTGCTGCTGGCCGCGGGTGCCGTCTTCGCCCAGTCGGACTACCCGTCGAAGCCGATCCGCATCATCGTGCCGCTGGCCGCCGGCAGCGCGGTCGACAACGCGGCCCGCATCGTCGCGGCGCGCATGAGCCAGACCATGGGGCAGGGCATCCTGATCGAGAACCAGCCGGGCGCCTCGGGCCTGATCGGCGCGGACCGGGTCGCCAAGGCGGCACCCGACGGCTACACCCTCGGCGGCTTCAACGACAGCATCATGACCATGGTGCCGCACATGCAGTCGAAGATGCCGTGGGACATCATGCGGGACTTCGAGCCGGTGTCGCTGGTCGCCACGCTGGAATGGGGCATGGTGGTGGATTCGGATTCGGCGATCCGCACGCCCGCCGACCTGATCGAGGCGGCGCGCAAGGCACCGGGGACCATCAACTACGGCTCCGGCGGCAACGGGAGCCCGCAGCACGTGGCGATGGCGATGTTCGCGTCGCAGGCCAACATCGACCTGAAGCATGTGCCCTACAAGGGCGCCACCCAGGCCGCGACAGGAGTCGCCGGCAAGGAGGTGCAGACCGCGCTGCAGGGCATCGCCACCGTCAACTCCCTGGTGCAGGCCGGCAAGCTGCGGCTGATCGCGGTACCGGCGGCCAAGCGCATGCCGCAGTTTCCCGAAGTGCCGACCGTTGCAGAATCCGGCTTGCCCGGCTTCGAGTTCGAATCCTGGTTCACGCTGATGGCGCCGGCCAAAACGCCCAAGGCCATCGTCGACCGGCTTCAACGCGAGGTGACCGCCGCACTCGCCGACCCCGACACCCGCAGCAAGCTGATCGCCGGCGGCATGGTGCCGCGCGGCACCACGCCCGCCGAACTGCGCAGCGCCACGGCGACTCAGTTCGAGAAATACGGGGCGTTGATGAAGAAGGTCAACATCACGGCGGAGTGAGGGCCATGCTGCATAATTGCGGCAGGCATAGCCTAAGAGGTCGTCCCGAAAATTTTGGCGGCCGCCAAGAGCCCACTTTGGTGGGCTCTTGCGTTTTTAGTCAAAGCAGCTGTACTTGATTCCTAGCAGCCCGTTGTCAGCAAGGCATTTCGCATCGAGCAGTTTGCCCGACCTGGTCATAGCAACAAGTGCTAGGTTGTCGGGAAAATACCTCCCTTTGCAAACGGGCCAGAGAGCCAAGTCCGCGATCTGCATAGCTAGCGATTGCTTGGTTTTGGTGCGGAACTCAACTAATGTGCCGCTCAATTGCTCCACCGTAAGCGGCGCGTACTTTGCGGAGGTGTCGGTCTTGAACCCAGTTCCCTCGCTTCGAAGCTCTTCAAAGTAACTTTTCAGCCGCCGCTCGTTGGGCCGATCGCTCTGTTCGACGAACACACGCAATCTGGCATTTTCGGAAAGCGCGAACTTTGCTGCTCGTTCAACGGCAATCTTGAACGCAGTTTGACAAAGTGACCAACGTCGTGGCCCATATTCCTTCATGTACTTTCGGTTATATCCCGGCCGATCGACAACGGCCGCGTGAACGATGATGGGAAGCGAGCACATGAGTTCGGTAAGTTCCGCCATAAAGCGATCGTGCTTCGATTGCGAGACGTTGCGAAGCCACGCAAACCTGTTCTTTCGAGTACGAATCTCAGAAGAATGAAGCGGAGCATCCGGATGCGGCCAGCGCGAACGAAAAAGCAGGATCTGCTGCTTGAGCCCCTCTAATTGATCCTCGCGAACTAGCACTCCCCCCATCCCAAACCAATCGACCAAGCTGGTGTCAGTAGTTCGGCTGCGATCAGGATCGCGCGATCCGGAATCGTCAATGTAGAACAGGTAATCGGGCGATTTTTCCATTCGGGAAGAGTGTAAATGGCGGTAACCATACGTTGGCACCGCTATCGGCTAGCGGTGATCGGCCTGGGCCTGCCATTCAGGCTCGCTTGCTATTCTTGCTGCGCATCGGCTTGCGGCGCTCGGTTCCGCTGGCTTTCGCCACACGAACGGCGCCGCGCTCGATCGGCGCCGCATTCATCTGCTCCAAGCCCTGCAAGGTATCGACGTAGCTCATGAAGTGGCCGAGGTAAGCCGGCGACAGCTCGCGCATGGAGGCGAGCGCCCGATGCACCAGTCGGTGCGAGTTGAGCGGCCCCGGGTTCTCCGGAACGGCGGCCAGCGATTCACCCAGGCGTCGGTCGGCGCTGAGGCGGGACCAGAGGCTCTTGAAGTAGGCGAGGTTCTCGGCGATGAGCGGCGAAGCGCCGACGGGCGAATGGGCAGCGCCGCTCGACGACCGATCGACGGCCATCGACTCGCGGCTCGCCAAGCTCGCGACGCATTCTCCCAGCGGGCTGCGGGAGGCGCCACCCGGGCTACCCGCGACAGCGGCAGGCGCCGACGCCGACGTCGCCTGTGTCACCGACTGCTCGGCGTCATCGCCCGCAACGGCTTTCTTTCGCTCCACCTGGTTCCCGGCGCGCAAGGCATCCAGCCTCGCGTCGAGCAATGCACGCACCGCACCGCGTTGCGTCTCCGCTCGTCGAGCCAGTGCCTCGATGAACGCCTTTCGAGTCGTGTCGAGACTACTCACGAGCAGGCGCCGCATTCTTGCCGCCCGAGCCGCCCGGGCCGCCCGAGCCGCCCACATCGCCCGTGCCGCCCCTCGGCCGCGGCGTAGCGGCCATCTCGACCCGGCGATTGCGCGAGCGTCCGTCCGCATCCGCATTCGACGCCACCGCCTGCTCGGCACCGAAGGCGGCCGCGAAGACCGATGACGACGGCACGCCTTCCTCGATCAAGGCCCGGGTCACCGTCAAGGCGCGCTGCGCGGAAAGCTCCCAGTTGTCGGCGAAGCGGCGATTGCCTTCGCGTACCTGCCGGTCGTCCGTGAAGCCGCTCACCATGAGGATCTGGTCGCGCGAGGCAAGGTAGGCCTTGAGCGGACCGGTGAGGCTCTTGAGGAGCTGCCTGCCTTCGGGCTGCAGCTCGGCCGAGTTCAAGGCGAACAGCAGGTTGCCGCTGATCCCGATGCGGCCATCCGTCAAGGTCACGCGACCCGCTGCGAGCGGCCCGGCCAGCGCCTGTTCGAGCGTCTGGCGTCGCTCGGCCTCGACCTCCCGCTGCTTGATCTCGCTCTCGAGCCGGCTCGACAACTCCAGCTGCATGCCGAGCGCACACACCAGGATCAGCACGAACGCGCCGAGCAGCCCGGCCATCAGGTCGCCGAACACCGCCCAGACCGGCACCGCGGCCTCGAGCCCGATATCGCCGTCGTCCTGCATCACGCGTCGCTCTCGGCCGCGGCGTCGCGACGCGCGGCCAGCTGCTGCAGGTTCTCGACGATCTGCCGTTGCGACAGCATGCTGAGGTCGATGACCTCTCGGGCCTGCGCCACGGCATAGGCGAGCTGCTCGTCGCTGCGCGCCATCGCCTTGCCGAGCGCGGCTTCGATCCGCTCGAGCTGCGCGCCGAGCTGGTCGTTGGATCGGCTGAACTGCTGCACCCCGGCGCCGAAAGCCTCGCCGAGGCTCGCGACCTCGACGGCGCCGGCATTCACCTCGGCCGCCACGGCCGCGAGCTTGGCGCCCTCCGCGTCCAGCTTCTGCTCGAAGCGGCTTTCGAGCCGCTCCAGCAGTCGGGTCGTCGCGCCGACCAGCTCGTCGATCGCGGCGCGCTGCTCGCCGGCCGCCCGCTGTGCCGAGTCGATCAGGCTCTGCAGCGTCGCCATCGACTGGCCGCGTTCCGCCAGCAGCGCGTTGTCGCGGGCAAGGCCTTCCGACACGTGACGGCGCATCTCGGCCATCGCTTCGGCTGCGGCACGGGGCGCTTCGGCCGCGTCGTTCGCCAGCTTGGCGACTTCGGAAATGGTGCGCTCGGCCTGCTGCCCGGCATGTTCGGAGATCTCACGCGCGATTCGGGCGAGCGTCTCGGCGGCTTCCTGCTGGCGGGCGAATGCGTCGGCGCCGGTTTGCTGCAATTCGTGCCGCAGGGTCGCTGCCATCGCGGCGAGCGATTCGGTCCAGCTGGCGAGCCGTGCACGCTCCTCCGCTTCGGCGCGAGCCTGCCGGTCTTGTTCCGCCTGCCGCACATCGGCGAGCAGCGAAGCCGAGTGCTGCGCGAAGCTGCCCGCGGCAGCCGTCAGCGCCTGCTGCGTGTCGCCCGACAGTTGCCGGCTGGCACGCTCGTGCAGCGCCAAGGCTTCGCGCCAATCCTCGGCGACCTGGCCGACCGCCGCTTCGAGGCGCCCCGACACCTCGGCCAGCAAGGTCGCGGTACGTTGTTCGAAGGTTTCCGCGAGTCGGATGTGCAGGGACGAGCTTTCACGTGCGATGCCGGCGAGCGTGCTGTCGACGACCGGCTGCAGCGTCGCGCCGGCGAGCCGTGCGCCTTCGGCGAGGCTTTGCGCCAGGCTGCCGGCGACCGATTCGGCGAGGCCTCGGTAGGCAGCGCGCGACTCGTCATGGAATCCTTGCTGGCCGTCGACCAGCCGCTGGTCCAGGGCCTCGGACCGTTCCTCGATGACCGCCATCAAGCGTTGCAGCCGGTCGGCGACCTGGGGCAGGGCGTCGGCCTGGCGCTGCAGCAGCTTGAAGGATTCTTCGCGTCGATGAGCCTGCGAGAAACCGCGCAAGGTGGTGGCGATCCGGGCATCGAGTTGCTGGGCAGCCTGCAGCCGCTCGCGCCGGCACCAGGCGGTGAGCAGCCCCAGCATCGCGGACGTGGCGATACCGGCGAGCGAGGTGCCGAAGGCGACGCCGAGGCCCTTGACCGGCGCGGCGAGGATGGAACGCACCGCGAACAGGTCGGTCGCGCTCTCGAGCGCCGCGCCGGTGCCGGTGAGCGTCACCACCATGCCGAGAAAAGTGCCCAGCATGCCCAGCAGCACCAGGAGGCCGGCCAGGTATGGCGCCAGCGCCGGGCCGGGCAGGGCGACCCGCTCACCCTCGATGCGCAGGCGCACCGCGTTCTGCAACGACGGATGTAGCCGTGCAAGCCATGCATCGAGTGCTGCCGGCGGTGCCGAAAGCGTGGTCACCGCCTGCGTGAGCGTGAGGGTTCCCTGGTGAAAGCGCCACAGCTCGATGCCGCCGAGCAGATAGAAGGCGGCGATCAGCGCCGTCATCGCCACGGCGAGCGGGCTCACGCCCACGTAGCCGATGCCGACCCAGCACACGGCGGCCAACCCGGCCAGGAAGGTGGCGGCGAACGAGACGAGAAAGACGGCGGGAGCGGAGGATCGGTTCATGGGGCTTTCGGTTGACTCGTGCGCAGGGCTTCCAGCAGACCTTCGACGGGTTGCAGTCGACAGTCGAGTTCGGCCAGCAGCATGGCTTGCATGTCGGCAGCGAACTGTTCGAGCCACGGCTGCGGTTTGCGGACAGCAACGTCGGGCTGGGCTTCCGCTTCGATCTCGATTTCGGCTCCTCGGTCGGTCTTGCGCAGCTGGCAGAAACGCTTTTCGAGCCACCCGGGCAAGCTGCCGAGAAGCCGGCTCTCTTCGGCCGCCAGCGCCTGCTCCATCACGGCATCGAGGGCTGCCAGCCGAGCCATCGGCTTCGGACCCTCGGCGAGCGCCGAGCGCAAGCGCGCTCGCAGCGGCTCGATGGCGGACGTCATCGCCTGCTGCCGCGCCGCATGGCGACGGCGGTAGGGCGCGAATGCCTCCCTGTCGGAAAGCGCCCGGGCCGGCGCCGCTTCCGCCGCGGCGAACAGCGGGTCCCGGTCGATCGACTCGGCCAACGCGGCACGCACTTGCAGCAATTCTTTCTCGCAGATTTTCAAAACGGCCCGGGCGTCGGGCCGCTTGCCGCGCCGCGCCGGTCCGGGCGCGGCGCCATCGATCGCGCCCTCGTTCAGCACCGAGGCGAGCGAGATGGCATCCGCCCAGCCGAGCCAATGGCTGAGAGGTTCGGAGAAGGAGGCTGGATTCGCGGGAGCTTCGCCGCCCGCGAGCCGGGCAACGAGGCGAACGAGCGTCGGGCTCGCGGAACCGCTCGGCCGTGACGAGGAGACCATGGCGGGGGTTCGAAAAACCGGGCAGTCTACACTGCCGGCCCACCGTCGCCCAACCCCGCATTCAACCGTTCCGAGGAGCACCGCCGTGCCGCAAACCACCCCCGATTCCGCCGGCTCGGTCGCCTTGTACTGGGACTTCGAGAACCTGCATGGCAGCCTCTGCGAAGCCCGCTTCGGCGAAGGCGCCTATGCCCGGCCCGACAACCGCTTCAAGGTGCAGGAGCCGTTGATCGACCTCGCCTCGGTGATCGAGCTGGTCGCCTCCTTCGGACCGATCGCGATCCATCGCGCCTATGCCAACTGGCAGTACCTGGGACGCTACCGCGACGCCCTGCTGCAGGCCGGCATCGAGCTGATCCAGCTGTTCCCGCCCGGCGCGTCCGCCAAGAACGGTGCCGACATCAAGCTGTGTCTCGATGCGGTCGACGACATCGGTCGATGGGACCATCTCGCCACGGTCGCGATCGTCGGCGGCGACAGCGACTTCATGCCGCTGGCGCAACGCATCAAGGCCGCGGGCCGGCGGCTGGTCGGCATCGGGGCGCGCAGCTCGACCAATCGCCACTGGGCGGCCAGCTGCCATGCTTTTCGCTACTACGAGGATCTCGCGGCGACCCCCACCGCAGCGCCGGCTGCCGACAACGCGGCTTCCACAAGCTGAGCGAGCGCTGCGCGCGAGGTCGGCGCAAGGTCGGCGAGCCAGTTGGCGAGCCTCGCCAATGGCGTTTTGCTCCTACGCTGGACGCCGACTTCGCCGATTGAAAAGTGCGAAGGAGGTACTCAACCTGGGTCTCACTCACGATGATCACTGGAGATGTACCTTGGCCGCACAAGACAAACAGAACCAGCGCCGGGAGACCTCAGCGGATTCGCACTGGACCCCCGCGCTCAGCAGACAGCTCGCCGAGTTGCGGGGCCAGCAGGCTCCGAAAACCCAAGGCGAGAACGACAGCGGGGTCGCGAGCCGGGCGAACCTTGAGCCCGCTAGCGATCATCGCCCGTCGGCTGGATCTGCCGACAAGCCTCGACCACCAAGCGGGCGTCCCGCTGGTTCGTCGTCTCGTTCGTAGGATGCCCGAGCAGCTGGGATGCGAGGGTAGCGCGATCGGACGCGCTCAGTTTGGCCGCCGAGCGCGATCGCTCGATCAGCGCCAGTTCGACCGAGATCCGCACGGGCAGCGTGATGCCCCTTGCACACTGCAGCAATCGCAGCGCCAGCTTGGCCGCCGTCGGATCGAGGGCATCCAGCTTCGGCTGGAGTTCGGAAAGCTTCATTTCCGCTCGCTGGCAAACGCGATGCCCGGTAGAGGTCCGGTCGATCGGATGCGCAGGACATCGCCCGGTTGCGCACCGGTGCCGATGCCATGAAGACCATCTCGTACGGCGTGCTGATCTTCAACGAGCAGGGCCAGTTGCTGCTGGCCCATGCCACCGGGCAGAAGCACTGGGACATCCCGAAGGGTGGCGCCGAGCCTGGCGAGTCGGCACGCGACGCGGCGCTGCGCGAGGTGCGCGAGGAAACCGGCATCGAACTCGCGCCCGGATCGCTGCAGGAGATCGGCCACCTGAGCTATCACGCCCGCAAGGACCTTCATCTTTTTCGCGCGCAGGTGAACACGCAAGATTGCGACATCACGGCTTGCCGATGCACCAGCTTTTTTCCGCATCATGTCTCGGGCGCCATGACGCCGGAGGTCGATCAGTTCGGGTGGGTCGACTTGGCGGACGTTCCCGCGCTTGCTGCCAAATCGATGACCGCGCTGCTTCGGCGCTTGCCCGGCTTCGAGGCGATGCCTTGAGGTGTCGCCGACGGTCGTCGCTCAGCCGCCGCCGTCCGTGCGGCCTTCGGTCAGCTGGCGAAGCACGGCGTCCCTGCCGAACCGTTCCTCGGCGGGGCCTTCGGGGTCGATCCAGGCCGGCAGGTGAAGCAGCAGGTAGGCAGCCAGTCCTTCGAGCCGGGGTTCGTAGGTGCGCCTCAGGCGCTCGATCGCGTCGGCGGTGGAGTCGTCGTCTTGCCAATCGGGCAGGATGCGGCACATCGCCGGCGTCAACCGCTGCAGCGCGTCGGCATTCATCCTCCTGCCGCTGACCTTGCGCACCGGCGGCACCCGGAGCGATTCGCTGGCTTCGTCCAGCACTCGCCTGAGCGCCGAGAAGGTTGCAGTGGCCTGGTGTCGGCGGGCGTCGTCCGCGCCGGCGATCAGGAGCGTACACAGGTCGAGCACCACCGCCAGCGAGCCCAGCCACGAATGCCCTTCGTGCTGCGACCGGTAGAAGGCCAGCATCGGATAGACGGCCTGGCTCTCGACCAGGTCGCTCGCCCACAGTTCCCAATCGCGCAGCCAGCCCTCGAGCGCCTCGGCGGTGCCATGCATGTGCCAGCCGAGCAGCGTGGCGGCCGTCGGCGGCGAGCCGGCGCGCGCCGAGAACTCGATCAGCTGCAGGTCGCGGCGGGTGAAGTGCTGGTACAGCACCGGCAGGTAGCCGATGGTGAGCGCGATGAAGCCGAAACCGGTGCCGGCCTCGATGATCACCAGCAACCGGGCCAGCCAGTGGTGCGGCACGTTGTCGCCGTAGCCGAGCGTGAAGAAGGCGTCGCCGCTCACCACGATCTGGTCGATCAGGTCGTCCGAGCCGGCATCCGGCACCAGGCCTTGCATCGTCCACTGCATCAGGCCGAAGCCGAGGATGAGGCTTCCGCCCCAAAGGACGAACAGCATCACCATCGAGAGCGGCCCGTACACGCCGATGAAATCCTCCCGCCGCTGCCCGGTCGGCATCCAGCGAGCGATGCGGCTCCATACCGCCCATGTGAACTTGAAGAAGTAGCGATTGAGGCGAATGCGACGTCGTACCGGCCGAGGCAGCAGCACCACTTCAAAGGCATCGATCAGGGTCGCCAGCACCAGGAGGATGCCGAACAGCAGGGCGATGTAGATCATCGAAGCGGATGGAAGCGGATTGAAACGGATGGGACGGGTTTCGATCATGCCCGCAATGCGGATGAGTCGATCAAAATGCCCGCGATGCGACGACCGTCGCTCGCGCAACGAAAGGACGACATGACGACCGTACGAGACGCCGTGGTGGCAAGCCAGCAGGTCGAGGCCCCGGCCGACCGGGTCTATGCCTTCGCCCGCCGGATGGACAACCTGCCCCGATGGGCATCCGGCCTCGCGAGCGGCATCGAGCAGCAGCAGGGCGAATGGTTCGCCGATTCGCCGATGGGCAAGGTTCGGGTCGCGATGGTTCCAGAGAATGCATTCGGCGTGCTGGACCACGTGGTCGGCCTGCCCGACGGCACCGAGGTCTACAACGCATTCAGGGTCACGCCCTGCGGTGCCGACAGGAGCCTGCTTTCGTTCGTGGTGCTTCGCTTCGATGGCGTCGATGAGAAAGCCTTCGACCGGGACGTCGAGCATGTTCGCCGCGACCTGCTCGCCCTGAAGCAGTTGATGGAAGGCGCGCCGGAATGACGATCCCCAAGACCTCCGACCTGTGCGATGCCTGCGAGGCGGCCGCGGCCTGCGAGCTTTCCTTCATGAGCATCGGCCGGAGGACCGCCTTTGCCGGCAGCATTCGCACCGTGAGTTGCACCAGCGGCATCGCGCCTTTGCGCGAGATCGTTCATCAGCCCGGGCAGGGCCAGGTGCTGGTGATCGATGCGGCGCCGATCGGTTTTCGCGCGGTGTTCGGCGATGTCATGGCCGCCCTGGCGGTGCGCAATGGCTGGGCCGGCGTCGTGGTCCACGGCTGGGTACGCGACCGGCGCGAGATCGACGAGATGGCGATCGGCGTCAAGGCGCTCGGTACGTCGCCGCGCCGTGCATCGGTCGCAGGCGGCGGCGAGGTCGATGGCACGCTCCGCTTCGGCAACATCGCATTCGCGCCCGGCTCGCGCCTGGTGGCGGACGAGGATGGCGTGATCGTCCTTCCGCCCGGATTGAACGAGTCGGACATCGCGATCGCCGACACCGTCGCCGCGACCGCGGCCTACGTGGCGGCGCCGCGCGGCTGATCCAGTCGGCGACAAGCCGGCTGCGCCCGACGCGCACCGAACGCGCGTCCATTCGGCTTGGGCGGCTGACCATCGACTGACGAGTCACGCGTCTGCAAGGCCACTTCGATCGGCGAGTTGCGGCCGGATGCGCCAACAGGTATGGTGAAGCAACGAAGGAGACAACCATGCCTTCAACTCACGTCGAGCGGCGAGACAACATTTCCCTGCGCCAGCCGCCGTCCAGCCGCTATGTCGAAGAGGCGAGCGTGAATTCGCCGCTGGCCGCGACGGCGTCCCAGGCGAATGCCGAGCTGTGCCAACGCGCCGTGCGTGCCATCTGGCGCAGCCTGGACGACCACGAACTGCTCGACGAGCAGGTTCGTGCCGAACTGGCCCTGCTGCTGGAGCCGCTGACCGCATTGCCCTTCGACGATCGGCCTCGGCGGCTCATCGACGTGCTCCGCTTGCCGAACCCGATCGATGGCTCCAACCTCTACTGGTTGACCCGACGGCTCATGACCCTGGTGCCCGAGCTGCAGGCCGCGGCCGCACGATATGCCGCTGTCGGCTGAGGAACTCGAGCGGATCTCGGCCGTGACCCTCGGCCACTACGACCGGCATGCGGAGGACTTCTGGCAGGGCACGCGCGACCATGACGTCAGCCAGAACATCGCCGCGCTGCTGGAGCCGATCGCGGCCGCGCCACCGTTTGCGATCCTCGATTTCGGCTGCGGCCCCGGTCGCGACCTGGCCACCTTCAAGCAGCTCGGCCACGAGCCGATCGGCTTGGAAGGCTCGGGCCGCTTCGCGGAGATGGCCCGCACATACAGCGGTTGCGAGGTGTGGCAGCAGGACTTCCTGGCGCTCGAGCTGCCGCCGGCGCGATTCGACGGCGTGTTCGCGAACGCGGTGTTGTTCCATGTGCCCACCCAGGAGCTGCCGCGCGTGCTGCGGGCACTGTGGGGCACGCTCAAGCCCGGCGGCGTCCTGTTCAGCTCGAACCCGCGCGGCATCGGGCAGGAGGGCTGGAAGGCCGAGCGCTACGGCGCCTACCATGACCTCGAAGGCTGGCGCAGCCACATGACCGCTGCGGGCTTTGTCGAGCTCGGCCATTACCTTCGGCCGACCGGTCTGCCGCCGGAACGCCAGCCGTGGCTCGCCAGCGTCTGGCGCAAGCCGATCGAAGCGTGACGGACACCGCTCGCGGAGCCTGCGAGGCTGCAGCTTCGCGGCATACTCGAACGGGTCGCAACCTGCCTGGTCTCCCTACGAATGGATAAAGAAGTCGACCCCACGGTCCTGGCCTTCATCGACGAAAAGCGCCTGCTCGGCGAAAAGCGAACGCCGGTCGAGATCATCTCGCGCCTGGGCGTCTTCGATGCCCGCGAAAAAGCCGCAGCCTCGGCCTGGCTCGCCACCGGCGACATCGTCATCGCCACCATCTGGGCCGAGTTCGTGAGCGTCGGCCAGGGCGGGCGCTGGTTCTACCTCGAGTCGCTCAACTCCGCGCTTCGCATCGGCGGCGGCGAACGCACCGCGTTGCAGAGCCAGCGGGCCGAAGACCGCCACAAGCTGCTCAAGCAATCGCTGGACGCGGGCCGGGGTTTTCGCGCGGTGTTGCAGACCAATCGCGTGGCGATCCTCGACATCGAGAACAGCAAGTCGGCCAAGGTCTCGACCCGCGTGCCGGACGACGAGGAATGGCATGTCGCGAGCTGGGAGCCCGACCTGCAGCTGGCGGTGCTGGTTCGCGGCGAGCGCGGCTGGCAACCGACCGATGCCGACATGCAGGCCGCCCGGGCCCGGGCCGGCCTGCCCGACTCGCGCCTCGGCGCATCCGGCGCCGCCACCACCGATGAGCTGCATGCGGCCGCGATGGCGCACCTGCATCGCCATTTCACCGGCTACGGCTACAAGGTCGAGGACGTCTCGGCTCGCCAGCTCGGCTACGACCTCGAGGTCAGCGACAAGAAGGGCGCGCTGCTGCTGCAGCTGGCGGTCAAGGGCACCGCACCGGGTACCGGCTTCGAGCTCACGCAGGCAGAGCGCGATGCCTCGGCGCGGCCCGGGCCGTGGCGCCTGGGCGTGGTGTCGGATGCGCTGGGCGCAACGCCGCAGCACAAGATCTATCCGCCGGCCGAAATCGAGAAGGTGCCGGGCTTCAAGCCCTGACAGCGATCAGCGCTGCACGAAGACCATGGTCGCCTGCATCAGCGCGATCGTCTTGAACGGCGACGCGTCCGCGGCGAAGGCCCTGACTTCGCCATGGCAGACCGTGAGCAGCTTGCCCGCGCTCTGCACCCGGCCGATCGCCAGGAAGCGCGTGCCGAGCGCGGGCCGCATGAAGTTGATCTTGAACTCGGCCGTCACCACCTCGATGCCGGTCGGTGCCCGGGTGAGCGCCGCATAGCCGCAGGCGCTGTCGACCACGCTGGTAATCGCGCCGGCATGCACATAGCCGTGTTGCTGCGAAAGGGCGGGCGAGAACGGCAGCTCGATCTGCACTTCGCCTTCGGTCGCGAGCACCAGCCGCGCGCCGAGAGTCGCCATGAGGCCTTGGGCATCGAAGCTGGCGGCGATGCGGGAGCGGATGTCGTCGGTCGGAGCATTCATTGGACGGAGATGGCCTTGTCGGTCGGCGTGGCATCGAAGATCGGGGTGGAAGGCCGGGGCTGCCAGGTAGGCGGCAACGGTAGGGTGCGCGGCCTGCGGCCACCTACAGGACAAACCCGATGCGTTCGGACGATCGACCGGTTGCGCACTCGCGCGGTTGCGGATCGAATGGCCTCGGCCTATAACGAGCGATGAGCGAGCGATGAGCGACGAGCGACGAGCGCAAAACCCTGGAGGCGCCATGCCTGATGAGCTGAACGATTTCAAGCCACTCGACCCCGGCCGAATCCTGGACGAAGACCCGGTCGAGCTCCGATATTGGTGCCGCCAGTTGCAATGCGACGAAGCCGAGCTGCGCGATGCGATCGGCAAGGTCGGCAACCATGTCGCCGCCGTTCGCGACTACCTGGCCTCGCGCGAATGAGTGGCGAGTGAGCGGCCAGTGAATGTCGAGCGACGGAGAGTGTCCGGTGCAGCTGCACTATCTCGACTTCGAATTCAGCGACGAGGAGGGCGGCCGCGGCAGCTTCGATGCAATGGCGTCGGTCATGCCGGAGCGATTGCATTTGCTCCTGGACGAAATCGGGCTCGTGCTGCGTTGGGCCACGGATGCATTCGGCTCGTGCGAGGCAGGCGGCGATGACGGGGATTGGGACTACGAGCTGCAAGGAAGCCGCGAACCCGATCGGCCGCTGCAAGTGAACTTCGACAGCCTGCGCCGCGAAGTGATCCTGCTGCCGCACGATGCCGAGTCGCGCACCACCTTGACCCTGACGCTGGGCGGCTCGCCTGCTTTTTGCGAAGCCTTCCGCGCACGGTTCGAACTCGACGAGTAGGTCGCCGCTCAAGGCGACCGGTGCAGCCTCGGCGCGGACAAGGCGCGCAGGCTTTCGGCCAGCGCAACCTCCACCTCGGGCCACTTGCCCGCCATGGCCTTGGTGCCGAGCGAGCGTTCGAGCGCCTGCAGGTCTCTCACGCTCGGCGCCACCTTGATTTGCGCCACCGCAGCCGCCGGATTGCCGGCGCGCAGCAACGCGAGGATCTTGTCGGGCCAGGGGGAGGGACGTGCCACGGTTGCTTTCGATGCATGAAAAAAGTCACGCAATTGTCCATGCCCCCACTCTGAAAACAGAAGCATCAAAGAGGCGTTTGAGGCCTTCTTCTGATGGGGATTGCCCTAGCCGCGGGGTGTGAAAAAGTTCACGAACGCGATGTAGGACGGATTCGCGCGACTCTGCAGCAATTGTTTCAGCAGGAGCCCTCGTTGCTTACAAAGAAGGCATGCGCCGGCGCTCTGGGCCTCGGCACATCGGCTCGCAACCCCTGGGGTTGCGTCTCCTCCTTACGGTCTAGTGAATGGAGTCCACGATGAAAGTCCTTCCATCTCGATTCAAGTCCGCCGTCTGCACTGCGGCGGTGATCGGTACGCTCTCTCTCCTGGCCGGCTGTGCCTCGGACGGGCGCGTCGGCTATGCGTTCGGTGGGGCCAGCGAACCGCCTTTGAGCGGCGGCACCGGCTTCGGCGGGAACAGTCCCGGTGCAGGTGGCGACGCCAGTGGCGGTGCAGCCGGTGGCGGAAGCGGGGGCACCCCGGTCGCCGGGGGTGGCGACAGCGGAGGCGGCACCGGCGGCACCGGCGGCACCGGCAACAACGGCGGCGGACGTGGCACCACGCCGAACGGCAATCCGGCCCTCGCGGCCAGCAACGACGTCATCGGCTCGCTCGGCGGCACCGTCGACGAGACCGGCAAGCTGGTCACTTCGATCGGCGGCGAGACCAGCAAGCTCGGCGCCACCACGCCGATCGGCGGCGTGACCTCGGGCACCGGCGGCCTGCTGTCCAACACCGGCGAGGCGGTCAGCGACCTCGGGCAAGGCGTGCGAGACGGCCTGGGTCAGCTCGATGCCGGCAATCCGCTCGGCACCACGCTCGCGAGCACCAGCCCTGCGGTCCGCAACGTCGGCGAGGGCGTGTCCAGCCTCGGCACGGGCGTCGCGGCGATCGGCTCGAACACGCCGGTCGATCGGCTCACCGGCACGGCCGGCGGCTTGGTCGACAAGGTCGGCACCGGCGTGCAGGCGATCGGCGGCGGCCTCGGCCAGGTGGTGGACAGCCAGCCGGTGCGCCAGGTCACCGGCGGTGTCAGCGACGTGATCGTGCCGATCGACCTCAAGACCATCACCGTGCTGCAGACGGTCGGCGGTGCGACCGGCCTCGGTGCGCCGGTCGACCGGTTGACCACGCAGCTCGGCAACGGCATCGCCGGCGTCGGGGCGGCCGTGCCCGGCAACGGTACCGAAACCCTGACCTCGGCACTCGGCAGCACTGTTCGCAGCGTCGGCCCGGTGGTGAATGCACCTTCGGACGCCAGTGCGGGCGGCATCGGGCTCCTCGGCGGCTTGGGTAGCGGCTTGCTCGGCGGCAACGCGAGTGGCGGCGGCATCGTTGCCGGCGCTGGCGTCGGCGCCGGCGTGGGTGTCGGCAGCGCGTCGCCCGCTGGCGGGGCTGGCGCCGGCGGCGCCGGACTGGGCGCAGGGCTGGTCGCCGGCGTGGGTGGCCTCGTCGGGCAGCCGGCCGCGGGATCGACCGCGCCGGCTGGCGCAGCCTCGGGCACCGCGATCGGAGCAGGCCTCGGGCTCGGCGCGGTGTTGACGAACACGGCCAGCAACACCGGCAACCTGGTTTCCGGCGTCGGAGCCGGCGTCCACGGCGCGGTGGGCGGCCTGGTCGGCGGGCTGGTGCCGCGCAGGCAGTAAGCGCTTCGGCGCCGGTCAGCGGGTGCGCGCCGACCGGCGCAGCGCCTGTAGCACCCGCTGCAGCGCGGGACTTTCTTCCTGCGCATCCCACACCATGCCGACCGGACCGACATCGTGGTTGAGCCGGAGGCGCAGCGTCCCGAGCAAGCCGGCCGCTTCGGCCCGGGCCGCCACCGCCCCGGACGTGACGGCCAGGCATTCGGTGCGCTGAAGGATCTGCTGGATCAAGGTGCCCGAGGCCGTCTCGAGCCACGGCTCCGGCGGCGGCAGGCCATGGTCCAGGAAGGTGCTGTCGATCGCGCGGCGCAGCGCCGTGTCGCGCGGCGGCAGGATCCACGGCCCGAGCGCCGCTTGCGCCCAGGTCTGCTTGCCCGCCGCGAGCATCGGATGCGCCGGGCCGACCACCACGCAATGCGGATCCTTGAAGAGGGCCTCGGTCCGCAGATGCGGCGCGAAGGCGCGCTCGTCCAGCCGGCACAGGATGAGCTCGATCTCGCGCCGCTCGAAGCGCGCCCACAGCCCGGCTGCGATGTCCTCGACCACCTCGATCGCGAGCGGCTCGGCCTGCGAGCGGATGTCGATCAACGCCCGGGGCAGCACCGTGGCCGTGCCCACGCCCATGCTGCCGATGCGAACCAGGCCCATCGAACCGGCTGCGATCGATTCGAGCTCGAGCTGCAGCCGATTCGAGTCCGCCACCATGTGGCGCGCGTGCCGGAGCGCCGCCGGCAGGTACGGCGTCGCCTGCAGCTGCCGGCCGCGCAGGTAGAGCGGCACGCCCAGCGCGGCCTCGATCTCGGCCAGCCACTGGGACATCGCCGGCTGGCTCACGCCCATGGCGTCGGCGGTGGCGGTCAGGCTGCCGTGGCGATCGAGCGCCAGCAGGATCTCCAGGTGCCGAAGGCGCAGCCGGCGAAGGTTGAGTGCGAGTTGCCCCGGATCGGCTGGCATAAGGCTTTGCGATGGATCGAGTCGAAAAGGATGCTGGATCATGATGCCGCGAAAGCCCATCATGCGGCATCCTTCTTCCACGCAGCGGAGCCCAGGCGATGAATTTCTCAAGACGACTTCTGCTCGGCCTCGGCCTAGGTGGCGCGATGCTCGCAACCATCAGCGGCGGAGCGCACGCGCAGCCGCAGAGCTACCCGGACAAGCCGATCAAGCTGATCGTGCCGTTCCCGGCAGGCGGCGGCACCGACATCGTGGCGCGGCGCCTCGGCGAGCGCTTGCGCCAAGAGATGGGGCAGCCGGTCGTGGTCGAGAACCGCGCCGGTGCCAGCGGCAACATCGGCGCCGAGGCGGTGGCACGCGCCGCGCCCGATGGCTACACGCTGATGTTGACCGCAGCGCCGTTCGCGATCGCGCCGGCGCTCTTCAAGTCGCTGGCCTTCGATCCGGTAAAGGACTTCACGCCGGTGGCACAGGTCGCATCGGTGCCGCTCCTGGTGGTGACCCGGGCCGACTCGCCGTACAAGACCATCGCCGACGTCAATGCAGCCGCCCGCAAGGACGCCGCGGCGTTGAGCTATGCCACCTTCGGCAACGGCTCGCCGCCGCACCTGGTCGGCGAAAGCTGGAAGGCGCTGGCCAAGATCCAGATGACGCACGTGCCGTACAAGGGCGGCCAGGCCGCGCTGCCGGACATCCTGTCGGGGCAGCTCGACATCGCCATCATGGACGTCGTCTCGATGACGCCGCTCATCAAGGCCGGCCGCCTGCGTGCGCTCGCCATCACCGGCCCGGCCCGCACGCCCGTGTTCCCCGACGTGCCAACGCTCACGCAGGCTGGCCTGCCGTTCGACACCGTCGGCTGGTATGCCATCTTCGGCCCGGCGCGAATGGACGCGGCCGTGACGATGCGGCTCAATGCCGCCATCAACAAGGTCATGGCGCAGCCCGACATGCGCAGCCTCCTGCTGGACACCGGCTCCATTCCGGTGGAACCTGCGCCCAGCGCAGCCGATTGGTCGAAAGCCTTCGCGGCCAACGTGCAGGTCTGGGGCAAGGTCGCGCGGGAGTCGGGCGCCACCATCGATTGAGGAGTCGGCATGAAGAGCTTGCGCGTCGAGATCCATCGCGACCTGACCTACGGCCATGGGTTGGTGCAGCGAAGCAGCCCCGAAGGGCCCAGGCCGCGGCCGCTCAAGCTCGACCTGTACCTGCCCGTGCTCGAAGCCTCATCCGAAGCTGAAGCTGAAGCTGAAGCTGAATCGAGAATTGAAGTCGGGTGGCGCAACCGTGGCGCAGCACGGCCGGCAGTGGTCCTGGCCTTCGGCGGCGCCTTTCACCGCGGCTCGAAGGAAAACGACTCGTTCGAAGGCGGCAGCAACACCGCCATCGCCGAATACTGCGAGCGCCTGGCGCGCCGCGGCTACGTGGCCTGCGCCATCGACTACCGCCTGGTCACCGAAGACCCCGAGCCCGGCGCCACGCCGGTGATCGCATCGCCGCAACGCATCCCCACCTCGCGCGTCGACGTGGTGCGCCGCATCCTCGGCCTGCCGCTCGCGACACCCGACCAGCTGTGGCGTGGCATCGAGTCCGCCAGCGACGACATGGCAGCGGCCGTGCACTACCTGCGCACCCGTGCGGCCGAATGGCAGGTCGATACCGATCGCATCGCGGTGGGCGGCTTTTCGGCCGGCGCGCGGACTGCGCTCAACGCCGCATTCGGCGAAAAGGCGCCGATCGCGGCGGTGCTCAGCCTGTCGGGTTTCGTCGATGCCGAAGACCTTAAGCGGCATCTGCGGTCTGCCGGCGGAAAAGGGCCGGCCACCTTGCTCGTCTCCGCCGAAGACGACCTCGACTACGTGCGCGATGCGACCGGGCGGATCGCCGAGCAGCTGAGCGGCGCGGGGCTGGCGTGCGAGCAGGTGCATGTACCTGGCGCCGGCCACTTCTACCCGGCCGAAGCGCCGGTCACGCATCGGGAGAAGAACGGTACGGCCCTGCACACGACGCTCATGCAGGCCATCGACGACTTCCTCGATCGCGCGTTGGCGGCGCCGCCCGATGCGGAGATGTTGCAGGCCTTCGCCGATGCCTTCAATCGCCACGATGCCGAGGCGCTGATGCGGTTCATGACGCCTGACTGCGTGTTCGAGGCCAGCTTCGGCAGCGAGCCCTGCGGCGCCCGGCATGTCGGCACGGCAGCCGTGCGGGCGGCCTTCGAGCAAACCTTTGCGGACTACCCCGATGCGCAGTGGCGCAACGCCCGGCACTTCGTCCACGGCGACCGGGGCGTTTCGGAGTGGACCTTCACGGGTACCCGCGCCAGCGACGGGCGCGAGGTGGAGGCGAACGGCGTCGACCTCTTCACCTTCGAAGGCGATCGCATCCGCATCAAGAACTCCTGGCGCAAGCAACGAAGCTAGCCGGCTCGTCGACCTGCGGCATTGCGCGTCGCTCGTTCACTCATTGACCCGGTTGTACTGGTCGACCTGGCAGGCATAGGTGCCGGGCTGCACCGAACAGATCGGGTACTCGGGCGGCGGTGCGCTCGCACAGCCTGCAAGCGCCACGCAAAGCGTCATCGCAATCGACCACTTGATCATCGTTACCTCGCGCGTTGAACTCATGCGACTAGCGCAATGCAGTGATTGTGACTGCAGAGTCTGTTGAGTCCAATCGATCCATCGCAGCCGCATCGGCGGGCGAACACTCAAGGGATCGAGAACATGAAGTCATACGCAATCAACCCCGGTCGACTCTGGGCATTCGAAATCAAGCAGGACGAGTTGAAGGACCACCGGTTCCTGATCGAACACGCAGAAGGAAGGCACACCTTCATCAACTACGACGTCCAGAGCGAGATACTGAGCATTGCGGTCTGCGCGCCCGAATTCGACCCGCGCTTCGCAGAGGCGCTGCTGATCGAGTGCGGCAACTTCTATCGAGAGGTCGAGCAAGGCGATCACATCATCGTGCTTCACACGAGTGTTGGGGGAGCCGAGTTGGCAAAGGCTGGGCAAGAGTCCGGGCAAGATCTGCGCCGATTACGTCAAGCACTTCGACGCCGCCTTCGCCCAGTACCTGGCCAGCAAGGAAAAGCCGGCTAGCGAGAGTGGCAAGACCCGGTACTACGTCGCGCAACTGAAGAAGCCGATCGTGACGGAACTGGACTGCCCCAAGGATCATGTGTTGCAGTTCACCATCCTTGGCGACCAGCTCAAGTGCGCGGTGCAGCCGAAGCCATTTCAAGACGACCATTGCGCCTTGATCCGCAACACGGCCGACGACCCGGCCAAGCGGCTGAGCTTCTACGCCAGCTACGGCATCAAGAAGTACCAGTTGTTCGAGTCGTTGCCCAACGCCTGACTCGTGCGCGGTCGCTTTCGATCGCCGGAACGCGCTGGGGCCGGCTGCCTACCGCAATGCGCGGATTGGCGGTCGGCTGCCTTGCGCCTCCAATGCTTAGAGAGCGGCCCATCTCGGGCCGCGGCAATGAACGAGAAGGCGGTGCAAGATGAAAGACTACCGAATCAAGCCTGGCCAGGTCGTGTTGCTTCGGGTCAAGCCCGACGAGATGGGGGACTACCGCTTCCTCGTGCCCGACTCGCCGGGAGCGCACACCATCCTCTACTACGATCTCGAGCAGGCCTTGTTGGGACTCGCCGTGTGCGTGAAGGACTTTCCTGCACACCTGGCCATTCTTCTGCTGGCGAAGCTGGCGCCTTATCCACCGAGCTCGGAAAACTCGTCGCAAGCCATCGTGGTCCACTCGGCGCCGGCCGAGACCCTGTTGAGCCGAGTCTTCTGCAGTTATTTCGAGTCCTGGAGGGTCTGGTTGACCCGTCAAGGCGCGGCGGGCAGCGTCTTGATCTCGTTAGGCGACAAAGGCATGTTCACGGCCAAGGAGGCCAACCCGCCGTTCGACTGGCAGGATCTGGACGCTCGTGCGTTGCCGCAAGAGGTCGTGAGCTTCTCGGCGCCTCCCGTAGAACATCCGTCGTCCCAAGTCGAAGAGGATGACGATTCGAGTGACGAAGACGGCTCCCCGGGGTTGGACGACCTGTTGGCCGAAGCGAAAGAACAGATCGCCCGGGTGAAGGCGACACTGAGCTCCACCTCGGGCTCGATGCCGACGCTGCCGGACCTGCCGAACAAGCTGCCGGCGCAGTCCACCGCGCAGCAGGAAGCGCGTTTGCTCAGGATGTCGATGACAGCTCGCAAGACGCAGCCACCCGGCAACTACAAGATCGAAGGCTGGCGCAATGCGACCATCGACCTCGGTCTGGATCGCAAGGTCATTTGCAACCGCAAGCCGGACGAAGCGGTGTTGGTTCTTTTTCATGCGCCGAGCAAGACCTTGTCGGTGCTGGTCGTGGGCGACTGGATCATGGTGCCCACCCTTCGAATGCATGTTGAGCGCTGCATCTCTAGCCTGAAGACCGTCGCCGCGCAGAAGAAGCAGACGGCAAGCCAACGCATCGACTACCAGATCGTGGGACGCAATTCGGCCGCAACGCTGTTTAAGAACCTCATCAGGGAGTTGCCGAAAGCCCCGGACGGGGCTGACTCTGGCGGCGACAAGTCATCGCCGACGACGTCCAGCACCACATCGACGCCCACGTCCCCGTCCACGGCCACGACCACGACCACGACCACGACCAGCACGGCGACCACGCCGTCCACCACGACGACCTCGACGGCTGTCGCGAAGCCCGGCCCGGTGCCGGCCGAATGGACCTTCAGGTCCTTGGAGATCGGGGTCGCCAAAGGCGTCGAGCATTGCCCTTACAGCGACTTCCTGATCGAAGCCGACCCCTCGGGCCAGACGCTGCTGATCTCGAACCATGCCGAGAGCCCGCTGCTCGAAGGGTTCTCGCGGCTCACGCTCACCTACAGCCCGACCGGACTTTCACTCGACCGGTCCTCCAGCAACGAAGCCAAGGTGCGGGACGCGCGCGACTTCAAGTCGTTGGTGGCCGTCAGCCGCAACCACGAGCTGGTTTCATATGTCGTCTTCTCGATCGACATGGGCGGGGATGAATGTCACTTCCACCTTCGGAAGGACCATGTGTTGCTCTACCGTTTTCACGCACCCAGCAACATGCTCATGATCGTCCAGGTCGCTGGCAAGCACCTGAAGAAGCATCTCACCGGCAAGTCCGAGCTCCGTGGCTGGAACAGCGTCTTGTTGAACACCTTCTGCAACCCCGACTTGCGGTGCGGAAAGATGCCCATGAAGCACGGCCTGATTTATCTCGAAGGGAAATCGAAGACCTTCAGCGCCGGCCCGACGGCCAAGGAGGCGTGTGCCAACTATATCGAGCGCTTCGACGACATGTATCAGATCTACCGTCGACACAACTATCTTTCCCGAAACGGCGGGGCGCCAGTCTATATGGCGGGTGAGCTCATGGCGCCCGAGGCACACCTGGTGACCGGCGCCGTGGACGACTGCATTCAGTTCTCGCTGTCGCATGGCCAGGTGACGTGGTCGGTCAGCCCGAAGGTGAAGGAGCGAGACGGCACCGTCGTCATTCCCGCGCCCGACCATCTGGACGACGACGGTCAACTGCTGGCGCACTACGGAAAGTTGACGGAGAAGAAGCTCATCATGCGCAACATCTCGGCGCCGAGCTAGTCGCCGGCGCTGTCACAAACCGGCGGGCTCGCCCGTCTTGGATGTATGGAACAACCCATGCAACCCACATCCAAGGCACCCGACACCATGAGCCAACGCATCGACTACATGCAGCAATCGCCCGAGCTGTTCAAGAAGTTCAGCGCCTTCTCCGGCGCACTGGGCACCTGTGCCATTGAGGCGCCGACCCGATTGCTGGTCGACATTCGCGCCTCGCAGCTCAATGGCTGCGCCTTTTGCCTCGACATGCACGTCAAGCAGGCTAGGCTGGCCGGCGAGCGTGAGTTGCGGCTGCATCATGTCGCCATCTGGCGCGAGTCGCCGCTCTTTTCGGAGCGGGAGCGCGCCGCGCTGGCCTGGACCGAAGTCTTGACCCGCCTGCCGGCGGACGGCGTCGGCGACGAGGACTTCGAAGCGGCGCGCAGCCACTTCAGCGACAAGGAGCTTTCGGACCTGAGCTTCGTCGTCATGAGCATCAATGCCTGGAACCGCGTCAACGCCGCCTTCCGATCGGTGCCGGGTTCGCTCGACAAGGCCTTCGGGCTCGACAAGGCCGACCTGCACTGATGCGGCCCCGATCGTCAGCGTCATCGTCATCGCCATCGGCGTCATCCGCGGCATCGTGCGGTAGCCTGCTCGCCATGCCAGCCTCGCCCACCGATCTGTTCCAGGCCAGCCGCAAGCGGCTGCAGCGCATCGCCTACCGAATGCTCGGCTCCACGGAGGAGGCCGAGGAGGTGGTGCAAGACGTGTGGTTGCGCTGGCACGAGATACACGACCCGGCCGCCGCCTTCGACAAGCCCGAGGCGTGGCTGGTGACCACCACCACCCGGCTCGCGATCGACCGCCTTCGAATGGCCAAGGTGCGGCGCGAGCAGTACCCCGGCTTGTGGCTGCCCGAGCCGCAGCTATCCGACTCGCCGCCCACGCCGGAACAGGTCCTCGGCCGAGCCGACGACATCTCGATGGCGTTCCTCTTCATGCTCGAAAGGCTGGCGCCCGAGGCCCGCGCCGCTTTCTTGATGCGCGAGGTCTTCGATGCCGACTACGACGAAGTCGCGAGTGTCATCGGCAAGAGCGAGGCTGCCTGCCGGCAGCTGGTGCACCGCGCGAAGAAGCAGCTGCGCGAAGCCGAAGGCCCGCGGCAGACCGTCACGCCCGAGACCCACCGGCGCGTGATGGAACGTTTTGTCGCGGCGATGCAGACCGGTGACATCGCCGGCTTGAAGTCGATGCTGGCGCCCGAAGCCGAGTTGCTGGGCGATGGCGGCGGCAAGGTGCCGAGCTTCGGCAAGCCGCTGGAAGGCGCGCAGCGGATTGCGCAGCTCTTCTTTGCGTCGGCGCTGAGATACGGTGAGCGGCAGAAGATCCAGCTCGCGGTCATCAACGAGACCTGGGGCGTGCTGCGCTTCATCGACGGGGTGCTGGAGTCCGCGCAGGCGTTCGAGATGGCGGGGGATCGGATCGTGCGGATTCATGTGCAGAGGAATCCGGATAAGTTGGCGCGGGTGGGGGCGGCTTGGCGGGTGATGGAGGAGGCGAGGGTGGGGCCGGGCAAAACGTGAAATATGAACGGGCGGTTTGAGATGTGAAGAGAGGAGGGCGGTGCTTGCTCGGCGGGTTGAGCAATCATGTCGGGCGCTGCATTGGCGACCACCGGAGCAGAACACATGGCCCGACTCATCACGCTTCTTCAATTCGGCGAATTGACGTCGCGGGCACAGCGCCCTTCTTGTCAAACCACTCACCGCGTTAACCTATCGGCGATCTCGTCGTTCGCCGCAAAGGCACCGAGGCTGTTGTGATGGCAGACATCGCCGCTCAAATCGTTCTTCCGCTTGTTCTGCTTGGCGTAGCCTTTGTCGGGCCGGTACTCGCCGTGAGTTTTCTGGTTATCAGAAAGCGCCGTGCTCGTGCGCGGCGGAAGTCGCCGGTTGGCATCGACTTGCTTCGCACCCCAGGACACACGCTTCGCGAGCAATTGGACGACCATGGCTCCGATGTGCTGAGCGATCTCTTCCTCTTGGTGATCGTTCCGTTATTTGGTATCGCCGCATTCTTTGCTCAGAGCCATCTGCGTGGTGCACCTGGCATGACGCGGCTGGCCTTCATCTACGGCACCCTGATTCTTGGTTTCATCGCGGTCATGGTGCGCAAGCTCTGGAAGGCTGGCGAGCGCCTCGACAAACTGAAGGCCGGATACGACGCGGAGCTGGCGGTGGGGCAGGAACTCGACCAACTGATGCGGCAAGGCGCCAACGTCTTCCATGACTTTCCTGCGGGCAATTTCAACATCGACCACATCGTGATCGCTCCTGAAGGCGTGTTCGCGATCGAGACCAAGGGCTACACCAAGCCCGTTCGAGGCGATGGCAGGGCGAATGGCAAAGTTAGTTTCGACGGCTCGGTACTGAGGTTTCCGACCTGGACCACCAGGAAGCCTTTGGAGCAAGCCGAGCGGCAGGCGGATTGGCTGGCCAAATGGTTGACCAGCGCGACGGGAAGTCCGGTGCGGGTGCAGCCCGTACTCGCGTTGCCAGGATGGTTCGTCGAGATGAACGGGCGGAGTCGGGTGAGCGTGTATAGCGGCAAGCTGCTGAATGGATTGCTTCGGGATCGGGGTACGAACAGCTTGTCTGATCAGGATGTGCAGCGCATCACGCATCAGGTTGAGCAGCGGTGCCGGACGGTGGCGCCTAAGTATTCGGAGCGGAAGGACGCGAAGGCGACGTGAATGTCAGGTATCGAAGTACGGGCTGGTTGCGTGTGCGCGGCGACAGGCGGCGGAGAGGGTCATGCAGCTTGCGGCCAGGTCGCCGAGTTCTGACATGAGGAAGCCAAGGCTTTCGAGGCTGTCGGCGCCGATGGTTCCGTCTTCGAGTTCGATGGATGAATGGGCTAATAGCTGACCGATGGCGCCTAAGCCGTTGAGCACGGTGTTGAGAGTGGACTCGGCGTCCTGTGCGAGTTTCCAAAGTACCTCGGGCTTTGAGGAATGGAAGTCGATTTGCTCGTTGAGCTTGATGTGCAGACGTGGGAGGGCCTCAAACATCTCGCGTAGTGGTCTGCAGTTAGCTTGGGCTGTCATCGAGGTGGTCGGTAGATTGAAAGATACTCTCGAGCCGCAGCCAGCGCGCCGCGCTTGGCTGCGCATTGCGTCGAGGAAGCTGTGGCTTCTGCGCTTATGAGGTGCGGCACCTGGGGCACGAGGATTGCGCGTCTGGGGTTTGCTGTCCACGGACTATTGTCTGCAGAACAACCCGCGGGGTACGAGGTGACAGCCGACCGCTTTGCAGCGGTTGCGGTGCAATGCTGAGCTGAAGCGAATGTCCGAATTGGGGCGGAGAGTCGTCGTCCGGTCGCTCGACGCCCGCTGCTGTACCACGGCGCCGTAAGGCACATTCGCCTGCTCTGATACCGGACAGCGGCGGCAAAGTGAGCTGTAGGCGTCCGCTTTCACCTCCTGCACAATAAGACCCAAACAACGCGAAGCTAGCCAACCGGCTGCTTCTGGAAGGCGCCGCAGTGCAAGTTCTGAGTTCCAAGACCAATGGTCAGTGGCTGGCCGTCGCCCCGCCCCTTCCGCCCGTCCCCGGCGCAGCTCAGGCTGCCGCACCCATCACCGAGGATCCTGCAAGGGCGGAAGCCAAGCGCGCGTTGTCCGACGTCATGCGATGCAGCAACCTTGTCGTGCTTGCCGGCTTGGGCACATCGCTCTGCGTGCAGCCGGGCGCTGCCAACGGCCTCAAGGCGCCGACCATGGCAGACCTGTGGCAGCAAGTCAGCATGCACCAGGATGCGGCTGCGGCAGCGACTAACCCCGCCGGTCTAGACTTCCAGCAGCTTCTCGCGTTGGTGGGACATGCCCCCGTCAGGATGGATGTTGAGGCGCTGATGTCTCGCTGTCGCCTGGCTGAGTCGTTCCTGAATGGGGCGCAAAAAGACGAAGTGACGAAGTTTGTGGCTCTCGCCGAGGCGCACATCATTCGCGCTACCAGCTTCGTCATGCAGAACCACCCATTGCCTGTACATGCTGAGTTCCTTCGGCGGGCGGCACGCCGCCCGCAGCGCAAGTCGCGGATGAAGGTGTTTACAACCAACTACGACCTTTGCTATGAGGAAGCCGGAAGACAGGGCCGATACGTTGTCGTCGACGGTTTCTCGCACACGTCGCCCCCAACGTTTGACGCTATCCACTTCAGCTATGAGACGGTCCGACGCGTGGGCGACACCGAGTCGTTCGACCCGATTCCCAATTCCTTCCACCTGTACAAGCTCCATGGCTCCATTGATTGGCAGCGGCAGGAGACATCAGGCGAAATTACGAAGTGGATGCAAAGTGGCAAGCCGGTACTGATTTATCCGCGAAACTCGAAGTACGAGCTAGCGTTCGAGCAGCCTTACCTCGAGATGATCGGGGCGTTTCAAGCAGCGCTGCGCGAGCCCGACACCGGGCTGCTCGTCGTAGGCTTCGGCTTCAACGACAACCATTTGGCCGAGCCCATCATGGCGGCCGTCCGGTCCAACCTATCCATGAAGATCGTGGTGGTGAGCCCGTTCCTTGCACCTTGGAACAACGGAGCAGCCAACGGACCCGGGGAGTGCGGGAGCAACAAGTATTTGCTCCAGCTGAGTAGCCTCGCCGCCGCTGGCGACGCAAGGATCTCCCTGCTCAATTGCGGCTTCGAGCAGATGGTGCCCTTTGTGCCTGACCTCGCCGCGGAAACCGACCTCGAGCGCCACGTCGCGCGCCTGCGCAGCATTGGTGCAGCATGAGCGGTCTTGTCGTCTCGCCCTTTGACAGGCAGCGCTACGTCGGCTCCGTGTGCACGGTTCGTCCGGCAACGGTCGAGGTCAACTTGCCGTTCGCTCCGCGCCCAGGAAGCACTCACGTTGCCGGTTACCCGCTGCAGCGAGGCCAAGTCGGGGAATTCGTCGTCATCGAAGGTGAAGAGCACGCCGTGCTCGGCCGACTGATTGAGACCAGGCTGCCTGAGCGCGACCGTCTGACAGTCGAGCCGACGCACGAGGTAGACCAACGCCCCAACTCCGTGGGCACAGTCCAGCTTTTGACTGCCATCGACCTTGAGACTGGCATTCCGCTGCGGGGCGTTCCTATCTCGCCGCGCATCGGCCAGCACGTCTTCTCTGCTCACCCACTGGTTGTGAAGCAGGTCGTCGAAGCTGGCACGACGCCGGAAGCACAGCGCATCAACCTTGCCAGGTTTCCGCACGCCCGAGACACCCTGGTATCGCTGTCGCCCACTCAACTGCTCGGTCGGCATTGCGCGGTGCTCGGTGCTACCGGCGGTGGCAAGAGCTGGACACTGGCTCTGCTCGTCGAAGAAATCGTTCGGCTTGGCGGCAAGGCAATCCTCTTCGATGCAACCGGCGAGTTTCACACGCAAAACCACCATGGGATCACTCACGTACATCTTGGTGGCCGCAAGACCGACCAGAATGATCCGCGGCGCTTCCTAAGCTTCCCGTACTGGGACCTGACGGAGTCCGACCTATTCGTCTTGCTGCGGCCGAGCCCGGGCGTGCAGGCGCCGAAGCTGAAGGAAGCGTTGCGGAGTTTGAAGATCGCGCAGCTAGTTCCTGGCACCGCGACGCATGGCCTGATTCGAAAGGTGGGGGCACTGCGGCACCCGTTTGAAGTGGCCTGTGTGCAGCATGGGCTCGCCCTTAGGCGTCCGGGCACCTATTTCGACATCCAGCAGCTCTCGAATCAGATTTGGGAAGAGTGCGTCTGGCCGTCGGGTTTTAACGCTGCGCAGAATGGAAACTGGGGAGGAGCTAACGCGAACGAGCAATCCGCCTGCTCGACGCTCATGTCTCGGATCGAGAGCGAGCTTGTCTCGCCCAATCTGGAGTGCCTATTCGCACCGGCGGAACTGGAGCCACTACCAGGCGTTGTCGAGGCTTTCCTTGCCGACCCAGGGCAGAGAGTTCTGCGCATCAGCCTGGAGTTCCTGTCCTTCGAACACAGCGCACGAGAAGTGGTTGCCAACGCGGTCGGGCGTTATCTGCTTGGCTTGGCCCGTCAGGGGCGCTTCATGGTCATGCCGGTCGTGATGCTCCTTGATGAAGCGCATCAATTTCTAGATAAATCAGTTGGCGACGAGTTCTCTAGGACGGACTTGGATGCTTTCGGGTTGATTGCGAAGGAAGGCCGGAAGTATTCGCTGACCTGCGTGCTCGCCACTCAGCGGCCGCGGGACATCCCCGAGGACGTGCTCAGCCAGATGGGCATGTTCATCGTCCACAGGCTTATCAACGAGCGGGATCGGAACGTTGTGGAAAAAGCCTGTGGCGACCTGGATGCGTCTGCAGCTGCATTCCTGCCGACTCTTGGCCAAGGCGAGGCTATGGTTGTCGGCGTCAGCTCCGCAATGCCGTTGCCTGTCGCCATCAACCGACCGGCGCGGCCGCCTTCATCAAGGTCCGCAGACTACGAAAACTTGTGGGGCTAGGCTCGTGGCCAAATCCAACCAAACGAAGCGATTCGTCGTTTTAGGACATCAGCGAATCAGTCGTTTTGAGATCGACGACATGCGTGCCTACGCTCGGCTGGCGACGGCGCTCATGGCCGCGGAGTCGGAGAAGCACATTGCGCACGTGGACAACGTCGTCAACGGAATGTCTGAGGCTGAGCGCGAAGCCTATTTCGACACCAACTCCGACACCCATGAGCTCATGCTGCGTCGGTTTCCGAACCAGCAGCAGCAGAGCCTAGTCGTGTTGACATACACGGTGGTTGAGACGAGGCTTATCACCATCGCACGATCGCTTCTGATAAACGCGCAGGCTGGACTTGCTCTGAAGGATTTGGCGGGAGACTCCCCATTCAAGAAAGCTCGCATGGTGATCACGAAGGTCGCTGGCTTGGACATTGAACAAAGGCTGTGGGATCGGGTGGAGGCGTATCGACTCGTCCGAAATGCCATCGTGCACAACGCGGGCGAGCTGCCGCCCACACCGCCGCCACTAGTTCAACGCTTGCTGGCCCAATACCCGTACGACCTTCAGTACAGCGACAGCGGTGGTTTGGTCGTAAAGCCGGCGCTGATCGTGGCTTTCGCAGCAGCCTGTGAGGAGCTTTTGGAAGCAGTAGTTACCGAATGGCTGGCCTTGGTTGACAGCAAAACAAGCCTTGGCATTTGATCAGTGTGACGTCTTAACGCTGCGGAAATGTAGCCCCGGCCTCTGTAACTTGTTGATTTTATTGAGCCTCAAGACGGTTTAGCAGAAAAAATTGATCCGACCTTATATGGGTATCGATTATAAATAGCGCTGTGTGACATTCTGAAGGTGAGACGTGAGCGTCGAGATCACTAGCCTGTTAGCGGCGCATGGTCCGATGACCAGCGGCGCTCTTGCCGCTGCATTGGCAAACAAGTTAAGCATCAGCCCGGCGACTGCGCGCAAGCGGATCGAGCGGCGCGCGCCGTCGATCCGGACTGTGAAGCTGACTCTCCCACGTGGCGCCCAAATTCTGTATTTGGAGAGCCAATACGGAAGCCAGAAATTTTGGGATCACCTGGCCGAGGCTCTGATGAACGGAAATGGAGCGTACGCCCGTGCCATCAGGGCGCTGACTGCCCGAGGTGGAATCATTCCTGAAAGCCACTTTGCATCCGCTGCAGGCAGCTCGACTGGCCAACGGCAAATTCCTGGGGACGAAGTGGTCAGGCGGCTCGTGGACGCCGAGTTGTTGCAGACCGTGGAAATGCCTGGGCTCGGGTCGTGCGTTGCGTTCGCCCGTGGCGAGCTCTATCTCGATATCCGGTTTCCTGAAGTACGCGCGCGACTCATCGCCGAGAAGGTGCTTCTGCAGTCCATCCAAGAATGGGCGGCCAAGCTCGGCTTCGGCAGCTTTCACTCGTTCAAGCTGCGGGGTGAAGGCACTCCCATGGTCGGACAATTCAGCTGGGATTTGACCGCGCCCTCGTTCCTAGGACCTTTAGCTAATTGGTCCGACCCGGCGAAGCCGAAACCTGGTTTCCTCGTGGTGGACGTGCTGCTGACTGAGGTAGTGGGCTTGGCTGACATCAGCCCGTTTCTCTACAAGTGCACCTCACTACGGCAGTTTCCTGGCGTGGGTCGCTGCATGCAACTCTTTGTTGGCAACCGCTATTCGCAGGAGGCGCTGAACCAACTCCGACGAGTCGGTATCGTGCCCGCCACGCCGGAAGCGTTGTTCGGCGCCGAGGTCGCCAAGGCAATTCTGATGTTGCTGCGGACGCTCAACGAAGCCGCGGATAAAGCGGTTGACCCGGTCTTGTTCAGCGAGATGTTCGAGCGTTTGGGTAAGGCAGAAGGTGCTGCGGGAACCCTTCGCGGGGCGTTGTTTGAGTGCGTCGTTGCCGATATCGTCCGGCAACTTGACCCTCCCGCCGACATCACCATGAACAGAATATACCGGGAAGGCGGCAAGGAAGTGGCCGAGGTCGATGTGCGGCTTATCGTCAAAAACCGCTACGTCCGCTTCATCGAGTGCAAGGGCCTTCTGCCGGGCAATCTACTCAGCGACGAGGAAGTTGAAAAATGGTTAAACAAGCGCATTCCAGTGGTGCTCTCTCAGACCCGCAAGGACAACGTTCTGTCGAAGCTTGACCATCGGTTCGAGCTATGGGTGACCGGCGAGCTGACCGCTGGGGCCAAAAGCATGATTGCCGCCGCCCAGACTCAAGCAGACCTGAGGGGCTACTCCATCCACGTGCTTTACGCCGCCGACATCGACCAGCAGGTGAGCTTGGTCAGGGACCCGTCGCTGCGTAGGGTGTTCGACCAGCACTTCCTCCACGCGCCGATGGCTTTTCCAGATGCGGTTATCAACCCGCTCAGCAAACGAAGTATTCCGCAGAGCCTGCTCGATTTCGACGATGTAAGCACCGAGTCCGCAGTCACATTACCCGTAACAACCCTGCCTGCTCTACCAACGCGTTGACGAGTTCGAGCAATCGAAAGTTCTCGTAAGTCACTGGTGGCGTCGATGGGCCAGAACCGCATCGACATGGTTCTGCGCAGAAGACGTGCAGCCCGTGAATGTCGGCCGATGACTCGATAGCAGCCGGCCGCCAGACTTGACTTGACTGGCGGTAATCAGTCTGGATCGGAAGCTGGGGATCGAAGCGAGAGGATTGCTCGTGGACGGTCTGAGTCACCTAGCCGCGGGAGACGAAGGACAGCGTCGGCGAGGCACAAGCGAGAAGCGGTGCGCCGGGGAACATTGCCTTGCGCAGTGACCTCCCGGGCCGAGCGCATCCAAGCTGTTGCCATGTCTCCGCGCGTCCAACGGCGAAT
This sequence comes from Burkholderiales bacterium 8X, assembly GCA_902506565.1. Taxonomy (GTDB): domain Bacteria; phylum Pseudomonadota; class Gammaproteobacteria; order Burkholderiales; family Burkholderiaceae_C; genus Variovorax. Next base: position 1,784,141 of record LR732703.1, on the reverse strand, counting down.
GCAGCTTTTTGCGGAGTGAGCGGGTGGCGACAAGCCGCATCTTGGCCTAATGTTTAGATGAGACGTGCGCTGGGTCCTTTGACACAACTCCGCCAAGTATGGATCAATCAACCCGAGTGAGCAGGAGCCTGCACGGCCAAGGTCCGACTTCGCTGATACCTAGCAATCAGTTTCAGCGCCTCGTAGGCTTTCATGAAGGCCAATACGCTGGTAATAAGCGAAAGCTCGATATGACGGCGAACGCGTTCGTTCGAAGGTAACCGGCCAGTCACTTGGCGCCGGCAAGTTTGAACTGGTGAGCCTTGCCGAACCTCGTGAGCGCGTTTCAGGGTCCGCAAGGCCGTCAGGCCGACCGCGGTTGAGTGACCGGCTATGTGCTTGGCATGCACGAGGCCGAGCATGCCGGGGCACTCTTTTAAGTCGCAAGCCTAACCAACTGCCTTGAGATGGTCGGGCCCTACCTCCCGCCCGAAGACGGGTCACGCGGTACCACCACCCTGAGTGATCGCAGGCATCTGCCGGTGCCAATTACCTTGGTCTGTGTACCTATACCTTACATCGACCAACGTGGGTCGATTTTTCAATCAGTTCCAGTGACTTATTGCGCTATGCGCCTCGATCCGCGTATGCCCATGATGTGTAAGCCGTTTTGCAAGCAGTGAAAGTCTTTGTTGTTGTGTAGGACAAACCCTTCCCTCCGCAACTTTCATCTCGGAGGGAAGCCGTCAATGAGACACCCCGATCCCCTCGCAAAATGCACCACGAAGGTGCAACGACGGTGGTTACATACTTTTGAATGGGCGGTTGTCCTACAGACTGAGACCCGTTACAAACCCTGCTCTCACAACCCAGGAGGAACTCGGAATTGAAAGTTACCCGCAAAAGCTCGCATCTGCTTTTCATCGCAGCTAGTGCACTCGCAGGATGTGGTGGTGGCGGAGGCAGCTCCAGCGGCTTGCCACAAGCCTCGCTATCCAAATCATCGGACGCTTCTCCTGAGTCGAGCTCGGCCGCGCCGTTCGAAGCGCCCGCCGAGGCGCCCGCTTTGACAAAGGTGGCGCTCCAGGCCAACAAACTCGACTCGACGTGGATCAAGGTTGCGGATGAAGGCAGAACCTTCACCTTGCCCTCAGCCACGGTCGTGAACTACGGTGCCAACGACTCCTTCGCCGCCAAGACAGTTTCCGGTTCAGTGACCTGCAACAACGCGACCTTCGGTGACCCTGCGATGGGCACGATCAAAGCGTGCTACCGCCAGCAGACCGCCACGGCCGCACCGCCTGCCGCCACGACCTCGCCAACGTACACGACGGCGGCTTCCGAGAATGGCAACTTCAACGTTCCGTCGAACACGACCGTGCGGTACGGCGTCGACACTCGCTGGGTGACGAAGGTCGTCTCTGGCGCAGGCCAATGCACCAACGCCTTCTTTGGCAATGATCCTGCCTTTGGTTCGGTCAAGTCTTGCCAGACCGTGACTTCGACTGCAGCTCCTGCGCCCGCCCCGGCTGCGCCAACGTACACGACGACGGCCTCCGAGAATGGCAACTTCAACGTTCCGTCGAACACGACCGTGCGCTACGGCGTCGACACTCGCTGGGTGACGAAGGTCGTTTCTGGCGCAGGCCAATGCACAAACGCCTTCTTCGGCAATGATCCCGCCTATGGTTCGGCCAAGTCTTGCCAGATCGTTGCTTCGGCTGCAGCGCCTGCGCCCGCGCCTGGGCCAAGTCCCGCCCCGGCTCCTTCGCCGGGCGCCTCGCCGGCACCCGCTCCTGCGCCTGCGACACCCAACACCGGCACTCCCGTCGCAGGTGATGTCATCAACTCCGATGGCAGTCTCAACACGGCGAACTGGGATGCGATGTACGCCGCCGCCGGGACGGATGCCTGGATCGACTACTTGCGCGGCAAGGCTGCGACTGGCGCCGGCGGAGTCAGCCTGTACGAGCGCTCGCACCACACCTACCCCGCCAACTTCGGCACGGGCCAGGAAAAGAGCATCTACGAGCATGGCGGACCGCCAAGGAACGACGGCGGCGGTTTTTACTCTTCTACCCAAACCGACGTGGTGACCTTTGGAGCGACCAGCGGCTCGGGCGTGGTGTCGCTGCAGACGTCTGGCTTCACCAACAACACCGGCCAGTTGAAGCCACAGCCGCAGTGGCAGCACAACTACAACATCGAGCACACCAACTTTGCCGGGTACCGCTCTGCAGGGACTCTTCCTGCCGGGAATGTCAAGCCGATGTTCGTCGCGTCCAGCAACGATATCAGCAGCGACAACGGCCCCTCCCGGCTGATCGGCACTGCCGACGGAAGCATCGTTGGTGTCGGCTCGAACACGGCGGCCAATAAAGTCAGCGTCAAGCTGGCTGCCGGCAAGCTACCGGTCGCTGCTGCAATGACCAACCAGGCCGAATTCCTGTTCGTGCCGGTGTGGGACAAGGCCACTCGCAAGGGCCAGGTCGCTGTCGTGATTGCCGCGGGTCTGGCAGAAGGTGTCAAGTGGACCGATGGGGGGCTTGCCTACGACTGGTGGGAAGAATGGCGCGAGGCCTATCCTGGCCTGCCGAACAAGGGCAACACCGGCTTCCTCAAGGTTCTCGGCTACGTCGACATCCCTGGCATGAGCGCTCCGACCTCGGTGGCGGTCAATACCGGCATGCACCCCTGGCAAATGCTGGCTTTCAACGGCAACGGATATTCCAGCGTCGGGTACTCCAGCTCTCCGATCCAGAACCACTACATGGCTTTGCGGGACGGTGGGGTCAACGGGGGCAAGGTTGCCCGTGGCGGCCTCCTGGCAGTTGCGAGCAAGAGCGAGAAGAAGGTCGTGTATTTCGATCTGAAGCCGCTGTTCTCGTGGGTGTACGACAGCTACTTCGGTGCGAACCATGCGCGGGGCGAGCGTGCGAACCTCGGCTTGGGCGATGGCCAGTGGCCGCAGGTGTTCTCACAGTCGGGTGTCTCGATGCCGGTCGTCAAGACTGTCACCTTTGCGGACCAGGTTGCTGCCGTCAAGTTCACGGGCACCCGCGGTGCACCTCAGACGCCTGGCGAACCGTTCAACTGGGTGGTGACCAACAGCGCGTCAGGCCAAGGCACGGTGCATGTGATGGCTGTCGGCGATTGCCTGCCCGGCACGGCGAACAACAAGAGTTGCGCGGCGGGCAACATCTCCGAACGTTCGACGGTGGCGGGGCTGCCTTATGTTTCGTCCATCGCGACCATGCTGGGCATGAAGCGCACCGGCAATGTGGATCTGAACACGGGCTTCTGGTTCGTCGGCAGACCTGGTCGTGATGTCGGCTTCGTCCGGTTGAACAGCGCCGGTGCGGGTGGGACCATCGGCCTCCACTACAAGACGAGCGTCGATCAGTGCGCTGATCCGGTTGGCTTGGCCGACATCGACAACTACAGCAACGAGTCGAATGCCCAGCTCTTGATGTGCTACAACGACAAGAAGGTCGCGACCTACCGCACCGACACGCTGTTCACCAACGGAAGTTGGTCGGCATGGCCGCAAAGCACTCCCGTGCAGGGCACGAGCGGGGTTCCAGTCGAGTACTACGGATCGTTCCCGACCTCGGGCAAGCCGATGCATGCGCTGACTGCCAACGTACCCTGATTTGCTCAGGCAATAGAAAGGCTTCTTCGGAGGCCTTTTTTTTTGGCGCGGTCGGTAGAGTGCGCTTGATGGGTAAGCGGGCAGCCGGCCCACATTGAGAATGGCGGCTGAGCCGAAAGACGATGGTGTCCATCCAGGTTAGTTAAACAAGCTTGCGCGCAGAATGCGCCATGTTTCTCTCTCCGTCGACCTCGCTGCGCGCAGCGGTGGCCTTTCTGATTCTCTGGTTCGGTCTTGGTGGTGTGGCGCACTTCGTCTTCACTGACGTAGAGATGCGCATCGTGCCGCCGTATATTCCGTGGCGGCGGGCCGTGGTGCTGATCAGCGGTGGTCTCGAATTGCTGGGCGCGGCCGGACTTTTGCATCCTGCGACACGACGTTGGGCAGCGTGGGGTCTGTTTTTGCTCACTGTCGCAGTCACGCCGGCGAACGTCTACATGCTGCAGCAAGCGAACGAATTTCCAGGCATTCCCTATGGGCTGCTCGTCGCACGGCTTCCGTTGCAGGTGGCGCTGCTCGCCCTCATCGCGTGGGTGGCCGTAAAAAGCAGACGCTAAAGGTCGGCCCGACCTTGACGAGAGTGATTTGCTTCGCTTTGCTTTGCATCGCCTGGCCTTGGATGGTCGCCCGCCAAGCCGGCTAAGTCTCGCTCACTCGGCTTTGATGTTGGCGTTGCGAATCACTTCAATCCCGCGAAAAAGTGAGCTTTGCCGTCCCCTTGCCCAAGGTTTGGTCCAACGAATCCGAATCCTCGATCACGCCAAGCCGGGTGTATGAATATGGCGATTCGAACGTGACATAAAAGACGACCAATGTGTCTGTTCCCCACAGCATCAGGTCACCGGTATGAATCGTTCCTGGCTTTGTTGCTGCTTGCGGCAGTGCTTTCGGCAGCTTCGCGTGCTTTTCGTTCCCGTTCAGGTCGGGCATGTCGAGCGTGAGAGGAAGTTGCGTCGCAAATGCTCGCGCGACGGCGTTGTCGGCCAGCCTGATCGGGAGGCGGCGTTCTCCGAAAGACATCCAGATCCGCCGCTCGCCGGGCGGATCTGAGGGCTTGGCGTCTGCAGACGCAAGCGGTACGGCGCATGCGTGCAGCAGGCCGACACAACACACTGCAGTGGCCCGGAGCGAGATCCTCATGGCTTTCCCGCCATTCCACCGCGTGATCTCATCATCTCCAACCCGGGCGCCGCCAACACTTTGTCGAGTGTGATGGGGTAGTCCCGTACACGCGCGCCGCTGGCGTTGTAGACCGCATTCGCAATGGCCGCGCTGACGCCGCACAATCCCAATTCGCCAACGCCCTTCGCCTTCATGGGCGACGATGTCGGATCCGTCTCATCGAGAAAGATCACGTCTTGATGAGGGATGTCGGCATGCACTGGCACTTCATACCCTGCCAGATCGTGGTTCACGAAGAAGCCGAGGCGCTTGTCGACCGCCAGCTCTTCCATCAGCGCGCCGCCAACGCCCATGGTCATCGCACCGATCACCTGGCTGCGTGCCGACTTCGGATTCAGGATGCGACCGGCCGCGCAAACAGCCAGCATGCGGCGCACCCGCACTTCCCCCGTGAATGCATCCACGCCCACCTCGACAAAGTGCGCCCCGAACGAGGATTGCTGCATCTGCTTGGCCAGATCGCCGTACTCCATGGCGTCCTCGACGACCAAGTCCCCCGTTGCGGCGGCTTGCGCCAGCGGGGCGCTGCGGCCGGAGGCGCGCACCATGCCTTGCTCGAAGCTTGCCTGGGCGGGATCGAACCCGAGCTTTTGCGCCACCGCTTCGCGCAGCTTGATGCACGCGGCGTACACGCCGGCGGTGGAACTGGCCGCACCCCATTGCCCGCCGGAACCAGACGAAACCGGAAAGTTCGAATCGCCGAGGCGAACGGACACACGGTTCAGTGGCACGCCCATCATCTCGGCGGCCGTCTGCGCGAGGATCGTGTAGCTGCCCGTGCCGATGTCCGTCATGTCGGTCTCGATGGTCACCGCACCACGCGCGTCCAGTCGCACACGTGCGGCGGACTTCGTCACCGGCGCCGCGCGGTACGCAGCCGCCACGCCCATTCCCACCCGCCAGCGGCCGTCGTTGACCTGGCCCGGTCGCGCACTGCGCCTGTGCCAGCCGAAACGCTCCGCGCCCACCTGCAGGCAGCGCACCAGTTGCCGCTGCGAGAACGGCTGCCCAGCGGGCTTTTGCCGGTTCTCCGCCGACTCGGGCTTCTTGCTCTGCGGGTCGTCGGCCCCGGGTGGGGGCGTGTTGTCCGGGACGACCTGCGTGTCGTTGAGGATGCGCAGCGCCACCGGATCCATCGCGAGCTGTTCGGCCAGTTCGTCCATCGCAATCTCGAGCGCCATGTGGCCGGTGGCTTCGCCGGGTGCGCGCATGGCGTTCGCTTCCGGCAAGTCCAGCACCGACAAGCGAGTGGCGGTCATGCGGTTGGGGCCGGCATACAGCATGCGCGTCTGTTGCACCGCACTGTCGGGCGCGCCGCCCGGAAGGTCGCCTGACCATGCTTCGTGGCCAATGGCCGTGATCTTTCCGTCGGATGTGGCGCCCAGCCGCACGCGCTGGATGGTGGCCGGACGATGCGTGGTGTTGTTCGACACCAGCGCCCGCTGCAGCGCGACCTTCACCGGACGGTTCACCGCGCGCGCGCCCCGCGCAGCGAGAAGCGCGTCCGCCCGCAGGAACAGCTTGGCACCGAAGCCGCCTCCGATGAATGGCGATACCAACCGGACCTTTTCCTTCGGGATGCCGAGTGTCTTGGCCAGGTCCCCACGACCCCAATCGACCATCTGGTTGGACGTCCAGACGGTCAGCTGGTCACCGTTCCAGGCCGCCATGGTGGCGTGCGGCTCCATCATGGCGTGCGACTGGTCGGGGGTGGTGTACGTGGCGTCCACCTTGACCGGCGAGGCCGCGAACGCGCCGGCGAAGTCACCCACATGGGAGTCTCCGGCGCTGCCGTAGAAGTCGGCCGGCTTGCTCGACTCGCGGGCCTTGCCCAGGTCGAACGTTCCGGGGCTGCGCTCGTAATCGATGCGCAGCAGCAGCGCGGCCGCGCGGGCCTGCTCGAAAGTCTCGGCCACCACCAGCGCGACAGCCTGGTGGTAGTGATCGACCTGCGGACCGCCCAGCAGCTTGGCTGTGTTGAAGTCGCCTTTGCCAAGGGTGCCGGCGTCCTGCGCCGTCACGATCGCGAGCACGCCGGGTGCGCGGCGTGCAGCGCCAAGGTCCATCGAGCGGATGCGGCCTTTTGCGATGGCGGATCCGACGATCCAGCCGTAGGCTGAACTCGGCGACACGTCGTGCCGTTCGTAGGCGTAGAGTGCCGCGCCAGTCGTCTTGTGCGCGCCGTCGATGCGATCGACAGGCTTGCCGACCACCCTCAGCTGGTCGATCGGGTTGGTGGCGGCGGGTGTGTCGAACTTCATGTGTCAGCTCCTCGCCTGCGCCAGCACGGACGCCAGGGTGCGGTCCGCCAACTGCAGCTTGAACGTGTTGTCGGGCGTGGGACGCGCGTCGGCGAGCAGCCGGCGCATGACGGCGGTCGCACCACGCGGTAGCTCCGCCTCCGCGGCCTCGACGCGCCACGGCTTGTGCGCCACGCCGCCGAGCGCCACGCGGCCGGTCCCGTCCCGCTGGACGATGGCGGCCACGGACACCAGCGCGAACGCGTAGGAGGCGCGATCGCGCATCTTGCGGTACACCTGCACGCCGCCCACCGGCCTGGGCAGGGTGACGGCGGTGATCAGTTCACCGGGCTGCAGCTCGGTCTCGATGTGCGGCGTGTTGCCAGGAAGCTTGTGGAAATCGGCCATCGGGATGACGCGCCGGGTGCCGTCGGCGCGGGTGGTCTCGACCGAGGCATCGAGCACGCGCAGCGCCACCGCCATGTCGCTCGGATGCGTGGCGATGCAGGCGTCGCTGGCGCCCACCACCGCGTGCTGGCGGCTGAAGCCGCCGATGGCCGAGCATCCGCTGCCCGGCACGCGCTTGTTGCACGGCATGTTGGTGTCGTAGAAGTAGGGGCACCGCGTGCGTTGCAGCAGATTGCCGGCGGTGGTCGCCATGTTGCGCAGCTGGCCCGAAGCCCCCGCGAGCAGTGCGCGCGACAGCACGCCGTAGTCGCGCCTCACCGCCCGGTCGGCCGCCAGGTCGGTGTTGCGCACCAGCGCACCGATTCGCAGGCCGCCTTCCGTAGTGCGTTCGATTTGGTCGAGGCCGATGCCGGTCACATCGACCACATGCGCCGGCACCTCGATCTGCAGCTTCATCAAGTCGAGCAGGTTGGTGCCGCCGGCCACGAACTTCGCGCCGGGGCGGGCTGCCACGGCGGCGGTTGCCTGGGCCGGGGTCGTGGCACGTTCGAAGGTGAAGGGCCTCATGCCTTGACTCCTGCGACTTCGGCGATCGCCTCGACGATGTTGGAGTAGGCGCCGCAGCGGCACAGATTGCCGCTCATGCGCTCCCGCAGCTCGACCGCCGACAGCAGCGGCCGGGCGGTGAGGTCTGCAGTCGCGTGGCTTGGAACCCCGCGCCGGATCTCGTCCAGCACGCCGACCGCAGAGCAGATCTGCCCGGGGGTGCAGTAGCCGCATTGAAAACCGTCGTGCTTGATGAAGGCGGCCTGCATCGGGTGCAGGCGCTGCGCCGTGCCGAGCCCTTCGATCGTCGTGACCTTGGCGCCAGGGTTCATCACCGCGAGGGTCAGGCAGGAGACCGTCCGGCGGCCGTCCACCAGGACGGTGCATGCGCCGCACTGGCCCTGGTCGCAGCCCTTCTTGGTCCCGGTCAGGTGCAGGTGCTCGCGCAACGCATCGAGCAAGCTGGTGCGGGTGTCGAGTTCAAGGTCGTACACGTGTCCGTTCACGTCGAGCGCGACTTTGGCCAGCGTAGGCACCTCGTCCAGCGCGGCGCCGGTCTGGGCTGTGGCCAGTCCCGCTGCTCCGACTGCGGCCGTTGCCGCCCCGGCTACCAGCACATCGCGTCGTGTCACCGGAAGCCCGCTTTGATCGTGGTTCATGCTCATCTCTCCACCCCGCTCAACAGCCTAACGTGAGTTGTATGGGTCATCACTTACCTTCTCCATCCAATTCACGTTCTTGCCGTCCAATGTGCCGGTAACCGCCAGGTGGGTCATTGCCGTGGTCGCTGCCACGCCATGCCAGTGCTTCACACCCGGAGGACACCATACGACGTCGCCGGGACGGATGACTTGCACCGACTTGCCCCATTCCTGCACAAGGCCGACGCCGGACTGGACGACCAGCCGTTGTCCGGCCGGGTGTGTGTGCCAGGCTGAGCGAGCCCCCGGCTCGAAAGTCACCCACGCGCCGGATGTGTTGATGCTTGCGGTGGCAGGCCAGACAGGGTCGACACGAACCCGGCCAGTGAAGAATTCAGTGGGGCCGGCGGTCGAGGCCTGGCTGCCGGCGAGGGTGATCTCTTGGGAGCCAACTTGCGCGCTCGCCTGAGCGCCGGCCATGCAGAAGGCGGCCACCAACAGGCATTTGAAGGTACGAGAGTTTTCCATGCCCGAACCTTAAGAGTCTGCGGACGCAACGACTAGACGACGATGACCGCAAGGGCCTATGCGTCCGCTTCATGAATGGGTTCGCTGGCCCTGCGATTGATGAGCCCCGTCCATAGAGCCATGCAACGGCGGCCCCTCGCAACAGACTCGTGCGCGCCTACATTGATCGAATGAATCAAACACCTCCTTTCATCGAAGCGCGACCTCCTCGCGCGGCATCCTGGGGTGCCGTCGTCGCGCTCTCTCTCGGGGCGTTCAGCCTGGTCGCTTCCGAGTTCATGCCGGTCAGTCTGCTCACGCCCATCGCTGCCGATCTGCGCATCAGCGAAGGACAAGCCGGTTGGTCGATTGCAGTCTCGGGCTTGTTCGCCTTGCTCACCAGCCTCTCCCTCGCATCGCTCACCGGCCGCCTCGACCGCAAGATCCTGCTCCTCGGCTTGACGCTGCTGATGATGGTCTCCGGCACGATCGCAGCCTTTGCACCGAACTACCCGGTGTTCATGATGGGTCGCGCCTTCATCGGCGTGGCGATGGGGGGCTTCTGGTCGATGTCGGCGGCCACCGCCATGCGGCTCGTTCCGGAGCATGACGTTCCGCGCGCACTGGCGATCGTGAACGGCGGCAATGCATTGGCGACTGTCATTGCCGCCCCGCTGGGAAGTTTCCTGGGCGGCCTGGTGGGATGGCGCTTCGCTTTCTTCGCCATCGTTCCGGTGGCTGCCATTGCTTTTTGCTGGAAGCTGGTCAGCCTGCCGCGGATGCCACCTGCAGCCGGATCGCGCTCAGTCAATGCGTTCGCTCTACTCAAACAACCGCCCGTCGCTTTGGGGCTTGCCGCGGTCAGCCTGTTCTTCATGGGGCAGTTCGCGTTGTTCACCTACGTGCGGCCTTTCCTCGAGATGGTCACGCACGTGGCGCCTGGCACTTTGTCCATCTTGCTATTGGTCGTGGGCATCGCCGGTTTCGCCGGGACGGCGTTGATCGGGCGTTTCCTGCACGACGGTTTGTTGACGACCCTTGCGGTCATTCCTGCAGCAATGGTGGTCATCAGCGTGGCGCTCGCGCTCTTCGGCGCATCCCTCTGGGTGACCGCGCTCCTGCTGGCCGCATGGGGACTGGTCGCCACGGCTGCGCCGGTTGGCTGGTGGACGTGGTTGGCGCGAACCCTGCCGCGCGACGCCGAAGCGGGAGGCGGACTGATGGTCGCCGTGGTGCAACTCGCGATCACGCTCGGCGCGACGCTGGGCGGCGTCCTGTTCGACCGCAGCGGCTATCAGGCGACGTTCGCGCTGAGCGCGTTCCTGCTCGCCGCTGCCAGCGGCCTCGCCCTGTGGATGCGCCGCCTAGAATTCGGAGATCGACCCCCGGAGGCGCATGCAACGCGACAACATCAACGACATGCTGGCCTTTCTCGCCGTCGCGCATGAGCGCAGCTTCACGCGAGCGGCGGCCAAGCTGGGCATCTCGCAGTCGGCGTTGAGCCACACGATCCGCGCGTTGGAGGCACGTCTCGGTGTTCGGTTGCTCACCCGCACAACGCGCAGTGTCTCGCCGACCGAAGCCGGTGAGCGACTGATGCAGTCGGTGGGGCCTCGCCTTCAGGAGATCGAGGCCGAAATCGCGGCGGTCGCCGAGCTCGGGGAAAAGGCTGCCGGAACGATCCGCATCACGGCGATCGATCATGTGGTCGACAGCGTGCTTTGGCCGCGTCTGGCGCCTCTTCTGGAGCAGTATCCGGAGTTGCGAGTCGAGATCAATTCCGAATACCGCATGGTGGACATCGCAGCTGAGCGCTTCGACATCGGTGTGCGGTACGGTGACCAGGTGCAGCAGGACATGGTGGCCGTGCGGCTCACGGACGAGTGCCGCATGACGGTCGTCGGTGCTCCCCGCTACTTCGAAACACATCGCGAACCGTTGACCGTGCAGGACCTCTCGCGCCACAACTGCATCAGCCTGAGGCTCTCGAGCAGCGGCCGCATCTATGCATGGGAGTTGCTCGACGCTGGCAAGGCCGTCCAGGTGCGCGTTGCGGGCCAATCGACTTTCAGTGGCGCCTACCAGATGCTCCATGCGGCGTTGAGTGGCCACGGACTGGCCTTCCTGCCTGCGGACATGACGCAGCCGCACGTCGCAGAAGGCCGGCTGCGCCGGGTGATGGACGACTGCTGTCCGAGTTTTCCCGCACTGCATGCCTATTACCCGAGCCATCGCAACTCGTCGCGCGCGATGCAGTTGGTGATTGAAGCGATCCGGTACAGCCGGTCTTCGTTGACCGTGGCGGATTGACGCGTTGGACCACAAGAGGCGACATCCGAGCTCGAACCTGAACGGATGCGTTCGCTGCAGCCGCCGCAAAGCGGTCATTCGCGACGGGACGGTGCGAGACGGCTTTGGGCCCCGAACGGACCTGCCTTGCTCTGAATTCGCTGAGCTAAAGCCGCCGTTGAATCAACGCACCTAAGGCACCCGTTGGCGTGTCTACCCAACCGCGGCACCTCCACTGCGACGGAATGGAATATGCCTTGACCTAGTAGCGCCTCGACAACCTGCCGCCGGCTTCATGGTGTAGCAGGGCTGGAGGTCACCTCCGCAGCTAGTTCATCAAGCACTTCAAAAACCCCGTCGAGATCGTCGCGATAAAAGGCCGTGTAGCGAGGCATAAAGACGCATCGCCCGTTGTCCTGGAGATTACGCTCCCGGATGTGATCGCGATGCGTTAGCCAGTACCTTCCCATAGCGGTCGGATCCAACCCACCGGGTAGCCCCGACTTGGTCGCGACATAGCCCTCTTCGTCTCGCCCCGTGTGGAACGGGCTGCTCAAGTGGGCGAGGCAATGGTCGAGGAAGAGCAACACGTTGTCGCCATCGACGACCGGGCTAAAGCAGAAGCCAAACACGTATTCGTTCATCAACCTGGAGATGCCGCCGCCATCCTCAGCACCGCTTTCGTCGTAGTAACCGCATCCAACGCCCGAGCCTTCCGGGGGCAACGAATTGCTGAGCTGATAAATGACGAACGACGCGGCAAAGAACCTTGCGGCCGCAACTCGACGGGCAATCGTTGTATCCCCGTGCTCGGATGCGGGGTCCAGCGAAGCCTGCTCATGAAGATGCGCAAAGGCCTGGCCGAGGAACGCATCCACAGGTACTTCATATGCTTCGGCAATGAAGTTTCGTCCAAGGTCAATGTAGGTACGCTTGAAGTGCGCGAAGATCTGCTGAGACAACGTCCTCATTCCCGTCCGCGCCAGCTGACTGACCAAGCCGGACGTTGGAGCAGACACGTCCTGGTGGACGATGAGCGCAGTGTGCAGGTTGTACAACTGGCCACCGCGATCCGCTGAGCACTGCAACCGGAAGAGCATGAGATCGTTCCAACCCAGAACGCCGCGGTCTGGGCTAGCAAGCCGCTCCAGCAGGCCTCGTCCAACGAAGGCGTGCTCGCCAAAGATGCGCCACGCGATCTCGATGACGTTCTCCGGACTGTTTGTCCGTCGTCGGCCTGCAGTACGCCCCCAGCCTGCGCGATCCAACAGCCGCAATAGCGAATAGACCGACCTTGGCCGCAATCCTCGGTCATCGTTGTCGAACGACGAGTACCGTGGGAGGTGCTCACACAGGGCTTCGATGGCGTCCTCGGCGGTCCCGCTGTTGAAGTCATGCGCTTGATTGACCAAAACTCGCCAGAACTGGTCGTGTGCGTTCTCAGTTCGTTCTAGAGCAAAGTCCGCTTCCCCGAGAACCGAAGCGATGGATCGCCCATTGCGAACCCGGTCAACAGCTGTTTGGTACAGGACAAAGGTCTCCTGCGGCTCCGGCGTGGCAAAGCGAACGATGAGCTTCAGAAAGCTCTCCAGGTTTCTGGTAGCGCCCTTGTTGAAGCACGCCCGAGACCGAAGAACGGACTCTTCAATGTTGCGGCCGTCGCCTAGCTCCAAAACCTCCACGTCAAACAACTGCTCCAGCAAGAACCTGGCAGAAACTGAGCACTCTTCCTTGACCTTTGCAAAGCCATCGGCGTTCTTAAAATCTGGTTCGTCGTACTTGCGCCGAATCGAGAAAGTACCACTGCGCCCCTCTGTCTCCTCGGCATAGATGCGTCTGAACAGACCCGGATAGTTCAGGTGCAGCAGCATCAGATGGATGAGGTCGCGCCTGTTGAAGTCAGTCCGCCCAAGATTAGTTTTTTCGATCTGCATGAGAAGAATTGCATTGATGAAGCGCTTGACCTTGCGAAGATCACCGATCAATGGCAGGTATTTGGCGGCAGACTCTCCTCCTAAGATCTCCGCAAGCTCATTAAGAACGGCGCCAAGCTTCACCATCGTGTCCGATGGCACGGACCCGAGCTGGCTCTCGCTGTTTTCCCAGTCGCGCTGCAAGAAGTTGCGGATGCTGGAGCTGTCCACGAACAAGCTCAATTTGACCGTCACAAACTTCTCAAGGAACTCACGCGCCCTGGATCCTTCCTCTTTGCCACCGGCCAATACCTCGGTGTCATAGCAAAGGACGTAGGTCGCTTGCGAAAGCTTGAAGGTGCGTCGCGTTGCGAATAGGACGTTGTTGACGGTCTTCGCATCCAGACGATCCAGGTCGTCGATGACGACGATCACACGTCGGCCAATACGACAAAGCACTTCGTCAATGTCGTCGAGCAACTCATCGACCGTTTCTTGCGAAGGCTCCAGCGAGAGCTTGAAGCCCAGGAACGAAACGTCAGCCTTGCCCTTGATGAGCCGAGAGTATCGGGAGGCCGCGGGACGGAATTCGGGTGCAAAGACCTTGCTCTGAATCGCGGCGGACAGGTCGCGAATCAAGCGATCAGCGAGATCTGGCTCGGATGCGTATCGAAGGGGCTCAAACCGACAAACAATCACCTTATCCGCGGCTCGCTCCCAGTGGCGTTCGGCAAGATTGATGAAGCTTGTCTTGCCTACGCCCCAGGGTCCATCCACACCGAACACCAATCCTGAGTGAGCGCCGCTCGCCAGGACGGTTTCCGCGAACGACTTCGCCTGCAACTCGCTGGAGAGCAGGTCGTCCGTCTCTCGCCCAATCTCCTCGTCCGCAAGGAACTGGAGCTGCGAGGCGGTCTGTCGACTCCTCGGCCAATGCCGTTGAAGGACGGGCGATAGCAGCACCGTGGAGAGCAGCAGAAGAGCAACTGGCGCCCAATGCGGGTTCGCAGTCATCAAGGCGGCGTGAAACTTGAAAAGCCACGGCATGGTCAACTCGTTCGACCAGGCCCCAAGACAAACTGCCATCAGCAGGTCGAGACGGACGCTTCTACCCATCTGCACGGCGGCAGTATGTGCGCCACGATTCACGGCGTAGACCACACAGATCGTCAATCCGACGACAACTGCGCCTCCTCGTGCCCAGACTCCCACATCAGCCATTGCAGGCGCGAACGCAGTTCCCAGGTAATAGGCCGCCCTGCAAACCTCAGCACCAACAAAGCCAACAACGAACATCCTGGCGAAGACCAGAAGTTCCGGCATCTTCATCGTTCTCTTGGTATCCGGCATTCACCGTCCCTCCTTATGCAGGGCACACGCTTGTACACGCCCTGCGATTTCGAAGTGCGTTCTGCACCTTCATGCTCGTTCAATATTCAGCCATGCGAGCGGCGATGCGATCAATTTGCGCCGCGACTGCCGGCACTGCGCTCTGCACCGGGTTCTGGGCGCGGATGCGACCGTTGCGCGTGTCCATCAACAAGATCGACACGTCGCACCCGAGGCGCGACCCGTCGAAGTGATGGACCGCCTTTATCGGTGCTTGCCCTTTTGCATTCTGCTTCGATCTGCCAGTCTGCCAAAAGCCGTCGTCCGCCACAGTCAGCTCATGGCCGAGAGCGGGCATCGACCGTGCTGGCTCGGTGGTGGTGCGCTTTGTGCCAGCCTACCCCGGCGACTCACGCCCGGTGACCAACTCCTGAATGCGCTCAAGAAGGGCTTCCACTTGAGCCGGTTTGGCGAAGTGATCGTCAAAGCCGGCTAGCAGGGCGTGTGCGCGGTCTTCCCCGCGGCCGTACCCCGTCAAGGCGATCAAGGGAATCGGCTTCAAACGCGGATCGGCCCGCAAACTTCGAGCGAGTTCGTAGCCATCCATTTCGGGCAGGCCCACGTCGAGAATTGCTGCGTCGATGCTCGAGTCTTCATGGAGACGATCCAGTGCTTCCCGTGCCTGGGTTGCGATCACGATGTCATGCCCTTCGGACCGAAACCACTCAGCAAGGACTTCGAGGGCATCCAGGTTATCGTCCACCAGCAGCAGCCGCAGCTGCCGGTTGACCTTCGGCGCTCGCGGCGCCTCGTCAGGAACTAAGGGGTGCGGCAGGTCGTCCGCTAGCGGCAGACGTACCGTGAAAGTGCTGCCCTTGCCAACACCGTCACTGGTCGCTTGCATGCTGCCGCGATGAAGCTTGACCAGGCTGTCCGCGATGGCGAGTCCCAGCCCGAGGCCGCCGGCTGCGCGCTGCAAGGGCTGCTCGTCTTGAACGAAACGCTCGAAAATTCGTGGAAGCAACTCTGCGGTGATCCCGACCCCGGTGTCTGAGACTGTCACCTCCGCAGCATCCCCATGCGCTCGCAGCGTGAGTTCGATGCGGCCATCTGGCTCTGTGAACTTGATCGAGTTGTTGAGGAGGTTGGACAGAACCTGCGTCAGCCGTGTCGGATCGCCCTCCACGGAAATCGGGACGCCGGGCATGTTCACGTGAGGCGGCTGCTTGCGGACCTGCAACGCCGGACCGCAAGTCTCCAGCGCCCTGGCCACGATTTCCCGCAGGTCCAGCCGTTCCAGCCGCAGCGTGATCTTGCCGGAGACGACTCGCGAGACGTCCAGCAAGTCGTCGACAAGCCGGGACAGATGCTTGACCTGGCGTTCGATGAGTTCACGTTCCCGCGGGAACGCGCGATCGTCGCGCCGCTCCATCAGCTTCAGCGCCAATGTGATCGGTGCAAGCGGATTGCGCAGCTCATGCCCCAGCATGGCGAGGAATTCGTCTTTGGCCCGGTTGGCAGACTCGGCACGCGATTGCATGATCTTGGCGTTGACGAGTAGCTGAACGTTGTCGAGGGCCAAGGCCACACGTTGCGCCAGTTCGACGAGCATAGGGACGTCAGCGTCTGCAAATCGACGTCGGGACTCCGCTTGGAGCACCGCCATGACTCCGATGGTGCGTCCTCGCGCCACGAGCGGAACCACGCATCCGGCCGTGAGCGCCATGCGCTCCACGAATTCGCGCAACTCAGGATCGTCCAGCCGGTCGACATCATCGAGGTTCGTCATGAAGACCTCTCCAGTCGCGATGGCCCACGGGAAGGAACCCGGTCCGCTGGAGGGCTGGGGTCGCTCGTTGATGAACTGGGCGATCTGAGCGGTCCGCCCGCGATCAAAATGATGAGTAAGCTTCCGCTGCAGCTGCCCGTCGGCGTCGAGCAGGTCGATGCGGCAGATATCCGCGAGGTCCGGCACGACCACTCGCGCTATGGCGGAAAGAGTGGATTCTTCCTCCAGCGACTGGGCCAGCGCGGTACTGGCTTTCACAAGCTGGTTCAGCCGTTTCTGTGCGGCCTCTGCCTCACTGCGCGCCGCCTGCTCCGCTGTCAGGAGTGCGTCCCGCTCTCGCAGACTTTGTGCACGCTGCAGGGCCGCGCCTTCCAGTGCCTTGGCCACCGCGTCTACCTCGGGAATGCCCGAGGACGGGGTCTGCGGCACATCGCCACGCCCCAGCGCATCAGCGCCTCGACGCAAACTCGACATCGGCCGCGTGATGGATCGCGACATCCACCACGCCGCGAGGAAGCCGAGGCCGAGTGACAAGAAAAGACCTCCACCATAGGCGAGCAACGTCCTCTTGAGCACAAGTTCAGCGGTCGCCATCGGCGCGCCAAGTACAACGGTCCACCCACCGAAATCCGTCCTGACGGCCGCCGCCAGGACGCGGACACCGTCGAGCGTCTTGGCGTGCCCGATAACCTCGCGCTGCTCCTCACCCGCGGCGAGCAACTCGCGCAGCGACGGGCTGGCTGGGGTGCCGCGCAACTGCTCATCATTCGCCGTGCGAGCTACCCGTGCGACGTTGGAATCGAACACGGAGACGTTCCAGCCCTCCGGCACGCGCTGTCGATTGAGCACCGCCGTGATGCTCTCCGGTCGGACGACTGCAGTAAGGACATAGCGCACCGAGTCATTCCTCACCACCGGAACGCGAACCGGGAAGGCCAGCGCCCCTCCCGGTCCCACTGCCAGCGGCCCGATCGAAGGTCGGCCAGTTCGCACGACTTCTTCCAGGCTGGACCGTTCGACCACATTCGCCAGCTCCTGGCGGCCCTCCTGGCCGATCAGTATCCGGCCCGAGACATCCGCCAGCAATATCGCACGCCACTCGGGGTGAGAAGCTCGCATCGACGCCATCAGGTTCCGTGCATCGTCTGCGCCCCCGTCGCCTACGTGAGCTATCGACTCCGCCAGGGCAATCGTTTGGAGCGCAGCAATCGTCAGGCGCAATTCGCCGTCCACGGCGGTAGCCAAGGCGCGAACGATGCCTCGCGTCGATGCGCGTGTCTCCTCATCTTGTTGCGCCAACAGAGACTGGAGCGCTATTGCGGAAACAAGTGCCAACGGGAGGATGGCCGCGGAGGCAATCAGAAGCAGTCGGCCGGGAAGTCCCATCGAGAATTTGTCGGATCGTTGTCGCCGGACCGGCTGGAGGTAAGGCGTGCCACTTTTAGCACGCATGTTTTGCTGCCGAGCATTCTGACAAATTCTCTTCGCTGCGCTTGAAAGTAGGTCCGGCGAACTTGGGAGCACGTCAGCTTTTGGCCGGATGCTGCCATTGATGGACGGCTACGCGCCCCAAGCATTCGGCAGGCTTGGCGGCAAGCGATCGATGGCGTGGAGCTCCGTGCGGAGCGGCTACGAACACACGCTCTCACTCGACGGGTCGTTCGCCGCGGCGCAACCGCTCTTGAACGTCGTCCAGCACCGGCAGCAAGTCGGCAACGGAATCGATCACGTAGTGCGCCCCTGCACCGTCCAGCTTGGCGACTGCAGCAGCGCGCCGTTCGGCTTGCTGCTGCGGCGAAAGTCCCTGCCATTCGGCCAGCGGCAGCCCCATTGCATTGCCGCTCACGGAAACGCCAACGGTCCAGGCGCCAGCATGGAGCCCTTCCTGGATGCCCACTTCGGTGTCGTCCACCTTCACCACCGTCGATGGCCAGCAGATGCCCAGGTCCGCAAAGGTGCGCCACATCATCAAAGGCGTCGGCCGCCCAGCGACCAGATCACCGGCGCACACCAGGCTGTCCGGCACGAAACCCGCGCGGGCGGCGATGTCCGACACGACGGCCATGATGGGCCGGTTGTAGCCGGTGGTGGTTCCGATCTTGAGTCCGCGCGCACGGATCGATGCAACCGTGTCCAGCGCGCCGGGAATGAAATCCGCAAAGTCCGGCACCACGGCGGCATTGAGAGGCGTGAAGACCTCGTACAGCCGGTCCACATCCGCATCGGTCGGCACGCGTCCATGTCGAGCCTGCCACTGCGCAGCAACGTCAGGCAATTGCAGCAGCGCCTGGATGTGGTTCCACTTGGCCATGCCCATGGGGCCGCGCGCCTGTTCGATGCTGACATCGATGCCGAACTGCTCGAAAAGCCGGACAAATGCGCCCATGGGCGCGCACGAGCCGAAGTCGAGCAGCGTGCCTGCCCAGTCGAAGACGACAGCGCTGAGCTGGTCGCGGGCGGCAGAAACAGGTGCGGGTTGAGAAGCGGTATTGTTCATGAGTGAGGATGGATCTGGTTGCAAGGGTCTCCAGTTCTGGAGAACGGGCGAGCGATCCGTCCGCACTTTGCACGACGATGAGGTGTATGCCGTGGGTGAGCGATTCAGCTTCCTCCCGCTGCAGCTCGGCCAGCAAGGCCGCGGCTTCCGGCAGTTCGCTGTAGCCGCGGTAGCGCACCAGGCTCAGATCGCCCATCACCGAACCCGGCAGACGAAAGCCCGATTCGGGTTGTACCCGCAGCATCTGCAGCTGGCAGAGGCGCAGATCGTGTCGAGCCAGCCGGTCGGCAAAGAGGCCGTGTAGTTCGGTGTTGGTGCACACCGCCACGCGCTCGGCGTACAAGGTTTCGCGAGAGGTTCGAACACGCGGCGTGGCGACCTCGAGCACTGCCTCGCCGAAGCGGAAGCTCACGCCGTGCTGCTCGGCCAGCCACTGCGCGAGCAGGGCGATTGCCCAGGCTAAGAGGTGCGCGTGACGGCTGCGTGACCCTCGCGCTCGGACCGGCTACTTTCGCGCGGCCTTCCAGAACGGCTTGGCCTTTGCGAGCCCGGCCAGCGCCACTCGGCAGGCATGCGCGCTGTCTGCCTGTCGCGCAGTCAACCAGCCGACAGCAAACCAGGCGCGGCCGTCGCGCAGCGCAACCTCCCGGTAGGTCGCCAGCGCAGCGACCTCGTCGTTGTGGGCGCCCAGTGCGTCCTGCGCCGGACCCAACGCCTTCAGGTAGCGCTTGGCATTGCGGTCGAAAATTGGCGCGACGAATTCTCCCAGGTAGCGCAACCGCTTCAGGCGCTTTCGAACCCGGTGCTGCGCATCGGGTTCGAGTTCCTCGAAGCGTCGGCCGTCACGAACGACTTGGCGGTGCAGCTTCGACAAGCGCTTGACGAGCCATGCGGCGACAGCTTTTTCCGGGAGCGACGACGCCGCCGGGTCGGGCAACGCTGCTTCGATCACCTGGATCAAGACCTGCTGAAATGCCGATCCGCAAACGATCTCGGAAGCAGAAGCCGAAGGACGCTCGTGTTGTTCGAGCCCCGTCAGTTCCGGACCACCCGCATGCGACACGCGCGGCTGGATCTTCTGGACGAGGTTGTCACGGTCGCGCAGCCGGCCGAGCGACCGGAATACCTCGACCAAGGCTGGCTCCCAGCCGGGATCTTGACCGGGTGCGAGTGGCTTCATCTCCCGGAGGCCGGTGCGAAGGCGCCGAATGCCGACTCGCAACTGGTGGATCTGGTCGGGATCGGTGCTGCCCGCAGCGATGTCGCTGGCGTTCGGCAATATCTGGGCGAGGCAGGATTCGAGCATGGCGCAAAACACGCTCGAGCCGTCCCGCTTCGACTTGGGCACCTCCAGCCGCCGCGCCTGCGCCTTGATGGCAGGCCCGAATGTCACGCCCCGAGCCAGCCGCTCGCCGCGGGCCGACTTCGAGATGCTGTTGATCCAGAGCCGATGCCGCGCTCGCCAGCGTTCGGCCAATTCAAGCAACGACCTCGGGTCGCCTTCCTTGAGTTCGAGTTCGAGCTCGCAGACAGCGCGGCGCTTGCCCGACGCTCGGATCTCGCCGCGGTCGAAGGCGAGTTCGACAGTGGCGTCGCCGATCTGGATCTGCCGCGAGATGCGGCGAATGTCGGTGCTGTAGAGGGAAACCAGTTCGATTGCCTCGACGGTTGCGGCGGACGATTTCAGCGCGCGCTCGATCAGGGTTCCGATCGGCGTACCCGCATGGCGCATCAACTCGGGGCGCGGTGCAGTGCGGCCAGGAGGCAGCGGAACGTTGTGCTCGAGCCGATGAAGCGCTCCCTTGCCGGGAGCCTTGGCGGTTTGCACCCAGTGAGCGCCTTCTTTCCTGACACGGAGGACGATTCGTGCAGCGGCAAGTGCGCCGTCCGGTGTGTCGTAGTAAAGCGCCCGCAAACGCTCTTGCCTGGAATCGCCACGGCCGACATCGGCTTGGACAGCCTCGGCCTCGGCCGCTTCGACCTGGAACTTGATCTCGAACTCGGAGTTCGATCCGATCGCCTCCGGCATGCCACTCCCTGATGTGCTTGGAACAGTCATTGAGCTTGGACCTGCCAGCATCGTGCTTCGCCCAATGGGTGTTGGGCGGTGTCGGTCTCGATCGGCTTGCAGGCGGCCTTGATGGATTTCATGAGAAAAAGCTTGCAACGCACCGCAATGGGTGAGGCAGGCCAATATAGCGACGTCAGCTCATGGTTTTGTGACAGCCACACGCCCTGCGCGGCCTATCGGGCGATGCTTGTGCAGTCGGGAAGGCCGCGCCCGCAACAGCGGTTCGATGACCTTGGTGGCCCAGTCGATGGGTTCAAGCACACCGAGTGCGCTACCTGAAAAGACTCCCCAAGAAGCTCCTGGCACGCTCGTGCCGCGGCGCCTCGAAGAAATCCCCCGGCCTGGCAATCTCGAGGATCTGCCCTTCGTCCATGAAGACGACACGGTCGGCAACCTGCTTGGCAAAGCCCATTTCATGCGTGACGCACACCATGGCCATGCCCTCGCTGGCCAGCGAGATCATCGTGTCCAGGACTTCCTTGACCATCTCGGGGTCGAGTGCAGACGTCGGCTCGTCGAAGAGCATCAAACTGGGTTTCATGCAGAGGGCACGCGCGATCGCGACGCGCTGCTGCTGGCCGCCTGAAAGCTGGGCCGGGAACTTGGCCGCGTGCTCGGCCACCCGCACCTTGGCAAGCAGCACCATCGCGTGCGCCTCGGCCTCGCGCGCGTTCATCCGGCGTGTCGAGACCGGTGCCAGCGTGCAGTTCTGCAAGACCGTCAGATGCGGGAACAGGTTGAATTGCTGGAACACCATGCCGACGGTTCGCCGCACCATCAACACATCGCCTTCGCCGCCGGGCGCCAGGTCGATGCCGCCCACCTGCAGCTTGCCGGTCTGAAAGACCTCGATGCCATTGAAGCAGCGAATCAGCGACGACTTGCCCGACCCCGACGGCCCGCAGATCACGATTCGCTCACGCGGCCCGACGCAAAGCTCGATGTCCCGCAAGGCGTGATAGTCGCCGTACCATTTGTTGAGCCCGTCGACACGCAGGATGGGTGCCTCGGTGGAGGATGTCGCCATGGTCAGCGGCGTCCCTTGTTCAAGCGCGCATGCAGCCTCGCGCTGTAGCGCGACATCGCGAAGCAGAAGATGAAATAGACCGCGCCCACGAACAGGTACACCTCCGTGCCGAAGCCTTGCCACTGCGCGTCGGCAACGGCGCGCTTCGCAGCGGTCATGAGGTCGAAGATGCCGACGATGACGACGATCGAGGTCGCCTTGAAGAAGGCGATGAACACGTTGACCAGCGCCGGCATGACGGCCGTCAGCGCCTGCGGCAGCACGATCTGCAGGGCGACCGTTCGCGGCGAAAGGCCGAGTGCGGCGGCTGCTTCGCGTTGACCTCGCGGTACCACCTGCAGGCCCCCGCGAATCACCTCGGCCAGGTAGGCGGCAGTGAAGAGCGCGAAGGCGATCAGCACGCGCAACAGTTTCGAAAGGTCCATGCCCGGTGGCAGAAAGAGCGGCACCATCACGCTCGCCAGGAACAGCACCGCCAGCAGCGGCACGCTGCGCACGATCTCGATGTAGGCCACGGCCAGCGCCTTGCCGACGCCCGGATGCGGCGAGCTGCGCAGCAATGCCAGCCCGATCGCGATCGGAAAGCCGGCAGCAAGGCCGAGCGTGGCAAGGATGAGGGTGACCGGCAGCCCGCCCCACTGGTCCTCTGGCACCACGACCAGGCCGAGGACGCCGCCTCGCATCAGCACGCCAAAAGCCGCGAGCCCGACCAGGCATGCCACGGCCAGCCGCAGGTTCCACCACGCGGGTCGTGTGGACAGCGCATACATCGCGACCAAGACGCCGATCGCCAACGCCGCGCGCCATTGGTGCGCATAAGGGTAGATGCCGAAAAGGATCAACCGAAGCTTGTCGCCGACCACCGCCCAGCAGGCGCCGGCGCCCTCGAAGCGGCAGGCGTCCGGCCCCCGGCCCTGCGTGGTGAAGACTGCATCGATCACGCCCCATGCGAACAACTTCCAGGCGCACACAGCCAGAAGCGTCGCCAGCAGCACGGTGACCGCCCCGGTCATCGGCGTCGCGAAGAAGGCGCGGCGAAGCCGGCCCCGCCAGCCGCCCCGCATGCCGGGCGGCGCTGCCGGAGCGATGCGGCTGGTCGCCACGAACAGCGGGTCGCTCACGCGGCGCCCCATTGCCGCTGTCGGCTTTCGAAGCCATGCATGGCCGCGCTGACCAGCAGGCTGACACCGGCATAGAAGACGATGACGATCGCCATGACCTCCACGGCCTGGCCGGTGTCGGTGAGCATCGTCTCGCCGACTGCCATGAAGTCTTGATAGCCGATGGCGACAGCCAGGGTGCTGTTCTTGAAGATGCCGATGTATTCGCTTGCGAGCGGCGGCAAGCCCACGCGCAGCGCTTGTGGCGCCAGCACCCGGCGCAGGCTCGCGGCGCGCGTGAGTCCCAGCGCCGAAGCCGCTTCGAGTTGACCGCTCGGGAGCGAGCCGACCGCGGCCCGCACGATCTCGGCGATGAAGGCCGCGGTGTAGAGCGAGATGCCGACCAAGAGCGCCGCAAACTCGGGCTGCATCGACACCGCCCCGTGTACGTCCAGGCCATCGATCGTCGGGAACAGGAAGATGCCTCGATTGCTCGCCAGCAGCCAGCTGGCGCCGGCGCCCTCCGATGCCACCGATGCAGCCGGCAGCTCGAGCATCAACCCGTACCAGAAAGCGATGTGCAGCAGCACCGGAACGTTGCGCATGAGCTCGACATAGGCGAGTGCGATGCCGCGCGCCATTGGGTTGCGCGCCAACGCACCCACGCCGACCACCAGCCCGACAAGGGTCGCGAGCACGATGGCGGCGCCGGTGAGCTTGAGCGAATTGAGCGCACCCGCCACGAAGGCCCAGCCGAAGGAGTCGACGCCCGCTTCGAATTCGACCGGCGAACTGAAGATGGGCGTGACCGCCGGCTTGCCGAGGAAGTCGAAGCCCGTCTGCACGCCGCGCGCCTGCAGGTTGGCGCTGGTCAGCCGGAACATCAGCACCAGCAGCGCCGCCAGCAGGCCGAAGGCCAAGGCCTGCCGCAGCACGGCACGCCAGTTCCAGCCTGCCGAAGGCGGGCGTTGCGGCGGCTGGCTGCCCGGCTCGGTCGACATTCGGCGGATCAGCGCATCGGCACGGCGTACATCAGTCCACCCTGCTCGGCCAGCCGGTTCTGGGCGCGCGGCATGCCGGTGTCGGCGAAGGCGCGATCGAACACTTCGCCATAGTTGCCGACCTGCGCAATGATGTTGGCGGCCCACTCCTTGTCGAGACCCATTGAGGGGCCGAGATCTGCCTCGGTGCCGAGCAGCCGCCGGATGTTGGGGTCGGTCGAAGCTGCGAAGGTCTTGAGGTTCTTGGAAGTCACTCCCAGCTCCTCGGCATTGACCATCGCGTTGAGCGCATAGCGCACGATGTCGAACCAGCGATCGTCTCCCTTGCGCACCACGCCGGCGAGCGGTTCGCGCGCATAGGTTTCGGGCAGCAGCAGGTAGTCGTCGGCCTGCGCGCCGAGGGTGTTCTTGAAGGTGGCGAGCGCGGACAGGCTGTGGAAGATCGCGTCGCATCGCTTCGAGAGGAACGCCTTGCGCATCTGCTCGCCTTCGGAAAAAGGCACCGCCTTGTAGCGCAACTTGTTCTTGCCGAAGAATTCGGCCGCGTTGGTCTCGCCGGGGCCGGTGATCATGCACACGCTCGCGCCGCCCAGCTTGGCGGCATTGGCGACCTTGAGCGCCTTGGGCACCATCAGGCCATAGGTGTCGAAGAAGTAGGTGCCGGTGAACTGAACGCCCGATTTCGACTCGCGTGCGAGTGTCCAGGTGATCTGCGAGAAGGATGTGTCGACCTCGCCCGACTGCACCGCCACCAGCCGCTGTGCCGGTGTAAGGCTCACGAACTTGACCTTGTTGGCGTCGCCCAGCACGGCCGCCGCGACACCGCGGCACATGTCGGCATCGAGCCCGCGCATCACGCCCTGGCTGTCGGGCAGCGAGAAGTTCGACGCGCTGCCGATCACGCCGCAGTTGAGCACGCCACGCGCCTTGACCGCGGCCAGTGTTGCGGAAGAGATCGGGCTGGACGAGGTGGCCGATCCCGTCGCCGGCGCTGCGGGCGATGGCGCCGGCGATGGTGCAGGTGCCTGCGCCCCTGCGCCGACGCCGAGGATGCTCAGGGTGAACGCCAGCGCCAGTCGGCGTGCGCAAGGTTGAAGACGCGGCATGGAAAAGCTCCTTGGGTCGGTTCGGACGAAGGCTCAGGCTGCCAGGACCTCGGCCATCTCGGCCGCGCATCGCTCGACTTCCTGTGTCGTGTTGTAGAAATGCGGCGATACGCGCAGACCCTCGCCGCGCGCCGAGACGCTGATGTTCCGTTTGGCCAGCGTTAGACGGGCGGCTTCGCCGTCGGGCGCACGAAAGACGAAGATGCCGGCGCGTCGATTGCGCGGTGTGATCAGGTCGAGCCCGTGCCGGTCGCTTGCGGCGACGAGCGCATCGCCCAGCAGTCGAACTTGCGCGTACACCGCGTCCCAGCCGATCTCCTCGAAGAGATCGAGCGTGGCGTCGAGGCCGTAGAGAGCGGGGATGTTGACGTGCGCGTACTGCAGCTGTGTGGGGTCGTCCATGTTCGCGTAGCCGCGCCATGCGGGTGTCATCGCCTGGCGAGCCCGCGGCGAGGTCACCAGGACCCCGAAACCGAAGCCCGACAGCATCCACTTGAAGAACGACGAGATGTAGATGTCGACCTGGTCGAGCCGGGTCGAAACCGCGCCGAGCGCCTGGATGCCGTCGACCATCAGCAAGGCGCCTTGCGCATGGCAGTGGCGGGCGAGGGCATCGAGGTCGACGGTGGTGCCGGTGCTCGAATGCGTTTGCGATACCGCCAGTACGCGGGTACGGCCGTCCACCGCCTCGAGCAAGGCCGACTGCCGCTCGACTTCCGTCGGAATCTTCACGCGCACCAGCTCCGCGCCGGCCCGCTCGGCCGCTGCCCAGATCAACGCGACGGACGGAAACTCGTCGTCTGCCAGGACGATGCGATCGCCTTTGCGAAAGTCGATGCTGTGGGAGGCCAGGTTGAGACCGTCCGTGGTGTTCATGACGAACGTGACGTCCTCGGCCTTAACGCCGAGCCACTTCGCGACGCGAGAGCGCACGCGATTCAAGAGCGCCCACCATTCGGGCCGCGCGTCGTAGCCGCGGTTCTTGACATCGTCGTAGAAGCGCGCGACCGCTTCTCCGTGCCCCTTCCAGCAAAGGCCGGCTGCCGCGGTGTCAAGGTAGACGCGCTCGTCCAGATAGGGAAAGAGCCCGCGGAAACGGTCGGAGCGTTCGACAACAGGCACGGTAGGCATCGGAGAAGCGCAGGCTTTTGCGGTTGACTTTTAGTTGAAGTACTTCAACAAGCTGTTTAACATCACTGTATGTGCCGCCCTGCCGACCTGTCAAGAAGTGGATGAGGAGCTGTTGATGGAAAAAACGAGCCGCATCGAGTCACACCCGCCTGCCGGCGCCGAAGAGCGGCTGGTCGCGCTCGGCATCGAGCTGCCCCGGGCGCCGATGCCCGCCGCCAATTACGTGACCGCGACGCGGAGTGGCCGGCTGATCTTCTTGGCAGGCCAAGGTCCGATGCGGGATGGCAAGGTGATTCATCGAGGCCGGGTCGGCACCGAGTTGACGATCGAAGAGGGCTACCAGGCAGCGCGCCTCACGATCCTCAATTCGCTCGCGATCCTGCGCCAGCAGGCAGGCTCACTCGATCGGGTCACGCGCATCTTGAAGCTGTTGGCGTGGGTGCAGTGCGATCGCGGCTTTCATCGCGAGCACCTGGTGGTCGATGGCGCCTCCGACCTCCTGGTCGAGGTCTTCGGCGAGCGCGGCCGGCATGCGCGCAGCGCGGTGTCGGCGCACGATCTGCCGTTCGACATCGCGGTCGAAATCGAATTGGTCGCGGAGCTGGATTCGGACCGATGAGAAAGAAGGCGGCTGCGCGTCTCGACCCGGTAGTGCAGCGCGAGCGAGACCTCGTCCTCGCAACGCTGGCGACGCTCGTGCCGATGCTCGGCGCGATGGTCGGTGACCATGTCGAGGTCGTGTTGCACGACCTGACGCGCCCCGAGCAGTCGGTACTGCAGATTGCCAATGGCCATGTCACCGGCCGAACCCTCGGCAGCCCGGTGTTGGCCGGGCCGAAGAACGACAAGGCCTTGGCCATCCTGGCAGAAGGCAAGGCGCTGGCGTCGCCGGCGGAGCACACGACCGTCTACCCTTATTCGACCTTCGCACGCGACGGCAGGCAGCTGGTGTCGGCAACGGCGATGTTCCGCGACTCGCTTGGCGACACATTTGCGGCGTTGTGCCTTAACGCCGACTTCGAGGCGATCGAAGCCGCGCAGAAGCTGCTCGCACGCATGTTGCCGATGCGCGAGGCCCTGGCTCCCGCCGCGGCGCGCGACGAGTTGCCCGACATGGAAGCATTGATGCGCGACATCGTTTCGTCGGCCGTGCGGCGGAACGGCAAGCCCGTCGCGAAGATGGACAAGGACGAGAAGATGGCGGCTGTCCAGGCGATGCAGGAGCGCGGACTCTTCATGGTGCGCGGCGGTATCGAACGGGCGGCCGCTGCGCTCGGCGTCACTCGCTTCACCATCTACAACTACCTCGATGAGTTGAAGACTCGGAGCAATTAGCACCTTCTGGCTCCGGCGGCGTCGGCGAGCCGTGAGCGCCGTCGTCCTGACTGGCGTAGAAAGATCTCGATAGGCTCGCACAGAAGCAGCATGTACTTGGCCTTCGTCATCTGCCCATGCAGCGCCGACACGATCTGCTTTGCGCAGTTGATGGAGCTGCAACAAGAACTTCTCCTGCCAACACACAAAGCTTCGTTGACTTCGTAGAACGGCCAACGCGAGCTAGCCACCTCGTACCGGCGAGTGCCGAACCCTTGTCGAGAGCCGTTCGAGGTGCGCCACCAGCAACCTGGCCGCCGGCGAAAGCCGTTTCTCGTCATGAAAGCAGATCGCGAAGCGCCGTTGCGCCCACTTGTCCGAGAGCGGCACCACCCGGATGCCGAAACCCTCCGCAGCCGGCGACGCAACCTCGCGCGGCACGACGGCGATGCCGAGATTCGCTCGGACGCAACGCAGCGACGCATCGAAGGTGCTGACCACTGCCCGGTAGTTGATCGGCTTGCCGATGATCGCGGCCGCTCGCCCGAGCATCGTGTGAACGGCAGTCGAGGCCGGCAGGCCGACTTGATCGAACGCCAGGGTCTGCTCGAAGGCACAGCATTTCAGGCGTGCAATCGGATGGCTCGGATGCGCAATGATGGCCAGGTGGTCGCTGCGGTAAGGGCGCGTCTGCAATCCCTCCAGGTCGGCCGCGTCCCAGCAGACACCGACCGGCGCGAGCCCCTCCCGCAAGCCGCGCACCAGGTCGCGGCTGATCGCCTCCTCAATGTCGATGCGGATGTCCCGGTGAGCCGGCAACTGCATGAATCCGGCAATGTCGTCCGGAAGGAACTCGGCAATGGACGATACCGTGGCCAGCACCCGCACCTGGCCCTTGATGCCGGTGCCGTAGGCAGCCATGTCGCGGGCGACCCGGTCGGCGCTGGCCAGCATCGCGCGCGCATGCTCCAGCAGGATCTCCCCTGCCGCCGTGGGTACCACGCCCCGACGGTGCCGCTCGATGAGCTGGTTGCCCAGCGACTCCTCGAGCTGCAGCAGGCGCTTGCTGATGGCGGACGCGACGATGTGGTGCAGTTCGCCGGCACGCGCGATGTTGCGCGTTTCGCAGACGCTCACGAAGAGGCGCAAGGTGGTGAGGTCAAGGTCGCGCATGTCGGGTCTCCATCGGCGCAAGGAATTCCGAATTGGAACTCCAGCCGTTCCAATTTAACGCTTTGGCAATCTGATGGGAATCCCTAAAGTCGCGTCCATGGCGTCGCACACGGCGCCTTCCGAACAGGAGACGTCCCTTGACCCCTTCCAGCGCCCGCCTGCCGCGAACTGCCGTCATCCGTGAAGTCGGATTGCGCGATGGCCTGCAGAGCATCGCCACCATCCTCACGACCGAACAGAAACGCGAATGGATTCGTGCCGCGCACGCCGCGGGCCAGCGCGAGATCGAAGTGGGCTCGTTCGTGCCTGCGCGACTGCTGCCGCAACTGGCCGACACAGCGGAGCTGGTGCCCCTCGCGAAGACCCTTCCCGGGCTCTTCGTTTCCGTGCTGGTACCCAATCTGCGTGGCGCCGAAAGCGCCATCGCCGCGCAGGCCGACCTCATGATCGTGCCGCTCTCGGCCAGCCACACCCACAGCTTGGCCAACCTGCGCAAGACGCCGGACGAGGTCGTGACGGAGGTCGCCAGGATCCGCGCCGCACGCGACGCCGCCGGCTCGAAGACCTTGATCGAAGGCGGCGTCGGCACTGCCTTCGGCTGCACGCTGCAAGGCCATGTCGAAACGAGCGAGGTGCTGCGCCTGATGCAGGCCTTGCTGGACGCCGGTGCCGACCGGGTCAGCATCGCAGACACCGTGGGCTACGCCGATCCGGGCATGGTGCGGGACCTGTTCGAAGAGGCCGTCCGGATCGCCGGCGACCGCTTCTGGTGTGGCCACTTCCACGACACGCGGGGACTCGGCCTGGCCAATGTGTACGCCGCGCTCGAAGTCGGCGTGAGCCGCTTCGACGCCTGCCTGGCCGGCATCGGCGGCTGCCCGCATGCGCCCGGCGCGAGCGGCAACGTGTCCACCGAAGACCTGGCCTACATGCTGGGCAGCATGGGTATCGCCACCGGCATCGACATCGACCGACTCCTGGCCTTGCGCGAGCAGGTCGCCCAGTGGCTGCAGGGTGAAACCCTCCACGGCTCGCTCTGGCAGGCAGGCCTGCCCAAGACCTTCGGCCGCGCCGTCGCCAGCCTCTGAGAACCTTTCACGAAGACAAGACATGACCAGCACATCTGCACCCCTGCCCCTGGCCGGCATCCGCGTCCTCGAGTTCACCCACATGGTCATGGGGCCCACCTGCGGGATGATCCTGGCC
Source organism: Burkholderiales bacterium 8X (assembly GCA_902506565.1). Taxonomy (GTDB): domain Bacteria; phylum Pseudomonadota; class Gammaproteobacteria; order Burkholderiales; family Burkholderiaceae_C; genus Variovorax. Next base: position 1,754,040 of record LR732703.1, on the reverse strand, counting down.
GACCTGGGTGCCGAGGTCATCAAGGTCGAGCCGCCGGGAGGCGACAAGACGCGCAAGCTGCCTGGCCTGGGCATCGGCTTCTTCCGCTCCTTCAACCGCAACAAGAAAAGCGTCGTCATCGACATCGGCACGCCAGAAGGCCGCTCAACCGCGGCGGAACTGGCGGGCCAGTGCGACGTGGTGCTGGAGAACTTCCGGCCCGGCCTGATGGAGAGCTTCGGCCTGGACCATGCCACGCTCTCGAAGAAGTACCCGCGCCTGATCTATGTGACGCACAAGGGCTTTCTGCCCGGCCCCTACGAGAACAGGCTGGCGCTCGACGAAGTCGTGCAGATGATGGGCGGCCTGTCGTACATGACGGGCCCGGTCGGCCGCCCGCTACGCGCCGGCAGCTCGGTCAACGACATCATGGGCGGGATGTTCGGCGCCATCGGCGTGCTGGCCGCGCTGCGCGAACGCGACAGCACCGGCAAGGGGCAGGAAGTTCAGAGCGCGCTTTTCGAGAACTGCGTGTTCCTCAGCTCGCAGCACATGCAGCAGTTCCTGATGACCGGCGAGCCGCCGCCGCCGATGCCCGCGCGGGTCTCGGCCTGGAGCGTCTACGACGTGTTCACCCTGGCCGAAGGGCAGCAGCTTTTCATCGGGGCGGTGAGCGACAAGCAGTTCGCGACCCTGTGCAGGGTGCTCGAACGTCCCGAGCTCCTCGGCTATCCGGGCTTTGCCGACGACGCATCACGCGTGGCGGTGCGCCCTGAGCTGCTGGCGAAGCTGGGCGAGATCCTGGTGAACCACCGCATCGAGGAACTCTCGCCCAAGCTGGAAGCCGCGGGCATCCCTTACGCACCGATCATGCGGCCCGAACAGCTGGTGGAAGACCCGCACCTCAAGGAGAGCGGCGGCCTCGTGCCGATGACGACCGAAGACGGTGGCGTCACCGAAGTGGTCTTGCTGCCTTTGCTGATGGGCGGGCGCCGCCCTGGCGTCCGCAGTCCCCTTGCCGGCATCGGGCAGCACACGGAAGAAATTCTCGGCGGCCTCGAGGCCCGCGTTCCTGCCTGATCCGAAGAGCTTCAACTGGAGACACGAAATGACTCTCGCAATTCAACGCCGCAGCATCGCCGCCTTGCTGGCCTCGCTGGCTGTGGTCGGCGCCACGACCCTGACGCAGGCTGCCGACAAGGACAAGCCGCTTCGCGTGGTGCTGCCCGTCGGGGCCGGCTCCGGCGTCGACACCATCATGCGGGCCGCGGCGCCTTCGCTGACCAAGGCGCTGGATGGCCAGGCGGTGGTCATCGAGAACCTGCCGGGCGCCGGCGGCATCACAGGCGCCTCGGTCATCGTTCGTGCACCGGCCGACGGCCAGACCATCGGCGTCGTCTCGAACAACCATGTGGTCAACCCCAGCGTCTTCAGGAAGATGCCCTTCGACGCCATCAACGACATCACCCCGATCTCCGTGGTGGGGGCGACGCCCTTCGTGCTGGTGGTCAACCCTGTCAAGGTGCCGGCCAGGAACGCGAAGGACCTGCAGGCCATGCTCAAGGCCAAGCCCGGTGGCTACAACTATGCATCCTCGGGCAACGGCACCATCCTTCATCTCGCGGGAGCCATGTTCATGGACGCGGCCGGGGTCGAAGTTCTGCACGTGCCTTATAAGGGCGTCGGCCCGATGGTGGCCGACATCATGGCCGGCCAGGTCGAGATGGGGGTGGTCGCGGTGCCGTCCGTTCAGGGCCAACTCAAGAGTGGGGCATTGCGCGCCATCGGAGTGATGGGCCAGATGCGTGTGGCCTCGCTGCCCGACGTGCCGACGATGGCAGAACAGGGGTTCACGGACGTGGACATCGCCGGATGGTTCGCCGTCGTCGGGCCAGCCAAGTTGCCGCCGGCCGAGGTCAAGCGCCTGCATGCCGCCGTCGTCGCTGCCTTCGCCATGCCGGAGACCAAGGAGGCGATGGCCAAGCAGGAGAACATCATCGATCCGATGACGCCCGAGGCCTCGCTGCAGTTCTTCAAGACCGAGCAGGAGCGCTACGCTCGACTCGTCAAGAAGGCCAAGGTCACGGTCGAGTAGGGCACGCGCGCGAACGCAGCGTTCCCGGATTGGCGACACTGTGGTCGGTATTCGAGGACTAGTGCGGCAGTGGTGGCGCCCTTAGATTTGCACCGAACAAGGAGCAAATTCATGCAAACCATTGCGACCCGGACAAGACGCATCGCCTACCGCACCCGCGGACACGGTCACGGCGGAATCACTCGGCTGATGAGCCCGTCCGACCTCGGCGAAAGTCTGAAGCCGTTTGTATTTCTGGACATCTTCAACATGGAGCGTCCGCTGCTCGACGCGATGCGCGCCGGCGCCGGCATGTCGATCCATCCGCATTCGGGGATCGCGACGGTGACGGTGCTGACCGAAGGCCAGATGAAGTTCGACGACCCCTCTTCGGGCACTGGCACGCTGTCGTACGGTGGGCTCGAATGGTTGAGAGCGGGCGGTGGCGTGTGGCACGGAAAGGAGCTCACGCCGGACAACGTCCCGTTGGTGCAGGGCTTCCAGTTATGGATCGCATTGCCGCCCGAGCTGGAGAACGGTGAACCCGAAAGCCGTTATATCGAGCCGCAAGACGTTCCATCCGCGGGCCCCGCCCGCATCATCCTCGGCGAGCATGCCGGCGTGCACAGTCCGACGCCCGCACCTGTTGGCATCAACTACCTGCTGGTGACCCTCGAGGCCGGCCAGTCGTGGACCTACCAGCCGCCCGCCGGTCATACGGTGGGCTGGCTGGCCGTGGCACGTGGAACCCTCCAGGCCGGTGCGGCTGTGCGCGCGGGCGACATGGTGGTGTTCGAGGCCTCGGAAGATGCGATCACCGTGCAGGCCGGCATGGATGGCGATGCAGTGTTCGTGCTGGCATCTGCCATCCCCCACCCGTATGAACTGCATCTGGGCAGCTATTCGGTACACACCTCCGAGCAGGCGCTCGAAGCCGGCGAGCGTCGCATCGAAACGCTGCGCCAGCAGATGGTTGCGGCCGGGAACCGGCGGACACCCACCGGGAATGTCCCGGTGTTTCGCTGACAGGTCGCCCAGCTGCTTCGGGCAAGGGCCAGCGCCGCAGAATGGCCGAGACACGCTTCAGGTCGTGGCACGTCGGCCTGATTCTTCGGGCGGATTGCAGTATTCGATCAGAAGCTCGGTCAGTACACGTATCTTCCGAGCGGGGTGCTGGCCCGGTGGTCGAACGACGAAAGCGCCGGCCGGCGGCAGTGGATACCGGGTCATGACGGGTACCAGTGCGCCGCCGGCCACGTGATCGTCCGTGAGCCAATCGGGCACATACGCGATACCGAGTCCTGCGACCGCCGCAGCGACCAGCGCGGTGCCGTTGTCGGCCTTGAACCGTCCCTGCGGGCGCACAGTCACGATCTGGTCTCCGTCCATCAGCTTCCAGGCTTCGGTTCCCTGCATCAGGGCTTCATGGCCTGCCAGTTCTTCCGGTGTCTCCGGCGCCCCGTGCGTGCTGATGTAGTCCGGACTCGCAACGAGCTTTCCGTAGATCGGGCCGACGCGCCGTGCAACCAGGTTGGAATCCTCCAGATAGCCCACCCGTATCGCGCAATCGAAGCCCTCCGCGATGAGGTCCACAAAGCGGTCGCTGTAGCAGGTCTGCATCTGCAGTCGGGGATGTCGCCGCGCCATCTCGGCGAGCATCGGTGCGAAATGGGTCGGGCCGAAGGTCAGCGGCACCGCGATCCTTAAACGGCCCCGAAGCTCGCCCTCGGGCAGGATCGTCTCCTTCGCCACATCGATCTCTTCGCAAACCCGCGCCGCATGGCCCCGGAACAGGGCACCGGCCTCGGTGAGTGCGGCGCCGCGCGTGGTCCGGGCCAGCAGCTGGACGCCCAGTTCCTCTTCGAGGCGGACCAATCGCCGGCTCACCATCGACTTGGAGACGCCGAGCCGAACGGCTGCGGCCGAGATCCCGCCTGCCTGGGCCACTTCCACGAATGTACGCAGGTCGTCGATGTCCACTCTGGCGTTCCTTGAAGCGCGACACAGCTCGCCAATGAATGCTACTACCGCTCGCACGAGCGGAACGGAATACTCAGACCACCGGCGCATCGTCCCCAGCGTTGGAAACGTCGGGAACACAGCCATTCACCGCAGACAAGGAACCATCCATGAACCCCCGTACCGGCCTCTCATCGCTTCTCCGCCCCGAAGATTCGGTCCTCCTTCTGATCGACCACCAGCCCTACCAGCTTGCCAACCTGAACAGTCACGATCCGCAGATGGTCATCAACAACACCGTGGGACTGGCGAAGGCTGCCAAGGCCTTCGGCGTTCCCACCATCCTGACGAGCGTGATTGCGGAACGCGGCGGGCGCCTGTTCCCGCAGATCACCGACGTCTTTCCCGATCAGCAAGTCATCGACCGCACATGGGTCAACACTTGGCAGGACAAGCAGACGGTGGACGCCGTCAAGTCGACAGGTCGCAAGCAACTGATCATCGCGGGCCTGTGGACCGAAGTCTGCGTCGCCATGCCGGCGATCCAGGCGCTCGGCGAAGGCTGGGATGTCACGGTCGTTACCGATGCCTCCGGCGGGATGTCCGTCGAGGCGCATCAGGTCGCCATCCAGCGCATGATCGCCGCCGGCGCCAACATGCTGACCTGGCTCGCGGTGACCGCCGAATGGCAGCGCGACTGGGCCCGGGCCGAAAGCGCTGCGAAGCTGACCGAAGTGATCGTCCAGCATGCGGGCGCCAGCGGCATCGCGTATCTGTGGGAGCAACAGTTGCTCAACACGCCTGTGCCCGCCGCCGCGGGTTGACCTTGGCACATCGCCCAGCAGCGGGGTCGACTCGACCGGCGCCTGGATTCATCGATCGCGTTCGCCCGGCGGCCAGAACCACATCGGTCATCCCTTCGATGCGAACGATGCGAACGATGCGTGCAGCCTCGACTCACGTGCCGCGACGCGGTGGAGCGGCAAGGTCATCTTGATCCACTCTGCCTAGCCAGCCGGCGAGCGCCGCCGTTACCGCCTCTGGCTGTTCCAGCGTCGTCATGTGCCCGGCGGTCTCCACGATCACCAGTTCGGCGTCGGGCAGGAGATTCGCCATCTCCTCGCTGAGGGCCAGAGGCGTCACTTGATCTTCTCGCCCACAGAGAACGAGCGCGGGAACCTCGAGTGTCCGCAACAACCCGCGGTTGTCGGGCCGACCCATCGCAGCCTGCTGCTGTTTGGCAAAACCCTCGCTGCCGACCGCGCTGGCCATGTCTGCCAACAGACGGAGAAGGGCTCGATCGTGCAGGTGCGTGGCATGCACCACCCTATCGGCGAATCCGGCAGCGATCTGGTCGAGCGTGGCTGCGCCGCTTCTCATGGCCATGACCATCCTGGTGCGCGCCTGTTTTGCTTCATCGGCATCGGTCCGGGCACCGGTATCCAGCAACGCCAGCCCTGCCACTCGCTCCTTGGCTTGGCGGCACACTTCCAGAGCCACATACCCGCCCAGCGAAAAGCCAGCGACCGCGAATCGCCCCGGTGGCATCGCGGTCACGGCTTCGCGGGCTGAAACTTCCAGGCTTGCATGCAGGTGAGTGGGCGCGATGTGGACCGTCCGCCCGGCACCGATGGCGGGCAGGAGCGGGCTCCATACTCGCTCATCGTTCATGAGGCCGGGCAGGAGAAGAAGCGGGATCGTCTTGTTCATGACGGCTGTTATAACTATGCAGTCGACTGCATAGTCAACACCTTGAAGGCGTGTATGTGGATTGCCGAGTTTGCATCGAGGGGTGGCGTGAAGACCACGACGATCCGTCACTATGTCCGCGAAGGGCTTCTGACCCCGAAGACGGGCTTGGCGGGCGGCTCACGACCCTATCTCGACTTCGCTGAGGCGGACTTGAGACTGTTGAAGGCGATCCAGGCAGGACAGGCGTTGGGCATGTCGCTGGTGGAGATACGGACGCTCGTCGCCGAGAAGCGTTCGGGCACCGGCAGCACGAAGATGCTGAAGGCGATGGTCCAGCATCGTGAAAAGCTCAAACGCAGAGCAGTTGACCTTCAAAAGATGCTTCTGTTCTTGGATAAGAAGATTGCGTGGCTTGAAGCGGGGTGTAAAGGACCGTCGCCCTCGCACGGCTGAGGAACGTTCGCTCTTGACCGACAGGGTCGCACGAGAACAGTTTTTGCTCGAAGGTCGACATCCACCGCGCCTGCCGAAGGCTGACCGACTACAGCCATTCAACCAGCGAAAGGATGGCAGGCCTCTGCCAGGATCGAAAATTCGAGGGCGGTCCTGAGCATTGGATTGCGTGCGTTGATCAGATTTATCTTCGTGCGACGTGGGAGGTCCGGTGGATATCTGCCGAGCGGTTCCTTAGACAAGAGTGCACTCCAGCCTCTGGACCAGTCGGTGTCGAATTCGCTTCACATGTCTTTAGCGATCTGAAAGGCGACTGCGAGAGCGATCCAGACAATCACAAAGGCGATAGAAAAACAATGTGCATTCACCGGCGACGGGTCAGCAGTCACCGGTGGGAACCCACCCCGGTCCCTCTGCTTTGCCCACCAGGCACCAACGAGCTCTAGCTCGCGCAGTGCCATGGCCAAAAGCACGAAGACCAACAGGCTCGATCCTGCACCAAGGAATGCGATCACGATTGTGCCCACATCGGCCAGCATCCAGAGGCCAGCCATTGGCTTTCCATCCTTCCAGGGCAACTGTGCGGTCAGGAAGAAGGCCGTGAACAGGAAGCCCTGCAGCGTCAAGAACCAGGTAATCCGCTGGCCGATCAGCGTGTTCTCATGTTCGATGTATGCACGTGCCAGCTTGAACTTGTCGAGCGCTTCCAGCCCGTCCAAATGCTCCGGCGTGAATGTTGCTTTGCGCGGGTCACTGCGGCCCAAGAGTCTTCGCCACATGCTGCTACCTTTTTCCAAACGCCTCGACGCCCGGCCGCTGTGCCGTTGGCCGTGCAGACCGACCGTGTCGACAGTTAGCCCACCCGTCCGAATTTCAGAATTCTTCGGTGCGATTTTTCGCCAACGTCTCGACATTGTTGATGCTCTTGTATGCCGAGTAGGCAATCTTGTGTCATGCAGAGCGCGTTGGCCATACCTCACTCGTCGCGGCGGATCGGCCGACACGCCTATAGCGAATGGCTCATATCTTCTGCTGCAGCCAAGGTGGCGACCCCTTTGGCCGCCGTTCGCCACGGACGAAAGCCGCGACCGTCCGAAGCGAAATGGCCAGGTCCATGCCATTCGCCAGCGGCGCCCACATGAAGGATCAGGGGTTCTTGGGCATATCAGGCCCGCCTATAAATCAGTCGACAGCCTGGGCAACCTCACCCTCGACAGCCTGCGCAAAGATCTTGTCTGCTTGCAGTAATTAAAGTTTGCTGCTGCTTGGCCGGCCATATCTACATTCGGCGTGCAGCTCAACAGCAATTGCCGAATCTCGTCATCGCGCCAACGGAGCGCAAAACCGCGACCATGGCCACCTCGGCTGCGCCGACTCGTCTCGCGCGCACGGCGGAGTGTTAGATCCCATGAAGTCAAATTGGCTGAGCGTGACCGCTCCGAACAAAGCTAGCACGATGAGCGTAAAGCCAAGCACTCCCCCGGCTACCTTGAGGTAGCGCTGCTTGCTCTCCATCGCGTCCGCCGCGATCAGGCTGGCGAGATGCACCGCCACGGTCACGGCGAGCGCCGTCAGGGCGAGACTCCGCACACCATCGAGCGCGAGTAGGAAGGAAGCGACCAGTAGAAAGGTCTCGAATCCGTAGAGGATCTTGATCCAGTGGCGGAACACGCCGAGACTGATGCTTCCCGGCACCGAAAGTGCTAAGAGGCCCTGGAAGACGAGGCCCATGCGCGCTACCCACCGAACCGTCTTCTCGCCCGCGCCGCGACGCTGAGAGATTCCCTCCAAAACGCGACCGGTCACTTTCACGGCCCGCGCGGCGTTGGCAAGCGCTGTCTTCGGGTCGGGATTGAAATTCGTATCTGGCTTGCTGCGCATGTACTGGAGCAGGCCCTGGGGCCCGAGCAGGGACGCCAGCAACACGCGCAGCTTTTCCTGTCGAAGTCCGTCGCCCAGCTTCAGTCGATCGAAGAGCGTCTTGAGCCGGTCCGACAAGTCACCGTCCGGCAGCTCGTTGAGAGCCTCGCACAGCAGTTCGGCTAGGTTGTTGTGCCCTTCCGGAAGCAGCGCCTCGCGAAGGATCATGGCGTGGGCCCGGTCGACCAGCTCCCGGCAGACGGCCTTCGTTCCGTTGTCCACTGCGGGTAACAGTGCGTGAATGAGGCGCTCGGCTCCGTCCAGGCGGCCCCAGAGAATGTCGTTGCGGCGCCAGCGCTTCTCCAAGAACGCACCGAAGTTCAGCATGGCGGTTCCCGCCAGCTTGCGGCGTCCATCGAGGGCGGCCTCATCGATCAGGCTGGTTGCATCTTGGGGGCTGACGCGAACGATCTGCACTGTCGCGGGTTCACCGGTGCCGGTGTCGTAGTAGACCGGGAAGCTGATCTGGTCGTAATGATCGAAGCGCAGATAGTAGCTGCTCATAAACCTGCGCAAGAGCCGTCCGACATTCGAATCGAGTTGGGAGTCTCCGGTCTCCGCAAGATCGGGAATGACAGTCTTGCCCTCCAGATCACGGGCATGCCCGAAGCCAGGCTGACCTAGAAGTTGCCAGGCGCGCGCCGACGCGGCATCTGCGGGCAGCGGTTTAGCGCCAGTGACAGCGGTGCGCTCGCTATCCGTGGCTTGGCGACTGGCCGGCGCGCGTTTTACACGCATCCACTCGACACCCTGCTCTAGGCGGACCTGTAATTGGGTAAGCCCCGACACGGCGGCGACGCGCAACAATTCCTCCGCACGCAGGAAGACTGTCTCCTGTAGTGTGCGCGTGGCGGACGGCATGTGAAATGCCTTTAGGACCACGGGGATATCACTGCCACCGTCAGTTAGTCGCAGCCGGCATTGCCGGTCCGCGGCCGGGTCGGCATTTAAAAGGAAGTCCAGCAGTTCCTGCAATTCCTCGCGCTCTTCCGCTGTGGGCGCAGGCGGGCCTTCGCCCGAACTGCGATAGAGCCGAGCCTGCCGCCGCAATTCGGAATGCACCATTCGCAAGCCGCCTTTCAGCCGACTCAAAGCCACAACGGCTTGCTTGCGCATGCCCCGGTCCTCCTCGTGCTCCACGCAGAGATCCAAGCCGTAAGAACGAAGGCGTCTAACCAAGTTTCGATCAGATTCGGACAACTCGTCCCCATCGCACCAAACCCGCGGATCCTCGTTCTTCGGCAAGCGCAGCCGCTTCTGCAACAGACGAACCACCTGGTCGATCTTGCGCAACACGAAGCCAAGCCGACGAATCCTGAAGTCCAAGTCGAATTGATCCAGGAAGGCGCTCGTGGGCTGCCTTGGCTCGGGCTCGCCTTCCTCAGCGAAGCGCTGATCGCGCCAGGCCCGCACGATGGCCCGCAACGCGTACAAGTGGTCCGAGTCCTGGTCGATGCCCCAACGCGCTGCCAGGTTGTCAGCGAGCGTGTCTGTCACTGAAAGAATGCGCAGCCGCCAGTAAGGCAGAAACGCGATGCCGTTGCGTGCGACGAGATCGCTGCGCCGCATTTCCGACCACCGGCGCCGACCCGATGCGGAGCTATCGGTGCCGGTGAATGGCTCCGTTGCTGCCTCGACCGTGGCCTCGCTGTACTGCACCAGTCTCTCGATGCGTTCAATGCGGCGGTTGCGCTGCAATACGGCCTGAAGGTCCTCGCGGATAGTTTCGTAGCGCGGGATGCCTACCAACGCAGCCATCGAGTTGCTCAGCGCATCAGGCGGTGAGGCGCCGCTCTTATCGGTGGTCGCATCGTCAATGGCTTGGGGCGCCGGCTCGATGTAAACGAGCTTGCGCTCGACTGGCGTAGCTGCCTGTCGCGCGGACAGCGTCTCGACCACATAGGTGAACGGCTTGTTGTCGAGATAACCGCCATCGCCAAACGCACGCGATTGCTGGCGCTCCCATATCTCCTCGTCCGTCTCCTTGCCAACCGCGCGAAGACCAGGAAAAAACTGCCGCCATCGTCCTTGGTCCTGACCCGCAACCGAAGTTTGCAGACGGGACATTGCCTGGAGGGTCATAGGTTCGAAGGCGAACGGAAACGAAGATGTGCAGCGCGCTGCGAATGCAAGAAAAGGGTTGTGGGCCGACTGGAAGTCGCTCGAGCGGAGCGTGTCGCCTGGCCGGTAGGCGAAGTGAAAGCTCTGCTTGTGGCGCAGTTCGTAGACCACCTTGTCATAAAGCCGCAATGGCACACGCGTGCCCCGGATGTCGGTGGTTGTGACAAAGACATCCAGTTCCTCCGCGTACGGCGATTCATCCTTCTCAGCCGGCGGCGGCGTTGCAATGCTCATTCCGGCCATCGCATCACGCAGTTTCAGATACATGCGGTCGCTGTTCAGCAGCGACTCGGGAGCCTGCCAACGCCGTATCGCCGCTGTGTCAAGGCCGGCATACGACGCCTCGTCGTGCAACAGAAGCGCGAAATCGCCTTCGTTGATCCACAGGTCGCGCAGCAAACTGTAGGGCTCCGCGTTCACCAGCGCTTTGGCCAGGAAGATGCCGTTGATGCCGCCAGCCGATGTCCCGGCTATCACATCGATCGTTAGGCGAGTCGGCTGGCGATCGATCAACCAGCGATCGGTCCAGGCGTCCTCCGGGAGCTCGCCCCGGTCGTCTCGCCCTGCGCGTTGCTCCGCATCACGCCGCTCCAGAGCCCGCGCATACACCTGAACCAGCCGGTCGTCGGAGACCAGCCAGGCGAGCCGGCCATAGACATCTTTCGTGGACGCGAGCAACTTCGAACGCGGCCGCAGGCCTTCACGCGGCGTGGCGCATGCCATCTCAAACAGCTCGTTGGATACCCCGTTGATGTAGATGGCCAGCGACACACCACCATACATGACGATGCCAAAACGAATTTCCGCACCATAGTCGCGAAGCGGCTGCTCGGGGGCGGGCTCGTCGTCGACATTCATGGCGTCTCCTCGCCCGGCTGGACGGGCATCGCTCTGGGCAGCAAGGCCACGGAGACTAGTGCGGTCCGCCAAGAAGTCAATCGACTAAAAGCAATAAGTCGTACGGTACCCAAGCCTTGATGCAATTTAGACTTGTGAGGCGGACGCAGCGCAGCCCTCTTTGAACGGTCAAATAAACTTCAATTAAGTAAGTTTCTCAGAGCGTCAAAGCTCCGTTATCATGGCTAAGCTCCATTGATCGAGCTTTGGCAAGGCCGTATTTGCTTACGCCAACTGGCACTAAAAGAAGCGCTCATGAACACCGATACAGCGTCGCTAGCAGTCACCATTTTGCTTGCGATCGCTGGGTTGCTTGGCAAGTACGCGTATGACCTTCGTCTAGCGCGGAGAAAAGACGCCCTCGAGCTTGTGAACAAACGGCTTAACGATTTCTACGGCCCTTTATTTGTCGCTTCGAAAGCCGGTGCAATTACGGCTGCTGCACTCAAGGAGCGGTTGGGTCAAGGCGCAATTTTTATAGATCGTCGGTCGCCGAGTCAACACGAGTTGAACGAGTGGAAAGTGTGGTTGCCGACCGTCTTCATGCCGTTGAACGAGTTCCAAGAGCAACTCATTCTCAAGAATTCGCATCTCGTGCGAGAGACAGAGTTTCCTAGCTGCTTGCTGCACTTTGTGGCACATGTTGCCGCATACAAAGCTGTACTCAACCAATGGGATCGTGGCGACTTTACTCAAATTCTAAGCGTCGTCGATTTTCCTGAGGGCCTCGAAGACTACGCCTCCTCGTCTTTTGCGGCGCTAAAGAGTGAGCAAGCCCGTCTTATCGGTTTAACCATGTCCCCAGTCAACGCTGAGAGCTTGTCCGTGTCTACCTGGTAGGGGCGGTCACAAAAGAGATTTAGATCGTCTAGCGCCAAGGGCTGTTTGAGAGCCGGGCTGCCTGCTTGTCAGCTTAAGTTTGTTTAGGTAGGCTCGCCTGGATTTGCGGATTTTCTACAACTGGATGTTTGAACAGCAGAAGGGGTGAAAACCCAGGGTGCAAGCCACTTTCAAAAGAGCTTGGTGTCCACAACCTCCCGCACTTCCCACTTGCGGAATACATACCTTAAGGCGTCTTATGGATGAACTGCAAATGAAAGTCTCACCGTGGACGAGTCTCGAAAAGGCGAAGCTAGCCGTTTCAATACTCACCCCGCTCCTTGTTCTCGTCCTGGGCATCGTTATCAACAACTCCGTTAAGAGTGCGGAGCGGGCTACCGGCCTACGAAGCGAAATCTACAAGACCGTTGGTGGTGACCTGAACGACATTTACTCTTACCTATCCTTTGTCGGAGGATGGAAGGAACTTACTCCCGCCCATGTCATTGCGCGCAAGCGGGCTGTCGACAAAGCAATGTACACATACAAGCCATTCTTCTCAAAGAAGCTGTTTGCCACCTACGAGCGGTTCATGCAAGAGGCTTTTGCTCCATATGGTGGTGCCGGACAGGACGCGCGGATTCGAAGTGACCTCTCGACCCAAGATGGAGACAGGCGGCAACACACTTCTAAGGGGTGGGATCCTGCCTGGGAAGATCGCTTTACGAAGGAGCGAAACAAGGCTGCACAGAGGGAGGCGTACGATCAGTTTCTCGAGCAGCTTGCCTATGATTTAAAGCTTTAGCGGTTGCGGCACCTAACCCATCTATTAAACGAACAATCAAAGGCGGCCTTCGACATCTTTTTGGCTGCCGCTGATGTCAAAAGTGCAACAGCCTGAACATAGTTGTCGCCAAAGCGCAGATGCAAAGCTCGTCCTCAGCCGGTGATCAGTCGCTACCCTTTTCGCGTCCATTGAACCTTTGGCAAAAGGTCTCGCGCAATCGGTATCGCGCAACGAATCGCCCCATTCCATACTCAAACTCGAGCTGCCCGTTCGATCGCCGGAGCCATCGTTCGGACGAACGCATCCATCGTCACTTCGCCCATGTCGACCGTCTTCGCGCCGCCGCCCGCGACGAAGGTCACGTCCGAAATGCCGATGACACCCAGGACGAGCCGAAGGTACAGCGTCGCAATGTCACGTTCGCGGATCGGCGACCCTTCGCCATAGCTTCCGCCCGACGCGATCAGCACGGTCGCTTTCTTGCCTTCGAGAAGACCCTTGCCATCGAATCCGAGGGTCTGCCCCTTGCGGACGATGTGATCGATCCAGCCCTTGAGCGTGGAGGGGACGTTGTAGTTGTAGACAGGCGTCCCGATGACGAAATGGTCGGCACTCAGGAGCTCGGCGACCAGGATGTCCGACTGGCGCAGCGTCTGCTTCATCTCGAGGGTCTGGCGGCCCTGCGGTGTGAAGTAGGCGGCCAGCCACGCCGCGTCGATGTGGGGAAGGTCGGTGTCCGCCAGATCGCGATGCACGACCTCACCGGCTGGATGGGCTGCCTGCCAGTCCGAGACGAAGCGGCGCGTCAATTGGCGTGAGACCGAGTCATTTCCGCGAGGGCTGGTTTCGACGACGAGTAGCTGGGATGTCATGGCGTTCAATGGACCTGATGTGAAGAAGTGAGGAATCTAAAGTTGCAGTCTCCCTTTTGTAAGTGATTAAAATGTGATGATGTCCATCAGTCAGACTGATACATTGTGATTGGCAGTCTCACTCTCGACCAGTTGCGTGTCCTCGTCACCATCGCGGATCTCGGCAGCTTCTCGGCAACCGGACGCGAGCTTCGCCGGGTGCAATCCGCCATCAGCCAAACCGTCGCCTCACTCGAGGAATCGCAAGGCGTCGTGCTCTTCGACCGCACGGGCCACCGGCCCCGGCTCACGGATGTCGGACGCGTGCTGGTGGACCAGGCGCGCCGCGTCCTGGCAACTGCGAACAAGTTCGAGGCGATGGCGGCCAGCACACGATCCGGTCTGGAGCCCGAACTGGCGCTGGCCATCGATCCGCTCGTGCCGACCGCGCCGCTGATCGAAAGCCTGCGGGCACTCAGCGTCACGTTTCCGGACCTCGTCGTGACGTTCTCGACGGAAGGTCTTGGCGGCTCGCTGCGTCGCCTGCGAGGTGGCACGGCAGCGCTGGCGATCTGCATGCTCTTGCCAGTCGTTCCCGAGGACATCGCGGCCTTCCCGCTCATGCAGGTGCGCTTGCAGGCCGTCGTCTCTCCTCATCATCCGCTGGCCACTCTCGGACGACCCGCGCAAGCGGACGACCTGGCGCCTTACGTGCAACTCGTGCTGTCCGACCCGGTCGATGCCGGCAGCCCAGACTACGGCCTGGTCGGCGAACGCCGTTGGCGCTTCGTCGATCTCGGTCGACGTCTCGACTTCTTGCTGGCGGGCTTCGGCTGGTGCAGGATGCCGCTTCACCTGGTCGAGACGGCTCTGGCAGCAGGCCAGCTGGTGCCGATCGACATCGCGGACGATGCGACGCCGGCAGACGGATTGGCCATCTACGCAGCGCATCGGCGCGAAAGGGTTCCGGGCAAGGCCGGACGCTGGCTGCTCGACGATCTCCGCGCCCGGCTGTCGGTCGATTCCTGAATCGTCGAGTCTTCCTGCAACTGAGCTGACGCAGTGCTTTCGCATTGATGGCTGCTTTGGAGCCCTTCGGTGTTCCATTTCTCCGACAGGAGGTCGCGACTTTCGACACGTTGCGTCATTGACTTGCCAATTACAACGAGGCATCTCAACCGAGGCACCTGTCATGCAATCACATCCGGATTCGACTTGGTCATTATTGGCGAACCCTTCGACTTCCTCGGCATGGGCGGGCCCGAGCGGATCCCGCATGCTGGCGCGTGCGCATGCCAACTTTCCGGTTCACCGCTCCTTCTTGAAGGCTGCATCGTATTGCTGGCCCGCTGTCTGCCCAACATGGGTGAGACGCGCGTGACATGACCTTCTTTCGGAGCCTTGCAGTATCGGCCGCAGTCGTTGCATCGCTGCTTGGCGCAGGCAGCCTATTTGCGCAGGCGCAGGAGCCGGCCTATGTTGCCGGAACACCCAGCGCGGACGGAATCGGCAAACGCTACATGGGTCGCGAGATTGCGCAGGTCATGGGCTGGCAAGGCGCGCAGTGGCTCGAACGCCAGGAACGGGAGAAGGAAGAACGAACCGACCTTCTTTTGGATGCGCTGGCCTTGAAGCCGGGCATGGTGGTCGCCGACATCGGCGCTGGTACCGGCTATCTGTCCCGTCGCATGGCGCGGCTGGTCGGGCCGTCAGGCAAAGTTCTCGCGGTCGATGTGCAACCCGAGATGGTGGCGCTGCTGCGCAAGGCTGCCGAAGCCGAGGGCATGCGCAATATCACGCCTTCACTGGGTTCTGAAAACGATGCCCGCCTGGCGCCGGGTTCTGTCGACCTGGCGATCATGGTCGACGTGTATCACGAGCTGTCTGCGCCATACGAAATGCTCAGGAGCGTGGTTCAGTCGCTCGCTCCCGGGGGGCAGGTCGTGTTCGTGGAGTACAAGGCGGAAGACCCTGCGGTGCCGATCAAGCCGCTGCACAAGATGACCGAAAGGCAGATCCGACGGGAAGCAGAAGTCCTGCCCCTGCAGTGGGTCCGCACGGACGCGAGACTGCCTTGGCAGCACGTCGTCATCTTCAAGAAGAAGTCCTGAATGGCAGGGCCTTGGGGAATGAACAGGCTTCAAGTGGCTACCAACCTCCGCTACCGGGTCCGCCTTTGAAGGGCCCGGCCAGGTCGGGGGTGATCCAGCCCCCGTAGAAGGGGCCCGCCTGTGGCTGGGCCTTCGATCCGCCGACACGGCAATCAAGATCATGGGCATAGAACGCGACACACTCGGCGAGCGGCTCTGCACCAGGCAAGGGATGGGGGTAGCTCCAGGCGACCTGGTCCAGGCGACTCGCGCCGTCGACCAGATGCCAATAGCGCGCCGGTCCCTTCCACTCGCAGAACGAGCCGTTGCCAGCAGGCTGCAGCAGTCCAGGCCTTAGGTCGGCGAGCGGCAGATAGAAGGTCGGCGGATGGGCCGTTTCGCGGACTGCCCAAGCGGCGCGGGTGCGCGCAACCTCGAGATCGCCCCACAGCACGACGATCTCGCGTGTCTCGCGTACGAGTTCGGGCGGCCTCGGGAAATCCCAGACCGAAACCTGCCCTGGTGCGGGCACATCGGCGAACGGGGGCCGTTGATGCCCTCGCCAAAGCCACTGCGCGCGGGCGCGTTCAAGCCAGTTGGAATCGCTGTTCATGATGGATTGGAAGATAGGTGACGATGGCAAGAAGCAGGTTGAACGCGCCACGCGGGGCGATGCGGGGCAGGGCGGATGAGGCGTCGCGCGTCAGGGGGCCACGACCTTGACCTTCACCCGAACACGCAAGGTGATCTGCTGGCCGTTCAGGCCTTTTGCCATGGCGGCATAGGCAAATTCGTCATCGCCGACGAATCCAGGCGCTGGCGTGTACGTCGCTTGCGGCGGTGTGAAGATAGCGGTGCCATGCGTGGCGGCGGACGTGACAGAGCCGGAGTGGGCAGGGTTCTGCCGCTCGGCCGGAACGCCGTAGTTCGTGATCGCGCACGATGCGCCGGTGTTGGCGACGGTCATCTGGCCGACCGCCCCCTGTGGCAATGTGGCGCCTGAAAAAGGCTCGACACGACAGGGAGAGCCTGTTTCGGCACGGGCTGCAATCGCAAGCGACGCGGCTGCCAGGAACGTGAGAAGTGCGTGAGGTTGCATGATTCGCCTTGGTGTCGAGATGGCCGGATCTTGGCCGATAAAGCCGAGCCGCGTACGTTCAGCAGCCGGATGCTGGGCTAGACTTCCGCGATGCGTCGCAGCTTCGTCCTGGTTCTCTTGATGATCTCTGCCTTCTGGCAGGTCATCGCCATGGCCGGGCATTCGACAGCCTTCAGCAGCACGAACGAGGCCGCTCACGCACTGCTGCATTGGCACGAGACGAACCATCATCATGGGGATGACGGAACCGTGACCGAAGACGACTCCGACGAGTCTCGGCAGCATGTCGTCGCGGATGGCTGCCTCGGCTCGCTCGCGCTGTCGACCACCGCGTCGTTCAGCTTCGCACCTGCGGGTCGGTTTCGGCCAGATTCGCGCATCGCCACCGTGCTGCCGGCACCGCCGCCGGACGGGCTTCGGCGACCTCCTCGACGGACCGCCTGAAAACGCCCTTGCTCGCTCCGCCATGCGCGGACGGGCCGTTCTCAAGCTGATACCTGCATAGCCCCTGCACGCGCGCATTGCGCGTGGTCACTGGCGTGCGGGCTGCCTCCAGGTTCGTCAGGAGTCTCGTGAAACCCGTTCCATCGCTCGTGTGCTGCGTGCTCGCAGGCATCACGTCCATCGGGGGCGCCTTGCCTGCCTTTGCGCAGTCGGCAAGCCCCGTCCCCCGTTCGGCGCCAGAGGCGGCCGTTTCGATCGCCCAGGCAGTCGAAGCCGCCTGGCTGCGCGCCGTGGAGGCCCGCGAAGCCGATGCCCAGGCTGTGCGTGCCCGCGCCGACCAGGTTGCCGCGAGCAGCCTGTCTGCCGGTCCGCCGGCCCTGGAGTTGAGCCACCTCGACGATCGACTGCACTCGAACGCGGGTCGCCGTGAGACCGAGGTCGGCATCGCATGGCCGCTGTGGCTGCCCGGCCAGCGTGATGCACGCCGCGCCACCGCCGACGCCGCGTTGCGAATGGCCGACCTTCAATTCGACGTGATGCGGCTGCGCCTCGCCGGCCAGGTACACGAGGCCGCCTGGAAGCTGGCCGCCGCCCAGGCGGAGAGCCAGGCATACGGTACCCAGCGGCAGTACCTGCAACGCATCGCGGACGACGTGCAGCGGCGCGTGGGCGCCGGCGATCTCGCGCGCTCGGACGCGCTGGTCGCGCGTGCCGAGTTGCTCGAGGCCGAGTCGGCCGAGATCGAAGCGGCACAACGTCGAGCAGCCTTGCGCCTGCAGTGGCGCTCGCTCACCGGCCTCGAAGCGCTGCCTGCCATGCCATCGCCTGCGATGCCTTCCGCCGACCCGCCCGAAGGCGGAACGCACCCCGAACTTCGTCTGGCCATGCAGGCGGTAGAACACGCGCAGCGGAAGCTCGATGCCGTCAACGTCTCTCGGCGTGATGCACCCGAGCTGTCCGTGAAGTACCGCCAGGAGGCGCCGGGCCTCGGCGAACGCCTGCAGCGCGGCGTCGGCGTGGGGATTCGCATTCCGTTCGGTACCGACGGCCGCAACGCGCCGTTGCAGGCCGCAGCGATCGGCGAACTCGACGTTGCCGATACGAACGCGCAGCGCCTGCGGGACCGGCTCGACGCCGACCTGCAGACCGCGCGAACCGCGGCGCGCGACGCTGCCCGGCAACTGGCGTCGACCCGCGAGCGTGCGACCCTGCTGCGCGAGCGTGCCGAGCTTGTCGAGATCTCGTTCAAGGCCGGCGAGACGCCGCTGCCCGACCTGCTGCGCGCCGCGAACGCCGCCACGCAGGCCGACGCCGCTCTTGCCCGCCAGCAGGCTGCGCTGGGCCTGGCACAGGCCCGACTTCAACAAGCTTCCGGACGTTTCCCATGACACGCTTTCTCTTTGGCCGGCGCCTGTGGCGCCTGCTCCTTCCGATCCTCGTGCTGAGCGGCGCTGCCGCGTTGGCCGCCCCTGGCGCTCACGGCCCGAATGGCGAGCATCTCGACGCGCCGGTGCAGAAAGCGGCTGCGGGCGCCACGGCTCCGCGATTCGAAGCGAAGTCCGAAAGCTTCGAGCTGGTCGCGACGCTGCGCGGCGACGAGTTGTCGATGTTCATCAACCGCTTCGAGACCGGCGAGCCGGTCCTCGATGCTCGGATCGAGGTGGAGTCCGGCGGGCTGAAGGCGCCAGCCACTTTCCGTTCGGAGCTGGGCAACTACACGGTCGCCGAGGCGGCCTTCTTGAAAGCCTTGAGCGCACCGGGCGAGCATGCCATCGTCATCACGATCCTGGCCGGCGCCGACAGCGACCTGCTCGACGGAACCTTGAAGACAGGTGCTGCAGGAGCGGATGCCCACGGGCATGCGCCGAACGACGGCGGTGATCACGGCCGCAGGCTGCCGCTTACCGCTTGGCTGGCGATCGCCTTGGCCGCAATCGCAGGCCTCGCCTGGTTGCTTCGCCGCAAGAAAGCCGGTGCGCGTGCATCGGCCGTGACAGGAGCTGCACCATGAAAGCATCGACGACGCTTTTCGCCATCCTCATCGCCCTGGTCGCGAACGCCGCCGTGCCGGTCCTCGGCGCGCCGGGAGCCCATGGCCCCAACGGCGAACATCTGGACGCTCCCGCGACCGTGAATGCCGCGGGCCTCGCGCGTCTGCCGGACGGCAGCGTGCAGGTGCCGATGCTGGCGCAGCGTCGCCTGGGCCTGCGCACGCGAATCGCCGTCGCGAGCGAGGCCGCATCGACGATCGAACTCGCTGGCCGCGTCGTGATGGATCCGAATGCAGGCGGGCAGGTGCAGGCCATCTCCGGCGGCCGCATCGAGCCGGGTCCGAAGGGGCTGCCGCTTGCCGGGCAGGCCGTGCGACGCGGCGACGTCCTGGCCTATGTGGCCTACCGTGCCGACCCCTATGCATTGGCGAACCAACAGGCGCAGCTTGCTGACTTGCGCAGCAATCGCGAATTGGCCGCGCAGCGTGTGCAGCGACTCCAGTCGCTGGAAGGCACGGTCCCACGCAAGGACGTCGAGGCCGCCCGGTCCGAGCTGCAGAGCCTGATGGCGCGCGAGCGCAGCGTCGGTGCCAGCCTGGGCGCACGCGAGCCGCTGGTCGCGCCGGTTTCCGGCGTGATCGCAAAGGCCGCCGCGGTGGCCGGCCAGGTCGTGGAGGCGCGTGAGGTGCTGTACGAGGTCGTCGATCCGACACGGGTCCTGGTCGAAGCCACGACAGCCGATCCGGCGCTGCCCGCCAAGCTGGCGGCTGCGCATCTGCAAGAGGCCGCCGACGCCAAGCTCGAGTTCGTCGGCGCCGCACGCAGCCTGCGCGACGGCGTGCTGCCGCTCACCTTCAAGGTGCAGTCCGGTTCGAAGGGCGGGGCACTGCCGCTGGCCATCGGCCAACCGGTGAGGCTGGTCGCGGCGCTTGGGGAGCGAACCACGGGTTACGTGCTGCCGGCGGAAGCAATCGCGCGCAACAGTGCCAACGAACCGATCGTCTGGATCAAGTCCGGTGCCGAGCGCTACATCCCGCAGCCGGTGCAATTTCGGGCGCTCGACGCGGCCACCATCGTGGTGACGCAGGGGCTCGGCGTCGACAACCGGGTCGTGGTGCAGGGCGCGTCCCTGATCGCGCAGATTCGCTGAACGGAAGGCCGCGATGTTCAACTGGATCGTCAGAAGCAGCCTGCACAACCGACTCTTCGTGCTGGCCATCGCCGCACTGTTGCTGGTCCATGGCGCGATCACCGCCTGGAAAGCGCCGGTGGATGTGTTTCCCGACCTCAACAAGCCGGTGATCACGGTCCTGACCGAGGCTGGCGGCATGGCACCCGAAGAAGTCGAGCAACTCGTGACCTTCCCGCTGGAGACGGCGCTCAACGGAATGCCGGGCGTGACCCGGGTTCGGTCGACTTCGGGCGTCGGCCTCGGTATCGTCTATGCCGAATTCGACTGGGGCACCGACATCTACCGGAATCGCCAGTTGGTGGCGGAGCGTCTCACGGTCATCGGGCCGCAATTGCCCGCCGGCATCACGCCGGTGATGGGGCCGGTGTCCTCCATCATGGGCGAGGTGATGCTGATCGCCTTGCCGCTGGTTGCAAGCGACGGCAAGACTTCCTTCGACCCGATGCAGGCGCGCGAGTATGCGGACTTCGTGTTGCGGCCGCGCCTGCTGTCGCTCGGCGGCGTGTCGCAGGTCATCCCGATCGGCGGCGACGTGCGGCAGCTGCGGGTGGAGCCGGACACCGCCCGCATGGCGCAGTTCGGCGTGTCGCTCACGCAGGTGGAGCAGGCGCTGCGCGGCTTCGCGAGCAATGCGGGTGGCGGCTTCATCGACCTCAACAGCCGCGAGTTCCTGATCCGTCACCTGGGGCGCACCAACCGGGTCGAGGACCTGCAAGGCGTCGCCGTCGCATGGAAGGACGGCCGCGCGGTGCTGCTCGACCAGGTGGCCAAGGTGCGCTTCGCCGCGGCGCTGAAGCGCGGCGATGCGGGCTACAACGGCGCGCCGGCAGTGATCGTCAGCGTGCAGAAGCAGCCCGATGCGGACACGGTGAAGCTCACGCGCGCGATCGAAACCGCGCTCTCCGAGCTGGCGCAGGGCTTGCCGGCGGGGCTGGGATCGCCAAAGGTGCTGTTCCGGCAGGCCGACTTCATCGAAGCATCGGTCGGCAACGTGAGCGAGGCGCTGCGCGACGGCGCGATCATGGTGGCGATCGTGCTCTTCGCGTTCCTGCTGTCGGCACGCACCACCTTGATCTCGCTGGTGGCCATTCCGCTCTCGCTGGCCGTCACCGCGCTGATGTTCGAGCTGCTGGGGCAGTCGATCAACGTCATGACCTTGGGTGGGCTGGCGATCGCGATCGGCGAGCTGGTGGACGACGCCGTGGTCGATGTCGAGAACATCGTGCGGCGGCTCAAGCAGAACCGCACGGCCGAGCACCCGCTGCCCACGATGGAAGTCGTCCGGCAGGCCAGCGTCGAAGTGCGGTCGGGCATCGTGTACGCCACGGCGATCGTCGTGCTCGTCTTCATCCCGCTGTTCGCCCTGCCCGGCATCGAGGGGCGCCTGTTTTCGCCGTTGGGCATCGCCTACATCGTCTCGATCCTGGCCTCGATGCTGGTGTCGATGACGGTCACGCCGGTTCTTTGCCACTACCTGCTGCCTGGCATGAAGCGGCTGGGCCGCGGCGACAGCCCGTTGGTGGCGCGGCTCAAGCGCTGGGACGCGCAGGTGTTGAAGTGGTCCTTTGCACGGGCGAGGCTAATCATCGCGCTGGCCGTGCTGGCGGTTGCCGCCGCTGCTGCCAGCGTGCCGTTCTTCCCGCGCGCGTTCCTGCCGGCCTTCAACGAAGGGTCGCTGGTCCTGGGGATGGTGTTCAACCCCGGCACCGCGCTGGCGGAGGCGAATCGGATGGGGGCCTTGGCCGAGCGATTGATCGCCGAGGTACCCGAAGTGACGCAGGTCGGCCGGCGCACCGGCCGTGCCGAACTCGACGAGCACGCCGAAGGCGTGCATTCGTCCGACATCGATGTCGAGTTGAAGCGCTCGAGCCGGAGCCGCGAGGCCATCGCGGCCGACATCCGTGCGCGCCTGTCCGTCCTGCCTGCGCAGGTCGCCATCGGCCAGCCCATTTCCCACCGCCTGGATCATCTGTTGTCCGGCGTGCGCGCCCAGATCGCCCTCAAGATCTTCGGCGAGGACACCGACGTGTTGCGCGGCCTGGGAAGCAAGATGCGCCAGGGGCTCGCGGGCATTCCCGGGCTGGTCGACCTGACGGTCGAGAAGCAGGTGCTGATCCCGCAGATCACGGTGCGCATCGATCAGCGCAGGCTCGCCCAGACGGGCTTGTCGCCCGGAGAGGCGGTGCGCGTGCTGCAGGCCCTGACCGACGGCGCGCACGGCGCGCAGATCGTCGACGGCCTGCGCCGCTACGAGCTGGTGCTGCGGCTGCCGGACAACCAGCGCAGCCCGCAGGATCTGTCGGCCACCCTGGTCGACACGCCGGCCGGCCGGTTGCCCGTGTCGAGCTTCGCCACCGTGCAGGAAACCGACGGACCCAATCAGATCGGTCGCGAGAATGGCCGGCGGCGCATCGTGGTGTACGCGAACACCGACGGTTCGGACATGGGCCGCGTCATCGCCGACATCCGGACCGTCATCGCCAGGACCGGCTTGCCGGCCGGGACCTTCGTCAGTCTCGAAGGCCAGTTCCAGGCGCAGGAGCAGGCCATGAATCTCATCATCGGCTTGTCGGTGGTGTCGCTGGGGTTGATCTTCCTGGTGCTCTACGCACGGTACCGGTCGACCGTGCTCGCGGCGATCGTCATGGCCAACATCCCGCTGGCCTTGATCGGCAGCGTGGTGGCGATGTGGCTGGCCGGCGTGAGCTTGTCGGTCGCTTCGATGGTCGGCTTCATCACGCTGGCGGGCATCTCGACGCGCAACGGCATCCTGAAGATCAGCCACTACATCAACCTGTGCCGGTTCGAAGGCGAGACCTTCGGCCGGGCGATGATCGTGCGCGGCTCGCTGGAGCGGCTCACGCCGGTGCTGATGACGGCGCTGGTGGCGGCCTTTGCGCTGACGCCGCTGCTGCTGGCCGCGGACGCACCGGGCAAGGAGATCCTTCATCCGGTGGCTGTCGTCATCTTCGGGGGGTTGATCAGTTCCACGGTGCTCGATACCTTGCTCACCCCGGTGATGTTCTGGCTCTTCGGCAGAACCGCCACCGAGCGCCTGGTGGCAACCGGCGCCGACAGCGAAGCTCGGTTGCCGCATCTGCAGGAGGCCTTCTGAGCCTTTTCATTCAAGCCCCAGGTTGCGACACGGCTTTGCAGCGCCGCCTCGAAGTGCGCCGCACACTGACCCAAGGATTCGGACCATGACATTCACCGCTTGCAAGAACCTCTTCGCTGCCATGCTCCTGGCCGCCTGCTCGGTTGCCGGCACCTCGGCGATCGCACATGGCGTCGCGCCGGCACGGCACGGCGGCGTGGTGCAAGGTGCCAACGACCTGTCCTTCGAACTCGTTGCCGCGCCCGACGGTGCGATCGTCTACGTGGTCGATCACGACAACGAGTACGCCACCAGACAGATGAGCGGCAAGCTCACGGTGCTCAACGGCGCCGAGAAATCCGAAGCCGACCTGAAGTCGGCCGGCGGCAACAAGCTCGAGGCCAGGGGGGTCAAGCTCGGCAGGGGCGCCAAGGTCGTGGCGGTCGTGACCGACGGGCCCAAGACGATGACCGTTCGCTTTGCCGTGAAGTGATCGCGGCTGTCGGCGCGGCACCTTCGGCTACTCGCCGTCCAGGGCGGCCCGTCAGCCTTGCCGGCCGCCGGTCACGAAGAACCACGAGGCAAGCTGCCGATGAAGCCTGCTTGCTAGCTGCTCCTCAGCGCACGGCAGAGATACTCCGCCAGGTAACGCCTCAGCTGCTCCGTGCGTGAAGCGTCCGCTTGTCCATCCGTCAGCACGGACATGCGGTTTTTCGGTCCCACATCGGTCATCGCGAGCATGACGGTGCCAGTCAGCAGCGTATAGCGCCACATCCAGTCGATCCGGTCGATCCGCTTGTCCGTCATGCACAGCGCATCGATGAACGCCATCGCGAACGGGTTCAGATATTGTTCGAAGACCCGGTGCGTCATCTCGCTCGGATCCAGCCGGTGCTGAAGGATGAAACGCGCCAGCAACGCGCCATGGAGCCCGGGCTCGAAGTAGGGCCGGATGAAGCAGTCGACCAGGTCTTCCAGCTGCAAAGGCGTCTTGCTCTGACGCGATGCGTCCATCACCCTCGACAAGTCGGCGAGCCTCAGCACGGTGACCCGCTCTGCAAGGCGCATGAATATCTCTTCGGCCAGGGCTTCCTTGGAACGGAAGTAATAGTTGACCGAAGCGACGTTCACGCCCGCTTCCGTGGTGATGTCGCGAGTCGAGGTCTTGTCGACGCCCTGCCGCGCGAAAAGAGTTTCTGCGGCGACCAGGATGCGCTCGCGGGCCTCGCCTGCGCCTTGGCCCACCGAGGGGTAGCTTCGAGTTCTCATCGTTCATTTTAAACCGCTGTTTGAAACGCACGATTCGGGTTTGTCCCGAGCGGCATCGAGCGAGCCGTCGCTACATTAAACGCTTGTTTAATACAAGTGATTGGAGCGACCGAATGAAGATCGATTGGGATGTCGAGATCATCACCAGTGACAAGTCGGTCCTCCGCGCCGACATCTTTCGCCCGGACGGCGAAGGTCCGTTCCCGGTGTTGATGTCATGCGGTCCTTATGCCAAGGGCCTGCACTTCAGCGAAGGTTTCCCGATGCAGTGGAAGGGCCTGACGTCGGACTATCCCGAGGTCTTGCGTGGCAGCACCGGCCGATATGCCAACTGGGAGACTGTCGACCCCGAGCGTTGGGTGCCTTTCGGCTATGTCTGCATCCGTGTCGATTCGCGTGGAGCCGGGCGTTCGCCAGGGTTCATCGACTGCTGGTCGACCCGCGAAATCGACGACTTCAGCGAGTGCATCGAATGGGCCGGCACGCAGCCATGGAGCAACGGCAAGGTCGGCCTGGCGGGTGTCTCGTACTACGCCACCACGCAGTGGCAGGTAGCCGCCAGGCGCCCCAGGCATCTCGCGGCCATCTGCCCGTTCGAGGGCTACACCGACATGTACCGCGACGCCTGCCGGCACGGCGGAATACTGAACACCTTCCTGATGAACTGGTATCCGAACCAGATCGCGAACGTGCAGAACGGGCTCGGCTCGCGCGCCCGTGTCAACCCGAACACGGGCGTTTCGATTGCCGGGCCGGACGAACTGAGCGAAGAAGAATTGCGCGCCAACAGGCGGGACATTCCGGGCAAGTTGCTGTCCGCGGAACTCGTCGGCGACCCTTACTACCAGGAACGCACGCCCGACCTGGCGGCGATCGAGGTGCCGGTGCTTTCGTGCGGAAACTGGGGCGGCCACGGTGTTCACCTGCGCGGCAACGTCCAGGGCTGGCTGAACGCCGGGTCCAGGCAGAAATGGATGGAGTTCCACGGTCGCGAGCATTGGACGGAGTTCTATACGGACTACGGCGTTGCCCTTCAGAAGAAGTTCTTCGATCGTTTTCTCAAGGGCGAGGACAACGGTTGGGAAGACAGGGCGCCGATCAGCATGCTGGTGCGGCATGTCGATGGTTTCGTCGAAAGGGCGGAGCACGAGTGGCCGCTGGCGCGCACGCAGTGGACACGAAGCTACCTGGACGCCGACGCCTTGCGCCTCGCGAGCGAGCCCTCGGCCGAAGACGCGCAAGTTCGCTTCGACGGCCTCGACGGCAAAGCCAGCTTCAGCACGGCGCCGTTCGAACACGAGACCGAGGTGACCGGTCCGATCGCGGCCACGCTTCACGTGTCGACGACCGCCAAGGATGCCGATCTGTTCCTGACGGTTCGAGCCTACGACACGGCCGGCAAGGAACATCTCATCGTCGCGGCGTCCGAGTTCAATGCGCCGCTGGCCCAAGGCTGGCTGCGTGCCTCACACCGGAAGCTCGATACCGAGAAGTCGAAGCCGTGGCAGCCCGTGCTCGCCCATGACGAACTCCAGTTTCTCGAACCCGGTGAGATCCATGAACTGCAGATCGAGATCTGGCCGATGTCGTTCGTGTTCCCCAAGGGCTGGCGACTGGTGCTGACGGTGGGCAGCACCGACTTCCAGCATGACCTCCCGGGGCCGTGGCCCGAAATCTACGGCAAGCCGCTGCGCGGGTCTTCGGTTCTTCTGCACGACCATCCGGAGGACAGGACCCCGGAGCGCTTCGGAGGCGAGATCACGATCCACACCGGCCGCGCACATCCGTCGTTCCTGCTGCTACCCGTCGTGCCCGCCAAACCTTAAAGGAACCGTCATGGCCATTCAACGCCGCGAGATCATTGCACGCGCAGCCGCCGCCTGCGCAGTCGCAACCCTCCAGCCCTGGCAGATTGCGTCTGCACAACAGGCCTGGCCGTCCCGAACCATCAAGTTCGCGAACATGGGGCCGCCCGGCACGGCGCCCGATACCTACAACCGCATCTATGCAGAAAAGCTTTCCAAGGTCCTGAACGTCCCGGTGATCATCGAGAACCGTCCGGGCGTCGCGGGGAACATCGCGTCGGATTTCGTGGCCAAGGCGCCTGCCGACGGCTACACGCTGCTCTACACCGTGTCGAGCTCCTTCACGGTCAATCCCTGGATCTATTCCAAGCTGAAGTTCGACCCCGAGAAGGAGCTGCGGCCCGTCTCGCCCTTGCTGTCGCAAGGTGCCTTCATCGTCGCCAACAACGACCTGCCGTTCAAGACGGTGAAGGAGCTGGTCGACTACGCCACCGCCAACCCGGACAAGCTGGCCTACGGCACCAACGGCGTGGGCAGCTTCCTCCACCTGATCATGGAGCTGTTCAACCAGAGCGCGAAGGTGCAGATGCTGCACGTTCCCTACAAGGGGCCTCCGATGATCGACGTGGTGTCGGGCCAGCTTCCGATGTGTGTCGAGCCCGCTGCCTCGGCCATCCCCATGATCAAGGCGGGCAAGGTGCGCGCCATCGCCTACAGCGGCAGCCATCGACATGCACAGCTTCCGAACGTGCCGACGATCTCGGAAACCTATCCGGCCGTTGCGGTCGTGGGCTGGCATGGCATCTGGGCGCCTGCAGGCGTGCCGGACGAGGTGGTGCAACGGCTCAACGCGGCGGTCACCCAGATCACGCAGACACCAGAGGTGCAGAAGCAGATCGCCGAGACCGGCAGCGAGCCCATGACCGCGAGCGTCGATGCGATGGCCACCTTGTTGAGCCAGGAGAAGCGGACCTGGGGTGAACTGGTCAAGGCCAAGAAGATCACGGTCGACTGATATGTCTCGCAGCTTCATCGACCTTTCCATCTACCTGGAAAACGACGTCTTGAGCGACCCGCCCGCCTTTGCGCCGCACATCGACTACGTGACGCACGAAGACTCTCCGGAGCAGATCGCCGCCTTCTTCCCGGGCCTTTGCAAGGGCGACCTGCCGGATGGCGAGGGCTGGGCGGCAGAGACCGTGCGACTCTCGACGCACAACGGCACCCATCTCGACGCGCCCTATCACTTTCACAGCACGATGAACAAGGCGCTGGGCCATGCCGAGCGTTCCACGACCATCGACGAAGTTCCGCTCGAGTGGTGCTTCCAGCCCGGCGTCAAGCTCGACTTCCGGCACTTGCCGGATGGCCACGTCGTCACCGCCCGGGAAATCGAAGAAGAACTCGCGCGCATCGGACACGCGCTGAAGCCATTGGAGATCGTCGTGGTCAACACGAGCGCCGGCCTCCGGTACGGCCATGCGGACTACGTCTCCTCCGGCTGCGGCATCGGCTACGAGGCAACCATGTACTTGCTGGAGCGCGGCGTTCGGCTCACTGGCACGGACGCCTGGAGCTGGGACGCTCCCTTCGTCCACACCGCAAAGAAATACGAAGCCACGCGCGATGCCTCGCTGATCTGGGAGGGCCACAAGGCGGGTCGTGACATCGGCTACTGCCACCTCGAGAAACTGCACAACCTCGAGGCGCTGCCCGCGAACGGCTTTTTCATCAGCTGCTTCCCGCACAAGATACGCGGCGCTTCGGCCGGCTGGACGCGGGCCGTGGCGATCTTCGACGATGCCTTGCTCCCCAACCCTTGATTGCCCTCATGCTCGACTTCACACACGATCCGTCGGCCCGAAGCTGGGTCGACGCCGCCCAGTCGGCCGGCTGCGACTTCACGCTCCAGAACCTGCCGATCGGCATCTTCGTCCGCCAGGACGGCGACAGCCATCCCCGCGGCGGGGTTGCCATCGGTGACCAGGTGCTCGACCTGGCCCACCTGGCGGCAAGCGGTCTGCTGGCCGAATCCGCGAGCGCGGCCTGCAGCGTGGCTGCGGACGCCACGCTCAACGCCTTCATGGCGATGGGCCCAGCAAGTTGGCAGCCCTTCAGGCATGCCTTGTTCAAGCTTCTGTCTTCCGAGGCGGATGCAGCCACGCAGGAGAAGGCGCGTGCCTGCATGCTGCCGCTCGGCGAAGCGACCATGAAGATGCCGGTCGAGGTGCGCAACTACACGGACTTCTACACCTCCCGGCACCACGCGACCAATGTGGGTCGCGTCATCCGCCCGGAGAATCCGCTGACGCCGAACTTCGAGTGGCTCCCGATCGCTTATCACGGCAGGGCGTCCAGCGTGGTGCTGAGCGGCACGGGCTTTCGCCGGCCCAATGGCCAGTCACGAGCGGCCGGCCATCCATCGCCGGCTTTCGGTCCTTGTCGACGGCTCGATTTCGAACTCGAGATGGGCTTCTTCGTCGGACCTGAAACCATGCTCGGCGAGCCCTTGTCGGTCGCGCAGGCGCGCGAACGGATCTTCGGCATGTGCTTGCTGAACGACTGGTCGGCACGTGACCATCAGTTCTGGGAGATGGATCCGCTCGGGCCCTTTCTCGGCAAGAATTTCTGCACGAGCATTTCGCCCTGGATCGTGTCGATGGCGGCGCTGGAGCCGTATCGCGTCGCGCTCGACCGCCCCGCGTCCGACCCACAACCCCTGCCTTATCTGGACGACGCCGCGGATCGCGCCACGGGGGGTCTGGACGTCCATCTCGAGGTGTCGGTGCAGTCGCGCCAGCATCGCGCGCAGCATCTTGCCGGCGACCGGATCACGGCCACCAGCTTTCGCCACCAGTACTGGACCATCGCCCAGATGCTCGCGCAGCACACCATCGGCGGCTGCAACCTGCGCAGCGGCGATCTGATGGGCACGGGCACGATCTCCGGGCCTGCGCCGGATGAAGCCGGTGCGCTGGTCGAACTGAGCGCGGGCGGCACGCGTCCGGTCCCGCTTCCCGGGACGGGCGAGATCCGGCATTTCCTGGAAGACGGCGACAGCGTCTCGATCAGGGGATGGTGCGAAAAGCCGGGTTTCGCACGCATCGGCTTCGGCGAGTGTCGCGGCGAGGTCTTGCCGGCACTCGATCTCGGAACCGCGTGAGCACGAGCGATGCAATCGATCTTCGACCAGGACCTTCCGAAGACTTCGGCCAACCACACGCCGCTGACGCCCATCTCGTTTCTGGAACGTTCGGCGGAGGTGTATCCACGACATCTCGCCGTGGTCCATGGCGAGATTCGTCGAACCTGGGCACAGACCTTCGAGCGGTGCAAGCGCCTTGCCAGCGCACTGCGGCTGCGAGGCTTGCGGAACGACGACACCGTGGCGGTCATGCTGCCCAACACGCCGGCCATGGTCGAGGCGCACTTCTTCGTGCCGATGGCCGGCGGCGTTCTCAACACGCTCAACACACGACTGGACGCATCGACCATCGCGTTCATGCTCGATCATGGTGAGGCGAAGGTCGTCATCGTCGATCCGGAATTCGCAGGGCTGATGGACGACGCGATCCGGCTTCGCAAGAGCAGCCAACCGCTGCTCGTGATCGACGCGGAAGACTCGCTCTTCTCTGGTCCCGCCCAACGCATCGGCGACCTGAGCTACGAGGACCTGGTGTCCGAAGGCGATCCGGCTTTTGCATGGCGGCCGCCCGAGGACGAGTGGAACGCCATCGCGCTCAACTACACCAGCGGAACCACCGGCAATCCGAAGGGAGTCGTCTATCACCACCGCGGTGCCGCCGCGAACGCGATCTCCAACATCCTCGAATGGGACATGCCCAAGCATCCGGTCTATCTCTGGACGCTGCCGATGTTCCATTGCAATGGATGGTGCTTTCCCTGGACGCTGGCAGCGCGCGCGGGCGTCAACATCTGCATGCGCCGAGTCGACGCGAAGGCGATCATCGAACTCATCGCGCAACACGGTGTCACGCATTACTGCGGTGCGCCGGTGGTACACAACCTGCTGGTCAATGCACCCGAGGCGCTCAAGCAGGGTCTGCCCCGTGGCGTCAAGGCCATGGTGGCGGGTGCGGCGCCCCCGGCTTCGATGATCGAAGGCATGGAGCGGCTCGGCTTCGACCTCACGCATGTCTACGGCCTGACCGAGGTCTATGGCCCTGCAGTCGCATGCGCGAAGCAAGATGCATGGGAAATCTTCGACATCGGCGAGCGTGCCAGCCTCAACGGCAGGCAAGGCGTCCGGTATCACTTGCAGCAGGGTGCCGTCGTGATGAACCCACAGACCATGGAGCCGGTGCCGCTCGATGGTCAGACCATCGGCGAGATCATGCTTCGCGGAAACATCACGATGAAAGGCTACTTGAAGAACCCGGCGGCCACGCAAGAAGCGTTCGCGGGCGGCTGGTTCCACACCGGCGACCTCGCCGTCCAGTATTCGGACGGCTACATCCGGATCAAGGACAGGAGCAAGGACGTCATCATCTCCGGCGGTGAAAACATCTCGTCCATCGAGGTGGAAGATGTGCTCTACCGGCATCCCGACGTGCTGGCGGCAGCCGTCGTGGCCAAGCCGGACCGGAAGTGGGGCGAAACGCCATGCGCCTTCGTCGAGATCAAGCCCGGGGCTCGATCGACGCCATCGGACATCGTGGAACATTGCCGGAAGCATCTTGCAGCGTTCAAGGTGCCGCGCACCGTGGTATTCGGCGAATTGCCCAAGACATCGACCGGCAAGATCCAGAAGTTCGAGCTGCGTGCCCGGGCCGGGTCGGTCGAAGCGATCACGGCTTCGGAACCCGACGATTTGCACCAGCTCGGGGGCCTCTCCGAACGAAGTTCGCCATGAGTACACCGCTTCCGCTTCACATCCTCGAACCCTCGCAGTTCGGGCGCGCCCAGATGCTGCTCGACGAAAACTGGCTGGACCACGACGCCGATCTGGCGCCGGTGCTTCCGGTGGTGCTGGCGCGTGGCGTCGGCCGGGACTGGCACAAGGCGGGCACCTTCCGCCATCACCTGGTGGGCGTTGCACGTTCGCTGGCGCTGTGGCGGCAGCCGCGCGAAGTGCGATTGCTGGGGCTGCTGCACAGCGTGTACGGCAATGCATTCGTGGACCTGGTCAAGTTCGACGCCGGGAGCGAGCGCGGCCGGTTGCGCGACATGGTGGGCGACGCCGCCGAGGAGCTGGTCTACCTGTTCTGCACGGCCAGCCGCGCGCAGTTCACGCAGCGCTTGCTGGCCGGCGAGATCGAGTTGGACGGCAGCGTGACCGTCGAGCGCATCGGCCCGGCGCAGGGCACCGTACGCCTCGGCGCGTACGAAGTTGCGGCCTTTCTCGTCGTCACCATGGCCGACTTCATGGAGCAGTGGTTCAGCTGGCAGGACGACATCTTCTCGGGTTTTCCGCAGGTGGCCCACCGACCGCAAGGTGTGCATTGGATGGCGGCGCTGTGGCCCGGGCCGATGCGACCCAGCGCGAGGATGGTCCATCAGGTCTCCCGGTTGGGTGAAGCGCTTCGGCATCCGGCCCTGTGCGACCGGTTGCCGCTGCCGCCGGTGTTTGCCGGATGCGCGAAGGGATTGACGGCGGCCGACGAAGCGGCGGCCACGTCGCTTTACTGGTCGGTGATCCAGCAGGACCAGCCCTTGGTGCAAGCGGATGCCACGATCGCCGTGCTGGAGCAGTCGGTGCGTCACAACCCGTGGGTGGGCGAACCGCAGATGCTGCTGGCGCAGCTGTATCTGGCGGCCGGTCGCCGTGACGAGGCGCGCGCAGCCGCCGAAAGCGCGCTGCAGATCTTCAGCCAGTGGGGCAACGCGTGGGACAAGCGCGTGCAATGGGAAGCATGGGTGTCGTGGACGCGCATCCTGCTGCAGTCGGCGACAGAGGACACCTGGCCAGAGCGGCTGGACAAGCTGAACAACCTGGCTCTTCGCAACTAGTGGGCATCGCCACGCAGAACGCCGCGAGGCCAGTCGCCTTGTTCGCTCGAGTTTTTTTCCATACCACCCTCGCGTGCCGGAGGTGGACACGCGAACCATCGCCAAACCATGTCGCAACCGTCGTCTTTCAATGAGCGTTCGCTCGCCGCGCTCGATCCCGATCCCGAGGAAACGCTTGAATGGCGAGAAGCCTTCATGGCTCTACTGGCGTCCGGGGGAGCGGTGCGGGCGAAGCAGATCCTCGACAACCTCTCGGGTCTTGCTCGAGTCGAGCGCATCGGCTGGCAGCCCGAGCTTTCTACGCCGTACGTCAACACCATCGCGGTGGACGCGCAACCTGCCTTCCCGGGCGACCTGGCGATGGAGGAGCGACTCGCGTCGCTCATGCGCTGGAACGCGCTGGCCATGGTGGTGCGCGCCAATCATTCGTACGGCGAACTCGGCGGGCATATCGCCAGCTATGCGAGTGCGGCCGATCTGTTCGAGACCGGGTTCAACCACTTCTTCCATGCGCGCGACGACGTGCATCGCGGCGACCTGGTGTTCTTCCAGCCACACAGCGCGCCGGGCGTGTATGCGCGGGCATTCCTCGAGGGGCGATTGAGTGAAGAAGACCTGGCGCACTATCGCCAGGAGCTGACAGCGCCGGCCTTTTCGCAGGGCAGCGGCGCGCGCGGCCTGTCGAGCTATCCGCATCCCTACCTGATGCCCGACTTCTGGCAGTTCCCGACCGGCTCGATGGGCATCGGCCCGATCAGCTCGATCTACCACGCGCGCTTCATGCGCTACCTCACCCATCGGCAGCTGCTCGACTGCGAGGCGCGCAAGGTCTGGGGCGTCTTCGGCGACGGCGAGATGGACGAGCCGGAATCGATGAGCGCGCTCACGCTCGNCGCCTCCGCCGCCCCAGGCAGCCCGCCCGCCCGATCCGACTCCGGCGCCCAAGGCACCGGACATCGCGCTCGAACGCGAGAAGAAACAGAAGGAACTGAAGGAACAGCGCGAACGCGAGCTGGAGCAGCAGGCCCAGCAGAAAAAGATCGAGGCCCAGCGCAAGGCGGCGCAGGAAAAGAAGGAGCTCGAAGCCAAGCGTCGCGAGGAAGAAGAAGCCGATCGCAAGAAGGAGCAGCAGCAAAAGCTCGCCGAACAGAAGAAGCGCGAGGCTGACGAGCGCCGCCAGGAGCAGCTCGAAGCCCAGCGCAAGAAGGAAGCCGACGAGAAGAAGCAGCAGCAGCAAGCCGAGGCCGCCAAGAAGAAAGAGGCCGAAGCCAAGGCCACGGCGCAGGCCGCGGCCGACCGCGCCAACGTGCTCAAGCGCATGCAGGGCATGGCAGGCGCAAGCGGCGCCGAGAACGCGACCGGCACCGCGCTCAAGTCATCCGGGCCTTCCGGCAGCTACGGCGGCAAGGTCGCGGCGGCCGTGCGGCCGAACGTCACTTTCCCGGATGCCGACCTGGTGAGCGGCAACCCCGGCGCCGAGTTCGACATCCGGCTGGCACCCGACGGCACCATCGTCGGCGCGCCGGTGCTGGTCAAGTCGAGCGGCCTGCCCAATTGGGACGATGCCGCGCTGCGCGCGTTGCAGAAGACCGAGAAGCTGCCGAGGGATGTCGACGGCACCGTGCCGAGCCGGCTGACCATCACGCTCAGGCCCAAGCGCTGAAGCGCAGCCTCGGCGAGCGCCAAGCAAGCGCTTGAAGAGCGGCGCCGCGGGTCGAGTGGCCGCCTCGTTGGCGCCTCCGCCCGCCCTTATTCGTAGATCACCGCGGCCTTGCCCGCCTCGGCCTGCGCCATCCAGCTGGCGAGCGCCGCATCCGTCGGGAAGAACTTCGCCCGCTCGCCCAATTGAAGCTCGACCTGCGCGCCGCCGCGGGCCATCGCCAGGCGCACCGCCAAGCCTTGCTTCAGTTCGCCGTGTTCGCTCTGCTCGGTGCGCGGCGGAAAGTCCTTGATGAGGCGGGCGATGTCCGGCGCCTTGCCATTCACCGCGACCCGGAGGAACTTGCCGAACCGGCAGCGCGCCCCCGCCAGGTCCCAGACCTGCTGCACCTGGAAGCGCGCCTCGAAGCCGCCACGCCCCGGCTGCAGGCGGCCGCTGACGATCACCAGTTCGTCGTCCTTCAGCACGTTGCGATTGGCGTTGAAGAGCGCCTCGTCCGCGGTCGCCTCGATCGAGTCGGACTTGTCGTCCAGCTTGAAGAGCGCCAGGCGCCCGCGCTGGCCGTTGATGACGCGGAAGTCGCTGACGATGCCGGCGATCACCTGCTGCTCGCGGCTGTCGAGCAGGTCGCCGATCTCCCGCTTGCAGAAGCGCCGGACCTCGTGCTCGACCTCGTCGAAGAGATGCCCCGAGAGGTAGAAGCCGATGGCCGTCTTCTCGCAGGTGAGACGCTCCTTCACGCCCCAGGGCGTCGCATCCACCAGCTGGGGTTCGGCGGTGGCCGAGCCATGCTCGAAGTCGCCGAAGATGTCGACCTGCGCCGCATTGGCCTCGGCAGCGGCCGCGAAGTCGAAGGCGCGGTCGATCGATGCGACCAGCGACGCGCGGTTCTGCTGAAGCAGATCGAAGGCACCCGCCTTGATCAGCGCCTCGACAGTGCGCTTGTTGATGCGCTGCCGGTCGACCCGCAGGCAGAAGTTGAAGAGGCTGGTGAAAGGTCCGCCCTCCTCGCGCGCCTTGACGATCGCCTCGACCGCCAGCTGCCCGGTGCCCTTGACCGCGCCGAGGCCATAGCGAATCACCTTGTCCGTGACCGGCTCGAAGCGGTAGTTGCCGCGGTTCACGTCCGGCGGCTCGAAGGTGATGCCGAAGTTCTTCTGGGCGTCCTCGAACAACACCTTGAGCTTGTCGGTGTCGTCCATTTCGACGGTCATGTTCGCGCAGAAGAACTCGGCCGTGTAGTGGACCTTGAGCCAACCCGTGTGATACGCGAGCAGCGAATAAGCCGCGGCATGGGACTTGTTGAAGCCGTAGCCCGCGAACTTCTCCATCAGGTCGAAGATCTCGTCCGCCTTCTGCTCCGGAATGCCGTTGACCGCCGCGCCCTTGCGGAAGATCTGGCGGTGCTCGGCCATCTCCTCGGCCTTCTTCTTGCCCATCGCGCGGCGCAGCAAATCGGCGCCGCCGAGCGAGTAGCCGCCCAGGATCTGCGCGGTCTGCATCACCTGTTCCTGGTAGACCATGATCCCGTAGGTCTCGGACAGCATCTCCTCGACCAGCGGATGCGGATACTCGACTTCCTCGCGGCCGTGCTTGCGCGCCACGAAGCTGGGGATCAGGTCCATCGGCCCGGGGCGATAGAGCGCGTTGAGCGCGATCAGGTCTTCGAGCCGGGTCGGCCGCGCATCCTTCAGCATGCCCTGCATGCCGCGCGATTCGAACTGGAACACGGCCTCGGTCTTGCCCTCGCTGAAAAGGCGATAGGTGGCCGCATCGTCGAGCCGGATGTTCTCGTACGCGAAATCCTGCTGGCCGGGATGCCGCTTCACGATGAACTCGCGCGCGATCTCGAGGATGGTGAGCGTCGCCAGCCCCAGGAAGTCGAACTTGACCAGGCCGATCGCCTCGACATCGTCCTTGTCGTACTGGCTGACCGCCGAGTCGCTCCCGGGCTGCTGGTAGAGCGGACAGAAGTCGGTGAGCTTGCCAGGCGCGATCAGCACGCCGCCGGCGTGCATGCCGATGTTGCGGGTCATGCCTTCGAGCCGCTGCGCGAGCTCGACCAGCATGCGCACTTCTTCCTCGCGCTCGATGCGGGCGGCCAGCTGCGGCTCCATCTCGATCGCGTAGTTGTTCTTGTCGCCCTCCACCTTCGGCGAAGGCGGGTATTGCAGCGTGACCGGCTGCCCGGGCTTGTTCGGGATCAGCTTGCTGATGCCGTCGCAGAAGGTGTAGCTCATGTCGAGCACCCGCCCCACGTCGCGGATCGCGGCGCGCGCGGCCATGGTGCCGAAGGTGGCGATCTGGCTCACCGCGTCGCGGCCGTACTTGTCCTTGACGTAGTCGATGACGCGGTCGCGATTGCTCTGGCAGAAATCGATGTCGAAGTCGGGCATTGAGACCCGCTCGGGATTGAGAAAGCGCTCGAAGAGCAGCTTGTATTCGAGCGGATCGAGGTCGGTGATCTTGAGCGCATAGGCCACCAGCGAGCCGGCGCCCGATCCGCGGCCGGGGCCGACCGGGCAGCCGTTGCGCTTGGCCCAGTTGATGAAGTCCCCGACGATCAGGAAGTAGCCGGGGAAGCCCATCTTGAGGATGGTGGCGATCTCGAATTTGAGCCGCTCGACATAGCGGGGCCGCTCGGCATCGCGCCGGGCGGCATCGGGATAGAGATGCGCGAGCCGTTCCTCCAGGCCTTCGAAGGAAGCCACCCGGAAATAGTCCGCGATCGGCATGCCGTCCGGCGTCGGGAAGTTCGGCAGCTGGGGCTTGCCGAGCACCAGCGTCAGGTTGCAGCGCTTGGCGATCTCGACCGTGTTGGCGATCGCGCTCGGAATGTCCGCGAAAAGCGCTTCCATTTCGGCGGCCGACTTGAAGTACTGGTCGCGGGTGAACTTGCGCACCCGCCTCGGGTTGCCGAGGATCTCGCCCTCGGAGATGCAGACGCGGGCCTCGTGCGCTTCGTAATCGTCTTCGGAGCCGAACTGGATCGGGTGGGTCGCGACCACCGGCAGATGGAGCCGCGCCGCGAGCTGCACGGCGGCAACGACATGCGGCTCGTCCTGCGGCCGGCCGGCGCGCTGCAGCTCGATGTAGAAGCGGTGCGGAAAGATCCCGGCCAGGAGCAACGCGACCTCGCGCGCCCGATCGGCATTGCCTTGCAGCAACGGGCCGCCCAAGGGACCGGCCTGCGCGCCCGAGAGCGCAATCAGCCCGCCCTGCAGTTCGCGCAACCAGGCCAGCTTGATGCAGGCCTGCGACTGGCCGCGGCCGACGTTCTGGGTCCAGGCCCGCGCCAGCAGCTCGGAAAGATGCAGGTAGCCCTCGGCGTTCTGCACCAGCAGCACGATCCGGCTGAGTGCCGCCGCTTCGCCGCCGAGTCCGTCGACGAACACCTCGGCGCCCAGCACCGGCTTGACGCCCTTGGCGCGGGCTTCCTTGTAGAACTTGACCGCGCCGAACAGGTTGTTGAGGTCGGTGATCGCGAGCGCCGGTTGCCGGTCCCGGGCGGCCTGGGCGACGACCTCGTCGATGCGGTTGGTGCCGTCGACGACGGAGAATTCGGTGTGCAGGCGCAGGTGAACGAACATGGGCTCGATTGTAGAAAGCGGACGCTCCACCATGTGATGCAGGCGGGCGCGCTGGCCGCCCTAGAATCCCGCCCCGTGCCCGACATCCTCAATATCGCCGCCTACCGATTCGTGCCGATCGATGAGCCGATCGCGTTGCGCGATTCGCTGCGCGGCCAGGTCGCGAACGGCGGCCTCAAGGGCACCATCCTCGTGGCGCCGGAAGGCATCAATCTCTTTCTGGCGGGACCGCCCGAGGAAGTGCGCGCCTTCCTGGACTTCTTGCGTGCCGACGCCCGGTTCGCCGACATCGAGACCAAGGAAAGCTGGTCCGAGGCGCAACCCTTCCGCCGCATGCTGGTGAAGGCGAAGCGCGAGATCATCCGGATGGACCATCCGGCGATCCAGCCCGCGGCCGGCCGCGCCCCCGGTGTCGATGCAACCACGCTTCGGCGATGGCTCGACCGCGGTCGGGACGACGAGGGTCGACCGATCGCCCTCCTGGATACACGCAATGCCTTCGAGGTCGAGCACGGCAGCTTCGAAGGCGCGATCGATTGGCGGATCGCCAAGTTCACCGAGTTCCCGGCCGCGTTGGAAGCGCATCGCAACGAACTCGCCGGCAAGACGGTGGTCAGCTTCTGCACCGGCGGGATTCGCTGCGAGAAGGCGGCCATCCTGATGCGCGAGGCCGGTGTGCAGAACGTGCTGCAGCTGGAAGGCGGCATCCTCAAGTACTTCGAGGAAGTGGGTGGCGCGCACTACCGCGGCGAATGCTTCGTCTTCGACGGGCGCGAGGCGCTGGCGCCGGACCTCAGCGCCCGGTCTGCCCGTGCGAGTGCGCGGGCCTTCGAAGATCCGGATCTGTCGATCAAGCGCTGAAGCGCAGCGGCTGAACAGGATAGCTCGCGAACCGCGCGGCGCGAACCGCGAACTGCGAGGCACGAGGCGCGAGGCGCGCTGCGCCGGCTCAGACCGGCGTGGTGCCCGTGTCCGGCTTCGGCTGGTCGCGCGAAGGCCCGGACTGCACGTCGAAAGGATGACCCGGAAGCGGAATGAACTCGGTCTCTCCGGGAACATGGCCCATGCGCTGGGCCGCCCAGTCGGCGCCGGCTTCGAGGATCCGCTCGCGGCGGCTCGAGACGAAGTTCCAGGTGATGTAGCGCGGACCGTCCAGCGGCGCTCCGCCGATCACCACCAGTTGCACCGTCTGCGGCCTTCCGCTGCCATCCGGCTGCTGTGTTGAAGCGCCATCCGCCGCCGCTGATTCGACGGCTTCGATGGTTCCGCCCTGCCCGTCCGGCAGCATGGCCATGGTGTGTACCGAGACAGCCGCACCATCGACCCGCAGCTCGCCATCCACCGCGTACACGGCCATCTCGGGCGCGAGCGCCGGCAGTTCGATCCGCGAACCGATCGCGAGCCGAACGTCGAGGTACAGGGTTTCGGAAAGCGTCGACACCGGTGATCGAAGACCGAAGGCCTCGCCC
This sequence comes from Burkholderiales bacterium 8X, assembly GCA_902506565.1. Taxonomy (GTDB): domain Bacteria; phylum Pseudomonadota; class Gammaproteobacteria; order Burkholderiales; family Burkholderiaceae_C; genus Variovorax. The sequence goes on along the minus strand of LR732703.1, from coordinate 1,714,815 downwards.
ACCAGCACCCGGACCTGGGCGCCTTGCACGACGGTCGACGGGATGTCTTCCGAGGCCGCATGGGCGAAGCTCGGCTCGACTTCCTCGTGCGCCGCGGGCAGCGCCGCCCAGAGCTGCAGGCCGTGGTTGACGTAGGTGGCGCCACGCAGGTCGTCCGGCTTGCGTTCGGAATGCACGATGCCGCGTCCGGCGGTCATCCAGTTGATCGCGCCAGGCCGGATTTCCTGCACCACGCCCAGGCTGTCGCGATGCATCATCGCGCCCTCGAACAGGTAGGTGACCGTGGCCAGGCCGATGTGCGGATGCGGACGCACGTCGTGCTCCGCGCCCGGGGTTTCGGTGGCGGGCCCGAAATGATCGAAGAAGACGAACGGCCCGACCGAGCGCCGCTCGGCGGCCGGCAACAGGCGCCGGACCTTGAAGCCGCCTCCCAGGTCCTTGTCGTGCGGTTTCAAGAGTCGGGCGGTGTTCATCTTCGATCTCCGGTGAAAGGGTGCCGACCCGAAGCGGTCAGCCTTTACTGCGCGATCTTGCCACCTCGGCGATCCGCTGGCCGAACGCGTAGGCGGTGTCGAGGTCGCCCTTGGCCATCTCCTCCGGCTTGGCATCGGTCGGCGAGGTGGCCAGGAGCCCGGCATAGCCGCCCACGTAGTTCGGCGAATCGCGGCGAGCGGCCTTGTCGTTGCTCGGCATGATGCCGAGGCTGACCCACAGGCCGCCATGCTGCATGGCCAGCTGCCACAGGTAGGTGATCGTGGCGCCCTTGTCGCCGTTCATCGCGGCGCTGTTGGTGAAGCCGGCAAAGAGCTTGTTCTTCCAGCCCTGGGTAAACCAGACCTTCGAACTCGCATCCGCGAACTTCTTGAACTGCCAGCTCGGCCCGCCCATGTAGGTCGGCGAGCCGAACACGATCGCATCGGCAGCGGCCAGCGTTTCCCAGCCGCCGGCCGGCAGATTGCCGTCGGCATCCACCGCGATCAGCTGGGCATCGGCGCCATCCGCCACCTGCTGCGCGATGCGCTGCGTGTGGCCGTAGCCCGAATGAAACACGACGACGATTTCAGCCATCGATCGCTCCTTAGCGCTTGTCGATGCTGAAACGGCCCGGGCCGAAGGCGGCGAACGCCAGCAGGCCGCCGACGATCGCGATGTTCTTGTTGAACATCAGCGTCTGCATCATCTTCTGGGCTTCGGGCACGGCCCAGAAGTTGTGGAAGAAGATGCCGGCGACCAGCGTGAAGAGCGCCAGCACCATGGCCGCGATCCGCGTCTTGTAGCCGAGCAGGAACGCGATGCCCACGCCGAGCTCGATCACGATCGCCAGCACCGCGCCGAGTTCGGGCAGCGGCAGGCCCTTCGATGCGATGTAGCCCACGGTGCCGGCGAAGCCGCCGATCTTGGCGAAGCCGGCGGGAATGAAGAGCGAGGCGACGAGCAGCCGCCCGACCAGGGCGATGACATCCTGCGTGGACGAGACGGTGGATGCGCCGGGGCGCGAAGCGAGGGTCGAAGTGGACATGGGGGAAAAGCTCCAGGGTTGAGAAAACGAAAAAACGAAAAAACGAAAACGGAAGACGGATCGCGATCAGGGCGCGAGGTCGAACACCAGCACCTCGGCGTCGTGGCCGGCGCCGATCGACACCTCGGGCTCGCCGTCGAGCAGCGCGGCATCCCCGGCTTCGAGCGGCTTGCCGTTGACCTCGATCGATCCGCGAATGACATGGACGTAGCCCTTGCGGTTCGCGCCGATCGTGATCGCCGCCTGCTCGTCGCCATCGAAAAGCCCCGCATAGAGCCGCGCATCCGCATGCATCTCGACCGAACCGTCGCTGCCGTCCGGCGAAGCGACCAGCCGCAGCTGACCGCGCTTGCTCGCCGCATCGAAGCCCTTCTGCTCGTAGCCCGGCTCGATGCCGCGCACGTTCGGCTGGATCCAGATCTGCAGGAAGTGCGTGGTCTTGTCTTTCTCGTGGTTGAACTCGCTGTGGGTCACGCCGCGGCCGGCGCTCATGCGCTGCACGTCGCCCGGCGGAATCGTCTCGACGTTGCCCATGCTGTCCTTGTGGGCCAGCTCGCCGTCGAGCACGTAGCTGATGATCTCCATGTCCTTGTGCCCGTGGGTGCCGAAGCCGGCGCCGCCGGCGACGCGGTCTTCGTTGATCACCCGCAGGTTGCCCCAGCCCATGAAGCGTTCGTCGTAGTAGCCGGCGAACGAAAAACTGTGGAACGAGCGCAGCCAGCCGTGATCGGCGTAGCCACGTTCCTTGGATTTGCGAACTTGCATCATCTTCATGCTCCTTGCCCCTCGGGGCCTCTCTTTGCCGCGCCGCATGCGCAGCGGATGAGAAGGACTTTAGGCCGTGCCAGCACCTCTCGAAGCGGCCGGCTTTGATGGCATCATTCAAAATTTTTGAATAGGCCCACGCCATGCCCAGTCCACGCGAAGTCCTCACGCCGGATGCATTCGCGATGCTCCAGGCGGTGGCCCGCACCGGCAGCTTCGCATCGGCCGCGAGATCGCTCGACCTGGTGCCGAGCGCCCTCAGCTACCGCATCCGGCAGATCGAGGACGCGCTCGACGTGCTGCTGTTCGACCGCAGCGGCCGCCAGGCCCGCATCACCGAGGCCGGCAGCGAACTGCTGCGCGAATCGATCCGGCTGCTGGCCGAGATCGACGCGGTGGCCAATCGCGTGACCCGGATCGCGACCGGCTGGGAGCCGATGCTCACACTCGCCATCGACAGCGTGATCGCACGCGACCCGATGCTCGAACTCGCCGCCAAGTTCTACGCGCTCGAACCGCCGACCCGGCTCAAGCTGCGCGACGAGACCCTGCTCGGCACCATCGAGGCCCTGGCCAGCGGCGAGGCGGACCTCGCGATCGGTGCGGTGCTCGATGCGGCCAGCCTGTCGTTCATCGCCACCGGCATTCGGAGCCGTCCCCTCGGAACGCTTCCTTTCGTGTACGCGGTCGCGCCGCACCATCCGCTGGCCACCAGCACCGGACCGCTCGGCGAATCCGAGATGCGCCGCCATCGCGCGGTGGCCGCCGCCGATTCATCGCGGGCCGGCCCCAGCATGACGGTCAACCTGGTCGGCGGGCAGGACGTGCTCACGGTGCCGACCATGCAGGCCAAGCTGGCGGCGCAGCTGCACGGCCTCGGCGGCGGCTTCCTGCCGGAGCCGATGGCGCGGCCGTACATCGAGGCCGGCCACCTGGTCGAACTGGCGACCGAGCGACCGCCGCCGCTCGTGACCATGCACTGCGCCTGGCGGGCTCGAAGCGCCGGCAAGCCGGGGCGCGCGCTCGAATGGTGGCTGGCCCAGTTCGAGCACGAAGGCACGCGGCGTGCGCTGCTGGAGCTGCATCGGGGCCGCTAGTCGGGGCTGCGCGCATCGGTCGCAGGCGAACCGTTCGCGCGGCGGCGCGACCTGCTGCCTTGAGCCGTTGCAACATGCTGATGAAGGCAATCGAGCGGTTAGAGTCGCTTGAGCCGCCACCCCCAGAACGAGACCTCCATGAGCCAACGCCGCAACGACCCGCGTACCCGAAACCGATCGCCTCGCCATTTCGCCATCGTGGGCGCCGGCATCGCCGGCGTGGCCTGCGCCCGCACGCTGCTGCAAGCGGGTCACCGCGTCACGGTCTTCGAGCGCGCCAAGACCGTCGGCGGCCGCATGGCCAGCGAGGCGACACCCTTCGGCCGCTTCGACAGCGGCGCCCAATACTTCACCGTGCGCGACGAGCGCTTCGCCAAGGCGCTCGAAACCGCCGGCGGCATCTGCAAGCGCTGGAGCGCCAACCTGGTGCGGGTGCTCGATCCGCACGGCCGGGTCGCCGAAGCCGCGCTGCCCTCGCTCGAGGCGCACTGGGTGGCGCAGCCGGGCATGGATGCGCTGGTCACGGTCTGGGCGGCGCCGATGGCCGAGCACCTGGTGCTCGACACGCAAGTTCGCCGGATCGAACGCGACGCGCTCGATGCGTCTCGCTGGCAACTTCGCACCGAAGGCGAAGGCGACTCCAGCCATGTCTATTCGGGCTTCGATGCGGTGCTGCTGGCAGTGCCGCCCAGCGCGGCGCGGCTCCTGTTGGGCGAGGGCAGCGTCTCCACGGCGCTGGCCGAACGCATCGAGCCGGTTCGCGTCGCCCCGTGCTGGACGCTGATGATCGCCTTTCCGCAGGCCAGCCAGCCCACGCTGAGCTACCTCGGCCCGCAGTGGAATGCCGCCCGCAGCACCCATCACCGGATCGCATGGATGGCGCGCGAATCCTCCAAGCCGGGCCGCGACCGGATCGAGCGCTGGACCCTGCAGGCCAGCGCCGAATGGTCGGCCGAGCATCTGCGCGACGACCCGCAGCGGGTCGAGGCCAAATTGCTGCGCGCCTTTTCCGAGATCACCGGCATCCGTGCCACCCCGTCCTTTGCCCTTGCGCGCTGCTGGGGCGAGGCGAAAACCCAGGTGCCGCTCGGCGCGCCATTCCTGTGGGATGCGAAGACCGGCCTCGGGGCGGCGGGCGACTGGTGCACTGGTCACCGGGTCGAGGACGCGTTCCTTTCCGGCCTCCAGCTGGCCCTGAAAGTCGCCTGAGCCGAAAGGCCGATGCGCCGAATCGGTCGCTTCGCGCCCTCGCCCACCGGCCTGCTGCATGCAGGCTCGCTGGTGGCGGCCCTGGCGAGCTGGCTCGACGTCCGGGCGCGCGGGCCGGGCGCGCGCTGGCTGGTGCGCATCGAGGATGCCGATACCGAGCGCTGCCTGCCCGGCATGGGCGAGCGCATCCTCGGCCAGCTTGCCGCCTGCGGCCTGTTGCCGGACGAAGCGCCGGCCTGGCAGACCTCGCGCACGGGCCTCTACCAGGCGGCGCTCGACCATCTGGTGGCCGAGGGCCTCGCCTATCCCTGCGCTTGTTCGCGCAAGGACATCGCACTGGCGCTCGAAGCCGAAGGCGTGCGGCATCGGCCGAATGCCGAGCGGGTCTATCCCGGCACCTGCCGAAGCGGGCTCCATGGCAAGCCGGCGCGGTCGTGGCGACTGGCCTGCAGCTCGCCCCGCCTGGCCGTACGGGCCGCCGGCCTCGCCTGGCAGGATCGACGCCTCGGGCCGCAGCTCCAAAACGTGGTACGCGAGGTCGGCGACTTCGTGCTCAAGCGCGCGGACGGTCCGTGGGCCTATCAGCTCGCAGTGGTCGTGGACGACGCCCAGCAAGGCATCAGCGACGTGGTGCGGGGCGAGGATCTCGCCGACAACACCGCACGCCAGATCCTGCTGCAGCGCGCACTCGGCCTGCCGACCCCGAGCTACCTGCACACGCCGCTGGTGCTGGGCGACAACGGGCAGAAGCTGTCGAAGCAGAACGGCGCAAAGCCCCTGTCGCTCGATACGCCGGGCGACGTGCTGCATGCGCTCGGCGCCGCCGCGGCGGTACTCGGCTTGCCGGCAACCGATAGCCAGGGCTTGCCGGAGGCTCTTGCCGGATGGGTCGCCGCCTGGCGCGATCTCTACAATCCGCCGCCGTGATCCACCTACCCGACGACCCTACCCGCGACCTGCCGCCTGCCGAGTCGGAGCAGGAAGCCTCGCCCCATCCACAACACCGCCGGCTCAAGAGCTTCGTGAAGCGCGCCGGCCGCACCACCGAAGGCCAGGCCCGGGCCTTCGCCGAACTCGGGCCGCGCTTCCTCGTGCCTTATCGCGAAGAGATCGTCGACCTGACCCAGCTCTTCGGCCGAACGGCGCCCACCGTGCTCGAAATCGGCTTCGGCATGGGCGAGGCCACCGCGCACATCGCCGCACTGATGCCCGAAAAGAACTTCCTGTGCTGCGAAGTACACGAACCCGGCATCGGCGCGCTGCTCAAGCGCATCGGCGAGCATCGACTGGACAACATCCGCATCTGCGCGCACGACGCGGTCGACGTCATCGACCACATGCTGCCGCCCGCATCGCTCGCCGGGGTTCATGTCTTCTTTCCGGACCCCTGGCACAAGACCCGGCACAACAAGCGCCGGCTGATCCAGCCCGCCTTCGTTGGCAAGCTGGCGGGGCGCCTTGCACCGGGCGGCTACCTGCACGCTGCGACCGACTGGCAGCCCTACGCCGAACAGATGCTGGACGTGCTGGGGGGCGAGCCGATGCTGCGCAACACCGCCGAAGGCTATGCGCCGAAGCCGCACTATCGGCCGCTCACCAAGTTCGAGAACCGCGGCCTCAAGCTCGGGCACGGCGTGTGGGACCTGGTGTTCGAGCGCATCTGACCGGCTCGCTCGGCGCGGCACGGCACGGGACGCCGCAGTCGTCACAAACGAGCACGATCGACGTGATAAATGCCGCCCGATTGCCGCGAAACGTCGCGGCAAAGGCATGATCATTGCTAACAAATCATTACATTTGTCGGCTGCTGCAATTCGATGCCTGAAAGGACCCTCGCCATGAACCTGTCTCGCAGAAACTGGCTTCGCCACGCCGGCTCGGCCGGACTGATCGCCAGCGGCTTCGGCTCGGCGCAGCAGGCGTGGTCGCAAGCCGCTCCACCCGCCGCGGCGACTGCGGCGCCGGCCCAGCTGCAGGCTCGCACGGCCGGCGCGCGGACCGTGGTCCTCGGGCAATCCGTGCCGCTCACCGGCGCAGCCAGCGAGATCGGCCTCGCCTTCGCTGCCGGCTGCCGGCTCTACACGAGCCGCTTCAACGAAAGCAACCTCGCACCGGGCCTGCAGCTCAAGCTGATCCAGCTCGACGACGGCTACGACGCCCAGCGCGCAGCCGCCAACGCCCAGCTCCTCATCGAGAAAGAACGTGCCGACCTGTTGTTCGGCTTCGTCGGCACCGCCAGCAGCGAGGCGGGCGCCAACGTGGCGGCCCGCCAGGGCACGCTGCTCTTCGCGCCTTTCGCCGCGGCAGACAAGCTGCGCGAGCCCAGCCATCCGCATGTCTTCCACGTGCGCCCCAGCATGGTCGACGAGGCCAGCAAGATCGTTCGCCAATGCGCTGCCGTCGGCCAGACCCGCATCGCGCTGGTCGGCGACGACGACGTGATGGGCCGCGCCGGCCTCGCAGCCGTGCAGCAGGCCTTGATCGAGCAGAAGCTCCAGCCGCTGGTCGCCTCGGTGCTGATGCCGCCAGAAGGCGACAAGCGCGAGGCCGCGATCGCCTCGCTGCGCGAGCGTTCGCCCCAGGTCGTGGTGCTGGTCTCGCTTTCGGGCACCACGGCCCACGCGATCCGGGCGCTGCGCAAGTCGGGCTATGGCGGCAGCTTCATGGCGTTCTCGATCGTCGGCATCGATCCGCTCTACGCCGACCTCGGCAAGGACATCGGCGGCATCGTGATCTCGCAGGTCGTGCCCTCGCCGCGGCGCTCGGCGATCGGGATCGTCAAGGAATACCTGAACGCGGTCGACGGCTCGGACCAGACCGCTTCGTACGAGGGGCTCGAAGGCTTCATCGCGGCCAAGACCGTGGGCGAGGCGGTGCGCCGTGCCGGCCGCGGCTTCACGTCCGCGACGCTCGCCAAGGTGATGACCGCGATGACCGACTACGACGTCGGCGGCTTCCGCATCAACCTTCGTCCGGGGCTGCACGACCCGGCGCGCGCCATCGACCTCATCAGCATCACGGCCGACGGGCGCGTGCTGCGCTGAAGAGTCCCGAAGTCGGCCGGAGTTGCTCGGAGTCGCGCGGAGTCGCGCGGGCGACGCATCGAGGGTTGTCCGGGGTGGACCCATCGCCCGGGCTGGCGAATCATGGCGGGCTCGCCGCGCCCGCCCTGCCCGGTCGCGGCTACCCATCGAGGACCCGCTTCATGAATGCCAGCACCACCACCGAGATCCAGCGACTCGTCAGCGCCGAGGAATGGCAGCTCCGGGTCGATCTTGCCGCCTGCTACCGCTTGGTCGCGCTCCATGGCTGGAGCGACCTGGTCTTTACCCACATCAGCGCACGGGTGCCCGGGCCGGAGCATCACTTCCTGATCAACCCGTACGGCCTGATGTTCGACGAGATCTGCGCCTCGAACCTGGTGAAGGTCGACCAGGAATGCAAGAAGGTCATCGACTCGCCCTACCCGGTCAACCCGGCCGGCTTCGTGATCCACAGCTCGATCCACGAGGCTCGCCCGGACGTGGTCTGCGTGCTGCACACCCACACCCGCGCCGGCATTGCCGTGAGCGCGCAGAAGGCCGGGCTGCTGCCGATCAGCCAGCAATCGACCTTCGTCCTGGGGTCGCTCGCGTACCACGACTACGAGGGCGTGGCCTTTCGCGAGGACGAGAAGCCGCGGCTGCAGGCCGACATGGGCGGCGCCAACTTCCTGATGCTGCGCAACCACGGCCTCCTGACCGCGGGCAAGACCATTCCGGATACCTTTCTCTCGATGTACACCTTCGAGAACGCCTGCCAGATCCAGATCGCGGCGCAAAGCGGTGGCGCGGAGCTGACCGAGGTGCATCCCAGGATCATCGAAGGCACCGGCCATGCCATGAAGGTGCAGACCGACGGGCTCGGCGGGCGCTTCGTGTGGCCTTCGCTCATCCGCAAGCTGGACCGGGTCGATCCGAGCTACAAGCATTGATCCGACCCGCTACTTTCTCGCCGGCATGAACACACCTGCTTCCTCGTCTTCGTCTTCGTCCGCTTCTTCCATCGCTGCGGTCCTCGCGCCGACGGGCAAGCTCCGCGCCTCGATCAACCTCGGCAATCCAATCCTGGCCGGCCGCGCGCCGGACGGATCGCCGCGCGGCGTCAGCGTGGACCTCGCCAACGCCTTCGCGACCGAACTCGGCCTCGAGCTGGAGTTGGTGGTGTTCGACAAGGCGGCCGCCTCGGTCGACGCGGTGCGGGCCGAGAAGGCCGACATCGGGTTCTTCGCGATCGACCCCGCGCGGAGCGACGGCTTGCGCTTCACCGCGCCGTACGTGCTGATCGAGGGCAGCTACCTGGTGCCGGAATCGGCGGCGTTTGGCGCCAACGAGGACGTGGATCGGCCGGGCGTTCGCGTCGCGGTCGGGCAAGGGAGCGCCTACGACCTCTTCCTGACGCGTGCGATCGGGCAGGCCTCGCTGGTGCGGGTCGAAGGCGCAGCCGGCGTCATGAAGGCCTTGGCGGCAGGCGAGGCGGATGTCGCCGCCGGTATTCGCCAGGTGCTCGAAGCCGAAGCTGCGCAGCGCGGCGGCGTTCGGTTGCTGCCGGGCCGCTTCATGGTGATCCAGCAGGCGATGGGCTTGCCGGCGTCACGCGGCGCCGAGGCCCAGGCCCTGCTCGCGAATTTCGTCGAAGCACGCAAGGCATCCGGCTTCGTGGCCGAGGCCTTGGCAAGGCACCGGATCCAGGGCGCGATCGTGGCGCCGGCGGCCTAGCCGAGCTGCAGCGCCGCCTTCAACTGCCGCGCCGACAGCGGATGCGGGCTCTCGGGCCACCGCTCGACCAATTCGATCATCCGGGCGTTGACCGGCGCCTTCAGGTCGTTGGCCTCGGCGAGGCGCACCACCTCGCCGCAAAGCGCGTCGATCTCGGTCCGGCGTCCTGCCGCCAGGTCGTCGGCCATGCTCGACCTCGCCTCGGCATCGATCCGAAGCATGCGCGCCGCGACCAGCTTGAAGAGCGGTGTCGGAAGCCGCAGCACCGCCGGAACCAGCCGCGCGGGCAGCGGCGACAGCCGCGAAGGCGCGATGAAGGCGGCGTCGAGCGCGGCGAGCGCTTCGTCCATCAGTGCGGCCAGGCAGCGCCGATAGCCCGCATCCATCAGCTCGGCTCGCAGCGGCAGGCCCGAGAGTGCATTCACCGGATTGTTGAGGTTGAGCAGCAGCTTGCCCCACTGAACACCATTCATGTCGGAGCGCAAGTCGAGCGGCACACCGGCACGCGCGAACACGCCGAGCCACGGCCGAAGGGCCCGGCTGCGCTGCACCACGATGCGGCCCGACGTGCCGCGGTGGAACAGCCCCGGCGCCAGTTCGGCCACGTTGAAGGGCACCATGCCGCGCAAGACCCTGAGCGACGGCGCCGCCTTGGCCGCCAGGTCGACATTGCAGATGCCGTTCTGCAGCGACACCACATGCGTGCCGGGCGGCAGCACGCTGCCGAGCTCGGCTGCGGCGTCGACGGTGGCGCCGCTCTTGACCGTGAGCAGGACCAGCGTGGGCGCGACGCCGGGCGGCACATGGTCGGCCAACGCCAGCGCGGCCGGCGAAACCCTTCGCTGGTTGCCGTCGAGATCGGACAGCCGGATGCCGTTGAGCGCCAAGGCTTCGAGCATGCGGGGCCGGCCGACGAACATCACCCGCACCCCCTGCCCCGCCAGGCTGCCGCCGACGAAGCAGCCGACCGCCCCGGCGCCCATCACCAGGACATCGATCGGAACCGCCGCCGCGTCCCGCGCCGGCGCCGGCAGGTCGGCAAGCTCCGGGTCGGGCAGCAGCTCCACAAGTTCAGTCCTGGGCAGCCGGGCTCATAGCCGGGCCGCGACCCACTCGCGAACCGATTGCAGCGCCGCGGGCAGGCCTTGCGCATCGTTGCCACCGGCCATCGCCAGGTCGGCCTTGCCGCCGCCCTTGCCGCCGACCTGCTGCGCCACGAAGTTGACCAGCTCGCCGGCTTTGACCCGCCCGGTGGCATCGGCGGTCACGCCGGCGGCCAGCTGGACCTTGGCGCCGTCCACTGCCGCCAGCACGATGGCGGCGCTCTTGAGCTTGTCCTTGAGCTTGTCCATGGTGTCGCGCAGCGTCTTGGCATCGGCGCCATCGAGCTGTGCGGCCAGCACCTTGATGCCGCCGACTTCGACCGCCTGCGCGATCAACTCGTCGCCCTTCGACGAAGCCAGCCGGCCCTTCAGGGCACCGACCTCGCGCTCCAGCGACTTGACCTGCTCGAGCACCTGCGCGAGCCGCGCCTGCACTTCCGGTGCCGGCGTCTTGAGGGTCGACGCCACGCTGTGGACCGTGGCCTCGAGCGATTGCAGGTAGGCGAGCGCGTTGGCGCCGGTTACGGCCTCGATGCGGCGCACGCCGGCCGCCACGCCGCCTTCGCTCGTGATCTTGAAAAGCCCGATGTCGCCGGTGCGCCGCACGTGCGTTCCGCCGCACAGCTCGCGGCTGGTGCCGATGTCGAGCACCCGCACGGTTTCGCCGTACTTCTCGCCGAACAGCATCATGGCGCCGGTCTTCTGCGCGGCCTCCATGTCCATCACCCGCGCCTCGACTGCCTCGTTCGAAAGGATCTCGGCATTCACCCGCTTCTCGATCTCGAGGATCTGCTCGGGCGTGACCGCCGCGTTGTGCGCGAAGTCGAAGCGGGTCTTGTCCGCATCGACCAGCGAGCCCTTCTGCTGCACGTGCGTGCCGAGCACTTCGCGCAGCGCCTTGTGCATCAGGTGGGTGACGCTGTGGTTGCGCATGGTCGCGGCGCGGCGCTCGGCATCGACCTTGGCCTTGACCGCATCGCCCAGCTTGAGCATGCCCTGCGACTGCGTGCCGTGGTGGCCGAAGACATCCGCCTTGATCTTCTGCGTGTCCTCGACGCCGAACTGCACGCCCTCGGCGACCAGCACGCCCTGGTCGCCGACCTGGCCCCCGCTTTCCGAATAGAACGGCGTGGTGTCCAGCACCACGATGCCGGGCTGGCCTTCCTGCAGCGCCTCCACCGGCGCGCCTTCGAAATACAAGCCGACCACCCGCGCTTCTTCCTCGAGGTGTTCGTAGCCGGTGAACGCGTTGCCGGCACCGGCGTACTCGACCGCGCGGTCCATCCGGAACTTGCCGGCGGCGCGGCCTGCCGCCTTCTGCTTTTCCATCGCGGCAGCGAAGCCGGCCGCATCGACCTCGACCCCACGCTCGCGGCAGACGTCTGCCGACAGATCGAGCGGGAAGCCATAGGTGTCGTGCAGCTTGAAGGCCACGTCGCCGGGCAGCTGGGTGGCGCCGCCCGAAAGCGCCGCATCGAGGATCTCCATGCCGTTGGCCAGGGTCTCGAAGAAGCGTTCTTCCTCGGCCTTGAGCGTGTCGACGATGCGCTGCCGGTCGGCCACCAGCTTCGGATAGGCCTCGCCCATCAGCTCGACCAGGTCGGGCACCAGCTTGTGGAAGAACGGCTTCTTCTGGCCGAGCTTGTAGCCATGGCGGATCGCCCGGCGCACGATGCGCCGCTGCACGTAGCCGCGTCCTTCGTTCGACGGGATCACGCCATCGGCCACCAGGAACGCGGTCGCCCGGATGTGGTCGGCGATGACCCGCAGGCTCTTGTTCGACAGGTCGTTCTCGCCGGTCTCCCGCGATGCCGCCTTGACCAGGCGATCGAACAGGTCGATCTCGTAGTTGCTGTGCACGTGCTGCAGGATGGCCGCCAGCCGCTCCAGACCCATGCCGGTGTCGACGCAGGGTGCCGGCAGCGGCTTGACGCTGCCGTCCGGCTGCATGTCGAACTGCATGAACACGTTGTTCCAGATCTCGATGTAGCGGTCGCCGTCCTCGTCGGGGCTTCCGGGCGGGCCGCCGGCGATCTCGGGTCCGTGGTCGTAGAAGATCTCGGAGCACGGTCCGCAGGGTCCGGTGTCCGCCATCATCCAGAAGTTGTCGGACATGTAGCGGCCGCCCTTGTTGTCGCCGATGCGCACCACGCGCTCGGGCGGCAGGCCGATATCGCGGGTCCAGATGTCGTAGGCCTCGTCGTCCTCGATGTAGACCGTGGCCCAGAGCTTCTCGGCCGGCAGCTTGTAGACCTGGGTCAGGAGCTCGAAGGCCCACTTGAGCGAATCGCGCTTGAAGTAGTCGCCGAAGCTCCAGTTGCCCAGCATCTCGAAGAAGGTGTGATGCCGCGCGGTGTAGCCGACGTTCTCGAGATCGTTGTGCTTGCCGCCGGCGCGTAGGCAGGCCTGGACCGAGGCGGCGCGAACGTACGGCCGCTTGTCGCTGCCGAGGAAGACATCCTTGAACTGGACCATGCCCGAGTTGACGAACATCAGCGTCGGATCGTTGGCAGGCACCAGCGAACTCGACGGGACCACCGTGTGGCCCTTGACCGCGAAGAAGTCGAGGAAGGACTTGCGGATGTCCGCGACGCTGAAGGTGGGTTGGCTCATCTTGGATTCGTCTGGCGGCAGGGCCGGCCGGCTGCTGGCAGCACCTGCGTCGAACCCACCGGACTTGCTTGATTAGGCTTGGTTGCTGGAGGCGGCGATTATAGGTTTGCACCTCGAAATGGACCGCTTCGGGAGGGTATGCGGGCGCTATGCTGAAAAGCATGAACGCGAGCCTTGCTTCCCCGATCGCCCACCCGCCGGCTCCGGCCGATGCGGGGCATCGCCGATGAACTCCCGCCTCCTCGCCGACGCCGTGCTGGTGCTGCACGGCCTCTTCATCCTCTTCGTGCTTTCCGGCGGCCTGCTGGTCTTCCGCTGGCCGCGGCTCGCCTGGCTGCACCTGCCCGCGGTCGCCTGGGGCGCGTGGGTCGCCTGGGCCGGATGGATCTGCCCCCTGACCCCGCTCGAGAATCAGCTCCGGCGCGCCGCCGGGCAAGCCGGCTACCAGGGCGGCTTCATCGAACACTACCTGGTCGCCGTGATCTACCCCGAAGGCCTGACCCGCGAACTCCAGATCAGCTTCGGCATCGTCGTGGCCGCCCTCAACTTCGTCGCCTACGCGCTGATGCTCCAGCGCCGCCGGGCCGCGAAGGCCCGGCGCCTGCCGCCCGACTGAGCGACCGGCAGACGCCGGTCAGCCGACGTCCACCGCCTCCAGCATGTCGACCGCCCGCGGGAACTGCAGGTTCTCGACCGCCTGGCGCAGCGCCGCGAACGGGGCCGCGCCGAGCGTGGCTCGCAGCGACGGCGCCAGGTCGTCGAAGAGCTGGAGGGCCGAGATGCTCTGGGTGCGCAGCGCGTCCAGGAGCGGCTCCAGCCGATCAACGGTCAGCGAAGGCGTGCTCGCATCGAACGACAGGTCGGGTTCGGCCTGGCCGGCGTCGAGGAAGTCCTTGCTCGACAAGCGCAGCTGCCGCAAGGCCGCGCCGAGCGACCGCATCAACGACTGCGCCTGCTCGTCGTTGCCGGCCTTGACCGAGGCCTCCGCGGCGCTCGCCAGTTCGCTCACCCGCAGCGCGCCGATCATGCCGGCGCTGCCGCGCATCTTGTGCAGCCTGGCCGCGAGGCTCGGCCCCTTCAGGATCGGCCCGCCCGGAAGCGGCGCGAGTTCGAGCGCGTCGTCCAGCAGCCTTCGGAGCACGCTTCGAAGCAACTCGGCATCGCCGCCCAGACGCGCGTGCGAATCGGTCGCATCGATGCCTTCGATGCGCGGCCAGCCCGACGGGATCGAGCCCAGCTCGTCATGCAGCCCGCCCGGCTCCGAGCTGCCGCCGCCGAGCCCACGATCGGCATACCTGCGCACGCATCGGATCAAGGCTTCCGCATCGAAAGGCTTGCTGATGAAGTCGTTCATGCCGGCCTCGATCGCACGGTCCCGCTCGGCGACCAGCGCGCTCGCGGTGAGCGCCACCACCGGCAGCCGGGCATGGCCCGGCTCGCGGCGGATCTGCCGGGTCGCCTCGTGGCCATCGAGCACCGGCATGTGGACGTCCATCAGCACCACGTCGAAATCCATGCGCGCATCCCGCACCGCCTGCAGGCCTTCGAGTCCGTTGTTGGCCAGCTCGACGGTCGCACCCTCGCGTTCGAGGATGTGCTGGCAGACCTCGAGGTTGATCGGGCTGTCGTCGACCACCAGCACCCGAGCGCCCGCGAGCCGGGTGCCCGACACCGGCCGCACCGAGGGCCGGTTCGGCAAGCCGCCGGGCGACGCCGCCGCATTCGCGCCGGTGTCGATGAGCATGAGCGGCAAGACCACCCAGAACTCGCTGCCCTCGCCGGGCGTGCTGTTGACGCCGTAGGTGCCTTCCATCAACGCCGTGAGCTGCTTGACGATCGACAGGCCCAGCCCGGTGCCGCCGAAGCGCCGTGTGGTCGACATGTCGGCCTGGGTAAACGGCGTGAACAGCCGTTCGACGACATCCGGCGCGATGCCGATGCCGGTGTCGTGGACGGCGAACCGAAGCCAGATACGCCCGCCCTCCTCGACTTCTTTCTGCACTTCGAGCCGCACCGCGCCCTCGGCGGTGAACTTGATGGCGTTGCTCAGCAGGTTGACCACGATCTGCCGAAGCCGCCCCGGGTCGCCGCGAAGCCGGGCCGGAAGCCCCTCCTGCGGATCGAGCAACAAGGCCACGCCCTTGAGGTCGGCATTGACCGCCATCATCGAGATCGCATCGTCCAGCAGGGTCGCGAGCTCGAACTCGTGCTCGTCCAGCACCATCTGGCCGGCCTCGATCTTGGAGATGTCGAGGATGTCGTTGATGACGCTCAGGAGCGAGCTGCTCGCGCCCTCGATCTTCTCGAGGTAGTTGCGCTGGCGCGCATCGAGCGGCGTCTGCCGCAGCAGGTACGCAAGGCCCACCACCGCGTTCAGCGGCGAGCGGATCTCGTGGCTCATGTTGGCCAGGAAGTCGCTCTTGGCGCGGCTGGCCGACTCGGCCTGCGCGCTGCGCTCGTTGAGTGCCAGGTTCAGGGTCTCGAGCTGGTTCTGCGCCTGCTTCATCTCGGTGACATCCACCGCGACCGAGATGAAGCCCTTGACCGCGCCGTTCTCGTCGCGGTCGGGGATGTAGTGCAACCAGTAATGCACCGTGCTGCCGTCCGCCAGCTGGCGGGTTCGCTCCACCCGCTGCTCGCGGCCGTCGATGGCGGCGAGCATGAACGGCTCGTTCAGTTCGAACAGCTCGGGCCCGGTCACCTGCAGCTGCGTCATGCCGATCATCTGTTCGGGCTTGATGCCCAGCCAGCGCTCGTAGGCGCTGTTGGCGAAGGTGCAGACCATGTCGCGGGTCCAGTAGGCGACCACGCCCGGGATGTTGTCCGTCACGATCCGCATGAAGCGCTCGTTGTCGCGGGCCGCCTCTTCGGCACGCTTGCGCTCGGACAGGTCGGCTGCGATCGCGACGAAGCCGGTGATGCGGCCCTCGACATTGCGCAGCGGGCTCACGTTGAGATGCACCGGCACGCGGGTGCCGTCCTTGCGCACGTACGTCCATTCGAGGTCGCCGCCGGAGCGCGACTTGCCGGCCGAGAACACCTCGCCCACCTCCAGCGGCCGACCCAGCCGGGCCGTGATCCTGGTGGTGCGCTCGTGCACCTCGGCCGCATCGTGGAAGCGGTTCATGCTGAGCTTGTTGACCACCTCCGCCGCCTTGTAGCCGAGCAGCGCCTCGGCCGCCGGATTGAAGAGCGTCACCCGGCCCTTTGCGTCGGTCGCGATGATCGCGCTGCCGGCGCCCGCCAGCAGCGCCCGCTCGCGTGCCGACAGTGCCCGCACTTCGGCAGTCCGCTCGGCGACCTGCTGCTCGAGCGTGGCGTTCAGTTCGAGGATGCGGGCCTTGGCCGCGATGTCGTGCGTGATGTCGCGCAAGGTCTGCGCCGCGCCGATGACCCGTCCGTTGGCCGAGCGGATCGGCGCCGCCGCGATCGACACGGTCACCATCCGTCCGTCGCGCCGCCGCCGCACCGTCTCGAAGGCGGCGACCGGATGGCTGCTCGCGATATGGGCATTGATCTCCTGCTCCTCGACCAATTGCTCGGGCGGCACCAGGAGCTCGTAGATCGACTGGCCGACCGCTTCTTCCGCTTCGTAGCCGAAGATGGCCGCGGCCGCGGGATTCCAGTCGGTGATGGTGCCGTCGAGGCGGCGGCCGATGATCGCGTCGTTCGAGCTCGCGACGATGGCCGCGAGCCGCGACCGTTGCTCGCTCGCCAGCTCGGTGCGGCGCCCGGTCACCTTGCGCATGTACGACAGGAACACGGCCAGCATGGTCAGCGCCGTACCGATGCCGAACACCGCCCAGGGATTGCGCAGGTTGAGAAGGCGCAGGAAGGGTGGCCGCGCCGCCACCTCGACCGTCCAGTCGCGGCCGAACTGCTTCAGCGGCAACACGACCTTCGGCAGCCGGCTGTAAACATTGCCTGCGCTCGCCGACGCATAGAAGCGCTCGGGCTTCTGCGGGTCGGTGCTGTCGTAGAGCGCCAGCGAGAACTCGCCGTCCTGGAAGTCGAAGCCCTTGAGCACCTCGTCGATGACCAGCGGACTGAAGACCCAGCCCACGGTCTCCTGCCGTGCCCGCGCCTCGGGCAAGGGCTCGCGCAGGCGCTGTCGCAAGGCGCTCGGCGACACATCGCCTCTCATCACCGGGAGCAACAGCAGGAAGGCGCGCAGGTTGCCGGAGTTCCGGTCGATCAGCGTGATCGGCGCCGAAAGCGTGGCATGGCCGCTGAGCATCGCCCGCTCGGCGGCCTCGCGGCGCTTGGGCTCCGAGGCGATGTCCAGCCCGACCGCGGCATCGTTTGCCCCGCCCGGCTCCAGGAACTGCACCACGTACCGCTCGCCGGGGTTCGGCTCGATCTGGCGGACCTTGAAATCCGGCCGCCCATCGCGCCGGGCCTCGGCGACGAAAGCTTCTTCTTGCGACGCCGGCACGCGGCGCACGAAGCCGATGCCGCGCGCGCCGGGGAACTCGCGCTCCAGGTCGCGCGAGGCGCTGTACTGGGCAAAGCGCTGGCGGGTGATGGCGTATTCGCCGCCGGCCGAGATCACGGCCCCGCGCGCGCCCAGGAGGCCGTAGTCGTAGGTCTGCATCCGGTCGGCCAGCTGTTCGACGGCGCGCCGCGACAGGTTGTCGAAGCGCTGCGCCATCTCGGCTTCGTTGCTCGCGGCCTGCCAATAGCCGGCGGCCGAGGCAGCGCACAGCCCGGCGACCAACCAGGCCAGCGGTCGACCCAGCAAGGTTTTCAAGGCAGCAGGAGCGGGTCGGCTCCCGGCGCTTCGGGCGAGGCCAGCACGGCCTGCGCGCGGCCGCCCAGCTTGGCCTGCGACAAGGCATCTGCCGCGGCGCGGGACAGCAGCTCGGACGCATCCGCTGCACCGGCAGCCGGTGCAGCGAGGCAGGCCACGCCGGCACTGCAGGTGAGATGGCGGGACACCGACGAACCCTGGTGGCTGATGTCGAGCGCCTCGACCGCGTCGAGCACCCGGTGCACCACGTGCAGCCCACCCTCGGCATCGGTGTCCGGCAGGATCAGCGCGAACTTGTCGCGCGCCAATCGCGCCACGTAGTCGCCGGCCCTGCGTGCATTGCGGCGAAGGGTCTCGGCCACCGCCGCGATCGAGGCTTGCGCCAGGTTGGGCCCGTAGAGCGATTCGTAGGACTTCGAGAAATCGATATCGACCAGCGCGAAGCAGATGCTCTGCCCGGCCTCGTGCGCCCGTGCCAGCTCGCGCAGCAGCATCTGGTCGCAGGCGGCCTGGTTGCCGAGGCCGGTATCGCCGTCGACCCGCGACTGCTTGCGCAGGTCGTCCGCCAGGCGCTTGAGCTGCAGCTGGGTATTGACCCGCGCCGTCACCTGCGAGGCATTGAAGGGCTTGCGGATGAAGTCGACCGCGCCCATCTTGAGCACGGCCACCTCGAGCTCGGCCTCCTGGTGGCTGCTCACGAAGATCACCGGCACGCCGGCGAGCGCCTCGTCCGCCTTCAGTGCCTCGCACACCTGAAGGCCGCTCATGTCGCCCATTTGCGCATCCAGCAGGATCAGGTCGGGCGGGTCTTCGCGTGCC
This sequence comes from Burkholderiales bacterium 8X, assembly GCA_902506565.1. Lineage (GTDB taxonomy): Bacteria > Pseudomonadota > Gammaproteobacteria > Burkholderiales > Burkholderiaceae_C > Variovorax. Next base: position 1,696,183 of record LR732703.1, on the reverse strand, counting down.
AAGCGGAGCGCATCGGCGCCGGTGGTCGCGAAGCGGACCGAGCTGTAGTTCGAAAGAATCCGGCTGAGCAGCTGGATGATGGTCGGGTCGTCGTCGACCAGGAGCAGGCTGGCTTCGGAAATGGATTTGCGCATTCAACTATTCTGATCGCGCGAGCCCCGTTCGATGCCGGAAAAAAGGCCGCGCCCTGGTCTTTCATTCACGTATTGTTCGGGTGGTGGGTCATGATCGGACGCCCTGCTTGCCAAAGTCTTCCTATTCCGTTTAGCTCTTTTTTCGCAATCGACCCGGGTCTGACCTCCCCATTCGAAATTCTCCCTGACCGCATTGCCTGACATTCCCACCCCACCGAATTCGACGCCTCCCTCGAATCCGACGCCTCCGGCGCAGACATCCACCCTCGCTTCACGGCGGCGACTCATCGTCGTCATCCTGCTGTCGGTCGCGGTCGCCGGCGCGGCGATGCGGCAATGGGCGACACCCGGCTCCACCACGCGCGACATCGGCACGCTGTTGATGGTGATGTGGGTACCCATCGTCGGCAACATCATCGCGTGGCTCGTCCGGCGCTGGAAGATGCGGCCGGGCGCCTTCCAGGAGCCGCGCGACTTCGACCCGGCGACGGCGTTCGAGGCGCACCTCTGGGCGGTGTTGACCTTGCGACCGTCGCAGGTGCCGGCCAAGAACCTGCCGCTGCCGCCGGATGAATATCACGCGGCGCTGGTGCTGGGCACCGAAGGTTTTTCGGCGCGTTGGCGCGTGCCGGCCGGCGAGGTCTGGCCGCGGGGCGTCGAACGCACGACCTCGATCGAACTGCTCTCGCCTTCGCTCGCGCTGCCCCGGTTCGCACCCGGCACCGAGTTCCGGGTGCTGGTCGGCGACTCGTTCATTGCCGATGGCCGCGTGGTCGCGCCACCGGACTCCGTTTCACATCCACTCTCGACATCTCTTCAGGAACCGATTTCTCCATGAGCCGGCAACGCAGCAAGCCATCCCCCACTCCTTTTGTCCGCGTCGCACCGAGCGGCGTCCACGGCCTCGGCGCCTTCGCGACCCAGCCGGTTCCCGCCGACACCTTCCTCGGCTTCTACGAAGGCCGCCGCTACACGGCAGCGCAGGTTGCCAGCCGCGACTGGGACAACCAGTTCACCTACCTATTCACGCTCTCGAACGGCGAGACCATCGACGGCGGCAAGGGCGGCAACGCGACTCGCCACTTCAATCATTCGTGCGAACCGAACTGCGAGGCGGTCGAGGAATACGACGAAGCTGGCAACATGCTGCTCAAGTTCCAGACGCTGGTGGCGGTGGATGCCGGGGATGAACTCTTCATCGACTATTGCCTGACGACCGATGACGATTCGCCGGCGTCGGATTACCCGTGCCGCTGTGGGTCGGCGGCGTGTCGGGGGACGTTGCTGGCGCCCGTCGAAGCGGCGGTCGTTGGCGAGGATGGTTCGAAGGAGGCCAGCGGCGATGACGAAGGCGCGGTCGTCTCGTTCGAGGAAGCGGCGGGCTTGTAGAACTCGCCGCGTCCGCGCGCATGGGCGCGCGTTGGCTCAGACGGTCTGCCGAGCCGCGGCGCGCATGAACTCGTCGTAGGCGTCGAAGAAGTCCTGCGGTACTTCGAAGTAGGGCAATGCGCCGGTGGGGAACACCGTGAACCGCCAGTTGGCGCGCTTCTCGACGATCACCTGGCCCTGATAGTTGGTGAAGTCGCCGCGCACGCCGTGCGACATCCAGACCGGCATCCCGAGTCGTTCGTAGATCGTGTGAATGTCGGCGCTGAACAGATTCGCTGAAAGAAAGTGCAGCGGCGCGTGCTCGGCGCCGGGTGCTTTCGTGGTGACCACGTCGTAGGCCCAGAGCGTCTCGTCGATCTGTTTGGATCCCCAGGTACGCCCCAGGAAGTAGCGAATCACGCCCGGCCGGGTGAGCTGGCGAAAGATCGCGCCGCCCCAGCCGGCGCCGGGTCCGTGCAGGGCACGGTAGAGCCAGGGCTTGCCACGGGTGCTGCCCGGCGCTGCTCGCCATGGGGTGAGCCCACGGAAGCCGGTGGGACTGACCAGCGCGACGCTTCGGTATCGGTCGGGCGCCTCGGCGGCGGCGCGGGCCAGGAACTCGCAAGACAGGGACAGCGCCAGCGCATCGATCGGCGCCGGGCCGCAGCGCGCGCGGATCTGCTCGGTGACGGCCTGCACGGCGTCGGTCATGAGGCGTGGCGTGTAGTCGCGGTCGCTGCGATCGGAGAAGCCGTAGCCCGGCAGGTCGATCGAGAACACGGTGCGCCTCGCGCGGTAGTGCTCGTGGAGCGGCCGCATTTCGGCGGCCGAAGCGGAGGCGTTGATGCTGTGCACCAGCAGGAGCGGAGCGCCTTCGCCGGCGACATAGGCACTGAGCCGTCCGGCCGGGCTGTCGAATTCGAAGCGCTCGCCGCTGACCGCCGGCGGCAACGAGGATGTTGGCATGTTCACGACCCGTGATCCTTGGCGGCGTCGCGTGCATGCAATCGGTGGCGTGCCCGCCGCACCGACCAGATGACGGCCAGCGCGACGATCGGAATCGCCAGTCCGACCAGCAGGTCGGGTTCGACCCGCAGCCCACCGGCCTTGCCGGCTTTGGCCAGGTAGCCGAGCAGGCCGGCCACGTAGTACACGATGGCCGCGACCGACAAGCCCTCGACGGTCTGTTGAAGGCGCAACTGCAACTTGGCCCGGCGGTCCATCGATGCGAGCAGCGCCTGGTTCTGGCGTTCGCGTGCGATGTCGACGCGGGTGGACAGGAGACCGCTGGCTTGTGCCACCCGCTCGGAAAGGTCGTGCAAGCGCTGCGAAGCGGTGGCGCAAGTGGCGACCGCCGGCGTCAGCCGGCGGGCCATGAACTCTTCGATCGGCTGGATGCCGGGGATGCGGGTTTCGCGCAGTTCGGCGATCCGCGTAGTGACGAGCGCGTGGTAGGCACGACAGGCGCCGAAGCGAAACTGACTGGTGGACAGCCCGTTCTCGATCTCGGCGGCGAGACCGGTCAGCGCTTGCAACAGGTTCTCGTCGGCGCCGCCCTCTGCCGCGATGTGCGCCGTCAGCTCGGCCAGCGATTTCTCGATGGCCGCAATCCGGGGTGCCAGCACATGCGCGATCGGCAGCGCGAGCAGCGCCATCATCCGGTAGGTCTCGATCTCGAACAGACGCTGCAAGGTGCGTCCGGCCTGTCGCTCGGTGAGGTTGCGGTTGCACACCACGAAGCGCCCGAAGCCGTCCGGGTGAATCCGGAAATCCGTGTAGGCAAGCCCCGTGGCGGCGCCGATCTCGCCGCCCACCACGATGTTGCCGTCGAAGTAAGACGCCAGCGTGGCTGCATCGAGCGCCGCGGCCGGAGCGGGCATCAGCTCGGCATGCACGGCGACGATGGTGGTGCCGGGCAGCCCGGCGAGCCAGCCGTCCGGCAACAGCGCGGCAGCGGGGCTGCTGAAGGCCGGCGCGCCGGAGCCCGGCACGAACAGCGTGAAGCCGGAGAACTCGCCGTGCCGTTCCCACTTGAAGCGTGACGATCCGAGTGGCGTGCTGAAGTGGGTGACGCCCGCGCCGGGCGGCGGCACGCCATGCGCGACGCACAGCCGAGCGACCTGCGCCCGTTCGCGCTCCCGATCCTCCGGTGCGATCAGCACGGCGACGTAGGTGGCTCGGCACGGCGTGCCCAGCGGCTCGGGTGGCCGGGCATGAACCTCTTCGGCCAGTGTGCGCCGGGACGGGTGGTCGGGTGGGAGCATGGTCACGGCGCTTCGGTGGGTGATGACGGGTGTAATTCGCCGGGGGCGAGATCCGGAGCCTATCCGGATCCCGCGCCCGACCGATCGGAACGAACCCGGATCCGCCGACGACTGTGATCGCAACGGTAGAATTCGCGCCGCTGCGGGTGTAGTTCAATGGTAGAACGGCAGCTTCCCAAGCTTCATACGAGGGTTCGATTCCCTTCACCCGCTCCACCAGGCGAGTTATTCGCCTCCGACCAGCCGGCCCTGGTCAACCAAGCACCACGAGACATCCGGTAGAGCACTTGCGTGCGCAGCGGGTTGCCTTTCGGGACCAGCGGGTGATCAAAGTCATCACGGGGTTCATGGGTCATTCCAAGCCTCGTCATCACCTTTTGCGAGTTCACGTTGGCAGGGGCGGTGTTCGCCACGATCTCTAGTAGCCCCAGATATTCAAAGCCGAACTGCAGCGCCTTGGTCGCTGCCTCTACCGCATATCCATGGCCCCAGTGCTTCCTGGCGAGCCGCCAGCCGACCTCGACCGCCGGAGTGAAGTGAGCGTCGTAGCTCAATCGGTGAAGGCCGGTGGCACCCACGAACTCGCCGGTTTGCTTGGACTCCAGCGCCCAGAAACAAAAGCCGTGTTGCCGAAGATGGGACATCTGTCGTTCGATCCAAGCCGTCACTGCCCCGGGCGACGCGAACGGCAGCAGGTACCTCATGACGTCTTGGTCACTCGACATCGCAGCGAACGGCTCGCGGTCATCGTCGCGCCAGGGACGCAGGAGCAGCCGCGGTGTCTCCAGAGTGCGAAGCGTGCCGACCATCGAAGCGTCAGTCTGATCTTGCATTTCCGTACTCTCGATTTAGCGGGCAGGCCAAGAAATTTCAAGGGTGTATGGCAGGATACGGCAGCGAGAGAACCTGTATCTCGCCCCAAGCTAGGACTAGGTCGAGTGAACAAACTTTCACTTCAACTGCGCTGGTGACGTTCATGGCTCTCAAGTCGGTAGCCGAGGGCGTCTCAAAGGCTCGATCTGCCGGGCGGCATGCCCGTCCGGGCAGGAATGTTTATGCGGACCTTTGTCGGCGTGGTCGCAATGGCGCCGCCGCGGATTGACCGGAATGCTGCATCCGCTCCTTCTCGCTGCAATAGCAACCTCGGCTTTGCTTGCGACCCCCAGCTACGCGCGTAGGCGTGGCGGAGGCGGCAGCAATGGGGAAGATCCCGCGCCATGGCTCCCAGAATTAATAGCGTGGATCGTTCTGGGATTCGTCGTGATCGCCATCATGGGCGCCTTGTGGCGGTACTTCACGCGCCCGTCGGTGGCCGACTTGGCACGTGCTCGGAGCGAGCAAAGGCTTTCAAGACGACTGCAGAAGAACGCTCGTCGACCACGGCGCTGATAGCAGTCCGTGAAAGAGCTTCCGGCTCCAGCGACCAATAGGCTTTCGCGAATTGATTGCAAATGGGCAGCGCCATTTCAAAACCCAGCGCTACCTGAAGCGCAACCCCGACCTAAGCTTCGTCGCAATCGACACCGACACCGGCGCCCTGCTCGGCTCGATCATGTCCGGCCACGACGGCCGCCGCGGCTACCTGCAGCACCTGGTCGTTCTGGCCAGCCATCGCAACCGCGGCATCGCTTCCCGCCTCGTCGAATGCTGCCTGGCAGAGCTGGAGCGGCAGGGCATCCACAAGAGCCACATCGATGTCCTCCGTCAGAACCTGGTTGCTCAAAGTTACTGGGAAGCCAGGGGCTGGAAGCTGCGGACCGATATTCACAGGTACTCTTTCACACGCCCCGGCAGCGAAAATGCCTGAGGGCACGACCAGGCCAGGAGACCCAATGAAGGCCTTGGCCGCTTGACGACGGCGCTACCAGACCCACCGCATCGAAAGACGCTTCATGACGGCAACGACTCCAATAAAAGGCCCGGCCTCGTACTTTCCATCGATCGAGAAGACCTACGGCAAGCCCATCTCCCACTGGATGGCTTTTCTCGGCGATGCTGGTGCGCTCAAGCACATGGAGCTCGTCGCTCGACTCAAGTCGGAGCACCAGATCGGCCATGGCCATGCCAATGCGCTGGTGGCCGCGTTCCTCGCGAAGAAGTAGCAGGCCGCATAGCTGCAGCGCCTTTACTGAAGCGCCCGATCGAGTGCGTGCTCGTGCTCGATCGACCGAGTCGATGCCTGCGTTTCGCTCGGGAGCTTCCCCCCACCCATCCATCTCCCAGAACGCCCGTGTCATCCGCAAGCCCTTCCGCCACTTCTCTCCAGCCCTTGGTGCTTCCACCGCTTCCGAGCTCGCCGAAGGTCAGCATCGCGATGATCTGCTTCAACTACGCGCGCTTCCTGCCGCAAAGCCTGGAGAGCTGCCTGGCGCAAACGGTCAAGCCGGACCAGATCGTGGTGGTGGATGACGGCTCCACCGACGAGACGCCCTCCGTGCTCGCCGACTACGCTGCCCGGCATCCGCAGATCCAGGTGATTCGACAGGTCAACGGCGGCATCTCATCCGCGACGAACACCGCGCTGGCGGCCTGCACCGGCGACGTCGTGCTGATCTGCGACAGCGACGACACGATGGTCCCCGAGCGCCTCGAAAAAGTCATTGCCAAGCTTCGCGAACCGATCGACGGCCACTTGCCCGGCTGGGTGCATCACTTCCTCGACCGGTTCTCGGACACCCAATCGGGCTTGGGCTACAGCCCCTACTACGAAGGCGGCAAGGGGCCGGAGGGCTGGCTCGCGGAGCTGGCCTTGCGCATGGCATCGTCTCCCGTGCTGGCGACTGCCTCGTCGCTCGCATTCCGGCGCGAGATGCTGGATGCGATCGGTCCGCTGGACGACGACCGCCTGATGTACCAGGACATCCAGCTTCGAACCATCGGCGCCTTGCTGAGCCCGGCCGCGTACATCGACGAGGCGCTCGGCGGCTATCGGGTTCACCAGACCTCGAGTTCTGCAGGGGCCATGGTGTCGCTCACCCAGATCAGGGCCACCCGCGCGACTGCGGTGCGCTTCGACGGCTGGCTGCGCGCGCAGCTCGACAAGCGCAACGCCGGCGCTTCGTCGCTCTGGCGCCGGCTGGACGACCAGGGTGGTTATCTGTGGCTGTGCTTCCTCGAGAAGTGGCTGTCCGGGGGAGCGAAGGATCTCCGGCTGCTGGCCAAGGTGCTGCGGCACCGGGACACCCGCACCGGTCCCCGGCAGTACCGCATCTACTATGCGGGCGCACTGTTCTTGCCGCGCAGCGCATTCGTCGCGTACTCGCAATTCATCTTCGGCAACAACCCGCTCAAGGCCAAGGCACGAAGGCTGCTCGGGCGACGCTAGCCGCCCGACATCTCGAACGGTCAGAATGCCTGGGTCGCGCGGCTCGCAGCTAGCGCGACGCGGCACGGTGACTTCGCTTCCGAACCACCGCATTCAGCAATTCAACCGTTCTGGGAAACCGTGGCGCCTGCGATCCAACCTGTCATCCAACTGCAGCCACTGGTGCTGCCCCCGCTGCCTTCCTCGCCCAGGATCAGCATTGCGATCACCAGCTATAACTACTCGCGCTTCCTCGGCGCCTGCCTCGACAGCTGTCTGGCGCAGAGCCTCACGGCAGCCGAGATCGTCGTGGTGGACGATGGATCGACCGACAACTCACTCGACCTGCTGGACGAGTACAGCTCGCGTCATCCGCAGATCAAGGTGATCCGGCAGGCCAACGGTGGAATCTGCGTCGCGACCAACACCCTGCTGGCCGCTTGCACGGGTGATGTCGTTCTCATCCTGGACAGCGACGACACCATGACGCCCGACCGGGCACGGCGTGTGGTCGAGGCCCTCCGGCAACCGGTAGATGGCCAGAACCCCGGCTGGGTGCATCACCCATTGACGCGCTTCTCGGACCAACAGCCGGACCTCGGCCAGGCGCCCTATTACGAAGGCGGAAAGGGACCGCAAGGCTGGTTGGCGGCTGACACCCTGCGCGCCGCCTCGGCGCCCGTGTTGGCGACCGCCTCGATGCTGGCCTTCAGGCGCGAGGTACTCGACGCCATCGGATCGCTGGACCCCGACCGACTGATGTACCAAGACCTGCAGCTGTGCACGATCGGCGTGCTGGTCAGCCCGGTGGCCTTCGTTGCAACGCCGCTCGGCGGCTACCGGGTCCATTCGACCTCGACCTCGGCTGGTTCGATGGTGTCGCTTGCCCAGATCGAGGCGACCCGCAAGCGTGCCGTCAAGTTCGACGCATGGCTGCGCATGCAGCTGGACAAGCGACAGCCAGGTGCGTCGGCGCTCTGGCGACGGCTCGAGGACCAGGGTGGCTATTTGTGGCTGTGCTTCCTGGAGAAGTGGCTGGCCGGCAAGGGCAAGGACCGGCGGCTGCTCTGGAAGGCGCTTCGCCATCCGGACACCGTCAACGGACCGCGGCAATACCGCATCTACTACTACGGCGCATTGCTGCTTCCGCGGCGACTCTTCGTGGCGTACTCGAAATTCATCTTCGGCAACAACCCGCTCAAGACCAAGGTTCGGAAGTTGCTCGGCCGGGCTTGATGCGACGCTTGCCGGATCAAAAAAAAAGGGCTGGTCGAACCAGCCCTTTTTCATGGATTGCGCAGCCTCAATCGCGAGCACGCGCCGCGTTGCGCAGGTCGCGAATCTGGTCGTGGTTGCGCTGGGCGCCTTCCGCCTGTTTCTCGATGATGCTTCGCACGTCCGCGGGCAGGTTGGTTTCCTTGAGCGCCTTGCGGTAGCGGCCGAGCGCGGTGTCTTCGCCGCGCTCGCATTCCTCCAGGATCGACAACTCGCTGTTGGCGCCGACGCTGCCCTTTACATGCACCCAGCCGCGGTGCATCGCACCCGAGGCGCTGCCGCCTTCGGCTGGCTTGCCGCCGTAGCGGCGAATCACCTGCTCCAGCTCGTCCGCAGCCTGGCGGCACGAATCGGCGCGGCTCGCGAAGACCTGCTTCATCGATGCGTTCTCGACTTCTTCGGCGCAGGCACGGAAACCGTATTCGCCGTCGCGCGAGGTCTCGAGCAGGTCGTTGAGCACGTCGACCACGTCGTCGTTCGAGAGCCCGTTGCGGGTGGCGCCGTTGTCGCCGACCACGTCCGAGCCGTCATCGGCCAGCCCGACGCCGTAGTAGGTGCGGTCGGCACGATCCCAGGCGTCCCGGCTGGCGCTGCGAGCCGAGTCCCAGTCGAGCGACGAACTGCCGCGGCGAGTGTCCCAGTCCTTCGCCAGCTCGGGCTCGACATCGTCGAAGCGGCGGCCGTCGTAGGCATCGCGTCCGGCCCAGCCCATTTCGTAGGCGGGCCGGTATTCGTCGTACGAACGGCCGGGCTGGTAGTACGTGGTCGCGTTGTAGTTCTCGCGCCAGTAGGCGTCCTCGGCGGTGGGGTTGACCCGTTCGGCAACAGCCTTGCCGCCGAGTCCGCCGACCACCGCACCCGCCACCAGTCCGACGGCAGCGCCGATCGGCCCCGCCACCGCGCCGGCTGCCGCTCCGGCCAAGGCGCCGCCGGTTGCGCCGACACCCGTTCCGACCGGATGCGCGCCGGGTGCGCCGCTGATCGGGTCGCGGTTCGCATCGGTGGTGCGGTTGGTGTCCGATAGATTCTTGTCGTCGATCGCCATGGTGTGCTCCTTCGTGTTGCTTGCCCTGCAGGCAAGTGGTTGGATGAAAAACCTGAAGGCACCTTCTGTCGATGAGTTCGACGCGCTCGTCGTCGCGGCTGGACGAAGCGTGTAGGGGAAATCCGTGTGGTGGCGGACGGAAGGACTTCAGTCGGCGCTGACCGACACCGCCATCCGGATCGCGTCGGAGTGACGGGTGCAGCGCATCTTGCTCATCAGATTCGCAATGTGCTTCCTGACGGTATGGACCGAGAGCGCGTTTTCCTCGGCGTACTCACCCGGCGTCCGGCCGGCGGCCATGGCGGCCAGCACCTTGGACTCGGCCACGCTCAAGTCGAAGGCCATCCGCAAGGTCTCGGGTGCGAGCGCTCGATCGCGATGTCGCCGCAAGCGCACCAGCACGGCGGGCTCGCGGTTCCAGGCCAGCAATTCGGGCGCCTGCGTCAGCTCGACACCGAGGCTCGCACCCGGCCCGGCCGGCACCGCGAGCCGCAGCGGCAGCGGCGTCTGGCTGGCGCGCCGAATGCTTTCCAGCAGCATCTCGTGCACCCTCGGCGACGGATGCCAGAAGCGCCCGTCGCGCACCGTGAGGAGCGGCGGTTCGCCGAGCAGTTCATCGAAGCCGTTCGAGCACCACAACACGGCGGCCTGGGCAGACACCAGGCTCGCGGCCTCGCCGAAGCTGTCGAAGGCCATGTCCACCGACTGCAGCCAATGCGCGGCCGACTGGCGGCGCCGATCGAGCGCTTTCTGCAGGGCCCGCGCGTAGGCGGCCACGGCCGGCGATTCGAGCGTTTCGTTGCCGGCGGTCGGCGTCTCGCGCTGGAAGCTCATCGCCGCGGTTCGGTTGGGACCATCCTCCACCACCAGGGCGAAGGTCTGCCGCAGCCGGTGCTTGCACATGAAGTCGACGTAGTAGGCGTTGCGCCGGAGCTCCTGCGGCGAGAGCACCTGCTGGGTGTCGAGCCAGCTGCCCGATGGCCGGACGACGCCCGGCCGGAGCAGGATGTCCTGCGGATGCCAATGACGGATGTAGTCGGCCTCGGCCGCCGGGTCGACCCCGATCTGCTCCAGCGAGACGACCTGCCGACCCTCGAAGATCAGGAAGCAGGCCGACTCGCCGCCGACCACGGCTCGGGCTTCGCGCAGGATGTCCTGCCAGGGCGGCGACGGTTCCGACAGCTGTTGGACGGACTCGATCGCTCGGCGGAGCGCGATATCTGGAACCACGGCGCAGTCTCCTTTCCAGGCCAGCCATCGAGCTGCAGCAGAGGGGGAGTTGGATGTGCAAGGAATGTTGCACGAGGCGGACCATACAGTGGCCCCAAGCAAGACGTCAAACGATGTCGCGGGCGCTAACGAAAGTTAGGCATGTCGCGGAGCGATCGATGGAATCAATCGAGGGTGGCCAGGAACGCGGCGATGTCCCGGGCGTCGCGCTCGGTCAGACCCATCTCGGGCATGGCGGTGAGGGGGTCGACCTCCTGCGTGTGCATGAGCCACCTCACCATGTTGTCCGGCGTGTTGGCCAACCTCCCGGCGATGAGGGTGCGGCGGCCGATGCCGGCGAGCGGCGGCCCGACATGCGGGTTCGAGCCGGTGATGCCCGGAATCGTGTGGCAGGCATTGCAGGCGTATTGGTACATCGCCTTCTCGCCGCGACGGACGTCGACCGCGGCGTCTTGCCTCCGTTCGCCGGCAGCGGGGGCGGAAGCGGAGGCGGCAGCGGAAGCGGAGGCGGCGGCGCTGGCGCCAGCGGGTCCGCAGGCTGGCGGCGTCGGGATCGATTGGGTGCCCGCCGAGCCAGAGGTACTCGCCCATCCGGGTGCCGACAGGCTTCGGTACTGCGCCGGCGTCAGGTCGGGCAGCTTCTGCAGGAAGGCGACCACCGACCACAGGTCTTCTTCGGCCAGCCGAAACTCCCAGGCCGGCATGCCGCTCATCTTGATGCCGTGCCGGGTCACCCAGTAGAGCTCGTTGGCCGACCAGCGCTGCCGTGCATCGACCAGCGGCCCCGGGAGGGGCTGCATGCTCTTGCCGATGTCGCCCTGCGCCACGCCGGGCGCGCCGTGGCACTGCACGCACTTGTCGCGGTAGCAGGCCGCACCGCGCACCAGCAGGCGCTCGTCGTCCAGCGGCGGCACCTCGATGTTTCGGGAACGCAGCCGGACCGATTGCCGCATCGCCAATTCGAGCACTGAATAGACCTGCTGGGTGTGCTGGGTCGTCGCCGCCACGTTGTAGAGCCCACCCCACAGCATCACCGCGGCGCCGATGGCCGCGCCCACGGCGAGCACGAACAGGGTCAGGAAGACGGTCTTGGCGATCTGGAGGGCGGTCATTCGTCGCGGCATTGTCCGACGCGCGTGCAGTGCCCAGCTGTCGGTGGATCGCGCATTCACGGCCCGAGAATCGGTCGATGCCTCATGGATTGCGCGCCCTCATCGAACCGGCATGGATCGCCTGCGTGCCGCTCGCACTGCTGGCGGGCTGCGGCCTCGACGATTTCACCGAGCGGTCGGCTCCCTACGCCGACGCGCCACCGGCCCGCGTCGAGCGCGGCAGGCAGCTGCTCGCGCAATACCAGTGCGGCAGCTGCCACGCCATTCCGGAGGTTCCGATCGCCCGTGCCGACGTCGGCCCGCCGCTCACCGCCTTCGGACGACGCAGCTACATCGCCGGCCACCTGCCGAACGGGCCCGACCTGCTGACACGCTGGATCGTCTCGCCATCGTCGCTGGTGCCGGACACCACCATGCCGTCGATGGGCGTCTCGGCGGAAGATGCGCGCGACATGGCCGCCTACCTGCTGTCGCTCGAATGAACCAGCCCGGCGCCCAATCGGCATTGCAGGCCGCCGGCCCCGTCGGCCAGACGCTGCTCGACGTGAGCCTGGTGCTGACCATCGGCGCCGCGCTGATCTTCGCCGGCACCATGCTGCTGCTGTTCTTCGCGGTGCGACGAGGGCCGACCGAGCTCAGCCGTGCCCAGAAGCGCGCATGGGTTCTCGGCGGCGGCCTGGTGTTCCCGACCGTGGTGCTGATCGCCCTCTTCTTCTACAGCCAGTGGCACAAGCCGCCCTGGCGGCCGATGCCGCCGAAGGATGCGCTGATCGTCGGCGTGACCGGCAACATGTGGTGGTGGGACGTGCGCTACAGCGATCCGGCCACCGGCACCGAGATCCGCACTGCCAACGAAATCCGCATACCGGTCGGCCGACCGGTCTTCTTCGGGCTGTCGAGCGCCGACGTGATCCACAGCTTCTGGGTGCCGACGCTCGGCGGCAAGATGGACATGCTGCCCGGCCGCGTGCAGCACCTGCAACTTCAGGCCGACCGGCCCGGCACCTTCCGCGGCCAGTGCGCCGAATATTGCGGCGGCCAGCATGCACGCATGGCCCTGCAGGTGGTGGCCTTGCCGCCGGCCGAGTTCGACGCCTGGCTCGCGGGGCAGGCGCGACCGGCGGCGGCCCGTCCGGCATCCGAACTGGTGCGCGGCCGGGATGCGTTCCTGGCGAATCGCTGCGACGCCTGCCATGCGGTGCGCGGCGTCAGCGAGCAAAGCCGCCTCGGACCCGATCTGACCCATGTCGGCAGCCGGCTGCAGCTCGGCGCCGGCACCATCGGCAACGATCCGGAGCAGCTCGAAGCCTGGATCGCCCACATCCAGCAACTCAAGCCGGGGGCGCGGATGCCCTCCTCTGCCGGCCGGCTCGATGCGGAGACCCTGTCGTCGATCGCCGCCTGGCTGGCCCAGCTTCGGTGAGCGGCATGGAGCGTCCGGGACTGGGACAGCCGGCCCGCCCATCTAACATTGCCGCACCCGGCCATCACGATTTCCTTTCTTGAGCGATATGCAAACCCCTCGACCGCGCGGCCCTTCACTCAAGATCGTGTTGCTTTCATATGCCTATGCGCCCTGGATCGGCGGTATCGAGACCGTGAGCCAACTGCTCTACGACGGCCTGAAGGCGCGTGGCCACCAGGTTCGCGTGGTGACCAGCAGCGCGGCCGCCGCGCAGGCGAACAACGCCGGCGCGGGAACGGCGGGCATGGTTCCGGGTGAGCAGGACATCCTTCGCCAACCCACCGGCACGCAGCTCTGGCGGGCGCTCTGCTGGTCCGATGCGGTGATCCAGTCCAACGTGAGCCTCCGGCTCGCCTGGCCGCTGGCGCTCGGCCTGCTGCGCCGGCCCTGGTTGCTGGTCAACCACACGCCGGTCGGCCGTCCCGACGGCAGCACGAGCCTGTCCGATCGGGTCAAGCTGGCCAGCCTGCGCCTGGCCCGGCTCTACACGGTGTCGCGCTACCTGGCGAGCACCGCGAGCGCGCCTTCGAAGGTGATGCCGAATCCGTACGACGTGGCGACGTTTCATCCGCCGGCGGTCGAGAACGCGGCGACGCGCCCGCTCGACCTCGTGTTCCTCGGCCGCGTGGTGAGAGCCAAGGGACTCGACGTATTGATCGAAGCCCTCGCCCGGCTGAAGTCGGAGCCTTCGCCGCCGACGCTCACCGTGGTCGGCGACGGTCCCGAACGGCCGGCGCTCGAAGAGCGCGCCCGCCGGCTCGGCGTCGAGCACCTCGTCACCTGGCGAGGCATGCTGCGCGGCCGCGCGGTCGGCGACGAGCTGCGCCGGCACAAGGTGATCGTGGTGCCATCGCGTCCCGAGCCGGTGGAGGCCTTCGGCCTGGTCGCGATCGAGGCGATCGCCTGCGGCTGCGTGGTGGTGGCGAGCCGGCAAGGCGGCCTGCCCGAAGCGATCGGGCCGTGCGGCATCACGGTGCCGTCCGAAAACCCGGAGGCACTGGCCATCGCGATCCGCTCGCTGCTGTCCGACCACGAGATGCGCTCGCGCATGCAGGCCGAGGCCGCGGCACATGTGGCGCCTTTCCATCCCGAAGCGGTGCTCGACCAGTACGAAGCCGCCCTCCGCGCATGACCGAGCTTTCCGCGCAACTGTCGGGAGACCCAGATCGCCGGGCCGAGCTGCCTTCGGGCGGCCAGCGCCCCGAAGGCGAGCGCGAGGCGCTCGAACGCGCCTGGGAGCCGCCGAAGGGCTGGCGCAGGCTGGCGGCGGTCAACAACACCGAGATCGGCGTCTTCTATGTCGCCACCGCCATGATCTTCTTCGTGCTGGCCGGCGTGCTGGCATTGATGATGCGCACCCAGCTGGCGGTGCCGGACAACGACCTGATCGATGCCGGAACCTACAACCAGCTCTTCACGATGCACGGCACCGTGATGATGTTCCTGTTCGCGGTGCCGATCGTCGAGGCGGTCGCGGTGTACCTGCTGCCCGGCATGCTGGGCGCCCGCGACCTGCCGTTTCCGCGGCTCTCGGCCTACGCCTTCTGGGCCTATGCGATCGGCGGCCTGGCCTTCTTCTGCACGCTCTTCTTCGGCCAATCGCCGGACGGCGGCTGGTTCATGTATCCGCCGCTCACCAGCAAGGAGTTCTCGCCCGGCCGCGGCGCGGACTGGTGGCTGCTGGGCATCGGCTTCATCGAGATCTCGGCGATTGCCGGCGCCATCGAACTCATCATCGGCATCCTCTTCACCCGGGCGCCGGGCATGACGCTCATGAAGATGCCGGTGTTCGCCTGGGCGATGCTGGTGACGGCGCTGATGATCGTCTTCGCGTTTCCGGCGGTGATCGCCGCCACCACGCTGCTCGAACTCGAACGCGCCTTCGACTGGCCCTTCTTCATACCGGCGCGGGGCGGCGACCCGTTGCTGTGGCAGCACCTCTTCTGGTTCTTCGGCCATCCGGAGGTCTACATCATCTTCCTGCCGGCCGCCGGCATGGTCTCGATGATGGTCCCGACCCTCGCCGGCACGCCGCTCGTCGCGTACCGCGGCATCGTGTATGCGCTGATCGGGGTCGGCGTGATCAGCTTCGCGCTCTGGGCGCACCACATGTTCACCGCGGGGCTCGGCGGCCTTTCGCTCGCGATCGTCTCGGCGGCCAGTTTCCTGGTGGCGATACCGAGCGGAATCCAGGTGTTCTCGTGGATCGCCACCTTCTGGCGCGGCAAGGTGCGGCTCGATACGCCGACGCTCTTCCTGCTGGGCTTCCACTTCATCTTCGTGCTGGGCGGACTCACCGGCGTGATGGTGGCGGTGCTGCCCTTCGACTGGCAGGCGCACGACAGCTACTTCATCGTGGCGCACTTCCATTACGTGCTGATCGGCGGCATGGTGTTCCCGGTGTTCGCCGGGCTCTACTACTGGGCGCCGATCTACAACGGCCATCGCTTGTCCGAAGGCTGGGGCAAGTGGGTCTTCGGCTTGATGTTCGGCGGCTTCAACCTGAGCTTCTTCCCGATGCACATCACCGGCCTGCTCGGCATGCCGCGGCGGGTCTACACCTACCCGGGCGACCTGGGCTGGAACGGGCTCAACCTGCTGTCGACCATCGGCGCCTTCGCCTTCGCGCTCGGCGTGCTGCTGTTCTTCGTCGATGCGATCCGGGTGATGCGCCGGCCCGAGAAGGACCATGGCAACCCCTGGAACGGCAGCACGCTCGAATGGCTGCCGACGCGCGAGTACGGCGTCTACAGCATTCCGGAGATCCGTTCGCGCGATCCGCTCTGGGACCAGCCCGAACTGCCGCGCGAGGTCGAGGGCGGCCGCCACTGGCTGCCCGGCACGGCCTTCGGCGGACGCGAGACCCTGGTCACCAGCGTGCGCGATGCCAGGCCGCTGCACCTGCTCCGGCTGCCGACCGACGGCTGGTGGCCCTTCGGCGCGGCGGCCGGCACCGCCGGCTTCTTCCTGCTGCTGACGGCCGAGCAATACCTGCTGGCCATCCTCTTCGGGCTGTTCGCGATCGTGGCCATCTTCGTCTGGCTGTGGGGCAGCGACCAGCCTTCGCCGACGCCGACCTTCGAGGTGGCGACCGGCGTCCACCTGCCGGTCGGCGGCACCGGCGCGCGCTCGCATTCATGGTGGGCGACCATCGTGCTGGTGGCGGTCGACATGACGATCTTCGCGTCCTTCGTGTTCGCGCACGTCCACGTCTCGATGGCGGCGGACGTGTGCCCACCACCCGGCGCAGCGCTGCCCTCGACCGGGTGGCCGCTGGGCTCGTCGTTGCTGTTGCTGCTCGGCGCGGGCTCGATGCTGGTGGCAACCCGCATCCTTCGCAGCGACGAGCCTCGTCGACAACGCTTCTTGCGCGCGGCGGTGCTGCTCGCGATGCTGGCGACCGCCGGCGGGTTCGCATTGGACCTGGCAGGCCATGTCGGCGCCGGGCTCGACCCGGTCGACCAGGCCTGGAGCGCGACCGTCGGCACGCTGCTTTTCTACCAGGGCTTCCACCTGGCGGTGCTGTGGCTGATGGGTGGCTACCTGCTCGCCCGCTCGTGGGCGGGCAAGCTGCGCTCGGACGCTCGCGCGACGCTCGACAACACGGGGCTGATGTGGCTCTGCGTCACGGTGCAGGGACTGATCGGCCTGCTGCTGGTGCAGGGCATGCCCCGCTGGCTCGGCTGACGGGCTGAACGAGCCGGCAAGCGATCAGGCGATCAGGCGATCAGGCGATCAGGCGAGCAGCCCGGCGACTCAGCGGTAGCCGCCTTCGTTCGCGTTGTGGATGATCCAGATCAGGTTGCCGCTCGAATAATCGCCCATGCCGCCGCCGGCGAAGATCAGGCGGCCCTGGCCCTTGTAGACCATCTCGAAGCGATGACGGTCGGCGCCGAAATAGAACGGGATCCAGGCCTTGCCGGTCATGTAGGCGCCCTGGTCGGTCGGCTGGCCGGCGATGTCCTGGACCTGGCGGGTCGACATGCCGATCTGGAGCCGGGCGAACCGGCTGTTGGGCGCCGGGTTGCCGGTGATCTCGCCTTCGTAGTCGTTGATGCCCTTGACGGTGCGGCCGCTGCCGGCTTCGATCTTGGACGAATCCACGACATTGCCGCGAGCGTCCATGCCGGGCTTCACGCCGGAGGCGGTGGATGCGGAGGCCGCGGGTGCCGAAGCGGCAGGGGCGGCGGTGCTTTCGCCGCGCATCGATCGCACGGTGTTGCAGCCGCCCAGGAGCAGGGCGGCGGATGCGATGGCGCAAGCGGTCAGGGACAAGCGGATGCGGGACTCGTTGAAGTTGGGCACGATCGATCTCTCCTCGGTTTCGAAGCGCCGAATTATCTGCCGCCCGGCACGGGGTTCGAATCCGGGTCTGCCCGCCCGCCGACAGCACGCGTGGGCCGCTTCTCACACGCCGCCGCAAATCAGCTCTGCCAGAGTGAATCGATTCAATCGAAAGGAAACATCCATGGCCACCAGCAGCATCCTCGGCGGAGACCACGTGCCGGTCACGCCGCGCGGCAACGACATCGACGCGCTCGGCCCGAGCGACACCAGCGACAGCGGCAGCGACGTGCAGAGCGATGCGGGTCGCGCGCAGCCGATGGACGAAGAAACCGAAGGCGCGCTCCCGATCGCACACGGCAGCGACTCCGATGCGGCCGGCACCGGCGAGCGCGCGTCGGCCGGCTCTGAGGGCTTCGAGGACGGTGCCGACATCCTCCCCGACCGCATCGGCACCGTGCCGACGGACGCTGACAGCGTGACCGACGAGGTCGACGATCCGGCCGCGGCCTCGGTCGACGAACTCGCGGTCCCGGACGACACCGACGAAGAAGACGAAGACGAAGATGCCGACCCGGTGGGCGGCGCGGAACGGAGCTGAAGCAGAGATGCCGAAATCCGCCGTGGGGCCCAAGCCAGCTACCGAAGGTGATTCGAAGCGCGGGTCCCGCTCGAAGCCCGACGCGTCGCCACTCGCAGCCGACCGGGCGAAGGAACGCGACAAGGTCCTGCGCGAGGTCTTCGGCCACCGGCGGCTTCGCGCCGGGCAGCAGCGCGTGATCGATCGCGTGCTGTCCGGGCAGTCCACCCTGGCCGTGATGCCGACCGGCGCCGGCAAGTCGCTGTGCTATCAATTGCCGTCGGTGCTGATGGGCGGCCTCACGGTCGTCGTGTCGCCGCTCATCGCGCTCATGAAGGATCAATGCGAGAAGCTGCAGCGCCTGGGCGTCAATGCGGTGCAGTTCAACAGCCAGGTCGCGGCGGAAGACATCCACGCGGCCGAAAAGGCATTGGTCGACGGCAGCGCACGCATCGTGCTCACCACGCCCGAGCGCCTGGCGGACGCCGCGTTCATGAAGCTGCTGCAAGAGCGGCCGCCGAACCTGATGGTGGTCGACGAGGCGCACTGCATCTCGCAGTGGGGCCACGACTTTCGTCCTGCCTTCCTCGACATCGGCCCGGCAGTCGAGGCGCTCGGCAGTCCCGTGCTGCTCGCACTGACCGCGACCGCCAACGACGAGGTCGCCCAGGACATCATGAAGCGGCTCGCCATCCCGGCTTCGGGCTTGATCGACACCGGCACCTTCCGCTCGAACCTGCACTATGCCGTCGAGCAGATGGCCTCGGAAGAAGAGAAGCTCGAACGCGCGCTGATGCTGGTGCAGAACACGGCCGGGAGCGGCATCGTCTACGCCGCGACCATCAAGGCTGCCGAAGCCGTGCATGCGGCGCTGCTGGAGGCGAACGTCTCGGTCGGGCTCTACCACGGCAAGCGGGGCGCGGCCGACCGGGCCGCGGTCCAGGAAGCCTTCATGACCGGCGAAGTCCGGGTGATGGTCGCGACCAATGCATTCGGCATGGGCATCGACAAGCCCGATATCCGCTTCGTGCTGCACTACCAGATGCCTTCCGGCCTCGACGCCTACTACCAGGAGTCGGGCCGGGCCGGCCGCGATGGCGAGGTGTCGAAATGCACCCTGCTGTTCCGGCAGCGAGACAAGGCGGTGCAGCAGTTCTTTCTGGCCGGCCGCTATCCGGAGATCAAGGATCTCGACGCGCTCTATCGCGCCCTGCATTCGGAGCCGCCGGAAGTCGAAAGCGGCAAGTCGATCGACGAGGTCGGCGACGGCGCCGGCGACGAGCAACACGATGTCGATCGCGTCGATCGCGTCGATCGCGGCGATCGCGTCGATCGGGCCGAGCCGCTGAAAGCCGGCACCCGGGCCTGGTCGCTCGCCGCGCTGCAGGACCGGCTCGACGTGCCGCGCAGCAAGGTGCATGTCGCGCTCGCCCTCCTGGTTCAGCAGCGGATCGTGTCGCGCAGCCGCGATGGCCGGTTGAAGCTGCTTCGCCCCGAACTGGCGGCGGACGCGCTCGAAGCCATGGTCGAGACCTACAAAGAGCGCCGGGAGCACGACCGCGCCACGCTGGAACGCATGGTGTTCTACGCACAGACCGGGCAATGCCGCTGGCAGGTTCTGCTGGCCCACCTCGAGGAGGAAACCCCCAAGGCGCGCTGCGGCACCTGCGACAACTGCCGCCGCATCGCGCGCCACGAGGCCGCGCTCAAGGCACCGATCGTGGTCGACCCGAACCAGCCGGTGCTGCGCAAGGCCGAGCCGCCGAAGATGCCAGAGCCGGTTTTCTCGCCGCGCGATCCGGTCAAGGTCAAGCGCTACGGCGCCGGCATGGTGGTGAGCGCCGATGCGGTGTCGGTCACGATCGAATTCGCAGACGGCAGCCGGCGCTGCTTCCAGCCGCAGTTCGTGCAGGCCGCGGGCCGGCGCAATAGCCGAGCGGCGGCCGCCTCCGGCTCGGACGCGGCCGCGCAAGCCACCTCGCCGGTCGCATTGGCGGCCTGAAGAAAAATCGCGGGCGAACCCGGCACATTGCCGCGGTTCGCCCCGCTTTGATTCGGCCCGAGGCGCTGCCGCGCGAGATCATCCGGGGAGGATGAAAGCCACCCTCTGCACCCTGTTCGAAGGCCATTACCACCACGGCGTGGCGGCGCTCGTCAATTCACTTTCGGCTGCCGGCTACCAGGGCATCGTCTGGGTCGGGCACCGCGGGCCGCTGCCCTCCTGGATCACGGGACATCCCGGCTTCGACGCCGGCCGGTCGAGCCTTCGGGTGACACCGTCCCTCACGCTGCGCGCCATCGCGCTCGATCCGCCGGTGAGCCTCAACTATCACAAGCCGAGCTTCATGCGCGAGGTGCTCGAAGTCCACGCGCCGGACGCCGACGCCATCGCGTATCTCGACCCCGACCTGGTCGTCAAATGCGGTTGGCACGAGGTGGCGGCCCGGCTGGCCGGCGATGCCATCGCGCTGGTCGAGGACATCAATTGCTCGCTACCGCCGCGACATCCAAAACGGCTCTTGTGGGCGGAATTCTTCGAGGCGCGCGGCGAATGTGCGGCGCGGGAACTCGGGCGCTACTACAACAGCGGCTTCGTTGGCGTGCCTCGGGCGCAAATCGGCTTCCTGCAGCACTGGCAGCGCATCTGCGAAATCATCGCGGCCCATGCCGGCAACGCGCTGCGCCAGCGCAAGCTCGGCCAGCCGACCCACCTGTTCCATTCGACCGACGAGGATGCGCTCAACTACGCGCTGACGCTCTGCGACGCGCGGCTCGATACCGCAGGGCCGGAGGCGATGGACTTCGCGCCTGGCGGGCACTACCTGTCGCATGCGGTCGGCGCCGCCAAGCCCTGGCAGGGCCGGCATCTTCGGCAGGCGCTCCGGGGGCATCCGCCCGGCGTCGCGATCCAGTGGTTCTACCGCTTCGCCGATGGGCCGCTTCGCACCTTGCCGGTTGCCGTGCTTGCAAAAAGGCGCCTGTCGCTGTGGCTGGCCGCGGCGGTGGGCCGGGCCTGGCGCCGGGCCTAGCGAACGCCCTCCCCGCCGCGGGTGCGGCCGCATTGGCAGGGCGATGCGATGCAGCCAGAATCGGCGCATGAACATTGCAGATTCTTTTGCGGACATCAGCCGCTTCGTCGACATCCGTCGCGACATCCACGCCCATCCCGAACTGGGCTTCGAAGAACACCGCACCTCGGAGAAGGTCGCCGCGCTCCTGACCGAATGGGGCATCGAGGTACACCGCGGCATCGCGGGCACCGGGCTCGTCGGCGTGCTCCGGCGCGGCAGCAGCGAACGCACCATCGGCCTCAGGGCCGACATGGATGCATTGCCGCTCACCGAGGCCAACGAGTTCGCGCACAAGTCGAAGAACGCCGGCCGCATGCATGCCTGCGGACACGACGGCCACACCACCATGCTGCTCGCGGCAGCGTGGCACCTGTCTCGCCAGGCCACCGCATTCGACGGCACGGTTCACTTCATCTTCCAGCCCGCCGAAGAGATGGGCAAGGCCGGCGCGCGGAAGATGATCGAGGACGGCCTCTTCGAGCGATTCCCGTGCGACGCGGTCTTCGCGCTGCACAACTTCCCGGTCGGCGAGGTCGGCCGATTCGCGCTCAACCCCGGTGCGCTGATGGCGTCGAGCAACACCTACCGCATCACCCTGCGCGGCCGCGGCACGCATGCCTCGATGCCGCACACCGGCATCGATCCGGTCAAGGCCGTGATCGCGCTGGGGCAGGCGCTCCAGACCGTGGTTCCGAGTGTCATCTCCAGCACCGAGCGCGCGCTGCTCGCGGTCACCCAACTGCAGGGCTCGGACGCGCCGAACGTGATTCCCGACGTGGCCACGGTCGGCGGCACGGTGCGCACCTTTTCGATCGCCGCGCTCGACCGCATCGAGGAGCGCGTTCGTGCGCTGGCCGCGGGCATCGCCGCGGCACACGAATGCAGCGCCGAGGTCAGCTTCGTGCGTGCCTCGCCGCCGGTGGTCAACCACCCGGCCGAGGCGCGCTTCGCCGCCGCCGTGATGCGCGAGGTGGTGGGCAACCCGATGGTGACCGACGACTTCCCGGCCGTGATGGGCGCCGAGGACTTCGCGCACATGCTGATGGTGCGGCCGGGCTGCTACGCCTTTCTCGGCAACGGCGACGGCGACCATCGGCTGGACGGCCACGGGCCCGGGCCTTGCATCATCCACAACACCTCGTTCGACTTCAACGACGAGATCATCCCGATCGGCGCGAGCTACTTCGTGAAGCTGGTCGAGCGCTGGATGCCTGCCGCCTGACACCCTCCTTCCGAACGACCCCACCCCATCACCGAAAGACCCGCGCACCATGCACCAGCCCACCCTTCAACGCCGCTCCTTCGCCGCTCTCGCCTCCGCCGCCCTGCTCGCCGTCGTCGCGCTCGGCACCGCGCCCGCTGCAAACGCGCAGCGCGTCATCCGCATCGTGGTGCCCTTCGGCACCGGCGCCGTGCAGGACACGGTTGCGCGCTCGATCAACAACGAGCTGGGCGCCGCGCTGAACGCGAGCGCCATCGTCGAGAACCGTGCGGGCGCGGGCGGCACCGTGGGCGCGGCGCTGGTCGCGAAAGCGCCGCCGGACGGCAACACCCTGGTGCTGGCCGCGGCCAGCCACAACATCGCAGGCCACCTGTACGGCAAGCTGCCCTACGACACCGCCAAGGATTTCGTCGGCGTGGCCAACCTCGGCAACGCCGGCTACGCGCTGATGGCGGCGAGCGACCTCAAGGTCGAGACCACCGCCGATTTCATCCGCGTGGTCAAGGCCAACCCGGGCAAGTACAACTACGCCTCGGCCGGCAACGGCAGCGCCACCCATCTTGCAATGGCATCGTTCCTGGCCAAGGCCGGGCTGCAGATGACGCACATCCCCATGAAGTCCACCGGCGAGGCGGTCAACGAGGTGCTGGCCGGCCGGGTGCAGGCGGTGATCTCGTCGAGCATCGGCGTGATGGGCTACCAGAGCGACGCTCGCGCCAAGTTGCTCGCCACCACCGGCAAGTCGCGCAGCCCCTTCCTGCCCAGCCTGCCGACCGTGGCCGAGAGCGGTCTCCCCGGCTACGACTTCGATTCGTGGATCGGCCTCCTGGCACCGGCCGGCACGCCCAAGGCCGATATCGACAAGATCAATGCAGCCATGAACAAGGTGATGGCCGAACCCGCGATGAAGGAGCGCTTCACGCGCCTCGGGGTCGAGCCGAGGAGCGGCACCGCCGAGGAGTTCCAGCAGCTGCTGCGCGCCGACTACGACAACATGGGCGTGGTGGTGAAGGCCTCCGGCGCGAAGATCGACTGATGAAGCTCCTGAGCGGTCCGCTCAGCATGTTCGGCGCCAAGGCCGAAATTGCAGCGCGCGAGAAAGGCATCGCCATCGACGTCGAGATGGTGCCTTTCGACAGCGATGACTTCTATCGGCCGAAGCATCCCGAGGTGCTGCGGATCAATCCGAAGGGACAGGTGCCGGTGCTGATCGACGGCGGTGTGGAGATTTTCGATTCGACCCAGATCTTCGAGTACCTCGAAGACATCGCGCCCGAACCGCCGCTCTGGCCGGCATCGCCCGCCGATCGCGCCCGCGCCCGGCAGCTCGAGCACCCGTCGGACGAGGTGTTCTTTCCGCAGGTGATCCGCTTGATGGGCCTGCAGGACGACCTGCAAGGCGAGGCCGCCCGCAAGGCTTGCGCGGCTTGTGCCGGCTTCTACGCACGACTCGAATCGGCATTGGCGGACCGGGACTACCTGGCCGGCGACTATTCCTATGCGGACATCGCCTTCTACATGGCCCAGGTGTTCGCCGAACGCAAGGGTGCCGGCATGACCGACGCGACGCCGAGGCTTATGGCCTGGCGCGAACGGGTCGGCGCGCGCGCCGCCGTCCGGGCCGTGGTGCAGCCGATGATGGATTTCCTGGCGTCGCAAGGACGGCCGGTGCCGGCCTTCCTGCAGCGCTAGCCAGCTTCGGGCCGCCGCCCCTATTGCGGCTCGATCCCCGCCTTCTTCACCAGCGCCGCGTACTTCGCGAGTTCGCTCCGGAAGGCCGCCTGCGCCTGTTCCGGGCTGCTGATCGTGATGGTGTTGCCCTGCTTGGTCATGGCTTCCTTGACCGCCGGGTCGGCGAAGGCCACGGCCAACGCTTCATGCGCCTTCGCCACGTTGGCGCTGCTCATGCCCTTGGGCCCGATCAACGCAAACCAGGCCTCCACCACGAACTTCGGCAGGCCCTGCTCGGCAAAGGTCGGGATGTCGGGCGCGGCCGCCACGCGCTGCGGCGTCAAGACCCCGATCGCGCGCAACGCGCCGCTTCGGATGTGTGGCTGCAGGCTCGGCAAGGCGGCGGTGCCGAATTCGACCTGGCCGCCGATCATGTCGGTCACCATCGGACCGACCCCCTTGTAGGGAATGTGCTTGGCCTTGACGCCGGCTTCTTCGAGGAAGAGCTCGGTCGCGAGGTGGAGGATGGTGCCGTTGCCGCCGGAAGCGAAGTTGAGCTCGCCCGGCTTGCTCTTGAGCAGCGCGATGAACTCCTTGCTGTTGGTGGCGGACACCTTCGCCGGATTGACCACCAGCACCATCGGCGTGGCGCCGATCACCGAGATCGGCGTGAAGTCGCCCGGCATGTCGAAGGGCAGCGACTTGAGGACGCTCGGGAAGATCACCACGTTGTTCGAGACGATCGACAAGGTGTTGCCGTCGGGTGCCGAGCGTGCCAGCGCCTGCAGGCCGACCACGCCGCCGGCGCCCGGCTGGTTGTCGACCACCACCGAGGCGTTCAGCGCCTTCGAAAGTGCCGGCTGGGCCGCACGGGTGATGGCGTCGACGCCGGAGCCGGTCGCGTTCGGCAGGATGAACTTGACGGTGCCGGACTGAGCCGATGCGGCCAGCGGAAAGAGGCCGCCGGCCATGCCGGCGAGCGATGCGGCCAGCAGCGAACGGCGCGAAAGGTCGAGATGAGAAGTCATGAGGTCTCCTGGGGTTGTCGTTCGATTGTGATGATTCTGCTTGCGCACTTCAGCCGACGAGCGCGGACTCGCGGTTTCGAAGCGCGTCGAAGGAAAGCAGTTCGCCGGCGATCGCGCTCGCGGCCACCGTCGGCGGGCTCGCGAGCCACACCTGGCCCGGGCCGCCGCGACCCGGGAAGTTGCGGTTGATGGCACTCACGGTCACTTGCGATTTCGATACCGAGCCGCCCGGCCCGCAATTGCCACAGGCGCCGCAAGACGGCTGCAACATCCGGGCACCGACTTTTTCGAACGCGTCCATGTAGCCGGCGGCGATGCAGTGATCCCGCACGGCCGTGGTGCCGAACTGCAGGAACAGCTCGACGCCCGGCGCGACGCGCAGGCCCCGGTCGGCCGCCCACCGCAGCACCGCATGGTAGTGATCGAAATCCTCGCGCTTGCCGGCCGTGCAGGAGCCGCCATAGGCGATGTCGATGCGAACCGGTGCGGCCAGCGCGGCGAGCGGCAAGCCGTTGCCGGGGTCCCCCGGCGCCGCGACCATCGCGGGAACGGCGGCGCAATCGACGCGCAGCGTGTCGGCACGGCGGGCGCCTTCGTCGCTGCACATCCAGGGCTCGATCTCGAACTCGATGCCGCGCCGCTCGCGCAAGAAGCGCTGTGTTTCGGCATCCGGGGCGACGATGCCGGTGAAGCCGCCCAGCTCGGCCGTCATGTTGGTGAGCGTGGCGCGTTCGTCGGTCGACATCCGCGCCACCGCTTCGCCGGCGAATTCGAACACCTTGCCGAGCCCCGCCCCCGCCTTGAGCGCGGGCAATGCCAGCAGGTGCAGCACCACGTCCTTCGCGGTCACGCCGGGCTGCAGCTGGCCATCGAGCAGCACCAGCAGCGACTCGGGCACCGTGAGGCGCACCGCGCCGGTCACGAAGGCATTCGCCATGTCGGTGGTGCCCACGCCGAAGGCCACGCAGCCCAATGCACCGCTGTGCGGCGTGTGCGAATCGGTGCCGACCACCAGCTGCCCCGGCAAGGCGTAATGCTCCGCCATCATGGCGTGCGAGATGCCGGCCCGGTTGCTGCCGTCGTCGGCTGCGGCTTCCTGCTCGGTCAGGGTGCGGTGGCCCCGCAACCCGTGTCGCGCGGCGAACTCGCGCTGCGCCTCGACCATGCGATGCACGTTGGCCACCAGCCCGCCGCGCACGTGCGCCGGGCTTTCCTCGACATAGGACGTGTGGTCCTCGAACACCACGATCGATGCCGGGTCGCGCAATGCGAGCCCGTCGCCGAAGGTCGCGCCGAGCATGTGCGCGGCCATGCCGGTGTAGTACTCGTGGATGAAGCGCCAGTCGGCTCGCACGAAAGCACCGTCGCCGGGTGCGGGATGCGCGGAGGTGAGTTCGGTGGCGAGCGCATGACGGGCCACGATCTTCTCGAACAGGGTTCGCGGCGGTCCATCGGCCACATCGCCGGCGGGCTCGATGTTGCGCATGAAGCGCTGGCCGAACGCGAGCAGCCCGCCGCTCTGCAGGATGGCTGCCGCCAGCGCATCGCGACCGGCGACCAGGTCGCCGACGGGTATCGCCTCGCCGCGGGCGATCCGATCGACCAGGCCGAAGTCGGTGGAGGTGAAAAGGCCGATGTTGTCTGCGTTCTGGCGGTAGATGCGCTCGAAGCTTTCGGCGATGACGAGCCGAACGCCCGCCAGCTTTTCCGCCGCCGGGCCGTGCTCGCGCGACGAGCCCTTGCCGTAGCGCCTGCCTGCGACCACGACCTCGATGCCGGACCGCCGGATCGCATCCGGTCCGATCGGCTGTTCGCCGCCGGCGGTGAAGCCGGTGTAGGGATAGCGGCCTAGCGCTGCGTCGAAGTGGGTCAGGATCGGCAGCGGCGTGATTTCGTCGGTCGAGACATCGTCGCGCAGCCGGCCGGCTTCTGCGCGGGTGACGACCTCGCCGCCCAGCACCTGCCTCGCGGCGTCGGGCAACTCGGCAAGGTACAGGATGCGCGGGTCGAAACGGAGCGATTCGGTGGACGGTGGGATCGCGTCTGGCATGCCCGATCTTCTCTTGCCCACGCCGCGCCGGGTAGCGCTGGCTGGGCAAGGGGGATCGCGCGAATCGCGAGATCCGTGTTTACCCTTTCAGTGCATCGACCAGCGCTGTCACCAGTCGCGGCTGCGGCGTCTTGCGCAGGGCGTAGAGGTCGAGCGTGCGTGCCGCCCAGCCTTCGTCCAACGACCTGCGCACGAAGTGGGCGGAGCCGGCGTACGCGGTGGCGGCGCTCTGCGGCACGATCGCGATGCCCAGGCCGACCTCGACCATCCGGCAGACCGCATCGAAGCTGCTGACCGAAACGGTCGGCTCGAAGCTTCGGCCGAGTTCCTGCGCCCGTGAGACCAAGGTGCGGTCGAGCGCGCCGCCGGCATGCACGCCGATCAGCGCATGTTGCAGCGCCAGCTCGAACCGGATCCTCTTGCGCCCGGCCAGCGCATGGCCGGCCGGCATGACGACTTGCAGCGGATCGCTCGCGAAACGCCAGGTCTCCAGCCCTGGCGACGAGTCATCGGAGACACCGACGCCGACGTCGGCACGGCCATCCAGGCAGGCTCGCATCGATTCGCGGGTGTCCTGCTCTTGCAGCAGCACCGTGACGCCGGGATGCGCTGCCTTGAAACGCTGCAAGCGCTCCGGCAGGAAGCCGACGACCGAGGACATGTTGGCATGCAGCCGCACCGTGCCGCGCAGCTCGCCGCCTTCGCTCTGCACCTCGCGCAGCAAGGCATCGAGCTGGTCGCCGATGCTCTCGCCGCGAGCCAGCACCAGCCGGCCCGCATCGGTGAGCTCGATGCCGCGAGCCGAACGCACCAGGAGCGGCGTGTCGAATGCATGCTCGAGATCGGCGAGGCGCCGGCTGAGCGCCGAGGCGGCGATGTGCTCGGCGGCTGCGGCACGGACGATCGATCCGGCGCGCGCGGTCGCGACGAACAAGCGAAGGCTGTAGGCGTCGATGCGGCGGGTCAAGGGTCGGTGGCGGTTCGCCTCAGCTGTAGTCGAGCTTCGGATACCAGTCCGCGCCGCGGCCCTCGGGCGTGCTGTCCAGGATGGTCCAGAGCGACATCAGGTCGGGTGCGCCGCGCGGGTCCTGCCCGGGGTCGGCGCTGCCGCCGTACATCTCGGACGTCCAGAAGTGCCGGACCGTGCCGTCCCGCCGGGTGAAGACGTTGAAGGCCGGCGAGTCGCCATCCTCCGGATTCACGTAGTCGCGGGTAAAGCTGCCTTCGGAATCCGAATAGAGCCGAAGGCGCTTCCAGCCGCGCGCTTCCTGCAGCGCCATGATTCGATCGATCGGCGATCGCGCGGTGAACAC
The DNA here is from genome assembly GCA_902506565.1 of Burkholderiales bacterium 8X. Classification (GTDB taxonomy): domain Bacteria; phylum Pseudomonadota; class Gammaproteobacteria; order Burkholderiales; family Burkholderiaceae_C; genus Variovorax. The sequence continues at coordinate 1,667,767 of LR732703.1, read as the reverse complement.
CAGCGAGGCCCGCTGCTCGACATGCACGGCCTCGCCGTCCCAACCCGCCATCAGTGCGCTGCACATCGGGCATGGCGACTTGCGCTTCGGGCCATACATGAAGCTGTAGACGATCAGCGTGTCCTTGTCGCCGAAGAGCGCCTCGAAATCGACCGGCCCGGCGGCGCCTTCGAATCGATAGTTCTTCGGGATCGCGCCGCCGGGCGGCAGGGCCCGGCGCTGGGCGGCGACCCGTTCGATGTGCCGACGAAGCTCGATTTCCTCGGCCAGCAGCGCGGTGCGTGCCTGGCGGTACTCTGCGCTCTCGTTCGGCAGGCGAATCGGGTTGGCGGCGGCGATTTCGCTGGCCGGCTTCAGGACGGTGGTCGAAGTCATGCGGGTTCTTCCTGGTGCGGTGAAAGAGGCGGTACGAGTTTGTACGACAGGGTGCCGCGGCGCTGCAAGCGCACCTTCGGCGGCATCGGGCGAATTTCAGCGGCGCCCGGCCTTGCCGGAAGCCGGGTCGCAGGCGCGCCAGTATTGAAACTCTTCCTCGTGCACCTCGATGTCCAGATCCATGACGCGGGCCTGGATCCGCTCTTGCACGTCGGCGACGGCGCGGTTGTAGACCACCGGTCCGATCTCCTGCACGAAGAAGGACAACAGCGCGTTGGCGCCGATGTTGCCGATCGGGTTCTCCATGTTCTCGCGGAAATAGCGTTCGATCGAGGCGATGGCTTGCTTACGGACGTCCTTGTCGAGCTCGATGGCCATGGATGCTCCTTGGTGCGATGCTAGGCTTTGCATCCTATCTCCGTGCACTGGACAACCCATGAATACCGAGGACGACACCGGCGCAAGCGGCGAGCCAAGCCCACGCGAGCCGATCGAAGGACGACGTTCCTACCGGAGCAACTGGCACGGCTCGAAGCGCTCGGGCTCGCGAGGCCTGCGGAGGTACCTGGCGCCGACGATCGGACTGCTGGCGTTGGCCTGCGCCGTGTTCGGCTACTTCCTGGTGGCGCAGCCGGATCGACGGCCACTCGACCCGACGCTCCAGCCGGCGGCATCGGATACGCGGGATTCCTCGCGTGGCCAGGCGACGCAAGCCGCACCGGCCGCCGAGCGCACGGCTGCCCTGCCCCCGCTCAAGCTGCCGGCAGACGACGCGCCGCATGGCTCGGGCATGGAATGGTGGTACTACAACGGCATCCTGTCGGCGCAAGGCGGCCAGCGCTATGCCTTCCATGTCGCGGTGTTCGTCGCCAACGGACTCATCAAGCACACCGTGATGCACATGGCGCTCACCGACCTGCAGACCGGCCGGCGCTACAGCAGCCAGAGCCGGACCGGCGGCGTGCCGGCGCTGAACGTCGCCAACGGCTTCGACTTTCGCCAGGACGGCTGGCAGGTGTCGGCCGTGGACGCGTCGCACGTGTTGAAGGCCGCATTCGACGGCGCGTCCTTCTCGATGGACCTGAAGGACGCGCGGACCCCGGTGGCGCATCGCGCACATGGCTCGCAGACGCCCGGACTGCTGGACTTCGGCACCAGCGGCATCAGCTACTACTACTCGCGGCCGCGGATGTCGGCTACCGGCCAGGTCGCGATCGCCGGCAGGACGCAGCAGGTGAGCGGCGAGGTCTGGTTCGATCATCAGTGGGGCGACTTCGACGTGCTGAGCCTCGGCTGGAACTGGTTCGCCCTGCACCTCGACGACGGCAGCGACCTGATGCTCTACCAGCTCTTCGACATGCAGGGCCGGAGCGTGCTCACCGCCGGCACCCGGTCGGACCCGAGCGGATCGACGCCGCTCAAGCCGGAGGACATCGTCTTCACGCCGGTGAAGCGCTGGGCCAGCCCGGCGACCCAGGTCAGCTACATCGTCGAATGGGACATTCGCCTGCCTTCCGGCGAGCTTCGCGTGAAGCCGTGGATCGCCAACGGCGAATTCAATGCCGCGACCACGACCGCCAACATCTACTGGGAGGGTCCGGTCAAGGTGAGCGGCAGCGCGACCGGCGAAGGCTTCATGGAGCTGAGCGGCTACGAGCGGCTCAAGGCGCTGCCGCCGGAGCCTGCACGGGCGCGTTGAGGCGTCGAGGCGCCGCTGAGGCGCCGCTGAGCCTGCGCGGCGGCTCGCGGCCCACCGGCATCAAGCCGAACCGCGGCGGTAGACGGCGAGCGATGCCGCCAGCGCGAGCAGCGCAGCGCCGCAGCAGCGGTCCAGCCAGAGCACGGCTCGGCGGCGGAGCAGCTTGACCGCGCGGGCGCCGATCACCGCATAGGTCAGCATCACGCCGAAGTCGAGCGCGGCGAAGACCAGGCCGATCACCAGGTACTGCGGCCATTGCGGGCTCGAGGGGTCGACGAACTGAGGCATCAGCGCCGAGACGAACAGGTAGCCCTTCGGATTGGTCACGGCCACCAGGAATGACTTGGCGAAGATGCGGCGAGCCGAGCCGCCGGCCTGCGGCGCGCCTTGTGCCCCCGCGCCTGCCAGGTCGAGCGCGCCTTCGGAGCGCAACAGGCGAAAGCCCAGCCATGCCAGGTATGCCGCGCCGACCCACTTGACCACCGAGAACCAGAACTCCGAAGCCGCCAGCACCGCGCCCAGACCGAGCGCCGCGGCCGCGACCAGCACGAAGTCGGAAGCCACCGCCCCCACCATCCCCGGCAGGGCCCGCCGCACGCCGAAACGCGAGCCGTTGGCAAGCGCCAGCAGCACGGTCGGACCGGGCGTGGCGATGGCGACCAGCGCGACCAAGGCGAACAGCAACAGGGTCGCGAAACTGACCGGGAGGAGCAACGAAGGCAGCGATTCCATGGGAGCCGCATTCTGCGCCTGCGGTGGCTTGCAATCCTCCGGTCGAACCCCTAACTGACGGGTTCGTCGCCAAGGATCTCGCATGAGCAACACCACCGATTCGCTCCACATCGTCTGCCCGCATTGCCACACCACCAACCGGGTGCAGAAGACGCAACTTGCAAGCGCCCCGGACTGCGGCAATTGCCACCAGCCGATCTTCAACGCGCATTCGACGGCGCTCGATGCCGGCGCGTTCGACCGGCATGTCCAGCGCAACCAGATCCCGGTGCTGGTCGACTTCTGGGCGCCGTGGTGCGGACCCTGTCGGCAGATGGCGCCGGCCTATGAGCAGGCGGCGGCGCAGCTCGAGCCGTCGATGCGCCTCGCCAAGGTCGATACCGAGGCGGTGCCTTCACTGGGAGCGCGCTTTAACATCCGCAGCATTCCGACGCTCGCGCTCTTCAAGGACGGGCGCGAAGTGGCGCGACAGGCGGGCGCGATGTCGGCGGCGGACATCGTGCGCTGGGCGCGGGCCCACTCCAACTGAAGGCGCGCCTCGCCGGATCGCAACGCGGCGCGGCGATCTCGAGCGATTGGGGCCTTCAGCTCTGCAGAGGTCAGGCTCGGCCTTGTCCTACGCGGCAAGCCCTGGGCAGCGGCGACCATGACCGGTTGTTCCCCCGGCAGCGGCCACCATGGCCGATGATTCGAACAGGTCTCGTCGCCCCACCGTGGTTCTTCATCTTCACCTCGACCTTCGGCGCGCAGAAGGTGTGATCCATGCAGCGCCCCGAGATTAGCGAGGCGCTGCGCGATCCGCCCGCTGCCAAGCCCGGGACGAAGCCCGTGTCCGGCAACGGCGCGTCGGGCGCCCACCCCCGTGGCCTTTCGGTCGCACAGCGGACTGCGAAGCGCACCATGGACCTGGTCGGCGCCACGCTGCTGCTCTTGCTGCTGAGCCCGCTCTACGTCATCCTGATGCTGGCCGTGCAGTTGAGCATGGGCCGCCCGGTGCATTTCTGGCAGCACCGGATCGGCAAGGGCGGCCGGCCCTTTCGGTTCTACAAGTTCCGCTCGATGGTGCGCGACGGCGACCGGGTGCTGGAGGACTTCCTGAGCCAGAACGACATGGCGCGCACCCAATGGAACACCTTCCAGAAGCTCGAGGCCGACCCGCGGGTCACGGTGCTGGGCGGCGTTCTTCGCAAGACCAGCCTGGACGAACTGCCCCAGCTCTGGAACGTGATCAAGGGCGACATGAGCCTGGTCGGGCCCAGGCCTTGCATGTCGAGGCAGCGCAGCCTGTACGGCAATGCCTGGCCGTCCTACTGTGCCATGCGGCCCGGCATCACCGGGCTTTGGCAGATCAGCGGAAGAAATCGTTTGCCCTATGCCAGGCGAGTCGAACTCGATGTCGAATACGTGGCCAACTGGTCGCTCTGGTGCGACGTCAAGATCTTGCTGCGAACCGTCAGGACCGTCGCCCTGCGCGATGGCTCGAACTGAGTCATGAGCCATCGCTACCGCCTCGACAGCAGCTGGTTCCGCGACCCTGACCTGCGGCGGATCGGGGTGCCCGACGTGCTGGGCGAAGTCGGAACCGGCGCCGTGGATTGCCTTCGAAGCACCTGGAATCCGGTGGTGCGCTCGAACGAGGACGGGCCGGGCGTGCAGGTCGAGGTTCGCCGCTGGGGCTTTCATCGCAACTACCCCCAGCCCGGCGAGCCCCGGCAGAAAGCCAAGCGAGAGCATTTCATCGCGGATGGCAGCCAGGTCACCCGCCTGCCGAGCTTCAAGTTCGCGTTCGCGATCCGGCGCTGCCTGATCCCGATTTCGTCCTGGCAGGAGCGCCGGCAGGTGGGCGGGAAGAAAGCGGTGGTCGACTTCTCGATCGCCGAGCGGCCGGTGTTCGCGGTGGCCGGCTTGTACGAGACCTCGAACGACATCCGCACCGGCGAGCCGATCGAGACCTACATCATGCTGGCGGGGCCGCCGCGCCGCGGGCTCGGCGACGAGAAGCTGGCATCGCCCCTGGTGCTGGCGGCGGCCGACTACCTGCCCTGGCTCGAAGACCGGTTGGCTGCGCAGGAACTGGCACGCGGCGGCGGGCAGGCCACCGAGTTCGTGGCTCGGCCGGTCAAGGCGAGCATCGCGGAAGTCTTCGGTGGATTCAGGCGGCGCGTGCTCGGGGCCTAGGCGGTCAGGACGCGGAAGCGAGCGTCGCGATCGATACGGTTTCGCCGAGCAGGTCCTGCGATTCATGGTCGAAGCCCGCGACCGGCTGCGCCTTCGCCAGGGCCATCCACACGCCGAAGGGCATGCGGGGCAAGGCCCGGTGCACGGCCGACCGCGCCACCACCAGGCGCCCATCGCGCGCGATCAGCACGCCGCATTCGGACGGGATCTCCTCCGGCTCGCCGATCGGCCGGCCCTTCGCGTCGCAGCCCAGCACATACCAGCATTCGCCGCCCAGATCGAGGTAGGCGGCACGCTTGTCGGGCTTGCGCAGGTCGCTCAGCAGGTCGGCACGGTTGACCTTGACCTCGTGCACGATCGGCTGCGCATAGGCCTCGACACTGGTGTTCCGGATCGAGAAGACATCGGGCCGGGCGATGCACCAGCGAGGCTTGTCCGCCTCGGTCGCGCCGGCAAGCCGGGCCCGCAGGCTCAGTCCGCGCCAGGCGACTCGGCCGGCCCGCGTCATCTCGCGTGCCACTTGCTCGACCAGGGCCTCGTGGCGTGACATCACGGTCCGGTTGACCACCAGCGCGCTCGCGATGTGCCCGATGCCGGCGTCGGTGACGCGCAGGGTTTCGTGGCCGTGTTCGGATCGCACCCGCTCGAGCAGCCCCGCGGCCAGGAGGTCGACCTCGATCGCGTCGCAGCAGGGCCAGCCGGCCGAGCGATAGATTTCGCGCAGCCGCCGCGCATGGATGCGCTTGAGGGCGCTGGCGCTGGTGCTGGCGGTGGCGCCGGCGCTGGCGCTGGCGTCGGCATTGGCATTGGCGCCCGGCGGCGGATCGCCGACCGGCGCGGGCTTGCCGGGGTCGGTCATGGGCGGCTCGACCGTGGGCGGATCGCCTTCGGGGGGCGGCGCCGGCGACGGCGGCGGATTCGGCATCGGCGGAACGTTCGGGACGTCCGGTGCGGGTGGCGGCGGTCCGACCGGTGCGCCGACCGCGAGTGGATCGGGGTCGAAGGCGTGGCGTGCGAACGAAAGCGTTGAGGTCATGGCGATCATGGCTGCTAGGTTAGCGAAAAAACGTCCGGCTGCCTCAATGGAAGTCCCGGCTCTTGCTACTGCTTGCAAGGCGGCCGAGCAGCGGCGTCAGGTCCTTGAAACCGGTCGCGATCAGGTGGCGCACTTCGCCGCCGTTCTCGGTGTCGCGCTGCCAGGTGCCTTGCACCGCGAGCAGGTGGGCCTTGAGGAGCGGCTCGCGCCAGGCCTCGACCACATGGTTCCAGACGATGACGTTGACGCAGCCGGTCTCGTCCTCGAGGGTGACGAACAGCGTGCCCTTGGCGGTGCCGGGGCGCTGGCGCATGGTGACGATGCCGCAGGCCCGCACGGTGCGGCCGTTGGCCACCGGCGCGAGCTGCTGGCTGTTCAGGAGCCGCATGCGGGCCAGCCTCGGCCGCAGCAAGGCGAGCGGATGGCGCCGCAGCGTGAGGCCGAGGGCCGCGTAGTCGCCGACGATTTCCTCGCCTTCGGGCGCCGCGGGCAGCTCCAGGGCGCGCTCGTTGATCGGAACGCCCTTGAGCAGGGCCGCCGACCGCTTCTGCGCGGTGGCATCCCAGACCTGCTGCCGGCGATGGCCCGATAGCGGCAGCAAGGCATCGGCTGCTGCCAGCGCGGCCATGTCCCTGGCGTCGAGTTCGGCGCGCAGGGCGAGATCTTCGGTGCTGCTGAAAGGCGCCTGGGCGCGGGCCGCGAGCAGGCGCTGGGCGCCGGCTTCGCTCAAGGTCGAGACCCGCCGGAGCCCCAGCCGCACCGCCGGCTGGTGCGGCCGGCCGGTGCGATGGGCGAACGGGAGCGCCGGGCCGGGCGAGCGCGAAGCCGGCGCCGCCGACGGCGTCTCCAGCGTGCAGTCCCAGTGGCTTCGGGTGACGTCCACCGGCCGCACCTCGACCCCATGGCGGCGCGCGTCCTGCACCAGTTGCGAAGGCGAATAGAAACCCATCGGCTGGGCGTCGAGCATCGCGGCCAGGAAGCAGGCCGGCTCGTGATGCTTGAGCCAGCAGCTCACCACCACCAGGAGCGCGAAGCTGGCCGCATGGCTTTCCGGAAAACCGTATTCGCCGAAGCCCTGCACCTGCTTGAAGATGGCCTCGGCGAACTCGCGCTCGTAGCCGCGCTCGACCATGCCGTCGACCAGCGGCTGGTGGAACTTGTCGACGCCGCCCTTGCGCTTCCAGGCGGCCATCGAGCGGCGCAGGCGATCCGCCTGGTCGGGCGTGAAGCCGGCCGCGATCATCGCGATCTGCATCACCTGCTCCTGGAAGATCGGCACGCCGAGCGTGCGGCCGAGCGCCGGGATGAGGTCGGGATACGGGTAGTGGATCTGCCCGCCCCGCCGGAGCGTGTCGCGGTTCTTGAGGTACGGATGCACCATGCCGCCCTGGATCGGGCCGGGCCGCACGATCGCGACCTCGATCACCAGGTCGTAGTACTCGCGCGGCTGCAGCCGCGGCAGCATCGACATCTGGGCCCGGCTCTCGATCTGGAACACGCCGACCGTATCGGCCTCGCACATCATGTCGTACACCGGCGCGTCTTCGTTCGGGATCTGGTGCATCTGCACCCGGCTGCCGCGCCAGGCGTTCATGAAGTCGAGCCCGCGCCGGATCGCGCTCAGCATGCCGAGCGCGAGCACGTCGACCTTGAGCATGCCCATGGCCTCGAGATCGTCCTTTTCCCACTGGATGACCGAGCGGTCCTTCATCGAGGCGTTCTCGACCGGCACCAGCCGCGTGAGCTTGCCCTCGGTCAGCACGAAGCCGCCCACGTGCTGGCTCAGGTGGCGCGGAAAGCCCTTGAGCTGCTGGGTGAGCTCGAGCCATTGATGCACCTTGAGCGGATCCTCGTCGACCCCGGCGCGCTCGATCGCCTCGCCCATGCGCTGCTCCAGGATGGCCTGGTCGAACCAGTAGTGGTCCTTGGCGAATTCGTCGATGAGGCGCTCGTCCACGCCGAGCGCCTTGCCGACATCGCGCAAGGCGCTGCGGGATCGATAGCAGATGACCACCGCCGCGATCGCGGCCCGCTCGCGCCCGTACTTCTGGTAGATGTACTGGATGACTTCCTCGCGCCGCTGGTGCTCAAAGTCGACGTCGATGTCGGGTGGCTCGCGCCGTTCGCGGCTCAGGAAGCGCTCGAACAGCAGGTTGCCGGTCTCCGGGTTGATGGCGGTAATGCCGAGGCAATAGCAGACCGCCGAATTGGCCGAGGAGCCACGGCCCTGGCACAGGATGCCGCGCTCGTTGGCGAAGCGAACCACGTCCTCGACGGTCAGGAAGAACATCTCGTAGCCGAGTTCGACGATCAGGTCGAGTTCGTGCTGCAGCTGGACGCGCACCTTGTCCGGCAGCCCGCCGGGATAGCGCCCGGCCGCGCCTTCCCAGGTCTTGCGCACCAGGGTCTCGGCCGGGGTCTCGCCGGTTGCCACCAGTTCGAGCGGGTACTGGTAGTGCGCCCGGATCTCGTCGAGGTCGAAGGTGCAGCGCCGCATCACCTCGAGCGTGTTGGCCAGGAGCGTGGCCGGGAAGATGTCCGCCAGCCGCTTGCGCGGGCGCAAGTGGCGCTCGGCATTGGGTTGCAGCGCGAAGCCGCACTGGTCGACCGCCCGGCCTTCGCGCACCGCCGTGATCACGTCCTGCAGCGGCTTGCGCGAGCGCAGGTGCATGTGTACGTCGCCGCCCGCGACCAGCGGTGCGCCGGTGCGCTCCGAGGCCTCGTGCAGGTTGGCGAGCCAGAGATCGTCGTCGAGCTCGTTGGCCAGCTCGACCAAAAGCCACGGCGGCGTTCCGATCGACGATGCGATGCGGCCGAGGTCGTGGCACAGCGCGTCGAGCCCCGCCCGGAGATCGGCGCCGAGCCCCCTGCCCGGCTCCCGCAGCGGCGCCAGCAGGATCTCGCAATGGGTGAGCGATGCGAGGTCGCTGTCCTCGAGGCTCACGTGGTACTCGCCCTTGGGCGCGGTGGTGCGGGCCGCGGTGATGAACTCGCACAGGTTGCCCCAGCCCTCCAGGTCGCGGGCGATGACCACCAGCCGGAAGCGCTCGAAGCGGAACTCGCTGCCATGCAGCACCCGGAAGCCCGGGTTGCGGGGATGCGGAGGCATTTCGGGATGGTCCTGCTCGTTTTCGTCGAGCAGCTCGAGGTATTCCTTGAGGCCGGTGTGGGCCCGCACCACGCCGGCGACCGAGCATTCGTCGGTGAGCGCGAGCGCCGAATAACCCAACTCGTAGGCGAGCACGACCAGCTCCTCGGGGCTGGATGCACCGCGCTGGAAGCTGAAGTTCGACAGGCAGTGCAGCTCGGCATAGTCGGGCAGCCGGTGCCTGCGGGGTGAGGCAGGCACCGGCCCCGGCCCCGGCCCCGACCCGGGCAGCAGCTGCACCTTGGGCATGCGCGCGCGCAGCTGCTTGTCGCTGAGCTCAGGCATAGAGGCCCTGCAGGTACCAGCGCACCTCGTGATCGGCAAAGCTGGCGCTCGGCCGCTCGCGGTAGATCCAGACCAGCCCGGCTTGCGGGCTCTCGGCGATGTAGTAGTCGCGCACGGCCGGACGTCCATCGCCCCACCATCCGGCCTCGAGCCGCTGCGGACCGACAAGCCGGCGCAAGACGCCCTGGTAGAACGGATGCTCGCCGCGCATCGGCAAGGGCTGCGGCTGGCGCAGCAGCCAGGGCGGGTAGAGCGCATCGGTGCCGACGGGTACCGGCGGCGCCTGCGCTTCGACCTCGGGAGACGTGGATGTCGACGTCAACGTCGACGTCGATGTCACTGCCGATGTCGCTGCCTTGCCCCGGCTCTTGGCAGGCCGCGGGGCGCTCTTGCGCACTGCCAGGTCGCCCTTCACCGCCGGCTGCCATTGCTGCTTGCACTCGGGCCGATGGTCGGCCTGGGCGACTGCGCTCAGCACCTGCTGCGGGCCGAGCCGCGCGCTCAGCCGCTCGACCAGCTCGTGCAGCTTGTCGCCCTTGCGGTTGTCCTCCGGCAGGAAGCTGGTGCTGGCACCGGCCCACGGGGTGGTCTCGAGCGAACGCAGCCGCAGCCAGCTGGCCGGCGCGGCCAGGGTGGTGAGGGCGAGCCGTTCCGACAGCAGCCGGCGAAGGTGCGCCATGTCCTGCGTCGGCTCGGCGGTGCGCACCGTGACGGCCTGCGTGGGCGGCAGGTCGACGCCGTTGAAGCGCTTCAGGTCGAGCGTCCACTCCAGCTCCAGCGCCACCACGCCGCGCTGGCGGGCCCGCAGCCAGATCTGCAGCGCGCCGAGCAGCCGGTTGGCGGACCACATCAGCTCGGGCGCGCCTTCGGCCAGCGCGGGCAGTTCGAGCTTCTGCTCGAAGGTGTCGGGCAGCGTCGCCCAGCGATGGCTTTCCGGGCGCAGGCCCCAGGCGATGTCGAGCGCCTCGCGCAGGCCCTTGCCGAAACGGCGGATGAGGCCCCCGCGCGGCAGCGCCGCGACTTCGCCCCAGCGGCGGCAGCCCAGGTGCGCCAGCACGCCCAGGTGCTCGCGGGCGGCGCTCAGCGTGTCGAGCGGCAGATCGGCCGGCACCGCCTCGGGCGGACGTTCGCCACGCGCGAAGAGCCGCAGCCGTGCCAGCGCCACCAGGCTGCTGGCGCCTTGCGCCTGACGCATTCGCACGGTGGCCGGCTGGCTGGCGGCGAGTTCGCGCATCAGCGACAGCCGCCCGCCCCACAGGCGCTCGCAGGCGGAAACCTCGAGCAGCAAGGCCTCGTCGACCCAGGCCACCCGCGGCGTGAAGCGCAAGGCCCACCAGCCGAGCGCCTCGGCCGAAGGCAAGGCCGGTGCGGCTTCGGGCGCGCCGGCCAGCGGGCCCGCATCCTCAGGCAGCCATTGCAAGGCGATCCAGTGCATGGCCTTTTTCCTTCCCCTTGTGGAGGTCGAGCCGCAGCACGGTGGCCTGCTCGATCGGCTGCAGCTCGCCTTCTTGCTGCCGGCGCAGCTTGCGTCGCAGCCGGCTGGCCGCGAGCAGCGCCGACATGCGCTCGCTGCGGGCCGGCAGCTGGACCGGCGCAGCCAGCGGCGGACCGCGGCGCTTGAGGATGTGGATGTCGATCTGCGACGGGTCTTGCGCGCTGGTCGCCACCTGCAGCCGAAGCCGCGCGGGCGAGGTGGAGCGGGCTGCGGATTCGGGCCGCATCACGAACAGCAGGGTTTCGTGCTGCGCGGCCGCGAGCTGCAGGCGCCGCAGCTCGCCGACCCGTGCTTGCGGCAGCCAGGCCATCACGGCGGCCACGTCGGCGCAGCGCAGCGCCTGCTCGCAAGCCCAGAGCCGGGCGGCCGGGGCCTCGCTGCGCACCCACAGCAAGGCCTCGACCGGAAGCCCCCGGGCCGCCAGCGACGGACCGAAGGGCTCGCAAGGCGCGCCCACCAGCGTGACCGGACCGCGGCCTTGCTGCACGGCCTGCGCCAAGGCAGGCAGCAGCAGCTGCCAGGCATGCGATTCGGGCGAGGCCAGGAGCAGCTCGGTCAGGGCACCGACCGGCCAGCCGCCACCCGGAAGTTGTGCGTCCAGGGCTTCGTAGCCGGTCGCGATGATCCGAGAATCGGCATGCCCGAGCTCATCGCCGCGCCAGACCTTTTGCTGGGTGGACGAAGAAAGGGAAGCCAGCGGATCGAAGGAAGCAAGGCCCATGACGAAGTACCAAAGACTGTATTTTTATACAGCATTTTGAAATGTCAACCGGCCACCTTCAAATACGCGTCGACACGATCCCCACTTTTTTGCGCAGCCTTTGAAAATTGCTTTGCAAGCCGTTCACATTAAGAAATTAGGATTCGGCGTTGCGCGCGAGCGCGCGAGGTGGCGTCCTTCTTGCTGATCCACTTGCCGGTTTGCGACAACCCGGCTCCCTTTGTCGCTCTTGCCACGATCGTTTCCGGCGCATCTTTTTAAAGAAGAACCATCTTGCGTTCCTTTCCCATCCTGGGCGCCTGCGCGCTCTGCGTGCTCCTGGTGCTTCCAGCCTGCAAGGACAAGACCCGGCAAGCCGCCCCGCCACCGGTTCCCGAAGTCGTCGTCGGCACCATCGAATCCAAGCCGGTACCGCTCAAGACCGATCTCTCCGGCCGAACCGCCGCCTTCATGGTGGCCGAGGTCCGCCCGCAGGTCGGCGGCATCATCCGCAACCGCCCCTTCACCGAAGGCTCGCCGGTCAAGGCCGGCCAGGTGCTGTACGAGATCGATCCCGAGCCCTTCCAGGCGGCCGTGCAGCAACAGGAAGGCTCGCTGGCCAACGCCCGCGCCACGGTCGAATCGACCCGGGCGCTGTCCGAGCGCTACAAGGCGCTGCTGCCGATGAACGGCGTCAGCAAGCAGGAATACGACAACGCCCTGGCCGCCTATCGACAAGCGCAGGCCGGCGTCCAGGTGCAGACCGCCGCACTCAACACCGCGCGCATCAACCTCCAGAACACCAAGGTCAAGGCGCCGATCTCGGGCCGCACCAGCCGCAGCGCGGTCACGCCGGGCGCCCTCGTCAGCGCCAACCAGGCGGCGGCGCTCCTCACCATTTCGCAGCTCGACCCGATCTATGTCGACATCGTCCAGTCGAGCTCCGAGCTGGTGCGGCTGCGCGAAGCCTTGCGCGGCGGCACGCTGGCGCGCGAGGCGACGCAAAAAGGCCAGCCGGCCGGCCAGCGGGTGACGCTGATGATGGAGAACGGCAACCCGTATCCGCATGAAGGCCGCATCCAGCTGACCGAGGTCACGGTCGATCCGAGCAGCAGCTCGGTGACGCTTCGGGCCGTGTTCCCCAATCCGGACGGCGTGCTGCTGCCCGGCATGTACGTGCGCACGGTGGTCACCGAAGGCGTCACGTCCAACGGCATCCTGGTACCGCAGCAAGCCATCGCCCGCGACCGCAAGGGCAACCCGACCGCCCGGGTGGTCGGCGCCGGCGACAAGATCGAAGTGCGCCAGCTGGTGGTGGCCCGCTCGATCGGCACCGACTGGCTCGTCACCGAAGGCCTCAAGGCCGGCGACCGGCTGGTGCTCGAAGGCGCACGCGATGCACAGCCCGGAACGCAAGTGAAGGTGGTGTCGGGCGCCGCCGGCAGCCCGCCTGCGCCAGGCGCCGGCAGCAACGCGGCCCCGCCTGCCGGCAACGCAGGCGGAAGCAGCCAGGTCGGAGCGACCCAGAGCGCCGCCCGCCGCGCGCCATGATTTCCCGCTTCTTCATCGACCGGCCGATCTTCGCGTGGGTGATCGCCATCACGATCATGCTGGCCGGCGCGTTGGCGATCCACCTGCTGCCGATCACCCGCTACCCGGCGGTGGCGCCGCCGGCGGTCAGCATCAACGCCTTCTATCCGGGCGCCAATGCGGACACCCTGGAAAACAGCGTCACGCAGATCATCGAGCAGCAGCTGACCGGCCTGGACGGCTACCTCTACATGTCGGCCCGCAGCGACTCCTCGGGCCGGGTGCAGATCTCGGTCAGCTTCGAGCCCGGCACCAACGCCGACACCGCGCAGGTCCAGGTGCAGAACCGGGTGCAGCAGGCCCTGCCGCGGCTGCCCCAGCAGGTGCAGCAGCAAGGCATCACCGTGCGCAAGGCCGGCATCGCGGCCGACCTGCTGGTGGCGCTCTACGACACCACCAACCGGCTCGCACCCGGCGACGTCGCCGACTTCCTGGTGAGCGACCTGCAAGACCCGATCAGCCGGGTCGAGGGCGTCGGCGAAGTGCAGGTGCTGGGCGGCCAGTACGCCATGCGGATCTGGCTAGACCCGTTCAAGCTGCGCAGCTTCAGCATGACGCCGACCGACGTGCAGAACGCCATCGCCGCCCAGAACGTGCAGATCTCGGCCGGGCAGCTGGGCGCCCAGCCCACGGTGCCCGACCAGAAGCTCAACGCCGTGGTCAACGCGCAATCGCGCTTTCGAACGCCGGACGAATTCCGCCAGATCCTGCTGCGCGCCAACCCGGACGGCTCGGTGGTGCGGGTGCAGGACGTGGCCCGGGTCGAGATCGGTTCCGAGAACTACAACTTCGGCGGCCGTTTCAGCGGGCAACCCGGCTCGGCCGTGATCGTGCGGCTCACGCCGGATGCCAATGCGCTCGAAGCCATCAACAACGTCAAGCAGCGGGTCGAGTCGATGCGCTCGCAGTTCCCGCCCGGGCTCGAGGTCGCCTATCCGCTCGACACCACGCCCTTCGTCGAGCGCGCGATCGACGACGTGGTCAAGACGCTGGTCGAAGGCATCGTGCTGGTGGTGCTGGTGATGTTCCTGTTCCTGCAGAACTGGCGGGCCACGCTGATACCGGCGATCGCGGTGCCGGTGGTGCTGCTCGGCACCTTCGGCGTGCTGGCGGTGGCCGGCTTCACCATCAACATGCTGACCATGTTCGGCATGGTGCTGGCGATCGGCCTCTTGGTGGACGACGCGATCGTGGTGGTCGAGAACGTCGAGCGGATCATGGAGGAAGAGCACCTCTCGCCCAAGGAGGCGACCCGCAAGTCGATGGGCGAGATCACCGGCGCCCTGGTCGGCATCGGCGTGGTGCTGTCGGCGGTGTTCCTGCCGATGGCCTTCTTCGGCGGCGCGACCGGCATCATCTACCGGCAGTTCTCGATCACCGTGGTGTCGGCGATGGTGCTGTCGGTGGTCGTCGCGCTGGTGCTCACGCCGGCGCTTTGCGCGACGCTGCTCAAGGACCACGGCGACGGCCATGCCGCGCCCAAGAAGACGACCGGCTTCTTCGGCTGGTTCAACCGCAACTTCGATCGCGGCATGACCCGCTACGAAGGCGGCGTGCGTCGCATCCTCGGCAAGCGCGCCCTCTTCTTCGGCATCTATGCGCTCATCTGCGTCGGCATGGTGTTCCTCTTCAGCCGCACCCCGACCGGCTTCCTGCCGGACGAGGACCAGGGCCGGCTGCAGGTGCAATACACCCTGCCCGAAGGCGCCACGCTGCAGCAGACCCGCGACGTGGCCGAGCGCATCAGCCGCTACTTCACCGAACAGGAAAAGGCCAACGTCGACGGCGTGTTCGTGTCGCCGGGCTTCAGCAACGCGGGCGCCGGCCAGAACCAGGGCCAGGGCTTCGTGTCGCTCAAGGACTGGGACCAGCGGCCCGGCGCCGAGAACAGCGTGTTCGCGATCGTCGAGCGTGCCAGCCGGCACTTCGCGAACGACCGGCAGGCCCGCATCTTCACCAGCGTGCCGCCGGCGGTCTCGGGCCTTGGCAATTCGGCCGGCTTCGACATGCAGCTGCGCAACACCTCGGGCATGGACTACGACCAGTTCCGCGGCATCCGCGACCAGTTCATGGCCGCTGCCCGCCAGGACCGGATGCTGTCGCAGGTGCGCTTCAACGGCCTCGAGGACCAGCCCCAGTTGCAGGTCGACATCGATCGCTCGAAGGCCGGCGCCCTCGGCATCGCGCAGGGCGAGATCAACACCCTGCTCTCGACGGCCTTCGGCGGAACCTACGTCAACGACTTCATCGATCGCAACCGGGTCAAGCGGGTCTACCTGCAGGCCGACGCGCCCTTCCGGATGACGCCGGACGACATCGGCCTCTGGAACCTGCGCACCTCGACCGGCGCGATGGCGCCGTTCTCGTCCATCGCCGAATCGCGCTGGGTGTACGGGCCGATGGCGCTCACGCGGTTCAACGGCTCGCCCTCGTTCAACATCCAGGGGGCTGCTGCGCGCGGAGAAAGCTCCGGCGCCGCGCTCACCCGCGTCGAAGAGCTGGTCGCGCAATTGCCCAAGGGCGTCGAGCTGGCCTGGGCCGGGCTTTCGTTCCAGGAAAAGCTGTCCTCGGGCCAGGCGCTGTCGCTGTACCTGGTGTCGCTCCTGGTGGTGTTCCTCGCGCTCGCGGCGCTCTACGAGAGCTGGACCATCCCGGTGTCGGTGCTGCTGGTGGTGCCGCTCGGCATCGTCGGCGCGCTGGTGGCCGCCAACCTGCGTGGATTGGAGAACGACATCTTCTTCCAGGTCGGACTGCTGACCACCATGGGCCTCGCAGCCAAGAACGCGATCCTGATCGTCGAGTTCGCCGCCGACGGCGAGCGGCGCGGGCTGAGCGCCTTCGATGCGGTGGTCGAGGCCGCGCGCCTCCGGCTCCGGCCGATCCTGATGACCTCGCTGGCCTTCGTCGCGGGCGTGGTCCCGCTCGCCATTGCGACCGGCGCCGGCTCCGGCAGCCAGCATGCGATCGGCACCGGCGTGATCGGCGGCATGGTCACCGGCACGCTGCTGGCCATCTTCTTCGTGCCGCTCTTCTACCTGGTGGTGCGCTCGATCGGGCGAAAGAAGGTCGCGGGAACGTCGAAGGCCGGTGAACGGGACATGCTCCCGGCGCACCCCGCACCGGAGCGGCTCGGCGAGGGGGCTTGAGCGGCGGCTCGGCGTCGCCGAGCACTGCCGCGCACATCGCCTGCGCCATTTGCGCCGTGCCGTCGACGTTGAAGCCACGACCCGCTTCACAACCGCCGTAGCGCATCGAAGCTGCCTTCTCGGCAGCGATTCTTCGAGCGGATTGCCGCATCGAACCCGTTGCCCCAGGCTTGCTCCCTTGAAAGCCAACAGCAGGGAGAGCAGGCCATGATTCAAGAACAGTCCAGCGACGATGTGCTCGTCAAACACGCGCAGCTGATCGTCGACAACGCGCGATCGGTACTCGACCTGTCGGCCGTGTCACGCCACCTCACATCGGCCGAGGTCTTGAAAACCATGAGCGGAGGAGCCAACACGCTCGCCGACCTGACCGACGAAGAGCGCTTGCTGTTCGAAAGACTGTTCGACGCGAAATCCGGCTTCGTGCTCAAACTCCATCCGGCGCTTCCGAGAGATTCGACCTTCCTGTGGGTCAACGCGCATCAAGCCGATGACGCCCAGGATCTGGTCGTCAAGCTGGCCAAGGCGATGCTGAGAATCGGGTTGGGTCTGGAGGCCGCCACGCTGATGGCAACGGTGACCTTGCGGGCCAGGCAAGAGCAAGTCGCGGCGAAACACATCAATGCTTGCTCGAACTGCCTGAAAACCTTCAATCACCACCGCCTCCCCAGCTCCACTGGCATGCTGCTGGCCGGCCACTATGCCTGCCTGTGTGGCGTGTCGTTCGAGCCGCAAGGCGGACCCGAGAAAATGACATGGGTGCCGCCGCTGCAACCTGCGCTGCCCCGAGACAGGTCAGGCGACCACGCCTTGCTGGCCGATTGCAAAAGCATCGAGACGATGCACGAACGCGTCGGGCATTTGGTTTCGGCCTTCAAGCGTTGCTGTACCGAAGGCAATCAGGAAGAGGCGCAGTTGATGCTGGACCGGCTGCACGGCCTGAGCATCACCGACCCCTACAAGGTGGCGGCGGTGGCCTATCTCATGTGCGGAAAGTACCTTGCACAGATCGCACACCGGGACGAACTGGCACCACGCGCCGAGCGGCTGAAAGAAATGGGCATCCGGCTTCATTGCTCGCTCGACATGGAAATCGTCTTCGAGCGAGTCAGCCTCGAGCCCCTCTCCGACGCGGAAGTTCAGGCCATCCTCGACTACGTGGCCAGCGTACTGGCCAATCCGCATACCGGCCCATTGCTCAACGCTTATCTGGAGTGGCTCGGCGAAGGGCTGCCGCTTTCGCCGGAGCAACGCGCGTCGCTCCGCAGGATGATGATCGACTACGGTCTCGCCAACCCGAACGGCGGATTGCTGTCGGTCCTTCGATGTGCGAAGAGCTTCGGCAGTGTCGCCCCGACACAGGACGAGCGCGAGTCGCTGGCCAGCCTGATGGTGACCGTGGCCACGTCCGAGAACTTCGCGGTGCTGGCCGAATGCATGCCGATGTTCAAGCGTCTGCTTCCCGCCGAGCAAGGCAAGAACCTGGAGGCCTATCTGACAGCCAGGCTGATTCGCGATGGGAAGTTCGACCCGGCGCAACGCATCTCGATGGTGTGCAATTTCCTCGAAAGCGGACCTGAAGCGACGCCCGACACCAAGGACGAAATCCGCGTCTACTGCGAACTCTTCGGGAAGGTATTGAGCGCCGAACGCAAGGACATCCGCCATCTGTACCTCGACTTTCTCTCCCGATCGGCCGCCCGAAGCAGCAATGAGCTGCGCGCCTTGCTGGCATCGGGCGGTCAGCTCTTCGGCTTGGCCGCGTTCGGCCGCGACCTCGAAGCATTGATCACCATGGACGGGACCCATTCCGAGCGCAAACAACGTGCGGGCGCAGCGATGCGCAACGAGTCCGCGCTCAGGATCGCTAATTCGCCGCAGAGGTATCTGGCGAAGGAGTTCTTTCTTTGGTGGGCGGCCGCGAAATGCAAGGAGAGCATCGCCTGGGCCGAAGCAGCGATGCTGGTCGCGATGCTGAAAGAATTTGCAGTTCCGAGTGGCCTGGACGTGCCGCTCCAATTGCTCCTGGAAAGCTTGATCGAGTCTCCTTTCGGCAAGCGAGCCAATTCGGATCTTTCGCCGGGCAACCAAGTGAAGTCCTGGATCGCATTCTGTGACTCATCACGGAGAGCACGCGAGCAGCTCTACCTGTCGCTCGGCCACTTCACCAAGGACGAGCAAGGTGCATGGCCAGGCCAATACATACGAGAACTGCAGGCGCACTTCCAGGTCAATCTCGCCGTTGGTGCCTATGGCGCTGCAACGTGGGACGCGCTCGGGCTGGCTGCCGCGCTGGTGGAATATTGCAGCACTTTCCCGGAGCCCGATCTGAATGTGCGGGGCAACCGCTCGCGCGAGGAATGGCTCGAAGTCCTCCGCACCTTCGAAGAAGCCGTGGTCGCCCCGCTGCGTGAAGCCGCGCCGCGGGGCAGCGCCGGCTTGCTGGGCGATGCCGAACTGGAAGCGCTCGGCACGAGCATCGGCGCACTGTCACGCTGGACTCGCTGAACTTGCTGGACTCGCCGAACTCGATGACCTGCTGAACTCTGGCAGGCGTGCGTCGGGCCAGGGCGCGCGAATGCCCCCGGGCAGCAGGGGCACTGGTGCCAGCCTATGCTGCGCCCATGCCTGTCGAGCCCGACCTTCCGCGAGCTGTCGCTTCGCCGATCAACACACCCGCCAGCGGCTTGACCCGTGCCCGCCTGCTGCGCTTGGCCGCAGGAATCGCGGCCGGCACGCTCGGCCTGGCCAGCCAGGCACAGCGGCTCGCACCGTCCGGATCGAGCGGCAACCCAGCACCCAGCAAGCCCATGAACACCCGCCCCATTCCCTCCACCGGCGAAGCCCTGCCCGTCATCGGCTGCGGCACCTGGGTCGGCTTCGGCCACGCGCCCGACAGCGCCGACTATTCACGCCTGCCCGGCGTGCTGGATGCGCTCTTCGCAGCCGGCGGCAAGCTGCTCGACAGCTCGCCGATGTACGGCCGTTCCGAAGAGAACACCGGCGCCCTCCTCGCCGCGGCCCAAGCGCACGGCAAGGCCTTCCTGGCCACCAAGGTGTGGACCCGCGGACGCGATGCCGGCATCGCGCAGATGGAGGCCTCGTTCAAGCACCTGCGGACTCGGCGCATCGACCTGATGCAGGTGCACAACCTGGTCGACACCCGAACCCACCTGGCGACCTTGCGTCGCTGGAAGGACGAGGGCCGGGTGCGCTACATCGGCGTGACCCACTACACGGCGTCTGCGCATGGCGAAGTCGAGGACGCGCTGCGCAAGGAGAAGCTCGACTTCGTGCAGATCAACTATTCCATCGACGCGCGCGAGGCCGAAGAGCGCCTCTTGCCGCTGGCTGCCGAGCGCGGCGTCGCGGTCATCGTCAACCTGCCCTTCGGCGGCGGCGGACTTCTGAGGCAGCTGCGCGACAAGCCGCTGCCAGGCTGGGCTGCCGAGATCGGTTGCGAGAGCTGGGCCCAGGTCCTGTTGAAGTTCGTGCTGGGCCATCCTGCGGTCACCTGCACGATTCCCGGCACCAGCCGGGCGGAACACATGGCGCAGAACGCCGCCGCGGGTGTCGGGCCGACGCCCGATGCGCAGTTCTGGCGTCGCCACGCGGGTTCGATTCCGTTGTGAGCCGGGCGCTGGGCGGCGCCGACTGCCGCGGGCAGCACGCGCGGTCGGCTCAGCGCAAGAAGTCGATCAGCAAGCTGTTGACGGCCGCGGCCCGTTCTAACTGAGCCCAATGTCCGGCGCCCTCGACGATCGCGCCGCGGCGGTCGGGCTTGCCGTCCAGCAACTGGGTGAGCAGCGGACGCGGATCGGCGGTCACGTCGAACTCGCCCCACAGCAACAGGATCTCCGCCGAAAGCGCGTCCAGTGTCGCCTGCAGGCCGCCCGCCAACGAGACCTCCTTGCTGCGTAGCCGGGTACCGTGGCAAGACACGTCGTGGATCACAAAGGCGAGCGCATCGATCGAAGCCTCGTCGTGCAGCATCAGCGCCTTCAGGTTGTGCCGCAGCGCCGACCGCTCCTCCTCGCGCGTCGCGGCAGCCCGCCAATTGATCATCTCGATCGACAAGCGACGCATCGAGGCATGGCCGGCGCTGCCGACCAGCGCCAGGCGCCGAACCCGACCGCGCTGCAACGCAAGGCGCGAGGCGACGAAGCCGCCGAACGAGAAACCGGCGAGATCGATCTCGGTGCCGGGTCCCACCAGCTGGTCGAGCGTGGCCGCGAGCAGCTCGAGCGTCGGCGCGAGCGGCTCCTGGCCGGCAATGGGTTCGGGCGGCGTATCGGAATCGTTGAAGCCCGGCATGTCGGGCACCCAGACGCTTCGGGACTCCGACAGCGCGGGCGCATTGCGAAGCCAGTGCATCCAGCTGCCATGGCCGCCGTGCAGCAGCACGAGGGGCGGACCGCTCGTGTCCTGGCCGAAACGGCGCCAGCGTACCTTGCGGCCCTGGTGCAAGGCATCGTGCCGGGTGGCGAGCGCATCGACCTGCGCGATCTGCCGGTGGGCTTCGGCCTCGGCTTCGGCTTCGGAGGCGGGGTCGAGGCGAGAGGTGGGTCTGTCGGGTGCGGCGTCGTTCACCAAAGCATGTTAGCGGGACGATCGCCCGCCGGCAGTGCCGGCGCGAACTCGACCCCGCCACACGGAATGCAGGTGTCGTACCAAAGCGACCGGTCCATCGGCCCGGCGGCGAGCGGCCGTGCCGCCTGGCCGCGAGGCGGGCCGCGCCGCCGCCACAGGCGTGCCTGCAGCTTGAAGCCGCCGGCGCCGCCATCGACCGGCGAGACATGCCAGGCCAGCGCCTCGTCGTCCATCAGCCACCGGGGGCGCCGGTCGATCAAGATCATCGCGAACCGATCGGCATGCCGATCATGAAAGGCGCGGTGCACGGCCACCCAGTGCGTGAGCGGATCGCCTTCCCGCAGGCGGATGCGCTTGCAGACGCGGCTGCCGTAGGTCCAGTCCACGCCATCCATCGAAGCGTCCATCTGTTCTGCGAGCGAGCTGCGCGGGCGCTGGAAAGATCGCTCGGCGATGGCCGCGCGAATCGCGGCCGACCCCTGCACCGCCTCGGTGGGTCGCACCGATGGTTGCCAGGCTTCGAAAGGCTCTTCCGCGGCCGTCACGGCGACGGGTCGAACAAGCCCGTCGAGGATCGCGCACGGATCGCAGATCGGCAGCTCGAACCTTTCCGCCAGCCGGGCGAGCCCCGCGAGTTCGTCCGCATGGTCGTGCAGGTACCGGGCGCGGCCGACCTCGGAGAGCTTCACCGCCTCGCGAGACGTGATCTCCGCCTGCAGCGACGAAGCCGAGAGGCTTTCGATGCCAGCCGTCGGGCTGCCGGTGCCCTGCATGCAGGCGGCCAACCGGATCACGCGCATCCGAAGCTGCTGCCGGACGGCCTGCGCACAGGCGTCCAGGTCGAGCCAACCGCCTCCCGCCGGCTCGGCCGCGATCAGCCATTGCTCGGTACACCAGGCCGCCAGGTCGGGATCGAGATCGGCGTGCTGCAGTTCCTCGGCGATGGCATCGCGAAGCCTCGCGATCATGCAGGTGTCGAGCGAGACCGCGGGCGCGAGCCAGGCCGTGCAGAGCGCATCGCGCTGCCGGTCTTGCCCGGCGCCCGCTCGGACTCGCTGCACGGTTTGCCGGAAGGCGTCCGCGAAGATCGCGGCATGCTGCTTCTCGATTTCGGCCGCCCACAGCCTTGCCGGCATGTGGCCGACGCGCGCCGGATCCACGCCCGAAGCCTCGAACAGCCATCCCAGGTACAGGCGCGGCATGATGAAGTGGTGCGCATCCATCATGGCCTCGGCATGCAGCAACACCGCCTGCAGCACGCCGGACCCGGCGCTTCGCTCTTCGAGCAGCCACAGGAAGGTTCGGCGCTCGGAGCCGCGCGCGTCGACGCCCATCACGCGAACCAGGTTGCGAAATCGATAGTCGAAGCGTCTCGCCGCCTCGCTCAGCTCCCGATCTTGTTCGTCCTCCAGATCCATGCCGAGGAAGAACGGGAGGCTCGGCTTCAGGTAGGCCGGCGACAGCAGCACCAGGTCGTTGCGGGTCAGCGTCCATTTGTCCGGCTGCGCGTCGTAGAAGCTTTTGTTGCGCAGTTGGAACTCGTGCACGAGGCCCATGTGTGCCGGATCGTTCAGGTTGCGGCAGGCGACTGCGAGGGCCAGGTCGACATCGAGCAGCGTGCACCGGGTCTTGCAGATCGATTCGAGGATCTTGATCTCCGCCGAACCGTAGGTGGCATCGGGCGTTCGCATCAGGAAGTTCAACACCAGCTGGCGGCAGAACGCGTCGTCGAATACCGAATAGGGATTGAACTGCGAGAAGCGGATCTTTTCGCGGCATTCGAGCGCGCCGTCCGGCGCGCAGCTGAGGATGAACATGTTGGCAACCCATCAATGGATGGCCTGATGTTGTTCAACGACGCCCGTGCTGCCAATCGCCTCGGTGCGGTAAGTGCCGAGGTCGAGCGCCAAAGCGGCTCGGCGCCGCCGTTCGCCCGTTCAGTCGCCCGAACTCGCCCCCAGCCGGTAGCTCGAGACCGAAAGCCCGCCCATGAACGAATCCTCGTGGTAGATGCGTTCGCTCGACTCGTCTTCTGCCGCGCCGACCGCCACCATCAATGGGATCAGGTGCTCCTCGCGCGGGTGCGCGATGCGTGCCGATGGCGCGGACGACCAGGCCCCCAGGCGCTCGATGCGTTCGGCAGCCGCGGCATTCATGGTGTCGGCCAGCCAATCGTCGAACTCCTTCGACACGCCCTTCGCCTGCGGCCCGAAGTTGCGCAGGTTGTGATAACTCAGGCCGCTGCCGATGATCAGCACGCCTTCGTTTCGAAGCGGCGCGATTGCTCGGCCCAGGGCCAGGTGCTCGGCTGGATCGAGCCCGCGACGCAGCGACAGCTGCACCACCGGAACATCCGCGCGCGGATAGATCGCGACCATCGGGGAGAACATGCCGTGGTCGAAGCCGCGCTCCGCATCGATGGCGGCCGGAAGGCCGGCGGCCTCGACCAGCGCCTTGACCCTGGCGGCCAGCCCGGGCGAGCCGGGCGCCTCGTAGCGCACGCTGTAGGTGTGCGCCGGGAAACCGCCGTAGTCGTAGATCATCGGCGGCTTCGGGTTGCCCATGACCTCGAACACCGGGGCTTCCCAATGCGCCGAGACCATCAGGATCGCCTTCGGTGTGTGCCCGAGCTGGCGCGGAATGTCGGCCAGCGAGGCTTCGAGTTGCGCATAGGTGTCGCCCATCTCCTTCTTCATCCACGGCCAGGGTCCGCCGCCATGCGAGATGAAATAGGCCGGAAGGGGCGTGTTTCGTTCGGTCATTCGCCGTGCTCCAGTTGAGTGCGCAGTCTACGCATCCGGCTTCATCCCTGTGGCGCGGATGGCTGCGCCGCGGCCTTGCCGCAGCGGCCGGCCGGCCCGGCTACAGTGGGCGCCCCGATTGGAGACCCCCGCCTTGTTCCGCTTTTTCGAGAAGCTCCTTCATCCCTACCCTCCCACCGAGCCGACCCCGCCGCCGAGCGGCTTCGTCGCTTTTCTCTGGGCTTGCACCGACGGCGTGCGCGGCAAGATCTTCGCGATGGCCCTCTTCACCGCGGCCATGTCGTCGTTCGAGGCGCTGCTGTTCGCGATGCTCGGCCGCATCGTCGATTGGCTCGGCGGTCAGGAGCCGGCGAGGCTCTGGCAGGACCGCGGCACCACGCTGGCCTGGCTGGGCGTCGCGCTGGTCGCCAGCATCGTGGTGGTCGGGCTGCAGACCATCGTCAAGCACCAGACCCTGGCGGTCAACCTGCCGATGCGGCTGCGCTGGAACTTCCATCGGCTGATGCTCGGCCAGAGCATGGCCTTCTACCAGGACGAGTTCGCGGGCCGCATCACGGCCAAGGTGATGCAGACCGCGCTCGCGGTACGCGACACCATCTTCGTGCTGGCCGACGTGCTGGTGGCGATGGGCGTCTACGTCTCGACCATGGTGGTGCTGGCCGCAGTGCTCGATCCGCAACTGATGCTGCCCTTCCTGCTGTGGATCGTGCTGTACGTCGGCGCGATGATCTATTTCGTGCCTCGTCTCGGCAAGGTCGGCAAGGCGCAGGCCGATGCACGCGCGCTGATGACCGGCCGCATCACCGACGCGTACACCAACATTGCGACCGTCAAGCTGTTCTCGCACACCCAGCGCGAAGCCGGCTTCGCGCGCGCGGCGATGAAGGAGTTCATGGCAACCGGCTACGACCAGATGCGGCTGGTGAGCGCCTTCGAGATCGTCAACCACACGCTCAGCATGGCGCTCACCGCCGGCATGGCCGGCACCGCGCTCTGGCTGTGGTCGAAGGGCGCGGTCGGCGTCGGAGCCGTGGCGGCGGCCACCGCGATGGCACTGCGGCTGCAGGGCATGTCGCACTGGATCATGTGGGAGATGACCAGCCTGTTCGAGAACGTCGGCACGGTGCAGGACGGCATGAAGACGCTGTCGCGGCCGCGCACCGTGGTCGATGCCCTCGGCGCCAAGGAGCTGCGCGTGCCGCGCGGCGAGGTTCGGTTCGAGCAGGCGAGCTTTCGCTATGCCGAGGGCGGCAGGCGGGTCATCGACGACCTCACGCTCACGGTCAGGCCGGGCGAGAAGATCGGCCTGGTCGGCCGGTCGGGCGCCGGCAAGTCGACGCTGGTCAACCTGCTGCTTCGCTTTCACGACCTCGACGCCGGCCGCATCCTGATCGACGACCAGGACATCGCCGGCGTCACCCAGAATTCGCTCCGCCAGCACATCGGCATGGTGACGCAGGACACCTCGCTGATGCATCGATCGGTCGCGGACAACATCGCCTACGGCCGTCCGGACGCATCCGCGGAGGCGATCCGCGAAGCCGCGGAGCGCGCCGAGGCGCACGAGTTCATCCAGAGCCTCGGCGACCACAACGACCGGCGCGGCTACGAGGCGCATGTCGGCGAGCGCGGCGTGAAGCTTTCGGGTGGGCAGCGGCAACGCATCGCGATCGCGCGGGTGATGCTCAAGGACGCGCCGATCCTGTTGCTCGACGAAGCCACCAGCGCGCTCGACTCCGAGGTCGAGGCGGCGATCCAGGCCAGCCTCTACCGACTCATGGAAGGCAAGACCGTGATCGCGATCGCGCACCGTCTCTCGACCATCGCGGCCATGGACCGGCTCATCGTGCTGGACGAGGGCCGGGTGGTGGAGGAAGGCGACCACCGGACGCTGCTGGCCCGCGATGGGCTCTATGCACGGCTCTGGGCCCGTCAGAGCGGCGGGTTTCTGGGCGATGGCAACGAAGGCTAGTGCGCGCGCCCGAGCGGCTGGCCGGCTTTCGTGGCAAGTCCTACAGTGCGCGAAGTCCGTCGCCGACAGCCTGCACGCACCCGTCTGTCATGCTTGCGCCGGTCGTCAACAAGAGGAGTCTTTGCCGTGAATTCCATCATTTACATCGTCGGTCTCGTGGTCGTTGTGGTTGCCGTGCTCTCGTTCTTCGGGCTCCGCTAAGTACATCCATCAGCCGTCCTGCCCCACTTCGGGGACAGGCATCGCGGAGCCTCAGGGCTCCGTTTTTCGTGGGGCTTTTGCCGGCCGGGCACGGGCATAATTCCGCGCTCTTTTCGAAGGAAGCCGTTGAAGCCGTTCGAGCGATCCGCGCTCCGCCCACCCCTCCAGCTCGCGACCATGGTGGAGGCCATCCGGCTGGCCGAGGAGACCGGCGCGCTGGACGATGCGAGCGTGCTGCGCGAAGCCGCCTCGACGCACCAAGGCCCTGCCGAACGCATCACCGAGCGCGCCCTGCTCTTGGCCACGCGGATCGGCCTGGTCGCCGAATGGGAGCGGATGGGGCGCATCGCACCGATCGTGTTGATCGCGATGGTGGCGCTGGTGGTGTTCGCAGGGCTCGGCCTTGCCGGCAGCGTGACCGGCGATGCGGGCCGAAAGATCAACCTGGTGGTGGCGTTGGTCAGCCTGCTGGGTCTGCATGCCGTCACGCTGGTGTTGTGGGTGATCGGTTCGATGTTGCCCAGCGCCTCCTTCAGCTGGTCCTTCGGCGCGATCGGGCTGGCCCTCTGCGCCAAGGTGGCCGGCGGCAAGCAAGGCCAGGCGGCGCTGCTGCTCAGGGCCGTCACCGGGCTGCTGGCGCGGGCACGATTGCTGCCCTGGGTGCTCGGCGGGTTGAGCCATCTGGTATGGACGCTGTCGTTCCTGGTGGTGGTGGCATCGCTCGTCTTCGCACTCGCCTTCCGCAACTACACGCTGAGCTGGGAAACCACCATCCTCGAACCCGGCTTCTTCGTGCGTGTCGTCGAGTGGTCGAGCTGGCTGCCGGGCAGGCTCGGCTTCCCGGTGCCTTCCCCGGCCGACGTGCTGACGCCGGACGCGTCGGCAGCCGGCCAGCGAACCCTGGCGCTGTGGCTGACCGGCTGCATCGTCGCCTACGGGCTCATGCCTCGCTTGTTGCTGACGCTCGTCTGCGGCGCGGTTTGGTGGGTTCGCAAGAAGAGCCTGCAGCCTGAACTGGGCCTTGCGTATTTCAGGCGCTTGGCGGCGCGGTTCGACCGGCTGGCACCACCCCGGATCCTCGATGCGGACACCGCCCCGAAGCGCAAACCCACTGCCGGTTCGACGACCTTCCAGGCAACCACCGACGCCGTGCTGCTGATCGGTTTCGAGCTCGCCGACGAGACGCCCTGGCCGCCCCTCTCGCTGTCCGCCGCAGGTTCTCCGGCATCCGACCCGCTTCCGGACGACGCCCGCCCGCCAGCCGACCACCCGCCGGAAGCACTGCGAATCGACGGCAGCGGCGATGCCGTCAGGCGGCTGCTCGACCGGCTCGCGCTGCTGCGGCCGAGCCGATGCGTGATCGCCTGCCAGGCGACCAGCAGCCCCGATCGAGGCACCGAGCGCTTCGTGCGCGAGGTCGCGAGCCTGTGCGGCGAATGCCGGCTGGTGCTGCTGGATCGACCAGAAGGCCGCATCGTGCCGACGCCCGCGCGCTGGAGTGGCTGGCTCGAGCAGACCGGCCTCGCCCGGGTCCTTGCAACCGAGGGGGCCCTTTCATGACCCGCGGCGAAGCCGAGCCGGTCATTCGCATCGCGGTGGTCGGCCATACCAATGCCGGCAAGACCTCGCTGCTTCGGACGCTGACCCGGCGCGTGGACTTCGGCGAAGTCTCCGATCGACCGGGCACCACGCGGCATGTCGAGGCGGTCGACCTGCGCATCGACGGCAGGGCTGCGGTCCGCTTCATGGATACGCCCGGGCTCGAGGACGCGATCGCGCTGCGCGAGCACCTCGCCGCCTTCGACGAAGGCAACCCGACCCCGCCGGAGCGCATCCGCCGGTTCCTCCAGTCGCCGGAGGCCCATGGCGTGTTCGAGCAGGAGGCGAAGGTGCTGCGCGCCTTGCTCGAAGTCGATGCGGCCTTCCTGGTACTCGACGTTCGCGAGGCGCCGCTGCCCAAGTTCCGGGCCGAGATCGAATTGCTCGGCGCCTGCGCCAAGCCGGTGCTGCCGGTGCTGAACTTCGTGCGCGACCCGGCCAGCCGCGAACCCGCCTGGCGCGAACTGCTCTCCGCCTTCGGCCTGCATGTGCTGGTCCGCTTCGATGCCGCGGCGCCCTTCGTCGGCGCCGAGCGCGAGCTGTACCGCGATCTCTCCACGCTGCTGCGGGATCGGCGCGCAACGCTCGACGCCGTGGCCGAATCGCTGCAGCGCGAGGCAGCCGAGCGGCGGCGCGCCGCTGGCGAGCGCATCGCCGAACTGATGGTCGATGCAGCCGCGATCCGCCGCACCGCCAGTGCCACCGAGTTCGCGCTGCAGAGCGCGCGCGAGCGGCTCGTCGGCAACCTGCGGCGGGAGGTGTCCGAGCTGGCTCAACGCTGCGCCACCGACCTGCTGGCGCTCTACGCCTTCCGCGAAGGCGATGCCGACGAATCGCCGCTCGACGGGGTCGAAGGCCGGTGGAGCATGGACTTCTTCCATCCGGAAGCCTTGAAGGACGCCGGCCTGCTGCTCGGCAAGGGCGTGGCCGTCGGCGCGGCGGTCGGCGTCGCCGCAGACCTGGCCGTGGCAGGCCTGTCGCTCGGCGCCGGCGCGGCGCTGGGCGGTGCGATCGGCGGGGCGGTCTCCCAGGGATGGGGCCCGCTCGGCCGCAAACTGCTCAACAAGCTGCGCGATCAGCACGAGCTCAGCGTCGAGGACCGCGTGCTCGCGGTGATGCTGGCCTGGCAGCTGCGCCTGGTTCGCGCGCTGGAGTCGCGCGGGCATGCGGCGACCGAACGCATCGCTTCGGCCGCGAATGCACCGGATCGCGCGAATTCCGCCGCGCCAAGGGCGATCACCGCCATCGTGCGCGCGGCGCAGCCCGCACGCAGCCATCCGGATTGGGAGAGCGGCCGCCGCCAACGCTGGCGCGAGATACCGGCGCGTCGCGCCCTGGTGGCGCGGGTCGCCGCGGAGGTTCGACCGGCGATCGACCGGCCCCCGGACGACGACTGATCGAATCGGTCGGCCGAGCTGCCCGTCGACGAGCCATACCGCGAGGCCCTGCATCGGACAGCGACTACAGCCGGCCGCCGGCGCATCGGCTAAGGTCGCATCCTCACCACGGAGGAGCCGTCCCATGTCCACATCTTCCACGTCCACCGGCGCGCCGGTTCCGGCCCGCAAGCACTTCTCGATGATCCGCGGCTTCCACCTGGCGGACTTCTTCACGCTCGGCAACGCGGCTTGCGGCGTCGGCGCAGTGTTCCTGGCGATGGCCTACGTCGCGAGCCAGTCGATCACGCAATTCCTCTGGGCGGCCGCGCTGGCACCCGCGGCTTTCATGTTCGACGTGTTCGACGGGCGCATCGCACGCTGGCGCCAGACGCAATCGGCACTCGGGCGCGAACTCGATTCGCTGGCCGACGTCATCTCGTTCGGCGTCGCACCGGCCGCGCTCGGCTTCGCGGCAGGGCTCGGCGGCGGCTGGGACTGCGTGCTGCTGGTCTACTTCGTCTGCTGCGGCGTGAGCCGGCTGGCTCGCTACAACGTCACCGCCGAATCGCTCTCCGAAGGCGCCAACAAGGTGAAGTACTTCGAGGGCACCCCCATCCCGACCAGCGTGGTGCTGGTCGGCCTGCTGGCACTCGCGGCATGGCAGGGGCGCATCGGCGACCAGATCTGGGGCGGCGCCTGGACCATCGGCCCGTGGGAGCTGCATGCCTTCAGCCTGCTCTTCGCGCTCTCGGGCACGCTCATGATCAGCAAGACGCTTCGCATTCCCAAGCTCTGAGCCCTGCGCCGTGCGCCCTGGCGCCGGCTTCGCCGCCTTCGCCGTTGATTGCATCCCCTTCGGATCGGATCGCACCATGACCCTCAAGCTCTACTTCAATCCGCAAAGCCGAGCCACCATCGCCAGGTGGATGCTCGACGAGGCCGGCGCCGACTACGAGATCGTGCCGATCGACTTCAAGACGCGCGAGAACAAGAGCCCCGGCTTCCTGCAGGTCAACCCGGCGGGCAAGCTGCCGGCCCTCGTCGACGGGCAGGCCAGGATCTACGAGAACGCGGCGATCTGCCTCTACGTCGCGGAGAAGTTTCCGCAGGCCCGGCTGGCGCCTTCGCCGGGCTCGCCCGAACGCGGCCGCTTCCTGTCGCTGATGGTCTATTCGACTTCGCAACTCGAACCCGCGATGGGCGACAGCCTGCTGAAGATCCCGCGGCCGGCAGCGCGCGGCTGGACCGACTACGAAGAAGCCAAGGACGTGGTCGAACGCGAACTCGGCTTCGGGCCCTATCTCTTCGGCGCCCGGTTCAGCGCCGCGGACGTGATGATCGGTTCGATGTTCATCTGGCAACGCCTCTTCGGCCGGCACACCGGGCGGCCTAAGCTCGAGGCCTACGTCGATCGCCTGATGGCGCGGCCGAAGTGCATGACCATGGGCAAGGCCTGACGCCGGGGCGGCTTGCATGTCGAACGGCCTCGACGCCCTCCTGCGGATCGTCGGCGAGCGACGCCTGGCCGCGGCCTGCGACACCTTCTACTTCCTCCGCCACGGGCAGACCGAGCGCAATGCGCTTCGCATCTTCCAGTCCGTCGACGAGCCCTTGAGCGCGCTCGGCGAGACGCAAGCCGACCGGGCCGCCGAACTGCTGGCCCGGGAGCGGCTCGGCAGCATCGTCTGCAGCGACATCCGGCGCGCGATGGAGACGGCTCGCAGGGTGGCCGCGCGGCATGACCTGGCGCCGCAACCGTCGGAGGGCCTGCGCGAGCGGGATTTCGGGGCGCTGATCGGCACCTCGTCTGCAGCGATCGACTGGGCCTGCGAGCCGGAGAACGGCGAGACGCTCGCGCGCTTCATCGACCGCAAGATCATCGCCCTCGAAGACGCCCTTCGCGAACCTGGCCCGGTGCTGGTGGTGGCCCATGGCGGCTCGCTCTATGTGCTCGCGGCCGCCTTGGGCATCGAGATCGATCGGAACTCGCTGGCCAACGCCCTGCCATTGCGATTCGAGCGGGTCGGCCCCACATGGCGGATGACGCCGCTTCTCCGGGAGCTCGAAGGGCCGGCAGGGCTGGCCTGAGGACAGCACCGGAATCGAAGCGAGCGCTTTTTTGGCAGGACCCGATCGATGGAATTCAAGGACTACTACCAGGTGCTGGGCCTCGAGCGAGGCGCATCGGCGGACGACATCCGCAAGGCCTATCGCAAGCTCGCACGCAAGTACCACCCCGACGTCAGCAAGGAGGCCGATGCCGAGGTGAAGATGCGCGACGTCAACGAGGCGAACGGCGTTCTCGGCGATGCCGAGAAGCGCGCCGCCTACGACCAACTCTTTGACCAGGTCGCCCGCGGCGGCAGCCCGAACGGCGACTTCCGCCCGCCGCCCAACTGGGACGAAGGCTTCGAGTTCCACCGCCGCACCGGCGGCGGACCGGCGGACGATGCAGACTTCAGCGACTTCTTCTCGTCGATGTTCGGCGCGGCCGAGCGTCGATCGGCCGAGCGCCGGCAGTACCGCGCGCGCGGCGAGGACCATCACGCCGCGATCGAGATCTCGCTCGAAGACGCGCTGCGCGGTGGCGAGCGCGAGCTGAGCCTTCGTTCGCAGGCGATCGACGAGAACGGGCAGCCGCAGTGGAAGACCCGCACGCTCAGCGTGAAGATTCCGGCGGGCGTGCATCCGGGGCAGTACATCCGGCTCGCCGGTCAGGGCTTGCCGGGGCATGGCGGCGAAGCGGCGGGCGACCTGTACCTCGAGGTGCGAATCGCGCCGCACGAGCTTTTCCGGATCGAGGGGCGCGACCTGTACCTGACGCTTCCGATCACGCCGTCCGAGGGCGCGCTGGGCGCGCAGGTCAAGGTGCCGACGCCGCTCGGCGGCGTGGTCGAGGTCACGGTACCGCCCGGCGCCCGCAACGGCCTCAAGCTGCGCCTGAAAGAGCGCGGCCTGCCCGGCAAGCCGCCGGGCGACCTCTACCTGTTGCTCGACATCGCGCTGCCGCCTGCCCAGTCGGAGGCTGCGCGCAAGGCCTATGAACAACTGGCGCAGGCCACCACGGGCTTCGACCCGCGCCGCCACCTGGGAGTCTGACGACATGGTTGCCGTATCCATCATCACGAGCAGCACCAGCACGACCACCTCGCTGGTGCCGGCGCATCGGCTCGCCGCCGACGAACTCGCGCGCGCCTGCGGCGCCGAGCTGACCTGGGTGGCCGAGCTGGTCGAGGTCGGCATCGTCGCGACCTCGGCGCCGGCCGAACGACCCGAGGACTGGCGCTTCGAGAGCGCCGACCTGCAAAGCGCCCTGGCCGCTCGCCGGTTGCAGCGCGACTTCGATGTCGGCCTCGACGCCGCCGCGCTGATCCTCGACCTGCAACGCGAGCTGCGACGGATGAAGGCGCTGCTCGCGAGCCGGGGGCTCGAGCGCGATCTCTGACGCCCTTCCGTAGGCCTTTGCTGGCAGACGCTTTGTTTCCAATTGTGGAAACTGGCGGTCTCTCCGCAATCGTTCCGAGGTCTTTCGAATGTCCGTTGCCTGCGCCGTGTGCCAGACGCTGAACCGCGATGGCGCCATGTTCTGCCGGGGATGTGCCGGCAAGCTGCCGGCGTTCATGGCGACAGGCCCTTCGGCGTTGCAGCTGCTGGAAGCCGATCAGCCCCGTAGGAAGCGCCGCGGCGAGCGGGCGGACGATCGGCTGAACAGGAGCAGCACACCGATGGCCGCGGCGGCCTTCTGGACGAAGTGGGGCGTGGCGATGCTCGCGCTGCTGCTCGGCTTCCTGGCGTTCTATGCCTACGTGACGCGAAAGCCACCGGTGGTCGATGCCCAAAGCACGGTCACCGTGGCTGCGCCTGCCGTGGCGGCCCCGGCGCCTGCCAGGGCTGCTGCCGCTGCTGCAGCCGCTCCGCCCGCAACCACCAGCACATCGGGCAGCACCGAGATCCTCACGAGGTCCTCCAGTCCGTCGGCCTCGGTGCCGATCGCCTCCACGCTGGATGCGGGCGAAGTCGCGATCGAAAGCAAGGCGCCGAACCTTCCGGCTCCAACGACCCTCGCCTCCTCCCGCCCAGCCGCTGCCGGCAACCCTGCGCGCGTTGGAACGACCTCCGAGTTCGCACCGGCGCCGCCCCCGCCGTCCGCCCAGGAACGCAGCACCGCGCAACGCGCGCCCCAACCCACGCGCCGGGATGCGATGGATCCGCGCCGGGGCTGCGAAGGCTTGAGCTTCATCTTCGCGGCACGCTGCGAAGCGGCGAATTGCGACAAGGCTGCCTTTACCCGGCATCCGCGTTGCGATGCGGTTCGGGAGGAGCGCAAGCGGGACGAAGCGCGGCGCAATCCGACGCTCGGGTTCTGACGCCCCGAGACGACGGGCACGCAGCCTCTCGCGGGCGGGCGCCGCCAGCCCGAGCCGACTCAGGCCGGCTTCATCACCATTCGGATCACGCTCGAGAAATCGAGCCCGCCGTGCCCGGCCAGGCTGTGCGCCGCATACAGATTGCGCGCCAGCCCGCCGAGCGGCGTGGCGGCGCGCACCGCGGCCGCGTTCTCCTGCGCGAGGCCCAGGTCCTTCAGCATCAGGTCGGTGCCGAAGCCGCCCGCGTAGTTCTTCGAGGCCGGCGACGTTTCCATGACGCCGGGCAGCGGGTTGTACTTCTCGAGTGCCCAGTTGCCGCCGGAGCTGCGCCGCATGATCTCGGACAGCACCTTGGGATCGAGCCCGTTCGCGACGCCCAGCGCGATCGCTTCCGAGGTGCCGATCATCAGGATGCCGAGCAGCATGTTGTTGCAGATCTTGGCGGTCTGTCCGGCACCGGCCGCGCCGGCATGGAAGATGTTGGCGCCCATCTTCTCGAGCACCGGCCGGGCGCGCTCGAGATCTGCTTCTGCCCCGCCCACCATGAAGGTCAGGGTGCCGGCGATGGCGCCCCCGGTGCCGCCCGACACCGGCGCATCGATCACCGCGACGCCGCGCCTCGCACCCGCCTCGGCCACCTTGCGCGAGGTCGCGGCGGCGATGGTGCTGCTGTCGATGACCAGCGTTCCGGGCGCGATCCGCTCCATCAGGCCCGGCTGGCCGTCGCTGCCGAGATAGAGGCCTTCGACGTGCGCGCTCGCGGGCAGCATGCTGACGACGACCTCGGCGGTCTCCAGCGTGTCCGCGGCGGATGCCGCGATGGCCAGGCCTTCGGCAGCGAACTTGCGGCAGGCTTCGGCGGACAGGTCGAAGGCGCTGAGCACATGGCCCGCCTTCTGGAGGTTGAGCGCCATCGGGCCGCCCATGTTGCCGAGGCCGATGAATGCAATCTTCATGATGTCTCCAGTCGTTGTCGCTGCTACTTCAGCCCGGCCAACTCGGGCGCCATCTCGCCGCGTTCGCGCAGGTGGTCCTCGATGAAGGCCGGCGTGATGTCGTCGATGCTCGCCGGGTTCCACTTCGGCTTGCGATCCTTGTCGACCAGCACGGCGCGGATGCCTTCCGCGAAATCCTGGTTCGCGCAGAAGCCGAGCGACGCCCAGTATTCGAGCCGGAACACCTCGGCGAGCGACATCCGGTGTACGCGTTGCCAGAGCGCGAAGCTCAACGCGGCCGAACTCGGCGAACCCTTCCTGAAGGTGTCGCCCGCGGCCTGCAGCCAGGGGTCGTCGCTTTGCAGGGTTCGAAGCCGCGATGCGATGTCGGCGAGGTCGTCTCCTGCCATCAAGCCGTTGATGACGTCGAAATGCTCGCGCAGCTTCGATGGCGGCGCCACCGAGCCTTCGCCTGCGCGGGCGAGCAGCCGGGACAGGGTGCTGCGATCGGCAGCCGGGTCCCGGCGCCAGTCGGCCGCCGCGATGGCTTGCAGCACATCCGCCTTGCGTTCCTGCGGCACCAGGCGGTCGGCCAGGCCGCAGAAGATCGCGTCCGAGGCGGCGAGGTTGGCCGCCGTGAGCGCGAGAAAGAGGCCGATGCGGCCCGGCATGCGCCGGAGGAACCAGCTGCCGCCGACATCCGGATAGAGCCCGATGTTGATCTCGGGCATGGCGAGCCGGGTCTGCAACGTGACCACGCGGTGCGACGCGCCCGCCATGAGGCCGACGCCGCCGCCCATCACGATGCCGTGCCCCCAGCAGAGAAAGGGCTTCGGAAAGGTGTGGATCAGGTAGTCGAGCTCGTACTCTTCGGCGAAGAAGCGCTCGGCGTATTCATTTCGGTTGGCGCCGCAGTCGAGCAGCGTCCGGTACAGCTGGCGCAGGTCGCCGCCGGCGCAGAAGGCCTTTTCGCCGGCGGCCTGCAGCATCACGCCGACGACGCCGTCATCCTCGGCCCAGGCGCGCAGCTTCGGCGTGAGCAGCCGCACCATGTCGACCGAGAGCGAATTCAGCGAGGCCGGCGAGTTGAGCGTGGCGATGCCGAAGCGCTTGCCGTCGGCGACGGGAAGGTCTTCGAAGAGGACCACGGGTTCGGCGAGGGGTTCGGCGACAGGTTCGGTCATGAAGGGTGATGCGTTGGAAAGTCGAGGCTCAGCGCAGCTCGCAGTCGCCTTCGAGCAACTTGCGCGCGATGATGACCCGCATGATTTCGTTGGTGCCTTCGAGGATCTGGTGGACGCGGGTATCGCGCACCAGTCGTTCGAGCGGGAATTCGCGCAGGTAGCCGTAGCCGCCGTGCAGCTGCAGGGCTTGGTTGCAGACCGAGAAGCCGACATCGGTGGCGAAGCGCTTGGCCATGGCGCAATAGGTGCTGGCGTCCGGGTCGGCCCGGTCGAGCTTGCTGGCAGCGAGCCGCACCATCTGCCGCGCCGCGACCAGCTCGGTCGCCATGTCGGCCAGCTTGAACTGCAGCGCCTGGAAGCCGGCAAGCGGCTTGCCGAACTGCTGGCGTTCGTGCAGGTAGCGGCGGGCAGCGTCGATCGCGCCTTGCGCCGCACCGACCGAGCAGGTGGCGATGTTGATGCGGCCGCCGTCGAGGCCCTTCATGGCGATCCGGAAGCCCTCGCCTTCGCTGCCGAGCAGATGGTCCGCCGGCACGCGCACGTTGTCGAAGGCGATGGTGCGGGTGGGCTGGCTGTTCCAGCCCATCTTGTGCTCCTTCTTGCCGTAGCTCACGCCGGGCGCATCGGCCGGCACCGCGAAGGCCGAGATGCCACCCGAGCCGGCGGCGCCGGTGCGCGCCATGAGCACCAGCACGTCGGTCGAGCCGGCACCCGAGATGAAGGCCTTGCCGCCGTTGATGAGGTAGTCGCTGCCTTGCAGCTCGGCCCGGGTCTTGAGCGCGGCGGCGTCCGAGCCGGCACCCGGCTCGGTGAGGCAATACGAGGCCAGCTTGCGGCCGCTGGTCAGCTCCTCGCCCCAGCGGGCGCAGACCGCGTCGGTGCCCCAGGTTCCGAGCATCCAGGTCGCCATGTTGTGGATGGTGATGAAGGCGGTGGTCGACGGATCGACCGCCGCCATTTCCTCGAACACCAGGGTGGCGTCGAGCCTCGGCAGGCCGAGCCCGCCGGCCCGCTCGGGTGCATAGAGGCCGCAGAAGCCGAGTTCGCCGGCCTTGGCGATCTCCGCCTTCGGGAAGATGCCCTCGGCATCCCAGCGGGCCGCATGCGGCGCGAATTCGCTGTTCGCGAACTCGCGCGCGGTCCGGGCGAAGGCGTGCTGCTCCTCGGAAAGTTCGAAGTCCATCCGGACGCGGACTACTTGAGGCTGATCGTGGTGTTGACGCCGTGCGAGATGGTGTCGTCGTCGAACCAGCGCGCCGTGACGGTCTTGGTCTGGGTATAGAACATGATGACCTGCTTGCCGTACGGGCCGAGGTCGCCGAGCTTGGAAGCGCGCGAGCCGGTGAACGAGAACATCGGCACCGGCACCGGGATCGGCACGTTGATGCCGACCTGCCCCACGTCGATCTCTTCCTGGAAGCGCCGGGCCGCTGCGCCCGACTGCGTGAAGATCGCGGTGCCGTTGCCGTTCGGGTTGGCGTTGATCATCTCGATCGCCTCGTCGAGCGACTCGGCGCCGGCCAGGCACAGCACCGGCCCGAAGATTTCCTGCTCGTAGATCGACATGCCGGGCTTCACGCCCGAGAAGATGGTCGGTGCGACGAAGTTGCCCTTTTCGTAGCCGGCCACGGTGGGCTTGCGGCCATCGAGTTCGAGCTTGGCGCCATCGGCCTCGCCGCGTTCGATCAGGCCGGTGACCCGGTCGTGCGCGGCGCAGGACACCAGCGGCCCCACGTCGACGCCCTTCTCGGTGCCGGCACCGACCTTGAGCGTCTTGGCCTTGGCAACCAGGTCCGGAACCCATTGCTGCGCCTCGCCGACCAGCACCGCGACCGATACCGCCATGCAGCGCTGCCCGGCAGCGCCGAAGCCGGCGCCGGCCAGCGCGTTGAGGGTCTGCTCCTTGTTGGCGTCGGGCATCACGATCGCGTGGTTCTTCGCGCCCATCATGCATTGCACCCGCTTGCCGGTGAGGCTCGCGCGGTTGTAGACATGGGTGCCGACCTTGGTCGAGCCGACGAACGAGATCGCCTTGATGTCGGCGTGATCGCAGATGGCGTTGACCACCGCCTCGCCGCCGTGGATCACGTTGAGCACGCCCGGCGGAATGCCGGCCTGGAGCGCGAGCTCGCAGAGGCGCATCGTGACCATCGGGTCCTGCTCGGACGGCTTGAGCACGAAGGTGTTGCCGGTGACGATCGCCATCGGGAACATCCAGAGCGGGATCATGGCCGGGAAGTTGAAGGGCGTGATGCCGGCGCAGACGCCGAGCGGCTGCAGCAGCGTGTAGGTATCGACACCGTTGGCCACGTTGTTGGCCAGCTCGCCCAGCTGCAGGTTGCCGATGCCGGCCGCATGCTCCACCACTTCGAGGCCGCGAAACACGTCGCCTTCGGCGTCCGGCAGGGTCTTGCCCTGTTCGGCGGTGAGTATCGCGGCCAGCTCGCTCATGTGTTCGCGAATCAACTGCTGGTACTTGAGGAAGATGCGGGCCCGTGCGCCGATCGGGGTCTTGCGCCAGGTCTTGAAGGCGTCCTTGGCGGAAGCCACCGCGGCATTGACCTCTTCAGGCGTCGCGAAGGGCACGCGGGCCAGCACTTCCTGCGTGGCGGGGTTGACGACGTTGCGCCATTCGGTGGTGCGCGATTCGACGAACTCGCCCCCGATCAGCAATTTGACGGAAGCGACCTGGGTCGCGGGTGTGGTGGTTGCATCCATGTCTTGATCTCCTGCGTTTGAGCGAGTGCAGAGCGATGCTAGCTTTGCAGTTTTGCCATGGCAATAGACAAATACGCATGAGCCGTCTGCATAATTGCAGACCATGGATTGGGACGGCCTCCGCTTCTTCCTCGAACTCGCCCGGTCCGGCACGCTGGTCACCGCGGCGCGGCGCCTGGCGGTGGATCACACCACGGTCGCGCGGCGCATCCAGGCCCTCGAAAAGCAGATGGGCACCACGCTTTTCGCACGCGAAGCCGGCGGCCACCGCCTGACCGAAGCCGGTCGCCGACTGCAGCCGCAGGTCGAGGCGATGGAGCGGGCCTTCCAGGCGGTCGAGAGCACCGCGCCGGCTTCGCAAGAAGGCTTGTCGGGCCTGGTGCGGGTCGGCGCCACGGAAGGCTTCGGCACCCTGGTGCTCGCGCCGCGGCTCGCTGCCTTCGCGCGCCAGCATCCGAGCCTGGTCATCGACCTGCTGGCGATGCCTCGCCTCCTGCACCTGTCACGGCGCGAGGCCGACATCGTGATCTCGCTCGAGCGACCGGCGCGCGGGCCGGTGGTGGTTCGAAAGCTCACCGATTACTCGCTGCATCTGTATGCGTCCAAGGACTACCTGGCGAGCCAGCCGGCCATCGAGAACCGCGAAGACCTGCGCGGCCACACCTTCATCAGCTACGTGGACGACCTGCTCTTCAGCAAGGAACTGCAGTACCTGGACGAGCTGCTGCGCCCCGATTCGTTCGCGCTGCGCAGCACCAGCATCCTCGCGCAGCACCAGGCCACCCTGAGCGGAGCCGGCATCGCGGTGCTGCCGGCCTTCATCGCGGGCGGAGACGCCCGGCTGGTCCGCATCCTGCCGGAGCAAGCCAGCTTCACCCGCACGTTCTGGATGTCGGTCTCGGCCGAGACCCGGCACCTCGCTCGCATGCAGGCCACCTGGAACTTCATCTGCGAGACGGTCGAAGGGCAGCAGCCATCGCTCATGGGCAACGCGAGCACATAGTTGCAATTTTGGCCCGGGTGGTTGAACGACTTGGCTCCGAAGGGTTCTCGTCACTGCGACCTTGGAAGTAATACTGTCTCAGCAGAGGTGACGGCTCTGAGTACTAAAGAGCAACCATGGAGGAGCAAGATGCGCGCACTGTCTCAACCAACGGTCTCCTGGCAGTCCTGGTGGGCGCTCAACACGCACCGACCGCCCCGCACGCTGCCCTCGCCTTCCATGCGCCGCCTGTTCACGACCCTCGCGCTGTCGCTCTTCAGCTTCGCGATGTCGATGATCGTGTTCGCGATCCAGGACGCGTGATCAGGGCCAGGCCGGCGGATGGCTGCCCGGCGGCATCGAAGGCCGGTCCCAGCCGGGTGGCGTCCGGTCGAGCGTTGCACTGTGGCCGAGCGCAGAGAGCTCGCCGAAACCGGATGTAGCGCAAGTTTTCCACGGCTCGATCGACGCCGGCTCGATGTCGCCGCCTCCGGGCACCCGCCCGAGTCCGCGCAGCCAGTGGCCGGTCTGCGCCAGCGACACCTCCGCCAGCCAGCTGCCGCCTTCGCGCTGCTGGCGAACCAGTGCCGCTGCCGTGCACATCGCCATCAGATAGCCGGTGGCCTGGTCGAGGATCTGCATCGGCAAGGCGCGCGGCTTTTCCGCGCCCGAGGCTTCGGCCTCTGCCGCGTTGAAGCCCATCGCGGTCTGCACCAGCGAATCGAAACCGCGGCGGCCGGCCCACGGGCCTTCGCTGCCGTAGGCCGAGAGCGAGACGCAGACGATGCCCGGTCGCCTCGCCGCCAACGTGGCCGGATCGAAGCCGAGCGCCGCCAACCCGCCGGGCCGATAGCCCTGCACGAAGACGTGCGCATCCTCCAGCAGCCGCCACAAGTCTTCGCGCCCTTGCGCCAGCGTCAGGTCGAGATGGGCGGAGAGCTTGCCGCGGCTGGTCTCCGCGATCGATGCAATGTTCGGAAGCCGCGGCGAGTTCACCAGCATCACGTCGGCACCGTGGGCGGCCAGCGTACGACCGCCTACCGGGCCGGCGAGGATTCGCGTCAGCTCCAGCACCTTCACGCCCGCCAGGGGTCGTGTGGACGGCAACAGGCTTGGCAGGGTCAGTGGCGGCGCATCGCCGATGCGTCGGATGCGGAACAAGGGCTGCGCGGCGATTGCCGCGGCCTGAGGCGTCGCATCCCACTCGTCGAAGGTGCGCAGCGCCGCGGCGACCAGCCCTGCCTCGGCGGCAGCGGTCTCGAAGTCGAGCGAGGTCCAGCGGCGCATGGCAGCTTCTGCATCGGCCCGCTCGGCGGTCGGCGGATCGAGCCCCAGAAGCCGCAAAGCGCCGTCGCGGTGATGCGCAAAGTTGGCGTGCAGCCTGACCCAGCCGTCCGCGCTTCGATACAGGCCCGAGAAGCGGTCCCACAGCGCCGGCTCCTTGCCGTCGATGCTGAACCAGCCGATGCATTCGGCGGCTGCGTGCGCCAGGTCGACGCTCACCTGCTGGCGGCCCGTACCCCGCACCTGCCCCAGCTCGCAGGCCGCGAGGGCCGCTGCGGCGATGCTCGCCTGCGCGGCCGCGCCGACCGCGAAGGACGATGGCAGCACCGGGTCGCGCCCGGCGAGATCGACCTGTTGCAGGGCCTCGTCCGGCAGGCCGGTGCCGCGCCAGATCGATCGCAGCGCGTCCATGGGCACGGCGGCGCCCTTTCGGATCAGCGAATCAGCTTGGTGCCGGTCTTGGCCTGCAGCGCCTCGAACTCAACGCCATCCGCCAGCTCGACCACCTTGAGGCCGTCGGGCACGACATCGAGCACGGCCAGGTCGGTGATGATCCGGTCGACCACGCCCACGCCGGTCAGGGGCAGCGTGCATTCCTCGAGGATCTTCAGGTCCTCGGTGCCGTCCTTCTTGCGGGCGACATGCTCCATCAGGATGATCACGCGCTTCACGCCGGCGACGAGGTCCATGGCGCCGCCCATGCCCTTGACCATCTTGCCCGGGATCATCCAGTTGGCCAGGTCGCCCTTCGCGCTGACCTGCATCGCGCCGAGGATCGACAGGTTGATCTTGCCGCCGCGGATCATCGCGAAGCTGTCGTGGCTGCCGAAGATGGCCGAGCCGGGGATGGTGGTCACGGTCTGCTTGCCGGCGTTGATCAGGTCGGCGTCGACCTGGTCCTCGGTCGGAAAGGGGCCGATGCCCAGCATGCCGTTCTCGCTTTGCAGCCAGACCTCCTTGTCGCCCACGAAATTGGCGACCAGCGTGGGGATGCCGATGCCGAGGTTGACGTAGAAGCCGTCTTCGAGTTCCTGCGCAGCACGCGCAGCCATCTGATCTTGCGTCCAGGGCATGTCAAATTCCTTGGTTGTTCTTGACCGGGGCCGGTACTTCGCTGCCGGCCGCGGCCTGGGCGATGACCGCCTGCGCCTCGACCTTGGCGGCCACTGCATCCACCGGCGCGGCGGCGCTCACGGTGCGCTTCTCGATGCGCTTCTCGGGCGCGGCATTGAGCACGATGCGATGCACGTAGATGCCCGGCAGGTGGATGTCGTCCGGAGCCAGTTCGCCGACCTCGACGATCTTCTCGACCTCGACGATGCAGACCTTGCCGGCCATGGCCGCGGCAGGGTTGAAGTTGCGGGCCGTGAGCCGGAAGCGCAGGTTGCCGGACTTGTCGGCCACGTCGGCCTTGACCAGGGCTACGTCGGGCACCAGCGCATGTTCCATCACGTAGGTCTCGCCGCCGAAGTCGCGCAGCTCCTTGCCCTCGGCCACCTGGGTGCCGACGCCGGTCTTGGTGAAGAAGGCCGGAATGCCGGCGCCGCCGGCACGAAGCTTCTCGGCCAGCGTGCCTTGCGGCGTGAATTCGAGTTCGAGTTCGCCGGCCAGGTACTGGCGTTCGAACTCCTTGTTCTCGCCGACGTAGCTCGCGATCATCTTCTTGATCTGGCGGGTGCCAAGCAGCTTGCCGAGGCCGAAGCCGTCGACGCCGGCGTTGTTCGAGATGCAGGTCAGGTTCTTGACGCCCGAGTCGTGCAGCGCGTCGATCAGCGCCTCGGGAATGCCGCAGAGGCCGAAGCCGCCGACGGCCAGCGTCTGGCCATCGGCCACCACGCCCTTGAGCGCGGCGTCGGCGGAAGGGTAGATCTTGTTGGCCATGGGTCCTCGTCCGGAGATGGTTGATGCGGAACGCCGACGATACTACGTACAGGCATACGTAGTAATTCGTAATGGAGACACCCGAGATCCTTCTCGCGCCGATCGACTACCGGCTCGCGTTCGAGGCCGCACCCATCGGCATGGTGCTGTCGCGCCACCGCACCATCGCGCACTGCAACGAGCGGCTGTGCGAGATGTTCGGAGCCGACCCGCGCCAGCTGGTCGGCCAGTCGTTCCGGGTGCTCTACCCGAGCCTGGTCGAATTCGAGCGGATCGGCAAGCGCATGGAGCCGATCCTGAACGCGAGCGGCCGCTATGCCGACAACCGGATGATGCGCAGGCTCGGCAGCCTGCACGGCGCGATCGGCGGCGAAACCTTCTGGTGCCACGTGAGCGGCCAGGCTCTCAACCGCGAGGCGCCGCACGAGGCCGGCATCTGGACCTTCGAGGACCTGGGCTCGCGGCGCAGCGCCAAGGCCGAACTCACGCCCCGCGAACGCGAGGTGGCGGCGCAGGTCATGCGCGGCCTGACCTCGAAGGAGATCGGCCGGACGCTCGGCATCAGCCACCGCACCGTGGAGATCCATCGGGCCCGCCTGATGCGCAAGTACGCCGCCGCGACCACTGCCGAACTGGTGCAGAAGCTGATGGCCGGTTGACCGCTCGCCGCGCGGGAACGCCGACTACACGTTCGCCTGGCCGCCGGGGCTACGCTTTGGCGATGACCGACACCCAAGCCGTCCTGGAAGCCGCGAGCGAGGCAGCGCCCAGGCCCGAGGGCGCCGCCGCGCCGCCGCTCTTCATCGTCTTCAACGTGCGTTCGGGCCGAGGCGATGCGGATGCCACCCGGCGCCTGATCGCCGACGCCTGCAACGCCGCGGGGCGCAGGCACGAGTTCTTCATGGTCGATCATGCGCACGCACCCGACGACCAGGCCCGCAAGGCGGTCGCCCGTGCCCGCGAGGCTGGCGGCATCGTGGTCGCCGCCGGTGGCGACGGCACCATCAATGCGGTGGCCCAGGTGGTGCTTGGCAGCGGCTGCGACTTCGGCGTGCTGCCGCAGGGCACCTTCAACTACTTCGGTCGCACCCATGGCATTCCCACCGAAACCGAGAAGTCGCTCGAGGTGCTGCTCACCTGCAAGCCGCAGCCGGTGCAGGTCGGGCTGGTGAACGACCGCGCCTTCCTGGTGAATGCGAGCCTCGGCCTCTATGCGCGGCTGCTGGAGGAACGCGAGCACTTCAAGTCGCGCTACGGTCGCAGCCGGGCGGTCGCGCTGCTGGCCGCCGTGGCCACCCTGCTTCTGCGAGGCGACCGCCGGCTCGACCTTCGGATCTCATGGCGCGGCCAGGAGCGCGACGTGCGCACGCCGACGCTCTTCGTCGGCAACAACTCGCTGCAGCTGGAGCAGATCGGCATGGAGGAAGCCGAGGCGCTCGACCAGGGCGAGCTGGCAGCGATCGCGCTCAAGCCGGTTGGCCGCCTGGCGATGCTGTGGCTGATGGTGCGCGGCGGCTTCGGCCGGCTGGGCGCCGCCGACGACGTGCTGAGCCTGTCGTTCAAGTCGATCGTGGTGAAGCCGGTGAGCGCGCGAAGGTCGCGCATCAAGGTCGCTGCGGACGGCGAGATCCAGTGGATGCAGATGCCGCTCCACTTCCGTGTCGCGCCAGAACGTTTGATGCTGGTCAAGCCGCCGCCATCGCGGGTTCACGAGGCGCGCAAGTGATGCCGGCTGCAAGCCATGGGGGCCGGTCGGCATGACGTGCCTGCTGCAGGTTTCCGATCCGCATTTCGGCACGGAGCAGCCGCAGGTGGTGGCGGCGCTGGAGCGGCTCGCCGAGGCCCAGCGGCCGGACGTGCTGGTGCTCTCGGGCGACATCACGCAGCGCGCCACCCGGGACCAGTTCGCGAGCGCCCGGCGCTTCGTCGAGCGGCTCGGCGTGCCGGCGGGGCTGGCGGTCCCGGGCAATCACGACATTCCGCTCTACGCCCTGGGCACCCGGTTGTTCGACCCGTACAGCCGCTATCGCGAGGCCTTCGGCGACGAGCTCGAACCGGTGGTCGACCTGCCGGACTGCCTGCTGATCGGCGTCAACTGCACCCGCTGGTATCGGCACGAGAACGGCGAGGTTTCGCGCGAGCAGATCGAGCGGGTCGCCGCGCGGCTCGCGCAGCCGATCGAGGGATCCGCGCCCGGGCAGCCGAGCCATCGGCTTCGCATCGTGGTGCTGCACCAGCCGGTGGCGGTCACCCGGCCCAAGGACATCCCGAACCTCCTGGTCGGCCGGGAGCATGCCGTCAGGCGCTGGGCC
Organism: Burkholderiales bacterium 8X; assembly: GCA_902506565.1. Classification (GTDB taxonomy): domain Bacteria; phylum Pseudomonadota; class Gammaproteobacteria; order Burkholderiales; family Burkholderiaceae_C; genus Variovorax. The sequence goes on along the minus strand of LR732703.1, from coordinate 1,623,217 downwards.
GAGGCCGGCGCGGACCTGATCCTCGGCGGCCACATCCACCTGCCCTACGTCTTGTCGCTGGAGCGCAGCTTCGACCGCCTGCCGCGCAAGGTCTGGTGCGTGCAGGCCGGCACGGCGGTCTCTTCGCGGGTACGGGCCGACGCGCCGAATTCGGTGAACCTGATCCGCCCGATGCCGCTCGCGGCCCGCTCGGAAGCCGACGGCTCACCGGGCCTGCAGCCGGCCGGTGGGCCCGCGGTTCGGCGCTGCACGGTCGAACGATGGGATTTCAGCACCGCCACCGGCGGCTTCGAGCGGGTCGGCACCCATGCGCTCGACCTGACGCTCGACCGCGCCCCGGCGGCGGCAATGCATGGCGCCTGAGCCGCAGCAAGCGCTGGCCTGGGGCGACGCGCTCGGGCGCCATGGCCTGCCGGTCTTCGCGGGGGCGCTTCTGGTGCTGGCGGTGCTGTGCGGGCTTGCGTTTCGGAGCACGCGCGGCCGGCTGCACGTCGATGCGAACCCGGATGCGCCGCCCGCTGCCGCCCGGCTGATCGCGGTCTTCGGCATCGGCTTCGCCGCGCTGCTCGCAGTCGGCGCGCTCGCCTTCGCCGCGATCGCGCGGCGCATCTCCGACCAGAGCTGGCTGGTGCGCTTCGACCATGCCTTGAGCGATGCGATCGGCGTGCAGACACCGGCACTGGCGCTGCAGTTCTTCTCGGTCGCGACTCACCTGGGCGATCCGCTGGTGCTGGCGGTGCTGTGCATCGCCGGCGCCGCCTGGCTCTGGCGGGTGGGCAGGCGCACCATGGCGCTGGCATGGGTCCTCGCGATCGGCGGCAACGCGATCCTCAACAAGAGCCTCAAGCACGTCTTCGAACGCGCGCGGCCGCCGTACGAATCGCTGCCTTGGCATGCGGAGGGCTACAGCTTTCCGAGCGGACACACCTCGGGCTCGGTGGTGGCCTACGGCATGGTGGCGTACCTGGCGCTGCGCCTCTTGCCGCCGCGCTGGCAGGTACCGGTGGCAACGGCCGCGGTGCTGGCGATCTTCACCACCGCCTGCAGCCGGGTCTTCCTGCAGGTTCACTTCGCGAGCGACGTGTTGGCCGGCGCGACCTCGGGGGGACTGTGGCTTGCGATCTGCATCGCCGGCGCGGAGGCTTCGCGGCACTATCGGCGTCATCGCCGTCGCCGCCGCGAGGCGCAGCTCGGCGAGAGCTGATTGGCCGTTCGATGGCGGGTTTCGTTTCGCCACTCGCGCCCCGCGATTCCCGGCGGTTCCGGACGTTTCCCGGCGTTCGAATCGACCCCGCAGATTGCCGCACTTTGCCTACGGGTCGTCCCCCGACCGGTCGTTAAGATTCTGCGCAATGTTCCAACGCCGTTCACTCCTTACCGCCGGCGGTGCCTCGATGGCGCTCGCTGCCCTCGGATTCCCCGCCGATGCATTGGCCGCAGGCGGCATCAAGCTCTCGTCGCCGCGTCCGTTCTCCTTCGATCGGCTGGTCGGCCTTGCGAAGTCCCTGTCGAGCCGGCCCTTCGTCGCCGACAGCAGCCTGCCGGCCGACGTGCTCCAGCGGATCGACTACGAAGAGCACGGCAAGATCAAGTACGACCCGAACGATGCCCTGTTCCGCGACGGACCCGGCGCCTTCCCGGTCACCTTCTTCCATCTGGGGCGCTTTTTCCAGACCCCCGTCCACATGTACGTGACGGAATCCGCGAGTGGCGACGGCTTCGCCCGCGAGATCCTCTACGACAGCGCGCTCTTCTCGATGCCGCCCGAAAGCCCCGCACGGCAGCTGAAGGACGGCGCCGGATTCGCCGGCTTCCGGCTCCAGGAAAGCCGCAACGGCGACCAGCAGAAGCTGCCCTGGCAGACCAACGACTGGGTCGCCTTCCTCGGCGCCTCGTACTTCCGAGCCATCGGCGAGCTGTACCAGTACGGCCTGTCCGCGCGCGGCATCGCGCTCGATGCGGCCGTACCGGAGAAGCCGGAGGAGTTTCCCAACTTCACCCGCTTCTACTTCGAGCCGCCGGCGCCGGATTCGAATGCGGTCACGGTTCATGCCCTGCTCGAAGGACCGAGCATCACCGGCGCCTTCAAGTTCGTGATGCAGCGAACCAAGGCGGTGCTGATGGACATCGAGGCACGCCTCTTTCTGCGCAAGGACGTGGCGCGGCTCGGCCTGGTGCCGCTCACCTCGATGTTCTGGTACGGCGAGACCACCAAGCCGACCGCGATCGACTGGCGGCCGGAGGTACACGACTCCGACGGCCTCGCCATCTGGAACGGCTCGGGCGAGCGCATCTGGCGCCCGCTCAACAACCCGTCGCAGACCCGCGCCTCGGCCTTCAGCGACAACAAGCCGCGCGGCTTCGGCCTGCTGCAGCGCGACCGGAATTTCGACCATTACCAGGACGGCGTCTACTACGAGAAGCGGCCGAGCCTCTGGGTCGAGCCGATCGGCGACTGGGGCGAAGGATCGGTGCAACTCATCGAGATTCCGACCGACGACGAGATCCACGACAACATCCTGGCCTGCTGGGTGCCGAAGGCCCCCGCCACTGCCGGCTCGAGCTACAACCTCAAGTACCGCCTGCACTGGACCGACCAGGAGCCCTATCCATCTCCCCTCGCCCGCTGCATCGCGACCCGCATCGGGCGCGGCGGCCAGCCGGGCACGCAGCGGCCGCAGGGCGTCAGGAAGTTCATGGTCGAATTCATCGGGCAGCCGCTGGTGGCGCTGCCGTTCGGCGTCAAGCCCGAGCTGGTGCTGACCGCATCGCGCGGCAAGTTCTCGTACATCTTCTCGGAGGCGGTACCGAACGGCGTGCCCGGCCACTGGCGGGCGCAGTTCGACTTCACGCCCGAAGGCAACGAGCCGGTGGACATGCGGCTCTACCTGAAGAACGGCGACCAGACCTTGAGCGAGACCTGGCTGTATCAACTGCAGCCGGGCTGATCGGCTGATCAGCCGATCGGGCTGATCAGCCGATCGCCGTCGTCATCTATTCGCCCGCGATCTGCCCGCTCCGGTAATCGCGCTGGCGCTCCAGCATCCAGCCCGGATATTCGGCCGGCAGCCGGCTGACCTGGTCGAGGCTGGCCAGCTCGGCTTCGCTCAATCGAAGCTCGGTCGCTCCCAGGTTGTCGGCCAGCTGGTCCGGCCGCTTGGCGCCGACGATGACGCTCATGACCTGCTTCTGGTGCAGCAGCCAGGCCAGCGCCACCTGCGCCACCGTGGCACCGTGTGCTTCCGCGATCGGCCGCATCGCGTCGAGGCAGTCGAAGGCACGGCCCTTGTCGACCGGCGGGAAGTCGAACTGCGCCCGGCGGCTCTCCGTATCGCCGGCCCGCTTGCCCTCGCGGTCGAACTTGCCGCTCAGGAGACCGCCCGCCAGCGGGCTCCAAACCATCAGGCCCAGCCCTTCGCTGCGAAGCATCGGCACCAGTTCGCGCTCCAGGTCGCGGCCGGCGATGGTGTAGTAGGCCTGCAGCGTCTCGAAGCGGGCGAGGCCCAGCCGCTCGGAGATGCCGAGCGCCTTGGCGATCTGCCAGGCTGCCCAGTTGGAGACGCCGATGTAGCGCACGTGGCCATGCCGCACCAGCTGGTCGAGCGCGCGCAGCGTTTCGTCGATCGGTGTAACCGGGTCGAAGCCGTGCAGCTGGTAGAGATCGATGTGATCGAGCTGCAGCCGCCGGAGGCTGGCCTTGACGCCATCGAGGATGTGGCTGCGCGAAGAACCGCGAGCATTGGGCCCCTGCCCGGTCGGACCGAAGACCTTGCTTGCGATCACGATGTCCTCGCGCGGCACCTTGAGGTTCTTGAGCGACTGCCCGGTGATCTGCTCCGACAGCCCGTTCGAATAGATGTCCGCCGTGTCGATGAAGTTGACGCCGGCATCGCGGGCCTGGCCGATCAGGGTGTCGGCCTCCGATTGCTGGAGCGATCCGATCTTGTTCCACATGCCCTCGGCACCGCCGAAGGTCATGGTGCCAAGGCAAAGCTCGGAGACGAACAGGCCGGTGCGGCCGAGGGGTTTGTTGCGCATGTTGCTGCTGCCGATGACGATGGTCGAGGAAGGATGATTGAGAAACGCCGCGTTCGATGATGCGGCGAGATCGGGTTCAGCGCTTGGCGACCGAGATCAGCTCGATCTCGAAATTCAGCGTCGCATTCGGCGGAATCACGCCGCCGGCGCCGCGCGTGCCATAGGCGATCGAGGGCGGACAGGTGAGCTTGGCCTTGCCGCCCGGCTTCATCTTCTGCACGCCTTCGGTCCAGCACGGGATCACGGCGTTGAGCGGGAACTCGGTCGGCTCGCCGCGCTTGTAGGAGCTGTCGAACTCCTTGCCGCCCTGCGGGAAGGTGCCGCGGTAATGCACCTTGACCACATCGGTCGCCGCCGGCGAGGCGCCGCTGCCCTCCTTGATCGACTGGTAGACCAGCCCGCTCGGCGTGGTGGTCGGCGCGCTCTGCGCCATCGCGCCGAAAGCGATGACGAACGAAAGCGGAACCGATGCCGCGGCGACGAAGGCCCGGCCGAAGCCTGCAATGGAGGAGGTAAGCACGGGGTTTCCCTGGGAGAGTTGAAATGACTCATTATGGCGAGCCGGGCACCTGGAACGGGCCTTGCAGCCATGACCGATCCGGTACACAGGACATTGCCATCCGATGAGCTACAGCACCACGATCGCATCGCAGACCTTCGCCTTCGACGACCTGAAGCAGGTCATGGCCTGCGCGAGCCCGGCCCGCTCCGGCGACTACCTGGCCGGTGTCGGCGCCGCCACCGCGCAGCAGCGGATGGCGGCGCGCCACGTGCTCGCCGAGACGCCGCTGCGGCGTTTCCTGAGCGAGGCGCTGGTGCCCTACGAATCGGACGACATCACCCGGCTCATCATCGATTCGCACGACGCCGCGGCCTTCGCGCCGGTCTCGCACCTGACCGTCGGCGACTTCCGCGACTGGCTGCTGTCGGAGCTCGCGACCACCGAGTCGTTGGCGGCGCTCGCGCCGGGACTCACGCCCGAAATGGTGGCGGCGGTGTCCAAGCTGATGCGAAACCAGGACCTGATCGCCGTCGCACGCAAATGCAGCGTCGTCACCCGCTTCCGAAGCACCATCGGGCTGCCCGGCCGCCTTTCGGTGCGGCTCCAGCCGAATCATCCGACCGACGACCTGCACGGCATCGCGGCTTCGATGCTCGACGGACTGTTGATGGGCTCGGGCGACGCGGTGATCGGCATCAACCCCGCATCCGACAGCCTGCCGGTGCTCGGCCGCCTCATGCACATGCTGGACGAAGTGATCCAGCGCTTCGAGATACCGACCCAGAGCTGCGTGCTGACCCATGTGAGCAACACGCTTCGGCTCGCGGAACAGGGTGCGCCGGTCGACCTGGTGTTCCAGTCGATCGGCGGCACCGAGCAGACCAACCGCTCCTTCGGCGTGAGCATCGCGCTGCTCGACGAGGCCTACGCCGCCGCGTCTGCACTCCAGCGCGGCACCGTCGGCGACAACCTGATGTACTTCGAGACCGGCCAGGGCAGCGCGCTCTCGGCCAACGCCAACTTCGGCGTCGACCAGCAGACCTGCGAGGCGCGCGCCTATGCGCTGGCGCGGCGCTACCGGCCGCTCCTGGTCAACACCGTGGTCGGGTTCATCGGGCCGGAGTACCTGTACGACGGCAAGCAGATCGTGCGGGCCGGCCTGGAGGATCACTTCTGCGGCAAGCTCATGGGCCTGCCGCTCGGCTGCGACATCTGCTACACCAACCATGCCGAGGCCGACCAGGACGACATGGACAACCTGCTGGTGCTGCTCGGCGTCGCGGGCATCAACTTCATCATGGGCGTGCCGGGCGCGGACGACGTGATGCTCAACTACCAGAGCACGTCCTTCCACGATGCGCTCTTCGTGCGCGACGTGCTGGGGCTCAAGCGGGCGCCCGAGTTCGAGGCCTGGCTGGCGCGCATGGACATCGCCGGCGCCGACGGGCGGCTTCGACCGCCGACATCGAACCGGTTGCTTTCCGACATGCATGGCCTGCAGGCGCTGGCGACATGAGCCGCGACATCGTCACGCCGAGCCCCTGGCAGGACTGGCGCAGTGCCACGCCCGCCCGGCTCGCGCTGGGCCGCGCGGGCTCCGGCATGCCGACCGACGAGGTGCTCCGATTCGGCTGGGCCCATGCGCAGGCGCGCGACGCGATCCATGCGGCGCTCGACGTGGATGCACTCGAAGCGGACTTGCAGGCCGACGGCTGGCAGGTGGCACGCGTGCACAGCCAGGCAGCCGATCGCGAGACCTACCTGCGGCGGCCGGACCTCGGCCGCCAGCTGCGCGAAGAAGACGCCGTTGTGCTGGCAGCGTTTCGCGGTGATGGGTCGCCGCATCCGGAAGCCTGCGACCTCGCCATCGTCATCGGCGACGGGCTTTCTTCCCTGGCGGTGGCGCGCCATGCGGTGCCCCTGCTTTCGGCACTCCGACCGCTGCTGGCCGAAGGCACCCGGATCGCGCCGGTGGTCGTCGCCACCCAGGCCCGGGTGGCACTCGGCGATGCGGTCGGCGAAGCGCTCGGTGCCAAGCTCCTGGTCATGCTGATCGGCGAGCGCCCGGGGCTCAGTTCGCCGGACAGCCTCGGCATCTATCTCACCCATGCGCCGCGCCGGGGGCTGCATGATGCCGAACGCAATTGCATTTCGAACGTGAGGCCGGAGGGGCTGTCGCCGAGCGCAGCAGCCCTCAAGCTCGCCTGGCTGTTGCGCGAGGCCGCTCGGCGCCAGCTGACCGGCGTTGCGCTCAAGGACGAGAGCGACGCCGTGCTGCACCTTCGCGAAGAAGATGCCGGCCAACGCCTCGATTCGCGACCCTCCCAGGAGACAGAACCATGATCAAGACGCCCGACACGCCCAAGACGCCCTCGACCCGCTACCCGCATGCCGAACTCGGCGACCTGCCGACCGACATCCGGGACAAGATCCTCGAAGTCCAGGAGAAGGCCGGCTTCGTTCCGAACGTGTTCCTCGCCCTCGCCCGCCGACCGGCCGAATGGCGGGCTTTCTTCGCGTACCACGATGCCTTGATGCTCAAGGAAGAAGGCGCGCTCACCAAGGGCGACCGCGAAATGATCGTGACGGTGACCAGCGCCGCCAACCGCTGCCTCTACTGCGTGGTGGCGCACGGTGCGCTGCTTCGGATCTACGAGAAGAAGCCGCTGGTGGCCGACCAGGTGGCGGTGAACTGGCGCAAGGCAGACATCACGCCTCGCCAGCGCGCGATGCTCGAGTTCGCGATGAAGGTCTGCGAGCGGTCGCACGAAGTCGTAGAGGCCGACTTCGCTGCCTTGCACGCCGAAGGCTTCGACGATGAAGACATCTGGGACATCGCCGCCATCACCGCGTTCTTCGGCCTCTCGAACCGGATGGCCAGCTTCGCGGGCATGCAGCCGAATCCGGAGTTCTATCTGATGGGTCGGCTGCCTCGGGACAAGAAGGCCTGAGCGGCCCCGAGGTCCGGCTTGGTCGGTTTTGTCGGCTTTCTCGGCTCGACCGGGCGCTGCCCAATCAGCCGGCTTCCACGCCGCGGCAGGTCGCAAACTGATCCAGCGCCGGTCGATAGGCCGGCGATTTCACATCCATCCATCCGAGCACGCCATGGAACAGGTTGTCGTGCGTGAGCGGTCGGTCGAGCTCGCCTTCGAGGCAAGCCCGCGAAAGCCGTTCGCGGCGGGCCATGCCTTCGCTCGTCCACAGGATCATCGGCACGTGCTTCTGCACCTCGGGCGCGAACGCATAGGGCATGCCGTGCAGGAACAAGCCGTATTCGCCGAGCGATTCGCCGTGATCGCTCAGGTAGAGCATGGCCGGGTCGAAGTCGCTCGATTGCGACTTGAGCCAATCGATGGTCTTGCCGAGGAACCGGTCGGTGTAGGCGATCGAGTTGTCGAATCCGTTCACGAGTTCGGCATGGCTGCAGTCGGCCAGCGCATGGCTCCGGCACTCGGGCACGAAGCGCTTGGCGTCGGCGGATGAACGCTTGTAGTAAGCCGGGCCATGGCTTCCCATCTGGTGCATCACCAGCACCACGCCCTTGCTCCTGCGCGCCTCGGGCATCGCGGCGAGCCTGGCGTCGATCTTCTGCAGCAGGATGTCGTCGAGGCACTCGTCGCCGTCGCACAGCGCCTGCCGCACCGCCGGGTCGACGCCTTCGCTCGCCGAGGCATGCGGCACGCGGTCGCACACGCCCTTGCAGCCGCCCGGCTGGTTGTCGATCCACAGCACCGCCAGGCCTGCCGCCTGCAGCACGTCGAGCAGGTTCTCGTGGTCATCCTTGCGCGCCTCGAAAGCCACCTTGCCGAGGCTGGAGAACATGCAGGGCACCGAGGCCAGCGTGTTGGTGCCGCAGGACTGCACCTGGCGCCAGCTCAGGACCTTGCGCGCGGCCAACGCCGGCGTGGTGTCGCGCGAATAGCCATTGAGGCCGAAGTGATCGGCCCGCGCGGTCTCGCCGACCACCAGCACCAGGAGCGGCGGCCGGGCCTGGGCCGCATAGCTCGGCCCGAGCGTCGCGCCGGCCGTGATCGGCACCAGCTTGCGGCTGCGCTTGAAGAGCGGCCGCACCACGGCGGTGGTCGCCGAGTAGACGGTCGCCAGCGGATTGATCATGTAGCGAAGCTGCACGTTGTTGCGCATCAAGGGCGCCAGCTGGCGGTTCATCGCCACCGCCGCCGCCAGCGCCAGCGCGACCACGGCCAGCAGCAGGAGCGTGTTGCGCCAGGCTTGCCGAAGGGCGCTCATCGGCACGATTTGGACGTGCCACAAGACCCAGCCCGGCAGCGCGGCGACGATCAATACGTGCCACAGCAGCTGCCAGCCGATCAGGTCGCGGGCCTCATGCAGGTCGGTCTGCATCGCATTCGCGAGCATGGTCGGGTCCATCACGATGCGGTAGCCGAGCATGTAGTGCTGCGCGACGGCGGCAACGAGCACCACGCCGCACCACAGGGGCTTCATCCAGCGCGACCATGCCGTGAAAGACAGCAGCGCGATCGAACCGCAGGCGGTGATCAGCGCCATCAGCAGGATGTGCGGCAGGTAGACGCTCGGCGCGCCGCCGAGGCTCGCCAGCTCTCGCCACAACGGGATGTTGGCCGCGATGGCCAGGTACACGCCGAGCCAGGCCACGATGGTGCGGGCGGAGCGCGGCCGGGACAGCCAGGCGGCCCACGGTGTGCTCGAGCGAACTTGCTCCGCATAACGGGTGATCGGACGAATGGAAACGCGCGACGGCGGCAGCACGGAAGACATCGAGCCAGTCTGCCGAGCAGGACTGAAAGCTCACTGAACCGCGGCGTCAGGCTTCGTTCATCTTCGGCTGCGACGATTCGCCGTCGGGCGAAGCCAGCCGAGCCCTGCCAGGTGCGCGAGGCCGTGCCGTATCCCGTCGATCGCCCATCCCGTGCTCCAGCAGATGGATCCGGTCCACAAGGTATGGCTCAGGTAATGCGCGCCTCGCAGTTGCTGGGCGAAGCCGAGCGCGAAGCCGAAGGCCAGCGCGGTCGCGAGCCATCGCCTTGCGATCGTCGGGAAGCGTCGACGCCACACGAAATAACCGCCCACGTAGGCGAAGGCCGCCGAGGCATGACCTGCCGGGAAGCAGCGGCCCGACCCGCCGTCGTCCAAGCCCCAGGACCAATGAGAGACATGCCGAGCCACCCCGCCGAAGAGATCGAGGTCCCACGGACAGCTGGTGGCGCTGTGCGACTTGATCGACGACACCACGGCGATCGATGCCAGCGCCGAGATCGCAAGCTGCCACCGGTCGCCCGTGCCGAGCCGCCGGAGCAAGCCCATCGGCCGGCATGCGCCGGCGAACAGCATCAGCAGCAAGGCCCAGCTGGCGAACCTCGCGGCCTCGTGCATGACCGCCACCAGGAAGAAGTTGCTCCGCAGCGGAAAGCCCGCCGGCGTTCCGGCAAGCCGTGCCAGCGCCAGGTCCAGGCCGCTCGCATCCCAGGCCAGAAGGAGCGCCAGCATCGCGAAAGTCCAGGTGGCGATGCGGCCGGCATCTTCGTTGCGAGTCATCCGTGCGAAGCTAGCCGGCGGCGATTAACGCAGCCTGAAGGCACACTACGTTCCCCCTGTTCGCAAAAGGTGCCCGGTGCGCATATTGCTCGTCGAAGATGACGTCGCGTTGGCCGACGCGGTCTGCGGCTACCTGGTCGCCAAGGCCTTCGTGGTCGATGTCGCGCCCGGCTTGTCGCAGGCCCGCTCGGCCCTCCTGACCGCGCAGTACGAGGCCGTGCTGCTGGACCTGCACCTGGGCGACGGTGACGGCCTGTCGCTCCTGCCCGACGTACGGGCGCTGCGCGACCGGCCGATCGTCATCGTCCTCACCGCCCGCGACCAGGTCACCGACCGCATCCGCGGTCTCGATGCCGGCGCCGACGACTACCTGATCAAGCCCTACGACCCGGCCGAATTGCTCGCCCGCCTGCGCGCGGTCGAACGACGTCGCAGCGCCGGCAATTCGCCGGTCCTGCAGCTGGGCACGCTCGAAATCGACCTGAGCCGCGACCTGGTGCGCAAGGACGGCCTGCCGGTCACGCTGACCCAGAAGGAATGGGCGCTGCTGCGGGTGATGGCCTCGCGGCCCGACCGCATCCACCGCCGCGAGAAACTGGCCGACGCGCTCTACGGCTTCGGCGACGAGGCCGACAGCAACACGCTCGAGGTGTTCGTGAGCCGCCTGCGCCGCAAGCTCGGCCGCGGTCACATCCAGACCCTGCGCGGCCTGGGTTACCGACTGGCGGCCTCGGGCGGAGACGAGGACGAATGAACTTCCTCGACCGAAACGCAGCGGTGCGCGAGGCCCCGAACCTGCCGCCGACCCTCGCCGGCCGGCTGACCCGCACCCTGATCCTCTGGGTCGCTGGCGTCTGGATGCTCTGCGTACTGGGCGTGGTCTGGTATGTGGATCGGGAGATCAACCACAACTTCGACAACGAGCTCACCGAGGTCGCGCACCGCACCTTCGAGACCGCCGTGCAGGAAATGGACAAGCTCCGGCTCGAGCGACCCGGCGCCCCGCTGCCGCTCACCCCGCCCAAGCAGCTCTATGCGAGCGACGCGGTGATGTACCAGGTGGTCGACGTCCACGAGAAGATCCTGATGCGCTCGGCCGAATCGCCTCCCAACGCCTTCGACGTGCCGCTGGCACAGGGCTTCGCCAATGCCGAGGCCTTCCGGATCTACACGGTGCGGCATCCGACGCTGCCTCTGTTCCTGCAGGTCGCCGATCCGCTGGAAGAACGCCGCACCGCGCTCAACCGCACGCTGTTCGGCCTGATCGTCGCGCTCGGCGCGATGCTGCCGGTGCTGGCGCTGGTGCTGCGCAACGTCGCGCGGGCCGAGCTGCGTCCGCTGCAGCAACTCACCGCCGAGATCGAGCAGCGCAGCGGCGCCGACCTGCGCCCGATCGGACTCGCGAAGCTGCCGCGGGAGCTGCATTCGGTCGGCGACCATGTCAACCTGCTGCTGCAACGCCTGGCGCAGTCGCTCGACGTGGAGCGCGCCCTGGCCGCGAACGCGGCGCACGAACTGCGCACGCCGCTCGCCGCGGCCCGGCTTCGCCTGCAGACCGCGCTCGAACACGAGCTGCGGCGCGAAGACGTGCAGTCGGCGCTGGACGCGCTACAGCTGCTCGGCCATCGCGCCGAAAAGCTGCTGCAGCTGTCCCGGGCCGAATCGGCCGCCTCGCTCGCGCGCGACCCGATCGACCTGGTGGAGCTGGCCGGCACGGTGGCACAGGAGTTCTGGCAGGACGAGCGGGTGGCCGAGCGGCTCAGCCTCAAGGTGGCGGACGGCGCCATGAAGCCGACCCGGGGCGACCAGGATGCGCTCGCGATCGCGCTGCGCAACCTGGTCGAGAACGCCCTGCGCTATGGCGGCGGCCGGGTGGTGCTGGAGGTGATCGCGCCCTGCACACTGGCGGTTCGCGACTTCGGGCCGGGCGTCGGCGAGGTCGAGCTGCGCACCTTGCAGGTCCGGCATGTGCGCCACAGCTCCGACCGGGCCGGCTACGGCCTGGGGTTGTCGATCGTCGCGACCATCGCGGCCCGGCATTCGGCGGCACTCGAACTGCGTTCGCCGCCGCCGGGTTTCTCCTCGGGTTTCGAGGCCCGGATCGTGCTCGCGCCGGCCTGATGCCGCGGCCGCAAGGCAAGCCCGTGGATGACAGGGAAGCCGGGGGAGCGATGCATAAAATGCCCGCAGCCTGCCGTACCCACTCGCCCGAGGCCCTTGCGAAGGGCCCGCGAACATCAACGAGACCTTCATGACCCACGACGAAATCCTTGCCCAGTTCGGCCCCCGCGAAGCCATGGAGTACGACGTGGTCGTGGTCGGCGCCGGCCCCGCCGGCCTCGCGACCGCGATCCGCCTCAAGCAACTGGCATCGGCCAACGACAAGGAGATCTCGGTCGTGGTGCTCGAGAAGGGATCCGAGCCCGGCGCCCACATCCTCTCGGGCGCCATCATGGATCCGGGCGCCCTGAGCGAACTGCTCCCCAACTGGAAGGAACTCGGCGCCCCGCTCAACCAGCCGGTGACCCGCGACACCTTCCTGATGCTGAGCGAGACCGGCGCCACCCGCACGCCGAATTTCATGCTGCCCAGCAACTTCCACAACGACGGCAACTACATCGTGAGCCTCGGCAACGTGGTGCGCTGGCTGGCGCAGCAGGCCGAGGGTCTCGGCGTCGAGATCTTCCCGGGCTTCCCGGCTGCCGAAGTGCTGTACACCGAGGACGGCAAGGTGCGCGGCGTCGCCACCGGCAACCTGGGCATCGGCAAGGACGGCGAGCCGACCGAAAATTTCCAGCTCGGCATGGAACTGCATGCCAAGTACACGGTCTTCGCCGAGGGCTCGCGCGGCCACCTCGGCCGGCAGCTGATCGCCAAGTACAAGCTGGCCGAGGGCAAGGATCCGCAAAGCTACGGCATCGGCATCAAGGAGCTCTGGGAAATCGACCCGGCCCGCCACGAGCCCGGCCTCGCGATCCACACCGCCGGCTGGCCTCTTTCGTCCGACGTCTACGGCGGCTCCTTCGTGTACCACGCCGAGAACAACCAGCTGATCATCGGCTACGTGGTCGGCCTCGACTACCAGAACCCGCACCTGAGCCCGTTCGAGGAATTCCAGCGCTTCAAGACCCATCCGAACATCCGCTGGTACTTCGAAGGCCAGGACAAGGGCCTGAAGGCGCCCAAACGCCTGAGCTACGGCGCCCGCGCGATCACCGCCGGCGGCCTGCTGGCGCTGCCCAAGACCACCTTCCCCGGCGGCGTACTGGTCGGCTGCGAGGCCGGCTACCTGAACGCGAGCCGCATCAAGGGCAGCCATGCGGCCATCAAGACCGGCATGCTCGCCGCCGACGCCGCCTTCGATGCGGTCGTGGCCGGCCGCCAGCACGACGAGCTGAACGACTATCCGAAGGCCTTCGAGAAGAGCTGGCTGCACGACGAGCTGCACAAGGCCCGCAACTTCAAGCAGTGGTTCAAGAAGGGCCTGGCGGTCGGCACCGTCATGACCGGCATCGAGCAACTGGTGCTGCGCGGCAGGATTCCCTGGACCATCCACCGCACCGAGGCCGACCATGCGCGGCTTCGCAAGGCCGCAGACAGCAAGAAGATCGTCTACCCCAAGCCCGACGGCAAGCTCACCTTCGACCGGCTCACCTCGGTCTTCGTGAGCAACACTAATCACGAGGAAAACCAGCCGGCGCACCTGACCCTCAAGGATCCGTCGGTGCCGACCCGGATCAACCTGCCCGAATACGCCGGCCCCGAAAGCCGCTATTGCCCGGCCGGCGTCTACGAGTACGTCGCCGACGGCGAAGGCAAGGAACGGCTGCAGATCAACGCGCAGAACTGCGTTCACTGCAAGACCTGCGACATCAAGGACCCGACCCAGAACATCGTCTGGGTCACGCCCGAGGGCGGCGGCGGCCCCAACTACGTCGGCATGTAAGACCAGGAGCACGCGATGCACATCATCATCACCGGCGGCGCCGGATTCGTCGGCGCCCGCCTCGCACGCACGCTGCTCGCCCGCGGCGAACTGGCACTCACCGGCACCGCCGCCACGCCCATCACCAGCATCACGCTGGTCGACCGGGTCGAGCCGCCGGCCGACCTCGCCGCGGACGACCGCATCGTCTCGGTGGTCGGCGACCTCAACGACCTGCTGGCCGAGGCGCCCGACCAGGTGGTGACCTGGAACACTTCGCTGGTCTTTCACCTGGCGGCAGCCGTCAGCGGCGAATGCGAAGCCGACTTCGACCTCGGCATGCGCAGCAACTTCGCGGCCACCCATGCGCTGCTCGAAGCCTGCCGGCAGCTCGGCACCTCGCCCACCTTCGTCTTCAGCAGCTCGCTCGCGGTGTTCGGCGGCTCGCCCGAGCAGCCGCTGCCGGACGTCATCCACGACGACACGCTGCCGACACCGCAAACCAGCTACGGCATCCAGAAGTTCATCGGCGAGCAGCTGGTGGCCGACTACACCCGCAAGGGCTTCATCCGCGGCCGCAGCGTGCGCCTGATGACGGTGAGCGTGCGGCCGGGCAAGCCCAACGGCGCCGCGTCCAGCTTCTTCAGCGGCATGATCCGCGAGCCCCTGGCGGGCGTCACCGGCGCCTGCCCGGTGCCCGACGAGACGCCGGTCGCGGTGGCCTCGCCGGCGCGCACGGTCGAGGGGCTGATTCGCGCGGCCGAGGCGAGCGATGCCGAATGGGGGCCGCGCACCGCCCTCAACCTGCCTTCGCTGTGCATCACCATCGCCGACATGGTGGCCGCCCTCGGTCGGGTCGGCGGCGCACCGGCGCTGGCGTTGCTCGACCGCACCGGCGATCCGGTCATCCAGCGCATCGTCAAGGGCTGGCCGGGGCGCTTCGAAACCCCGCGCGCCGCCCGGCTGGGGCTCGGGTCCGATGCCAGCTTCGAGGATGTGATTCGCGACTACGTCCGTGAAAATCCCGACGCGATCAAGCTCGCCGTTGAGGCATAGTCCTTCGCTTCACAACGGAGATTCCCAATGAAGTTGAACCGACTGGCCGCCGGCCTCGTCCTCGGCCTCGGCATGGCCTGCGCCGCCTTCGCGCAGACCGCGATGAAGATCAGCATCTCCACCGCGCAGAACTCGCACCAGGGCGTCGCCATCGACACCTTCGCCAAGGAAGTCGCAACCCGCACCAACGGCCGCTACAAGGTCGAGACCTTCTACAACGGCTCACTGGGTGGCGAGCGCGAATCGATCGAGGCGGTACAGCTCGGCACCCAGGAGCTGGCCTTCTCGTCCACCGGCCCGGTACCGAATTTCGTGCCCGAGACCAAGATCCTCGACGTGCCCTTCCTGTTCCGCGACAAGGCGCATGCCCGTGCCGTGCTCGACGGCCCGATCGGCCAGGACCTGCTCACCAAGTTCGACGCCAAGGGCTTCAAGGCGCTGGCCTGGGCCGAGAACGGCTTCCGGCACATGACCAACAGCAAGCGCGACGTCAAGGGCCCCGAGGACCTGAAGGGCCTCAAGATGCGCACCATGGAAAACCCGGTGCACATCGCCGCGTACAAGGGCCTCGGCATCGTCACCACGCCGATGGCGTTTCCGGAGGTGTTCACCGCGCTGCAGCAGGGCACGGTCGACGGCCAGGAAAACCCGCTGTCGGTCATCATGTCCGCCAAGTTCTCGCAGGTCCAGAAACACCTGAGCCTGACCGGGCATGTCTACTCGCCCTGCATCTTCGTGATGAACAAGGCCGCCTTCGACAAGCTCTCGGCCGCCGACAAGACCGCCTTCCTCGAAGCCGCCAAGGTGGCCGTCAAGGCCAACCGCGACCGCGTCGACCAGGACGACGCCAACGGCGTCAAGGAACTCCGCGCGGCCGGCATGACCGTGATCGAGGATGTCGACAAGAGCAAGTTCGTGGCGCAGCTCGCGCCGGTCAACGCCGAGTTCGAGAAGCAGTTCGGCAAAGCCAACATCGACAAGATCCGCAACTTCAAGTAAGCCGCCGGGCCGCGCCGCCGCGGGCCGCCACCGGCCCCGCGCGGCCTTGCCGCAAACGCCCGCACAGCTTGGCTGGCGGGCGGTTTTTTTTGGGAATCCGACATGAAGAACACCTTTCTCCAGTTCGACCGATGGGCCACCTCCCTGGCGCTGGCGATCGCCTGCGCGATGCTGGTCATCGCCTCGGCGCTCGGCGTGTTCCAGATCGTCACGCGCTTCGTGCTCGAACAGCCTGCCGAATGGTCCGAGATCCTGATCCGCGTGAGCCTGATCTGGATGGTGTTCATGGGCATACCGATGGCGTTCCGGCAGGGTGCGATGGTAAGCGTCGACGTGCTCTATCGCTGGAGTCCGCCCAGGATCCGGCGGGTGCTGGACTGGATGGTGTGCCTGGCTGCGCTGGCCCTGGTGCTGGTGATCGTCTGGTACGGCTGGGACTACGCCAAGCGCGGCGGCGTGCAGTCGATGGCCGGTCTCGAGTCGATCTCGATGTTCTGGGCCTATCTCGCCATGCCGGTGGGCGGCCTCTTCTGCATCGTCGGCATCATCGCCAACCTGCTCGATCCGAAGCGCAACGAACTGGAAACCGCCCAATGACCGCCGTCATGATCAGCACGATGGTGTTGTGCTTCGCACTCACCATCTCGGTCGCGGTGTCGATTGGCCTCTCGGCCATCCTGGGCATCCAGGCATCGAACGCGAACATGCTCATCTCGGTGAAGGAGATGTTCAACGCGATCAACAAGTTTCCGCTGGCGGCCATTCCCTTCTTCATCCTCGCCGGCAACCTGATGGAAACCGGCGGCATCTCGCGCCGCCTGGTGGATTTCGCGAAAAGCCTCGTGGGCGGCGTGCAGGGCGGCCTGCCGATGACCTGCGTGCTCACCTGCATGATCTTCGCGGCGGTCTCCGGCTCGTCGGTCGCGACCACCTTCGCGATCGGCGCCATCCTGATCCCGGCCCTGATCAAGCATGGCTACTCGACCAGCTACGCAGCCGCGCTGCAGGCCACCAGCGCAGAGCTGGGCGTCATCATCCCGCCATCGATCCCGCTGATCCTCTACGGCGTCAGCGCCGAGGTCTCGATCGGCGAACTGTTCATCGCCGGCTTCGGTCCCGGCATTCTCATCAGCTGCGCGCTGATGGCGTTCGTCTACCTGTGGTGCAAGTTCAAGGGTCTCGGCAAGAACGACGGCGACGGCCGTCTCGGCGTGGGCGTCGCGACCTGGCGCGCCGGCTGGGCGCTCCTGATGCCGGTCATCATCCTCGGCGGCATCTACGGCGGCATCTTCACGCCGACCGAAGCGTCGGCGGTGGCGGTGCTCTACGCGCTTCTGGTCGGCACGCTGATCTACCGCGAGATCAAGCCATCGCAGCTGTACGAAGTGCTCAAGAAGTCGGTGATCTCGTCCTCGGTGATTATGTTCATCATCGCCAACGCCGGCTTGTTCGCCTTCCTCATCACCCGCGCCGGCGTACCCGAGGCCATCGGGCTGTGGCTGCAGGACGTACTCAAGTCCCCGGCCTATTTCCTCCTGGGCGTGAACGCTGCGCTCTTCGTGATCGGCATGTTCATCGAGACCAGCGCCGCGATCATCGTGCTGGCGCCGATCCTCGCGCCGGTGGCGCTGCATTTCGGCGTCGATCCGGTGCATTTCGGACTGGTGATGGTGGTCAACCTGGCGCTCGGGATGATCACGCCGCCCTTCGGCGTCAACCTGTTCGCGGCCTGTACCGTGGCGCGGATTTCGCTCGACCGGATCGTGAAGGACCTGATCCCGTTCGTGCTGGTGATCCTCGCCTGCCTGCTGGTGATCACCTACGTGCCCTCCATTTCGCTGACCCTGCGCGACCTGGTCTACGCCAAGTAGCACCCGCCGCGGGCGGTTCGATCCACTACACTCGACCCGGTCAGGAGAGAGCCCCGCCAGACGGGGCCGCCGAAGGCGCAGGCCGCGGTTCGCCGCGGTCCGAACGCTCAGGCAAAAGGACTGACGAGGCGTCCGCCGCAAGCGGCCGTTTCCCTGCTGGAGAGAGGTGGCGCCGCACGCGGCTCGCCATCCACCGAAGGAGCAAACCCCGATCTCGGGGCGAATCTCTCAGGTACCCGGGACAGCAGGGGTAGCCCCTTGGCGAAAGCCATGGATCGCGACTGCCCCTGGAGAACGACTTGTCCCCTGCCGATGTCCCCAGCCACTCGGGCCCTGCCACCGCAGTTTCCGGCGAGCTCCAGAAGACACCGCTCCACGATCTTCATGTCTCGCTCGGCGCGCGCATGGTGCCGTTCGCGGGCTACTCGATGCCGGTGCAGTACCCGGCGGGCCTCATCGCCGAACATCGCCACACCCGCAGCAGCGCGGGTCTCTTCGACATCTCCCACATGGGACAGCTTCGCCTGGTGGGACCGGGCGCAGCCGCGGCGCTCGAGACCTTGATGCCGGTCGACGTGATCGGCCTCGCGCCCGGCAAGCAGCGCTACGGGCTGCTGCTGAACGACGAAGGCGGCATCCTCGACGACCTGATGTTCTTCAACGAAGGCAACGGCTCGCTCTTCCTCATCGTCAACGGCGCCTGCAAGGCGGCCGACATCGCGCATCTCCAGGCCCGCATCGGCGACCGCTGCGAGGTCTTGCCGATGCCCGGCCACGCGCTCCTGGCGCTGCAGGGCCCCAAGGCGGCCGCCACGCTGGCGCGGCTCTCGCCCGGCATCGAGCGCTTCGTCTTCATGACCGGCGGCGCGGTGCGTATCGGCACCATCCCGGCCTTCGTCACCCGCAGCGGCTACACCGGCGAGGACGGCTTCGAGATCTCGGTGGCCGCGGCCGATGCCGAGCCGCTCGCACGGCTGTTGCTCGAACAGCCCGAGGTCGCGCCGATCGGCCTCGGCGCACGCAATTCGCTCCGGCTCGAGGCCGGGCTGTGCCTGCATGGCAGCGACATCGACGCCGGCACCACGCCGATCGAGGCCTCGCTTTCTTGGGCGATCCAGAAGGTGCGGCGCGCCGGCGGCGAGCGCGCAGGCGGCTTTCCGGGCGCCGACAGGGTGCTGGCCCAGTTGGTCGCGGCCAGCGGCGCGGCCGGCCATGTCGACCACGACACGCTGACCCGCAAACGGGTCGGGCTGGTGGCGCTCGAAAAGATACCGGTGCGCGACGGCACCTTGCTCGAGTCCTTCGAAGGCATGCCGATCGGCAAGGTCACGAGCGGCTTGCCGGGGCCGAGCGTCGAGCGCCCGATCGCGATGGCGTATGTCGCCCTCGCCTACGCCGAGCCCGGCACGCGGATCCAGGCGATGGTGCGCGGCAAGGCAGTGCCGATGGAGGTCTGCCCGATGCCCTTCGTGCCCGCCCGCTATTTCCGGGGCTGAGCCTGGGGCGACGATTTTCTTTTTTCAAACCGACATCACAGGAGCATTCATGAGCATCAAGTACACCAAGGACCATGAATGGGTCCGGTCCGAGAACGAGGGCGAGGCCGTTGTCGGCATCACGCTGCATGCGCAGGACGCGCTCGGCGACGTGGTCTTCGTCGACCTGCCCGAGGTCGGCAAGACCTTCGCGCAAGGCGAAGTCGCCGGGGTGGTCGAGTCGGTCAAGGCCGCGGCCGATGTCTTCATGCCGGTGTCGGGCGAAGTGGTCGCGGTCAACGAGGCGCTGCGGGACGACCCGTCGCTCGCCAACAGCGCGCCAGAAGGCGACGGCTGGTTCTTCAAGGTGAAGCTCTCGGATGCGAGCCAGCTCGATGCCCTGCTCGATGCCACCGCCTACCAGGCCTTCGCCGACGAACAGTGACCTTCGCCCTCGCGCCAACTACCGTCCACTGAACCCGAGGCCTCGTCCATGCCCACGCCTGCCGCCGACTCCGATCCGACCGCGCGATCCGCCCTCCCCTCCATGACCCATTCGACGTCCACGGCTTCGATGGCAGAGCTCGAGAACCATGGCGAATTCATCGCCCGCCACATCGGCATCGAACCGGACGACGAAGCCCGCATGCTGCAGGCGATCGGATCGGATAGCCGCGCCGAGCTGATCGACGGCATCGTGCCGGCGTCGATTCGCCGGAGCCGGCCGATGCGGCTGCCGCCGCCGGCCAGCGAGGCGGAGGCGTTGGCCGAGCTGAAGGCGCTGGCCTCGAAGAACAAGGTGGCCCGCAACTTCATCGGCCAGGGCTACTACGGCACGCACACGCCCGGCGTGATCCTGCGCAACGTGCTCGAGAACCCCGCCTGGTACACCGCCTACACGCCCTACCAGGCAGAAATTTCGCAAGGCCGCATGGAGGCTTTGCTGAACTTCCAGACCATGGTCTGCGACCTCACCGGCATGGCGATCGCCAACGCCTCGATGCTCGACGAAGCCACCGCCGCGGCCGAGGCGATGACGCTCGCCCGCCGCAGCGTGAAGAGCAAGAGCAACGTGTTCCTGGTGTCGGGCGACTGCCATCCGCAGACCATCGAGGTGCTCAAGACTCGCGCCGCGCCGCTCGGCATCGAGATCCGGCTGAGCACGGTCACCGAGACCTTGCCGCACCTGATGGCCCAAGGCGACTTCTTCGGCGCGCTCGCGCAATATCCGTCGAGCACCGGCCATGTGTACGACCTGCGGCCGCTGGCCGGCCATGCCCATCAATGCCAGGCTGCCTTCTGCGTGGCGGCCGATTTGCTGGCCCTTGCGCTGCTGTCGCCGCCGGGCGAATGGGATGCCGACATCGTCTGCGGCACCACGCAGCGCTTCGGCATGCCGCTTTGCAATGGCGGCCCGCATGCCGCCTACCTGGCCTGCCGCGACGACTACAAGCGCTCGCTGCCCGGCCGGCTGGTGGGCGTCAGCGTCGATGCGCATGGCGACCCGGCCTATCGGCTGGCGCTGCAGACCCGCGAGCAGCACATCCGCCGCGAGAAGGCGACCTCGAACATCTGCACGGCGCAGGTGCTGCCGGCGGTGGTCGCGAGCATGTACGCGGTCTATCACGGGCCCGACGGGTTGACGCGGATCGCGAAGCGCGTGGCATTGCTCACCGCCGTGCTCGCGCAGGGGCTGGAGGCGATGGGCCGGCCGGTGGTCAATGCCACCTCCTTCGACACGCTCACCGTGAAGACGGCCGAGGACACCGCCGCCGTGATCGAGAAAGCGCGAGCCGCCGGCATCAACCTGCGGATCGGCCGGCCGCAGTTCGTCGGCATCTCGCTCGACGAGACCAGCACCCGGGCCGATGTCGAGGCGCTGTGGGACTTGCTGGCGCCGCTCGGCGCGAGCGCGCCCCGCTTCGACGAGCTGGCAAGCCTGGCGCCAACGCGGATTCCGCCGGAGCTTCGGCGAACCAGCCGCTTTCTCGCGCATCCGGTGTTCAACACCCACAAGAGCGAGACCGCGATGCTGCGCTACATCCGCAGCCTGAGCGACAAGGACCTGGCGCTCGACCGCAGCATGATCCCGCTCGGCAGCTGCACCATGAAGCTGAACGCCACCAGCGAGATGATTCCGATCACCTGGCCCGAGTTCGCGAACATCCATCCCTTCGCACCCGCCGACCAGCTGGTCGGCTATGCGCAGCTCGATGCCCAGCTCAAGGCCTGGTTGTGCGAGGCCACCGGGTATGCGGGTATCAGCCTGCAGCCGAATGCCGGATCGCAGGGCGAATACGCCGGCCTCCTCGCCATCAAGGCTTTCCACGAAGCCCGGGGCGAAGGCCATCGCAAGATCTGCCTGATCCCCTCGTCCGCCCACGGCACCAACCCGGCCAGCGCGCAGATGGTCGGCATGCAGGTGGTGGTGACGGCCTGCGATGCGAAGGGCAACGTCGATCTCGATGACCTGAAGCGCGCCTGCGAGAAGCATTCGGCGCAGCTCGCTGCCGTGATGATCACCTACCCCAGCACCCATGGCGTGTTCGAGACCGAGGTCAAGGCGCTGTGCGAGCTCGTGCATTCGCACGGCGGCCGCGTGTATGTCGACGGCGCCAACATGAATGCCCTGGTCGGGGTGGCGGCGCCGGGCGAATTCGGCGGCGACGTGAGCCATCTCAACCTGCACAAGACCTTCTGCATTCCGCACGGCGGCGGCGGCCCGGGCGTAGGTCCGGTCTGCGTGGTCGAGGACCTGGTGCCCTACCTGCCGGGCCACGCCGCGGGCGGCATCGCGAGCAACGGCGTGGGCGCGGTGTCCGCCGCGCCGCTCGGCAATGCGGCCGTGCTGCCGATCAGCTGGATGTACTGCCGGATGATGGGCGCCAAAGGCCTGCAGGCCGCGACCGAGACCGCGATCCTGAGCGCCAACTACATCAGCGCGCGGCTCAAGGATCACTACCCGACGCTCTACGCGAGCGCGAACGGGCACGTGGCGCACGAATGCATCCTGGACCTGCGTCCCTTGAAGGAAACCAGCGGCGTCACCGCCGAGGACGTCGCCAAACGCCTGATCGACTACGGCTTCCATGCGCCGACCTTGAGCTTCCCGGTGCCGGGCACGCTGATGGTCGAGCCGACCGAAAGCGAGCCGCTGGCCGAACTCGATCGCTTCATCGAAGCCATGATCGCGATCCGCGGCGAGATCCGGCGCATCGAGGAAGGCGTCTGGCCGAAGGACGACAACCCGCTCAAGCATGCGCCGCACACGGCGGCCAGCCTGCTCGGCGCGGACTGGGCGCGGCCCTACTCGCGGGAGCTCGGCGCCTTTCCGCTGGCAGGCCTCCGGCACGGCAAGTATTGGGCGCCGGTGGGACGGGTCGACAACGTCTACGGCGATCGCAACCTCTTCTGCAGCTGCCTGCCGATCGAGGCATTCGAGACCGATCCGGCTTGAGGAGCGAGTCGATCGGCGCGGCTTCGTTCAAACCGACTCTTGCGAGAACCGGGTCACCCTGCCGAGCGCGGCGACATCGACGTTGGGGTACTCCGAAGACCAGGCGTCTTCCTCCCAGAACAGCTTGCGCAGGCTCGAGAAGTCCGTGAAGCCGCCGAACTTCAGGGCGAATTCCGGCCAGGTCAGGTCGAGATCCTCCTGGCCGGGCTGTCCATCCGACCGCCTCGCAAGATGCCCGCGGTTCGGGGGTATCGGATAGTCTTTCAGGGCAAGTGCTTCGTTCGCCGCGCCGAAGGGGGTGAGCTCGATTCGCTCGACCGCAAGGGGGCCGCGGTTGAAGATCTGCCAAGCCATCGGTTCCGGTCCGATCGCGCGAGTGACTTCCGGGAACAGCACGTCGTCCTCGGTCGGCGAGACGACGATCGACGCCCGGGGCCGGAGCGGCCGGTGCAGGCCCAGCTTCCTGTCTCTCATGTAGTCGTGCCAGTTCTAATCGAGCGGCACCGGCGTGCCGACCAACAGCAGCTCGTAGCTCGGCTTCGGTTCGCGTGCATTCTCGAAATGAAAGATCAGGATGCCGGCCCGCGCGTCGCTGAACGCGAACACGTGGCCGGGCGGGAGAAATTTCGCGGCTTCGTCGATCATCTGAAGCTCCCGTCGTCAAGAACATCCAGACTAGGCCGCACGGCCTGGCAGCACCATCCGTCCGAGGCCCGATTCGCGTCTCCGCCTACAAGCTCCTCGGCCGCTTCATCCTTTTCGTCCCGCTGCAGCGTTCGCAGACTGGGCGCATGCAAAGTACCTGGCCCCGCACCCTGTGGTTGGTTCGTCACGGCCAAAGCGCCGGCAATGTCGCGCGCGACGCTGCCGAGTCGCAGGGCCTGGCGGTCATCGATATCTCGTGGCGCGATATCGACGTGCCCTTGTCGGATCTCGGCGTCGAGCAATCGATGGCGGTCGGCGATTGGTTCGCCAAGCTGCCGGCGGAAGCGCAGCCCGAGGTGATCCTCTGCTCGCCCTACGTGCGTGCGATGGAAACCGCGCGGCTGGTGGTCGAGCATGGCGGCTTGTCGGACGAGCGAGGCCGGTTCCGGGTCGACGAGCGGCTTCGCGAGAAGGAGTTCGGCATCCTCGACCGGCTGACCAAGTTCGGCATCCAGCAGAAGCATCCCGAACTCGACGAGCAGCGATCGCATGTCGGCAAGTTCTACTTTCGGCCGCCCGGCGGCGAGAGCTGGTGCGACGTGATCCTCCGGCTTCGCAGCCTCCTCGAGATGGTGACCCGCGAGTACGCCGACAAGCGCGTGCTGGTGGTTGCGCACCAGGTCATCGTCAACTGCATGCGCTACCTGCTGGAGCACATGGACGAGAAGGCCATCCTCGACATCGATCGCCAGGGCGACGTGCCGAATTGCGCCATCACCTCGTACCGGGCCGAGCGCCGCAACGAAGAAGACACCGTGCTGCAGCTCGACCTGGTGAACTTCCTGGCGCCGCTGCGCGAAGCCCGCACGCCCATCACCAACGAGCCCGATGCCCCGACCGCTGCCCGCCCGTAAGCCGCCCGCCCGGTCTTCGGGCCGCGCGAACGCCAAGGCGGATGCGCCCGCCGCGCTGACCGAGAAAACCCTGGCCGCGTGGCCGCCGCCAGAGCTCGGCGAGCATTCCGACAAGGAGGCGCGTGGCCAGGTGCTGCTGGTCGCCGGCAGCTACGAGATGCCGGGCGCCGCCCTGCTGGCGGGCGTCGCCGCGCTGCGTACCGGCGCTGGCAAGCTGACCATCGCCGCGCCGGCGCGCATCGCGCAGGGCCTGTCGTTCGCGATCCCGGAGGCACGCGTGATCTCGTTGGTCGAATCCCCGAGCGGCGGCCTGGCTGCGCGGGGCATCGAAGCGATCGGGCACCTGGCGGCCCGCGCTTCGTCGGTGGTGCTGGGGCCAGGCATGGTCGACGAGCAACGCAGCAAATCCTTCGTCGCACGAATGCTGCCGCTCTTCTGCGAGAGCCCGATGGTGCTGGATGCCTATGCGATGTCCGCCGTGATCGATGCGCCCTTCCGCCAGCCGGTGATCCTGACGCCGCACGCGGGCGAGATGGCGCACCTGACCGGGCTGCCGAAGGAAGCCATCGAGGAACATCCGCTGGAGGTCGCACGCGAAGCCGCCGCAAGGTGGAACGCGATCGTGGTGATGAAGGGCACGGTCACCTTCATCTGCCGCCCGGACGGCACGGCCTGGCGTTTCGACGGCGGCTCGCCGGGGCTCGGTACCTCCGGCTCCGGCGACACCCTGGCGGGCCTCATCGGGGGCTTCCTGGCACGGGGCATGGCGCCGGTCGAGGCTTGCGGCTGGGGCGTGACGGTGCATGGCCGCGCCGGCGAGGTGCTGGCGCGGCGGATGGGGCCGCTCGGCTACCTGGCTCGCGAGTTGCCGGGCGAAGTGCCTGCCCTGATCCACCAGATCCAGACCCGGCCTCGCACGCGGCGACGCTGAGCCGGCAGGCGACGCAATTCATTACATTGCAGCCAGGCGAATCGGTCGCGGGAACCGCGTGCCGGCTCAGCCACGAGGCACCGCCACCCGGTGCCGCCCGCGTCCTCAACCCAAGGAGAACTTCATGCGATTCATGGTCATCGTCAAGGCCAGCAAGGACAGCGAGGCCGGCGTGATGCCGAGCCAGGCCCTGCTCACGGCAATGGGCAAGTACAACGAGGAACTGGTCAACGCCGGCATCATGCTCGCCGGCGACGGCCTGCATCCGTCGGCCAAGGGCGCGCGGGTGCGCTTCCAGGGGACCGACCGTACGGTGACCGAAGGCCCGTTCGGCTCGACCCATGAACTGATCGCCGGTTACTGGATGTGGAAGGTCGGCTCGAAGCAGGAGGCGATCGAATGGCTCCAGCGCGCGCCGTTCGAGAACGGCGAAGAAGTCGAGCTGCGCCAGGTGTTCGAGAGCGAGGATTTCGGCGCCGAGATGACGCCCGAACTGCGCGAGCAGGAAGAGCGCCTGCGTGCGCAGGTCGCGGCCGGCAAGTCCTGAGTTCCGCCCTGCCCGGGCTTGCCTCGCAGGGCCGCGCCGCTGCCGTCGAGCACGGCCCTTGCCACGCCGAGGCCTACTTTTTCGCCAGCTCTCCGGTCGCGAGCTGCTGGCGAACCTCGGCCAGCCGAGCCTTCATCCGCCGCTCGTTGACCGGGCCCATCCGCACCATGAGCTTCTGCCCTGCCGAGAGCGACTCCAGCTTCGGATCCTCGAACTCGTAGCGCAGCCACGGACGGTTGGGCGCCATGTCGCCCTTGACCTCGGTGAGGCGGACCTTGATCGGCCCGGACGGTTCCGGCGCCGCCAGCAGATGGTCGAGCACCGCGACCATCCGATCGTTGAAGTACTTGCCCGGATAGCCGAGCTCTTCATAGGCTTGCTGGAAGAGCGGATAGAGCCGGGCGTACAGCGCGACCGCCTTGCGGCTGTCCACCGACTCCGCGAACAGCACGAAGGGGGTGTAGCGTCCGCCGTTGTCCGCGCTGATGACCTGGGCGGCGCCCTGGCCCTCGACCTTGAACCGATCCGGCGCGGACTGCACCGGCCAGATCCGCGAGGGCGCCTGCGCCCGCGCCAGGTTGTCGACCGTGGCTACGAAGCGTCGCACGAAGCCGTCGGTCTGCAGGAAGTCGCCGAGCGCCTTCTTGCCGAGCAATTCGGCCAGGAGCGCGGCGACCCTGGCATCCGCCTCGCCGAGCGGCGGCAGCGAGGCATCGGGCGAGGCCAGCGCGTCGACCGGATTCTGCGGACCGGTCGCGACCGGCGGAGCGGCCGGCGGCGGTGTCGGCGCGTCGGGTTGCGGCACCGAAGCCGTCGGCGGTGTCGCCGGCGGCGGTTTGCGGTAGTGCGTCCAGTACCACCAGCCGAGGCCGGCGGCCACCAGCGCGACCACGACGATCACGAAGGTCCAGGGCGATGAATCCTGGCGAGGTCGGTGGTGGGGTTCCCGTTCGGGCATGGGCAACGGATCCTTTCGTCGTCTGGCGGGGTCTTGCAGGGCGCGGAGTCATTGGAAGGCATGGGCGGTGAGCCTGCGGTAACGCCATGTCACCGCGGACTCGCCGCCTGCCAGTCGGCCAGAGGGCAGAGTCGTTCAGGTGCCAGCTGCCGGGCGTCCGGTGCCGGGCGCCAGGTGCGAGGCCCCCGGCTGCAGGTTCAGGCGAATGCCGTGGCCTGCGGCGCGGCACCGGCGATCTGGCGCAGCGCGCGTTCGAACACCTCGACCGGCTGGCCACCGGAGATCAGGTGCCGGTCGTTGATGATGATCGCCGGCACCGAGTGGATGCCGGCATCGGTGTAGAGCCGCTCGCGCTCGCGGGTTTCGGCCGCGTACTCGTCGCTCTGCAGGATGGCGCGCGCACGCTCCGCATCGAGCCCCGCCTCCACCGCCAGCCGCACCAGCACCTCGTGGTCGGACGGGTTTTCACCGTCGGTATGGCAGGCACGCAGCAGCGCCTTCTTGAGCGCGGCCTGCTGCGCGAGGCCCTCGAGCTCGGCCCAGTGCAGGAGCCGGTGCGCATCGAAGGTGTTCCAGACCCGCGAGCGGCCTTCCTGCCGGAACTCGAAGCCGACCTGGGCGCCGCGCTGCCGAATGGCCTCCCGGGCCTGGGCCTGTTGCTCCCGGCTGCTGCCGTATTTCTGGTGGAGGTGCTCGAAGGCATCCTGGCCCTCGGGCGGCATCTGCGGGTTGAGCTCGAAGGGCTGGAAGTGCAGCTCGGCATCGATCTCCGGCCCGACGTTCGCCAGCGCGGTTTCGAGGGCGCCCAGCCCGACGGCGCACCACGGGCAGGAAACATCGGAGACGAAGTCGATCTTGAGGCGGTTGGTCATGCGGCTATCCGTTGAATGAGCGACTCTGCATGATGCCCGCGCCGGCCAGCAACGCAGCGCCCCGGCGGCTTTGTCCCCACAGGCGGTGCAGCGACCCCGCCCCAGCGCGCGATGCCTCAGAGGCTGCGCCAGAAGTCGATCAGGAGCGCCGTGAACGCCACCGGCTGCTCGACCGCGCTCAGATGCGCTGCGTCGATGCTCGCGAGTCGTGCCTTCGGAATGGCCGCGACCATTTCCTCGGACATCGAAGGCGGCGTGGCCTCGTCGCGCGAGCCGGCAATGACCAGGGTCGGAACGGCGATGTTCCGGTTGCTGGCCCGGAAGTCGATGGCCGCGACCGCTTCGCAGCTGGCGGCATAGCCGGCCGAGTCGCATTGCTCGAGCGTTTTCTGCAGCTTCGCGCCGGCTGCCGCGCCTTCGGGTGTGGCCATGAAATCGGGCGTGAGCCAGCGGCCGACGGCCCCGGCAGCGATGGCCTTCACGCCCTGCGCGCGGACGGTCTCGATGCGGCTCTTCCAGGGACTCGTGTCGGTGTAGTGGGCGGACGAGTTGGCGATCACCAGGCTGCGCAGCAGCTTTTCGTTCGAGATCGCCAGGGCCTGCCCGGTCATGCCGCCCATCGACAGGCCGACGAAATGCACCGGCTCGCCTGCCGCCTCGCGCTCGATCATCTCGGCGGCATCGTCCGCCAGCATCTGCATGGTGAGCGGGCCGGGCAGCCGTTCGGATTGCCCGTGATTGCGGTGGTCGTAGCGCAGGACGGTGTGCGCCCGGGACAGCTCGGCGGCCACGCCGTCCCACATGTGAAGGTCGCAGCCGAGCGCGTGGCTCAGCACGACGAAGGGACCGCGGCCTTCGCGCAGCACGTTCAAACGGGTCATGTCGTTCTTTCCTTGGATGGATGAGTGGAAGCAAGCCGCGGCAGCCAGCCGAAAGCGATCGTCACCAGCACGAGCCCTGCAGCCAGCATCGGCAGCACCATCGGCCAGGCGCCGTTGCTGAAGGTCGGGTCGACGAAGCTGGCGGCCAGCTGGCCGGTCGCGAAAGCCACCAGCATCATGCCGAATCCCGACCACGACACCGCGCGGCCCGCGAGATGCGGCAGATCGCCGACCGCGCCGGCCTGTCCGCAAGGCTGGTGGATGCCGTGGCCGACCGCGTACATCGCGTGGCCCAGCAACAGCGGCCAGAGCGTGCCGGGCCACACCAGGCAGCCGACCGCCTGCAAGAGCGGCCCGGCCAGGCTGAGCATCGAGGCCCATTGCACCGTACGCACGGGACCATGGCGCCGCAGCAGCCGCCGGCACAGCATGGTGCTGAGGATGTACACCAGCGCCCCGCCGGCCGGAATCCAGCCGTAGAGCGTCGGCGAGAGGCCCAGGTAGCTGATGTAGACCATCGGCGAGAGCAGCAAGAAGCAGAAGAGGCCCGCCCAGGTGGCGATGGCCACTGACGACCAGGCCCGGAAGCCCGCGCTCGCGAAGACCTCGCGCACGCCGCCGGTCGGCTCGCCGCTCGTGGGCTCGCTGGCGCGACGGGTCTCCGCGAAGCCGCGCCAGCAGACGATCCACAGCACCGCGCCGTACACCGCCATGCCGCCGAGCACCCAGCGCCAGCCTGCATGCTGCACCGCGAACGCGCCCAGGAGCGGCGCAGCCAGCGCGACCACGCCGAGGCCGGTGAGGCCGCGTGCCATCACCTGCGGACCTTCGTGTGCGGGATAGAGGTCGCGCACCGCCGCCCGCGCGCAGACGAAGATGGCCGCCATCGACATGCCCTGCAGGGCGCGGCAGGCCACCAGGAGCGGCACCTCGGCCGCCAGGGTGCAGCCGAGCGCCGCGAGCGAATAGCTGGCCAGCCCCCACAGCAAGAGCGGTCGGCGGCCGAAGCGATCGGCCAGTGGGCCGCAGACCAGCTGCGCGAAGCCGAAGGCCAGCACGAACACCGTAAGGCTGGCGCTGGCGGAGCCGAGGTCGGCGGCAATCGCCGGCAGCGCCGGCAGATACGAATCCGTGGCGACCGGCTGCGCTGCCAGCAGCAAGGGCAGGAGCAGCGCGAAGCTCGTGCCCTTGCCGGCTGCCGGCCTCACTTGGCCGATTCCGCGAGCAGTCCTTTTTCGCGCAGGATCGCGGTCGCGATGCCGAACGCGTGATTGGCGACCGGCACGCCGCAGTAGATGGCGGCCATCATGATGACTTCCTTGATGTCGTCCGGCGTCAACCGCGAATCCTCGGGGCCGTCGAGTGCGGCCCGCGTGTGCATCGCGAATTCCTCGTAGGCATGGATGCCCAGCATCATCGACAGCACCATGTAGCGCCGGGTCTTGTCGCCGAGCGCCGGGCGCGACCAGATGTCGTTCCATGCGTGCCGGGTGATGAGTTCCTGGAACTCGGCGTTGAACTCGTTGCGATTGGCGAGCGACCTGTCGACCCAGGCGTCGCCCAGCACGCGGCGGCGCTGGACGAGGCCGTTCCGGTAGCTGTCGGCGACGGTCGGGTCGACGGGTTTCGAAGCGGGGTTCGGGGTTTCGGGCGAAGTCATGTCGATGTCGTTAGCGGTAGGGGTGGAGGCCAGCATCCCGGGCCGGCTAGTTCGCGCCGGCGGCGACAGCCTGCCGGTCGAGCTGCAGCTGGAGCGCTGCCGCCTGCTCCATCGCCAGAGCGGCAGCCCCATCGGCCAGGCCGGGTGCGAACCACTCGTCGGCGGCTTCGACCGGCAGCTCTGCGCGCAGCCGATCGATATTGGAACGCATCCGCTCCGCATCCACCTGGAGCCCGGGCAATGCCCCCGCCATGGCGCGCACGCTGCCGTGGGCCGACATCAGGAGCTGCGGCCATTCGGCCAGCTCGGCTTGCCAGGCGCCGAGCGCCCGCTCGTGCGCCTGCGGCATGGCGGCCAGCAGCGCCGCGACCCGCTGCGGCGCTCGTTGGGCTGCTGCCAACGCCACCATCGACGCCACCGGATTCTTCTTGTGCGGCATGGCGGACGATCCGCCGCGCCCCGGCTCGCTCGGCTCGGAAACTTCGCCGACTTCGTACTGGCCCATCAAGGCGATGTCGGTCGCGATCTTGCCGAGGCTGCCGACCATCAAGCCCAGCTCGCAGCCGAGCGCCACCCATTCGTCCCGCTGGGTGTGCCAGGTGGCGCCAGGGTCGGCGAGGCCGAGCTCGGCCGCCATCCGCTTGCGAACCGCCGGCCCCTGCCCCTTCATCTGCGCCAGCGTACCGACCGCGCCGCCCAGCTGAAGCTGCAGCGCCTGCCGCGACGCCTCTGCCAGCCGCGCGCGGGCCCGCACCAACGGCGCCGCCCAGCCCACGCACTTGAAGCCGAAGCTGGTGACCGATGCCGGCTGCATCAACGTGCGCGCCAGCACCGGCGTGGCGGCGTGCTGCCGGGCCTGCTGCAGCAAGGCCCTGGCGGCCTGGCGCAGATCGACATCGATGGCAACCATCGCCTGCTGCGTGACCAGCGCCATCGCGCTGTCGATCACGTCCTGGCTGGTGCTGCCGAAATGAACGTGCGCCACGGCGTCGGCATTGAAGACCCGCACCGCGTCCTTCAAGCTCTTCACCAGCGGGATCGCGACACTGCCGGCCCGGCCGCTTTCGCGCACGATGTTGGCCACGTCGAACAGCTCGACCTTGCAGCTCGCCACGATCGAACGGGCGGCCGCATCGGGGATCAGGCCCTCGGCCGCCTGGGCCTTGGCCAGGGCCGCCTCGAAGCGCAGCATGGCGTCGACGAAATTGCGGTCGCCGAAGGCAGCCAGGGTTTCGGGCGTGGAGAGAAAACCTTCGAAGATGCTCATGATCGGATCGGATCCACTGATTTTCAGATTGCCTAGTAGGCCAGCGTCGCCACCTCGCGCAGCGCCTCCGGCGTCGCGGTGCCGAAGCCGAAGAACTCCAGGTACGCCGGAATCATCTCGAACAGCATGTCGGTACCGACCTGCACCTTGCAGCCCTTGGCGAGCGCCGCCTGCAACAACGGCGTGTACTCGGATTTCATCACCACCTCGCCGACGAAGGTCGTCGGCGCCATGCGATCCAGGTCGAAGGGCATCGCATCGCCTTCGTTCATGCCGAGCGGCGTCGCGTTGACCACCAGGTCGAAGCCGTCCGGATCGCGCGAACCCGTGACGACCCGCAGCTCGGGATAGTGCGCGCGGAGCCTTCCGGCCAACGCCTCCGCCGCAGCCGGGTTCGCATCGAACAACGCGATTTCGCCGACACCGGCGCCGGCAAGCGAAGCCGCGATGGCCGAGCCCACGCCGCCGCTGCCGGAGACCAGCGCACGGCAACCTTGCAGAACCAGACCCTTTCGCTCGACGCCGCGCACGAAGCCGGCACCATCGAACTGGTCGCCCAGCAGGCTCCCGTCGGCCCGCTTCAGCACCGCGTTGCAGGCGCCGGCGATGCGCGCGGTGGGCGTGGCTTCGTCCACCAGCGAAAGCGTCGTGATCTTGTGCGGCATGGTCACCAGCGCGCCCCGGATGTTGCTCAGCTTGAAGAGCGAGCGCAGGAACGCCGGATAGTCCTCGGCCCTGCAGCCCATCGGCACCACCACCGCGTCGATCTGGCGGTGCTCGAACCACGGGTTGTAGATCATCGGCGCCTTGAAGCTTTCGGTCGGAAAACCGATGTGCGCGATGAGTGTGGTCCTGCCGGTGATCATGGGGTGGTTCCGCTCGATTTCGATGGCTTCGGCCGCGCCTACTTGCGGACCTTCGCGATCTCGGCCATCAGTTCCTTGACGGTCGGCTCGCCGACCGCGGCCGAGTACTTGTCGATCACCGGCTTGACCTTCTCGCGCAGCTTGGCGACTTCGGCCGGCGGCAGCTCGGTCACGGTCATGCCGGCTTTCTTGAGCGCGTCCAGTGCGGTGTCCGCCGCGTCGCGCGAGACCTTGCGCTGGAAGGCGGTCGCCTCGGCCGCGGCATCGTTGATGATCTTCTTCTCCTCGGCGCTCATCGAGTCCCAGGCCTTCTTGCTGACGATTAGCGCCTGCGGGTTGTAGATGTGCCGGGTCTGGGTCAGGTGCTTCTGCACCTCGGCGAACTTGGACGATGCGATCACCGTGTTCGGGTTCTCCTGTCCGTCGACCGCCTTCTGGTCGAGCGCCGAATAGAGTTCCGGGAACGGCATCGGCGTCGCGTTCGCGCCCAGCGTATTGAAGAGGTCGATGTAGATCGGCGACTGGATCACGCGGATCTTGAGTCCGGCCAGGTCTTCGGCCTTGGCGATCGGGCGCTTGCTGTTGGTCACGTTCCGAAAGCCGAGGTCCCAATAGCCGAGGCCGTGCAGGTTCTTCTCGTCGAGCTTGGCCAGGAGCTTCTGGCCGAACGGCCCGTCGGTCACCGCGTCGGCTTCCTGCGCATTCGCGAACAGGAACGGGAAGTCGTAGGCCGCGAATTCCTTCACCTGCGACGAAAGGATGCCGGCATTGAGCACCGTGATCTCGACCGTGCCGCCCTGCATCGCCGACACCGTCTGCAGGTCGCCGCCGAGCGTGCCGCCGGGGAACAGCTTCACGGTGATCTTCTTGCCCGACTTCTCGGCCACCAGGTCGGCGAACTTCTGTGCGCCCTGCGCCTGCGGATGGCCGGTCTGGTTCTGGAACGCGAACTTGAGCGTGCGTTCCTTGACTTCGGCTGCGGCGGTGCCGGCCACCGCGAAGGCCATGAAGGCGATTGCGGCGACGGTGGTCTTCTTGAACAGGTTCTTCATCGAAAAGTCTCCTTGGATTGACGGGTCGAATGGCAGGGAACGGGAAATGGTCCGAAAAGGTCGTCAGCCGCTCAGCCAGCGGGCCGGCCAGATCACCAGCTGCGGGAACAGCACCATCAGGAACATCATGGCGAACTCGGCGATCGCGAACGGCCAGACGCCGCGGGTCACCTCGTCCATCTTCATGCGGCCGACGCCTGCGACCACGTTGAGCACCGTGCCCACCGGCGGCGTGATCAGCCCGATCGAGTTGTTGATGATGAAGAGCACGCCGAAGTAGATCGGGTCGATGCCGGCTGCCTTGATCACCGGCATCAGCACCGGCGTGAGGATCAGGATGGTCGGCGTCATGTCCATCGCGGTGCCGACCGCGATGACCAGCACCATGATCACCACCATCAGCAGCATCGGGCTCGCGATCAGCGGCTCGAGCAGCGCGACCAGCTTGGCCGGCAGGTCGGCCACGGTGATGAGCCAGGCCGAGACCATCGCGGCCGCCACCAGGAACATCACGATCGCGCTGGTCTTGGCGGCCGAGACGAACATCGCGTAGAACTGCGACGGCTTGAGCTCGCGATAGACCACCGTCGCCACGAAGATCGCGTAGACCGCCGCGACCACCGCGGCCTCGGTCGGCGTGAAGATGCCGAAGCGCAGCCCGAACAGGATGATGAAGGGCAGCAGCAGGGCCCAGGTGGCATCGCGCAGCGCCTTCATCATCTCGCCGGCGCTCTGGCGCGGCGGCGGCACCACCTTTTCCTTGCGCACCAGCCACCACCAGGTGAACCAGAGCGAGGCGCCGATCAGGATGCCCGGGAAGATGCCGGCCAGGAAGAGCTTGGAGATCGAGACATTGGCCGCGACCCCGAAGATCACGAAGCCGATCGACGGCGGGATGATCGGCCCGATCACGCCCGAGGCCGCGATCAGCCCGCCGGAGCGGGCCTTGTCGTGGCCGGCCGCGACCATCATCGGAATCAACAGCGCCGACAGCGCGGCCGCGTCGGCCACCGCCGAACCCGAAAGCGCCGACAGGATGCAGGCTGCCACGATCGCGACATAGCCGAGCCCGCCCCGCACATGACCCACCACCGCCAGCGCCAGGTTGACGATGCGGCGCGACAGGCCGCCCTGGTTCATCGCCTCGCCGGCGAGCATGAAGAAGGGCACGGCCAGGAGCGGGAAGCTGTCGGCGCCGTTGATCACGTTCTGCGCCAGGATCTGGGCATCGAACAGGTCGAGATGCCACATCAGCGCGACGCCGCAGAGCAGCAAGGAATAAGCGATCGGCACGCCGATGGCCATGGCGCCGAGCAAGGCGCCGAGGAAGATGGCGATGGTCATGTCAGCGGCCCTTCCGTTCTTCGGCGTCGCGGCGTGCGAGCTCGGCGTTGATGCGATCGATGTCGCCCTGCTCCTCCGACTCGTGCACCATCACCAGTTCGTCGTCGCGCAGCTTGCCGGCGACCAGCCGCCACAGGTCGTACAGCAGGAAGACGATGGCCGAGACGCCGAACACCACGCCGACGAAATAGAAGATGCCGACCGACGCGCCGGTGGTGGGCGCGCTCACGTCCCAGTTGATGAGGGTCTGCTGCCAGCTGCCGGACAGCAGCAGGTACGAGGCGAACAGCATCAGCCCGTGCGAAAGCAGCAGGCACAGCTTCTTCCCCAAGGGCGGCAGCTTGCTGATCAGCATGTCGGTGCCGAGATGCCCGTGCTCCCGCACCGCGACGATCGCGCCGAGGAAGGTCATCCAGACGAAGAGCCAGCGCGAGACCTCCTCCGAGACGCTGATCCCGGAATTGAAGCCGTAGCGCAGCACCACGTTGCCGAACACCATCACCACCATCAGCGCGAGCATCAGGGCCATCAGGCCCTCCAGCCCGCGGCAGTACCACGAGAACACCTTCGTCATTGCCTGTCTCCTGTCGTTGTCGTCGCTTGATCCGATCGGCCGATGGCGTCGCTCATCCAGCGCGCGCTCTTCATGCCGCGCTCGGCCACCACCATCGGGTCGGAATTGAGGTAGTCGTCGTTGAACACCTCGAAGGTGTAGTGGCCGCCATAGCCCCGCTCTTCGAGCAGCCGCACCATGTCGCGCATGTCGTGCAGGCCCTCGCCCGGAAAAAGCCGCTGGTGGCGGGCGAGCTCGATCAGGTCGGCCTGCCGGTTGCCGTACTCGAAGAAGTAGTCGGCCAGCTGCACCAGGAAGATCTTCGAGGTCGGCACCTCGCCCAGCGCGGCCAGGGTCTCGGGCGTGTCGTCGCCCTTGACCGACATGTGGAACGAGTCGAGGTTGAGACCCACCGCCGGATGGTCGCAGCGACGCACGATGTCCCAGGCCTGCTCCCAACGGTTGACGTGTCGGCCCCAGGACAACGCCTCGTAGCAGATGCGGATGCCGAGCGGCTCCGCCAGGTCGGCCAAGGTGCGAAGGTCCCCGGCCGCCCGCTCGGCATCGTCGATGGCGAGCGGCGAGGTGGTCGAGCAGACCAGCAGCAGGTCGGCCCCGACCAGCGCCATCTGGCGCAGCTGTTCGCGGGCCATCTCGAGCCGGTGCGGACGCATCGCATCGGGCGCGCATTCGAAGTCGCGCAGCGGCTGGAAGTCGGTCACGCGCAGGCCGCTGGCCTTGACCCGCTCGGCCGCCTTCTCGACGCCGCCCGGATACGCGATCAGGTCGCGGGCCCACAGCTCGATGCCCGAGAAACCGGCCGCCCTCATGCAGTCGAGCTTGTGCCCGAGGCCGCCGCCGAGGGTGACGGTGTTGAATCCGAATCGATCGATCGCGATGGGCATGGCAGGTCGTGACGAGTCGCGCAGAAGGCTTTCAGCCCGCGTCGGCGGCGCCGTAGCGCAGGGGGGTGCGGATCTCCGATTGCAGGGCTTCCGGATAGATCTGCTCACGCAGGAAGTCGAGGTCCTCGCGCAGCGTGTCGGCCGCATCCGCAAGGCCGAAGTATTCGAAGTAGTGCGGCATCTGCTGCACCAGCATCTCGAAGCCCGGTTGCGCGTTGAGGCCGCGCGCCCGGGCCGCCCGCACCAGGGGTGTCGGCTGGCCGCGAAGCAGGATGTCGAAGAGCGCCGCATGCGGCTCCATCCGCGCCACGTCGACCGGCAGCGGGTCGTCCGGCCCGGCGCCGAGCGGCGTGGCGTTGATCACCAGGTCGAAGCTGCTCGGGTCGGCACTGTCCGCCGCCGCCACCGTGGCATCGAAGAACGCATCGAGCTTGGCCGCGAGCCCGGCGGCCTTGCCCGGCGATACGTCATGAAACGCGATGAACGCCGCGCCGTCGACCGCGCCGCCCTCCGCCAAGGCCACGCCGATGGCCGCCGCGCTGACACCGGCGCCGATCACCAGCACCCGCTTGCCGCGGAACGGGATCCTGCAGCGGTCGAGCGCGCAGATCAGGCCCTCGCCATCGAACAGGTCGCCTTCCAGTTCGCCGTTGGCGATGCGGCGAACCACGTTCACGCAGCCGGCCACCCGCCCGAACAATCCGCAGCCGTCGAGCAGGTCGACCAGGAGCGGCTTGTGCGGCGGCGCGATCACCATGCCGCGGACGTTGCGACCGAGAAAGGCGGACTTGACGAAGGTGGCCAGGTCGCGCTTGGACACATGGACGGGAACCATCACGGCGTCGATCTGCAAGCGCTGGAACGCCGCGTTGAACATGCGCGGAAGGCGCACATTGGTCACCGGATCGCCTGGGATCAGGTAGAGGTCGGTGCTGCCGGTGATGGTGGAAGTCATGGAGGAATGCCTCGGAATGTTCGTTGATCGCGCAGACCGGGTGATGGGCGGCGCTACTGTAAGGTTCGATCAGACGACAAGGCCTCGAAAATCGCGCCCGATGATCGATTGGCGATACGTTCTGTTCGATGATCGAACGAATCGCGGGTTTCTCCTGAATGCGGGTCATGCCGCAGGCTTCAGCATCTGGGCCCCATGGAAGGCAATACGAACGACCTGCTCGAAAAGCGCGACTGGATCGCGGGCCTGGAGCGCGGCATCTCGATCATCGAAGCCTTCGACGACCAGCACCCGCGCATGACCGCGAGCGAGGCGGGCCAGCGATGCGGCATGACCCGTACGGCTGCGAGGCGCTATCTGCTCACCTTGAGGCACATGGGTTACGTCGAAGGCGACGGCAAGCTGTTTTGGCTGACGCCGCGGGTGTTGCGGCTCGGGCAGTCGTACCTCGAATCGGCCCGGCTGCCGCGGATCGTCCAGCCCTTCCTGCAGCGCGTGGCCGCCGGCACGCACGAGATCGCCTACCTGAGCGTGATGGACGGCAACGAGGTGGTGTACATCGCCCGCAACGGACCCAACCGCAGCATGAGCACCGGCTACGTGCTCGGCGCCCGGGTGCCGGCGCAGGTCACGGCGGCGGGCCTCCTGATGCTGGCGATGCGGGACCATGCGGCGCTCGCGGCCTGGCTGCAGGGCCAGGAGCTGACCGTCTTCACGCCGCACACGATCTCGAGCAAGGAACGGATGAAGCTGGAACTGGCACGCATCCGGGCGCAGGGATGGTCGCTCTCGGAGCAGCAGCTCGACCTCAATTCGCGAGGCATCGCGGTGCCGCTCAGGGACCGGCGCGGCGCGCTGGTCGGCGCGCTGAACGTGACCATGCCGATGGGCCATGAAAGCAGCGAAGACGCAGTCGCGCGGGTGCTGCCGGTGCTGCGGGAGACGGCGCAGGCGATGCGCAACCTGATCTGATCCGGCCTGCCGCCCGCTCGCCCGCTACCAGGAGGAGCAGTCTTCAGGCGAGCGTCGGCGCCGCCGCTGCGGCCGACAGCCGCTTGGCTCGCCAGGCGCAACCGGTACCGATGCCGGCCACCGCCGTCGCCACGGCGAACATCGAAACGAAGCCGAAGCGCTGCGCGATGGCGCCGCCGGCCAGCACGCCGAGCACGCCGCCGAAGCCGTACCCGATGACGGTGAAGAGCGCCTGCCCTCTTCCGCGCAATCGCCCCGGGAAGTAGCGCGACACCATCGCGATGCAGGTGGTGTGATGCGCCGCGAACGAAAGCGCATGAAGTGCCTGCGCCGCGACCAGCGCCCAGACCCACTGCCCGAGCCCCGCCGTGATGCCGAGCCGCAGCACCGCGGCCACGCCGCAGATCACCAGCCAGCGCGGCATCGCGAACCGGCCGAGCAGCCGGCCCTGCAGGAAGAACCACAGGATCTCGGCCACCACCGACAGCGCCCACAAGAGGCCGATGGCGCCCTTGCCGTAGCCGATCGAATCCAGGTAGAGCGAGAGGAACCCGTACACCGAGAAATGCGCCATCACCTGGAAGAACAGCGAGCCGAAGAACCAGCGCACCGCCGGCTCGCGCAGCACCGGGCCGATCGGCTCCTTGCCCACCGAGCTCGCCACCGCCGGCTCGCGAACGTCCGGCAGGCGCAGGGTCGCGATCAACACCACCGCGAGGGTGCCCGAGGCCCAGGCCGGAAATTGCCGCATCCCGAAGCGCTCGAACCATTCGCCGGCGAAGAACACCGTCACCAGGAAGCCCGCGGAGCCCCACAGGCGGATGCGGCCATAGCGGCCCCAGTCGCCCGCCACCAGGTGCGCCATCGCCGCCTCGGTGAGCGACATCATCGAGCTGGTGTGCGTGAACATGAGCAGCAGCACCAGCGCCAGCCACCACGGCCCCCCGGCGCCGTAGAGGCCGAAGGTCGAGACCAGTGCGATCGCCGCGCTGATGCGCAGCAGCAGCACCCGGTGGCCGGTGTGATCGCTCAGGGCGCCCCAGGCATAGGGCGCGAAGACCCGGGTGATCGACTGCACCGAGGCCAGCAGGCTGATGGTGAAGATCGGCAGCCCCAGGTCCTTCAGCCACAGCGGCAGGTACGGGTTGAAGAAGCCGATGTGCGCGAAGTAAGACGCCGACAGCGCGGCGAACGCGGCCAGGTGGCCGCGGCTCGTGCCCGGGGCGGCGGATTCGGCCGGCCCGCGCACTACAGGAAAGACGCCTCTGGCGCCGCGGGCTGCGCGGCGGCTGCATCGCGGGCCGGGCCCCCTGCCGCGTCGCCGCACTGCGCCCGGTGCCGGAGCGCATGCTCCATGACCACCAGCGCCAGCATCGCTTCGGCGATCGGCGTCGCGCGAATGCCGACGCACGGGTCATGGCGGCCCTTGGTGACCACCTCGACCGGCCGGCCTTCGGTATCGATCGATTGGCGGGGACTGATGATCGAGCTGGTCGGCTTGATCGCGATGCTCACTTCGAGATCCTGCCCGGTGGTGATGCCGCCCAGCACGCCGCCGGCGTTGTTGGTTTCGAAGCCCTCCGGCGTGATCGAGTCGCCATGGGTGGTGCCGCGCTGCTCGACGCTCGCGAAGCCGGCGCCGATTTCCACGCCCTTGACCGCGTTGATGCCCATCATCGCGTAGGCGATGTCGGCATCCATCTTGTCGTAGAGCGGCTCGCCGAGGCCGACCGGAACCGACGAGGCCATGACCCGGATCCGGGCACCGCAGGAGTCACCGGCCTTGCGCAGCGCATCCATGTATGCCTCGAGCCGGGACACGTCCGCGATCGGCGCGAAGAACGGGTTGCGAGCCACGTGTTCCCAACCTTCGAACGGGATCGGCAACTCGCCGATCTGCGTCATGCAGCCGCGGAACACCGTGCCGTATTGCGCCAGCAGCCACTTCTTGGCGACTGCGCCGGCGGCCACCATCGGCGCCGTAAGCCGCGCGGAAGATCGGCCGCCGCCGCGCGGGTCGCGAATGCCGTACTTCTTCCAGTAGGTGAAGTCGGCATGGCCGGGCCGGAACTGCTGCGCGATCTGGCCGTAGTCCTTGCTGCGCTGGTCGGTGTTCTGGATCAGGAGCGCGATCGGGGTACCGGTGGTGCGGCCCTCGTACACGCCCGAGAGAATCTGCACGGCATCGGGCTCGCTGCGCTGCGTGACATGCCGGCTGGTGCCGGGTCGGCGCCGATCGAGGTCGACCTGGATATCCGATTCGGCGAGCGCCATGCCGGGCGGGCAGCCGTCGATGACGCAACCGATCGCGGGACCATGGGATTCACCGAAGTTGGTGACCGCGAAGAGGTTGCCGAAGGTATTGCCGCTCATGCCGCGGATTATTGCAACAAAGCCTCGGCGGCGAAGGCTGGGCTTCTGGTTCCGGGCCTCTCGCGCAGGGCTCCGGCGCCCGGGCGGGTGCTAGCATTTGCGCCTCCCGCCGCCGCCGCCAAAGAGCGAAATTGAAAATCCTTTCCATCACGCCGACCTACTTTCCTCACATTGGCGGCATCGAATCCGTGGTCAGGGAACTCGCCCTTCGGACTTCCACCGGCGACACCCGGGTCGACGTGGCGCATGTCTCGGCCGAGCATCCGGCCTTCTCCGAAGAGCGCCTCGACGGCCTCAAGGTGTTCCGCTTGCCGGTGCACGGCAATCGGCTCGCCGGCTGGATCGCCGGCTTCGGCAAGCTGGCGGCCGGCTACGACCTGCTGCACGTCCACGATCCGCAGCTGATGATGATCACGGCCAACGTGCTGATGCAGGCTCGCGGCATCCCGGCGGTCCTCAGCACCCACGGCGGCTTTCGCCACACCCGCAAGTTCCAGGTGCTCAAGGAGCTGCACGAGCGCTTCGCGATGCGGCGCCTGCTCGCGCACTACCAGAAGATCCTGGCCAGCAGCGAATCGGACGCCGAGTACTTCGGCAAGTTCTCCCGCCGCGTGGCCCGCTGCGAGAACGGCATCGCCTATTCGAAGTTCCAGGCCGGCCGCATCGAAGGCACGCCCGATCCGACGCGCTGGATCTACTGGGGCCGGTGGTCGCGCAACAAGCGCATCGACGCGGTCATCGATACCGTGGCCGCGGCCCGCGACAAGGGCATCGAGATCGACCTCTTGATCGCCGGACCCGACTTCGACCACATCGGCGAATCGCTCCAGGCGCAGATCGGCGCCCTGCAACTGGACGAGCATGTCCGGCTGCATCCCTACATAGAGGACGATGCGCTCCTGGCCGAGCTGCGCGGGCGCTCGGTCTTCGTGACCGGCAGCGAATACGAAGGCTTCGGAGTGGGCATCCTGGAGGCGATGGCCGCCGGCAAGATCGTGGTGTGCCGGGACATGACGCCGATCAACGGTTTCGTCGAGCACGGCGTCAACGGTTTCTTCGCGGACTTCCACATGGGCGAGCACGACCTGGGCGTGATACGGACCATCGCGTCGCTCTCGGCGGAACGCTGCGCCTCGATGTCCGCCGCGGCCCAGGCCCGCGCCAAGCGCTACGACTGGGCAGAGGTCGCACAGACCTTCATGAACTACTACGAAGGCGCGGTGAAGGTCGCGAGCCTTCGGCGCTGAGCCGCTGAGTCGCTGAGTCGCTGAGCCGCTGAGCCGCGCTTGCTCGCGTGCCCCGGCTCAGGCCAGCGAGAGCCGGCGCCGTGCCGCCTGGTATTCGCGCTTGAGCTTCTCGATGTAGTCGGCCGCCGAGCTGACCTGGGTGACCGCGCCGATGCCCTGGCCCGAGCCCCAGATGTCCTTCCAGGCCTTGGCCTTGCTGCCCTCGCCGCCGCCGAAGTTCATGGTCTTGACATCGCCCTCGGGCAGGTTCGCCGGGTCCATGCCGGCCGCCACGATGCTGGGCGCCAGGTAGTTGCCATGGACGCCGGTGAAGAGATTGGAGTACACGATGTCGTCCGAGGTGCCGTCGACGATCGCCTGCTTGTACGCATCGCTCGCGCGTGCCTCGTGTGTCGCGATGAAGGCGGTGCCGATATAGGCGAAGTCGGC
This sequence comes from Burkholderiales bacterium 8X, assembly GCA_902506565.1. GTDB lineage: Bacteria > Pseudomonadota > Gammaproteobacteria > Burkholderiales > Burkholderiaceae_C > Variovorax. The sequence continues at coordinate 1,580,988 of LR732703.1, read as the reverse complement.
GCCCATGGCCTGCGCCGCCAGCACGCCGTCGCCGGTGGAAATCGAGCCCGACAAGGCGATCGGCCCGTCGAACCATTGGCGGATCTCCTGCACCAGGGCGAACGGGCTCTTCACGCCCGCATGGCCGCCCGCACCCGCCGCCACCGCGATGATGCCGTCGGCGCCCTTCTCGATCGCCTTGCGCGCGAAGGCGTTGTTGATGATGTCGTGCAGCGTCACGCCGCCGTAGCTGTGTACCGCGTCGTTGACGTCGGTGCGGGCGCCGAGCGAGGTGATGACGATCGGCACCTTGTACTTGACCACCATCTCCATGTCGTGCTCCAGCCGGTCGTTGCTCTTGTGCACGATCTGGTTGATGGCGAAGGGCGCGGCGGGACGGTCCGGGTGGGCCCGGTCATGGGCGGCGAGTTCCTCGGTGATCTCGGCCAGCCACTCGTCCAGCTGCGCGGCCGGCCGCGCATTGAGCGCCGGCATGGCGCCGACCACGCCGGCCTTGCACTGGGCGATCACCAGCTTCGGGTTGCTGATGATGAAGAGCGGCGAGCCGATGATCGGCAGCGGCAGGTTGGCGAGCACGCTTGGCAGTCTGGACATGAGGTCTCCGAAAGGGCTGGATGAACGGAAAGGCTTGGGTGAACGGTGGGGGCCGAGGATCAGAAGGCTTCGAGCGCCAGCGCCGTGACGCTCTCGGCGCCCTCGACGATGCTGTCCCGCATGCCCGGCGCCTTGACCAGGATGTGATCCGCATAGAAGCGCGCGGTGGCGATCTTGGCCTGCATGAACGCGACGTCGGTGCCGGCCTTCGCCAGGCGTTCTGCCACCAGCAGCGAACGGGCGAGCTGCCAACCCGCCACCAGGTTGCCGGCCAGCATCAGGTAGGGCACGCTGCCCGCGAACACGGCGTTGGGCGATGACGACGTTTCGCCCGCGACGAACGCCACCACTTGCAGGAAGGCCTCGCGTGCCGCCCGGAGGCGCTTCAGCACCACCAGCGCCGCCGGGCTGCCATGGGCTGCCAGTTCGGCCTCGGTCTTCTCGATCTGTGCCGCGATCGCCTTGGCGGTGCGGCCGCCATCGCGAGCGGTCTTGCGGCCGACCAGGTCGTTCGCCTGGATCGCCGTGGTGCCTTCGTAGATGGTGAGGATCTTGGCGTCGCGCAGGTATTGCGCCGCGCCGGTCTCCTCGATGAAACCCATGCCGCCATGCACCTGCACGCCGAGCGAGGCGACCTCGAGGCTCATCTCGGTGCTGTAGCCCTTGACCAGCGGCACCATGAATTCGTAGAAGGCCTGGTTCTCCTTGCGGGTTTCCGCGTCAGGATGATGGTGCGCGGCGTCGTAGGCGGCGGCGGCCACGGTGGCCATGGCGCGGCAGCCTTCGGTGTAGGCCCGCATCGTCATCAGCATCCGCTTCACGTCGGGGTGATGAATGATCGGCGCGCTGCCCTTCATCGAGCCGTCGACCGGGCGGCTCTGCACCCGCTCGCGCGCATAGGTCACGGCATGCTGGTAGGCGCGCTCGGCGATCGCGATGCCCTGCATGCCGACGGCATAACGCGCCGCATTCATCATGATGAACATGTACTCCAGGCCGCGGTTCTCCTGCCCCACCAGGAAGCCGACCGCGCCGGGGCTGGCGCCCTCGGACACGCTGCCGGCGATACCGTCGCCGTACTGCAGCACGGCAGTCGGGCTCGCCTTGATGCCGAGCTTGTGCTCGATGCTCACGCAATGCACGTCGTTGCGCGGGCCGATCGAGCCGCCCTCGCCCACCAGGAACTTCGGCACCACGAACAGGCTGATGCCCTTGACGCCCTCCGGCGCGCCGACCACCCGGGCCAGCACCAGGTGGACGATGTTCTCGGCCATGTCGTGCTCGCCGTAGGTGATGTAGATCTTGGTGCCGAAGATCTTGTAGCTGCCGTCCGCCTGCGGCTCGGCGCGGGTGCGCACCAGCGCGAGGTCACTGCCCGCCTGGGGTTCGGTGAGGTTCATGGTGCCGGTCCACTTGCCTTCGACCAGCTTCTCGAGATAGGTGGCCTTGAGCTCGTCCGAGCCCGCGGTGATCAGCGCCTCGATCGCACCGTCGGACAGCAGCGGGCAGAGCGCGAAGCTCATGTTGGCCGAGTTGAGCATCTCGCCGCAGGCCGCGCCGATGGTCTTCGGCAGGCCCTGCCCGCCGAACTCCGCCGGATGCTGCAAGCCCTGCCAGCCGCCGGACGCGTACTGCGCGAAGGCTTCCTTGAAGCCAGGGCTCGTGCTGACCACGCCGTTCGCAAGCGAAGAAGGCTGCCGGTCGCCCACCACGTTCAGCGGTGCGATCACGTCCTGGTTGAAGCGCGCGCATTCCTCCAGCACGGCCTGCGCGGTCTCGAGACCGGCGTCTTCCATGCCCGGCAGCTTCGAGATCTCGGCGATGTTCGCCAGGTGCTCGATGTCGAACAACATGTCTTTGACGGGGGCGATGTAGCTCATGGCGTCTCCAGGTTCCCGGATGGGAAGCGCATACGAAAAGGGCATCGCGAGGATGCCCAGGGGGTCGTCAGGTGAAGCGAGGTGCGGTGGCCTAGAGCTTCGAGGCCAGTTCGGGCACCGCGGTGAACAGGTCGGCCACCAGGCCGTAGTCGGCCACCGAGAAGATCGGCGCCTCTTCGTCCTTGTTGATCGCGACGATCACCTTCGAGTCCTTCATGCCGGCCAGGTGCTGGATCGCGCCCGAGATGCCGGCCGCGATATAGAGCTGCGGCGCGACGATCTTGCCGGTCTGCCCCACCTGCCAGTCGTTCGGTGCGTAGCCCGCATCGACCGCTGCGCGGCTCGCGCCGAGACCGGCGTTGAGCTTGTCGGCGAGCGGCTCCATGACTTCCTTGAACTTCTCGGCGCTGCCGAGCGCGCGGCCGCCCGAGACGATGATCTTGGCGGCGGTGAGTTCGGGCCGTTCGCTCTTGGTGACCTCCCGGCCGACGAAGCTCGACTTGCCGCTGTCGGCCACGCCTTCGGCGTTCTCGACCGAGGCGCTGCCGCCGGTGGCCGCGGCCGCATCGAAGCCGGTGGTGCGCACTGTGATCACCTTGATCGAATCGCTGCTCTGGACCGTGGCGATCGCATTGCCGGCGTAGATCGGACGCTCGAAGGTGTCGGGGCTGTCGACCTTGGTGATGTCGCTGATCTGCGCGACGTCGAGCAAGGCAGCGACCCGCGGGGCGACGTTCTTGCCGTTGGCCGTGGCCGGGAACAGGATGTGGCTGTAGTTCTTGGCGATCGACAGCACCTGGGCCGCGACGTTCTCGGCCAGGTTGTCGGCGAGGCTGGGGCTGTCGGCCGCGATGACCTTGGCGACGCCCGCGATCTGCGCCGCCGCCTTGGCGGCCTCGGCCGCATTGGCGCCGGCGACCAGCACATGCACGTCGCCGCTCGCGCAGGCAATCGCCGCGGTCACGGTGTTGAGGGTCGACGGCTTGACCGTCGCGTGGTCGTGTTCTGCGATGACGAGGACGGTCATGGTTAGATCACCTTTGCTTCGTTCTTGAGTTTGTCCACGAGGGTGGCCACGTCGGGCACCTTGATGCCGGCACCGCGCTGCGCGGGCTCGGCGACCTTGAGGGTCTTGAGGCGGGGCTTGACGTCGACGCCGAGATCCTCGGGCTTGACGTTGTCGAGCTGCTTCTTCTTGGCCTTCATGATGTTGGGCAGCGTCACGTAGCGCGGCTCGTTCAGGCGCAGGTCGGTGGTGACGACCGCAGGAAGGCTCAGCTGGATGGTCTCGAGGCCGCCGTCGACTTCGCGCGTGACCTTGACCTTGTCGCCCTCGACTTCGACCTTGCTCGCGAAGGTGGCTTGCGGCAGGTCGGCCAGTGCGGCGAGCATCTGCCCGGTCTGGTTGGCGTCGTCGTCGATGGCCTGCTTGCCGAGGATGACGAGCTGCGGCTGCTCCTTGTCGACCAGCGCCTTCAGGAGCTTGGCGACCGCCAGCGGCTGCAGCTCTTCGGTGGTCTCGACGAGGATGCCGCGGTCGGCGCCGATGGCCATCGCGGTACGCAGGGTTTCCTGGCACTTCGCGTCGCCGCAGGACACCGCGATGATCTCGGTGGCGACGCCCTTCTCTTTCAGGCGGACGGCTTCTTCGACCGCGATCTCGTCGAAGGGATTCATGCTCATCTTGACGTTGGCGATCTCGACACCGCTGCCATCGCTCTTGACGCGAACCTTGACGTTGTAGTCGACGACCCGCTTGACGGGAACGAGGATCTTCATGGGTTGGACTCCATTGAATTGTGAAACCGGGGTTCGGGCCAGCCTTCGATTCTAGGCAGGCCTCGCTTCGAATGACCTTCGATGCACCGCCTCGCAGCCATCGAAACACGAAAAAGAACGACCGTGCTTTTTCATGGAATTATAGAGGCGACGTCCGGGGGGCTTCGTCGGCCACGGCGCCGTCGAGGCTTGGAGGCATCGATTCGATCCGCAGCACGCGCTGCGGATAAGGAATATCGATCCGGGCCGCGCGCAGCCCTTCGAGGATGGCGATGTTGATCGCCGACTTGACGTTGTCCTTGCCCTTGTCCGGATCGGCGATCCAGAAGTTGAGCGTGAACTCCAGTCCGTCCGGCGCGAAGTTGACGAGGAAGGCGACCGGCGCCGGATCGACCAGCACCCGCGCCTGCGCCACCGCCGCTTCTTGCAGGATCTGCTGCACCTGCTGGACCGAGCTCTCGTAGCCGACCACGACGCTGGTCTGGATGTTGAACTTGAGATCGGACACCGAGAGGTTCTCGACCCGGCTGGTGATGAGCGATTCGTTCGGCACGATCGACTCGCGGCCGTTGCCCTGGCGCACCAGGGTGTAGCGGGTCTTGATGTCGGTCACCTTGCCCTCGAAGCCGTCGACCTTGACGTTGTCGCCGATGCGAACCGAGCGTTCGAGCAGGATCACGAAGCCGCTCACGTAGTTGGCCGCGAGCTTCTGGAGCCCGAAGCCGAGGCCCACGCCGAGCGCGCCGCCGAGCACCGACAGCGCCGTGAGGTCGACGCCCACCGCGGACAGCGCGAACAGGAGGCCGATCAGGAGCAGGATCGCGCGCACCGCGTTCGACGCGACCTTGCGCATCGAGAGGTCGGTGACCGAGGTGAGAAGGATGCGCTTCTCGATCGTCGACGAGATCCAGAGCGCGATCACCAGCACCAGCGCGGCCGACAGGGCACCTTCGAGCATGGTGCGCAGGCTGACCCGCGAACTGCCGAAGGCCAGGTGGATGTCCTCGAGCTGCTCGAGCACGGCCGGCAGCAGGCCGACGATCCAAAGCACGGCCGCGAGCCACGCGATCCAGGACACCGTGCGCTCGACCAGCCGCACCAGGGACGAGGCCGGAAACACCCGCCGCAGCACCCGCGCCACGAGGCGAATGGCGGCGAGCGACAAGAAGCCCGACACCGCCACCCGCAATACCAGCACGGTCTGATATTCGAGCGCGACCCGCCGCGCCAGTTCGGCGAAGGCCAGCGCCAGCAAAGGGAACAGCACGCCGTCGAAGGTGCGTTCGCCGAACCAGATCGAATCCTTGGGTTGGTCGCGCCCCAGGCGCCGGCAGATCCCGTAGGCCAGCAGGATGCAGGCGGCCATGGCCGCGAGCTCGATCGCGATGCTGCGCGCCTCGACGGCGCCGAGCCGACCCATGAACTCGCTGAAATCCATCGCTCGTGTCCGGCCAGCCGACGTTCAGAGATCGGCGAGCACGCGAACGTGGGCCTCGACGCTCGTGGCCAGCGCATCCAGGTTGTAGCCGCCCTCGAGCATCGAGACGATGCGGCCGCCCGCATGCCGGCGCGCGACGTCGACGATGCGGCTGGTGATCCAGGCGAAGTCGTTTTCGTTGAGGCGCAGCTGGCCGAGCTCGTCGGCCCAATGCGCATCGAAGCCGGCGCTGACGAAGATCATCTGCGGCTTGAAGGCTTCGAGCCGCGGCATCCAGGCGGCCTCGATCAACTCGCGCACGTCCATGCCCTTGGTGTACGCGGGCACGGGCAGGTTGAGCATGTTGGCGGCCGGCGCCTCGGTGCCGCTGTACGGATAGAACGGGTGCTGGAAGATGCCGACCATCAGCACGCGCTCGTCGTTGCCGAGGATGTCCTCGGTGCCATTGCCGTGATGCACATCGAAGTCGACCACCGCGGCGCGCTCGATGCCATGCACCTCGATGGCATGCCGCACCGCGACTGCGATGTTGTTGATGAAGCAGAAGCCCATCGCCTTGTCGCGGCAGGCATGGTGACCGGGCGGGCGCACGGCGCAGAAGGCGTTTTCGAGGCGGCCGGTGGCCACTGCATCGGTCGCGGCGATGGCGGCGCCGGCTGCACGCCGAGCGGCCAGCATGGTGAACCGGGTGAGCGTGGTGTCGGGGTCGAGCTGCGCGTGATCCGGGCCGCCGGCCGGCGCATCGGCGACCAGGCGCTGGCTCAAGGCCTCGAGATGTTCGATGTGGGCCACGTCATGGGCCCGGATGATCTGGGGAAGCGTGGCGAGCGGCACGTCGACGGCTTCGAGCGCATCGGCCACGCCGGTTGCGAGCAGCCGGTCGTGGATGGCGGCCAATCGATCGGGACATTCGGGATGCCCGGGCGCCATCTCGTGCTTGCGACAGTCCTGGTGCGTGAAATAGCCGGTCTTGCCCATGAATTTCGCTTGTCTCGCAGCCGGCGCGGCATGGGGCCGCAGGGCTTTACGGTATGGTTTGCAGATGGATACAAAAATGGACGTCGCCACCAAGCTCGCCAGTTTGCTGGGTCAGCTTAACACGGTGATCGTGGGCAAAGAGGCCCAGGTTCGGGACTGCGTGGCCTGCCTCCTGGCCGGCGGCCACCTCTTGATCGAGGACGTGCCGGGGGTCGGCAAGACGACTCTGGCGCATGCGCTCTCGCACACCTTCGGGCTCGAGTTCTCGCGCGTTCAATTCACCGCCGACCTGATGCCGGGCGACCTGTCCGGCGTCGCGATCTACGACCGCGCAACGCAAGCCTTCGCCTTCCATCCGGGGCCGATCTTCGCGCAGGTGCTGCTGGCGGACGAGATCAACCGGGCCAGCCCCAAGACCCAGAGCGCGCTGCTCGAGGCCATGGAAGAAAAGCAGGTCACCATCGAAGGCGAGACCCGGCCGCTGCCGAATCCGTTCTTCGTGATCGCCACGCAGAATCCGCACGACCAGCTCGGCACCTTCGCCCTGCCCGAGTCCCAGCTCGACCGGTTCCTGATGCGGATCTCGCTCGGCTACCCGGATCGCGCGGCCGAGCGCCTGCTGCTGGCCGGCGCCGACCGGCGCGAGATGCTCGACTCGCTGCCCGCCCTGCTCACCGCTGGCGAACTCACCGCGCTGCAGCAGCGCGTGGTGCAGGTGCATGCGGCCGAGCCGCTGCTGGACTACGTGCAGGAGCTGATCGCCGCCACCCGCTCCGGTCGCTGGTTCCTGCAGGGCCTGTCGCCTCGCGCCGGCATCGCGGTGCTTCGGGCGGCCAAGGCGCAGGCACTTTTGGCAGGGCGCGACTATGTGGCGCCGGACGACGTGCAGGCGATCCTGCCGCAGACCGTCGCGCACCGGATGACGCCGGTGGGCGATGCGGGGCGCGGCGCGGTCGAGCAGGTGCGCGCCATGATCGACGCCGTCGGGCTATGAAGAGAGGCGGCTCGTGCAACTGACGGGCGCTTTGCGCCGACGCGCCGATCAGTGGTTCCTGAACCGGCGGCCACCTGCCGATCGGCTCGAACTCACGCAGCGCAACGTCTACATCCTGCCCACACCTGCCGGCTGGATGCTGGCCGGCACGTTGCTGCTGCTGTTGATCGCATCGATCAACTACCAACTCAACCTGGGCTACCTGCTCACTTTCCTGCTGGCGGGCAGCGTGGTGGTCGGCATGCATGTCTGCCATGGCACCCTGCGCGGGCTGGCGCTGCACCTGCTGCCGCCGGAGCCGCAGTTCGCCGGCGCCGCGGCCGTGCTCCGGGTGGTGCTGCACAACGAGCGCCGCAGCACCCGCTACGGCATCGGGCTCTCGGTGCGGCACAGCGGCCAATGGTCATGGTGCGACGTGCCGGCGCAGGGCAGCGAGACGGTCGAGGTGGCTTTCAAGCCCGAGCGCCGCGGTCTGCATCCGGCACCCACGCTGACGGCGGAAACCCGCTTTCCGCTCGGCACCTTCCGGGTCTGGACCGTGTGGCGCCCAGGCTCCCAGGTGCTGGTCTACCCGATGCCCGAGCCCTCGCCCCCGCCGCTTCCGCTCGGCGAACCGCGGAAGGGCCAGGCCGCTTCTTCGGCCAGCCTCGCCCACGCCGCCGGCGAGTACGACGGCGTGCGGGCCTACCAGCGCGGCGATCCGCTCAAGCTCGTGGTCTGGAAACGGGCCGCCCGCTCGCAGGCCACCGGCTCGGACGACCTGGTCAGCCGCGACACCCAGCAAACCGAAGATCGAGAGCTATGGCTCGACGCGCAGACAAGCGGCCTCTCGGATCCCGAGGCACGGCTGTCGCGGCTCTGCGCCTGGGTGCTGGTGGCCGACCGGCTCGACATCGACTATGGCCTGCGCGCAGGCGGCCGCTCGATCGCGCCCGCAAAGGGCGAGGCGCATCGCCGCCGCTGCCTAGAGGCGCTGGCGCTATGTTGATGCAGGCCCGCCTGAACGCCTTGCCGCGCGAAAGCCGCGACACCTTGTTCCTGCTCGGCGTGGTGGCGCTGATCGTGCTGCCCCAATCGCCGAACCTGCCCTGGTGGTGCAGCCTGCTCGCGCTCGGCGTGCTGCTCTGGCGCGGCGCGCTCGCGATGCAGGGCCGGCCGCTGCCGGGCCGCTGGTGGCGGGTCGCGTTGCTCGGCGTGGCCCTCGCCGCCACCTTCGCGACGCATCGGACGCTGCTCGGCCGGGATGCCGGCGTCACGCTGGTGGTGATCCTGCTGGCCTTGAAGACCCTGGAACTGCGCGCGAGGCGCGACGCCTTCGTGGTGTTCTTCCTGGGCTTCTTCACGATGCTCACCAACTTCTTCTTCTCGCAGTCGCTGCTCACCGCATTGGCGATGCTGCTGGCCCTGCTCGGCCTGCTGACCGCGCTGGTCAACGCGCACATGCCGGTCGGCCGGCCGCCCCTGATGCAGGCGGGGCGCACCGCGGGCTTCATGGCGCTGCTCGGGCTTCCGATCATGCTGGCGCTCTTCCTGCTCTTTCCGAGACTGGCGCCGCTCTGGGGCACGCCGAACGACAACGTCACCGGCCGCTCGGGCCTGTCCAACTCGATGACCGTCGGCAACATCGCCAAGCTGGCGCTCGACGACGGCATCGCGGCACGCATCGACTTCCTCGGACGGCCGCCGCCGCCACGCGAGCAGCTGTACTTTCGGGGCCCGGTGCTGTCGGAATTCGATGGCCGCGAATGGACCGCGCCGCCCCGCTTTCCGCGCGGCCGAAGCATCCCGGGCTTGCGCGTTCAAGGCGAGCCGGTGCGTTACCGGGTCACGCTGGAGCCGAGCAATCGTCCATGGCTGCTGGCGCTCGACGCGGCACAGGCGGCGCCCGAACTGCCGGGCTACGAGGTCTATGGCACGGCCGAACTGCAGTGGATCACCAACCGCCCGATCGGCGACCTGGTGCGCTACGAAGCCGTGAGCTATCCGCAATTCGAAAGCGGACCGCAGCGCCGCAACGGCGCCCTGCAGGCCTACCTGGCGCTGCCGCCGGGGACCAATCCGCGCACGGCAGAGCTGGCAGCTCAGTTGCGCGCCGACCCAACGATCGCGAGCGCCGGCACCCGCGGCTTCGTGCAGGCGGCGCTGACCCGCCTTCGGACCGGTGGCTACAGCTACACGCTCGAACCGGGCCTGTACGCCGCGGACACCGCGGACGAATTCTGGTTCAACCAGAAGGCCGGCTTCTGCGAGCACATCGCCTCGGCCTTCGTGGTGCTGATGCGTGCCTCGGGCGTGCCGGCCCGCATCGTGACCGGCTACCAGGGCGGCGAAGCCAACGATGTCGACAAGTTCTGGGTCCTGCGGCAAAGCGATGCCCATGCCTGGGCCGAGGTCTGGCAAGAGGGCACCGGCTGGATGCGGGTCGACCCGACCGGTGCGATCTCGCCGGATCGCATCGGGCTCTTTCGCCGGCTCGCGCCGCAGCCCGGCCTTTTCGCAGGCGCCATCGGCGCGATGAGCCCGACCCTGGCGCAAAACCTGCGCAACGCCTGGGAGGCGATGAACAACCGCTGGAACCAATGGGTGCTCAACTACACCCAGCAGCGCCAGTTCGACCTCTTGAAGTCGCTCGGTTTCGAGTCGCCGAGCCTGCAGGACCTGGCATTGGTGCTGCTGGCCCTGGTGGTGCTGGTCAGTCTCGCGGGCGCCGGCTGGACCTTGTGGGAGCGCAGCCAGCACGACCCCTGGCTGCGGCTTCTGGCACAGGCGCGCCTGAAGCTGCGACGAGCCGGCATCGAGCTCACCGATGCCACTCCGCCGCGCGAGATGGCCGAACGGCTCGCGGCCCGGTTCGGCGACGCTGCGCGACCCGCGCGCGAATGGCTGCTCGAGCTGGAGGCGCAGCGCTATGCCCGCGACTCGGGCCTGGCCCTGCCCGCGCTGCGCGCCGAATTCCGCCGACTGCCGTGGCCGCGACCTGCACAATGAAACCATGAGAATTTCCTTGTCACTGTGCTGGGCGGCGTTGCTTCTGTCCGCTTTGGCACTGCCGGCCGCGGCGCAATCCAGCGATCGCCGGCCGAGCCCCGTGCGCGGTGCCGCGCCCTACGCCACCCGCGACGACGCCATGCGCTTTGCCGACGAGATCGCGGCCCGACGCAACCTCGACCGCGACTGGGTCCGCAGCACCATCGGCCGTGCCCGCTTCCTGCCGAACGTGCCGAGGCTCATGCTGCCGCCGGCCACGCCGAGCGCCAAGAACTGGGCCGCCTACCGCGCCCGCTTCATCGACCCGGTGCGCATCGCGGCCGGGGTTCGCTTCTGGCGTGCCAACGCGGCCGCGCTTCAGCGCGCCGAAGCCGAGTTCGGCGTGCCGGCCGAGATCATCGTGGGCATCATCGGCGTCGAGACCATCTACGGCCGCAACATGGGCAGCTTCCGGGTGATCGACGCGCTCGCCACGCTGTCCTTCGACTTCCCGGATGCGCATCCGCGTGCGGCCGCACGCCGCGAGTTCTTTCGCGGCGAACTCGAAAGCTTCCTCAGCACCGAAAGCCGCACCGCCGAGGACCCGATGGTTCCGCTCGGCAGCTACGCCGGTGCGATGGGCATGCCGCAGTTCATGCCGAGCAGCCTGGCCAAGTACGCGATCGATTTCGACCGCGACGGCCGCATCGACCTGGTCGACAACCCGACCGACGTGATCGGCTCGGTCGCGAACTACTTCAAGGCCTTCGGCTGGACGCCCGGCATGCCCGCCTTCTTCCCGGTCGGCTTCGACACGGTCAGGCTTCGCATGGACCTGCTGATGGCGCCCGATATCCTGCCGACCTTCAGCGCCGATGCTTTCGTCGCGAGCGGCGCCGTGCTCGAAGCCGATGCCCAGAAGCATGGCGGGCTGCTGGCCTTGATCGAACTGCAGAACGGCGGCCAGGCACCGACCTATGTTGCCGGCACCAGCAACTTCTATGTCATCACGCGCTACAACTGGAGCAGCTACTACGCGATGTCCGTGATCGACCTCGGGCGCGAAGTTCGCAGCGCGATGGACCTCTGATGACGCCAGGCGAACTTCATGCGAACTGGCTGGGTGCCTGGCACGCGCTCGGCGTGGACAGCCCCGACGATGGCCTGTTCGATGCGCTGTGCGCTGCCTACTCCGAGCCGCACCGGGCCTATCACACGCTCCAGCACCTCGGCGAATGCCTCGATCACCTGTCGCGGGAAGCCGCGGCGGCCGAGCGACCTGCGGAGGTGGCGCTCGCGCTCTGGTTCCACGATGCGTTCTATGACGTGCACCGCGGCGACAACGAACAGCGAAGCGCCGACTGGGCGGCCCAGGCCATGATCGACGCCGGTGTTGCGCGCGAGCAGGCAGCGCGGGTCCACCGGCTGGTCATGGCGACCTGCCACGACGTATTGCCCGAGGGAGCGGATGCCGAGCTGCTGATCGATATCGACCTGGCGATCCTCGGCGCCGACACGGCGCGTTTCGCCGAATACGAGCGGCAGATCCGACACGAGTACGCGCACATCGCACCCGACATCTTCGAGCCGAGACGGCAAGGCATCCTGGGGCGCTTCCTGGCGCGAGCCCCGCTCTATCGCACGGCGCCGATGCGCGAGCGGCTGGAGGCGCAAGCGCGGCGGAACCTGGCGACCGCCATCTCGTCGGGCGAGCGACCGGCCGCCTGATCCGGGATGAGCCGGACCGGCCCGCGCGTCAGGGTGACGGCGGCAATGCCGTCAACAGGTCGAGGCCGATGTGGTTGCCAGGCATGTACATCGCTCTTTTCTCGCCGATGACGCAACGCGGGCCGCTAATAGACGATGAGGCTCTGGCGCTGGATGCCGGGCGTCTCCTGCTGCTCGTCATAAGGCGTCGCCCTGAGTTGCGAGAAGGCCTTCAAGGCGTCCAAGCTCGTCCCCCGGCGATCGATCACGAGCCAGGTTTTTTCTTCGCAGTCTCTGGGATCCTCCGCGACCTTGATTCGTTTCGCAAAGTCGCTTTGCCGCATCAGGTCGAGGAACTTCTGGGCTCGCTTGCGCGACTTCTCTCCGCGGAAGTAGAGGTTCAACACCGGCCGGATGTCTTCATCTTCGTAGAAGAGATCGTCGTCGTCCGCCACGGCCGCAGGCGCCAGGATGTCCACGAGCTGCGCCGCATTCAGGGCGTTTCTTTTCTTTCGAAAGGTCCCGGTCTTCGAAAAGAGAGCTCTTCTGAAAGCAGGCCGGCTTGCGTAGAACACATGGCTCAAGCCCACTCTTCCCGTCCGCTCCATCATCGATTCGCACACCAGCACGATCTGCTCATCGCTCAAGCTGACGCAGATGCCCGCCGTTCGAAGATCGATCGTGTAGACGGCATGGCCGATCGTGATTTCCGTGTGTGCGACGTCTGGCTCGATGGTGACCGGATGAAGCCCGTCGGTCGTTCGTTGGGTCGATCGTTGCATCACGCTTCCTTCCACAGGCTCGATGCCAGAAACTCTGCCGAGCTGCCGAGAACGACCCCGTCGGGCAGTCTTTCCCGCACGACCGCGACTTTCGCATCGGTGTCCTTGTCGTTGTCGATGTCGATGAGGACGATCTCGCCGGACCCCCGAGCCAGGGTACTGACCGGTTGACGATGGCGAAAGCTCGCCGAAGGCGCGCAGTCATTGAAGGCTTGATGTAAGGGATAAAGCTCCGGCCATCGCATCACGAGGTCGCGAGCGACGAGCAGTGCCGAGCCGATGGCAAATCCCTTCGGGGCCATGCAATAGGCGCTGAGTTCGATGTCGATGCCGGGCCTGTAGGGCGCAAGCAGCTTCGCCAGCGCTTCGTTGGCGAAATCGCTGAGCGACCCTTTGGTGAGCTTGAGTTCGGCGACCGTCTGCTTCTTCGCGATCCAGGTCGAAGCCATGGTCTTGGCAGTGGCCACCAGCATGATGCGGCCGGGCGCGAGACCGGTCCATCTTCCGTGCTCGTCGACGGCCTCACCGGCATTCCAGAAGCCGTCGGACCGCAACTCTTCGTGGGTGGTCTTGCCGTCGAGAGGCGCGACCTCGCGCATCGATCCGCGTTGGCGTGAATGGTCCATCGGGCCTCCCGGGCACTTGGCAGCGTGCCGGTGACCTGGCTTGGTCACCTCGAAGCGGCTGCGTTCAGGACGATTGTTCGGCGACACCTGCCCGCGCCGCATGGCCGATGCCTGACGCTTTCACGACCTTTTCGCGACTTGCGACTTGCGACAGCATGCGCTGCGCCCGGCTTGCACCTTCTTCGTTCGATGCTCTGCGATGCGATGCGATGGGATCAGGTGAACGGCGAGCAACCGGCTACGAGAAGATGCCCCGGGCGAAGACCTGTCCGTTCGATCCGACGATCAAGCCTTCGCCCATCGACGGAACTTCCCCCGTCAACCCGGTGATGTTGACCTGATGCGTCACCCATACCTCGAAGCGCCCCGCCTGGATGCCTGCCAGCCGCTGTCGCATGGCCTTGATGCCCTGGGCCTCGTTCGCGCGGTCCGCGGGGCCGAAGGTGGAGTTGAGCGGCGACCAGACCTCGTGCCGTCCGAAAGCCAGATCGGCCGTGTCCTTGCAGCGGCACCAGGCGCTGGACAGGACCGCGGTGGGCGCGAGGCCGCGGGCCTTGAACCATTCGCCGGCCACTCTCGCCTGTGCGCGGCCCGACGCGCTGAGGTTTCGCTGCGTGCTGCACTGCGCCAGCTTGAAATCGGGAGGGTCGCCGACGCCGGGGTCGGTCTGCGCATGCCGCCACAGCACGACGCAGCCGCCTGCGCCAATGCGCGCCTGAAGAGGGTTGGCACCTTCCTGCGCCGTGGCGAAAGAAGGCAGCGCGCCGGTCGGCAGCGCGAGAGCGATGAGGCGGCGTCGGTTCAGCATCGGGCCAGTCTAGACCCGATGCCATGGCCCGACTCACCCCAGGCTTGATTGCCAGTTGGCCGCCAGCATCGGCGCAAGCGCCGCCTGATAGCCGGCCGGCCGCTCGGTGTACCCAGGCGCCGGCGGATCGAACGACGCCATCGCCTCGATCAGGCAGCTGACCTGCCGTGCGAGCAGGGCTTGGCCGTCGCTCGACTCGAAGCGCGTGATGCCGCCAGCTGAGCCTTCGGCGCCCTCGCCCGGAGGCAGGAACCAGTCGTCGATCCGCAGGCGGTCGTCGCTGCCGAAGACCCGCACCTCCAGGTCGTTCTCGCTGCGACCGAACCAGAGGCGATCGGCGGTGATGTCGTCCTGGAAGCGGATGACGTCGAGACCTTCGATTGCGCCGCCGCCACCTTGCCCGATCCGGTCATCCCCGAACCCCGCGCCGAACACATAGACGTCGTCCCCCGCCCCGCCGATCAACCGATCGTTGCCGCTGCCGCCCACCAGCGTGTCGTTGCCCGCATCACCCTCGATCAGGTCGTCGCCTTCGAGCCCCGCCAGCACGTTGTCGCCGCGGTTGCCGACCAGCACGTTGGCCTCGGCGTTGCCGGTACCGTCGATGTCCTCGTCCCACTGCTTGAGCGGCTCGATCGAATAGATCGCGTAAGCGTCGGGCACCCGGGCGGCGCGGCGGAAGCTCTCGATGTCGACGAAGCGGGTCATGTCGCCGACCCTGCCTCGGCCGGAGTCGGCGAGGTAGAAGCCGACCAGCTCGCCGGCTTCCCCGTCGTTGCCCGCGCCGTAGACCGCACCGGTGAGCGTCACCGCATGATTGACGCCGCCGCCCTGCACGTACTCGGCGTCGTCCCAGAGCGCCCCGGCATTGACCGCCACGATCACGCCGCGGCCGCTTCGCAGCAGGTTGGCGAGGCCCGCCTCGTTGTAGCCGGCGACGACGCCGTTGCGGATGCCGTAGCTGTCCAGGATGGCCTGCTGGTCGCTCACGGTGGAGCCGCCCAGCTGCGCTGCGGGCAGGCTCGGGTCGTTCACGGCCCAGTCGTTGGCGATCGCCAGGCGCACGACCTCCGATTCGGTGGTGACGCGGCCGGACTGGGTGCGCAGGTTGGCGATCGAGGTGAGCGCGCAGGTGCCGAGGTAGTCGGCCACCGCGTCGCCCTGCAGGTAGTCGAGCTCGTTGCGCTTGGGATAGCCATAGACGCGCACCTCGCGGCCATCGACCTGGCCGTGCTCGGGCTTGAAGCGACTGAACTTGGCATTGGGGCCGATGAACTTGTCTGGGCGTAGCAAGAGCTCGAATTTGCCGTCATCTGCTTTCTTGTATGGGTCGAACCATGCGCCTGCCTCCACATAACTTGGGTTTCGAAGCTCCTCGCTGTTTGCCACCCTAATTATTAAATCGCCTCGGGCATCTGCAATTGAAAGCAGCGAATTAAGCAGCACATTGCTATTAGCTTGCGCCACAAAGCTTTTCAATTGCTCAGCGTTAACGTTAGCGGTGTCCGATAACGTTTCAAAAAGCGTTGAATCAATTGAGAATACTGTCATTTGTTAAGTCCTCCACGTTGTAATAACCACTGAAATCAAGTCTCACCAAACAACCAGACACAAAGCCCAGCTCAATCCCAGAGCCAAGCTTTGTCAACGGACGAGCCCGCAGGCCCCCAGCTACAGAATGCCTATTCCACTGTGATCTAACCACGCTATGGTGATGGGCAGATGTGAAGAAAAGCGGCTCCCAGTAAATATTCATGTATCCTTCAACCGCGCGGCTGCTGATACAGTCGGCCTTACTACTCGCGTCTCGGCGTATCTCAACTTTAACAGACCACCGATTACTGACGGGATTTAGACCTTTGTAAAAATAATAACCACTCCAGCTTGGACGATTTAAGAATGCAGTCGCAAGATCATCTCTAAACCTAGGCTTGACATATCCTTCTGTTGGGAAATACGAGCGATTTTTGGCTGTAGCACCAATAGCTAGCAAGGTTTTCCGTCTGTCGCCCAGTAACGCCGGAGAGCGATAAATTAGCAAGACGCCATCGAGCAGTTCTTTTACGTCGTCGTCGAGCTTCGCAGCGGCTTCGGCATATGGAAGTCCTAATTTATCTCCTGGCTTCGGCTCAGACTCTATAACCAGGTCGTCGTTTTGGGCAACTGCAACGCTCGCAAAAAATACCACCATGATCCAGACTAAAAAGTCTCTGGCTTTAGCTAGAAAGCAAACTAAGGACAAAAACATAGACATCGGCACCACTTTGTATGGATCTGGACGAATGACTACGCTCGATGTGTAGTCCTTCGGCACGATACTCTCTATTCTTTCATTTCAATCAGCTGAGCATAACAATTTATCGCATTGCAACAAAAAACGAGATTTGGAAATTGCCAATAATCCAATTTGTTTAACCCAATATGCCTCAAAGCCTAGTTAGGGTTTTGTCCTCTTAGAACGTCGATAACTACATCTAGCGGCTGAGCGATCCAAGCTCGGCGCCGGCAAGGGACTGCGACAGACAGCGTGTACTCGTAGCCGCTGTCTTGGTTTGCCGTGCAAGCATCGAGGAGGCCAAGGAAGACCTCCAGCGATGCGGGTTGCCGTGCATCGGAGGGTAGCCAGAAGCCTTATTCCGAGCCGCTCCCCGACAATAGGCTTGGATTCCCATACGATGAGGCGTTTCAAAAGCAACACAGATAGATTGAAAAGGTACGCCAACACTAGGCTGATGACGGCATCCTCCAATGGACAGCGAAGGCGTCTCATCGTTATTTGCCTTTGTTTTCAAGATTTGCGCAATCTTGCGCAATCACTGTTAATTCCTTTGAACACCATTTCCCAGCCAATGCTTCATAGCCGACATCGACCTCCACCCTCCCCACCTTAGAGTTGATTAAGGCTGCATTTTTATATTGAAAACAAGCATCCTCGAGAAAGGAAGACGGAGCGAACTCATCGGCGACTTTTCGCCAACAAAGTTCCAACTCGACTTTCCGCGCGCTTGAGGTTCTTACTGGGTGTTTTTGAGAGTAAGCAAGAAATCGCTGATCGGCAAAGGAGCCAGCAAGGCACCTTCAATCAATTTTTCATTGGCGAGCACCAAATTTTTCGGATACCCCAGGTGTCCGTTGAAATAAAGCGGAAACTCTATTCCTTGGCATACTGGATGGTAGTCCGTCTTCTTGGCGCGCAGGGCCATCGCCGTTACTTGATCACGCGAATATTTCCACCCTTTAGTTTTTTCAATCACATGAAATCGATAGAGCTTCTCCGCAATGCAGCTTGCGGCTGGATAGCTACTCGCACCTAGATCAACGAGCCGGTTGAAAGCTTTCTCGTTGTATCTCGGGCGAGCCACAGCAACCTTGATGACCTGCTGAATCAGATCAGCGACAACGTAGCTCTTGGCTTCTTCTTCTACCCAAGCCGCACGCCGTCTAAACGATTCAGGTTCGTCGAATCTCCTTGAATTGGTTTGCATCGTTATCTCATTGACCAAATCCATATCCAGTTTTTGCCTCTCCGCGAGCGTCAATTTCTTTGCCAAAGCAGGCTGATACAGCGACGGCGAGAAGGTTCGTATAGCAGCACGGTCAACGCGACTATCGAACTCAGTGTGAACAACGCCAGGATGTTCCAGGGCAATGCCATCTTGCGCACACGCGTCGATGGCACCGCCCTCTCCTCCGCCTCGAGCATCAGTGTTTCGTAAGTCATTCGTTTATCGGCCATAAGTCATATGCAATCGCCATCTGGTTCTCTACGTCCTCTTTTTCGAGGACCGAACACTACATCACGCCCTGGTGTTTTCCGCGTGGAAATCCTAGGTCCAAACCATAAACGACAAAAAACAAGAAATCGCAAATTCCTCGAATTACAACAATGAAGCATTTCCGCTTATAAAAACAAAAAGCCGCGATGCCAAATCGGCACCGCGGCTTTCCCGAAGCGTCTAGTCGATTAGCCGAGCTGCCTCGGCCTCGATCCCTTACCTACCGAACCTTCCCGGCCTTCCACGCAGCCAGCAGCTTCTCGTAGTCGATCGTCTCGCCTTTCGGCTTCTCGTTCGCCAGCTTCTTCCAGGGCGCATGCTGGTCGCTCAGCCACTTGTTCGGATCGCCCTTGGCGTTGAGCTTGGGCGCGCACTTGGCCATGCCGGCGCGCTCGAGTCGCGCCATGACGTTGTCCATCTCGTCTGCCAGGTTGTCCATCGCCTTCTGCGGCGTCTTCTCGCCGGTGACGGCCTCGGCCACGTTTTTCCACCAGAGCTGCGCGAGCTTCGGGTAGTCGGGCACGTTGGTGCCGGTGGGCGTCCAGGCGACGCGCGCGGGGCTGCGGTAGAACTCGACCAGCCCGCCGAGCTTGGGCGCGAGGTCGGTCATCGCCTTCGACTGGATGTCCGATTCGCGAATCGGCGTGAGGCCGGTGATGGTCTTCTTGAGCGACACGGTCTTCGAGGTCACGAACTGCGCATAAAGCCAGGCAGCCGCGGTCTTGTTGGCATCGTGGCCGTTGAAGAAGGACCATGATCCGACGTCCTGGTAGCCGTTCTGCATGCCCTGCTTCCAGTAGGGGCCGTTCGGTCCCGGTGCCATGCGCCACTTGGGCGTGCCGTCGGCGTTGACCACCGGCAGCCCGGGCTTGGTCATGTCGGCGGTGAAGGCGGTGTACCAGAAGATCTGCTGCGCAATCTGGCCCTGCGCCGGCACCGGGCCCGCTTCGCCGAAGGTCATTCCGGTGGCTTCCTTGGGCGCGTACTTCTTCATCCAGTCGATGTACTTGGTGAGCGCATAGACCGCCGCCGGCGAGTTGGTGGCGCCGCCGCGCGACACGGCCGCGCCGACCGGCGTGCACTTGTCATCGGCCACGCGAATGCCCCATTCGTCGATCGGCATGCCGTTGGGGTTGCCGATGTCGGCGGTGCCGGCCATCGAGAGCCAGGCATCGGTAAAGCGCCATCCGAGCGACGGGTCTTTCTTGCCGTAGTCCATGTGGCCGTAGATCGGCTTGCCGTCGAGGGTCTTGACGTCGACGCTGAAGAATTCGGCGATGTCCTCATAGGCGCTCCAGTTGAGGGGCACGCCCAGGTCGTAGCCGAACTTGGCCTTGAACTTGTCGCGAAGGTCCTGCCGCGCGAAGAGGTCGGCGCGGAACCAATAAAGGTTGGCGAACTGCTGGTCGGGCAGCTGGTAGAGCTTGCCGTCCGGCGCGGTGGTGAACTTGGTGCCGATGAAGTCCTTGACGTCGAGTCCCGGATTGGTGAAGTCCTTGCCCGCGCCGGCCATGTAGTCGGTCAGGTTCATCATCTTGCCGTAGCGGTAATGGGTGCCGATCAGGTCCGAATCGGAGATCCAGCCGTCGTAGATCGACTTGCCCGACTGCATCGAGGTCTGCAGCTTCTCGACCACGTCGCCTTCCTGGATCAGGTCGTGCTTGACCTTGATGCCGGTGATTTCCTCGAAGGCCCGGGCCAGCGTCTTCGATTCGTATTCGTGCGTGGTGATGGTTTCGCTGACCACCGAGATTTCCTTGACGCCCTTGTCCTGCAACTTCTTGGCGGTGTCGATGAACCACTTGAGTTCGGCAGTCTGCTGGTCCTTGCTGAGGGTCGACGGCTGGAACTCGCTGTCGATCCATTTCTTGGCTTCGGGCTCCCCGGCCCAGGCGGCTTGCATGGCGAGCGTTGCCGCCGCCAATGCCAGCGCGGTATGGCGCATCTTCATGTCTGTCTCCTCAGTTTGCTTCCCGACTTGTGCGGACCCGGCCCCGGGAAGCGAAGAGCCGAACCGCGTGGAAGAAAGGCTTGGCTAGCCCTTTCGCAGAATCAGCAGCAAGACGCCCATCGACAGGACGAACGAGATCCAGATCGAGGGTTCGGCTTCGAGGCTCAACCATTCCTGGAACTTGCCGGCAAGGCCGATGAAGACGAGATTGAGGTAGGCCGCCGTGAGCAGCCCGATGAAGAGCCGGTCGCCGCGGGTGGTTTCCATCGGCAGCCAGCCGCGCCGCGTCGTGGTGGGCGACTTGAGTTCCCAGGCCGTCATGCCGACCAGCATCAAGCCGATGCAGGTGAAGAAGACCGCCACCGGGGTGGTCCAGACCATCCAATCGAACATCGGCGCCTTTCGTGTTGATGCAACCCGCGGAATCAGACCCTGCCCATCGCGAACCCCTTGGCGATGTAGTGCCGCACGAACCAGATCACAATCGCGCCCGGCACGATCGTCAATACGCCCGCTGCCGCAAGCGTCGCCCAGTCCATGCCCGACGCGCTGACGGTGCGCGTCATGGTCGCCACGATCGGCTTGGCGTTGACGCTGGTGAGGGTGCGGGCCAGCAGCAGTTCGACCCAGCTGAACATGAAGCAGAAGAAGGCCGCGACGCCGACACCCGCCTTGATCAGCGGCAGGAAGATGGTCAGGAAGAAACGCGGGAACGAATAGCCGTCGATGTAGGCGGTCTCGTCGATCTCGCGGGGAATGCCGCTCATGAAGCCCTCGAGGATCCACACCGCCAACGGGACGTTGAAGAGCAGGTGCGCGAGCGCCACGCCCAGGTGCGTGTCCATGAGCCCCACGGTGGTGTAGAGCTGGAAGAACGGCAACAGGAACACCGCCGGCGGCGTCATCCGGTTGGTCAGGAGCCAGAAGAACACGTGCTTGTCGCCGAGGAACGAATAGCGCGAGAACGCATAGGCCGCCGGCAGGGCGACGGTGAGCGAGATGACGGTGTTGATGCCGACATAGATCAGGCTGTTGATGTAGCCCGAATACCAGGATTCGTCGGTGAAGATGCGGGCGTAGTTGGCCCAGGTGAACTGCTGTGGAAAGAACGAGAAGCTCGAAAGGATTTCCTCGTTGGTCTTGAAGCTCATGTTGACCATCCAGTAGATGGGCAGCAAGGCGAAGAGCAGGTACAGGACCAGGAAGATGCTGCGCTTCTTGAAGCGGCGATCGGCGTTCATTGCTCTTCCTCCACCTGTTGCGTGCCGACCCGCAGCATCCAGTTGTAGAGCACGAAGCACAGCAGCAGGATGATGAGGAAGTAGATCAGCGAGAACGCCGCCGCCGGACCCAGGTCGAACTGGCCGACTGCCTTCTGCGTGAGGTACTGGCTCAGGAAGGTGGTCGCATTGCCCGGTCCGCCGCCGGTCAGCACGAAAGGCTCGGTGTAGATCATGAAGCTGTCCATGAAGCGCAGCAGCACCGCGATGACCAGCACGCCCCGCATCTTCGGCAGCTGGATGTAGCGGAACACCGCGAATTTGCTGGCACCGTCGATGCGGGCCGCCTGGTAGTACGCATCGGGTATCGATCGCAAGCCGGCGAAGCAAAGCAGTGCGACCAGCGGCGTCCAGTGCCAGACATCCATCAGCAGCACCGTGAGCCAGGCATCGCGCGCGTTGCCGGTGTAGCTGTAGTCGATGCCCGCCTTCTGCAGCGCGTAGCCGAAGAGTCCGATGTCGGCGCGGCCGAAGATCTGCCAGATGGTGCCCACCACGTTCCACGGGATCAGAAGCGACAGCGCGACGATGACCAGCACCGCCGACGAACGCCAGCCGGTGGCCGGCATCGAAAGCGCCAGGCAGATGCCGAGCGGAATCTCCACCAGCAGCACCGCCAGCGAAAAGCCCAGCTGCCGCCACAAGGCCGCATGCAGTTCGCCGTCTCGCATGACCGATGCGAACCATTCGGTGCCGACGAAGACTCGGCGGTCGGGCGAGATGATGTCCTGCACCGAGTAGTTGACCACCGTCATCAGCGGCAGGATGGCCGAGAACGCGACGCACAGCAGCACCGGCAGCACCAGCCACCAGGCCTTCTGGTTGACCGGCTTGATGCTGCCGGATGCGCCGCTCATGCCACCAGCTCCTCGTCGCGATAGAAGCAGGTGTGCGGGTCCAGCACGCGCAGCCAGACCGCTTGGCCGATCGCCGGCACCGGCGCGCTCGTGGCCAGGCGGGCCTTGAGGATCGTGTCGCCGACCCGGGCACTGAGCATCTGGTGGGTGCCGACATCCTGCACCTGATGCACGATGCCCTCGACCGCGCCCGGGTCGCCAGCTTCTGCAGATGCCACCTTCAGGTACTCGGGCCGAATGCCGAGCTTGATCGCGCCGTCGGGCAGCGCCCGCGCGCCGAGAAGCCGGCGCCCTGCCACCTCGATCGCTCCCCCGGCGCTTTGCGCCGCGAGGAAGTTCATGCCCGGCGAGCCGATGAAATGCCCGACGAAGGTATGCGCCGGGCGCTCGAACAAGGCCTCGGCGTTGCCGACCTGCACCGCCTTGCCGCGGGTCATGACGACCACTTCCTCGGCGAAGGTGAGCGCCTCGACCTGATCGTGCGTCACGTAGATCAGCGTCAACTTGAGCTCGCGATGGATCTGCTTGAGCTTTCGCCGCAGCTGCCACTTGAGATGCGGATCGATCACGGTGAGCGGCTCGTCGAACAGCACCGCCGACACGTCGTCTCGCACCAGCCCGCGGCCGAGCGAGATCTTCTGCTTGGCATCGGCCGCGAGGTTGGCCGCGCGCTGCTGCAGCTGGCCGCTCATGTCGAGCATCTCGGCAATCTCGCCGACGCGCTTCTTGATGCGATCTTCGGGCACGCCCCGGTTGCGCAGCGGAAAGGCGAGGTTCTGCGCCACGGTCATGGTGTCGTAGATGACCGGGAACTGGAAGACCTGAGCGATGTTGCGCTGCTGCGGCGTGTCGCCGGTGACATCGCGACCATCGAACTTGACGCTGCCCTGCGATGGCCTGAGCAAGCCCGAGATGATGTTGAGCATCGTCGTCTTGCCGCAGCCCGAAGGCCCGAGGAGCGCATACGCGCCGCCATCCCTGAAGCTCATCTCGAGCGGCAGCAGCGCGTAGTCGCTCTCTTGCTTGGGGTCGGCACGGTAGGCGTGCGCCAGCTCGAGGTCGATGCCGGCCATGTCAGTGCGCCTTCCTGCGCCATGCGGGCGCCAGAGCGAGTTGGCCGGCCGCGTCGAAGACATAGGCTTCGGTCGGATCGAAATGCAGCACGACCGGCGCACCCAGCTCGAAGCGATGGACGCCGGTGAGTTGCGCGACCAGCTCGCCGACCGAGGTCTCGGCATGGACGAAGGTGTCGGAGCCGGAGATTTCCGCGAGCTCCACCTTGCCTGGCAATGCGATATCGCCCGGGTCCGCAGCCACGTGCAGCGCACTGGCACGCAAGCCGACGGTGACGGCACCTTGCAACGCCCGATCGAGCGCCATCGGCATCGCCGGACCATGATCGATCTGCACGCCCTGCTCCGAGACCTGCCCGGCGAGCAGGTTCATCGGCGGATCGCTGAAAGCCCGCGCCACCCGCAGCGATCGCGGCGCGTGGAAGACCTCGGAGGTCGGGCCGTACTGCAACAGCTCGCCCTCGTCCATGACCGCGGTGTAGCCGCCGAGCAGCAAGGCCTCGCCGGGTTCGGTGGTCGCGTAGATCACGGTCGAATCGCCCGTGGCGAAAAGCTGGGTCAGCTCCTCGCGCAGGCCTTCGCGCAGCTTGTAGTCGAGATTGACCAGCGGCTCGTCCAGCAGCATCAGTGGCGCGTTCTTGGCCAGGGCACGCGCCAGCGCCACCCGCTGCTGCTGGCCGCCGGAGAGCTCGGCCGGAAGGCGATCGAGGAACATGCCGATGTGCAGCTTGTCCGCCAGCTGCCTCACCTGGGCATCGACGTTCTTTTCGCCGCGCAGTCGCAGCGGCGATGCGATGTTGTCGGCAACCGTGAGCGAGGGGTAGTTGATGAACTGCTGGTACACCATCGCGACATTGCGCTCGCGCACCGGCCGCCCGGTCACGTCCTTGCCGTCGACGCTGATCCGGCCGCTGGTCGGCGCATCGAGGCCGGCCATGAGACGCATCAGGCTGGTCTTGCCGGCCTGGGTCGCGCCCAGGAGCACGGTGACCGCGCCACTCTGCGGCGCGATGCTCTGGGCATGCAGCCAGGTCTGCGCGCCGACCTTCTTGGTGACGCTATCGAGCGTGAGCTGCATGCGCCTCCTTTCGGACTCGGTGGTCGCGCATCCAGGCTGCGACCGCATCGCGTTGCGCGGGACTGTAGTGCAGGCCGAGCTTGGAGCGGCGCCACAGCACGTCGTCGCCGCTGGTTGCCCATTCCTTGTCGGCGAGATAGGCCAGCTCGCGCTCATGCAGGCCGGGCGCGATTTCGGCGCCGAGGTCGGCCGTGCCGTGGGCATCGCCCAGCACTTCGGTGATGCGGCCGCCGTACGAGCGCGCGAGGCGCCGGGCCAGCGCCGGCGGAAGCCACGGATGCCGCGACTGCACGGCGCCGACGAAACGCTCGAACTCGTCGGCCGGTCGGGCGCCCGCACGCACCGGGCCGATCCAGGGCGACAGGTCGCCGCCCGCGAGGAACGCATCGTCGGTCCAGCCCTTGCGCTTTTCGCCGAGCATGCGGCCGACCTCGTCCGCCGCATCCTCCGCGAGCTTGCGGAAGGTGGTGATCTTGCCGCCCCACACCGACAGAAGTGGCGCCGCGCTGGTGCTGGGCTCCAGCAGATAGTCGCGGGTGACGGCGGACGGATCGCCGGACGCATCGTCGAGTAGAGGACGAACGCCCGAATAGGTCCACACCACGTCGGCCGGCACGATCGGCGCCTCGAAGTAGCGGCTGGCCTGCTCGCACAGGTAGGCGATTTCTTCCGGGCTGGCCTTGGCCGCGCCCGGGTCGTCGCCCTTCAGTTCGACATCGGTGGTGCCGATCAGCGTAAAGTCGTCCTGGTAGGGAATCGCGAAGATGATCCGCTTGTCCGGGTTCTGGAAGATGTAGGCGTGGTCGTGCGAATAAAGGCGCTTGACCACGATGTGGCTGCCCTTGACCAGGCGAAGCTGCTTGGTCGCGAGCAGTTCGCTCTTCGAAGGCTTGGCGATGCCCCGCAGGAAGGACTCGGCCCACGGCCCAGCGGCATTCACCACGGCGCGGGCATGGATGGTGCGCTGGCGGCCGTCGGGGCCTTCGAGCGTCGCGCTCCAGCGCTCCTGGCTGCGCTGCGCCGCGACGCAGCGGGTCCGGGTCAAGACCTCGGCGCCACGGGCGCGAGCATCCAGCGCGTTGAGCACCACCAGCCGGGCATCGTCCACCCAACCGTCCGAATAGATGAAGCCGCGCTTGAAATTCGCCTTGAGCGGCTGCCCGGCCGGATGTTTGCGCAAGTCGACCGTGCGCGATCCCGGCAGCACCTCGCGCTTGGCCAGGTGGTCGTACATGAAAAGGCCGATGCGGATCATCCAGGCCGGCCGCATCGACGGGTCGTGCGGCATCACGAAGCGCAGCGGCCACATGATGTGCGGCGCACTGCGAAGCAACACCTCGCGCTCCTGAAGCGCCTTGCGCACCAGCGAGAACTCGTAGTACTCCAGGTAGCGGAGCCCGCCGTGGATGAGCTTGGTCGAGGATGAAGACGTGTGCGCGGCGAGGTCGTCCTTCTCGCACAACAACACACGCCAACCGCGGCCCGCCAGGTCTCGCGCGATGCCGCAGCCGTTGATGCCGCCGCCGACCACGAGCACGTCGTACTCGCCAGCCGGAGCGGTGGTCGGTGTGTCGGCAGAGCCGGCGGTGGCCGGTGGCGCAAGCGTGCTCATCGGGTCGGATGTTCCAGACTGCTGAGTGTGACTTTCGGCACGGTTTCGTGCTTCAATGCTTTCGGTTCGTTTCATTTTGGTTCCTTCGGCTTCGCAAAGAGGCGGTGTTAACCCGTAAGCCATTCGTTTCGTTTCGCTCTAAATTGTCTCCGCGCCGCGCTCGACTTGCATTCGTGAACTCCAATCCCCGTCAACTCCAACTGCTGGAAGCCGTTCGGCTGCGGGAATCGTTGACCGTCGACGAACTCGCAGAGATGCTCGGCGTCACCCTGCAGACGGTGCGCAAAGACATCCAGAAGCTCGCGGCGCAGGGTTTGCTGATGCGGTTTCACGGCGGGGTTCGCACCCCGACCTCGACCATCGAGAACCTCGCCTACCGGCAACGCGAGACGCTGCATGCCGAAGGCAAGGCCCGCATCGCGCGCGCCGTGGCCGCGCAAGTGCCCAACGATTGCTCGCTGATCCTCAACATCGGCACCACCACCGAGGCCGTTGCCAAGGCGCTGCTGCGGCATACGGGGCTGCGCGTGATCACCAACAACCTCAACGTCGCGACCATCCTGAGCGACAACCCGGATTGCGAGGTGATCGTGGCTGGCGGCTCGGTGCGGCTGCGCGACCGGGCGATCGTCGGCGAGGCGACCATCGACTTCATTCGCCAGTTCAAGGTCGACATCGCCCTGATCGGCGTGTCGAGCATCGAAGCCGACGGCACCCTGCGCGACTTCGACCTGCGCGAGGTGAAGGTGGCTCAAACCATCATCGCGCAGGCGCGCGAGGTGTGGCTGGCGGCAGATGCGAGCAAGTTCAACCGGCCGGCCATGATCCAGTTGGCGACGCTGGCGCAGATCGATGCGCTCTTCACCGACGCCGAGCCGCCGGCGCCCTTCCCCGAGCTGCTCAAGAATGCGCAGGTCCGCATGCACATCGAGCGCTGATCGACGAACGCACGCACGCACACCGACCGACCCGCGCCGTCACCGACTTCATTCCAGAGACTCCGACATGACCTACCTGCTTGCTCTCGACCAAGGTACCTCCAGCTCGCGCAGCATCGTGTTCGATCGCGCCGGGCGCATCGTCGCCATCGCGCAGAAGGAGCTGACCCAGATCTACCCGCAGCCCGGCTGGGTCGAGCACGACCCGATGGAGATCTGGCGCAGCCAGCTCGCCACGGCCCGCGACGTCTTGCAGAAAGCCGGGCTGTCGGCGGCCGACATCCATGCGGTGGGCATCACCAACCAGCGCGAGACCACGATGATCTGGAACCGTGCCACCGGCCAGCCGGTGCATCACGCCATCGTCTGGCAAGACCGCCGCGCCGAGCCGATCTGCGCTCGGCTGCGCGAGGAAGGCCTCGCCGACACCATCCGCGACAAGACCGGCCTCGTGATCGATGCCTACTTTTCGGGCACCAAGCTGCGCTGGCTGCTGGACCAGGTGCCCGGCGCGCAGGCCGCCGCCGAGCGCGGCGAACTCGCCTTCGGCACCATCGACAGCTGGCTGATCTGGCAGCTGACCGGCGGCAAGGTGCATGTCACCGACGTGAGCAACGCGTCGCGCACCATGCTCTTCAACGTGCGCATCAACGCCTGGGACGCCGACCTGCTCCGAGCGCTCGACATTCCTGCCTCGTTGATGCCCGAGGTGAAGGCATCGAGCGCGCATTTCGCCGATACCGAGGCGTCGCTGCTCGGGCGCAGCCTGCCGATCGGCGGTGTCGCCGGCGACCAGCAAAGCGCCCTCTTCGGCCAGGCCTGCTTCGATGCCGGCATGGCGAAGAACACCTATGGCACCGGCTGCTTCCTGTTGATGCATACCGGCGATGCCTTCCGGCCATCGCAGAACGGCCTGCTCGTGACCAGCGCCGCGCAGATCGACAGCCGGCCGCTCTACGCCATGGAAGGCAGCGTCTTCGTCGGCGGCGCGGTGGTGCAGTGGCTGCGCGACGGGCTGAAGGCGATCCAG
The DNA here is from genome assembly GCA_902506565.1 of Burkholderiales bacterium 8X. Lineage (GTDB taxonomy): Bacteria > Pseudomonadota > Gammaproteobacteria > Burkholderiales > Burkholderiaceae_C > Variovorax. The sequence continues at coordinate 1,552,840 of LR732703.1, read as the reverse complement.
GGCAGTGCGCAGGTGCAGGGGCTCGCCGAAAGCGTGCCCGATGCCGGCGGCGTGATGATGGTGCCGGCCTTCACCGGGCTCGGCGCGCCGTACTGGAACGCGGACGCGCGCGGCACCATCACGGGCCTCACCCGAGGCACCACGGTTGCCCACATCGCCCGAGCAGCGCTCGAGAGCATCGCCTACCAGAGCGCCGCGTTGCTGCAGGCCATGAGCCGCGACGCGGTGGCGGCCGGCGGCACGCCGGTTGCCGAACTGCGGGTCGATGGTGGCGCCGCGGTCAACGACCTCTTGATGCAATTCCAGGCCGACCTGCTGGGCATTCCGGTCGTGCGGCCCGAAGTCATCGAGACCACGGCGCTCGGCGCCGCCTATCTCGCCGGGCTTTCGACCGGCGTCTATGGCGGCACGGACGAGCTCTCCGCCTTGTGGCGTGTCGAGCGCCGCTTCATGCCGACCTGGAGCCGCGACAAGGCCGGCCAGGCCATGGCCGAATGGGAGCACGCGGTCCGCAAGGCGACCGCCGCCTGAGCGCTCGCTTCTCCGATCCGGCATCGCCTGTGGGGAACGCTTGCCGTCCGGCCGTTTCCGATGAGTACCGGCGATGGGCCGGTACTCATCTCATCACCTCGTCGGAACCAGGAAGTCCTGGCTGATGCGCCAACCCAGCTCATTCACGCGATCCAGGAACTGCGTGAGATAGGCGTGCAGCCCCGTGGCCAGGATTTCATCGACCTGGCCGAACTGCAGATCGGCGAGCAACTTGCCCGCGCGGCGCCGGGTTTCCGTGCTCTGCTCGTTCTTGACCTTCTCGAGGTTGTGCACCACTTCATGAAGGCAGGCGTGCAGCGAACGCGGCATGTCGGGCCGCAGCATCAACAGCTCGGCCACGCGCTCGGGCTTGATCACGTCCCGGTAGACCTTGCGGTAAATCTCGAATGCAGAGACGCTCCGCAGGATCGAGCTCCAGTGATAGAAGTCGTATTCGAGGTCTTCCTCCGTGGCCGCACCGAAGAATTCGGTGTTGAGCGCGTGGAACTTGACGTCGACCAGACGCGCCGTGTTGTCGGCCCTCTCCAAGAACGTGCCGAGCCGAGAAAAGTAGAAAGCCTCGTCCTGCAACATCGTGCCGAGCGTCACGCCGCGCGACAGGTGCGACCTGAACTTCACCCACTCGAAGAACTGCCCCGGGTCGCGCTCGAAGTCGCCGGCGCGCAGCATGCGGTTCACTTCGAGCCAGGTGGTGTTCTGCGTCTCCCAGGCCTCGGTGGTGAGCGCGCCGCGCACCGCCCGTGCGTTCTCGCGAGCGGCACGCAGGCAGGACAGGATCGACGACGGATTGCTCTCGTCCTTGACCATGAACTCCATCACCCGCTCCGGCAGGATCTGGTCGTATTTCTTCTGGAACAGCGGCAGCAGTTCGCTGATCGACAGCACCCCCTGCCAGCCGTACTTGGCGACCTCGACCGATTGCGGCAGCAGCGAGGTCTGGTAGTTGACATCGAGCATGCGCGCGGTGTTCTCGGCGCGCTCGGTATAGCGCGACATCCAGTAGAGGTGATCGGCGGTGCGTGACAACATCTTGAAGGCTTCGCGGAAAGAGGCGTTGAGAACGATGGCGCAAGGTGCGCGGCTAGCCCTGCGTTTGCCGCATCGAAGCGGCCGCCGGCGCAGGCTCGGACGCCGAAGCCGCGGCTTGCCGCGGCCGCGCGTCGGCTTCGAGGATCCAGGTGTCCTTGGTGCCGCCGCCCTGCGACGAGTTGACCACCAACGATCCTTCCTTCAACGCCACGCGCGTCAGGCCGCCGGGCACCATCTGCACCTCCTTGGCCGAGAGCACGAAGGGCCGAAGGTCGATGTGGCGCGGCGCGATGCCGGCGTCGACGAAGGTCGGCGAGGTCGACAGGCTGAGCGTGGGTTGTGCGATGTAGCCTTCCGGCTTGGCGAGCACCGCCTTCTTGAAGTCCTCGATCTCGGCCTGGGTCGAGGCCGGGCCGATGAGCATGCCGTAGCCACCGGCGCCATGCACTTCCTTGACCACCAGCTCCTTCATGTTGGCCAGCGTGTAGTCGAGGTCGTCCTTGTTGCGGCACATGTAGGTCGGCACGTTCTTCAGGATCGGCTGCTCGCCCAGGTAGAACTCGACCATCTTCGGCACGTACGGATAGATCGACTTGTCGTCGGCCACACCGGTGCCGACTGCGTTGCAGATGACCACGTTGCCCTCCGCGTAGGCACGCATCAGTCCCGCACAGCCGAGCGTCGAATTCGGCAGGAAGACCTCGGGGTCGAGATAGTCGTCGTCGACGCGCCGATAGATCACGTCGACCCGGCGCGGGCCGCGGGTGGTCCGCATGTAGACGAAGTCGTCCTTGACGAAAAGATCCTGCCCTTCGACCAGCTCGACGCCCATCTGCTGCGCGAGAAATGCGTGCTCGAAGTAGGCGCTGTTGTACATGCCGGGCGTGAGCACCACCACGGTCGGCTCGGCGGTTGCCGGCGGCGACGAAGCACGCAGCGTCTCGAGCAGCAAGTCAGGATAGTGCGCGACCGGCGCGATGCGGTTCTGGCTGAACAGCTCCGGGAAGAGCCGCATCATCATCTTGCGGTTCTCGAGCATGTAGCTCACGCCGCTGGGTACGCGAAGGTTGTCCTCGAGCACGTAGTACTCGCCGCGGCCATTGCCATCGGGCGCACGCACGATGTCGATGCCGCAGATGTGCGCGTAGACATCGTTCGGCACCTTGACGCCGACCATCTGCGGACGGTATTGCGCGTTGTTCAGGATCTGCTCGGCCGGGATCACGCCGGCCTTGATGATTTCCTGCTCGTGGTAGACATCGTGCAGGAAGCGGTTGAGCGCGGTCACGCGCTGCACCAGGCCCCTCTCCATCAGTTCCCACTCGTCCGCGGGAATGATGCGTGGCAGCAGGTCGAACGGAATCAACCGCTCGGTGCCGGCGCCATCCTCGTCCTTGGCGCCATACACCGCGAAGGTGATGCCGACGCGCCGAAAGATCATCTCCGCCTCTTCGCGCCGCGAACGCATCAGGTCGCCGGCCTGGCGGCCGAGCCACTGGTCGTAGCGCTGGTAGTGGCTGCGCACCGCTGCGCCCGAATAGGGCAGCTGCTCGTACATCTCGTCGAATTTGTGCATGAACGACCGGTTCTCCTTGGCCCGAGCTTAGCAAGTTCAGGGCCAGTGGTTACCCGGATGGGCTGGCTCGGCGACTGCCGCCCATCCTCACGACCCGCGCTTTTGCACACGGCAAGCTGCTGGTCGCTGATGGCAGATCGGCAACGAGTCGATCCATTGCCACGGTCAGGGAGCTTCGTGGTGCCAGTACCGCCGACCCGTCTCCCGCTGGCACCGCAACTCTGCAGCTCGAACGCTCGACCACATGGCCGCGCCGCAATGCGGCGAATCGGCGATCGACACGCCGCGCGCTTCATACCGCGCTCTCACTTCCGGCGCCGGATGGCCGAAGCGATTGCGGTAACCGGCCTGGACGATCACCACGCGCGGTTGCACGGCGTCGAGGAAGGCTGCGCTCGACGAGGTCTTGCTTCCGTGGTGCGGCGCGAGCAGCAGATCCGCTTTCAAGTCCGCGGCACGGGCGAGCAGAGCCGCCTCCTGGGGCTGCTCGATGTCGCCCGCCAGCAAGGCCGAGGCGCGCGAGCTGCCGATCTTCAACACACAGGAGATCGCGTTCGGCTTCGGCGTGCCCGCATAGTCCTCGGGCCTCGGGTGCAGCATCTCGAACGACACGCCGTCCCATTCCCAGCGCTGCCCGGCAATGCACGGTTTGGCCGCCCGGATTCGTTGCAACGGATGCTCGGCTTCGATCGAGCTTCGCAGTACCGCCTGCGGCTGCATCGCGAGGACGGCCGCCGCGCCGCCGGTGTGGTCGAGGTCGCGGTGACTGAGCACGATGGTGTCGAGGCTTTCGTCCAGCGCGCGCAGCAGGGGCGCGAGCACGCGGTGGCCTGCATCGCTTTCCAGGCTGTAGCGTGGCCCGGCGTCGTAGAGCAGGCTGTGCGATGCGGTTCGCACCAGCACCGCGTTGCCCTGGCCGACGTCTGCGGCGAGCAGGTCGAATTCGCCCGGCACAGGTCGCGGCGGCAGCCACAGGAAGGCCGGCAGCAGCAGCGGCAAGCCCAGCACGCGCAATGCCACCGGAAGGCGCATCGCCAGCAGCACGCCGCCCGCGACGCCGGCCACGGCTGCCCAGACCGGCGGCGCCGCGGCCGAGAGGGATGCCCAGGACCAGCCTGCCAGGACATCGAGCAGCAGGTTGAGTCCCTGCACGGCCCACGCCGCGAGCTGCCAGAGCCATGGAATCAGGACGCCGAGCATGGCGAGCGGCGTGACCACCAGCGTGACCCACGGAATGGCGATGGCATTGGCGAAAAGCCCGACGAGCGACACCTGCTGGAACAGCAGCAACCCGAGCGGTGCCAAGGCCAGCGTCACGGTCGCCTGCTCGCGAGCCATTTGCCGCAATCGCGGCCCCGCACCCAAGCTGCCCAGCAAGCTTCGTTGGCCTTGCCTGCCCTGCCTGCCCTGACCCTCCTGCAGGTCCCGATGACCCGAACCGTCGCCCTGCATTCCCTCGCCTGCTGGCGCCTCCCCGGAGCCGCTCGCGAACAAGACGCCCACTGCGACGAAGCTTAGCCAGAAGCCCGCCTGCGTCATCGCCCACGGATCGATGGCGACCACGGCCGCGCAGACCGCGAGCCACAGGAACGGCCAGGGCCATCGGCTTCCGGTTTGTCGCAGCACCGTGACCACGGCGAGCATCCAGACCGTTCGCTGGGCCGGCAATCCCCAGCCGCTGAAGAGCGCGTACAGCGCCGCCAGCACCAGCCCGACCGCCAATCCGGCCTGCGGCGCCGGCCAGGCCAGCATCAAGCGGCTGCTGCGCCGCCAGGCACCGCCTGCGGCCCACGCCGCGAGCCAGGCGAACAAGGTGATGTGCAGGCCCGAGATCGACATCAGGTGAGCCACGCCGGTCGCACGGAAGACATCCCAGTCGGCACGCTCGATCGCGTTCTGGTCGCCGACCACCAGCGCCGCGATCACGCCAGCCGCCCGCCGGTCGCTCACCCGATCGAACACGGCATCGCGGACCTTCTCGCGAGCCTGCTCGACGGGGTAGCGCCAGGTCGATTCGATTCGACCGGCCGGCGCATCGCGGGCGCCGGTTCGCACATAGCCGGTGGCGCGCAGCCCCGCTTCCCACATTCGCAGTTCTTCGTCGAAACCGTGCGGGTTGAGGCCGCCGTGCGGCGCCTTGAGCCGGACGGTCAGGCGCCATCGGTCGCCGGCATGAAGCACGCTATCAGGCAGCGGCAGGTCGGCGGGCGCGCGCTCTTCGAACCCCCTGCCCCAGGCGCTGGTGTTCTCGGCATACCACGCCAGCGCCAGCCGCTCCGGCACCCCCGCTGCCGGTTGGCCTCGACGTGCCGGGTCGGCCCAGCTGGCCGACTCGACTTCGAACCGAAAACGAATCGCCGTTGCGCTGCGTTGCGGCAGCTGGGAGACGACGCCCGCCACCACGATGTCCGCGCCCTCGAGCGCCGGCGGCAGCGCGCCGCTCTGGTACACCGCCGCTCGCCATCCGGCAGCGCCGCCGCCCAGCAAGACGCCGATCAGAAAGGCGAGCGCGATCCGGCACGACCTCGGGGCTCGCAAGCGTTTACCGATGCGGTTCGCCAGGTACCAGCCAACGGAAGCGCCCAGCACCACTACAGCGTAGACCCCCCATCCCCACAGCAGCGGTTGCCGCAGCTGGCACAGCACGCCGAGGAGCGAGCCCGCCATGAGCGCGAACATGCGCAGCCCGCGCGGCGGCGCTTCAGCTTCTTCCTGCCGATCGGACATCGACCCTTCCCTGGCGCTTCGGCGCTCGTTGTGATGGCGGGCGGAGTATGCCTTCGGTCAATGGCCCAAAAAAACGCTACTCATCCGGTACGTTTTGATAACAATGAACACGGCCAGACTATGAGAACAAAAGGTTGACATGCAAATGCTCAAGCTCGAAGACTTTCTTCTCCCCGGCACCCAGCTCGAGGACGCAGGCCGCTACCGGCGCGCAGCGATCAAGGAGACGCCGGCGATCGCCGCCAACGCGCTCTATTTCAGCAATCCCGAGTGGGCGCGTGAATACCTCACCTACTGCCATCGAAGCGACGAGTTCAAGGAGCGATGGAAGGCAGCCGCCGGCGATTGGAACGACAAGGTCGTGCTGGATGTCGGCTGCGGACCGGGCAACATCTACGCCACGGTCGGCGGCAAGCCGCGCCTCCTGATCGGCGTCGACGTGGCCGGCGGCTCGCTCGACATGGCGGCCGACCTCGGCTACACCTGCCTCCAGGCCGACGCAGCCCACATGCCCTTCCGATCGGGCTTTGCGGACATCGTGGCGGTGAATGCCACCATCCATCATTGCGAGGACATGGAGGCCGTGCTGCGCGAATCGGCTCGCATGGTCAAGCCGGGCGGCATGCTGATCACCGACCACGACCCGCAGCTCTCGGCCTGGAACTACAAGGGCCCCGCCAAGGTGTTGTGGGACGCGCGGCTGGTCGCCTATCGGGTGCTCGGGCACGGCTTCCACAAGAACGCCACCCAGCAGCGCAGCGGTCTCGACACCGAGATCCACCCTCGTCCGGGGCATGGCGTCACGCACGATTTCTTCCGCAGCACGCTCGAGCCGCTCGGCTTCGATGTCGAGGTGTATCCGCACAACCACGAGAACGGCGCCGAGGTGCTCGAAGGCGTGACCGGCAAGGCTGCCCTCAAGTACCAGATCGGCAACCTGCTCTCCGGCCGCAATCCGCAGGCGCCGACCAGCGCGCTGTCGCTGATGTGCGTGGCCCGCAAGCCGCTCTCCCCCCACAGCTCGCCTTCGTTGCACGCTCGAACCTTCTCCGCCGATCCGCACGCCGGGCCCACGCTGCGGCATTGAGATGCGGCAGCGCTACTGGATCCTGCTGACCGTTGCGCTGCTGATCTGGTCTTTCTTCGCCCGCGGGGTGTACGAATTCGGCTGGGTGGTCGCGCGGCGGGCGAGCGAGGCGGTGTCGGTTCGCACCCAGCCGGAAGTGCTGCGGCAGGATCGCTCCCGCCTGGTCGACCGAGCCACCGAACAGGCGGACGAGATCGACCGCTACCTCGACGGAAGGCGGATCGATCCTGCAGATCCGCAGCGACCGTCCGCCCCGGCGAGCTCACGCCAGCAAGCCAGTTCATCGGATCGCTTCGAGCACTTGCGCCACGAACTCCGCAAAAGCCTTCGCTATCCGCCGACCGGCGTCGACTTGGTGTCGGCCGAGACCGTCCTGGACGAATCGCTCGGCGCCGACGAACTCGCCACCTACCGCGCGATCCTGCTGCCCACGCTGCCCGGCGTTCATGCGAGCGGCGTCTACCTGCGTCCACGCGCCGCTCGCGACGACCAGCGGCTGCCGCTCCTGATCGCGGCGCAGGGCCGGATCGGCCCGCCCGGCCAGTCGGCCGACGGCAAGCTGCGGGTCATGAACCGCAGCCGGCGCGACCTCGCCTGGGATGCGATCCAGCGCGGCTATGCCGTGTGGCTGCCCGACTTCGTCCACTTTCGCGGCGACGACATCGGGGTCAGGGACCGGCTCACCGTGCGCGCCTGGGAAAGCGGCGAGTCGCTTCTGGCCATCGAGATCGCGAAGGTGGTCACGGCGATCGACTACTTCTCGTCGCGTGCCGACATCGATCCGTCGCGGATCGCGATGCTCGGCTTCTCGTACGGCGGCTTCTATGCGCTCTACACCGCGGCGCTGGAGCCTCGCCTGCGGGCTGCGGCCGTGCTGGGCTACTTCAACGATCGGCAAGCGGTGCTCGACGCCTCCGGTCCCGTCGGCTACCTCGATTGGCGCTTCGACCGCAGCCGGAACCTCTGGCGCGATCCGGTGGTGGCGAGCCTGGTCGCGCCCAGGGCACTGATCGTCCAGGCCGGCGTGCAGGACCAGTTGTTCCCCATCGCGGGCGCTCGGCGTGCGGCCGAGGAGACCCGGCGCCAGTTCGTTGACCGCGGCGCGGACGACCGGTTCGCCTTCGACGAATTCGTCGGACGCCATGAATTCGATGTCGCCCGCGTGCTGCCTTTCATCGACCGGGCGCTGGATTTCGGCCCGGCCCAAGCGCCGGCCGGCCGCGCCCGCTGAGGCGCGCGACATCGTCGAAAGGCGCACCTCAGTGGCGCGTTAATTGCTTGAGCGGTCGGCTAGTATCCGTCTCACCCTGCTTCGCTCGAGACAACGAGAAATAGATGTCCATCCACGCCGCGCTTCATCACGTCACCCACTACAAGTACGACCGGCCGGTGCAGTTGGGCCCCCAGGTCATCCGCCTGCGGCCGGCACCGCATTGCCGCAGCAACGTCATCTCGTATTCGCTTCGCATCGAGCCGGAGCAGCATTTCATCAACTGGCAGCAGGATCCGTTCGCGAACTACCTGGCGCGGCTGGTCTTTCCGGAGAAGACCCGCGCCTTCAAGGTCACGGTCGACCTGGTGGTCGAGATGGCGGTCTACAACCCGTTCGATTTCTTCCTCGAACCGCAGGCCGAGAACTTTCCGTTCGCCTATACCGAGGCCCAGGCCCAGGAGCTCGCCCCCTACCTGGCGGTGGAGCCGCCCACGCCGCTGGTGCAGAAGTACCTGGACAAGATCGACCGCAAGGAGCAGCGCACCATCGACTTCCTGGTCGGCATCAACCAGCAGGTGCAGCAGGACGTCAACTACCTGATCCGGATGGAACCGGGCGTGCAGACGCCCGAAGAAACGCTCACCAACGGCTCCGGCTCCTGCCGCGACTCCGGCTGGCTCCTGGTGCAGCTGCTGCGCCATTGCGGGCTGGCGGCGCGCTTCGTGTCCGGCTACCTGATCCAGCTCACGCCGGACGTGAAGGCGCTGGACGGCCCGAGCGGCACCAGCGTCGACTTCACCGACCTGCATGCCTGGTGCGAGGTGTACCTGCCGGGTGCCGGCTGGATCGGCCTGGATGCCACCTCGGGCCTGCTGGCCGGCGAAGGCCACATCCCGCTCGCCTGCACGCCGACCCCGTCGAGCGCTGCGCCGATCGAAGGCGTGGTCGACGATGCCGAGGTCGACTTCGGGCACGAGATGACGATCACGCGCATCCACGAATCGCCGCGCGTGACCAAGCCCTACACCGACGAGCAATGGGCCGAGGTGCTGGCCCTGGGCGATGCGGTCGACCGCCGCCTGGCTGCCGGCGACGTGCGGCTGACCATGGGCGGCGAGCCGACCTACGTCGCGACCGGCGACCGCGACGCGCCCGAATGGAACACCGATGCGCTCGGCCCGACCAAGCGCCTCTATGCGACCGAACTCGTCCACAAGCTGCGCGCCGAATACGGCGAAGGCGGCTTCCTCCATTTCGGGCAGGGCAAGTGGTACCCGGGCGAGCAACTGCCGCGCTGGGCGTTGTCGATCTTCTGGCGCGCCGACGGACAACCGCTCTGGAACGATCCCTCGCGCTTTGCCGACGAACGCAAGCCGACCCACTACACGAGCGAAGATGCGCGCCGCTTCACCACCGTGCTTGCCCACAAGCTCGGCCTGACCGAGCGCTTCGTGCAACCCGGCTACGAGGACGTCTTCTATTACCTCTGGCGCGAACGGCGGTTGCCGGTCAACGTCGATCCATTCGACTCGCGGCTCGACGACGAGCTCGAGCGCATGCGCCTGCGCCGCGTCTTCACGCAGAAGCTGGATGCCGTCGTCGGCTACCTGCTGCCGCTTTCGCCGAGCCATGCCGACCGCGACGCACCCGCGCTCGAAGGCCCCGGCTGGAAGACCGGACCGTGGTTCCTGCGGGACGACCGCCTGTACCTGATCCCCGGCGACTCGCCGATGGGCTATCGGCTGCCGCTCGACTCGCAGCCCTGGGTCTCCAAGGGCGACTATCCGTACATGATCGAGCGCGACCCGATGGCGCCTCGCAGCGAGCTTCCGGCCGGCGAGCACTACCGCCGGCGGTACGCCGACATGACGACCGGCGCAGCAGCGCCGGATCGCGCGGGCGTTCCCTATGATTTCGGCGCGCCGCCTGCCTCACCTGCGGCGCTGCGCATGCAAGCCCCAGGCGCCGAGGCTTCATCGCCCGCGCAAGGACAAGGCTTCGATGCGTCGACTGCAGACCATGATGGCAGCCCGCAGCGGCCGCCCCGCCGCGGCGAATCGGCTCATTGGCTCACCCGCACCGCGCTCTGCGTCGAGGTGCGCGACCCGCGCCGCGCGAACGGCCCGGCCGCCGAAAAGGTCGGCAGCGCCTCGGGCGTGCTCTACGTCTTCATGCCGCCGCTCGCAAGGCTGGAGGATTACCTCGACCTGGTGGCCGCGGTCGAGGCCACCTCGGCGCAACTGGGCCTACAGGTGGTGCTGGAGGGCTACCCGCCGCCGCGCGATCCACGCCTCAAGATGCTGCAGGTCACGCCGGACCCCGGTGTGATCGAGGTCAACATCCATCCGGCGCACAACTGGCGCGAACTGGTCGACCACACCGAGTTCCTCTATCAAGCGGCGTTCGAAACCCGCCTGTCGGCCGAGAAGTTCATGACCGACGGCCGCCACACCGGCACCGGCGGCGGCAACCACTTCGTGCTGGGCGGCGCCACGCCGGCCGACAGCCCGTTCCTGCGACGGCCCGAGCTGCTGGCGAGCCTGCTCCTCTACTGGCACAACCATCCGTCGCTGAGCTACCTCTTCTCGGGCATGTTCATCGGCCCGACCAGCCAGGCACCCCGGGTCGACGAAGCCCGCAACGACCAGGTCTACGAGCTGGAGATCGCGCTCAAGGAAATCGCCCGCAACCGCGAGATCCACGGCCAGAACATGCCGGCCTGGCTGCTCGACCGGACGCTGCGCAACATCCTGATCGATGTCACCGGCAACACCCACCGGAGCGAGTTCTGCATCGACAAGATGTATTCGCCCGACTCGACCACCGGCCGCCTCGGCCTGCTCGAACTGCGCGCCTTCGAGATGCCGCCGCATGCCCGCATGAGCATCGCGCAACAACTGCTGTTGCGCGCCTTCATCGCCCGCTTCTGGGACGAGCCGTACCAGGCGCCCGCGACCCGCTGGGGCACCGAGCTGCATGATCGCTTCCTGCTCCCGACCTTCGTGCGGATGGACTTCGACGATGTCATCGCCGAGATGCGGCAGGCCGGCTTCGCCTTCGATGCCGAATGGTTCGCGCCGCACCTCGAGTTCCGCTTCCCGCTGGTCGGGCAAGTGCAGGCGATGGGCGTCGAGCTGACGCTGCGCAACGCGCTCGAACCCTGGCACGTGATGGGCGAGGAAGGCAGCGCCGGCGGCACCGTGCGCTATGTCGATTCGTCGCTCGAACGCATCGAGGTGCGCGTCACCGGCCTCAACGAGAGCCGGCACGTGGTCACGGTCAACGGCAAGCCGCTGCCGCTGCAGCCGACCGGCACGGTGGGCGAGTTCGTGGCGGGCGTTCGCTACAAGGCCTGGAACCCGCCATCGGCGCTGCATCCGAGCATTCGCGCGCATGCGCCGCTCACCTTCGACCTGGTGGACACCTGGATGAAGCGCTCGCTCGGCGGCTGCCAGTATTTCGTCGCCCATCCGGGCGGTCGCAACTACGACAGCTTCCCGGTCAATGCCTACGAAGCCGAGAGCCGGCGCCACGCCCGGTTCGCGCGGATGGGCCACACACCCGGACTGATGCGCACGCCGCCGGCGACCATCGAACTGCCGGGCAGCCGCGAGTTCCCGTTCACGCTCGACCTGCGCCGTTGAAACAGATGGCATGCCGCACGACGACCCGGACGACGAAAACCGATCGGCCATCGTGGAACCGCTGAACGAGTCCCTCTTCGACGCGCAGGCGCTCGAAGCGCCGGCCACGCTGGCCTCGGCGCTGGCGCCGATGGCCGAGCCCGGGCATTTCGACGAGCTGCGCGGCATCGCTTCGCCGCTCCTGACGCCGCGCGACGCGAGCGCCGCCCCGCCCCGCAACCCGCCGCTGCACGATGCCGCCGCATCGCCGCCGCGCCCGGCGCCGGTGGCCGACGCCGCCGCCAAGGCATCCCGCGACCGGCCAGCGCTCGCCGGCAACTGGGCGGATTTCTTCGAGCATGTCGGCGGCAACGGCTTCAACGACCTGCCGCGCCGGGCAGTCAGCCTCGAACGGCAGATTCGCGACAACGGCGTCACCTACAACGTCTATGCCGACAGCGAAGGGCCGCCGCGGCCCTGGTCGCTCGACCTGTTCCCGCTGATCGTCTCGGCGCAAAGCTGGAGCCAGATCGAACGCGGTGTGCTGCAGCGGGTGCGGGTGCTGAACGACGTGATGGCCGATGTGTACGGGCCGCAGCAGCTGCTGGCAGAAGGCCTGCTGCCGGCCGCGCTGGTGCAGGGCCATCCTGGCTACCTGCGCGCCATGCACGGCGTGCGACCGCCCGGCGACACCTGGCTGCACATCTCGGCTTTCGACCTGGCGCGCGGGCCGGACGGCAACTGGTGGGTGGTGTCGCAGCGCACACAGGCACCGTCGGGCCTCGGCTACCTGCTCGAGAACCGGCTCGCGATCTCCCGCCAGTTTCCGCAGGCCTTCGAGTCGCTCAACGTGCAGCGCCTGGCCGCCACCTACAGCGCGCTCATGGACGGCCTGCAGCGCATGTGCCCGCCCGGCCATCCACCGCACATCGCGCTGCTGACGCCGGGCCCCTACAACGAAACCTACTTCGAGCATGCCTACCTGGCGCGCTACCTCGGCATCACGCTGGTCGAGGGCAGCGACCTCACCGTGCGGGACCACCGCCTCTATCTCAAGACGCTGTCGGGGCTGCGGCCGGTGCACGGCCTCATCAAGCGACTGGACGACCAGTTCCTCGATCCGCTGGAGCTGCGTCCGGACTCCACGCTCGGCGTACCCGGCCTGCTGCAGGCGATCCGCGCCGGCAATGTGCTGGTCGGCAACATGCCGGGTTCGGCGTTTCTCGAATCGCCGGCGCTGCTCGGCTTCCTGCCGGCCCTCGGGCGCCGGTTGATCGGCGAAAAGCTGCTGCTGCCGGCGCTTCCGACCTGGTGGTGCGGCGAGCGGGCCGCGATGGAAGCGGTGCTGCCGCAACTGGCCGGCTGCGCGATCAAGGCCACCTACCCCGGCGACGAATCCCGGGGCAGCTTCGAGCCGGTGCTGGGCACCCGCATGGGACGGCGTGAACTCGACGAATGGGCCGGGCGCATCGTGCGCCAGGGCGACGAGCACACGGTGCAGAGCTACATGCCGCTTTCGCAGATGCCGACCTGGAACCAGCGGCTCGGCGAAGGCCACATCACGCCGCGCTCGATGCTGCTGCGGGTGTTCGTGGTGAGCGACGGACCGCGCTCCTGGCGGGTGCTGCCGGGCGGCCTTGCCCGCCTCGCGGGTGCCGATGCACAGATCGCATCGATGCAGCGCGGCGGCAGCAGCGCCGACGTCTGGGTCCAGACGCAGGGCGAAGTCGACCGAACCACCTTGCTGCAGCCCAAGTCGACCCCGGCCTCGCTGGCCCGCCACCGCGCGCCGGTCACCAGCCGTGCGGCAGAGAACATGTTCTGGCTCGGCCGCTACACCGAGCGCGCGGAGAACGCGGTGCGCCTCGCGCGGCTCGCGCTCGACCTGCTCGGCGTGGCGGAGGACCAGTCGTCCCCCGCCCTTCTCAGCTGGCTGCATGCGATGGCCTCGCGCAACTCGCTGATACCGGCGGGCGTTCCGGTCGGGCCGAAGTCGCGCCGGGTGTTCGAGCGCGCCCTGATCGCCGAACTCGGCGACGTGGACGAAGGCGGCAGCGTCGGCTATAGCCTCCGGTGCATCCGGCAGGCCGCGGCCGCGGTGCGCGAGCGGCTGTCGCAGGACCACTGGAACCAGATCGTGCGGGCCGAGCAGGAGTTCCTGCGGCGCGCCGCCGAGCAGGCCGGCGAGCGGGGCGAAGGCGCCTTCGCCAGCGCCTCGACGCTGCGCATGCTCGAAGCCGCGAGCACCGCGCTGGCCGCCATGACCGGCGCCCAGACCGATCGCATGACCCGCGACGACGCCTGGCGGCTGCTGTCGATCGGCCGGCACATCGAGCGGCTCGGCTTCCTGTCGAGCGCACTGGCCTGCGGCTTCAAGCTGGGCGCGGTGCACGAGGTCAGCGGCTTCGAGGCGATGGTGGCGCTCTTCGACAGCACCATCACCTTCCATGCCCGCTACCAGCAGCGCCGGGATGTCGCCACGATGGTCGATCTGCTGGTGCTCGACGGCGACAACCCGCGTTCGCTGGCCTGGGTGGCGCAGACCCTGCGCGGCCGCATCGCGAAGCTGGCCGGCAGTGCGCCGGGCCACCTCACCGCGCTCTCGCACCAATTGCCCGATCCCGGCACCTGGACGCTCGAAAAACTGTGCCAGGCCGGACCCGGCGCCGACTACCAGGCCCTCGCCGAGCTGCTCGCAAGCTGCGAAGGCGCGGCCTACCAGGTCTCGGACGCGATCGGCATCCGCTACTTCACGCTGACCTTCGAATCGCTGCGCTCGGTCGGGGCCTGATACCGGAAGTCGCGAGCGGCTCGCGGCAGACTCATGGCAGCCCCGCGGCAGTATGCTTGGCGACCATGCTCCTGCACGTCACGCACGAAACGCGCTATGCCTACACGCCGCCGGTCGAGACGGCGCAGCACCTCGCCCACCTGAAGCCGCTCGACACCGCGACCCAGCGGCTGGTGAGCCATACGCTTTCGATCGTTCCCGACCCGGCGCAGCGGAGCGAATCGGTCGACATCTTCGGCAACAGCCGCGCCTTCTTCGCGCTCGACTCGACCCATGACGAACTGGTGGTCACCGCCCACAGCGTGGTCGAGACCCATGCGCCTCGCGCGCTCGGCGGTCAGGCACCCGGAATCTCCTGGGAGACGGTGCGCGAGCGCTTCCGCTTCGCCAAGGGCGCGAGCTTCGACGCCGCGTCGGAGTTCATGTTTCCGTCGCGCTACGTGCCGCGTCACGACGACTTCGCGGCCTATGCAAAGCCCAGCTTCGCTAGCGGCCGGTCGCTTTTCGACGCCGCCATGGACCTCACCCTGCGCATGTACCAGGACTTCGAATACGACACCGGCAGCACCGAGATCAGCACGCCGGCGGTCGAGGCGCTGGCCTTGCGCCAAGGTGTCTGCCAGGACTTCGCGCACATCATGATCGGCTGCTTCCGCACTCTGGGCCTGCCGGCGCGCTACGTGAGCGGCTACCTGCTGACCCAGCCGCCACCCGGGCAGCCGAGGCTGATCGGCGCCGATGCCTCGCATGCCTGGGTCTCGGTGTACTTCCCGGCTGCGGACGGCCCGTCGGAGGGCGGCGCCTGGGCCGACTTCGATCCGACCAATGGCCGCCAGCCCGGCGAGGACTACGTCACGCTGGCGATCGGCCGCGATTACTCGGATGTCTCGCCGATGCGCGGCGTGCTCCACGGCGGCGCTCGCCACACGCTGGATGTCAGCGTGACGGTGCAGCCCTCCGAGGAGATCGAACGCGAACAAGAAAAGGCGCCGGCCGCCGCACAGTCGTCGACGGCTTCGTCCTGACATCGTCCTGTCCCTCCCATTCCTCGAAAGCATTTCACATGAGCGTCTACGACAAACTCACCACCCTCGGCATCTCGCTGCCGCCGGTGGCCACGCCTGCAGCGGCCTACGTGCCCTTCGTGCAGACCGGCAAGCTGGTCTTCCTTTCGGGCCACATCGCCCGCAAGGACGGCAAGCCCTGGGTCGGGCAGCTCGGAGCCGGCATCGGCACCGACGAAGGCAAGCAGGCCGCCCGCGCCATTGCCATCGACCTGCTCGGCACGCTCCATGTCGCGGCCGGGAGCCTCGACAAGGTCAAGCGCATCGTCAAGTTGATGAGCCTCGTCAACTCGACGCCGACCTTCACCGAGCAGCACCTGGTCACCAACGGCGCGAGCGAGCTGATGGCCGAGGTCTTCGGCCCCGAGGTCGGCTCGCACGCTCGCAGTGCATTCGGCGTCGCGCAGATCCCGATGGGCGCCTGCGTCGAGATCGAGTTGATCGCCGAACTGGCCTGAGCCGGCCTGGAGGCCCTGCAACGAACCGAGCCCGGGGCCGAATAACCGGTCGAACCGGGCAACCGGAGGATGTTCCGAATGCCTGCCGCTTCCCATGATGGGTGGCGGCGCAACGAACTCGACCCGGCGGGAAGGCCGGCCGCACCTCTCCCCACGAGCCCGGTCGGTGCGAGGTCATCCATGCATTTCCGTCTGGTTCCGGGAGCGGACCGGGGCGCAGCCCAGGTCACCTTCCAGCATGTCGAATTCGACTGGCCAGCGCTGCCGGACTCACCGGATGTGGCGCTTCGCCTGTGCCGGGTCGACGACTGGTGTCGTCATCCGGATTTCCGGGCATTGAAGGACACGGCGTCGTTCGGGCACGAACTGCGCGTGCTGGCCCGTCATGTCCGGCTCCCGCATCTCGACTATGCCGCCTACGCACTCCTCAACCACTGGCTGCTGCAGGACCGCACGCGCGAGGCGCGTGAAGCGGTCGTCGAAAGCGAGTTGGCGAGGTTCTACGACCCGCGCCTGCGCGGTCGGCTCGAAATCGGCGAGTTGGTCCGGGTTTCGGCCTGCAAGATCCTCATGAAGCTGACCCCGACCGCCGAGCTCGGCCGCATGACCTTCCTCATGGCCTGGTGGATGAAGGAACGCTTCCGCGAAGACTGCATTCGCCGCATCGTCATCGCAAGGAACCAGCATCGGCCCAAGCAGGAACAACGCCTCGTCAAGCTGCTGAGCACCCACTGCCCGGCTTTCGTCTGCATCAACCGCGACCTTCAACAGCAGCTGCTGGACCTGCATGGCCAGGCCGCGGTGGCCGAACTGCTGCCGTCGCTGCACATGCTCGGATCGATGCTGGCGGACGATGGCGAGAAGCTGCGGGACGCGGCCGTACGGATCCTGCAATCGCCGCAAGGCCTCGACTTCTTCCGGCAGCTCTTCGGCCGCACCGACCTGGAGGGCACCAACTACCTCGGGCAGCCGCGCGGGGACTGGATCGTCCGATGCCTGCTCGACCGTGCGAGCAGCCCCGAGGCCACCAGCCATGCGGCGCTGATCGAAAGGCACTACCGCTTCGCAAAAGATCGGCGCGATGCCGACGCCCGTTCGGCCCAGCAGGCCGCCGCGTTGGCGATCGAGCGCGACGAAATGCTGCTCCCCGAGGCCTTGATGGATGAAGCCCGGCAGGCCGTGAAGCTGATCCGCCGCATCGATGCGGCCAATCGCAGCATGCATTGCCGGCGAGGTCGACGACGGCAACCCGGCGCCGACCAGCACCGGTCAAGGCTTCGGCGATGAACCCCTGACCACCAACCGGCCCGGCAGCAGGATCTGCCGTGGCGGCGCATCGAGCCCTGCCAGCCGTTCGAGCAGGCATTGGGCGGCCGTCCGCCCGATCGCCTCGGTCGGCTGCGACACGGTGCTGAGGCCCGGCCCGATCAGCGATGCCCATTCGGGATCGTCGAAGCCGACGAAGCCCAGTTGCTCGCCGAATCGCCAATCGAGCCGCGTTATCGCAGCCGCCACCTTGAGCGTCACGACCGCGTTGCCGGCGATCACGGCGGGCCTTTGCCGCTCGCCGCCGGACGCGTCGAGCGCGCGCAGCGCCTCGTCGAGGCCCCCCGCGTCGCCCTCGCGCAGCTCGAACACCCGCCCGTCCACCTCGGGCGCATGGGCCCGCAGGCAATCCCGAAAGGCCGCGGCCCGCTCTCGGCGCGAGCTCACGCCCTTGAGCGGCTCGGTCACGTAGAGCCACTCGCGCCAGCCGCCTTCCCGAAGGTGCTCGCAGGCGGCTTTCATCGCCGCCTTGTTGTCGAGCGAGACGAAATCGGTATGCATGCCGGCATGCCGCCGGTCGACCAGCACGGCCGGCTTTCCGTGCAGCGCACTGGCGTCCGCGAGCGCTGCGCCGCGTCCCAGGGTGTTGAGGATGAAGCCGTCGACCTGGTAGCCGGCGAGCGCATCGATCGCCTCTCGCTCGCGTTCCGCGGCATTGCCGAGGTTGAAGAGCATGACCAGGTAGCCGGCCTCCTGGCAGGCCTTCTCGGCACCCCGCAGCACGGCAACCGAATACGGATTGGTGATGTCCGCGACGATCAGCCCGATGAGCCGCGAGCGACCGTGGCTGAGCGCCTGCGCCATCAGGCTCGGCGTGTAGCCCAGCGCCGCGACGGCCGCCTCGACGCGGGACGCGATGTCCGGGCTCAGCAGCTTGTCGCGATGGTTGAGGAAGCGCGAGACCGTCGCCTTCGAGACGCCAGCAGCCAGTGCGACATCGGCGATGGTGGCGCGTCGCCCGGGCTTCACGGGGTCAGGCGAGCGAGGTGTCGTAGGGCGTGAGCGGCTTTTCGCCGGCCAGCACCTTGAGCAGGTTGGTGGTCGCCAGTTCCGCCATGGCATGGCGGGTCTCGTGCGTGGCGGAGCCGATGTGCGGCAACGGCGTCACGCGCGGATGGGTGCGAAGCGGCGACTCCTGCGGCAAGGGCTCTTGCGCGAAGACGTCCAGCCCGGCAGCCCGCAGGTGGCCGCTGTCGAGCGCGGCCAGCAGGTCGGCCTCGTCGACCGTCGCGCCGCGGCCGCCGTTGACGAAGATCGCGCCCGGCCGCATGGCCTCGAAGACCCTGGCATCCAGCATGCCGCGGGTGCTCTCCGAGAGCGGCAGCATCGCGACCACGAAATCCGACGCCGCGAGCAGTTCGCCGAGTGGCGTGTGCGTCGCCTTGCCCTGCAATTGCGGCGCGTGCGCCTTCAGGTCGACTTCATGGCGGGCGTGGTAAAGCACCTTCATCCCGAAGCCGAGCGCCGCGCGCCGGGCGATCGCCTGCCCGATGCGCCCGAACCCCAGCAGGCCGAGCGTCTTGCCATGCACGTCGAAGCCGAACGAGTCCTCGCCGATGTTCCGGGTCCAGCGTCCCTCGCGCACCAGGTTCGACAGCTCGACGATGCGGCGGCTGGTCGCCATCAGCAAACCGAACACCGTGTCCGCCACGGTCTCGTCCAGCACGCCGGGCGTGTGGCAGAGCACGATGCCGCGCGCATGGAGCGCCGAGAGCGCGTAGTTGTCGACGCCGACCGAGACGCTGGACACCACCTCCAGCCGCGGCGCCCGCGCCAGCAGCGCGTCGTCGATTCGCTGGCTGGAGCCGATCAGCCCATGCGCCATCGGCAGGGCTGCATCGAAGGCGGCCTGCTCAGCGGGCACGCGCGGATTGGCGATCGTGACCTCGTGCGCTTCGCGAAGCCGCGCGAGCTGGTCTTCCGGCAACTCGCGAAAGACCAGCACGTTCTTCCTGGCAGCGAACGTGCGTGCGGGCGATGCGGCCGAAGCGGGCGGCGCGAGTGGCGACTCGATGCCCGAGGCATCGAGTTCCGCCCGGGTCGGCAGGCCCTCGGTATCGCCCAGCACCTGGACGGCACGCGCGCCGATCCAGGCGCCGCGTCGAACCGCCTCGGGCACGCTGCGCCCTTCGAGCAGCGCGCTGACCAGGCCGGCGGCGAAGCCATCGCCCGCGCCCACGGTATCGATCACCTTCTCGACCGGGAAACCCTCGATGCGGCCGGTGCCGGCAGAAGCGCTGTCGTAGTAGGCGCCGTCCGGCCCCAGCTTGACCACGACCAGGCTCGCGCCGCGCCGGCGATAGAACGCCGCGATGCCTTCGGGGCTGCTTTCGCCGGTGAGGAGCAGGCCTTCCTCGATGCCGGGCATCACCCAGTCGGCTCGGCTCGCCAGTTCGTTGATCCAGCGCCGCATCTCGCCGGTCGAGGACCAGAGGGTCGGCCGCAGATTGGTGTCGAAGGAGATGGTGCGGCCGGCGGCGCGCATCACCTCCATGCATTTCAACGCAGCCTGCAAGCTGGTGTCGGAGATAGCCGCGAAGACGCCGGTCGCGTGCAGGTGTCGTGCCGACGAGAGCCAGCCCGCGTCGACGTCGGCCGGGCCCATGTGGCTCGCGGCCGAACCCTTGCGGTGGTATTCGACCGGCGGATCGCTGCCGTCGGTCACGCGGCCCTTGAACTGGAAGCCGGTGCGCTGCGACGGATCGCACACCACCTTGGAGCAATCGATGCCTTCCTGCTGCATCGCCCCGAGCAGCGCTCGGCCCATCGAATCGGTGCCGAGCCGGCTGGCCCAGCCGACCTTCAGCCCGAGTCGCGACAAGCCGATCGCGACATTGGTCTCGGCGCCGGCGGTGCGCTTGTAGAACGAGCTCGCGTTCTCGATCGGCCCGGGCGTGTCGGCGACCAGCAGCAGCATGGCCTCGCCGAACACGGCGACATCGAATGAAGGCTCGGCATCGGCAAGGTGGGATGGCATGGCTTCAACCTCGGATCGCACGCAGGCGCGCGATCTGTTCGCAGGTGACGGCCATCAGGTCGTCGCCGATCAGCGGGTATTCGATGGCATGCGGCACGTCGGCCGGCAGGGCCCGAAGAATCGTGCGCCACGGCGCCTGCGATTCGGCCAGCGGTACCGCGACCCACTTGGCCGCGAGCCGCTGCACGCCTTTGCAATGCACGTAGCGCACGCGTGGGGCGAGCGCGCGGGCGGCTTCGAGCGGACATTCACCGACCCAGTGCCAGTTGCCCATGTCGAAGGTCATGCCGAGATCGAGCCCGGCACGTTCGGCCACCTCGAAGAAGGTTTGCAGCGCCGGCAGCGTGCCGGCGGAGACGGTCTGGTCGTTCTCGATGAGGAGCTGCACCGAGGTTTCGGCGAGCGCCACCTGCAGGCCCCACATCGAGCCGTGGGACGACGCCCGGAAGTCGCCGATCGACATCTTGAGGCGGCCCGCGCCCAGCGTGGTCGCTGCCGCGATGCCGCGCTTGAGGGCTGCGCCGTCGAGCCAGCCGCCCTCGGCGAACAAGCCTTCGGGGCTCGAGTAGACCGCGGCGCGGCCCTTGAGCGCGGGCAACTCGCTCGGCGCATCGCGCAGCAACTCGCCGCGAACCTCGACGCTGTCGGCGCCGGCATCCTGCGCCAGGTGCGCGCACCAGAGCTGGCCGTGCCGCCCGGTCTCGGCAGCGCCGAATGACGACAGGGAAACGAGGACATCCATCGACATCAATGCGCCTGGTGCGAGCTCAGGATCTGTCCGAGGAACTGGCGGGTCTTCTCGTGCCGAGGTGCGCTGAAGAATTCTTCGGGTGGCGCCTGCTCAACGATCCGGCCGTCGGCCATGAAGATCACGCGATCGGCCACGCTGCGCGCGAAACCCATCTCGTGCGTGACGCACAGCATGGTCATGCCGTCGTCGGCGAGGCCGATCATGGTGTCGAGCACCTCCTTGACCATCTCGGGGTCGAGCGCGGAAGTCGGCTCGTCGAACAGCATGATCTTGGGCGTCATGCACAGGGCGCGCGCGATCGCCACCCGCTGCTGCTGGCCGCCCGAGAGCTGGCTCGGATACTTGTGCGCCTGCTCCGGAATCCGCACCCGGGTCAGGTACTTCATCGCGACTTCCTCGGCCTCGGCCTTCGACATGCGGCGCGAGCGCATCGGTGCCAGCGTGCAGTTCTGCAGGATGGTGAGATGCGGGAACAGGTTGAACGACTGGAACACCATGCCGACTTCGGCCCGCACCGCATCCACGTTCTTGCCGCCGGCCGTGAGGTCGATGCCTTCGACCACGATCCTGCCCTTCTGCACGGTCTCAAGCCGGTTGATGCAGCGGATCAGCGTCGACTTGCCGGAGCCCGACGGACCGCAGATGACGATTCGCTCGCCGGTGCGCACCGAGAGGTCGACATCGGTCAGCACCTGGAAGGTGCCGTACCACTTGTTCACCGCCTCCATGCGGATGATCGTTTCCGCACCCGCGTGCGTGGCCAACGTGTCCGTCATTGCGCGCTCCGAGCCGTTCAGTTGAGCTTGGGCAGATCGGTCTGGAGCCACTTGTTGTAGAGCTTGTTCAGTTCGCCGTTGCCGACGTTCTTGCCGACGAAGTCGTTGACCGCCTTGGCGAGTTCGTCCTGTCCCGGACGCATCGCGATGGCCATGTTCTGCTGCACCAGGGTGAACTTGTTCTCGAAGGTATTGGCCGGCACGCGCTTGGCGATTTGAGCCGCGACCGTGAGCGAACAGCCGATCGCATCGACCTGTCCGGACATCAGCGCCTGCATGGCCGAGGCGTCGTCGTCGAAGCGACGGATCTCGGTGCCTTCGGGCGCCGCCTTGGTCACCGCGACATCCTGCGTGCTGGCGCGAGCGACGCCGACGCGCTGGCCCTTCAGGTCGGCCGCGCTCTTGATCGGAGCGCCGGTCTTGCCGTAGAGCACGATGGTGGCGGCGGCATAGGGCTGCGAGAACTGGACCTGCTTGGCGCGCTCGGGCGTGATCGCGAGCGAGGCGACCAGCAGGTCGACCTTGTTGGTCAGGAGGAACGGGATGCGGTTCGGTCCGGTGACCGGCACGATGTTGGCCTTGACGCCCCACTCCTTGGCCAGGAGCTTGGCCACGTCGGCGTCGTAGCCGTCCGGCTGGTTCTGGGCATTGGTGGTGCCGTACGGCGGAAAGTCGACCAGCATGCCGATCGTGATCTCGCCCTTCTTCTTGATGTCGGCCACGCTCTGCGCCGATGCGAAAGGCGAGAAGACGGTCATGGCGGCGCCAAGGCCGAGGGCGGCAAGCGCCGTGCGGCGAGTGGTGGAAAGAAGCATCGGAAGGTCTCCTTGGTTGAAGAGTGAAAACGAAGAAATCACGGCCCTAGCGCACCAGCGCCCGGGCGCGCTTGCGCTCCATGTGCGCCGCGATCAGCGACAGCGGCCAGCAGATCACGAAGTAGAGCGCCGCCACGGTCGTGAAGACCTGGAGCGGCTGGAAGGTGGCGTTGTTGATGATCTGCCCGGCGCGGGTGATCTCGGTGAAGCCGATGATCGCGGCCAGCGAGGTGCCCTTGATGATCTGCACCACGTAGCCGACCGTCGGTGGCAGCGCGATCTTGAAGGCCTGGGGCAGCACCACGTCGCGCATGCGGCTCGAATAGTCGAGGCTCAGCGCCTCGGCCGCTTCCCACTGGCCGCGCGGTATCGCCTCGATGCAGCCCCGCCAGATCTCGCCGAGGAATGCGGCGCTGTTGAGGATGAGCGCGATGCCGGCCGCGACCCACGGGTTGATGTCGAGGCCGAGCACCGGCGCGCCGAAGAAGATCAGGAAGAGCTGCAGCAGGAGCGGCGTGCCCTGGAACACCTGGATGAACACCGTCGACACACCGCGGGCGACCTTGCTGTCGGAGGTGCGCGCCAGTGCGATGACCAGCCCGAGGATCGCGCCGCCGATGAAGGCGATCAGCGACAGCGCCAAGGTCCACTTGGCCGCTTCGAGGATGAAAAGGAACTCGGCAAATCCGAAGGTACGCATGATGCTCAGCGCCGGTCAGGGTAGTTGAGGGTGCGCTGGTAGATCAGCTTAAAGAGCGCCGAGAAGGCCAGGGCCAGCAGGAGATAGATGCCGGCCACCACGATGTAGATCTCGAAGCTGCGAAAGGTTTGCGACTGCAGGTTGGCCGCCACCGACGTCAAGTCGTCTGCGGAAATCACCGACACCACGGCAGAGCTCAGCATCAGCAGGATGAACTGGCTGGTGAGCGCCGGATAGATCGCCTTGAGCGCGGGCTTGATGATGACGAAGCGAAAGATTTCCCAGGGCTTGAGGTTGAGCGCGCGGCCGGCTTCGATCTGTCCCTTGGGAATCGACTCGATGCCCGCCCGGATGATCTCGGTGGCGTAGGCGCCGAGGTTGACCACCATCGCGGTGAGCGCCGCCGTGTACGGCGACCAGCGCAATCCGATCGCGGGCAACGCGAAGAAGAAGAAGAACAACTGCACCAGGAAGGGCGTGTTGCGGATGACCTCGATATACGCATTGACGATGAAGCGAAGCCATCCGGGGCCGGAGGTCTTGCCCCAGGCGCAGAAGACGGCGACCAGCAAGCCGAGCAGCGTTGCAACGAGCGAAAGCTGGATCGTGATCCAGGTGCCCTTGAGCAGCAACGGCCAAGCGGCGAAGACGGCATCGAACTGGAAGGTGTAGGTCACAGGCGTGTTTCTCGCGAACCGTGGACGCCCTGCATGCTGGACGTGACGTGTCGATGACGCAAGTGTACTGAAACCGGTTTCAGGACTTTCGCGGGTATTCCCCGATTCAGCCGTCACGGGATGGTGAGCGTAGTGCGCCGCGGCGATTGGCTGAGCCATTCGCTTTGGCGAGGATCGCTCGAAACCCATTCACGCGATAGCCGACCGGACCTGACAAAGGCGCAAGACCATGGAACCAGCCGAACCCCTCGAACTCGACCTGAGCCTCGACGCACTGCTCGCCAGCAAGGCGATCCGCGATGCAATGGATGCCTTGTACGAGAAGGTCTATTGGAAGATGGTCGTTCCGGGACTCAACGCGGCGGTCATGGCGGAATTCGGCCTGCTGCAATGTTCGAGCTTGATCAAGATCAGGCAGCTGGAAGCACTCGCCCTCCCGGTGATTGCGAAGGTGAACCGCTATCACCCACTGAACTCCAAGAGAGCGCGCTGGGCGCAGGTCGGGCTGTCCTTGATCAAGATGCTCCTCGATGTTCGTGACGATGAAATATCCGAGCGAGACGAATTGGCGGAGGAAGATGACAAGGGCCTGCTGCAGGGCGAAAGAGCGGTCTTCCTGGGCAAGTACCAGGAAGACATCCGCAAGTTTCTCGGCACCATGGGCGCGGACGGCGATCGTGTCGCGGTACAAGCCAACTTCATCTGCAAAGCCCCGTACTTTCCGAACGACTGGGACGCCTTGTTCGAGAAGCTCAAGGGCGACACCAGGCTCGGCAAGAAGAAGACACTCGCCGCAATGCAGGCGATCTATTACTCGATCAACCTGTTCACACCTTTCACCCTGGCGAGCGCCATGCAGCGCTTTCCGCCGAGCGCGGCCGGCGTGCTCGCACAGTGCACTCTCTTCCACCGCGCCATCACGACCGGAATGGACTTGAAATTGCTGGGCTCGGAGCTCAGCCAGAACGCGGTCGAACCCGCCAATTGGCTGCCGCTCGTGTGCTACATCTCGATGCCTGGCGCGGACAAGCAGACGACGTGCTTTCCACCCGACCTCGCGAAGTATCGGCGGGGCGACTGTGAATCACTCGAGATCGTGGCCGAGTTCTGGATCCTGATGATCCAGCTCTGCCGGGAGTTCGCAGGCGACCACTGCGACCCGGACGCCATCGGCCAGTGCTGCGAGCGCATGCTGCAGATCGCCGAGTCTCCGGGCCACCTGAAGGCGCTGTTCTTGGGTCGATCGATCGAGCTCAATCAGTTGACGATCCACCTGTTGCGAGAGCTCGCCGAACATGGCCTCGGCGGCAAATTCCGCTTGAGGTCGATCTTCAAGACCTTCGACGAGACCCGCAGGCAATTCGACGAAATGGGCTAGCTCGATTCCGCCGCCACCCGCAATCGCTGCCGCGCCAGTTCGGCGCCGAGGCCCAGCGCCTCGAGCTTCTTGAGCGCGACCTCGCGGTTCATCGGTGCCAAACCGCAATTGGTGCAGGGCAATAGCCGTTCGCGCGGCACCCAGCGCAGGACCTGCTCGATCGTGTCGGCGACCTGCTCCGGCGTCTCGATCTCGTCGCTCGCCACGTCGATGACGCCGACCATCACATCCTTGCCCGCAAGGAGCGCCATCAGTTCAGGCGGCACATGCGAATGAAAGCACTCGAGGCTCACCTGGTCGATGCGGCTTTTCGCCAGCGCCGGAAACACCTGCTCGTACTGCCGCCATTGCTCGCCGAGCGTGGCTTTCCAGTCGACGTTGGCCTTGATGCCGTAGCCGTAGCAGATGTGAACGGCGGTGGTGCAAGTGAGTCCCTCGGCCGCTCTTTCGAGAACCTCGACACCCCAGTCGGCCGCATCCTTCATGTAGACATTGAAGGCGGGCTCGTCGAACTGGATGATGTCGACGCCATCCGCCTGCAAGGCCAAGGCCTCCTGGTTCAAGAGTTCGGCGAAGGCCGTGGCGAGCTTCACCCGATCGCCGTAGAAGCCATCCGCCACGGTGTCGACGATCGTCATCGGGCCTGGCAGCGTGAACTTGATGCGCCGGTTGGTGTGCTTGCGCAGGAGCCTTGCCTCGGTCGCATGCACGCGGCCCTTGAGCCGCAGCTCGGACACCACCTGCGGCACCATGGCCTCGTACCGGTTGTCGCGGATGCCCATCTTGACCTTGTGATCAAAGTCGATGCCCTCGACCTGTTCTAGGAAGCCGTGGACGAAGTGCTGGCGGGATTGCTCGCCGTCGCCGATCACGTCGAGGCCGGCGTCTTCCTGGGCCTTGATCCAGAGCAGCGTGGCGTCGGCCTTGGCCTGCGCGAGTTCATCGCCCTGCAACTTCCATTCGGGCCAGAGCTTTTGCGTTTCGGAAAGCCATGAGGGCTTGGGCAGGCTGCCCGCCAGTGTGGCGCTGAAGAGAGGTCGAGACATGGCAATCCTTCGGGTTTTTTCTTGGGGAGTGCGAAGCCTACGCGATACCGGTTAGCCGAACACCGTCATTGAACGATGCGGATGCTCGAAGAAGAATGGTCGATTCTTATAAAAGGGAGGAAATGCCATGATTCACGGGGATGATGATCTCGATGTAGCTCAACTGCGTGCCAACGACGTGGTGCAAGCCAGCATCTCGAAGGCGATGACGGGTCTGCACGAGGGCAGCAACTGGAAGCTGCTGAAGGACACGCTGTTCGAGGAAGTCGCCGCCGAATACAAGTGGCCGATCTGCTTGAGCATCGCCAAGCTGGAACTCATTGCGATCTGCATCCAGTTGGTCGGCAAGAAGTCGACCCATGGCGACAAGCTCGTTCATGACTTGATCAAGCTCAAACCGCGGGTCGACGAGAACGTCGATGGCAAAGAGTTCGTGAAGGCGCAACGCGGTGTCTTGAAAAGGTTGGCGCGCACGATCGAAAAAATCCTCTCTCGATCGCAGCATCGAGTTCAACTCTCGCTCGGTGCCGACGCCATCTGCGGAGAAGCGATCTTCGCTGCGGACATCCAGGCCGACATCGACAAGCTCAGGCAGAAGAGAAGAGTCAAGGCATCGAGTGTCGAAGCTTATGCGGGAAAGGTCGTCGCGCATGTGCCGCACATGACGGGAGCTGCATTGGCCGAATGCCTGCAGGCCTTCAAGCCAACCGCGAAAGGCGTCGTCTTGCAGTGCCAGATCCTGTTGACTGCCTTCGAAGCCAAGGAGATGCCCATTGCGCCGGTTCTGTCCTATTGGCTCTTGATGGTCGGACTGGCCCGGTAGCTCGACACCAAGAACCAGGAGGCGATCAAGGCGGCCACCCTGGAAATACTGGCGGTGCACGGCTCGATGAGCGATCCCAATCTCTACAAGAACCGCTCGGACAAATTCACCGAGCGGATGGTCAAGCTCTTGAAGAGCTTGATGGCCGACGAGCAGGCGAGCAACGAGTTCCGCAATGTCATCACCAAGTTCATTTTTCGAACCGTGGAGGAGCGCGGCATCGTCTGAATGGCGGTACAGCCGAGACCTCGGTGCGGCAGCAAGCGGATCAACCCGATCGAGCGCCTGGCTCCATCCGCCTTCCGTCACGACAACGGGCGTCACGGAACATAGACGCTGCGCGGCAGCCAGACCTCGATCCCACCTTCGGTCGCGCTGCCGGACTTCGGCAGCAGCTTGATCGACCAGGGCTGCCCGGTCGGCGAAGGCGCGGTTCGCACCATCGCCAGCGCGCAGCGGCGGGACGCCTCGTCGCGAATCACCACCGTTGGCTGGGGATGCCCGACCGGCGGCGAGCGCCCTGCCCGCCTCGCGGTGCTCAGGAGATCCTCGATCGGCGGCACCGACGCGCCGAGTGCGCGCCAGGGTCCGCGCCAGGTGCGGGCTTCGTCCCGCAGCGTGCCGCCGTAGGTGAGGATGTAGACCACTCGGCCGCTGCAGGAGTCCCGTGCCGGTGGTGCCGCCGGAACCGCTGCACCCGATGTTGCAGGCGTGGCCACGGTGCCGGTGGAGGCAGTTGCGGTCGCAGGTGCAACTGCTGCCGCATCCGGCGCGATCGAGGCCGCGGCCGCGGGCGCCGGCACCGAGGCCGTTTGCACGGACGAAGGACTCACCAACCACTCGTGCAGCCGCACCACCACCGGAAACGGTCGCGGCAGCGTGCCGCTGCAGTTCTGCTTGGAGCCGATTTGCCCCGAGTAGTCTCTTGCCCAGTAACGCGGCGCGCAGGGCGGCGCCTGGGTCGGCTGCAGGCAGTCGATGCCGTTGCCGGAATCGAGCAGGCGGGTGCAAGCCGGCGCACGACGCTCCACCGGATCCGCGGCACATGCCTGCTTCGCGTCGTCGACGATGCGCACCGACAGGCGGAACTTGGCCATGAAGTTGTCGCTGCCGTCGCGGCACAGCAGGTCGCCGGTTCGCAGCAACTCGGCCGCGAGCAGCGCCGGCGCTTCGCTCGGCGTACCGCCCGAGCCACCCGCATCGCCGCCGCGCAGCCGCGCCCAGAGCGACGAGAGTTCCTTGAACGAGCTGTTCTCTGCCCGCTCGGCTTCTGCCCGCTGCGCACGCCAGCTGTCGATGCCCTGCCAGGCCGCCACGCCGAAGGTGGCGGCGGTGCCGATGCCGACCGACGCCGTGACGGCGCCGGCCCGGAGCACGCGGGCCTGGAAGCGGCCCATGGTGCCACCGACGGAGGCGGCAGCGAAGCCGGGGCTGGACGACTCCCTGGACTTAGGCGGGCCGCCGGTCGAGGTCGAAGCGCCCTCCTCGGTCGACAACGGCGGCGGGCGCCCATCGTCCGGCACGAACATGCCGGGTGCGCCGAGCGCCACGCGGTCGAGCAGGTCGCCGTGCAGGCGCGAGCCGATCTCGGCGCCCAGCCGAAAGTAGCTCTCCCACTGGGCCTCGTCGAAGAACTGATCGGTGGTGGGCTGCTGCGGAAAGAGCGGATTGGCCGCCTTGAAGTTGACCAGGTCGACCGGCAGCGATGCCGAGACATTCGGCTTGACCAGCACCAGTTGCCCGGTCTTGCCGCTCGCATAGCGCACCTGCGCTAGCGCCAGGCAGGCCTGGCTGTCGCTCGATGCCAGGTCGTTGAGCGAGCCGAAGGCCTCGAGATGCGCCCAGCCGGCGCCGGGTTGCGGCTTCATGAAGACGATCTCGGCGTTGAGGTCGATGCGTGCGCGCCGCACCAGCACCTCGAGATCGCAGAAGCGGTAGTCCGGGTCGGCGCCGCAATCGGCCACCACGATCAGCGCCGCCTCCTGCCGCAGCAAGGCGTAGGCGCCGGTGTTCTCGAAGTGGCCGCCATCGCTCAGGTACCAGGTCGGCGAACTGCTGCCCGGAAAAGCCCCGAAGCATTCGAGCAGCAGGAAGCGGGTCTTGGTCAGCACGCCCTTGCCCTTGGGCGCGGCGCCATGCTGGTAGACGCCCGCATCGGCGCTGTTCCACCAATAGCCGAGCCGGAGGCCCGCGAACACGGTCAGCGCCGAGATGCCGCGCTTGCTGAGCCGCCCGAGGCCGGGCGCGAAGGCTGCGCCGGAGATGGCCGTCCAGGCGCCGAGCGTGAGCGCGCCGGCGCCATGCGCCTGCATCCAGCGCGATCCGCCGGCGAGCACCAGGCCCAGCGGGCCGACGATCAAGGGCTGGCTCTTGCGATCGCGGTTGAAGAGCTTCTGCTTGGTGTCGTGGGTCTGGTTGATGCAGACGTTGATGAGGTGGACCGGTCCGCCATGCACGTGCGGTGCGTAGCGCAGCTGCGCGATGTCGTCATGCACGTCGACCTCGCCGACCGGCACCTGCGGCGGCTCGAGGCCCGAAACCTCGTCGGTCGGGTTGGCGCCCAACCGCTCGGCATTGGCTGCGCCGAGGTAGCCGCGCACGATGCGGGCCTTGTAGAACATGTGCAGCGACGAGATGTTGAGGAAGCCGAAGTTGCGTCCGGTCACGAGCGCGTAGCTCCCGACGATGACGAAGATCGTGCCGAGCCAGACCCATCCGCGCGAGAAGTCGAGGCCATCCGGCATGAAGACCTGCAGCAGCGTGGCCGCGTACACCACGCCCACCCACCAGGCCGCCAGGCAGAAAGCGAGCAGCAGCCCGACCAGGCTGGCGAGCGAAAGCAGCAGCGACTTGCCGATGCCGGGCGCCTGCCGCTTCTGCGACAACAGGAGCGGCATCACGCCGCGCAGCGCCGCAGCCAGCAGCAGCAATGCCGCGCCGTAGAAGGCCCGCAGCTCCTGGCTTTCTGCCGCCAGCCACCAGGCGGCCCGATCGAGCACGCCGAGCATGAAGATCAGCAAGGCGGCGCTGATGACCGAGGCCAACCCGTCGGTCAGGTCGTTGCGCATCACGGCGGCTGCATGGGTACGGCCGCGCCAGGCAACCCACAGCAGGGCCAGCACCCAGCAGATCGCGAACAGCACGAAGGCCGGCGCGAGCCAGATCGGTCCGCTGTAGTTGCGCACCAGCTGCGGCCCGATCCACCAGGCAGCCGCGCCCAGCGCGCACCACATGCCGGCCTGCAGCGCCAGGCCGGCAAGCGAATAGCGGTCGCGGACCGACCAGTAGGCGCAAGCCAGGACGATCGACGCGAGAAACGGGCCGACCAGCGTGAACCACAAGGTCGGCCATCGGGTCGACCATTCGACCAGCAGCCGCACCCACTGCCCGAGCCCGATTTCGGTCACGCTGTACGCCGGCGCCGGCAGGTCGGGCGGCACGCTGTTGAGGTCGACCGCCCGGAACACGGTGTCCCACAGCAGCAGGTTGGTGGCGGCCAGCACCATGCCGATGAGGCTCGCGGCAATCGCGATCTCGATATGGGTACCGAGCAGGTTGCGCAGGTAGAGCGCGGTCGCGAACAAGGTGTCGCGCATTCCGCCGGGAATCAGGTAGCGACCGTTGGCGCGCAGCCACCAGCCGAAGCGAGCGCGGTCGACATCGCCGAGGGCGCGCTCGATGCCGCGCACCTCATCCGCCGACTTGGCGTCGGTGCAGAGCCGGCCGAGGGTGGCGCCGATGTAGCCGCCGCCCGAGACCGTCGAAAGCAAGTCGAACTTGAGCAGTTGTCGCTCGGCCGCCAGCGACTTCATCAAGCCGAGGCAGAAGGTCGCGCTTCGGATGCCGCCACCCGAAAGCGCGAGGCCCCAGGGGCGGGCTTCTTCCGTGGAGGCCGCTTGGTCATCGGGCGCGGCGTCCAAAGCCGCACCGGCAAGCGCGGCGCGCCGCTCTCGCACCAGCTTCTGGATGGTTTCGTCCATTCGAGTCCTGTTGGGTCGCGTGCAATATTTCACGGCCCGCTCGACACATCAATGTTGCAAACGGTCTATGCCCCGGCGCCGCGCGGACTCGGTAAGCTCGCGCCAGCTCATCAGAAGGCTCCCGTCCATGTCCAATCGATCCTCCCCCACCGGCGACGGCGCGCCGCTGGCCCGCCGCTCGCACCCGCTTCGTCGACTGTGGTGCATGGCCAGCCTTGCCGTCATCGGGCTCCTGTCCAGCTGCGCGAGCGGCGGCAGCCACTGCGAATCGCCCTACGCGGGCTCCTCGCAATTCAAGGGATGCACCTTCCAGAACATGCCCAATCCGGATGCCAAGGCGTCCGCGAGCGGATGGCAGATCTGGACCCGGTTCCTGTTCGCGGCCAAGGTCGACACCGTGCCGGTCGATCCGATACCGGTGCAAGCCCTGACCCGTGAACAGCTGGACGCGCTGGACAACCAGGCCAACCACATCGTTCGCATCGGCCACTCCTCGCACCTTCTCAAGCTGCGCGGCAAGTATTGGCTGATCGACCCGGTCTTCGGGCAGCGCGCGTCGCCGTTCTCCTTCATCGGACCGAAGCGCTTCCACGCGCCGCCGATGGCGCTCGAGGCGTTGCCGCCGATCGAAGGGCTGATCCTCTCGCACGACCATTACGACCATCTCGACGTACCGACCATCGACTACCTGGCCCAGCGCGTCACCCGTTACTTCGTGCCGCTCGGCGTCAAGCGCCGGCTGGTGGACATGGGCGTGCCACCGGAGCGCGTCGCCGAGTTCGACTGGTGGCAAGCCGCGGCGCACGACGGGGTGCAGCTGACGGCGACGCCGGCGCAGCACTTCTCGGGTCGAACCTTGAACGACCGCGACCGCACCCTCTGGGCTTCATGGGTGATCCAGAGCGGTCCGCAACGCATCTACTACAGCGGCGATTCGGGCTACTTCGCAGGCTTTCGGCAGATCGGCGAGCGCTTCGGCGGATTCGATCTGGCGCTCATGGAGAACGGCGCCTACAACGCCTACTGGCCTTCGGTCCACATGACGCCCGAAGAGAGCGTCCGGGCGTTCGAGGACCTGCGCGGCAAGGTGCTCTACTCGGTGCACAACAGCACTTTCGACCTGGCCTTCCACACCTGGCACGAGCCACTCGACCGCATCGCCGCCCTCGCGAAGGAAAAGAACCTCGCGCTGGCCACGCCCGAGATCGGCGAGGTGCTG
Organism: Burkholderiales bacterium 8X; assembly: GCA_902506565.1. Lineage (GTDB taxonomy): Bacteria > Pseudomonadota > Gammaproteobacteria > Burkholderiales > Burkholderiaceae_C > Variovorax. The sequence continues at coordinate 1,520,252 of LR732703.1, read as the reverse complement.
ACCATCGGCCGTCCACGGGTCAATCGGCTCTGGTGGGAAGGACTGCGCTAGCGCCATGGGTGTGAAAGCCATGCGGATGGTGAGGTTCTGATCGAGGCAGGTGTGCCGAGAGCTTCGACGGCCTCGTCGAGAGCAGCCCCGACGGCGCAGGGCATTCGGCTTCACGCAACGCAGCGATATCCAGATCGACGTCGGGACGACACCATCGATCGACGTCTTCCATCCGCGATTCGCGCTGGTTCGAACGCATGGCGACTGATCGAAGGAACACCTCATGGAAAACAATGGAACCCGCCCGCAGGCCGATCCCGTCCTGGTGGATTGATATCTTGCGTTCTCTCAGTTGGAACGTCAGCGACTGCTGAGGGACGCAGCCTGGGGCCAGCGCGTCACCGAAATAATTTCGCTGCTCGCAGCGGGTGTCGATATCGACGCGGCCGACGAAGTTGGCCGCACGGCGCTGCACCAGGCAGCGTCCCTTCCGGATGTCGATATCTGCGAATTGCTTCTCCAGCACGACGCCCAAGTCGACCTCGTCGATGCATCCGGATACACGCCGCTTCTGTATGCGGTACAACACCTGTCGCCCGCTGGGCGACCTCTCGTTCAGCTGTTGCTCCGATACGGCGCGCGCACCGACATCTGGAACAACAGCGTGGGCACGCCTTTGCATCTCGCAGTCCATATGTTGAACCATCTGGACCACGTGGAGACGCTGCTGGCGCACGGCGCACCGGTGGACGCCATGGACCGTCACGGGCAGACTCCGCTTCACTTTGCATTGAATATGGGCCACTACACCTGTGCCGAAATACTGCTCAGGCACAAGGCATCTGTCCAATCGATCGATGAGCACAACCGAACCCTCTTGCAGTCTCTGATCGCCAACCCTTTGGACCCCAAGCTCTACCAGGCAGCTAGACGCCGCAGTGCAATGCAAGTCGCTCGGCTCCTGGTCGAAGCAGGTGCCCCCTATGACAATGTCGAACTGCAGGTCCTGTGCAGCCATGCCTGGCTCGAGAATGCATCCGACATCGACTCGCACTTGAATTCAAGAACCTTGCTATCGCTGCTCACCGAGGAGCCGCCCGCGGAGCTGCCCGGACCGCAAGCCCTTCGTCGACTCTTGCTGATCCCTGTGCTCCGGACAATCGTCGAAGGCATCGAAGAACCGAGCCTCCTGCGGCTACTCGAGCCCTTGCTGGCGGCAGAAATGCTTGCGGACGTCCGGTATCAGTTGCTGTACTGCCTTGCACTGTGCAACGGCAAGCAAGCCTGGAGGATCACCAGCAAGCGGCCGCCTCAGGCAGAGGCCGACGCAGCCTTCGACAGCCCGCTTTGCCTCGCTCTCAAGCGGTACAAGGAAAGGGATTACTGGCAGGACTTCTGCGCCGCGAAGGAAGGCATCACGACATTGGCGAAAAAATCGCATGAAACGACGCCCCTGACTCATGCAGCCAGCAACAACGACCCGATGTTGGTGACGCTGTTGCTCGACCTAGGCGCCAAGAAGAACCTCTTCGACCTGTCGACCGATACCCCATTGCATGTTGCTGCGCGAAAAGGACATGCAGACATCGTACGGCTGCTGTTGGAACGCGGAGCACGAACGAATGTTGTCAACGTCATGGGTCTGACCCCACTGCACCTGGCTGTGCAAAACGAACATCTCAGGGTGCAAAACATGCTCGAAGCGCACTGACGCCCGCGATCGCGTCGCGGCTCTCGACCGAACCCCTACCGCTCGCGCCCCCGTTGCCGCTCGCGCGCCCTTCTCACCTGCCGACTCTGTTGCGCCTCCGCCGCCGCACGTTGCTTGTCGCGCCGCTTCTGCCGCCATCGATTGCCCAGCCATCGCGCAAGCAGGAAGGTGCAGGCGCCGCTCGCCATCAGGACGACCAAGCCGAACGTGCCGAAATCCATCTGCATCGGATTCACAGCACGCGAAGGATGCGAGACGGCTTGAAGCCGAGGTCTGCCGCCTTGCCCTTGCGAGCCCTCGCACCGCCTGCGTTGTTGAGGGACCGGATCTCCAGAGTCTCCTCGCGCTCCTTGCCGCCGCGTCCGATGCCCTCGATGCGCACGCTGCGTGTATAGGCCACCGCGCCGGCCAGCGTGTCCTTGGCCTCGAGGTCGATCAAGGTGAGGCCGCGGCCGCCCTTGGGCAGCGCCTTCATCTCCAGGATCGGAAAGGTCAGGATGCGGCCGCCGGTCGACGCACAGGCCACGTGGGTCGCGGCAGGCATCGGCTCGGCGCCGCTCGCGCCGCCCACCAGCGAGGGCCGGCACAGCTGCTCGCCCTCGCCGACGTCGATGAAGGCCTTGCCGCCGCGCTGGCGCGACATCATGTTCTCGACCGACGCGATGAAGCCATAGCCGCCGGTGTTCGAAAGCAGCAGCGCCGCGGTCGCCGGGCCGGCGAAGCAGTGCGCGACCTGGGTGCCGCTCTCCAGGTCGATCAGGGTGGTCACCGGCTGTCCGTCGCCGCGGCCGCCCGGAAGCGACGCCACCGGCACGGTGTACACCCGCACCACCTTGTCCTTGGCGGTGCCGAACACCAGGAGCGTGTCGACCGTGCGGCATTCGAAGGCGCCGTAGAGCGCATCGCCCGACTTGAAGCTGTACTCGGGTGGCGCGCTGCCGGGCGCGCGATCGGTGGCCCAGCCCTTTTGCGTGCGCACCCAGCCCTTCTGCGACACGATCACCGTGACCGGTTCGTCGACCACGCGAACCTCGGCCACCGCGCGCTTCTCGGCCTGGATCAGCGTACGCCGCGGATCCTCGAAGGTGCGTGCATCCGCCTCGATTTCCTTGATCAGCAACCGGCGCAACGCGGCCGGGCTGCCCAGGATGTCTTCCAGCTTCTTCTGCTCCTCGCGAAGGCCCTTCAGCTCCTGCTCGATCTTGATGGCTTCAAGCCGCGCGAGCTGGCGCAGCCTGATCTCGAGGATGTCCTCGGCCTGCCGCTCGCTCAAGGCGAAACGCGCGATGAGCGCCGCCTTCGGCTCGTCGGCCGCGCGGATGATGGCGATCACCTCGTCGATGTTGAGCAGCACCAGCTGCCGCCCTTCGAGGATGTGGATCCGGTCCTGAACCTTGCCGAGCCGATGGCGCGAACGCTTCTCGACCGTGATCTCGCGAAACGCGATCCACTCGTTCAGCATCTGGCGCAGCGACTTCTGGGTCGGCTTGCCGTCGATGCCCACCATGGTGAGGTTGATCGGCGAGGAGCTTTCGAGCGAGGTCTGCGCGAGCAGCGTGGTGATGAACTCCTCCTGGCCGATGCGCGAGGTCTTGGGCTCGAACACCAGCCGCACCGCCGCGTCCTTGCTCGATTCGTCGCGCACCACGTCCAGCACCGACAGCACGGCCGCCTTGAGCTGGGTCTGCTCGGCGCTCAAGGCCTTCTTGCCGGCACGGATCTTCGGGTTGGTGATCTCCTCGATTTCCTCCAGCACCTTCTGCGTGCTGACGCCGGGTGGAAGTTCGTTGACGACCAGCTGCCACTGGCCGCGTGCCAGGTCCTCGATCTTCCAGCGGGCACGCACCTTGAGCGAGCCTCGCCCGGTGCGGTAGGCGTCGGCGATGTCGCCAGCCGGGCTGATGATCTGCGCGCCGCCCGGGTAGTCGGGGCCGGGCACCAGTTGCAGCAGTTCTTCGTCGGAGAGCTTGCCGTTGCTCTTGATGAGGGCCACGCAGGCGTCGGCGATTTCGCGCAGGTTGTGGCTCGGGATCTCGGTGGCGAGCCCGACCGCGATGCCGCTCGCGCCATTGAGCAGCGTGAACGGCAGGCGGGCCGGCAGCAGTCGCGGCTCGTCGGTGGAGCCGTCGTAGTTGGGAATGAAGTCGACCGTGCCTTCGTCGATCTCGTCGAGCAGCAAGCTGGTGATGCGGGCGAGCCGCGCCTCGGTGTAGCGCATGGCCGCGGCGCCGTCGCCGTCGCGGCTGCCGAAATTGCCCTGGCCGTCGACCAGCGGATAGCGCTGCGAGAAATCCTGCGCCATGCGGACCAGCGCGTCGTAGGCCGCCTGGTCGCTGTGCGGATGAAAGCGGCCGAGCACGTCGCCGACCACCCGCGCGCTCTTGACCGGCTTGGCACCGACCGTGTTGTTCGCGCCGCCGTAGCCGAGCCCCATGCGAGACATCGAATAAAGGATGCGGCGCTGGACCGGCTTCTGGCCGTCGCTCACGTCCGGCAGGGCCCGGCCCTTGACCACGCTGAGCGCATATTCGAGATACGCCGTCTGGGCGTAGTCGGCCAGGGTCAGCGCGGTATCGCCGTCTCCGTCATCGGGCGGCAAGAGGTCGAGCGGTGATTGGGAATCCATGGATCGATCTGAAGGAGAAAAGCGTTGGAAGTGTAGTGAGGGCGTCGGCGCCGCCCTGGAAATCGGCGGCGCCTTTGCTTGCGGAGCTAACGGGCGCGGGGCCGGAGGGTGCTGTCCAGTCGCAGGCTGGGCGCGCCGATGGCATCGCCCTCGGCAGGTTCAGGTTTCATCGAAGGCAGCTCGGGGGCCATCGCGGGCGGCAGGTTGCCGCGGCCGATCGCGCCGCCGCGCGGCATCAGCTCCATGCGGATGCGGCCGGGCTGCCCACCCTGCGGACCGGCGACGGCGGGTTTGAGAAAAGCGTAGAGCTGCAGCACCGTGCGCACGTAGTTCTGCGTCTCGCGATAGTTCGGCACCCTGTTGCCGGCCCGCTCGACCGCACCCGCGCCGGCGTTGTAGGCCGCCAGTGCCAGCTCGAGCTGGCCGGGGTAGGCCTGGATCAGGTCACGCAGATGGCGCGAGCCGGCCGCGACGTTGATGCGCGGATCGAAAAGCTTTTTCTCGATCGGCGTACGGCGGTCGCCCACCACGCCGTAGCGCGCGGCCGTCGCCGGCATCAGCTGCATCAGTCCGAGCGCACCCTTGGGCGAGACCGCCTGTGCATCGAAGCCGGATTCGGTGGCGATCAGCGCCTGCAGCAGTTCGTAGTCGATGGCATGGCGCCGCGCCGCGTCGCGCAGGGCCGTCTTGGCGGTCTTGTAATGAGGCGAGGCCTCGAACAAGGCCAGCAAAGTCTGCGATGCGGCCGGTGCCTTGGCATTCGGCGACACCAGGTTGCGGCCGGTTTTGCCGAGCGGCGCGATGCCGTCCGCCGTGTCGAAGCTCTGCCCGCCCCGAAAGAAAAGCTGGTAACGCTCGTCGACCTTCTCCGAGGCGAAGTGCGCCACGCCGCGTTCGTCGATGTAGCCGTAGATGTCGGCCGCCACGGCGGCCCCCGACGCGACCAGCAGGACCAGAGAGAGGAGGACTGCGCGCAGCATCGAAACCCATCCGTCCATCCACCGCGGCGACTCAGACGTCGATTTCGACGTCGTCCGCACGCAGCTCCATCAGCTCGCGACGGGCTGCTGCCTCGCCTTTGCCCATGAGCTTGGTGATTTCGCCCTGCGTACCGGTGATGTCGAAGCGGCCGAGCCGAACCTGCAACAGCCGCCGGGTGTCCGGGTTGAGCGTGGTTTCCCAGAGCTGCTCGGCGCTCATTTCGCCGAGTCCCTTGAAACGGCTGATGCTCCAGGCACCTTCGCGCACGCCGTCCTTGCGCAGCTTGTCGAGGATGGCGACCAGTTCGCCTTCGTCCAGTGCATACACCTTCGAAGCCGGCTTCTTGCCGCGTGCCGGCGCATCGACCCGGAAGAGCGGCGGCTTGGCAACGTACACGTGCCCGGTCTCGATGAGCTTCGGGAAATGGCGGAAGAACAGCGTAAGGAGCAGCACCTGGATGTGCGAGCCGTCGACATCCGCATCGCTCAGGATGCAGACCTTGCCGTAGCGCAGGCCCGACAGGTCGGGCGTGTCTTCGGGGCCGTGCGGATCGACGCCGATCGCGACCGAGATGTCGTGGATCTCGGTGTTGGCGAAGAGCCGGTCGCGCTCGACCTCCCAGGTGTTCAGGACCTTGCCGCGAAGGGGCAGGATCGCCTGGCTCTCCTTGTCGCGTCCCATCTTGGCACTGCCGCCGGCCGAGTCGCCCTCGACCAGGAAGACCTCGTTGTGCGCGATGTCCTTGCTTTCGCAATCGGTGAGCTTGCCCGGCAGCACGGCGACGCCGGAGCCCTTGCGCTTCTCGACCTTCTGCCCGGCGCGCTGGCGGGTCTGCGCGGCCTTGATCGCCAGCTCGGCGAGCTTGCGGCCGTAGTCGACATGCTGGTTGAGCCACAGTTCGAGCGCGGGCCGCACGAAGCTCGATACCAGCCGCACCGCGTCGCGCGAATTGAGCCGCTCCTTGATCTGGCCCTGGAACTGCGGGTCGAGCACCTTGGCCGACAACACATACGAGGCGCGGGCGAACACGTCCTCGGGCAGCAGCTTGACGCCCTTGGGCAGCAGCGAATGCAGTTCGACGAAGCTCTTCACGGCATTGAAGAGGCCGTCGCGCAGGCCGCTTTCGTGGGTACCGCCAGCGCTGGTGGGAATCAGGTTGACGTAGCTCTCACGCACCGGCTGCCCGTCTTCGGTGAAGGCCACGCACCAATCGGCGCCCTCGCCCTCGGCGAAGTTGTCCGCGTTCTTGTCGGCATGGCCTGCGCCTTCGAAGAGCGGAATCACCGGCTCGCCGTTCAGCGTCTGCATCAGGTAGTCGCGCAGGCCGCCCTTGTAGAGCCATTGCTGGGTCTCGCGGGTTTTCTCGATGACCAAGGTGACCGTGACGCCGGGCATCAGCACGGCCTTGCTGCGCAGAAGGTGCGTGAGTTCGTTCTGCGGCAGCAGCGGCGACTCGAAATACTTGGGGTCGGGCCAGGCCCTCACGGTGGTGCCCTGGCGGCGGTCCTTGCCGCCTTCGTCGTTGGCGCTGCCGCCGAGCTCCTGCGGCCGGATCTTGAGCTTCTCGACCACATCGCCGGCAGCGAAGGCCAGCTGCGCAACGGAGCCTTCGCGATAGGACGTCACTTCGAGCCGCTTCGACAGCGCATTGGTGACCGAGACGCCGACGCCATGCAGGCCGCCCGAGAAGCTGTAGGCGCCGCCGGAGCCCTTGTCGAACTTGCCGCCGGCGTGCAGCCGGGTAAAGACCAGTTCGACCACGGGCGCCTTCTCTTCGGGATGCAAGCCGAACGGAATGCCGCGGCCGTCGTCCTCGACGCTGACCGAGCCGTCCTGGTGCAGGACGACCTTGATCTTCTTGCCGTAGCCGGCGAGCGCCTCGTCGGCCGCGTTGTCCAGTACTTCCTGGATGATGTGCAGCGGGTTGTCGGTGCGGGTGTACATGCCCGGCCGCTGCTTGACGGGCTCGAGGCCCTTGAGAACTCGAATGGAGCCTTCGGAATATGCGGGAGGTGTCTTGGGGGGAGTCGCCATTCGGCGGATTCTATGCCCGGCAGCCCGGAAGGCTGTATGTCCATACAGACGATGCCGAGGCAGCGCCGCACGCATCAATCGGCGCCGTATTCATCAACAATGCCGGCCTGGCCACGACAGGCGCTTTGCGTCCAGATTGTTTACATTCCTCGGGATGCAAGCCAACTCACCGCTCCTGTCGGTCAAACAGGTCCTGATCTGCGGCGCGATGGTCGTGACGCTTTCGATGGGCATCCGGCACGGGTTCGGGCTCTGGCTGCAGCCGATCACCCAGGAAAAGGATTGGTCCCGCGCCGCCTTCTCGTTTGCGATCGCGATCCAGAACCTTTCGTGGGGCGTGATCGGCGTCTTCGCCGGCATGCTCGCGGACAAGCTGGGCGCCTTCCGGGTGCTGCTCATCGGCGCCGCCTGCTATGCGCTCGGCCTGGTCGGCATGGCGCTCTCGACGTCGCCGCTGATGTTCACTCTGACCGCCGGCGTGCTGATCGGCGCCGCGCAGGCGGGCACGACCTACGCCGTGATCTACGGCGTCATCGGCCGCCAGCTGCCTCCCGAGAAGCGATCCTGGGCAATGGGCGTCGCGGCCGCAGCGGGCTCGTTCGGCCAGTTCCTCATGGTGCCGATCGAGGGGCAGCTGATCGCCCGGCTCGGCTGGCATTCGGCGCTCATCGTGCTGGCGATGATGGTGCTGGTGATCGTGCCGCTGGCATTCGGCTTGCGCGAGCCACGACGCAGCGGCGGGGGCGTGGCGGCTCGCAACCAGACCATCCTGCAGGCGGTGGCCGAGGCCTTCCGCTACCCCAGCTTCGGGCTGATCACGGCGGGCTACTTCGTCTGCGGCTTCCAGGTCGTCTTCATCGGCGTTCACATGCCGAGCTATCTGCGCGACAAGGGGCTCGGTCCGGAGGTCGCGAGCTATGCATTGGCCTTGATCGGCCTCTTCAACATCTTCGGCACCTACCTGGCCGGGACGCTGGGCCAGCGCTTTTCCAAGCGCAAGATCCTGGCGGCCATCTATTTCGGCCGCGCCATCGCGATCGCACTCTTCCTGATGGCGCCGATCTCTCCGCTCTCGACCTATGTGTTCGCGGCAGTCATCGGCTTCCTTTGGCTCTCGACCGTTCCCGCGACCAATGCGCTGGTGGCGCAGATCTTCGGCGTGGCGCACCTTTCGATGCTGAGCGGCTTCGTGTTCCTGAGCCACCAGGTCGGCTCCTTCCTCGGCGTGTGGCTGGGCGGGGTGCTGTACGACCGGACCGGCAGCTACGACGTGGTCTGGTACATCGCGATCGCGCTCGGCATCTTCGCCGCGCTGATCAACCTGCCGGTCAAGGAAGGCGCGATCGTCCGCGCCGCGCCGAGCGCCGCCTGAGTCGATCGTCCGACGCACCCAGCCCATGGCCTCCTCCACCGCACGAAACCCGCGCCACCGCCTGCTGCAGGCCGCCGCCTGGATCGGTGCCGCCGCAGTGCTCGCCGGCGTGTTCGCGATGTATACGAGGCCGGCCTTCCTGGTGGTGCTGGCGGAGCAGATCTGGGCCTGCTTCTGATGCGGCCGAGCGAGCTGGCGCTGGCGCCTTCGCCGTGGATTGCGCGGTGGTCGCACCTGGTCGCATCCGGCGCGAGCGTGCTCGACGTGGCTTGCGGCACCGGCCGGCACATGCAGTGGTTCGCGGCGCGCGGCCATCCGGTGGTCGGCGTCGACCGGTCAGAAGAAGCGCTAGCGACCGCCTCGTCGTTCGGCCGCACGCAACGGGCGGACATCGAACAAGGTGCCTGGCCGTTCGAGGGGCAGGTGTTCGGCGCGGTCGTGGTCACCAACTACCTGTGGCGTCCGCTGTTCCCCAGGCTGCTCGCGGCGCTGGCACCGGGCGGGGTGCTGTTGTACGAGACCTTTGCCGAGGGCAACGAAACCGTCGGCAAGCCGTCGCGCCCCGACTTCCTGCTGGCGCCCGGCGAACTCCTCGGCTTGTGCGCAGGGCTTCGGGTCGTCGCGTACGAGCATGGCTTTCTTGAATCGCCGCCGCGCTTCGTGCAGCGCATCGCGGCGGTCAACGAAGCGGATGCGGAGGGTTCCGCGCCCCTCCGGCATCGGCTTTTCCCCCAGGGTCTTCCCGAGAACCTGCCTTAGTAGAATGCGCGTTTACCTGCAAACCCAAAGAGACCTTCCGTGGAGCAATTGACAGGCAGCATCGTCGCCCTTGCCACGCCGATGCATGAAGATGGCAGCGTCGACTACCCTGCCCTTCGCAAACTGATCGACTGGCACATCGACGAAGGCACCGACTGCCTCGGCGTGGTCGGCACCACCGGCGAATCGCCGACGCTCGATGTCGAGGAACACTGCGAAATCATCCGGGTGTCGGTCGAGCAGGCCAAGGGCCGCGTTCCGGTGATGGCGGGCTGCGGCGCCAATTCCACCCGCGAAGCCATCGAGCTCGCCCGCTTCGCTAAAGGCGTCGGTGCCGATTCGCAGTTGCAGGTCGTGCCCTACTACAACAAGCCGACCCAGGAAGGCCAGTACCAGCACTTCAAGGCCATCGCCGAGGCGGTGGGCGACCTGCCGGTGGTCCTCTACAACGTGCCCGGCCGCACCGTGGCCGATATGGCGCACGAGACCGTGCTGCGGCTGGCACAGGTGCCCGGCATCATCGGCATCAAGGAAGCCACCGGCAACATCGAGCGGGCGCAGTGGCTGATCCGCGATCTGCCCAAGGGCTTCTCCGTCTACTCGGGCGACGACCCGACCGCCGTCGCCCTCATGCTCTGCGGCGGCCACGGCAACATCAGCGTGACCGCCAACGTCGCGCCCCGCAAGATGCACGAACTGTGCGTCGCGGCACTCGCCGGCGATGCCCGCCGTGCCATGCAGATCCAGTTCGAACTGATGCCGCTGCACAAGCATCTGTTCGTCGAGCCCAATCCGATTCCGCTCAAGTGGGCCATGGCGCGCATGGGGCTTTGCGAGGCCGGTCTTCGGCTGCCCCTCACGCCGCTTTCGCCCGCCGCCCATGCGGTGGTCGAGACCGCCCTGCGCGATTGCGGCCTGCTCAACGATTGAGCAAGGCTCGCAACCCCTTCGAACACAATTCGGCAACCTTTTGCTTTCACATCGCTCAGAGTCGACAGCCCGGTCCGCACGAATCGGTTGGCGCGGCAACCGCCGCTTGTCGATGCTCGAACCGAGCGCACCGAGCACCCCATTTCCAAAGAGGAAGATGACGTTGAACACCCTTTCGCGATTCGCACTGCTGGCTCTGGTGGCCAGTCTCGCCGCCTGCTCGATCCTCGAGAGCGACAAGATCGACTACAAGAGCGCCGGCAAGGCGCCGAGCCTCGAGGTTCCACCCGACCTGACCCAGCTCTCTCGCGAGAACCGCTATGCGGTGCCGGGCGGTGCGGTCAGCGCCAATTCGTACCAGGCCGGCATGACCAACCAGCCCGGCCTTCCGACCGCCGTCAGCAATGTCGGTGACGTTCGCATGGAGCGCTCGGGCACCCAGCGCTGGCTGGTGGTCAACCGGCCGGCCGAGAAGATCTGGGAACCGGTGCGCGACTTCTGGCAGGAAAGCGGTTTCCTGCTCACCACCGACCAGCGCAACCTCGGCATCATGGAAACCGACTGGGCCGAGAACCGCGCCAAGCTGCCGCAGGACATCATCCGCAGCACGCTCGGCAAGCTGGTCGATTCGGTCTACTCGACCGGCGAACTCGATCGCTTCCGCACCCGGCTCGAACGCCGGCCCGACGGCAGCACCGAGATCTTCGTCAGCCACCGCGGCATGGAAGAGATCTACACCAGCGTGCGCAAGGACCAGACCAGCTGGCAGCCTCGCGCTTCCGATCCCGAACTCGAGGCCGAATTCCTGCGTCGGCTGATGGTCAAGCTCGGCGTTTCGCAAGAGCAGTCGAAGATCCTCGCGGCGACCCAGGCTCCGGCCCAGACCGCGCGCATCGCCAACGAGGGCGGCCGGCCGGTGGTCCAGATCAACGAGAACTTCGACCGGGCTTGGCGCCGGGTCGGGCTGGCGCTCGATCGCACCGGCTTCACCGTCGAGGACCGCGACCGCGCCGCCGGAACCTACTTCGTGCGCTACGTGACGCCGAATGCCGACAAGGGCGAGCCCGGCTTCTTCGGCAAGCTCTTCAGCAGCTCGAAGGCGGAGGCGCCGCTCAAGTTCCGCATCGTCGTCAAGAGCGCGGGCGAGGCCAGCACGGTTTCGGTCCAGAACGAAGCCGGCGCGCCGGAGGGCTCCGCCAACGCGCAGCGCATCGTCCAGGTCATCGCCGACGACCTGAAGTGATGCAAGTTCGTCATCCCCGCGAGTCTCGCCACGGCAGGACTCGTGGCCTGCCTGCCTGATCGGACGATGCTGCGATTTCGCAGCCTGGGCAGCGGCAGCACCGGGAACGCCACCCTCGTCGAAGCGCGCAGCGAGGGGCGCACCTCGCGCCTCCTGATCGATTGCGGCTTCGGCATTCGCGAACTCGACAAGCGGCTTGCACGGGCCGGGCTGGCCGCGAGCGATATCGATGCCGTCTTCATCACGCACGAGCACGGCGACCACATCGGCTGCGCCCGCAATCTTTCCAAGCGCGACCGCATCCCGGTCTGGATGAGCGAGGGGACCTGGCTCGCCAACGGCGGACACGACTACGAAGGCCGCCTTCGGCTGGCCCGCGACGGCATGGCCATCGATGTCGGCGAGTTGCAGGTCCGGCCCTTCACGGTGCCGCACGACGCGCGCGAGCCGCTTCAGCTTCGGTGCAGCGACGGCAACCGCACGCTCGGCGTGCTCACCGACCTGGGCCACGTGACACCGCACGTGATCGGACAACTGCAGAAGGTCGACGCCTTGCTGCTGGAGTTCAATCACGACGTCGACTTGCTGGCGGCTTCGGCCTATCCGCCCTTTCTCAAGCTGCGGGTCGGCGGCAACTACGGCCACCTGTCGAACAGCGCGGCAGCCGAGATTGCCCGGACCTTGCTGCACGATGGCTTGCGGCATGTGCTGGCCGCGCACCTCAGCGAACAGAACAATCGGCCCGACATCGTCCGCCGACTGATGGCCGAGGCCCTGGGTGGTGCAGAGCGCGACATGCTCACCGCCGATGCGGCCGAAGGCTCGGCCTGGCTCGACTTGTAGCCGTTCGAGCCGGCATCCCCGCCATCAATGACAAAGGCCGCCCGAGGGCGGCCTTGTCGATTCGCAAGCCCGATGCTTACTGCTTGGGCGCCGATTCCTTCTTGGCAGCCTCGGTCGCCGCATTGGCCGCGTCGAGTGCCGAAGAAGCGGCCGGCGACGGCGTGGGCGAAGCAGCCGACGACGAGGACGAATCCGGCGTCACGTTGGAGGTCGGCGACGAAGAGCTCGGCAGCGCCGGGGTGGTGGTGGCATCGGCCGGCGGCGTGGTGGTGGAAGGTGTCGAGCTGGCGGGTGGCGTCACCGATGCGGGCGGCGGGGTGACCACTGCAGGCGCCTCGTCCTTCTTGCCGCAAGCCGTGAGCGCGGCAGCCGCGACGATGGATGCGATCAGCAGGGTTTTGGAATTTCTCATTGCATTGGCTCCTAAGGATGATGTCTTGAGAAAAAATTCTAGGCGGGCGATCTGCCCTCCGGACCACTCACGGCGAGATTCGCGGCATTGGCTTACAAGCCCAGCGTCGTTGCCGGAAACGCAGGCCTCGAGTGCCTCAGACACTCATCGGCGCGCTCGCGCAACTGCTTTCGTCCGGCGGGATCGATGCCACACGTGCCTCGTGCGCGCTCGACGTCGATGCGATGCACGAACCACGAAGGCGTCCACATGCCGCTCGGCACGTCCGGCAGCCCCGGACCGTCGCAGGCACGGCATTCCACGATGTGGCTCCACAGGCGACGCCAATGGACGAAGCGCGCATGCTGGCGGTCGAACGCGTCGAAGCGCCGAGCGAGCAACACCAGCTTGCGGCCGTTCGACGACCATGCCTGCAGCGCATCGGCCACGGCCCGCTCGCCCAGCGGCCAGTCCGCGAAATCCGGATCGCAGAGCAAGATCTCGCGCCATTGCTGCCCGGCCGCTTCCTGCAAAGCCGATCGAAGCAGATCGTGAAAGGCATGCCGGCCATCGAACGGACCGCGCGCAAGATCCGGCTGATTCGCTTCAGTGGCCATGCGCCCACCCCGCCTCGCACCAATCGGCAAGCAGCTCGATGGCTTGTGCGCTGGCGGACTTCAGGTCGCTCGCATCGAGCGAACGTCGATCCGCGAGCCGATGCATCAGGCGGGCATCGCGGCCTGCGGCGCGAAAGCTTTCGCCGTTGATGAAGAGATGGCGATCGTCGTAGAGCATCCGGGTGCGACGGTCGAGGCTCACGCCGCGTGCAGGGTCGAGTCGCTCGCCCGGGTCGAACCAGGTATCGGGCTTCGGTTCGGTCAGCAACTCGCCAAGCGATCGATCGACGACATCCTGATTGCGCAACGCATCGAGCACCGCGTTGCGCGCGAACGATTGCAATGCTGCAGGCATCGCCGCTGGCGTGGTCGATGCCGGTTGCGAAGGATCGCGGTAGTGCCCCTTGCGCAGTGCGGAGGCTGCTTCACCGAACTGCCCCGGACCGTCCTGCTCATCTTCGAGCGTTTCGGCAGCTGCTTCCGCGATGCGCGACAGCAGCTCCGCACCCAGCGGTCTCGCTGCCGGCGCACGAAGGCCGATCGAGCAGGTCATGCAGTCGTCGCCGACCGCCACGCCATCGTGGGCGTAATGCGGCGGCAGGTAGAGCATGTCGCCGGGTTCGAGTACGTGGCTCTCCTCCGGCTCGAAGTCGGCGAGGATCTTGAGCGGAAGGCCGGGCACCAGCGCCATGCTGCGCGGCTTGCCGATCGACCAACGCCGCTTGCCCCGTACCTGGAGCAGAAAGACGTCGTAACTGTCGACATGCGGCCCGACACCGCCCTCGTTGCTGGCATAGCTGATCATCAGGTCGTCGAGGCGTGCATCGGGCACGAAGCGAAAGCGCTGCAACAGTTCGTAGGCGGCATCGCGGTGCAGGTCGACGCCTTGCACCAGCAAGGTCCAGCCCGGCTGCTTCAACGGCGGCAACGCCGCGCGAGCGAGCGGACCCCGGCGCAGGGTCCAGCTCGCGTCGGCCTTGCGCCGTATCAGGCGTGATTCGACGCCTTCGCGCGATGCCAATTCGAACAGCTCCTGCCGCTCGATCGGTGCCACGATGTCGGGCACGGCCTGCTTGATCCACAAGGGCTTCTTGTGCCAGTGACGCCGCATGAATTGCGAGGGGCTGAGCCCGCCCAGCAAGGGCGATGACCGATGAATGTCCATGGGAGAATTATTCAATGGAAATTTCTGAACAATGCGTGGTCGGCCTGACCTGGACCTTGAAGGACACGCTCGGCGAACTGCTCGACGTGCTGGACGATCCGGTCGAGTTCCTGGTCGGTGGCGACGACCTTTTTGCCGCGATCGAATCCGCCTTGCAGGGGCACGAACCGGGCGCCCGCGTGCAATTGCAGCTCGAGCCGGAGCAAGCCTTCGGCGACTTCAACGACCAACTGCTGTTTCTCGAGAAGCGCGAGCTGTTCCCGGAGGGCACCGAGGAAGGCATGACCTTCGACGGCGCGGCGCTGCCGAACGGCGTGAGCGCGGAGATGCCGAGGGAGGCGATCTACACCGTGTCCGAGGTGTACCCGGACCACCTGGTGCTCGACGGCAATCATCCGCTCGCGGGCATTGCCATCCGCCTCGACCTCACCGTGCGCTCGGTGCGTGCAGCGACTGAAGAGGAGATCGGCCGCGGCACCGCCGGCACCGGCTTCTTCAAGCTGCCGTCGATGCCACCGCCTGGCGGGCACCTGCACTAAACGCCGCCGACCTTACATGCGCGAGATCTGCCCGCCTTCGATCCTCACCCGGTCGCCGATCCGCAGGTCGCCCGGAGAGGCCACATCGAAGGCACGGTACGCGCCGTTCTCGGTCTGGATCGACAGGCGATAGCTCTCGTAGGCGCGCGGACCATTGCGGTTCGCCTCGATGCTGTTGCCGAGCAACGCGCCGCCGACCACGCCCAGCGCCGTGGCTGCGGCACGTCCACCGCCGCGGCCGAACTGGTTGCCGACCACGCCGCCCAGCACGCCACCGGCCACTGCGCCGCCGCCGGTCGTGCCGGTACCCTGCGTTTCGCTTCGAATGACCTCGATGTTCGCAACCTGGCCGTACTCGACGTAAGGCGCCTGTGCGACCGGCTGCGGTGCCTGGTAGGGATAGCGGCTCGTCTGGTAGACCGGCGCCGGCGCCACGCAGGCGGTGAGCGTCGCCAATGCCAGAACCGAAGCCGAGAGAGATAGCGAGCGGGTTGAGATCTTCATGGTGTGTACTCCTCGATGACGGACGCGGGTCGCGTCCGGTAGATGCCTCAACGTCCCGGAACGATCTCCGATGACGGTGCCTTCATCCTCGGACTTCGAAGACTCGCTGGCGACCCAAGTTCCAGGCTTTACCTGTGGGCGCAGGATTCGGCTCGCTGCAGTCCGGCGCCTACAGGACGCGCCGGCAACTGTGCGAAGCCGGGTGGCGTTCAGTGCCGGCCGGTCGAACCGTAGCCGCCCTCGCCCCGCGCTGTCGGCGAGAAGTCGCTCACCAGGTTGAACTCGGCCTGCTGCACCGGAACGATCACCAGCTGGGCGAGCCGCTCCATCGGCTGCAGCACGAAGGGCACGTCGCTTCGATTCCAGGCGCTGACCTTGAGCTCGCCCTGGTAGTCGCTGTCGATCAGCCCGACCAGGTTGCCCAGCACGATGCCGTGCTTGTGGCCAAGGCCCGATCGCGGAAGGATCAAGGCTGCATAGCCCGGGTCGGCCAGGTGGATCGCGATGCCGGTGCCCACCAGTTCGCAGGCATTCGGCGCCAGGGTGATCGGCTGGTAGAGGCAGGCCCGCAGGTCGAGACCCGCGCTTCCGGTGGTGCCGTAGGCCGGCAAGGCGTCGCGCATCCGCGCATCGAGGATTCGAAGATCGACTTTCAATTAACAGATTCCAAAGGTTTGAAGAGCGGCCTACTTCTTGGGTACGCGCATCTGCTGCGCGCGGGCCGCGTTCTCGAGATAAGTCTTCCAATCCATGCCGGCCGGCAACAACAGGTGGCGGAACTTGGCCGCGAGCCAGACGCCGACCGCGAAGAGCGCCAGCACCAGGATCAGCGGCAGTCCGACGAACACCATCGCCACCATCGCGACCACCCAGATCGCAGCTGCGGCCTTCAAAACCTGCGGACCAGGCCGCCCGGTGTGCGCCGCGGGCTGCGCCTCGCCATTGGATTGAAGCCGCCGGCGCAGCGCGGCCGCTGCATCCGACAAGTCGCCGTGCGGCTCGCCGGAAGGCGACATGCCGATGTCGAGCCCATGCGCGCCCTCGTCCTGCTCCCGGCGCGGTAAGGCGCTTTGGGCCGAAAGCCGCTCCACGTAGCTCGCGAAGTCGCCGTTCGGCGGGGTGTTCCATTGCGGGTTCATCGGCTCATCCTTTCGTCGGCAGGCGCGCCGCGATCTCGGCCACCAGTTGCCGCGCCAAGCTCAGCTTGGATGCGCGGGGGAGTTCTCGCGTGCCGGACTGGTCGACCAGGAGCAGGCTGTTGTCGTCCTGCCCGAAGGTCAATGGACCGATGTTCCCGACCAGGAGCGGGATGCCCTTGCGCTCCCGCTTGGCGGTGGCATGCGCCACCAGGTTCTCGCTTTCGGCCGCGAAGCCGACGCAGAAAAGCGCGCCGCTTTGGGCACGCTGCCCTTGCGCGATGGTCTGCAGGATGTCCTCGTTCTCGACGAAGTGAAGCACCGGCGGCTGTCCGCTGCCGTCCTTCTTGATCTTTTGCGCGCTGTGCGTGGCCGGCCGCCAGTCGGCCACCGCGGCGGTGGCGACGAAGACCGTGGCGGCCGCGGTCGCGGAGACCGTGGCCTCGAGCATCTCGCGTGCCGATTGCAGGTCGATGCGCCGGACGCCGCGCGGCGTCGGCAGGTGTACCGGTCCTGCGATCAGCGTGACCTCGGCGCCGGCCTCGCGCGCCGCCCGTGCGACGGCGAAGCCCATCTTGCCGGACGAATGATTGGTGATGCCGCGAATCGGGTCGAGCGCCTCGAAGGTCGGGCCGGCCGTCACCACCACGTGCTGGCCAGCCAGGAGCTTGGGCTGGAACTGCGCCACCACTTCTTCGTAGAGCTGCGCGGCCTCCAGCATCCGGCCGTCGCCGGTTTCGCCGCAGGCCTGCCAGCCGTTGCCGACGCCCAGCACGCGCGCACCGTCGGCCGCGACCTGGCGCAGGTTGCGCTGGGTGGCCGGATGCACCCACATCTCGCGGTTCATCGCCGGTGCGATCAGAAGCGGCACCCGGTCGACCGGCCGCGCCAGGCACAGGAGGCTCAGCAACTCGTCGGAGCGACCCTGCACCAGCCGGGCGATGAAGTCGGCACTGGCGGGCGCGAGCAGGATCGCATCGGCCTCACGGCTCAGGTTGATGTGCGGCATGTTGTTCGGCTCGCGCGCATCCCACTGCGAGCTGTAGACGGGTCGGCCCGACAGCGCCTGCATCGTGGTCGCGGTGATGAACTCGCGGGCCGAATCGGTCATCACGACCTGCACCGTGGCGCCGCCCTTGACCAGGAGCCGGCACAGCTCGGCCGACTTGTAGCAGGCGATGCCGCCGGTCAATCCGAGAACGATGTGCTTGCCGGCGAGTTCACTCATCGCCGAAGTGTAAGTCGGGGCACGAAGGCGCCCAACGCGCTCGAAGGGCGAAAACGCGCGACCTATAATCCGCATTTCGCACTATCCGGTTTCCCGTGGCCGGCCCTGGCATGACCAAATTCGTCTTCGTCACCGGTGGTGTGGTGTCCTCCCTCGGCAAGGGAATCGCCTCCGCCTCGCTCGCCGCCATCCTCGAATCGCGCGGCCTCAAAGTCACCCTCATCAAGCTCGATCCGTACATCAATGTCGATCCCGGCACGATGTCGCCCTTCCAGCACGGCGAAGTCTTCGTGACCGACGACGGCGCCGAGACCGACCTCGATCTCGGCCACTACGAGCGCTTCATCAGCACGCGCATGCGCCGTGCCAACAACTTCACCACCGGCCAGATCTACAAGTCGGTGCTCGAGAAGGAACGCCGCGGCGAATACCTCGGCAGCACGGTCCAGGTGATTCCGCACATCACCAACGAAATCAAGGACTACATCAAGCGCGGCGCCGGCATCGGCACCGGGCACGAAGTCGATGTGGCCATCGTCGAGATCGGCGGCACGGTCGGCGACATCGAGTCGCTGCCCTTCCTCGAGGCCGTGCGCCAGATGAACCTCGACCTGGGCCCGAACCATTCGGCCTTCGTGCATCTCAGCTACGTGCCCTGGATCGCGGCTGCCGGCGAGCTCAAGACCAAGCCGACCCAGCACACCGCCAAGGAACTGCGCGCCATCGGCATCCAGGCCGACATCCTGCTCTGCCGGGCCGACCGCCCGATCCCGGACGAGGAGCGCCAGAAGATCTCGCTGTTCTCGAACGTGCCCAAGTGGGGCGTGATCTCGATGTGGGATGTCGACACCATCTACAAGGTGCCGCGCATCCTGCACCAGCAAGGCCTCGACGGCCTGATCTGCGACAAGCTGCGCCTCAACACGCCGCCTGCCAACCTCGAGCGCTGGGACGAACTCGTCAAGGAAGTGCTCAATCCGCAGATCGAGGTCAACATCGCGATCGTCGGCAAGTACATCGATCTATCGGACAGCTACAAATCGCTCAACGAAGCGCTGCGGCACGCGGGCATGAAGAACCATGCACGCGTGAAGATCCACTACATCGACTCCGAGACCATCTCGCCGCAAGACGTCGCCCGGCTGTCCAAGTACGACGCGATCCTGGTGCCCGGCGGTTTCGGCGAGCGCGGCGTCGAGGGCAAGATCGCCGCCGCCCGGTTCGCGCGGGAGAACAAGGTGCCCTACCTCGGCATCTGCCTCGGCATGCAGGTTGCCACCATCGAGTACGCGCGCAACGTGGCCGGCCTCAAGGGCGCGAACAGCACCGAGTTCGATCCGTTGACCAGCTGCCCCGTGATCGCGCTCATCACCGAATGGAAGGACAGCGACGGCACGGTCAAGACCCGCGACGCCAAGTCCGACCTCGGCGGCACCATGCGCCTCGGTGCGCAAAGCTCCGACGTGGCGCCCGACACCCTCGCGCACAGCATCTACGGCGACGTGGTCAACGAACGGCATCGCCATCGCTACGAGGCCAACGTCAACTACCTCGACCAATTGCGCAGTGCGGGCCTGGTGATTTCGGCGCTGACGCAGCGCGAACACCTGACCGAGATCATCGAGCTGCCGCGGGATGTTCATCCGTGGTTCATGGGCGTGCAGTTCCACCCCGAGTTCAAGTCGACGCCGTGGGACGGCCATCCGCTTTTCAACGCCTTCATCAAGGCGGCGCTGTTGCATCAGAGCGAAGGCAAGATGGCGCTGAAGGTGGTGTCATGAAGCTTTGCGGCTTCGAGATCGGCCTGCGGCAGCCCTTCTTCCTGATCGCCGGCCCCTGCGTGGTCGAGTCGGAGCAGTTGCAGACCGACACCGCCGGCACGCTCAAGGAAATCACCGGGTCGCTCGGCATTCCGTTCATCTTCAAGAGCAGCTTCGACAAGGCCAATCGGTCGTCCGGCACCAGCTTTCGCGGTCCCGGCCGCGAGAAGGGCCTCGAGATCCTGGCCAAGCTCCGGCGCGAGCTGGGCGTTCCGGTGCTGACCGACGTGCACACCGAGGAAGACATCGCCGAAGCGTCCAAGGTGGTCGACGTGCTGCAGACCCCGGCCTTCCTGTGCCGCCAGACGGATTTCATCCGCGCCGTGGCGCAGTCGGGCAAGCCGGTCAACATCAAGAAGGGCCAGTTCCTCGCGCCGCACGACATGAAGAACGTGATCGACAAGGCCCGGGCAGCCGCCCGCGAAAAGGGTCTTGCCGAAGACAACTTCATGGCCTGCGAACGGGGCGCGAGCTTCGGCTACAACAACCTGGTCTCGGACATGCGCTCGCTCGCGATCATGCGCGAGACTGGCGCCCCGGTGGTGTTCGACGCCACCCATTCGGTGCAGCTCCCCGGCGGCCAGGGCACGAGTTCGGGTGGCCAGCGCGAAATGGTGCCGGTGCTCTCGCGGGCCGCGGTCGCGGTCGGCGTGGCGGGCCTCTTCATGGAAACCCATCCCGACCCGGCCAACGCGCTGAGCGACGGCCCCAACGCCGTGCCGCTCAAGCACATGCGCGCGTTGCTCGAGACGCTGCTCGCGCTCGACCAAGTCGCCAAGAAAAACGCTTTTCTGGAAGACAGCTTTCAATCATGACCAGCGCCTACGTCATCGCCAATGTCGAAGTCACCAACCCGACCCAGTACGAGGCGTACAAGAAGTGGTCGACCGAGGCCATGAAAGCCCACGGCGCCGAAGTCTGCGTGCGCGGCGGCAAGGTCGAGGTGCTCGAGGGCGACTGGCATCCGCAGCGACTGGTGCTGCTCAAGTTCGCCGATGTCGCGGCCGCCCGCAGGTTCTACGACTCGAGCGAATACGGCAAGGCCAAGGCAGCCCGCGAGGGTGCCGCGGTGATGCGGATGGTCGTGGTCGAAGGCGTCTGAATCCATCAGCCTTCGCCTGCCCAGAGCGGCGGCGAATGCACGAATCTTGTAATCGAAGAGGAATTTGAATGAGCGCAATCGTTGACATCGTGGGCCGCGAGATTCTCGACAGCCGCGGCAACCCAACCGTCGAATGCGACGTGTTGCTCGAATCGGGCACCATGGGCCGGGCGGCCGTGCCCTCGGGCGCCTCCACCGGATCGCGCGAAGCGATCGAGCTGCGAGACGGCGACCAAGGCCGCTATCTCGGCAAGGGCGTGCTCAAGGCGGTCGAACACATCAACACCGAGATTTCCGAGTCGGTGCTCGGGCTCGACGCGAGCGAGCAGGCCTTTCTCGACCGCACTTTGAACGACCTCGACGGCACCGACAACAAGGGCCGGCTGGGTGCCAATGCGACCCTGGCGGTCTCGATGGCAGTGGCACGCGCCGCGGCCGAAGAGTCCGGCTTGCCGCTCTACCGCTACTTCGGCGGCATGGGCGGCATGCAGCTGCCGGTACCGATGATGAACGTCATCAACGGCGGCGCCCATGCGAACAACAGCCTCGACCTGCAGGAGTTCATGATCATCCCGGTCGGTGCGCCGAGCTTTCGCGAAGCGGTCCGCTATGGCGCAGAGGTGTTCCACGCGCTCAAGAAAATCCTCGGCGATCGCGGCATCAGCACCGCGGTCGGCGACGAAGGCGGCTTTGCGCCGAGCGTCGAGAACCACGAAGCCGCCATCCAGCTGATCCTGGAGGCGATCGACAAGGCCGGCTACACCGCCGGCACGCAGATCGCGCTTGGCCTGGACTGCGCGGCGAGCGAGTTCTACAAGGACGGCAAGTACGAGCTCTCGGGCGAAAACCTCAGCCTGTCGGCCGGAAGCTGGATCGACATGCTTTCCACCTGGGTCGACAAGTACCCCATCATCAGCATCGAGGACGGCATGCACGAGGGCGACTGGGACGGCTGGAAGCTGCTCACCGAGCGCCTCGGCAAGAAGGTGCAACTGGTGGGCGACGACCTCTTCGTGACCAACACCAAGATCCTGCAGGAAGGCATCGACAAGGGCATCGCCAATTCGATCCTGATCAAGATCAACCAGATCGGCACCCTGACCGAAACCTTCGCCGCCATCGAGATGGCCAAGCGCGCCGGCTACACCGCGGTCATCAGCCACCGCTCGGGCGAGACCGAGGACAGCACCATCGCCGACATCGCGGTCGGCACCAACGCCGGCCAGATCAAGACCGGCTCGCTGTCGCGCTCGGACCGCATCGCCAAGTACAACCAGCTGCTGCGCATCGAGGAAGACCTCGGTGACGTGGCCGCCTACCCGGGCCGGGCCGCCTTCTACAACCTTCGCTGAGCGAGGCGCGCCAGAGAGCATGCGTTTTCGCGTCGTCCCGGTCATCCTGGTGCTGCTGCTGTTGATCCTCCAATGGCAGTTGTGGGCCGGGCGCGGCAGCGTGCGTCAGGTGGCGCAGCAGAAAGAGGCGCTCGCCCGGCAGAAAGAGATCAACACCAAGGCCGCGATCGAGAACGATCGGCTGACTTCCGAGGTCAACGACCTGAAGGAAGGCCTGGAAATGGTCGAGGAGCGGGCCCGGCAGGAGCTCGGCATGGTGAAGCCGAACGAGGTGTTCGTGCAGATCACCCGATAAAGCCGGCGCGATGAGGAGCCCGGTCCTTTCGCCAACTTCGTGCCACCTTCGAGCCGCCGTCGCGCCATCCTTGCGACCCCTTCATCGGATCTTCTCGTGACGAACACCCAGCTTCTCGTCGCCGTCGCTTTCGGCCTGTTCGCCATCGGCATCGCCGGCGCCGGCGCCGGCGCCCAGACGCGGCCGCTCGCCGTCGAGGTCCAGAACCAGACCCGCCCCACGGCCTGCGCCGAGGAGGACAACGTTTCGCTCGTGCTCCGGGCCCCGGGCCTGCGCCGCTTCCGGGTCGAGGCGCTGCCGCCGGCCTATCTGGACCAGATCGCCAAGGACATCACCGCCCCCGACTTCTCGAATTGCAACTTCGACGGCGGCGACCATCCGACCGATCCGCGCCATCGCTTCGAGCCCCGCACCGTCGTGCTGCACGAGGGTGCGCGCTGGAAGATCGTCGGCATGACGCTTCCGAGCTTCTGGCGCCCGCAACGGGTTCCGGTCACCGTGGACGGGCGGCGCGACTCGGGCTTCCACATGATCCAGGTCTACGACCGCACCGGACCGCGGCCTCGCGAGGCGATCGTGATGTATCCGTCGGACGGCTACTGGCGCCTCAAGCCCTTGCCGACCGAGCGCTTCGGCGACGGCGTCTACGGCTCGTCCTTCGTGATGGGTCCGATCGACGAGGAAGGCCGGCCGATCGCCCGCATCGCCTCGATCCGCATCCGGAGCCAGCCGCTGTCATTCGACCTGCGCTTCGAGGACGGCACCGGGGCGCAGATCAAGGTGGCAGAGGTCAGCGAGCGAAAGACCGCGCTCGACGTGCGGCTCGCGCCCGGCCCATCGCAGCGATCTCAGCGATCGCAGCAGTCGAAAGGCCAGCGCGGCGACAACCGCTTCGCGGTGCTGCGGTCGATGTACGTCGCGCAGGACAACGCCGACATGAGCGAAGTTCGATGGCTTCCGGCAAAGCCCGACGGCGCTCCCTCGCGCAACGAAAGCATCGCCAGGCCATTGCCCGAGGTCGACCGCATCGAGGCCCGCGAGGTGCGCTTCGGCCGATCGGTGCCGTCGCGGCACAACACCAGCGCGCCGGACATTCGCTTCGCCGACTTCGAAGGTCGGGCAGCGCGCTAGCCACAGCGTCGGGACCGGTCGCCGGGTTGTGCGCTGCGCCCAGGCCAAGGACCAGGCCGTGGCCGGGCACCAACGCTACTGGACCGCGGGGCTCCCCGGCGGCTGGTTGCTCAAGGCAGCGAAGAGCTGCGCCGCGTCCACCGCATCGAAGCGGTACTGCCGGCCGCAGAAGTCGCAGGCCACTTCCACCTCGCCTCGTTCCTCGATGATCTCGTCCGCCTCTTCGCGGCCGAGCGCGCGAATCATGCCCGCCACACGGGTCCGGCTGCAGGTGCAGGCGAAGTGCGGCCCCTCGAGCCCTGTCTGCGGCTCGAAGCGCAGCAGCTTTTCTTCCCAGAACAAGCGCCGCAGGATGGTCTCGACATCGAGCGTCAACAGCTCGTCGCGGGTGAGGCTCGACGCCAGGATCGCGATGCGGTTGTAGTCCTCATTACGGCCGATCTGGTCCTCGTTGGCGGGGTTGCGGTCGCCTTCGGCGGTGCCGGCGCCTTCGAGGTTGCCCTCGCCCTTCACCGGCAGCCGCTGGATCAGCAAGCCGGCCGCCACCTTGTCGTCCGCCGCCAGCACCAGCGTGGTGTCGAGCTGCTCGCTTTGCAGCATGTAGTGCTGCAGCACGTCGCTCAGTCGATCGAGCTTCTCGCCGTGATCGCCGAAGAGCGGCACCACGCCCTGGTAGGGCTGCTGGCCGGGTTGCTTGTCCTTGGGGTCGAGCGTGATCGCGCAGCGCCCCTGGTTGTTGACGTTGACCATGTCCGGCAGGTGCGCATCCGCCGGTATCTCGCCGGTGACCTTGGCCGTGGCGCGCACGCTGAGGTCGGGCAAGGCCTCGGCCACCGCGACCTTGACCGGGCCGTCGCCGAAGATCTGCAGGATCAGGGCGCCATTGAACTTGATGTTCGCCTGCATGAGGGTCGCGGCCGCGGTCATCTCGCCGAGCAACTCCGCGACCGGTGGCGGATAAGGCCCGGTGGCCGTGTTGGCCTGGCGGCGCGACAGGATCTCCTGCCACGCGTCGGTCAGCCGGACGATCATGCCGCGGACCGGGAGGCCATCGAACAGGAACTTGTGGAGTTCGCTCAAAACATTCCTTCTTCTCGGCCGAACTTCAGCCGGTGTTTCCGGCCGATCTTTTTCAGCCGATCTTTCGGAGCTCCTTGGCGAAGCGCCGGGCGTTGTCTACATAGTGCTCGCCGCTTGCGCGAAGCTTGTCGGCGGCCGCCGCGTCCAGTGTGCGGACCACCTTGGCGGGCGAGCCGAGGATGAGCGAGTTGTCCGGGAATTCCTTGCCCTCGGTCACGACGCTGCCGGCGCCGACGATGCAGTTGCGGCCGATGCGGGCATTGTTCAAGACCACCGACTGGATGCCGATGAGCGAGTTGTCGCCGATGGTGCAGCCGTGCAGCATCACCTGGTGCCCGATGGTCACGTTCTCGCCGATGCTGAGCGGCGAGCCGTGGTCGGCGTGCAGCACCGACAGGTCCTGCACGTTGCTGTTGCGCCCGACCGTGATCGTCTCGGTGTCGCCGCGCAGCACGGCGCCGAACCAGACGCTGGCGTTTTCGCCGAGCTTCACCTGCCCGATCACCTCGGCACTGTCCGCGACCCACGCACCGGCTTCGAGTTGGGGCGCAATGCCGTCGAGTTCGTAGAGGGCCATCGAGGTGCTCCGGAGTGCAAAACTAGAATTGTAGGGATGCATCCTCGCCTTCGCGCCCTGGCGGCTCTCTGCCTCACCGACCCCGCGTTGAAGGTTGCAGCGACCCATGAAGCGGCCGCTGCGGCACTCGAGACCCAGTCCTTCGGAGGCCCGGTTCGAACGCACGGCGACGACGGACGCGTACCCGGGCGACCCGACAAGCCCGAGCGCGTCGCGGCCACCGAGGTCGGCAAGCGTTCGCCCTTCACCACCGAGGGCCGTGCGGCGCTCATCCATTCGATCTGCCACATCGAATTCAACGCGATCAACCTCGCGCTCGACGCCGCCTGGCGCTTCGACGGCATGCCGGATGCCTACTACCGCGACTGGCTGAAGGTGGCGGACGAAGAGGCAAGGCACTTCACGCTCCTCGCCCGCCACCTGCACACGATGGGTCACGCCTACGGCGATTTCACCGGCCATGACGGACTGTGGGCGATGTGCGAGAAAACCAGCGGCGACGTGGTCGCGCGGATGGCGCTGGTACCGCGCACCCTCGAAGCCCGGGGCCTCGACGCCACGCCGCTGATCCAGGCCAAGCTGCGGCGCGTGAACACGCCGGATGCGATCGAGGCCTGCGCCATCCTCGACATCATCCTCAGGGACGAAATCGGGCACGTGGCGATCGGCAATCGCTGGTATCGATGGCTGTGCGAACGCCAGGGGCTCGATCCGGTCGCGCACTACCGCATCTTGTACCGGCGGCACGAGGCGCCGCGGCTGCGGGCGCCCTTCAACCTCGAGGCGCGCACCCTGGCCGGGTTCACCGGCGACGAGCTGGAGCAGCTCAGTCGGCCTTGATGCCGGCCGCTTTCACGATGCGCGCATTGCTCTCGTATTCGGTCGCGATGGCATCGGCGAACTGATCGGCGCTGCCGCCGGTCGGCACGTTGTCGGTGGCCACCAGCCGGGCACGGAACGCGGGGTTCGACAGCACCTTGTTGATTTCGAGGTTGTACTTGTTGACGAGGATCGGCGAGGTTCCGGCCGGCGCGAACACACCGAACAAGGACGTGACGTTGGCTGCAGGAATGTTCAGCTCGGCCAGCGTCGGGACCTTCGGCAGGCCTTCGAGCCGCTTGGGCGCGCCGACCGCCAGCGGCCGCAGCTTGCCGGCCCGGATCTGCGCCGACACCGCCGGCCCGGCGTTGGTCGAGAGGATCTCGAACTGACCGCCCACCGCATCGTTGAGCTGCTGGCCGCCGCCCTTGTACGGGATGTGCGTGATGTTGACCTTGGTCGCGGCGCGCACCTGCTCCAGCACGATGTGGCCGAGCGAGGCCTGCCCCGAGGTCGCCCAGCGCACGTCGCCCGGGCGGGCCCGTGCATCGTCCAGCAGCGTCGAGAAGTCGCGGGTGCCGGTGGCCGAGGTGGCGAGCAGCAGCACCGGCGAATACATGACGCTCGCCACCGGCGCGATGTCCTTCAGCGGATCGAAGGGCGACTTGGCGATGTGAGGGTTCAGCACCAGCGGGCTGACGGCCGAGAAGCCCAGGGTCGCGCCGTCGGGCGCCGCCTTGGCTACGGCATCCATGCCGATGGTGCCGCTGGCGCCGGCGCGGTTCTCGACCACCACGGTGCTGTCGAGCTGCTGCGCCAGATGTTCGCCGAGCGCGCGCGCGATGACGTCGCCGACGCCCCCCGCCGGATAGGCCACGATGATCCGGATGGTCTTGGGCACCGCCTGGGCCGAGGCCGGCGGACTGATCGCTGCGGCCAGCAGCAGCAAGGCGGGAACGAAGCGTCGAAACGGACGAACGGTAGATGTCGAGTTCATGGGTCAGCCCCTCGGATGGTGATGCGCATGCAGCTGCTTGAGCCGCTCGCGCGCCACGTGGGTGTAGATGGTGGTGGTCGATATGTCCGCATGGCCCAGCAGCAACTGCACCGCGCGCAAGTCGGCGCCATGGTTGAGCAGGTGGGTCGCGAAGGCATGCCGGAGCGTGTGCGGCGAGAGAGGCACCCGGATGTCGGCGGTGGCCGCGTGCTTCTTGACGATCATCCAGAACATCACGCGGCTCATGCCGGCCCCCCGGGCGGTGACGAAGAGGTCGCCGGTCTGCTGGCCGTCGAGGATCAGCGGCCGGGCCTCCTCCAGGTAGCGCTCGATCCAGCGCCGGGCCTCGCCGCCGAAGGGCACCAGGCGCTCCTTGTCGCCCTTGCCGGTGACCCGAAGCACGCCGTCGTTCAAGCTCAGGTTGTGCAGCTTCAGCCCGACCAACTCGCTGACCCGCAGGCCGCTGGCGTACATCAGTTCGAGCATCGCGCGGTCGCGAAGGCCAAGCGGCAACTCGACTTCCGGCGCATCGAGCAAGTCATCGACCTGCTTCTCGGAAAGCGTCTTGATCGACCGTGGCGAACGCTTGGCCGGTGCGATGCGAAGCGTTGGGTCGGCGGTGATGCGGTTCTCGCGCAGGGCCCAGCGAAAGTAGCGCTTGAAGACGGTCAGCCGGCGGTTGGCCGAACTGGACTTGCCGCGGGTGGAGAGCCGCGCGCCCATGTAGCCCTGCAGGTCGAATTCGGTGGCTTGGTCGAGTTCGCCGCCGCCCCGGCCTGCGAGCCAACCGGCGAAAAGCGCCAGGTCACGCCGATAGGCGGCGAGCGTGTTGCGCGACAGGCCGTCCTCGAGCCAGAGCGCATCGATGAAGTCGTCGATGGCGACCAGCGCAGCCGGCGGCACCGCAAGCTCGGCGGCAGGCTTGCGCCTGGAAGTTGCGACGGTCAATCCAGCACGAGCTTCTGCTTCTTGACGACGTCCTTGTAGACGTCGAACTCGGCCTTGATCTGGGCCGAGAACTGCTCGGGCGTGTTGGCAACGATCAACGAGCCGGTGTCCTCGATGCGCTTGCGCACCGCCGGGTCCTCGAGCGACTTCTTGACGCCGGTGTTGATCTTCTCGACCACTTCCTTCGGCAGGCCCTTGGGGCCGAGGATGCCGTAGTAGGCCATGCGGTTGACCGGCTCCAGCCCCACCTCCTTGAAGGTCGGCACGTTGGGGAGCGCGGCTAGCCGCTGCGGCGCGGAGACCACGATCGCCACCAGCTTGCCGCTCTGGATGAAGGGCAGCGCCGATGGAATGTTGTCGAAGATGATCGGCACCTGGCCGGCCACCACGTCGTTGAGCGCCGGCCCGGCGCCCCGGTACGGGATGTGGGTGACGAAGGTGCTGGTGAGGTTCTTGTACAGCTCCATCAACAGGTGGCCGATGCCGCCGGTGCCGGAGGATGCATACGAATACTTGCCCGGGCTCTTCTTGATCTCGGCGACGAACTCGGCGTAGTTCTTGGCCGGGAAGTTCGGGTGCACCGCGATGATGTTCGGCGTCGCTGCGATGTTGATGATCGGGGTGAAGTCCGCAATCGGGTCGTACGGCGTCTTCGGATTGATGGCTGGATTGGCTGCCGTGCTGGATACGGTCGCGATGCCGAGCTTGTAGCCGTCCGGCGTGGCGCGCGCGGTTTCGGCCGCACCGACGATGCCGCCGCCGCCGGCCTTGTTGATCACCACCACGCTTTGTCCCAACGCTTTGCCGAGCGGCTCCGAAATGACCCGGGCGACGATGTCGGTGGTGCCACCGGGGGCGAACGGAACCTGGAGTTCGACCGGCTTGTTCGGGTAGCCCTGCGACCACGCAGGCAACGAGAAGACACCCAGCACGGCGGCACCCGCCAACGAATTGCAGAGACGGCGATTGATCAAGATTTTTCTCCGGTCGAGGCAAGAAAAAGAAGCTTCGGATACTAACTGCTGCCCTCCGCGCCCGACTCGTGGATTACCCATGAACCATGCCCCGCTATGCTCGGCGCCGTGAACTATGCGCAATTGCTCTTTCCGGATTTCTCGTTGATCGCAACCGGGTGGCTCTTGTGCCGCTACACCGCACTCGACCGCCGGGTCTGGAACCAGGTCGAGAGCCTGGTCTATTACTTTCTTTTCCCGGTCCTTCTCTTCCATTCGATCGTGCGCAGCCCGCTCGACTTCGATGCGACCTCGCACCTGGTCGCCGGCGGGCTGTGCGTGGTGCTGTGCGGCATCGCGCTCGCCTACGCGGTGCCCTGGCTGCCCGGTATCGGCAGGCAGGTCGATCGCCGCGAGCACGCGTCCAGTGCCCAGATCGCGTTTCGCTTCAACTCCTTCATCTGCCTCGCGCTGGCGGACCGGCTGGCTGGCGCCGAAGGCCTGCTGCTGATCGCGGTCCTGATCGGCGTCTGCGTTCCGCTTTGCAACATCGCCGCGGTATGGCCGATGGCGCGGCATGCCGAGACCGGTTTTCTTCGGCAACTGGTTCGCAACCCGCTGATCGTCGCCACCGTCAGCGGCCTGGTGGCCAACGTTCTCGGGCTGCGGGTGCCCGGCTTCATCGAACCCACGCTGGTCCGGATCGGGGCCGCATCCCTCGCGCTGGGCCTGATGGCGGCCGGCGCGGGCATGCAGTTCGCATCGCTCGCCAATGCCAAGCTGCTGGCCGCGGCGGTGCTGTCGATCCGGCACCTGGTGCTGCCGCTGGTGGCATGGGGCCTGGTGCGGGCGTTGGGGCTCAACCCGGCGCAGGCGGTGGTGCTGATGGCCTTCTCGGCCGTTCCGACTGCTTCGAGCGCCTATGTTCTCGCGGCGCGCATGGGCTACAACGGCGCCTACGTGGCGGCGCTGGTCACGCTGTCGACGCTGCTCGGGGTGCTGAGCATTCCGTTCGCGCTCGCGCTTCCTCGCTGAGCGCGGCCGTCATGTCGGCGACGCGGGTCGCGACTACCATGCAGCGATGCACTTGCGCCCCATTGCTCCTGCAGCACTGCTCCTGGCGCTGAGCGCAGGCGCCGCACAGGCCCAGGAATACAACCGATACCAGGGGGCGTGGCAAGGCGACTTCATGTTCTCGGTGACCCAGCCCGATGTCGGCGCCAAGAGCCCGCCCGTGGTGCTGGCCGGGAGCCTGTCGATCGATGCGGACGGCCAGGTGCAGGGCCGGGTGCCCGAAGCGGGCTGCAGATTGAGCGGCACCAGCTTCGACTTCGTCTCGCCGGCCAATGCGACGCTCGAGGTCGATCTCCAGGGCTGCGCGGACGCCCGCTTCAACCTGCATTTCACGGGTCGGTTGATCAACAACCCGGTGCTGCGCTATGCGTCGCTGCGCCTCGCGGCCAAGCGCGATTCGGATGCGGCGACGCTACAACTCACCGCGGTGGTCCGGCGCTGAACCGGCGTCCCCGGAATCCACCGCCAGCGCCCATTCGACATGCTCGCGGACCAGGGCGCTCGGATGCTCCCGCCGGGCGAGCAAGGCATCACGCGCCGCCAGGTCGCCGGCACGGAGCGCATTGCCGAGGGCGACGGCGAGGTTGCGCAACCAACGTTCGTGCCCGATCCGGCGAATCGGGCTGCCCTCGGTGTGGCGCAGGAAGTCCTGCTCTGTCCAGGCGAATAGCTCGGCGAGCGGCCGCGCGGAGAGCGGCGCACGCACATCGAAATCCGGCAAGGTGCTGCGGACCGCGAACTTGTTCCATGGACAGGCCAGCTGGCAATCGTCGCAGCCGTAGATCCGGTTGCCGATCAGCCGGCGGAACTCCGGCGGGATCGAACCCGGGTGCTCGATCGTCAGGTACGAGATGCAGCGCCGCGCATCCAGCCGCCCCGGCGCCAGGATGGCGCGGGTCGGGCAGATGTCGATGCAGGCGCTGCAGCTGCCACAGTGCGGCGTGACCGGCGCGGTGGGCGGCAACGCCATGTCGACGTAGATCTCGCCGAGGAAGAACATCGAGCCGCCCTGCCGATCGAGCACCAGCGTGTGCTTGCCGCGCCAACCCTGCCCGCTGCGGGCGGCCAGCTCGGCCTCGAGCACCGGCGCCGAATCGGTGAACACGCGGTGGCCGATCGGCCCGACTTCTTCCTCGATGCGTACGGCCAGGCGCGCCAGGCGGGAGCGCAGCACCTTGTGATAGTCGCGGCCTCTTGCGTAAAGCGAAACCACGGCCTCCGAAGGTCGATCGAGGCGGGAGAACTCGACCTGCTGCCATTCGCCAGGGGTATCCCGGGGCAGGTAGTCCATGCGGGCGGTAATGACCGATACGGTGCCCGGCACCAGCTCGGCCGGCCGTGCGCGGCGGGTGCCATGTGCGGCCATGTAGTGCATGTCGCCATGGAACCCTTGGGCCAGCCATTCGGCGAGCCCGGGCTCGGCACTCGACAGATCGACGCCGGCGATGCCGATTTGGGAGAATCCGAGCTCCCGGGCCCAGGCCCTGATTCGTACTGGGAGTGGATGGCTGCCGATCACCCGCCGATTGTAGAAACGCTCGAATCCACGCAGTGCTGGCGCACCGAGGACGACATCGACGCGCTCGCCCTTGCCTGGGCTCGGTCGCCGTGGCTGCGCGATGCCTTCATCGAACTGCATGGCGACCTCGGCGCCGGCAAGACCACCTTCGTGCGGCACCTGCTGCGCGCCCTCGGCATCCGCTCTCGCATCAAGAGCCCGACCTATGCAGTGGTCGAGCCGCACGAGACGCCGGACGGCCTTGCGATCTACCACTTCGACTTCTATCGCTTCAGCGATCCGCGCGAACTCGACGACGCCGGATTTCGTGACATCTTTGCCGGACCGGGCCTGAAGCTGGCCGAATGGCCCGAGAACGCGGCAGGCCGCCTTCCGATCGCCGACCTCGCTCTTAAAATCGCACCGATGAACGACGACATCCGCCACGTCACGCTGCGTGCCCAGACCTCGCGCGGCCAACAGCTCCTCGCCGCGTGCAGATGAGGCAGCACCGCGGTCTCAAGCGGCGCGTGTTGCTGCAAGGCGGTTCGCTGGCGCTCCTCCTCGGGGCTCACGAGCTTGCATTCGGCGCCAACATCTTCGCGGTGCGGGTCTGGCCGGCAGCCGACTACACCCGGGTCACGATCGAATCCGACGGCCGGCTGGTCTCGCAGCAGCTGGTCGTGGGCAATCCGCCGCGGCTCGCGGTCGACATCAACGGCATCGAACTGAACCCGGCGCTGCGCGAGCTGGTCGGCAAGATCAAGCCCGGCGATCCCTACATCAACGGGCTTCGGGTCGGGCAGTTCGGACCCGGCGTGGTGCGCATCGTGTTCGACCTGAAGCAACCGGTCGCGCCGCAGGTGTTCTCGCTCGCCCCGGTGGCGGCCTACCAGCATCGGCTGGTGCTCGATCTGTACCCGCAGCAGGCAGTGGATCCGATGGAGGCGCTAATCGCCGAACGCCTGCGAGACACCGGAGCGCCAAGCGCCAGCGGCACGGCGAACAACCCGTCGGTCGCGGCCGGTTCGCCGCGCGGCCAGGTCGGCGGCGGCGACGCCTCGGCTTCGAGCCGGCCGGGCACGCAGGGCGCAGATCCACTCGGCGACCTGATGGCGCAGCAGGCGACGCGAACCGGGCCGGGCTCGGTGGCGGCGCCTTCTTCCTCCATCGCTCGCGCTCCTGCCGCATCGGCCGCGTCGCCGAGCGCGTCGCCGAGCACCACGCCGCCGGCGATCGTGGCGGGCGCGCCCTCCACCAGCATTCCGCCGCCGGCCGCCACGTCGGCTGCGCCGGGTCCCGCCACCGCGAGCCGAACCGACCGGATCATCATCGTGGCGCTCGACCCCGGCCACGGCGGCGAGGACCCGGGCGCCATCGGCCCGAACGGCACCCGCGAGAAAGACATCGTCTTGCAGGTCGCGCATCGCCTGCGCGACCGCATCAATGGCAGCACGGTCAACGGCAATCCGATGCGCGCCTTCCTGACCCGCGATGCCGACTTCTTCGTTCCGCTCGGAACCCGTGTGCAGAAGGCACGGCGCGTGCAGGCCGACCTCTTCGTCAGCATCCATGCAGATGCCTTCACCAATCCGGATGCGCGTGGCGCCAGCGTGTTCGCGCTGAGCCAGAGCGGTGCCTCGAGCAGCGCGGCCCGCTGGTTGGCCAACAAGGAAAACCAGGCCGACCGGGTCGGCGGCGTCAACGTCGGTTCGCACGAAGCCCAGGTGCAGCGCGCCTTGCTCGACATGAGCACGACCGCGCAGATCAACGACAGCCTGAAGCTCGGCGGCGCGATGCTCGGCGAGATCACGCGCATCGGTGCGCGCCTGCACAAGGCGCGTGTGGAGCAGGCCGGCTTCGCGGTATTGAAGGCGCCCGACATTCCGAGCGTGCTGGTCGAGACCGCCTTCATCAGCAATCCCGAGGAAGAGTCGAAGCTTCGGAGTTCGGCCTACCAGGAAGACCTGGCCGATGCCTTGATGAAAGGCATTCAGCGCTACTTCTCGCAGAACCCGCCGCTCGCGCGGAGCCGGCAGCTCTAGACGCAGGCCGGCGGAAGCCGCTTGCCTATTCCTTGGCGTACAACGCGCGGTTCAAGCTCAGCGCGGCCAGCGTGCAGGCAGCGCCCGACAGCAGATACACGCTGACGTAGGCCAGCCCGAAGTTGGCCGAGAGCCCGAGCGCCACCAGCGGTGCGAAGGCCGCGCCGAAGAGCCAGGCGAGGTCGGCCGTGAGCGCGGCGCCGACATAGCGATATTTCGGATCGAAGTTGCCGGTGACCGCCCCGGCGGCCTGGCCGTAGGACAAGCCGAGCACCACGAACCCGACCAGGATGAACACGTCCTGCCCGAGATTGCCGCCATCCAGCAGCGTCGGCGCGAAACCGCTGAAGACCGCGATCAGCGCCGCCAGGCTGCCGAGCGTGGTGCGGCGACCGAAGCGGTCGGCGATCCAGCCCGAAGCCACGGTGCCGGCCGCAGCCAGGAAGCCGCCGATGATCTGCACCACCAGGAACTCGGTCACCGACTGGTCCGAAAACAGCGTGATCCACGACAGCGGGAACACGGTCACGATGTGGAACAAGGCGTAGCTGGCGATGGCCGCGAAAGCGCCGATGCCGAGGTTGAGGCCCTGCGTACGGATGAGCTCGACCACGCTCACCGGCAGCAGCTCGCGCGCTTCGAGCAGGCGCGAATACTCGTCGGTCGCCACCAGACGCAGCCGGGCGAAGAGCGCCACCACGTTGATCGCGAACGCCACGTAGAAGGTGTAGCGCCAGCCCCAGTTGAGGAAATCTTCCTGCGTGAGGCTGGAGTACAGGAAGGCGAACAAGGCGCTCGCCAAGATGAACCCGACCGGTGCACCCAGCTGCCCGAGCATCGCGTACCAGCCGCGCCGGCCTTCCGGCGCATTGAGGGCCAACAGCGAAGGCAAGCCGTCCCATGAACCGCCGAGCGCGATGCCTTGCGCCACCCGGAAGATCGACAACAGCACGATCGCGGTGAAGCCGATGTTCGCGTAGCCGGGCAGGAACGCGATGCCCGCGGTCGAGGTACCCAGCAGGAACAAGGCCGCGGTCATCTTGGCCTCGCGCCCGAAGCGCCGCTGCACGTACATCGAGATCACCGTGCCGAACGGCCGCGCCACGAAGGCGAACGAGAACACCACGAACGAATACAAGGTGGCTTCGAGGCGCTCCTCGAACGGGAAGAAAACGAACGGGAAGACCAGCACCGAGGCGATGCCGTAGACAAAGAAGTCGAAGTACTCCGAGGCCCGTCCGATGACCACGCCGACGGCAATGTCACCCGGATCGACCTGCGCATGATGCGTGCCGAGCTTGCTGGAATCGTTGTCGGGCGTCTCGGTCGCGGGTTCCGAGCTGTGTTGGCCGAGGCTGGACGTCGTCATGATGGTCGGTGGGATTGCAATGTCTGGAAGCAATGTCTTTGCGGCAGTGCAGAGCGTCTCACTCTAGACTCTTTATGGCGATAGGACAAAACGTCCAATCCCTGTTTGGCGTCAATGGTCGTAGATTCGCAGTTCCAGCGCAGCACCACGATTTCATACCCGGCATGGCTCATCTATTCAATCACCGCGCGCTCCGCGGCTTGCTCCTGTTGCCGCTCGGCCTCCTGCTGGGCGGCTGCAACGCGGTGGTGCTGAACGCGTCCGGCGACATCGCCTCCCAGCAGGGCCGGCTGATCGTCATCTCGACCATCCTGATGCTGCTGATCATCGTGCCGGTGATCTGCCTGACCCTGTTCTTCGCATGGAAGTACCGCCAGGGCAACAAGGACGCCGACTACTCGCCGGACTGGGACCACTCCGCCAAGATCGAGCTGGCCATCTGGGCGGCGCCGCTACTCATCATCATCGCGCTGGGCGCCATCACCTGGATCAGCACCCACACGCTCGACCCGTTCCGTCCGCTGCAGCGCATCGCCGCCGGCAAGCCGGTCGCCGAAGGCACCAAGCCGCTGGTGATCGAGGTCGTGGCGCTCGACTGGAAGTGGCTCTTCCTCTATCCCGAGCAGGGCATCGCCACGGTCAACGACGTCGCTGCGCCGGTCGACCGACCGATCCAGTTCAAGATCACCTCGTCCACCGTGATGAACTCGTTCTTCATCCCGGCGCTGGCGGGGCAGATCTACGCGATGCCCGCCATGGAGACCCAGCTGCATGCCGTGATGAACGCACCGGGCGAGTACGAGGGCTTTTCTGCGAACTACAGCGGCGCCGGCTTCTCCGGCATGCGCTTCAAGTTCCACGGCCTCGCCCAGCAGGACTTCGATCGCTGGGTGCAACAGGCCAAACGAGAAGGCACCGCGCTCAGTCGCGAAGGCTTTTTGCAGCTCGAAAAGCCCTCCGAACGCGAGCCGGTGCGCCGCTTCGGCAGCGTGGCGCCAGGGCTCTATGAAGCCATCCTGAACCGCTGCGTCGAAACCAACCGCATGTGCATGAAGGACATGATGGCCATCGACGCGCAAGGCGGCCTGGGCAAGCCCGGCGCCTACAACGTGGCGTCGCTCGACGCCACCACCCGCAGCCGGATGGGCATCGATCCGGAGCGCATCCGCAAGACGCCGCGCATCTACGTCGGCGCGATGTGCTCGATCGACGATCCGACCGATCCGCTCGCCTCGGCGGCCCAGGCCCCTTCTTCCCGAACCGTGGTGCGCTGAGCGTCGCTGCACGCCGCATCACCCCCTCTCTTCCGGACTTCCGATGTTCGAACACCTCGACCTCACCAAGCTGATACTCGGCCGCCTGACCTGGGAGGCCATTCCCCTGCACGACCCCATCCTGCTGGTCACCTTCGTGATGGTGGCGGTGGGCGGCATCGCGCTGCTGGGCGCCATCACCTACTACAAGCGCTGGGGCTACCTGTGGCGCGAGTGGTTCACCAGCATCGACCACAAGAAGATCGGCATCATGTACATGGTGCTCGGCATCGTGATGCTGCTGCGCGGCTTCGCGGACGCATTGATGATGCGGGCGCACCAGGCCGTCGCCTTCGGTGACAACTCGGGCTTCCTGCCGCCGCACCACTACGACCAGATCTTCACCGCCCACGGCGTGATCATGATCTTCTTCGTCGCGATGCCGCTGGTCACGGGCCTCATGAACTTCGTCGTGCCGCTGCAGATCGGTGCGCGCGACGTGGCATTTCCGTTCCTCAACAACTTCAGCTTCTGGATGACCGTGAGCGGCGCGGTGCTGGTGATGGCCTCGCTCTTCGTCGGCGAGTTCGCACGCACCGGATGGCTCGCCTACCCGCCGCTCTCGGGCATCCTGCAGAGCCCCGACGTGGGGGTCGACTACTACATCTGGTCGTTGCAGATCGCCGGGGTCGGCACGCTGCTCTCGGGCATCAACCTGCTGGCCACCATCATCAAGATGCGCGCGCCCGGCATGACGCTCATGAAGATGCCGGTCTTCACCTGGACGTCGCTCTGCACCAACGTGCTCATCGTCGCCGCCTTTCCGGTGCTGACCGCGGTGCTGGCGCTGCTGTCGCTCGATCGATACGTCGGCACGAACTTCTTCACGAACGACTTCGGCGGCAACGCCATGATGTACGTCAACCTGATCTGGATCTGGGGCCACCCCGAGGTGTACATCCTGATCCTGCCGCTCTTCGGCGTGTTCTCCGAGGTGGTCTCGACCTTCAGCGGCAAGCGCCTCTTCGGCTATGCATCGATGGTCTACGCCACCGTGGTCATCACGATCCTGTCGTACCTGGTCTGGCTGCACCACTTCTTCACGATGGGGTCGGGCGCGAGCGTGAACTCGTTCTTCGGCATCACCACCATGATCATCTCGATCCCGACCGGGGCGAAGATCTTCAACTGGCTCTTCACGATGTACCGCGGCCGGATCCGCTTCGAGGTGCCGATGCTGTGGACCGTCGGCTTCATGGTCACCTTCGTGGTGGGCGGCATGACCGGCGTCTTGCTCGCGGTGCCGCCGGCCGACTTCGTACTGCACAACAGCCTCTTCCTGATCGCGCACTTCCACAACGTGATCATTGGCGGCGTGCTCTTCGGGCTGTTCGCCGGCATCAACTACTGGTTCCCGAAGGCCTTCGGCTACAAGCTGGATGCGTACTGGGGCAAGTGGTCGTTCTGGCTGTGGCTGGTCGGCTTCTGGGTCGCCTTCGCGCCGCTCTACGTGCTGGGCCTGATGGGCGTCACCCGGCGCCTGAGCCACTTCGAGGATCCTTCGATCCAGATCTGGTTCCAGATCGCCGCCTTCGGCGCCTTCCTGATCGCCTGCGGCATCGCGGCCTTCCTGATCCAGCTGTTCGTGAGCTTCCGCCGGCGCGAATCGCTGCGCGACCTGACCGGCGACCCGTGGAACGGCCGCACCCTCGAATGGTCGACCTCGTCGCCGCCGCCGGCCTACAACTTCGCCTTCACCCCGGTGATCCACGACAACGATGCCTGGTCCGACATGAAGGC
This sequence comes from Burkholderiales bacterium 8X, assembly GCA_902506565.1. Lineage (GTDB taxonomy): Bacteria > Pseudomonadota > Gammaproteobacteria > Burkholderiales > Burkholderiaceae_C > Variovorax. Next base: position 1,482,069 of record LR732703.1, on the reverse strand, counting down.
CCGCAACTACAAGCGGCCGTCCGAAGGTTTCCGGCCGATCCACATGCCGAAGAACACCTGGGCCGGCATCGTGCTGGCGGGCCTGAGCGCCGCGCTCGGCTTCACCCTGATCTGGCAGATGTGGCTTCCGGCCGTGCTGACCTTCGTGGTGCTGATCGGCGTGGCGATCTACCACACCTTCAACTACCAGCGCGACTACCACATCGACGTGCAGGACGTGATCCGCACCGAGACCGAACGCACCCGCCTGCTCGCAGCCCATGTCTGACACCACCTTGAACCCCGCCCCCGGCAGCGTCGCGGCGCCCGACAACCTGCGCTTCTACGTCGAGGACGAACACCACCCCGAGAACGGGACGCTGCTGGGCTTCTGGCTCTACCTGATGAGCGACTGCCTGGTGTTCGCCTGCCTGTTCGCGGTGTACGCGGTGCTGGGCCGAAGCTACGCGGCCGGACCGTCCGGCGCCGATCTCTTCGACCTGCCGCTGGTCGCGCTCAACACCTCGCTGCTGCTGCTCTCGTCGATCACCTACGGCTTCGCGATGCTCGAGATGCAGAAGAAGCGCGTGGGCACCGTGCTCGCCTGGCTCGGCATCACCGGCTTGTTCGGCCTCGGCTTCATCGCGGTGGAGTTGTACGAGTTCTCGCACCTGATCCACGAAGGCGCCGTGCCGCAGCGCAGCGCCTTTCTCTCGGCCTTCTTCGCGCTGGTCGGCACGCACGGGCTGCACGTCACCTTCGGCATCGTCTGGCTGGTCACGCTGATGGTCCAGGTCAAGCGGCACGGGCTGATCGCCGAGAACCGGCGGCGGCTGATGTGCCTGTCGATGTTCTGGCACTTCCTGGACGTCGTCTGGATCGGCGTCTTCACCTTCGTCTACCTGATGGGATCCCTGCAATGAGCAGCAGCATCGATCGTTCCTCGCACGCCGCCCAAGCGCAAAGCCAGGGCCATGGCCACGCCCAGCAGGAAGGCCACGCCCACAGCGATCACGACAACGACGAGGTGGGACACAGCACCTTCGGCGGCTACATGACCGGCTTCGTTCTGTCGATCATCCTGACGGCGATTCCGTTCTGGCTGGTGATGGGCAAGGTCTTCGAGCAGCCGAACGTCACGGCCTGGGTGATCCTCGCCTTCGCCGCGGTGCAGATCGTGGTCCACATGATCTACTTCCTGCACATGAATACCAAGTCGGAAGGCGGCTGGTCGATGCTGGCGTTGATCTTCACCATCGTGCTGGTGGTCATCACGCTGAGCGGATCGATCTGGGTCATGTACCACATGAACACCAACATGATGCCCGCCGGCCACGACATGAAGAACATGCCTTGACCGGGGCGCGGTCGGCGTCGATGTCCGCAGCGGTTTCGCAGCCCGCCCCGACCGAAGCCTCGCGCGCGCCGCGATCCGGCGCCACGCTGGCCACTCTTGCCGTGATCGGGTTGCTGCTGCTCGGCGTGCTGGTGGCCCTGGGCAATTGGCAGGTGCAGCGCCGCGCCTGGAAGCTCGATCTGATGGAACGCGTGGCCGAGCGGGTCGCCGCGCCGCCGGTACCCGCCCCGGCCGAGCCCGAGTGGCCGCGGGTGGATGCGGCCGGGCACGAATACCGGCATGTCGTCCTTGAAGGGCAATGGCTCGCGGACCGGCAGACGCTGGTGCAGGCCAGCACCGATCTCGGCAGCGGCTTCTGGGTGCTGACACCGTTGCAGCTCGCGGGCGGCAGCCAGGTCCTGGTGAATCGAGGATTCATCGCCGCCTCCGCGCGACCTGCCGATGCGCCGCCGACACCGACGGGTGCGGTCAGGGTCACCGGCCTGCTTCGGATGTCGGAGCCCGCGGGGCACTTTCCGCGCCGCAATGACCCGGCGGCCGAGCGTTGGTTCTCGCGCGAGCTGCCCGCCATCGCGAAGGCTCGCGGCTTGACTCGCGTTGCGCCCTACTTCGTCGACGCGGATGCGGCGGCGCGGCCGGCAAGCGCGGGCGCGGGCGAGCCGGTCGGCGGGCTGACGGTGATTCGATTCCAGAACAACCACCTGGTTTACGCAATCACCTGGTATGCACTGGCGGCGATGGTGCTGATCGCCGCGTGGCTGGTGTGGCGCGACGAGCGCGCCGTGCGCCAGGCTGCGCACAATGGACGCCATGACCATGGTTGATGCGACGACCCACGCCGGCCTTCGCGACCGCACCGGCCGCGACAACATGCAGCAGCTGGTGCAGCTGCGCTGGCTGGCGGTCGGCGGTCAGCTGGTCACCATCTGCGTGGTGCATTTCGGTCTCGACATCGCGTTGCCGCTCAAGGCCATGATGGCGGTGCTGGGCTGCCTCGTGGCCTTCAACATCGCGAGCATGGCGCGGCTTCGCGGCGGCAGCGAAGTCGGCAACACGGAGCTCCTGTTCGCGCTGATGGTCGACGTCGCGATGCTCACCGTGCAGTTGGCGCTTTCGGGCGGCAGCAGCAATCCGTTCGTGTTTCTCTTCTTGCTGCAGGTCATCCTGGGCGCCGTGCTGCTCGAGACCTGGTCGACGGCGATCATCGCGAGCACCACGGTGTTGTGCTTCATCGCCCTCGCCGTCTTCTCGCAGCCGCTGGCGCTCCCGCTGGAACGCGACCACGGACTCGAAAGCCCTTACGTCCTCGGCATGCTGGTCTGCTTCGCGCTGATCGCGGCGCTGCTCCTCATCTTCATCACCCGCATCAATCGCAACCTGCGCGCCCGCGATGCGCGGCTGGCCGCCTTGCGGCAACGGGCAGCCGAGGAAGAGCACATCGTGCGGATGGGGCTGCTGGCTTCCGGCGCGGCCCACGAACTCGGCACGCCGCTCGCCACGCTGTCGGTGATCCTTGGCGACTGGCGGCGCTTGCCGCATTTCACCTCCGACCCCGAACTGCTCGACGAGGTCTGCGAGATGCAGGCGCAGATCGAGCGTTGCAAGACCATCGTGAGCGGCATCCTGATGTCGGCCGGCGAGGCGCGCGGCGAGTCGTCGGAGGAAACCACCATCGGCCGTTTCATCGACGAATTGGTCAAGGAATGGCAAGCCACCCGCCCGGTGCAGGCTTTCGAGTATGTCGACGGTTTCGGCGAAGATTTGCCGATGGTCTCCGACTCCACCTTGAAGCAGATGATCCACAACGTGCTGGACAACGCCCTCGAAGCTTCGCCCAGGGCGGTCAAGCTCGAGACGGCGCGAGAGGACGATGCCCTGGTGCTGACGGTCAGCGACCAGGGCCCGGGCTTCGCGCCGGCCATGCTGTCGGAGTTCGGCAAACCGTATCGCAGCAGCAAGGGCCGGCCGGGCGGCGGCCTCGGCCTGTTCCTGGTGGTCAATGTCGCGCGCACGCTGGGCGGCACCGTCACGGCGCGGAACAGGCCGGAGGGCGGCGCAGAGCTGCGCCTTGCCTTGCCGCTCGCGGCCATCGCGCTCGACTTGGAGGAAGACCATGACAGCTGATTCGCACGCGGCCTTCGCGAGACGCTTGCTGATCGTCGAGGACGATGCGGCCTTCGCGCGCACCCTGTGCCGATCGTTCGAGCGCCGCGGCTATGCGGTCCATGTCACGCCGAATGTCGAAGGCGTTGTCGACCATCTGAAGGAACATTCGCCGACGCATGCAGTGGTCGACTTGAAGCTCCAGGGCGAGGCGTCAGGGTTGTCGGCGGTACAGGCGCTGCATGCCCACGATGCGCAGATGCTGATCGTGGTGTTGACCGGCTTCGCCAGCATCGCGACCGCGGTCGAGGCCATCAAGCTGGGCGCGTGCCACTATCTTGCAAAGCCGTCGAACACCGACGACATCGAAGCGGCCTTCGGTCGCGAAACCGGCAATACCGAGGTCGGCCTCACCAATCGCTCGTCGTCGATCAAGACGCTCGAATGGGAGCGCATCCACGAGACCTTGGCGGAGACCGGCTTCAACATCTCCGAGACGGCGCGAAGGCTCGGCATGCATCGCCGGACACTCGCCCGAAAGCTCGGGAAGCAGCAGGTCAGCTGAAGAGCGGAACGATGTCACGAATTGCTGCGGTGCAACCTCAGCGAGGCGTGCAGCCGTCGGTCATGCATTCGCTCAGCTGTCCGGGGTCGACTCCTACACCTATGCATGAATCACTTCGGAGAATGGTTCCACCTCATCAACGAAAGGTGGACACCATGAAGACACGTCTCTGGATTTCTGCGGCAACGGTGGCTGGCGTCATGACGCTCGCAGGCTGCGCAGCCGGTCCCAACGAGCAGATCGGCACCGGTGTCGGCGCAGTCGGTGGCGCTGTCGTCGGCAATGCCATCGGCGGCAACACCGCGAGCACGGTTGGCGGCGCTGCCATCGGCGGGTTGATCGGCAACCAGGTCGGTCGCCGTTCCGATCAGCGCAACTACGACAACCAGCAATACAACGACAACCGGTACTACCCGTCGAACGGGCCGCGTTACTGATCTCCGTCAGCATGCATCTCTAAAGTTGGCGCGCTCTCGGGCGCGCCTTTTTTTTCGTTGCAGCTTACGTGCGGGGGTGATCGGGCGAATCGGAAGCGGCGGCTTTGGTTTGCAACCTTTTCGAAAGCAGCATCTTCACGCCGCCTACGGCCAGGCCACCTGCAAGGGACATCGCGAAGACATGCCAGCGTTGCAATTCTTCGACAGGGTGGCTTGCCCAGACCAGCAGCCCTTCGATGATGACGAACAGGGTCAACGTACCAAGGGCCACGGCCTGCAGCGGACGGCGTGTGGCGAAAGAGATGGCAATCGCGACGAAGGCGAACAGGGCGATCGAGCCAAGACCCACGACCAGCAGGAACTTCATTTCTTCACCAGGCATTGGCATCTCCGCAGGTACTCCTCGATGATCGCGGAAGAGCCCTTGACGATCTCCTCCTCCACGGCGCGCGGCACCATGCTGTCGCCGCGCAAGTGTTCGAAGCCCACCTTGCCGTTGTAGGTGTGCAGGTTGGCATGGCCTGGTGCGAACTCGTCCTGATAGAGATGAAGCAGCCCTGCCAAACCATCGATCGAACGAAGATCCCATAGCGACTGGCGGTATTGCTCGACTCGCCGGCTGCAGGTCTGCGAACTGGAGCCTGCGGCACACATGCCGTGCATGTGCGAGTGTTCGACGTCTTGCGCACGGACCGTGAAGCCGTTGGCCGAATCGTCCAGCTCGAATCCTTGCATAGCCGCCTCGATCGTTCCCTTGTTCACCAGCTTGCCGTCGCTCGTGAGGATCAGGTCGCCCGTCGAACTCAGCGTGCCGAAGTTGCGAACACCCAAGCCGTGCTCGGTGCCATTGAGGAAGATCTTGCCGGCATACATGCCCCCAAGGAGTGCGACATCGAGGCGGAACTGCGGACGCTCGCCCTTGCCTTCCACAGGCTTGGCTTCGCCGGTCGCCGCATCGATCTCGTTCGCCCCACCGGTGGCCTGCAGGTAGTTCGCCCAGATCGCGGAGTTGACCTTGATGGCGCGCGCGAGGATTGCGCCGTAGTCGGTGCGGCTCAGGTCGAGCCCTGCGCCATCGACGGTGATCGTGCCGTCGCGAACGACGTAGCGCTCGAGCCCTCCGAGCGCGTTGACTTCGGGCGTTCCCGTGGTGAGCGTCGCGCGACTCGCGTTGATGAACGCACCGCCATCGACCTGAATCCCCGAAGGATTCGCGATCACAACCTCGGCCCGCTGACCAGCGACCTCCACCGGACCACGAAGCAGAGACGGATCGTTGCTCCGAACCTCATTCAAGATGACCCGAGCCGCGCCATTCGCAAGCCACGGGTTCGCACCCACCGCGCCGCCAAGATTCGTCTGCGCTCCGGTCCTGCTGTTGTTCAGGATCGCGCCTTTGCGATCCACATCGAACTGCTGGTAGAGGTTGCGCGAAACCCCTGCAGCGGAGGGCGCCGTGATGTTCACCATCGGCACGCCGTTCGGCGTCATCAGCACCTGTGGCCGATGCATCGCAGCCGCCGAAGGCAGGGCTGCAATCTGCGCCGAGCCATGATCCGGCGCAGCGATCAGCGAGACCATCAGGAGCCCGCCGACACCGCGCCTCAAGAAATCACGCGCAGCGCAGCAACCTACCTCCAGCGCGCAAGCCGCACGCCCCTTGTCGTTCTTCATTTCTTGGTCGTCCCTGACCCTTGTCCACCGGGTCGAGAACCGACCCATGCGAAAGGAGCGCGCGATTGTCTGGTCGCGGCGCAACCGCGGCAACGACCTGCGCTGTCCTGGCGGGAGCAAACTTCACACGAAAGTTTTCGACTTCAGAAAGAACTAGAAATTTGGATGCTTCGGAGTCCCGCCTAGACCCGCAAGACCCGTGCGAGGGCCGCCCCGATGCACCTCAAGCCACCGAGGCCAGGCGGCAGCGCAAGCGCCAGGCAGGCGCCCTCGCCTAGCCCGCAGCCAGCACCGCCAACGCCACCGACGCGATCCGCGCCGTCGCCGAATCCGCGCGCGAAGTCAGCACGATCGGCACGCGCGCGCCCAGCACCAGCCCCGCACATTCGCCGCCACCGATGTAGGTGAAGCTCTTGTAGAGGATGTTGCCGCTGTTCAGGTCCGGCATCACCAGCAGGTCGGCATCGCCGCTCACCTGGCTGTCGATCTTCTTGATGCGCGCGGCTTCCGCGGAGATCGCGTTGTCGAAGCCGAACGGCCCCTCGACCCGCGCGCCCGGCCAGGCGCCGGCCGCGGCCTGTTCCACCAGCGCCTTGGCATCGAGCGTGGCGGGGATCGCCGGATTGACCGACTCGGTCGCCGCCACGATCGCGACCTTGGGCTCGGCGATGCCGAGCACCTGCAGCAATCGGACCGCATTGCCGAGAATGTCTTGCTTGGTTGCAAGCGAGGGCGCGATGTTGACCACGCAGTCCGCCACGCCCAGCAGCTTCGGATAGCGCGGCAGGTCGAACAGAAAGACATGGCTGATGCGCGAATCGCCCCGCAGCCCGGTATGACGGTCGACCACCGCAGACATCAGCTCGTCGGTGTGCAGCGACCCCTTCATCAAGGCCGCGACCTCCCCCTCACGCGCCATCGTGGTGGCATGTCGCGCAGCGGCAGCCGGATCGTCCTCGGTTTCGACGATCTCGAACCGCTCCGCGTCGACCCCGGCCGCATGTGCCGCCCGCAGGATGGCTTCGCGCGGCCCCACCAGCACCGGGCTGCCGAGCCCGGCATCCGCGATGCGGCCCGCTGCATCCAGCGCCGCGGCATCGCAGGGATAGGCCAGCGCGATGCGCAGCGGCGAAGGCGCCGCTGCAGCCCGCTGCCGCGCCCGCTCGACCAGGGCGTCGAGCCGCGGATAAGTCGCTTCGCTCACGGCGCGCAGACCCTGCGGCGGCTCAGACGTAGTCCTTGTACTTGTCGAGGAAGCGAACCGGCTTCGACAAGGCGTCGCGGCGGAACGGATCGCCCAGCTCGCGGGTGCACATGATCTCGATGACGCAGGTCTTCTTCTCGTTCATCTGCAGATCGATCGCCTTCTTGAGTGCCGGGCCGACATCCTCGATCTTGTCGACCACGATGCCTTCGGCGCCCATCGCCTTGGCGATGCCGGCGAAGCTTTCGCTTTCGAGTTCGCCCGCCACGAAGCGGCGGTTGTAGAAGTCGACCTGGTTCTTCTTCTCGGCGCCCCACTGGCGGTTGTGGAAGACCACCGCGGTCACCGGGATGTCGTGCCGCACGGCGGTCATGATCTCGACCATGCTCATGCCCCAGGCGCCGTCGCCGGCGTAGGCCACGGCCGGGCGGTCGGGTGCCGCGCACTTGGCGCCGATCATGGTCGGCAGCGAGTAGCCGCAGTTGCCAAAGCTCATCGGCGCGAAGAAGCTGCGCGGCTCCTCGAAGCGAAGGTAGCTGTTGGCGATGGCGTTGATGTTGCCGATGTCGGTCGACACCATGACCCGCGGCGGCATCGCCTTCTCGAGCTCGCGCAGCACCTGGCGCGGATGCAGGTAGGTGCCGCCGGTCGGGGTCTTCTCGCCCTTGGCTTCCTCGATGGCGTCGAGGCTGAAGGGGTCACGCTCGTGGGTCCACTCGTCGAGTTCCTTCTCCCAGGCGTCCTTCTCGCTCTTGATCTTGGCGGCACGCTCTTCCTTCGACGCGTCGCAAGCCAGGGTCTTGCCGTCCAGGCGCTGCAGCAAGGCCTTGGCCGTGGCCTTGGCATCCCCGTGGATGCCGACGGTGATCTTCTTCACAAGGCCGAGGTTGGTGTGATCCGCCTCGACCTGGATGATCTTGGCGTCCTTCGGCCAGTAGTCCATTCCATGCTGCGGCAAGGTGCCGAACGGGCCCATGCGCGAGCCGAGCGCGATGACCACATCGGCCTGCGCGATCAGCTTCATGGCGGCCTTCGAGCCCTGGTAGCCGAGCGGGCCGGCCCAGAGCGGATGGCTGGCCGGGAACGAGTCGTTGCGCAGATAGCCGTTGGCCACCGGCGCGCCGAGGCGCTCGGCCAGGGCCTTGCATTCTTCGACTGCATCGCCCATCACCACGCCGCCGCCGGCGAGGATGACCGGGAAGCGAGCCTCTGCCAGCAGTTCGGCGGCGGCATCGAGACTGTTCTCGCCGCCGGCACCACGCTCGACGCGCATCGGCTTCGGGATCTCGGTGGTGATCTCGCCATAGAAGTAGTCGCGCGGAATGTTCAGCTGCGTCGGACCCATCTCGGAGATGGCGCGGTCGAAGCAGCGCGCCGTGAATTCGGCCATGCGCTTGGGATTGACCACGTGGCCCTGGTACTTGGTGAACTCCTGGAACATCGGCAGCTGGTTGGCTTCCTGGAAGCCGCCGAGACCCATGCCCATGGTGCCGGTCTCGGGCGTGATCATCACCACCGGGCTGTGCGCCCAATACGCCGCCGCGATCGCGGTCACGCAGTTGCTGATGCCGGGGCCGTTCTGCCCGATCACGACGCCGTGGCGACCCGAAACGCGTGCATAGCCGTCGGCCATGTGGGCACCGCCCTGTTCGTGCACCACCGGGACCAGGCGGATGCCGGCTGGCGCGAAGATGTCCATCGCATCCATGAAGGCCGAACCCATGATGCCGAAGATATCGGTCACGCCATTGGCGACCATCGTTTCGACGAAGGCTTCGGAAGGCGTCATCTTCTGGACGCCGGTCACGGCGGCGCGGGTCGGCATGGCGGGGGGCTTTTGGGTCACGATGGTCTCCTGGGGGGTGGTATGCAAGGCGGATCGATGTTGCAGCTGCAAGGAAGATGGAACCAATGGTTCCGAAAGTCCGCGATGCGAATATAGGTCGGTCGACCCAGAACGTCAACAAAATACAAATTTCGGGACGATATGTCTTGTTTTTTGTTATTCCTCTAAGATCCGACCTTATGAAGCCCGTCAAGCCCGCACCCTTGCCCACGCTCGATCCGGGCGGCGACACGCCCACCATGCGCCTCTTCGCGCTGCTCGAAGTCATCGCCGCCAAGGACCAGCGCTATACGCTGCAAGACCTGGTTGGCCAGACCGGACTGCCCAAGCCGACGCTTCACCGCATGCTGCAGCAGCTGGAGGGCGCCGGATTGCTGCGCCGCGAGGGCGACAGCCGCAAGTACGGCACCGGCACCCGCCTGCGCAAGCTCGCCGAGAACCTGCTGCTCAACGACAGCCATCACGGCGCCCGCCACGCGGTGCTGCGCAACCTGGTGGCGGAGGTCGGCGAAAGCTGCAACCTCACCTCCCTGTCGGGCAGCGAGGTGGTGTACCTCGACCGGGTCGAGACCGCGGCGCCGCTGCGCTTCTACCTCCATCCCGGCTCGCGCGTGCCGGTCCATTGCTCGGCCAGCGGCAAGATCTTCCTGGCGCATATGAGCCCGGCCCAGCGGCGCCGATTGCTGGCGCATGCGCAGCTCGAGGCCTACACGCCCAAGACCCTGACCGACCTCGAAAGCCTGGAGCGCGAAGTGCAACGGGTGCGCAGCGACGGCTTCGCGCTCGACGACGAGGAGTTCCTGCCGGGCCTCCTGTGCGTGGCGGTACTGGTGCCTTCGAACGACGGCCCGTCCAACCTGTGCGTGGCGCTGCAGGCGCCGGCCATGCGATTGAGCGTCGACAAGGCGCGCCAGATGCTCCCCGCCCTGCTCCGTGCCGCGCAGGCGATCAGCCGGATCGACACCGACCCCGGGGTGGCCGAAGCGCCGCGTGCGTCCGGCAAGGCGCCTTCTTCTCTGGCCTCTCCCGCCTCTTCTTCCACGGCCCCCGATGCCGTGGCCTCCGCCTAGAACAAAAGAAAGCCCGCGTCGTGACCGATACCGCCCCACTCCGCCCCGACCGCCTGCTCGACGTGCGTGAAACCTTCGGCATCGACACGGACCTCCAGGTGCCCGCCTTCGGCCATCGCGACGAGCACGTGCCCGAGGTCGACGATGTCTACCGCTTCAATCCGGACGTGACGCTCGCGATCCTGGCGGGCTTCATGCGCGATCGGCGGGTCATGGTGCAGGGGCTGCACGGCACCGGCAAGTCGACCCACATCGAACAGGTGGCGGCCCGCCTCAACTGGCCTTGCGTCCGGCTCAACCTCGACGGCCATGTCAGCCGGCTCGACCTGGTCGGCAAGGACGCGGTGGTGCTGCGCGACGGCCAGCAGGTGACCGAGTTCCAGGAAGGCATCGTGCCCTGGGCGCTGCAGCGGCCGGTGGCGCTGATCTTCGACGAGTACGACGCCGGCCGACCGGACGTGATGTTCGTGATCCAGCGCGTGCTGGAGCGCGACGGCCAGTTCACGCTGATGGACCAGAACCGCGTGCTCAAGCCGCACCCGTTCTTCCGGCTGTTCGCCACGGCCAACACGGTCGGTCTCGGCAACCTGAACGGCCTCTACCACGGGGCCCAGCGCCTCAACCATGCGCAGATCGATCGCTGGAACATCGTGGCATCGCTCGACTACCTGCCGGCGGACGAGGAGGTCGCGATCGTGCAGGCGCGCGTGCCGTCGCTCGCCGGAGCGGCCGGCGAGACCATCGTGCGTTCGATGGTGGCGGTGGCCGATCTCACCCGCAAGGGCTTCGCGGCCGGCGACCTGTCGACCCTGATGTCGCCGCGCACCGTCATCACCTGGGCCGAGAACCTCGAGATCTTCAAGGACGCGGCCATCGCCTTCCGGCTGTCCTTCGTCAACAAGTGCGACGAAGCCGAAAGGCCGCTGGTCGCCGAATACTTCCAGCGCTGCTTCGACCGCGAATTGCAGGAGTCGCAGCAGCTCGCGGCGTCATGAGCGCACCGACGCGCCGGGCCGCGCAACTCGCGCGACGGAGACCGGCTTGAGCGAGCTGCAGGCGCGCATCCGTCAGGAGCAGAAGGTCGACGAGCTGTGCGCCGGCCTGGTGCGGGCCGTGAGCGGCGAGCGCGACCTGCACTTCCGAGGTCGCCGCCTGCATCGGGGCCGCGCGCCGCTTCCCTGGTACGCGCCGCACCTGCATCCGTCGCCCGAAGCCGACGACTTCGGCTCCTTCCGCGGCGCGGCGGACGGGCTGGCGCTGCGGCTGCGTTGTTCCGACGCAGACCTGCATCGCTCCCTGATGCCGGAGGATGCGGTCGAGCGATTCCTCTTCGAGTTGCTGGAGCAGTTTCGTGTCGAGGCGCTGGCCCCCGGGTCGATGCCGGGCATGGTGCGCAACCTGCGCCATCGGCACGAAGCCTGGTCGCTCGACTTCCACGATTCCGGCAACACCGAAACCGCGCGCGGCCTGCTGCTTTACGCGGTCATCCAGATCTGCCGCGCCCGTGCCTGCGGCCAGCAGGTGGTCGAACAAACCGAGGACATGCTGGAAGCCACCCGCTTCGGCCTGGCACCGTTGATCGGCAACGCGCTGGCGGGCCTGCGCCGCGACCGGCACGACCAGCGGGCGTATGCGCACCACGCGCTCGACATCGCGCGGACGGTGGCTCGGCTGCTGGAAGAAGCCGGCGGCGACAGCGATGCATCGACCACCCCGCCGGACGACAAGGCAGAAGACACGCAGCGCCTGTCGAGCCTGATCCTGCAGATGGACCGCGAGATCGATGAACAGGTCGACATCGCAAGCTCCGGAAGAAGCCGCGTGCTGGACGATGCGGCAGGCGCCTATCGGGTCTTCACGACCGCCTACGACCGCGAGCACGCGGCCGCGACGCTGGCCCGCAGGGCCTTGCTGGTCGAGTACCGAGAGCGGCTCGACCGCCGCATCGCGGCCCAGGGCGTGAACGTCGCGCGGCTCGCGCGCGAGCTTCGTGCCCTCTTGGCCGAACCCGAGCGCGACGGCTGGGATGGTGGCCAGGAAGAAGGACACATCGACGGCCGCCGACTCGCACAGCTGGTCGCCTCGCCGACCGAGCGCCGGTTGTTCCGCACCGAACGGCAGGAGCCGATCGCGCACTGTGTCGTGGGCTTCCTCATCGATTGCTCGGGCTCGATGAAGGCGCAAGCCGAATCGGTCGCGATGATGGTCGACGTCTTCGCGCGTGCGCTCGAGCAGGCCGGCGTGGCCAGCGAAATCCTGGGCTACACCACCGGCGCCTGGAACGGCGGACGCGCACGGCGCGACTGGATGCGGGCGGGCAGCCCGGCCCATCCCGGCAGGTTGAACGAGCGCAGCCACATCGTCTTCAAGGATGCCGAAACACCGTGGCGCCGCGCGCGGCCGGCGATCGCGGCGCTGCTCAAGGCCGACCTGTTTCGCGAAGGCATCGACGGCGAAGCCGTGGACTGGGCCTGCGATCGGCTGGCGGCGCGCGACGAAGAGCGCCGGCTGTTGCTTGTGGTGTCCGACGGCTCGCCAATGGACAGCGCCACCGAGCTCGCCAACGATGCCCACTATCTCGACCATCACCTTCGCGACGTGGTAGCACGCCGCGAACAGGGCGGCCGCATCGCAATTGCCGGCATCGGCGTCGGGCTGGACTTGAGCCCGTATTACCGTTACAGCCAGGTGATCGACATCGAGTCGACGGTCGGCGCCGCGGTCTGGCGGGACGTGCTCGCGCTGATGGCGACGGCGCTGCGGCGCTGAGCGCGCAGATCGAGCACGTCCGCCGACTGCCATTCGCCGGCTCAGACGAACGGCCCGACGTAGATCTCCTGCTTGTCGCCGTACTTGCGATAGATGCGAACTCGATCGGGCTCGGACACGAAGACGATCTTTCCGTACTTGAGCGGAAACGTCGTTTCGGCCATCTTCTCGCGTTCGAGTCGCCGCGCCTTCTTGTGCAGCTGGAAGTAGTTTTTCGCAATCCTGTCGTTCGAGGTGATCGCGAGCTTGCCGCTCTTCTGGAACTTGATCTTCAGCTTGAACGGAACGGAGGGCAGGTCCCTCGCCTTGTAGCGGGCCTCCAATTCTTTCCACCTGCGTTGCGCATCCAGGTACTTCTGGCTTTTCGTCAGGCCTCCGATCCGGCGATCGAACTCGATGGCTCTCTCGGACTCGACCTCGGTCTGACCATCTGCATCGAAGCTCAGCTTGCCGGTGCGCGCCGTGAGGAACAAGGACCTCGCCTGTTCGACACACAAGTGCCTGGCAAGACGGTAAGCAAAGCTCGTCCTGATCTGGTCGAGGGTCAGCGGCAAAGAGTGGTCGGCTTCGGCGTCGGCGGTCCGCGCGCTGTAGCACATCACCAGCGCGACCTTGTACTCCTCGAGCCGCGCGGGCAGGATCTGGTGGAGCAGCTTGCCGACCGTCTCGGCCTTCGTTTCGAACGAGCCGGTCTTCACCTTCGTGAAGGCCGAGTCCGGCGAGCCGGCACGGCCGTGAAACGCAATGTAGATCTTGGCGGCCTTCGCGCAATCTGCGATGACGGATCCGAGCTCCGCGCTCAGATCGATCTTTTCGTTTTCCCGAAAGCGGCCGAGGATGTCGGTCAACTCGTGGGTTGCGACCTCGTGCTCGACGGTCGGATCACGCGCGTCGAATCGCTTCTTGAGCTTGACGGGAATATCCACGGCCGGGCCGAAGATGCCTGGACCCTCTGCAAAGTTCAAGTAGACAAGCTTCACGGTTGCTCCCTGCGTCGATGCCGTTGCGGCGGTTGCCGGATGAGGCAAGTCTTGCGCAGTAGTTCTTTCGAGTACATCGTCGCCTTCGACTAGGCGCCGTGACCGATGCGCTCGCGACCGAAATGCGCTCCCGGGTTGACAGCCCGGGGCGACCGGCCTAGAGTTGTTCCAAAGGTTCGAACGATGTTTCATTATTTAGAACATCCGGAACTTCAGGAAAATCTCTTCGCCTCCATGGACTCCACGCTTGCCAAAGGCCTCGCCGCCATCGAATGGATGGCCCGCCAGCAGCGCGACTGCCGCGTCACCGACCTGGCCCAGGCCTTCGGCATGGCGCGCAGCAATGCGCACCGCACGCTGCAGACGCTGGTCGAGTGCGGCTGGGCGGTGCAGGACGCGGCAACGAGCGCCTATCGCCCGAGCCTGCGGCTCTTCGAACTCGGCGCGCTGGTATCGCAGGCCGCCGATCTCGGCGCCCTGCTTCGGCCGCATCTCGCGGCATTGGCGCAGGCGACCGGCGAAACGATCCACCTGGCCGCGCTGGACGGCGCGCAGATCGTCTACCTCGACAAGTTCGACAGTCCGCTGCCGGTGGCTGCGTACTCGCGGGTCGGCGGCCGCGCACCGGCTTACTGCGTGGCATCGGGCAAGGCCCTGCTGGCGGCAGGTTCGAACGACGTGCCCATGCTGCGCGAGCGGCTCGGCGAACTGATTGCGCACACGCCCAACAGCATCGTCGACTTCGATCGCCTCCATGCCGAACTGCAGCGCACCCGAACCCGCGGCTTTGCCGAGAACCGCGAGGAATGGCGGCTCGGCGTCTGCGGGCTCGGCGCGCCGGTCTTCGATGCGCGTGGCCTGCCGGTGGCGGCGCTCGGCATGAGCGTGCCGTCGATCCGCTTCGCGCGCACCCATGCACGACAACTGGCGGAGAAGGTCATGGCCTCCGCCCGCGATGCCAGCGCAACGCTCGGCTTCCGGCATGCGCCGGCGCCGGACCCGAATCAGCGTCTTCAGCCGACCACGCCCACCACGCCCACCACGCAGTTACCCAAGAAAAGGAGACAGACCGATGACTAGATTCCCGACCCTCTTGAGGGCAGCCCTCCTGGCCGCCGCCGCGCTCGCGGCAGCGCCCTTCGCCGCCATGGCACAGCCGGCCGCAGGCGATTGGCCCAGCAAGCCGATCAAGCTGATCGTGCCCTACCCGCCGGGCGGCGGCACCGACGTGATCGCGCGCATCGTGCAGGAGCGCTTCCAGGCGCAGCTCGGCCAGCCGGTGCTGATCGACAACCGCGGCGGCGCAGCCGGCTCGATCGGCACCGATCTCGCGGCCAAGGCCGCGCCCGACGGCTATACCGTGCTCTTCACGCTGTCCTCGCACACCATCAACCCGAGCATCTACGCCAAGCTGCCCTTCGACACCGCCAAGGACTTCGAGCCGGTGGCGATGGTGGCTTCGCTGCCGCAGATCCTGGTGGCCAACAACAGCTTCGCGCCGAACACGGTGGCCGAACTGGTTGCCGCCGCCAAGGCCAAGCCGGGCTCGATTTCCTTCGCTTCGGTCGGCAACGGCTCGCCCGGGCACCTGGCCGGCGAACTGCTGAAGCTGCGCACCGGCACGCAGATGACGCACATCCCCTACCGCGGCGGCGGCCCGGCCGTGACCGACGTGATGGGCGGCCAAGTGCCGCTGCTGTGGGTGTCGATTCCGGCCGCGGCGCAGTTCGTCAAGGCGGGCAAGCTGAAGGCGCTGGCGGTCTCGACCAAGAAGCGCAGCGCCGCCTTCCCGGACGTGCCGACCATGCAGGAGGCCGGCATCGCCGACTTCGAGGTCGACTCGTGGTACGCGATGTTCGTCCCGACCAAGACGCCAAAGGCGGCCATCGACAAGCTGAACAAGGTGGTCAACACGGTCATCACCGAAGCCGACATCAAGGACAAACTGCTGGCACAGGGCAGCGAAGGCGTCGGCGGCACGCCCGAGTCGCTCGGCAAGGTGGTGGATGTCGAACTGGTGCGCTGGGCCAAGCTGGCCAAGGAAGCATCCATCAAGGTCGATTGACGACGACCGCACGAGATTTCTGAAGGACGAACATGAGCGAGAAGAATTCATCCACCACCGCGGCCATCAGCGGACCGGTCGCCGAACTGGTCGCCCGGGCCCGCGCCGCGCAGCGCATCTACGAGGGCTGGTCGCAGCAGCAGGTCGACATGGCGGTGGCGGCAGCCGGCTGGGCCATCATCGAACCGGCGCGCAATCGCGAACTGGCCGAGCTCGCCGTGGCGGACACCGGCGTCGGCAATGTCGAGGACAAGGTTCGCAAGAACCACCGCAAGACCTTCGGCCTGCTGCGCGACCTGAAGGGCGCGAAGTCGGTCGGAGTGATCGCCGAGCATCCGGAGCTCGGCATCGTCGAGATCGCCCGGCCGGTCGGCGTGGTGTGCGCGATCACGCCTTCGACCAACCCGGGCGCGACGCCGGCCAACAAGATCATCAACGCGCTCAAGGGCCGCAACGCGGTCATCGTGGCGCCCTCGCCCAAGGGCTGGTCCACCGCGGCACGGCTGATCGAATTCATCCACGCGCAGTTCGACCGCATCGGTGCGCCGCACGACCTGGTGCAGCTGCTGCCGGCGCCGGTCAGCAAGCAATCCACCGCCGAGCTGATGCGGGCCTGCGACCTGGTGGTGGCCACCGGCTCGCAGGCCAACGTGCGCGCGGCCTATACCTGCGGCACGCCGGCTTTCGGCGTCGGCGCGGGCAACGTGGCGGGCATCGTCGACGAGACCGCCGACCTCGAGCTGGCGGCCGATCGCATCCTGCGCTCCAAGACCTTCGACAACGCGACCAGCTGCTCGTCCGAGAACAGCCTGGTGGTGGTCGAGTCGGTGCGGGATGCATTGATCGCGGCACTCGAGGCGCGCGGCGCGGTGATGCTGGACGGCAAGCAAAAAGGCGTGCTGCAGGAGTTGATGTGGCCCGAAGGCAAGTTGTCCGCCGCGGTCATCGGCAAGTCGGCCATGCGCATCGCCGAGCGCGCGGCGGAGCAGGACGAAGCCGGCCGCGCCGAATGGCTCGCCATGGCCGAACGCCGCCCCAAGATGCTGCTGGTCGCGGAAGACGGCATCGGCGACGACCATCCCTACTCCGGCGAAAAGCTCAGCCCGGTGCTCGCCATCTATTCGGTGAAGGACTTCGACGAAGCCGCAGCCACGGTCACCCGCATCTACGAGCACCAGGGCGCCGGCCATTCGGTCGGCCTGCACAGCGCCGTCCCCGAGCGCGCGATGCACCTCGGCCTCCATGTGCCGGTGTCGCGCGTCATCGTCGACCAGGCGCATTCGATCGCGACCGGCGGCAGCTTCGACAACGGCCTGCCCTTCTCGCTGTCGATGGGCTGCGGCACCTGGGGCAAGAACAACTTCTCGGACAACATGAACTACCGCCATTACCTGAACATCACCCGCATCTCCCGGCCGATTCCGGAGAAGGTGCCGAGCGAGGACGAGATCTTCGGCGAGTTCTTCGCTGCGCACGGTGCAGCCTGAAACGGCCGGGGCAGCCATGAGCGAAGCAGCGCCAGCCACCGTCCGCGAGCTGATCGAGGCGCAAGCAGAGCGGCGTGCGGACCACCTCTACGCGCTCGCGGTCGACAACCCCGGCGGCGCCGATGCACGGCTTTCGTACCGCGAGCTGGCGCGTGGCTGCCGCCGCGTCGCGGACGTTCTGCAGGCGCACGGTGCCGGCCCGGGGGACACGGTTTCGGTCGTCATGCCGAACGGCTTGCAGACCCTGCGCGTGCTGCTCGGCGCGATGCACGGCGGCCTCTGCGTCAACCCGGTCAACCTGTTGTCGCAGCCGGACCAGATGCGTTACGTGCTCGATCATTCCGATTGCCGGGTGGTCTGCGTCGCGCCCGAATGGGAAGCCCGCGTGCGCGAGCAGCTCGCATCGCTGGACCGGCAGGTTTCGCTGCTGGTGGTCGACCCGGATGGCGCGGCGATGCCCGGCGAAGGTGCGGCCGACACGCAGGCGAATTCGATGGGCGACACGCCCGCGCCACGCCCGGACGCGGTCGCGCTCCTGATGTACACCTCCGGCACCACCGGGGTTCCCAAGGGCGTGATGCTCACGCAGCGCAACCTGGCCGCCAACGCGCTGGCGATCAGCGCCGAGCATGCGCTCGGCCCGGCGGATCGGGTGCTGGCCGTGCTGCCGCTTTATCACATCAACGCGTTCACGGTGACCATGCTGGCACCGATGGCCGAGGGCGGCAGCCTGGCGATGCCGCCGAAGTTCTCGGCGGGCAGGTTCTGGGAACAGGCGGCGCTCGCCGGCTGCAGCTGGATCAACCTGGTGCCCACCATGATCTCGTACCTGCTAGAAGGCGCGGTGCCACCCGCAGGGCAGACCTCGCGCATCCGCTTCTGCCGCTCGGCCTCGGCCGCGCTGCCGCCGGAGCATCACCGCGCCTTCGAGCAGAAGTTCGGCATCGGCATCGTCGAGACCATGGGCCTCACCGAGACCGCGGCGCCTTCGTTCTCGAACCCGCTGGAGGCGGCCCTGCGCAAGCTGGGCTCGGTCGGCCGGGCTTCGGGCTGCGAGGCTTGCGTGCTCGACGCGTCGCTGGGTCCGGTCGCGGACGGCACCACCGGCGAGCTGGCGATCCGCGGCCCGAACGTGATGCGCGGCTACTACAAGAACGAGGAAGCGACCCGGGCGAGCTTTACTGCCGACGGCTGGCTGCGAACCGGCGACCTCGGCCATCGCGATGCGGACGGCTTCTTCTTCGTCACCGGCCGCATCAAGGAACTGATCATCAAAGGCGGCGAGAACATCGCGCCGCGCGAGATCGACGAGGCCTTGATGCAGCATCCGGCCGTGCTCGAAGCCGCGGCGGTCGGCATACCCGACCGCCACTACGGCCAGGAGATCGGCGTGTGCGTGGTGCTGCGAGACGGCATGGCCTGCGGCGAAGACGAGCTGCGCGATTTTGCGCAGCAGGCGCTCGGCCGCTACAAGTCGCCGGGGCGTTATCGGTTCGTCACGGACCTGCCGCGCGGACCGTCGGGCAAGGTGCAGCGACTCAAGCTGGCGCCGCTTTTCGAATGAGCGCGAGGGGTGCGAACGGCGCGAGCGGCGCGCAGGGCGCGGCACGTGCGTCCCGGAAGGCGGCATGGACCTGCTGACCCCGCCGCTTTCCGCCGCCTTGCTCGCCTTCAGCCTGTGCGTGGTGTTCGCGGCCGGCATCGTGCGCGGCTTCGCGGGCTTCGGCTTTTCGGCGATCACCGTGGCCGGCATGTCGCTGGTGGTCTCGCCGGCTCGGGTGGTGCCAGCCATCTTCATGCTGGAGGTGCTGGCCAGCGTGAGCCAGCTGCGCGGCATCGCCAAGGACGTCGACCTGCGCTGGATCGGCTGGCTGATGCTCGGCAACCTGATCTGCATTCCGCTCGGCGTGGCCTTGCTCGCCTGGCTGCCGGAAACGCCGTTGCGGCTCCTGATCGGCGCCCTGCTGCTGGCAGCCGCGCTGGCGCTGCGGAGCGGCTGGCAGGCGGCGCTGGAGCCGACCCGCGCCGCAAGGCTGGGTGCCGGCCTGATGTCCGGCTTCATCAACGGCGTGGCGGCGATCGGAGGCATCGCCCTCGCGGTCCTGCTCAGCACCTCGAAGATGCCGCCGGCCGCGTTGCGTGCAACCCTGATCGCGCTGCTGCTCTTCAGCGACCTGGTGTGCCTGGCAAGTGCCGCCTTGATCCCTTCGGCGAGCCAGGCCTCGGGCAGCCTGCTCGGCGCCGAGACCCTGAAATGGGCGCTGTGGCTGGCACCCGCGATGCTTGCGGGCATCTGGTACGGCCAGCGCTCGTTCGCGAACGTGTCGCCCGAGCAGTTCCGGCGTCACGTTCTGAACCTGCTGATCGCCTTGGCCGCGGTGGCGGTGGCACGTTCGCTCTTCTCGCTCCTGAGATAAGCCGCCCGAGCGCCGAAGCGCCGACGCTCAACCCGTCGCGTGTTCGTCCGTCTGGCGCGACGGCTCGGCGTTCGAATCGCGCTTGATGAAGCTGATCTTGCCGTTGGTCTCCAGCACCGCCCAGGCCACCTCGCTCATCGACGCGATGCCGGCCAGCCGCATCTCGGCTTCGATCTCGCCGCGGGTCAGGCGGTCGCGCCGGGTGTTGTCTCCGAGCAGCTCGCCGTGCCGGATGATGACCCGCGGCTCACCTTCGAGCACCCGCGCTGCGCGTGGCGACAGGTACGACAGCCAGCTCAGCACCAGGCCCCAGAAGGCGAAGGTGCTGATCGCCAGCGTGGCGCCGACCATGCTGAAGTCGTTCTGCGTGATGCCTTGCTGGATCAGGTCGCCGATCACGACCATCACGATGAACTCGAAGGGCGTCATCTGCCCCAGCTCCCGCTTGCCCAGCAGGCGAACCAGGAGGTAGATGACGGCGAACATGGCCGTGGCGCGAAGAACGATTTCCATCAGGGCAGCACCCGCATCGAACGATCGCTCTCGACCAGGAGCCGCTCGCCATCCAGCACGCGCACCGTGCCTTCCAGCTTGCCGTGCAGGCGCGGATTCAGTTGCGACGCGACCTTGAAGACGAACTCCTTGCCGGCGTCGAGCGACTTGAAGGTGAAGCGAAAGCGCCCGTCGTCGAAGGTTTCGGATTCGGGCGCCGGCAGCATCGAGTTGACCGTGACTTCACGCCAGAGGCTGGCCGGCACCTCGATCTGCAGCTCGCCGATGTCCTGCTTCGCCAGCACCTTGAAACGGGTTTCGTAGAAGTCGCCGGTTCGAATGATGGACGGCATCTCGACGCTGAGTCGAGCCTCGCCGTCCTGCGTCGTGAGATGCGGCTTCGGGTGGCCGAGCAGCCCCGACGCACCGAGCGAGACGATCGCGGTCAGGACCAGGAGCGACACCGGGCTCGCATGGCGCGCCAGGCGGCCGGGCTCCTGGTGCGGCTGATGGATGCCCTCGGGCGCGGGCATCTGAGGCGGGGTCCATGCAGGCGTCGACATCGGCCAGGCACTCCATGAAAAAAGTTGCCGGATTGTGGCGCAGCCCAGCCGTGGGACGTTGTCAGAGCAAGTCGCGCATCCGCTCGGCCGCGGCGGCCAGCGCCGGTCGGCGCGCCATCGCGGCCTTGAGCGACATGCGGGCGGTCGGCGCATGCACGGCGATGGCCGCGCGCGCCTCGCCGCGGGAGCCCAGCACCGGTACCGCGACCGCGACCAGCCCGGCGATGAACTCCTCGTTGTCGCAGGAGTAGCCCTGCTTCTGGATCGCCTCGCATTCGGCCAGCAGCTTCTGGCGCGAGGTGATGGTGTTGGGCGTCATGCCGGTCAACGCGATCTGTCCGATGAGGGCGTCGCGCTGTCCCGGCGGCAGGTGCGACAGCAGCAGCTTGCCGCTCGCGGTGCAATGGAGCGGCACGTGCGAGCCGACGTCCAGCGTGAGCCGCAGCGGCCACTGCGCCTCGACCCGGTCGAGGTACAGCACCTGGGCGCCGTCGAGCGTGGTGAAGTTGCAAGTCTCGCCGACCTGCTCCACCAGCGCCGCGAGCACCTCGTGTCGCAGCCCTCGCACCACGCCGTGATTGAGCGTGTCGAAGGCCAGCTTGCGCAGCGCCGGCCCGACGCTGAAGGACTTCTCGTCGACATCGCGCGCCAGGAAGCCGGCGGCCAGCAGCTGGCTGCAGATCCGGTGCGCCGTGCCCTTGGGGAGCGACAGGCGCGCGGCCAGCTCGGCCAGGGACAGGGCACGTCCTTCGTTCGCGAGCATGGCCAAGAGGCGCAGGCTGCGCTCGGCGGATGAACTCGAATTGGCCTCTTCGGCGGCACTCGTCATACGGGTAAACCTCTAAAGTGGAACGTTGTGTTCCGGAAATCAATGTCCTAGGATCGGTAAGACCGAAGCAATTGTTTCACCGACGGATCATTGGATGGCTGAAGAAGAGTTCGACTACATCGTGGTGGGCGCCGGCTCCGCCGGCTGCGTGCTGGCCAGCCGCCTGAGCGAGGACCCGGCCACCCGCGTGCTGCTGCTCGAGGCCGGGCCGAGCGACAACTCGCCCTGGATCCACTTGCCGATCGGCTACGGCAAGACGATGTGGAGCCCGGTCTACAACTGGCGCTTCGAGACCGACCCCGATCCGAACATGAACGGCCGCCGCATCTACTGGCCGCGCGGCAAGACGCTCGGCGGATCGAGCTC
Organism: Burkholderiales bacterium 8X; assembly: GCA_902506565.1. Taxonomy (GTDB): domain Bacteria; phylum Pseudomonadota; class Gammaproteobacteria; order Burkholderiales; family Burkholderiaceae_C; genus Variovorax. The sequence continues at coordinate 1,459,866 of LR732703.1, read as the reverse complement.
GATCAACGGCCTCATCTACATCCGCGGCCAGCGCGAGGACTACGACCACTGGGCAGCGCTCGGCAACACCGGCTGGAGCTACGAGGAACTGCTGCCCTACTTCATCCGGTCCGAAGGCAACCAGCGCGGCAACTTCCCGCTGCACGGCGGCGACGGGCCGCTCAAGGTGTCGGACATCGGCACCGAGCACGAACTGATCGAGGCCTTCATCGCCGGCGCGGGGCAGATCGGCGTCCCGCGCACCGACGACTTCAACGGCGCCAAACAGGAAGGCGCGGGCTACTTCCAGCTCAATACGCACAAGGGCTTTCGTGTGAGCACCGCCAAGGCCTACCTGACGCGCGCGGTCAAGGCCCGGAGCAACCTGCGGATCGCAACCGAAGCGTTCGCCGCCGGGATCGTCATGGAGGGTCGCCGCGCCGTGGGGATTCGTTATCGCCAGGGCGGGCAGATGAAGACGGCGCGCTGCCGCGGCGAGGTGCTGCTGTCGGCGGGTGCGATCCAGTCGCCGCAGCTGCTGCAGCTTTCGGGGATCGGGCCGAGGGCGCTGCTCGAGGCGCGCGGGGTTCCGGTGGTACACGACCTGCCGGGCGTCGGCGAGAACCTGCAGGACCACCTGCAGATTCGCCTCGGCTACGAGTGCACCAAGCCGATCACCACCAACGACCAGCTCAACACCTGGTTCGGCCAGGCCAAGCTCGGCGCCGAATGGCTGTTCCACCGCACCGGCGCGCTGGCCATCGGCATCAACCAGGGCGGCTGCTTCATGCGGGCACTGAAAGACGAGCACGGCCAGCCGGTCGCCAAGACGCCGGACATCCAGTTCCACGTGGCCACACTGTCGGCCGACATGGCCGGCGGCAAGGTGCATCCGTATTCGGGCTTCACGATGTCGATTTGCCAGCTGCGCCCTGAGGCGCGCGGGCATGTCCGGATCCGCACCACCGACCCGTTCGAGCCGCCGGAGATGCAGCCCAACTATCTGTCGACCGAGCTCGACCGGGCGACCACGGTCGCCGGGGTCAAGGCGGCCAGGGCGATCGCGGATGCGCCGGCCATGCGTCCCTACGTCAAGCGCGAGGTCAAGCCCGGGCCGGACGTGAAGAGCGACGCCGACCTGCTCGAGTTCTGCCGCAACAATGGCGCCACCATCTTTCATCCGAGCGGCACCTGCAGCATGGGCACCGGAAACGACGCCGTGCTGGATGCCCGCCTGCGGGTCCACGGCATCTCGGGCCTGCGCGTCATCGACTGCTCCGCGATGCCGACCCTCGTGTCCGGCAACACCAATGCACCGGTGGTGGCGATGGCCGAGAAGGCGGTCGACATGATCCGCGAGGAGGCCCGGTCACCCGAGCGATTTCGACGGCAGCAGCCCACAAGGGCATTCATAACGACACCTGAAACGGAGACATCAAGATGAGGGCGACAGACACCAAGGCACCCGACGAAAAGGCGATACGCCGCGTGGTGGTATCCGCGCTGGTTGGCGCGAGCATCGAGTGGTACGACTTCTTCCTGTACGGCGTGGTGGCCGGCATCGTGTTCAACAAGCTGTACTTCCCGGGCAGCGACCCGGTGGTATCCACCTTGCTCGCCTACAGCACCTTCGCGGTCGGCTTCGTGACCCGGCCGCTCGGCGGCGTGATCTTCGGCCACTTCGGCGACAAGATCGGCCGCAAGAGCATGCTGATCATCACGCTGATGATCATGGGCGTGGCCACCTTCCTGATCGGGCTGGTGCCGACCTACGCGCAGATCGGCGTCGCGGCGCCGGTGCTCCTCTTGCTGCTGCGCATCGCGCAGGGCATCGGGCTCGGCGGCGAATGGGGCGGCGCGGTCTTGATGGCTTACGAATACGCACCCAAGGAAAAGCGCGGCTTCTATGCGTCGCTGCCGCAGATCGGGCTTGCGATCGGCTTGTGCCTGGCATCGGGCGTGGTGGCCCTGCTCTCGTGGCTGCTGACCGACGAGCAGTTCCTCGCCTGGGGCTGGCGCATCGCCTTCCTGCTGTCGGGCGTGATGGTGGCGGTCGGCATGTACATCCGGCTCCATGTGCAGGAAACGCCGGAGTTCGAGGCGGTCAAGGCGAAGAACGCCGAACTGCGCATTCCGTTCATGGACATGATCCGGCGCTATCCGGGCAACGTGCTCAAGGGCATGGGCGCGCGCTACATCGACGGCGTGTTCTTCAACATCTTCGGCGTGTTCTCGATCAACTACCTGACCAGCACGCTCAAGATCAATCGCACCGAGGCACTGCTCGGCGTGATGGCGGCCGCGGTGGTGATGATCTTCACCATTCCGTTCTTCGGGCGCCTGTCGGACCGGCTCGGCCGCACCAAGGTCTACATGTGGGGATCGCTGATCACCGCGGTGGCCTCGTTCCCTGGCTTCTGGCTGATGACGCACAGCGGCGGCAACATCTTCCTGATCTGGCTGGCGATCATCATTCCGTTCGGCATCCTGTACGCCTCGGTCTACGGCCCGGAGGCCGCGCTCTTCTGCGACCTCTTCGATGCGAAGGTGCGCTATACCGGCATCTCCTTCGTCTACCAGTTCTCCGGCATCTTCGCCTCGGGCATCACGCCGATCGTCGCGACCGCGCTGCTCAAGTCGGGTGGCGGCGAGCCCTGGCAGATCTGCATGTACGTGCTCTTCGCGGGGGTGGTGTCGGCCTTCTGCGCCTACCTGATCGGGCGCTCGCCGGAGCCGGAAGAGGCCTCGCCCGAGGTCCGGCCGCTGCGCACGGGCTCGGCGCGTCGTTAAGGCAAAAGCGCCCGGGCAAGCCGGGCGCTTCGAGAAAGCGCAGACACGCCCGGGCAAGCCGGGCGTGTTGCATTCAGTATCTCGTGTTCAGTTCCGCGCGGTCAGGCGCTTGACCAGCGCGTTCAGGCGTGAAGGCTTCGGGATGCCTTCGTTCGCGCGCTGCGCGCCGAAGTAGGTATCGCGCTCGGCCTGCACCACCTCGGTCAGCGCCGCGAAGTTGGACGGGTTGTAGATCCAGACGCCCGAGACCACGAAGTGCCCCATGTGATCGCCGTTGGGCTTGGGGGTCATCTTGATGTGCGACGCGCCGATGTTCTCCAGGAAGATCGAGCGCGCATCCGCGAGTCGCACCGCATCGCCATAGCCTTCGATTTCACGGCCCAGCGCCACGCTGATGGCCTGCACGCTGTCGAAGTTCTCGGCCAGGTACAGCACCATTTCGACCAGCACCAGCTTGCTGAGCGCGACCTTTCGGTCTCCCGGAATGGCTGCCGGCGTGAAGTGCTCGACATGCACTTCGGTTCCGAGCTTGTTGACCGGCACCGGATCGAGCGTCCCGATGTGGACGTCGCCGTCATAAAGACACATCGGTGTGCCCAGGACGTACGCGATTCCCCCCTTGCCGGTGATTCGAATCTTTTCTGTCGTGCTCATGTTTCCCTTGGTGGCTGGACTGTAGATCCCATACGCGACGGCGCGTGCCCTGGTTTTGGTGGGTTCGCACGCCTCCGTGCGGAAGTACGCACGTTGCGCAACCTTAACGATGCCGCTCCGTGCATTGCGAGCATTTGTTCTCGGTCGCAAACAAACAACAAATGCATTGGTTGTATTGGGCCTGCGAGTACCACTTTCGACCTCCCTCGCAATTACAGCTTGCAACGTAAAGCTGCAAGTGAATTAATTCTCCATAGAAGGAATTTAGTCAGTTCGGTGTCGGACAACAACCCAAATACTTTTTAATACAAAAGGATTACTTATGCAGTTGCCGGAATTGGAGGAATACCAGGCCGAATTGATCCAGCGTCTGGAAGACACCGGCCTCAACGTCAGTTTCGGCAACGATCTTTCGATGCTCCTCAAGACCTACGAGGCGGCGACCGGCACCGGCTACGTGCAATTGCCCTTCGTGCTCGACAACCCGCGCGAGGTCCAGGCCGGCAACTTCTGGGTCTGCTTCGACGACGGTACCGCGCCGGTGGCGCTGAGCGGATTCCGCACCATGCAGAACGGCTGGGAAACCCGCACCATCGGCGAGGCCTATGCCGGCGGCGCGCTCTACAAGAGCAAGAAGAAGAAGGAAGGCTGGTTGTCCAGCGTCGGTCCGCGGCTGCGGCCGCGCGCCCTGTTCGGCTATATCGGCGCCGGCTGGGTTCATCCCCGGCACCGCGGCCACAACCTGGCCGGCTATATCGCCCGCATCACCCAGAGCGAGGCGCTGCTGCGAACCGGCGGCAGGCTCGCCTACTCCACCGCCATGACCGCCGAGGCCCTGTTCCGCTCTGGCATGAATTTGCGCGCGAGCGGCTTGCATCACCTGCATGTCAAACAGGTGCTCGAAGGCTACCTGGCGATTGCCGAGGCCGACATGAAGCTCTTCTTGTCGCACAGCACCGCAACCGAACTGATGCGCTTCTACGAATGCGAGCTCTCGATGATGCGCAATGGCGATGTCGTTCCGTGGCTGCAGCGCGCGCATGACAAGGTGCATGCGCGGGCGGTGCTCGAAGTCGCGACCCAGGCAGCGAACCAGGATGTTCCGGTCAGCAGCCTGATGGGGCTTCTGGCCTGACCGCTGGCGATGCGGGCTCGGCTCCGCGGGGCGGCGCCGGCGGCCACGGGTCAATAGACGGCCTGCAACTTCGCGGCAGGACCAGACCCTGCCTCGGCCACGGCGGCAGCCATGTCTTCGAGATAGCGGCCCACCACCGGCTCGTGCGTCAGGTTGAGCATCAGGTGGATGCCCGGCGGGTCGGTGACGTAGCCCGTCAGCCAGCCTCGCTTCTGCAGACCCTGGCCGACGGCGCCGATGTCGTGCCGCTCCGAGCCGAAGGCGACGATTGAGAGTTCCGGCCGCCCCAGGGTGTGCATGCCGAGCCGCGACACGCCGTCCTCGATCGCCTGCCGGGTGGCCAGCACCCGCTCGGTGATGCGAAGGTAGCCTTCCTCGCCCAGGTAGTTCATGACGGCCCAAGCCGAGGCGATGGCGCCGCCGGCACGGGTGCCGACCAGCGTGTTGGTCATGTACTGGCCGCGCGGCCAGTTGTCGAACTTCCAGGCCATGTGCGAAAAGGACTCCGGGTCCGCGAAGAAAAGCGTCGAGGCGCCCTTGGCCGCGTAGCCGTACTTGTGCAGGTCGGCCGAGATCGAACGAACGCCCGGCACCGAGAAGTCGAAGGCCTCCACCTCGCGGCCGAGCTTCTGCGCGAAGGGCGCGAAATAGCCGCCGACGCAGGCGTCGACATGCATCCAGACGCCTGCCGACGCGGCATGCGCAGCGATGGCCGCGATCGGATCCATCACGCCGTGCGGATAGGCGGGCGCCGAGCCCACCACCATCACCGTGCTCGGCGTGATCGCCGCCGCCATGGCGGCCGGGTTGGCCTTGAAGTCGGCTGCGAGCGGCACCCGCACGGTTTCGAGCCCCAGGAAGTACGCCGCCTTGTCGAAGGCCGGGTGCGCGCTATACGGCAGCACGATCTGCGGCACTCCTGCTCCGCCCCTGTTCGCCGCCCGCGCATGGTCCCGTGCGGCCTTGACCGCCAGGAAGATGCTTTCGGTGCCGCCGGTGGTCATCGCGCCGCGCGAGCCCTCGCCGCCATGAAGCAGCCCGAGCCCCATCGCGACGACTTCAGACTCGAAGCGGGCGAGGCTGTGGAAGGCGCGCAGGCCGAGGCCGTTCTCGGAAAAGTACATGAGGTACGCCTTCTTGGCGACCTCCAGCACATCGTCGCCCGCGAAGTGTACGAAGGCCGGCGAGCGGCCATCCCGCCAGGCCACGTCGTTCTCGCCGGCGGCCCGGAGCTCGGGCTCGAGCTCGGCCCAGGGCGTGCCTTCGATCGGCAATCGGGTCATCGCTTCATCCTTCCTTGCCGCCCCAATGGACGATGCGGTTTTCGAGCGCCCGGGCCAGCAGGTCGAGCGCATAGCCCAGGAACGCCATGATCAGCGCGCCGACGATCACGACGTTGGTCAGGAGGAAATCCGAGGCCGACATCGCCATGTAGGCGATGCCCGCGCTGGTGGCGATCATCTCGGCGCCGACCAGCATCGTGACGCCCAAGCCGATGCTCACCCGGATGCTGGTGAAGATGCCCGGCAGGCTCGCCGGAAAGATCACCCTCCGGAAGATCATGGTGCGCGATGCGCCCAGCGCCATCGCGGCCTGCACCTTGCGCCGGCCCACGCCGCGCACCGCCTGCATCGCACTGATCGACAGAATCGGGAACAGCGCCAGCGCGATGATCACCACCTTCGAGACCTCGCCGATGCCGAACCAGATGATCAGAAGCGGCAAGAGCGCCAGCTTGGGCATCGGCCGCGAGATCTCGATCGGCGGATCGAGCACCGCCTTCACGGTTTCGTTCATGCCCATCCAGAGCCCGAGCGGCACCGCGACCAGCACCGTGAGGCCGAAGGCAAGCCCGAACCGAAAGAGGCTGATGCCCAGGTGGTAGCCGAGCGTCTTGCCCTGGTAGCCATTCTTGAGCAGCATCAGCAAGGTGTCGAACACCGAGAGCGGCGACGGCAGGAAGAGCGGTGCCACCAGCGGCTTGCCGCCGACGATCGGCGCGGTCACCAGCACCCAGAACAGCAGCAAGCCGGCAAAGGAAGCCAGGTTGATCCAGCGCGACCTGGGAGACGAGCCGGAGGGGTTCTTCACAGCCGATCCTCCTGGCGTTGCGCCGCGATCGCCTCTTCGCGCAGCAGCCCGAAGATTTCGGCCTTCATGCGGACGAATTCGGCGCTGGCGACCACCGCCGGATCGTTGCTGGTCGCGAACTCGGGCCGGAACCGCGCCTTGATGCGACCGGGCCGTGCCGACATCACCACGATGTCGGTCGCCAGGAACAAGGCCTCCTCGATGCTGTGGGTGATCCACAGCACGGTCTTGCGGGTCTCCTGCCAGATGCGACGGATTTCCTCCTGCAGCAGTTCGCGGGTCTGCGCATCGAGTGCCGCGAAGGGCTCGTCCATCAGCAGGATCTCGGGGTCGTTGGCCAGGGCGCGCGCGATGCCGACCCGTTGCTGCATGCCGCCCGAAAGCTCGTACGGATAACGCTTGGCGAAGGCGGTGAGCCCGACCATGTCGAGGAAGTGCGCCGCGACCTTCATCGCCTCGGCACGCGACCGGCCGACCGCGAGCGGCCCGAAGGCGACGTTGTCCTCGACGCTCATCCAGGTGAAGAGCGCACCCTGCTGGAACACCACGCCGCGCCGGGCGTCCGGGCCCTTCACCGGCTGGCCGTCCATCAGCACGCGGCCGCTGGTCGCGGTCTCGAAACCCGCCAGGATGTTGAGCAAGGTGCTCTTGCCGCAACCCGAAGGCCCCACCAGGCAGACGAAGCCGTTCTGCGCGATGTCGAGCGTGATCGGCTCCAGCGCCTGCACCGCGTCGTCGCCGGTGCCGAAGCGCTTCGAGACCGCCTCGAAGCGCGCCTTGGCCGGCGCCGTGGCGCCACCCGCGGATGATGGCCGCGAAGATGTTTCCTGCATCCGGTCAGGCAGCCAGCTTCGCGACGAAGCTGCTGTCGATGAGGCCGTTCATGTCCTTCGGAATCGCGTTGATCTGATTGGTTTCCTTCAGGAACTCGGCCTGCACCTGCAGCGTCTTGACCACGGCCGAATCCTTGTCGCCCGGCTTGCCCAGCCACTTGGCGGTGAGCTGCTCCTTGGCCGGCACCGGATAGAAGGTGTTGAGCGATCGCATCACGGCCGCTTCGTCGACACCGAGGAACTTGGTCATGGTGTCGACCACTTCCTTCGGGTTCTGCTTGAAGGTGGTGGCGATCTGCTCGAAGTCCTTCAGGAAGGCGAGCACCAGGTCGGGGTTCTTGGTCTTGAAGTCGTCCCGCACCAGGAAGGCGTCGAACATCACCAGACCGGTGGCGTTCAAGTCGCCGGTCTTGAAGAGGATCGTGCCTGCATCCTCGACCAACTTCGGGATCACCGGCACCCAGATGTAGCTCGCGTCGATCTCGCGCCGGGTCCAGGCCGAGGCGATGGTGTCGGCGCGCATGTTGATCAGTTGCACGTCGGACAAGCCGAGCCCGGCGTTCTTGAGCATGGCCAGCGCCGCGAAATGCACCGAGGTGTTGAAGGGCAGGCCCAGCCGCTTGCCCTTGAGGTCGGCCACCTTCTTGATGTTGGCGCTGTTCTGCACCACCAGCGCCTCGCTGTCGATGATGTTCTTGTAGACGTAGACCAGCGACGCCTTCACGCCGTTGGCATAGCCCACCACCATGGGGCTCGAACCCAGGTTGCACATGTCGAGGCTGTTGCCGGCGATGGCCGATATCACCTCGGAACCGGCCCGCACCGTCACGAAGTCGACCTTGGTGCCGGCGCCGAAAGTCTGCGACATCGCGTTCTTGGCGCGGATGTAGTTCTGCACGTCGATGCTGCCGAACGTGCCGAGGTTGACCTGGCGTTGACCTTGCGCCTGCGCGCCGGAAAGCAGCGAACCGCCTCCGATCGTTCCGACCACCATCTGGGCGGCCGTGAGGTTGAAATGGCGGCGCGACAGGTTCAGTTTCATGATGACTTTCGAAGGAAGGATGAGGACGGCTCGACTCGATTCGGCGCCGCGGGTGGTGCTACATGCGGCCTTTCCAGGGCACCAGCCGGCGCTCCAGCCAGCGCATCAGCAGGTCGAACAGGTAGGCCACCACGCCGATCACGATGATGCCCATGATCACGATGTCCGTGCGCAGGAAATTGGAGGCGTTCAGCACCATCTGGCCGAGGCCCATGTTGGCCGCGACCATTTCGGCGGCGACCAACGTGGTCCAGCCGAAGCCGATCGCGATGCGCATGCCGACCAGGATGTCCGGCAGGGCCGACGGCAGGATCACGTGGCGGATCACCTGCATGTAGCTCGCGCCCATCGAATAGGCCGCGTTGATCTGCTCCTGCGAGGCGCTGCGCATGCCAGAGCGTGCGGCGAGCGCCAGCGGCGCGAAGCAGCTCAGGAAGATCAGCAGCACCTTGGGCAGTTCGTCGATGCCGAACCAGATGATGATGAGCGGCAAGTAGGCGAGCGGCGGCAGCGGCCGGTAGAACTCCAGCGGCGGATCGAAGATGCCGCGGGCCCAGCGGCTCATGCCCATCGCGATGCCGATCGGTATCGCGGTGACGCAGGCCAGGAGAAACGCCGAGAACACCCGGAACATGCTCGCCAGGAAGTGCTGCCAGAGCGGCTTGTCGTTGGCCTGCCCGGTGAGGTACTCGTAGAACTGCTGGAACACCGCCTGCGGCGACGGCAGGAACAGCGGCTTGATGAGGCCGATGTTGGTCAGCACGAACCACAGCACGAACAAGGCGCCCACCGTGACCACGCTGATCACGACGCTGGAGCCCTCGCCCGGCACCTTGAAGGCGCTGGTCTTGAGCTTGGCGCCGGCGGCGGGCGCGGGTGCGGCGGCCGGGCGGGTCGGCGGCGGCGGAGCGACGGCGACGGGCGTCGCCACGGGGAGGATGGCGTCAGGCATGGGCAGCCTCGCGGTGATGAATGATGGACAGCACTTCTTCGCGCATGCGGATGAACTCGGGTTCGGACTTCACCTTGCGCGAATCGCCGTGCGAAAGGAACTGCCGCGAGAACGGCACCTCGTCATAGACATGCGAGATGCGCCCGGGGCTCGGGCTCATCACGATCAGGCGGGTCGCGAGGAACAGCGCCTCTTCGACCGAGTGGGTGATGAAGAAGACCATCTTGTTCGACTTCGACCAGGCCTTGAGCAGGATCTCTTGAACCTGCTCGCGGGTGAAGGCGTCGAGCGCGCCCATCGGCTCGTCCATCAGCAGCAGGGCCGGGTCGCTGGCCAAGGCGCGGGCGATGCCGACCCGCTGCTGCATTCCGCCCGAAAGCTCGTACACCGCTCGGTCGGCGTACTGCGTGAGCCCGACCAGGCCGAGCTTTTCTTCGGCGATGCGATCGCGCTCGGACTTGCGCATGCCCGAAAGCCGCAGCCCGAGCGCCACGTTGTCGCGCACGTTGAGCCACGGCATCAAGGCGTGCTTCTGGAACACCACGCCCCGATCCGCGCCGGGGCCGACCACCGGTTGGCCGTCCAGCAGGATCTCGCCGGTGGAAGGCGGCAGGAAGCCGGCGATGCTGTTGAGCAGCGTGGTCTTGCCACAGCCCGAGGCGCCCAGCGCGACCACGAAGTCGCCGTCGCGCATCGTCAGGTTGACCGGGGCCAGCGCCTGCAGCGTGCCGCCCTTGATGGCGTAGTTGACCGTGAGGTCGCGGATATCGAGCGTGGGCATGAGGCGCCTTCCAGTCGCGAACCGATTACTTGGCCATCGCCTTCTGCACGTAGGTCGTGGTGACGAACGCGCTGTAGTCGGGCTTGACCTCCTGCACCCGGCCCTGCTCCTTGAGGAACACCGCGGTATTCGCCATCGCCTTGGCGGCGCCGCCGCCCAGCCAGGCCGGCGAGACCTGTTCGGCCATGGTCGGAAAGCTGTAGAGCGACATCGCCGGGCCGACATCCGCCGGATTGGCCTTGGTCCACTTGGCCATCGCCTTGGTCTGCGGCGAATCGGGCGTCCAGCTCTTGCCCGAGGCCTTGTACTCGTCGTTGGCGCGGTTGAGCGCCTTGACGAAGGCGATCATGAACGGCTCGTTGGCCGCGGCCCACTTGGCGTTGACCACGATGCCCTCGAAGGTCGGCGCACCCTTCTTGCCGATGCTGCCCGAGGTCGCGATCGACTTGCCGTTGGTCTTGATCTTCGACAGCACCGGGTCCCAGATGAAGGTGGCGTCGATGTCGCCGCGCTCCCAGGCGGCGGCGATCTCGGGCGGGCGCATGTTCATCACGTTGACGCTCTTGGGGTCGACGCCTTCCATCTTCATGCCGGCCATCAGCTGGTAGTGCGCGGTCGAGACGAACGGCGTGGCGACCTTCTTGCCGGCCAGGTCCTTCATGCTGCTGATGTTGCTGCCGTTGCGGGCGACCAGCGCCTCGGCATCGGCGATGTCGGCCGAGATCCAGAAGAGCTTGATGTCCTGGCCCTGGCTGGCGGCCGCGGTGAGCGGGCTGGAGCCGGTTTCGCCCATCTGCACGTCGCCCGAGGCCATGGCGCGGATCACGTCGCCGCCGCCGGAGAACATGCGCCAGTTGATCTTGTAGCCGGTGGCCTTCTCGACCTCGCCCGATTCCATCACCAGCCGCAGCGGCACCAGCATGTCCTGGTGCGCGAAGGTCAGCTCCTTGGCTTGTGCGAAGGCACCGCCGCAAAGCACGGACGCGGCCAGGGCAGCTGCGCACTGCAGGGTGAGACGCTTGGAACTGTTCATCTTGTTTCTCCTCGAGGTTTGGGAATCGGAACGATCGGACTTGCGAAAAATCGGCAACATCGCACTATCAGGGCAAGCGGGCAGCCGGGCAACGACGCAAAACTTCTATCGTCATGCACGATCCGCACCGCTCGCGATGCCCAGCGACTTTGCACCCATCGCCACAGCCCCGGAAGTGCCAGCGCCCGGACGCGCATGGAGCCAGCGACTCGGGACTTACCCTCGTTCTGGTGCACGGCCGAACGCCGCGCACGACGCCGGTGCAGGCGCCGGCGCCCACAGAGCGCCCTCAGTGCGCGCGCGTGGTCGAAGGCCGCGCTTCGCCGCGGGCGAGCGCGAATTCCTCGACCGCCTGCCCCAGGGCGCGGATGCCGGCCTGGATCTGCGAGCTGGGAATCGACGACAGCCGAAGGCGGAAGTACGGGCACGGATACGGCGCTTTCGCGAAGAAGACGTCGCCGGCCTCGATCAGCACGCCGTGGCTGCGCGCCATCAGCGCCAGCTCGCCGGCGTCGACCCAGGCCGGCGCACGAACCCAGATCGAGGCGCCGCCCTGCGGCAGCTTGAACTCGAAGTCCGGCAGGTGCGTGCGCAGCGCCTGCGCGGCGAGCCCAAGCCGCTCCTGCATCGCCGCATTGACCCGGCGGGCATGGGACTCGTGATGTCCGAGCGACAGGAACAAGGCATAGGCATGCTGGAGGAAGGCGCTCGGATGCCGGACCATGGCATGCCGGATCGCCCGCAGCTCCTTGATGAGGCCGCGCGGCGCCACGATGAAGCCGAGCCGAAGCGCGGGCGAGAGGCTCTTGGAAACCGAGCCGACGTAGATCACGCGGCCGGTCTTGTCGAGGCTCTTGAGCGCGGGCATCGGCGTGCCCTCGTACAGGTTCTCGGCTTCGTAGTCGTCCTCGATGATGACGAAGTCCTGAAGCTCGGCCTTGCGCAAGAGCCACTGGCGCCGCTCCAGGCTCAGGGTGGCGGTGGTCGGGCTCTGGTGCGAGGGCGTGACGAACAGGTAGTCGGCGGCCGGCAAGGCATCGACCACCAGGCCATCGTCGTCCACCGCGACCTCGACCCACTGCGGCCGGCGCAGCGCGAAGCTGTTGCGCGCATGCGGATGGCCGGGCTCCTCGAGCCCGACCCGGGTGCCTTCGTCGAACAATGCCTCGGCCAGCAGGTAATAGGCATGCTGCGCGCCGAGGGTCACCAGGATTTCTTCCTTGAGCGCAAAGACGCCGCGCTTGGGCAGCAGCCGGGTCCGGATCTGTTCGATCAGCTCCGGCACGTCATCGGTCTCGAGGTCGGGCGTCCACTGCGGCAGCTGCGAGCGCGCCAGGCTGCGGGCGCAGCATTCGCGAAAGTCCTCGGTCGGGAAGAGCTGCGGGTCGTGCGTGCCGTAGATGAAGGGATAGGGATAGTCGCGCCACTGGTCCGGCTTGGACAGCGTGGGATGCGCGGTGAGCGATCGCAGCACCCGTTCTGACCAGTCGGGCGGCTGCCCCGCATGGCCGCTGCGCCCGACCAGCGGTTCGGCAGCCAGCGCCGTCAACGGCCGCGCATTGGCCGCCACGAACACCCCGCTGCGCGGCCGCGCCTCCAGGAAGCCCTCGTCCATCAGCTGCAGGTAGGCCGAGGTGACCGTGTTGCGGCTCAGCCCGAGCAGCTGCGCGAGCTCGCGGGACGACGGCAGCGGTGCGCCGGCGCCCAGCCTGCCATCGAGGATCGCCTGCACCACGGCGGCGCGCAGGCGCCCCTGCAAGGGCAGGCCGGGCTGCTCCGGCAACGCGAAAAGCTGGGCCCACTGGGTCGAACGCGCAAGCGACATGGTGCTTCAAAGTCTACGGCAGCCCCGAGGATGCGCGATCCGCCGACTGGCTTGGTCGAATCCTTGCATCTGGCACTTTCGAAAAGCCGGCCCGGCTTCTACGCTCTGTCTCATTCAATCCAAGGATGCTTTTCAGTGACCGCCTCCCACACCCCCGTGACCGTCCAAACCCTGGCTGCCTTCAGCGACGCCTGGAACCGCCATGACGTCGATGCGCTCATGAGCTTCATGAGCGACGACTGCGTGTTCCAGACCGCCGCCGGCCCCGACGCCTGCGGCACCCGGCATGTCGGCACCGAAGCGGTCCGCAAGGCCTTCGCCGCCGCCTGGGAAGCAGTGCCGGACGCGCAGTGGATCAACGGCCAGCATTTCGTGCAGGGCGACTTCGGTACGTCGCAATGGACCTTCACCGGCACGGCCGCGGACGGCGGCCGGATCGAGGTCGACGGCATCGACGTCTTCGCGTTCAAGGACGGCAAGATCCAGCTGAAGAACGTGTTCCGCAAGGCCCGCCCCAACCTGCCTGCGGCTCGCTAAGGCAATCGGGAACCCGGCATGACGATCGACGCCACCGCCCATTTCACCGGCAGCGCCCCGGCACCCTCGGGGCAGGCCTACGACCCCCGCTACGACCCGCTGGTGGCACGCAACCCCGGCACCGGCCGCGCCTATGCGCCCAGCTACTGGGTCGCGAGCGCCGGCCAACCGCCGGAGGACGATGGCCCGGTCAGCGGCGACATCGATGTCGATGTCGCGATCATCGGATCGGGCTCGACCGGCATGTCCACGGCGCTCTACCTCGCGCAGGAGCACGGCATCGCGGCCACGGTACTCGAGGCCAACCAGGCCGCCTGGGGCTGCTCCAGCCGCAGCGGCGGCCAGGGCCAGAACGCGAGCGGCCGGCTGAAGCGCTCGCAATGGATCGCGCGCTGGGGCATCGACACCGCCCGCAAGCTCGACGCCGAGATCCGCGCCGGCTTCGAGAACTTTCGCGGCCTCACCCGCCAGATCGATTGCGAAGCCTTCGACGGCGGGCACCTCTATCTCGCGCATCGGCCCGAGAAGCTCGCGGGCCTCGAGACCGAGGCCCGGCTGATGCGCGAACAGTTCGGCTATGCCACCCGCATGATGAGCGCCGAGGAAGTCAGGCGCGACTACTGCGACGAGCGCGAGACGGCTGGCGCCCTGTTCGAGCCGGAGGGTGTCGGCATTCATCCGCTCAAGTTCACCTTCGGCTTGATGCGCAAGGCGCGCGCGCTCGGCGTCAAGGTGCATCCCGCGAGCCCGGTGCAGGGCTGGACCACGATCGACGGCATCCACCACCTTCGCACGCCCGGCGGCACGGTGCGGGCCCGGCGGGTGGCGGTGTGTACCGGCGGCTACACCGGGCAGGCGCTCAACCCGCTGCTCAAGAACCGGCTGATGCCGATCCTGTCGAACTCGGTGGTGACCCGGCCGCTGACCGATGCCGAGCTGAGCGCGACCAACTTCAAGTCGCGCACCTTTCTCACCGACACGCGGACCCTGCGCTTCTACTACCGGCTGCTCGAAGGCAATCGGCTCCAGATCGGAAGCCGCAGCTCGGTGAGCGGCGCGGATGCCGAAGACCCGGTTCACCTCAAGCTGCTCACCGATGCGATCGCCCGCAAGTTCCCGCCCTTGGCCGGCATCCGCATCGACTACTCCTGGTGGGGCTGGGTCGACGTGAGCCACGACATGATGCCGCGCATCACCCAGCCCGATCCGGGCAAGAGCATCTGGTATGCGGTCGGCTACGGCGGCAACGGCGTTTCGTTCTCGACCTGGGCCGGCAAGCGGCTGGCCGAGCGGGTGGCGGGCAAGGATGGCGGGCAGGAAGTCTTCGAGCTGCCGATCTACCGCTCGCCGCTGCCTTTCCCGAATGTGCTGGGCCTGGTCGAGTCCCCGGCCTTCGCGCCGTTCCGCCGCGCGGGCCAACGCATGCTCTACAAGTGGTACTGGTTTCGCGACGAGAAGTAGGCCCGCGGGCCAAGGTTCGACGATCCCTTACAAGCCGGTGCCGGGGCTGACAAGCGAACACGCTTGCTGACATCTCTTCGTGGCTCAATGGGCTGCGAAACAAAGGGAGAGTCAACATGAACCGATCGCGAATCGCCTCGCGTGCCTGGACTGCCGCTGGCGCGCTGTGCCTGCTGGGCGTGGCCCAGGCCGCACCCCAGGTCGTCGCCCCGCCAGAGCCCGCGGACAGGCGGCTGGCCGTCGAGGCGCCCGACGACGGCGACCGGAGCGACGCCTTCGACGCGACCGCCGAGCGACGCGCAGACCGAGCCGACTGGACCAGCGCCGGCAGCGATCTTTCCAACACCCGCTACCAGGCGAACGAGAGCCGCATCGATGCACGCAGCGTCGGCGCGCTGCAGCTGCGCTGGTCGATTGCCACCGAAGGCGACGTCACCGCGCATCCGGCGGTCGAAGGCGACTTCGTGTACTTCCCGGATTCGAAGGGCTGGCTCTACAAGCTCCGGCGGGCGACCGGCGCCGTGGTCTGGAAGAAGCCGATATCCGACTACACCGGCATCGCCGGCGACTTCGCGCGCGCCACGCCGGCCATCGTCGGCAACGCGCTGATCCTCGGCAACCAGAGCGGCAAGTTCCTGCAGGCGTTCGGCCAGCCGGCGCCGCAGGGGGCGCACGTGTTCGCGGTCGACAAGCGCAACGGACGCAAGCTCTGGTCGCGGCGGGTCGACTCGACCGCCTACTCCACCGTCACCCAGTCGGCCGTGGTGAGCGGCGGGCTGGTGCTGGTGGGCGTCGCATCGAACGAGGAACTGGTCGCCGGCTTCGTGCCGAAGTCGCAGGGCTGGCAGTTCAACTTCCGCGGCAGCGTGATGGCCTTGGACGTGCGCACCGGCGCCCAGCGCTGGCGGACTTACACCGTTCCGGCGGGCTACAGCGGCGGCTCGGTGTGGGGCAGCACGGTGGCGGTCGATCTCGCCCGCAACCAGCTCTATGTCGCCACCGGCAACAACTTCTCGGTGCCCACTGCGGTGCTCGACTGCCTGAACGGCCGCGGCACGCCAGCCGCCTGCATGAGCCCGGACAACCATCCCGACTCGGTGCTCGCCATGGCGCTGGACACCGGCCGCATCCGCTGGGCCCGCCGCGCGGTGCCGTACGACGCCTGGAACGTCGGTTGCGGCCTGAACGTGCCCGGCCTCGTGGTGCCGCCGAATGACAACTGCCCGGTGCCGCAAGGCCCGGACTGGGACTTCGCGCAAGGGCCGATGCTGGTAGACGCTGCACGTTCCGGGGTGGAGCTGGTAGGCGCCGGCCAGAAGAGCGGCAAGTTCTGGGCGCTCAACCCGCGCAACGGCAACCTGCTCTGGTCGACACAGGTCGGCCCTCCAGGACTTTCCGGCGGACTGCAATGGGGTTCGGCGACCGACGGGCGGCGAATCTACGTCGCGGTGGCCAACAGCGGACCGACCTCCGCCGGGCAGAACCCGCTGCCTTGGCGGCTGAAGGACGGTTCCGTCACCACGGCCGGCGGCTGGGCCGCGCTCGACGCCGCCAGCGGCGACGTGCTGTGGACCACCAAGGACCCGCGCGGCAGCCGGGCCGAGGGGCCGGTGAGCGCCGCGGCGGACGTGGTCTTCGGCTGCAACATGGATGCGGCCAGCGGCACCTTCTATGCGCTCGACGCACGCACCGGCGCGCCGCTCTGGTCCTTCGCGAGCGGCGGCGCCTGCACCGCCGGGGCGTCGATCGCCGGCGGCATGGTGTTCTGGGGCAGCGGCATGTTCAATGGCGCCGGGCCGAAGCGCTTCTTCGCGTTCGGGCTCTAGATCTTTTTTTGCGGCGCGCTGCATCCGAATCGCTTTCTCGCGGGTAGACCCATCAGCAACGCCAGAAAAGGCGGCTGCTGAAATCATCGTCAACCCAGGAGAAATCAATGCGCGCTTTCCTTCCTTCTCGCTCCACCGCCCTCGTCGGCTCGCTTGCCGCCGCCACCCTGCTCACGGCCTGCGGCTCCATGATGGGTTCGAAGCCGATGGCATCGAGCTTCTCGCAGGCCAGCCTGCCGCCGAGCATCCAGGTGCCGAGCGGCAACAAGGTCGCCATGGAAACCGTCGGCATGGGCGACATCACCTACGAGTGCCGCGACAAGGCCAACATGCCCGGCCAGACCGAATGGGTGTTCGTCGGCCCCGATGCCCGCCTGATGGATCGCAGCGGCAAGCAGGTCGGCAAGTACTACGGCCCGCCCGCCACCTGGGAATCGATGGACGGCTCCAAGCTGACCGCCACCCAGGTCGCGGTCGCGCCCTCGGGCCCGACCAGCCTGCCCTACCAGCTGGTCAAGGCCAACCCGGCAATGGGCAGCGGCGCGATGACCGGCATCACCTACATCCAGCGCGTGGCGCTGCAAGGCGGCGTGGCACCGGCCTCGATGCCCTGCACGCCGGCGACCAAGGGCCAGAAGCAGGTCGTCAAGTACCAGGCCGACTACATCTTCTGGAAGGCATCCTGATCGACCGGGGCGGTGAAGGGCCGCCTGGCCGGAGGGCTCGACTACCATCGAGACCCTTCCTTCGCCGCCCTCGCCGACCTTGCCTGCCACTCCAGAAAACGCCGACGACCGGTTCGACTACGACGCCGCCCTGGCGGCCTGCGCCCGGGGCGATAGCTCGGCGCTCAAGCGCCTCTACCTGCGCGAAGCACGCTACCTGCTCGGCGTCGCGCTGCGCATCGTGCGGGATCGCCAGCAGGCCGAGGACGTGCTGCACGACGCCTTCGTCAGCATCTGGCAACGTGCCGAGACCTTCGATCCGCGCCGCGGCGAGGGGCGCGGCTGGATCTACAGCGTGGTTCGCAACGCTGCCCTGAACAAGGTTCGCCGCGGCGCCCGCGAAGTCAGCGTCGAAGAGGAAGCCGTGCAAGCCACCCAAGACAGCCAGGCGCTCGCGCACCATGCGTCGCACGCCGATCCGTTCGAGCTGCGGGCCGATCTCGGCCGGCTCGAAGGCTGCCTGTCGCAACTGGAGCCGGCCCGCCGCGATTGCGTGCTGTTCGCCTATGTCGACGGCTGCTCGCACAGCGAGATCGCCAAGCGGCTCGATGCGCCGCTCGGCACGGTCAAGGCGTGGATCCAGCGCAGCATGCGCAGCCTGCGGGAGTGCATGGCATGAACGCGGACGAGCTGGATTCGATCGCCGGCGAGTACGTGCTCGGAACGCTTTCCGCCGAGGCCCGCCGGAAGGTCGAAGTCGATAGCCAAAGCGACCCGAGCCTTCGAGCTGCCATCGAAGCCTGGGAAGCGCGGCTGTTGCCGCTGACGGCACTGGCCGCACCGGCCGAGCCGTCCGCCGACTTGTGGAAGCGGATCGAGCACAGCGTGGAATCCTCGGCCGCCTCGGCCCCCTCGGTCCACTCGGCCTCGGCCTCGGGTGCGGCGACTTCAGCCAAAGCCAGCGCTTTTCAACCGCTTTCGCGTTCGCCTTCGACATCAGCTTCACCTTCGCGCCGATGGTTCGACAGCCTCGGCTTCTGGCGCGGCCTGAGTGCGGCAGGATTTGTTGCCGCGGCGATCATGGCGACCGTGCTGGTTACACGCCTGGGCGCCCCGCCGTCGCCGCAGTACATGGTGGTGCTGGTCGCGCCGCAGGACAAGGCGCCCGGCTGGGTGGTGCAGGCGGCCAGCGCGTCCAGCCAGCAGCTCAGCCTGATTCCGCTCGGGACCACGGCCGTGCCCGGGGACAAGTCGCTGCAGTTCTGGACCAAGGCCGACCGGTGGCAAGGGCCGGTATCGCTCGGGCTCGTGCGCCCGGGCCAGGCCCTCCGGGTGCCGATCGATCGGCTTCCTCCGCTCGAAAACAATCAGTTGTTCGAACTCACGCTCGAACCGAAGGACGGCTCGCCGATCGACCGCCCGACCGGGCCGATCCAATACATCGGCAGGGCCGTCAAGGTTCTGTAGCTGCGGCGCAGCAGCGCCCCTACACCGAAAGAAGCATGCCCAAGCGATGAGCGTTGGGATAGGCTTCGGATCGATTCCGAGCCGATGACGTGCGGCTCGCATCCGGGGAGCGATGCCGAAGGCAACATCACAGCCCAGCAGGAAACCGGAGGTGGAGCATGACCGCGAGCCGCAGTTTCGAGGTGCATCCGCAGGACCCGATCGAGGAAGCCGAGCGAGCCATTCGCGAAGCGCAGGACGCCATCGTTCGCGAATTCGCCGCATCCCTCCACGGCGCGGGCGATGGTCCGCGCAGCATGCTCCTGATCGACTTCGCCTCCGCCGTCGGCTGGCGCTGCCTGCTGGCGCGCGATCCCGATCCGGCGACGCAGGCCGAGCTTTCCCTGCTGTTCTCGCAGCTCCGGACACGAATCGAAATCGGCGAGTGCAAGAAAGCCGCGCATCCGGGCAGTCGAACGAGCTGAAGCGGCCAAGGCGGCCAAGTCGGCAAAGGCGGCCGAGGCGAGCCGACGAGAATCGGCGCCATGAATCGACGCCTCGCAGCCACCCTGCTGATCGCCACCCTCGTCGCCGCGGGCTGCAGCGCTCCGCCCGCGTCGAAGCGGTCTCGCCACTATCCGCCCCTGACGCCCGAGCAGGCCAACGACATCGCCATCCACGCGCTCGGGCTGGTCGGCACGCCCTATCGCTACGGCGGCAATACGGTCGAGGGCGGCTTCGATTGCAGCGGCCTCATCGGCTTCGTCTACCGGACTCGCGCGGGCGTCGCGCCGCCGCGCACGGTGGAACAGCTTTCGGGTTTCGGCGAGGCGGGCTCGACCCGCGACCTGCGTTCCGGCGACCTCGTGCTGTTCGGCGGCAGGCGGCCGACCCACGCGGGCATCTATGTCGGCGAGAACCGGTTCGTGCATGCGCCTTCGAGCGGCGGAGAAGTCCGGCTCGACCGGCTGGACGGCCCTTACTGGTCGCGCCAGCCGCTGGAAGTGAGAAGGCCCTGAGGGCGCCGAAAGCGCTCCGGCATGCGACGTATCATCGGCCGCAGCCATGACAGAGCCTTCAACGAATTCATCCCCTCCGCCGCTGCCGGACCACCTCTCGATCGATCCGCGCAGCCCGCATCACCTGGCTGCCGTCTTCGATCACGACATTGGCATCCGCTTCAACGGCAAGGAACGCCTCGACGTCGAGGAATACTGCATCAGCGAAGGCTGGATCAAGGTTCCGGCCGGCAAGACGCTCGATCGCAAGGGCAAGCCGCTCTTGATCAAGCTGAAGGGCAAGGTCGAGGCGTACTACCGGTAAGGCGGGAGCCGAAACCTATTACCGGCAGGCGGTGGGCGGTGGGCGGTGGGCGAATGTGCGCTAGGCGCTAGGCGAGGCCTACGCCCGAGCCGGTCGAGCCTGGCTCGATGCAGGTAGCGCCTCGATCAGGTCGCATGCTCGCGACAAACCGTCTTCCGATTTCATGCGCTGAGCCACGGCCGCGCATCTGACGTGCAGTTGCCGGTCGCGCAGCAACCCGGTCAAAGCCGCATCGAGCCGCTCGCCCCGGTAGTGCGCGGGCAGCAGTTCGGTTGCGACCCCGAGATCGCAGGCCCTCGCCGCGTTGTCGAACTGGTCATAGGCCATCGGTCGCACCAATTGCGGAACGCCCGCACCCAACGCCTGGCTGAGCGTGCCGATGCCAGCGTGATGGACCACCGCCGCCGCGCGCGGGAAGAGCAGCTTGAATCGCGCATAGGAGACGTGCAGGAGCTCGGGCGGCAAGATGTCGGGCAACTGTGCGCGCTCGGCCGCGACCAGGATGCCACGAAGGCCGAGCCGAACGCACGCAGCGGCCGACTCGGCGTAGAAGGCCTTGGATCGCGTGTTGGCCGTGCCAGCGGTGAAGACCACCGGCGCCGGGCCGGCATCGAGGAAACGCCGCAAGGAGGCCGAACCGGCATCGGCATCGGCTTCGGCTTCGGCATCGGCATCGGCATCGGCTTCGGCTTCGGTTTCGGCATCGGCTTCGGGCTCTCCGTCGTACATCGGAAAACCGGTCAGCTCGGCAGCCGGCCAATCGGGCTGCGGATTCGCAAACCATCCGGGAAACATGCCGAGGTTCAGGCTGGCCTGATGAATCCATCGGTGCAACATGCGCTGCACCGGCGGCAGGCCGAGACTGGCGCGCGCCACGTTGAAGGGCCGCGTAAAGACCGGATCGATCACCCGCCAATCCGCCAACGCCCACAAGCCGCGCTGGGCCAGCCGCGGCCAGCGATCGATGCGAAGCTGCGGCAACAGCCGCGGCGCACGATGCTCGGAGCGGAAGATCGACGGCGACAGATGAGCGATCGCGCATGGCAGGCCGTGCGTCTCGGCCAGCAGCCTCGGCGCGAAGGCCAAGGTGGAACCGAGCAGCAGCGTGGCACCCGGCAGCACATCGGCCGCCATCGCTCGGTAGGTGGGCAGCACGGTGTCGACGACGCCTTCGCCGATCAGCCCGAGTCCGCCACGGGTCTCGGTTGCGCGCGGGTCGGCCAGCGCGGCGCGTACCAGGTCGGCATCGCTGGTCTCGACGAAGTGCAGCCCCGCGCGGGTCACCAGCCGATCGAACAAGCCGTTGCCGTAGAAGCGCACCTCATGGCCGCGGCGCTGCAACACGGCGCCGAGGCCGATGAAGGGCAGCATGTCGCCATGGCTGCCCATGGCGCAGATCAGGATGCGAGAAGGCGTACGCAAGGCGCGGCGTCAGACCGGCTCGAGCACATGGATGGTTCGGCTGGCCACCATCTCCTTGGTCTCTTGGCCGTAGGCAGCCATGTGCGGCGATGCGGCGTGCGCCTGGAGCGCGGCGAGCGACTCCCACTTCTCGACGACCACGAACGTGTCCTCGCCGAGCGTTCCCTTGCCGGTCGGCATGCCGGCCGCGTCGATCGTGGCCTGGTACTCGATGCAGCCGTCTTCTGCCAGCACCGCCGGGCAATTGGCCTTGAACAGGTCGAGCACCTGCGAACGCAGGCCGGGTCGGGTGACGATGAGGGCGAGAACGTGGATCATGAAAAGTGTCTCCTTGGGAATTGGACGGGAAGCCGGCGCCACGAAGCGATCGGCATCGGTGATTGGCGATCTGCGATCTGCGCCGATTCTCTTCCGAACACCTGCCGTCAGCGTCGGATGCGAACCGCTAGAAGCTCACGTCCACATTGAAGCCAGCCGTCACCTTCGCGGTTCGATAGCCCTCCGGCTTCCAGATTGGCGCGCCGACGAAGAGGTCATAGCTCAGCTTGCGCCACTGGCCGCGCACGCCCACGACCGCACCGGCCAGATGGTTGCCGACGAGCTTCTGCACGCCCGGCCCGCCGACATGCCCGTAGTCGATTCCCGAGTAGACCTCTGCCCCGCTCTCCCCCGCGCTCCAGCCGATGTCGCTGCGGACCAAGAAGCCCCGCTCGGCGATCAGGCTGGTCTCGCCATCGAAGCCGCGCACCGTGTAGCGCCCGCCGATCGCGAGCCGGTCTTGCGGCGTCAACGCCGTGCGGTTCCATTGCGCGCGGAACAGCCCCGAATAGCGCAGCTTATGCTCGCCGAGCTTGAACGGCGCGTTCAGCGCGATCTCGGCGGTGTAGAGCTTGAGGTAGGACGTACCTTCCAGCGGCTCGCTCGGATCGCGGCGGTAGGCCAACTCTTCCGGTGCCACGATCGAGCCGAAGCCATGCGTTCCGCGTTTGTAGGCCAGCGTGCCTTCGAGCGTCGCGTCGCCGATGAACTCCTTGTGGTTCAAGCTGGCCTCCCAGCCGCCGACCACCCGATGCTGGACGCCGATTTCGGTGTCGTTCGCCAGGTTGCGCGACTCGCGGCGAAAAGCCTTGATCGAAGCCGAGGTCTTGCGGCTCTTGTCCCGGTAGAGCCTGCGCGACAGCTTCACTTCGGCGTTGTTGGTCTTGCCGGCATAGACGTAGTCCTGATCGAAGCCCGCCACCGTCTGGAAGAACTGGCTGTTGGACCCGGTAAAGGCCAGCAGCCAGTCGCCGTACGGCAAGGAGTAGTGCACCGTCTGGGCTTCGGTGCCGAGCTGGTCGTTGGACAGCAGGTGGCGATCGACGCTGTGGCTGGCGTTGACGTAGAACAGGTCGTTCAGCCCGAGGAGGTTGTCGAGCGAGAGCGTGGTGCCGGCCTGGTACTTGCCGGTGGCCTTGGTGCCGCTGTCGTCCAGCGAAAGGGCCACGCGCCACTTCTTCGATTGGGCGTACGGGACGACGAGGTCGCTGTCGCCGGGGCGCGCGTCGGGAGCCGTCGAAGGTTCGATCTGGATGTCGGCTTCGACGGTCGGCACACGCTTCAAGTTCTCGAGGCCCTGTTCGACGGCGCGCAGGTTCAAGAGGTCGCCGGGCGACGCCGGGATCGCCGAGCCGAGCAAGGCGGCGCTGCCGAGCAAGGGCGCGGCGTTGGAATCGGGCCGCAGCCGGATGGCGGCGATGCGGCCGGGCACGAGGGTCAGGATCAACGTGCCCGCAGACAGGCCTTGCGGCGCGGTCAGCACGCGCGATGTCGACCAGCCGCGATCGATCAACGCCGCCTGGGCGCGCGAGATGACGATGTTGACGCCGGAGGTACCCAGGCAGCGGCCGATCGGGCTGTCGTCGCGGTCGGGGCCGGAGAGATCGGCGATCGCCCATTGGAATGCGTCGGCATGTTCGCCGACGAGCTCGATCCGGTCGATGGCGAAGCACGCAGCTTCGGCATCCGGGATGCGAGCTGTGGGCGCGGCGGGCGCGGTTTGTAGAAGACGTTCGTCGACGGATCGCTCGTTCTGCTCGCGAAGGGCGCGCTCGCGCTCTTGCTGGCGCTGCTGTTCGATGAAGGGGCGTGGGGTAGTTGCTTGTTGCGCGGAGGCGAACAGCGGCGTGGCCAGCATGGCTGCGGCCAGCAGGTTGGATTTCATGACTAACTCCCTTGGTTTGTTTTTGTTGAATGCGGGCAGGCTGCGTCGGGCCGACTCTTGGCGCTACCGAAAAAGCGCTGGTATCGAGCAACCTTGCGTCATCTACGCTGGAACAGGCGCCGGACCCTCAGCAGCGCAAGCGCGACGGCACGCAAGCGATTGCTTGTGCTGGGCAGGGTTTCACCGTGGAAAGCAAAGTCGTACCGCACGTCCTTGCGAATGAATGGTTCGGCCATTTCACGCCACACCCACACGCCCTTCTTCTGCCAATCTGTCGCATCAACCAAGCTGGCAATGTATTTCCGCATGGCATCAATGACGGCGTTGTAATCGGCTGCCGACAGCTCACCAAAATCATAGAGCATTTGATATTGCCCCTCTGTTATTTTCTCAAGCTGCTCGGGAAATGCCTGCGCCAATGCCTCATTCATCAAACTTCCGAAAGCGTCGAAAGTGGGGCTGTTGACATAGCCGTCGTTTCTACCGTCTCGAAACCTCTGGTTTGGATCGAATCCAATCGAAAATCTGCGACCGCTGTGCGCGAAACCGACCATTCGGAGATCTGGATGCCATCTTCGTTAACGGTACTTCGATCAAGAACGTGTTCGTCCATATTTAATAGGTTAAAAGACGTCGTCAATTTCTCTAAGAAAATGACATGATTTTGGCAGTGAACACGCTTGCCAACCAAATAGTGCGTCCAGCCGAATACAAAACTCAGATAACGCGGATCTCCCATGCTTGTCGCCAGGAAAATCTGGCCCTTCGAGTCCAGCTTGAGGAGCTGAGCAAACCAAATTTTTGGTAAGCTGCTTCAGACCAATATCCGAGAGGAGCGAAGAAGGTCTCTTTGAAATCGCTGATCACAATACTACCGACCGCAACCAACTCTCCGTATGCACGTCGTCTCTCACCAAGTTCAAGTTCGAAAAACTCGTCCTGTGACATCAACACGTCTCCTATAATTTATATTGCAGAATGAGCTGCTCAATCACTTCTTTGGCTTCGCCATGGACACGTCCATATTCCCGCATCGTGCGCGTGAAGTAGCGTTTCACAATTGACTCATCATAGTCACCGACTGGTGGCTCCAAACAGCTAATCGCGGTTGTTGTCGATGCCCAGTACATCGTTTTCCCTTCAGCGGTCGTGTAACCCTCTAACAGCCAATCTGGATCGCCTGCCGCAAGTTTCGGTTCGTTAGGAGTAAATAACTCTGGGATGTAATACCAGAAGTCCTGTCGATCCCTAGCCGGAAAAGCATTACCTACACAATATAGAAGTGGAAGCAACTCCTTGCCTTCGACTTGCGAGTCGAACCACGTATAGTTCCCGCCAATCAGATTCTCAGTAACCTTTCGCCAAACCATTACAACGCTCCCCAAATGTTTTTTGATAAGACAACTCAACGTCGCGCACTGTTGTTGACGCCGTTGAGCCACGATTTGTACGCACAGCCGCTAAAAAACCTGGAACCCGAATCCCCTAGCAGGGCCTTGATTACCACCAGAACAATAATGCGCTCCAAATTCAGATTCGCATGGTTGCCCCTCCTGACGATCGCGTATCGTTATCACTCCACCTCGGCGCGGAGCGGAATATCGCATTCACGCCTCGATGATCAACAAATTGCCAAGGGCATCCTCAATGTCGTTCGGATCCATCAAAACATTGGGGAGCCTAGTTTGATGAAAAGTAAAAGTTACATCGGGGCCGAACTCTTCTCCATCTGCTACGAAGCCCGATGTCAAGGTTACATTTCTCCTCTCGTATTGGCTCTTCCATGCGCTCAAAAACGCGTCAACAAACGCAAACCCGATCGAAATGACATCAGCGCCTTTATCACAGTAGTCTGCCAAGTGCAGTCCATTGATAGATGCTTCGCATCCAATCTCATCGCCGTAGAACCTAATATTTAAATGAGTGAAATTCTTTTGCTGCCAGACTCTGGAGAAGAAGACGCAGCCCTCCACCTCCACGAACGCAGGTGCTGCAAGGAGGAACTCAAGGGGCCCAGGTAAACACGAAGGTTTTCTCGCAGAAATAGTTCTCTTCATCGACGAATTAGAATAAGTCTTCATAACGCATTTAAGGTTGTTGGCAGACTTCAGTAGCGCAAGCGCGTCGTTACCCACTCGATTGGTCGTGCTTGTTGGGCGGGGTTTCACCGTGGAAAGCAAAGTCGTACCGCACGTCCTTGCGAATGAATGGTTCGGCCATTTCACGCCACGCCCACACACCCTTCTTCTGCCAATCTGTCGCATCAACCAAGCTGGCAATGTATTTCCGCATGGCACCAATGACGGCGTTGTAATCGGCTGCAGACAGCCCACAAAAATTATAGAGCATTTGATATTGCCCTTCCGTAATTTCCTCAAGCTGCTTGGGATACGCCTGCGCCAATGCCTCGTTCATTAAGCTTCCGAAAGCGTCGAAAGTCGGGCTGTTTACATAGCCGTCATTTCTGCCGTCCCAAGTCACCTGGTTTGGATCAAATCCAAAGTATATATCACCAGCCACCTTTTTGACTCCCTATGATGATAAAATTCAATTCGCGACGAACCATACAACACAGCAATGGCACTCCATTGGATATATTAGCCATTTCAAATTGCATCGAAAAGCTTTCGCTCGCTTCTGGTACCCTGGCCACTTGGGCATAATGAAAATTCGTTAAGATATTTTGATGAGTGCTGATACTCATCCTGGCGCTTATCCTTAAGATTGAACTAGGGAACTGCGCCTACGAAACTCATGTTCGCTATAAGCACTTGCTGTTCTAACACTATCCACCCGATTTGCATTGCCGGCACAAGCACAGAGCACGCATCTAATCATGCTTCCTCCAATTTATATTCAACAATCAGCTGCTCAACAAATTCGCGTGACTCGCTATGAACACGTGAGTATTCCCGCATCGTGCGAACGAAGTAGTATTTCACTGTGGATTCATCGTACTCACCAGAAGTCGTCTCAAGTCCGCTGATATCAGAATTTACGGAAGCACTGTAAAATGTCCGCCCTTGGACTGATGTGCAGCCTATTAGTCGCCAGCCTGGGTCGCCCCCCGCATATTTTGTTTCGTTTGGAGTAAATAAAGCGGAGACGTAATACCAAAACTCTTTTCTATCCCTAGCTGGGAATGCGTTGCCAACGCAGTAAAGGAGTGGAAGCAATTCCTGCCCATGGATAGCGGAGTCGTACCACGTATAATTTCCGCCGATGGTATCCTCGGTGACTTTTCGCCAGATCATTTTTCACTTTCCAGATGGGTAAGCTGTAGGCACGTAGATTTGACTCCGATATTTACCGATCGGTACTTCGAATTTTACGCCGTTTACCGTCACGAACTCGACTTTTGCAACACCACCACCCAGCAACCATTGGTATACAGCCTGCGAGGCCGCACTATTTGCCATGCTTGCCATTTGCTGATCGCTGTAACGGGCTGGGTCATAAACTGTCTTAGTATCTTTTTTTCCGGCCAACGTCCCCGGCATAATGTACTCAATTTGATAAATGCCGGGCGCAACTTCCGAGGGGGTTCCAATTATTCGCCCTCCGCTAGCATCCAATGTCTGCTTGAAGTTTGTCATGTTGTGCCCCCCTTCTATCGTCTCGGCCTGACCTTGCTTGTTCGTCCTAACGCCTGCTTGGACTAGGTGACGGCCGATCGGAGTGTCTGTCTGCGCTGTGCCCATCGGCGTCGCACCGTCCCGCGGGCGAATAGGTATTCCTCCAGCAAAAGTGCCATCCGCGTTGACGTTATTTTCCACCCGGACCCGCGCGATTTGAGCTTCGGCGATCGTCGCCGCGCTACTTGCCTGCGCCTCCGCTAGTGCGCCCCGCAACATGGTGATGCGGCCGCCAACACTAGCGGTGCTTAGCCCCCCGAGATTGAGGCCTACAACTCCAAGGGCCTCGCCCATTCCTTCGCCCCACTCGCGCTGGTTGATGGGGCTGAGCAGTCCAACTGTGCCCATCGCCCGAATTTGTTCAACGGACGCTGAACGAAGAGTGCGGTTTTCGTATCCGAGCAGGTCTAAATCGTTAGTGATTTCCCCACGGCGCTTCGCCGCTTGAGCGCTTGTGTCTCCACGCGCGTTGAGTTGCTGCAACTCCTCTGTCAACGCCAATTGACGTTGAAGATTGATTTGTCTTTCGCCGCGTAATTCGCCCAACACGCCCCATTGAACGACGGCAGGTTGCTCACGCATATTGGCGTAGTCGCGCGCAGCGTCGTTAAGTGACAGATCTGAGCCCGTCATAGCTCCAAAGTAAGAGCCGTTCAAACCGCTGATGGTGCTTGCAACTACGCGGGTGTACGCCCGATCCAACAGTGCTTGTTCTGTGATGTTCTCTTTGACGTACTGTCCAAATATTGCATGGTTTTCGCGCGTCGCCGAATCAGCTCGGAACAGTTCGAAACTTTGGCCCGTCAGCGGATCGACAGCGCTTTGGCCCGCGCCGAGGGTTTTGAGAAACGCCTGAGCCCGGGGATCGTCAGCGCCTAGCCGCTGCGCGTGAGCTGTATCGAATTCGCGCAGCGACTGTTGGGTTAGTTCAATCTCGGCCTGGTTGATCTGACTTCCGGTGGGGCTGTCGGTGTCGAACCGCTGCTGCGCATAACGTTTGGCGTTGTTGCTAATCAGTTTGGCTTCTGAGGGATGCAACTGGCGGTTATTGATGTCGGCGTTGTAAGCGCTAGCCGCGCCGGGAATCCCTCCCGCAATACCTCCGACGACTGCAGCGCTGATGGCCCCCAAGGCCTGCGCTACCGGCCCCGGCAGATTCATTTCTTCAATTGACTGCCCGATCCGCGGCATCAACGCTGCGCCGACACCCGCTCCGATCGCCCCGCCGATGCCTCCACCCAAGGCGCCCGCGGCCGTATGAAGAGCGAGGCGGTACCCTCCGCCCTCAGCCCACTTGGCAGCTTCAGCGGGATCGTTGTTCTTCAGCTCTTCATATTTCTTGTTCGCATACGTTCCGATCTCCCTGGCCGCGTCTCGATGGAACTGCTGCGAAACCTGCGCCTGCGCCTGCACATTCCCCACGATCTGCTGCGTATTCCACCCTCGCGTCAGCGTCCCCGCACTGCCGCTGTCCCCGGTACGTACCGCCGCATCCCCCGCAAGCCCGCTGATCCCCGCCTTCGTCGTGCTGGTCTGCGTGTCATCGTCATAGATGCCCACGCCCGCACTGCCGCCCGGCTTGCCATTGGGATCGGTCCAGCTCTGCGTGTATCCGGTTTTCGAGTCCGGCGATGTCGTGTAGCCGACGCCGACGCTCCGGCATTGCGAACGCCGAGACCTGCTTCGGTACCCACCAGGAAGATCTTGTTGGCATACATGCCGCCGAGCGCGGATACGTCGAGCGCAAACGTGGGCGAGGCGCCGGTGGCCGCGCCTGCGATCGGTGTGATCTGCGCGGGGTCGGCACCGATCTGGTTGGCGCCCGTCACGACCGCGAGATGGGTCGCGTGGATGGCCGCATTGGCTTCGACCGCACGCGCGAGGATCGCCGCGTAGTCGGTGGTCCGCAGGTCGAGCCCGGCACCATCGACGGTGACGGTGCCAGCGCGCACCAGGAAGCTGTCCAGGTTGCCCGATGCGCCGAACTGCGGGCTGCCGGTCGTCAGCGTGGCCTTGCTGGCGTTGATGAAGCCGCCGCCCTCGACACGGATGCCTGCCGGATTGGCGAGGATGACTTCGGCCCGGCTGCCACCGACCTCGATGTAGCCACGCACCTGGCTGGGGCTGCCGCCATTGACTTCGTTCAGGATGATGCGTGCCGGAGCCGTGGCCAGGTACGGATTGCCTTGCACGTACCCGCCGAGGGTCGTCTGCACCGCGCTGCGCGAGTTGTTCAGGATGGCACCCTGCGTGCCCACGTTGAACTGGTTGTAGACGTTGCGCGACACGCCGGCGGCGCTGGGCGTCTGGATGTTGATGAGGGGCACGCCGTTCGGAGCGACCATGACGGCCGGCCGCTGCGCGGGATCGACATTGGCTGCGCCCGCTATTTGCGCCCGGGCGGCAATCGGGGCAAGCATGGAAGCAAGGGCCGCTACCGCGACCACGGCGGTGGCTCCCTTGGCCTTGCCTGCACTCCTTGCGGTCTCTTGTGTCACCACGCGCATGCCGCGCGCCGCGTTGAACACAACGCGGTAGAAAGTCTTGTTCATTTTGTTGTTGCTCTCCCTGCGAAACCGACAGCCGCGCGGAGCATTCGCGGCGCCTCGAACATCGAATGGCTTGTTGCTTCAAGTCCGGAGTGACAGCACCGGATGGTTCTTGATGAGCTGGATTCTGGATGTAACTGAGCCGGTGCGGGCCAGTTATTTCACCGAAACGCGCAGGGCAGCCGGGTTTGAACGAGCAAAAACAACAACCAGCAGCGGCGCGCGTACGGGGTAAGTATTCGCCCGACAGCGCTACGCAGCGGGGTTGTAGTGGTTTCTTATGCGCAGAGCGCGGCGGCCAGGTCGAAGGTGTTCGCGCTAATTCCGCGGTGCGTTTTCGACGCCGGACGGCGATAGCAGCCGCGCAAGAAAGCGCTCCACTTCGGAGTCCGTGATCGGGGTGATGCGAAGCCCCCATGCCGCGTCGAGATGTTCGACGAGCGACTGTGCCCAGAGCGTGTTCCACGCGACGCCGGCGTGATGATCGTTCAGGAGCGCGTTGTGCGGTTCGTCACCTGCCGTGTTGGTGACGCGGAGCGTCGAACCGATCTCGACCGCCTTGAAGCTGGGCTTCCCATCCGGGCTACGGGATCCCCATCGTGCTTCGAACCAGGCAGCATCGTCGAAGTAGGAGAGTCTCGGGTCGTTCGTAGTGAGGCCGCGCAACATGCCGTTGAAACGGGCAAGCGCGGCGCGCAGGTTCTGCGTTTCGACGGCGCTCTGGTACCGCTGCAGGTTCGCCGGATCATCCGCTTCGTTTCCGATGCCGACCACCAGGATGCGCGTGGACGGATGCGAGGCGTGAATCAGGGCGATCGCCGCCGAGATTTCTTGTTTGCAGAGGTCGAGCGACTCGCGCAGTTCGGCGGCGTTTGGATCGTGCGCCTGCAGATCCAGCGAGCTGCTCCAATCGTTCAGTCCGATCCGAAGAACGACCACCCCGCGTTGCCAGCGCTCCGGCGCCTTGTTCATCAGCACGACGAGGCGCGGCGCTTGTCGAAACCGGCCGCGCATCAGGTCATTGCAACTCGCGCCGGAGTTTGCGAAGTTATGGAGGAAGTCCTGTTTCGCCGGTGCCCGCCCGGCGGTCATGCCCAGCAGTTCGCGCCCCTGTGCGATCACACCGGGGCGCCCCCATTGCATCCAGGGGCCGAGGTCCAGCTCGTCGCCGCGCAAGCGCGCCAAGACTTCGGCCCACTGAAACGTGCGGGAACGCAAAGAACCGCCGCGTTCGCCTTTCTCGGGTGGGAACCATTCGTTGTCGGCATAGGACTGGCTGCCGGAGTCGCCGAGCACTGCGATGGGAATGGCGCTTGCTGGCGCGGTGGCGGCGGCACGCCCGGACGATGCGCCGTCCGGCCATGCGCTCACCACGAGCAGCCCCACGATCGCCAGGCCCGCCGCTGCAAAGGCCGCGGAGGCCGCACGGGGTCGGGCGGCATTGTCTCGGCGGGGTCGCTCTGCTTTATTCGGCATGGTTGCCTCGCAATCCATCATCGATCGGGAGTACGCCAGAAACGAAAAGGCCTTCAAAGGTTTCCCTTTGAAGGCCAATATTCTGGCGGAGTGGACGGGACTCGAACCCGCGACCCCCGGCGTGACAGGCCGGTATTCTAACCAACTGAACTACCACTCCTGGTAGACAACGTTTGCCAGGTACAAGAGGCTTGTACGAAGCCAAGTGTTGCCACTTGTGCCGCTTCACGAACCGTGAAACTGGCGACCCTACGGGGATTCGAACCCCGGTACTCACCGTGAAAGGGTGATGTCCTAGGCCTCTAGACGATAGGGTCAAAACCTGAGGAACCGCGTTGCGATCAACGCTTGTTTCTTACTCGACGCCCTGTTGGTGGAGGTAAGCGGGATCGAACCGCTGACCTCTTGCATGCCATGCAAGCGCTCTCCCAGCTGAGCTATACCCCCGTGTGGGTGTCGAGCCTCAGATTATAGACAGAAAAATCAACGTTTCTTCAGTCGCTCGATGACGATTTTTCGCTCGAGAAGCGCGAGCACCGCATCGAGCGATGGCGTCTGCGCCGTGCCCATCACGAGCACCCGCACCGGCATCGCCAAAGCTGGCATCTTGAGGCCGTTCGAAGCCAGCACTTCCTTGATCGCAGCCGAGATGGAAGCCTTGTCCCACTCGACCTTGCCCAGCTTGTCGGCGAGGGCGTCGATGGCCGGATCAACGGCAGCCGAGGCCAGGTGCTGCGCGCGATCGTCATCGCTCACGGCAATGTCCGCATAGAACGATCGCGCCCAACCGGCAAGCGCCACGATCGTGTCGCAGCGGTCCTTGAACAAGCCGCAGATGGCCGGCAGGCGCTGGTCTGCAACGATGCCCTGCTTCTTCAATTGCTCGGCGACCAACGATGCGAGCTCATCGTCGTTCATGGCCTTCAGGTGCTGCGCATTGACCCAGCGCAGCTTGGCCTCGTCGAACTGCGCGGCGCTCCGCCCGAGGTGGTCCAGGTTGAACCACTCGAGGAACTGCGCACGCGTGAAGATCTCGTCGTCGCCGTGGCTCCAGCCGAGCCGGGCCAGGTAGTTGACCATCGCCTCCGGCAGGAAACCCTCGTCGCGAAACTGCGTGACGGGCTTGGCGCCATTGCGCTTGCTCATCTTCTCGCCCTGCTCGTTCAGCACGGTGGGCAGGTGCGCATACACCGGCGGCTCCTTGCCGAGCGCGCGAAAGATGTTGATCTGCCGCGGCGTGTTGTTGACATGGTCGTCGCCGCGAATCACGTGCGTGATGTTCATGTCGATATCGTCGACCACCACGCAGAAGTTGTAGGTCGGCGTTCCGTCGGGGCGGGCGATGACCAGGTCGTCGAGCTCGTCGTTGCTGACCTCGATGCGGCCCTTGACCTTGTCGTCCCATGCGACGACGCCATCCTGCGGATTGCGGAAGCGAAGCACCGGCTGCACGCCTTCCGGTGGCGTCGGCAATGACTTACCGGGTTCCGGGCGCCAGGTTCCGTCGTAGCGCGGCTTCTGCTTGGCGGCCATCTGTCGTTCGCGCAGGGCATCGAGTTCGGCCATGCTCATGTAGCAGGGGTAGACCTGCTCCGATGCCTGCAATTCGGCCAGCACTTCCTTGTAGCGCGCCATGCGCTGCATCTGGTAGTAAGGCCCCTCGTCAGGGTCGAGCCCGAGCCATGCCATACCCTCCAGGATCACGTCGACCGCCGCTTGCGAGGAGCGATCGACATCGGTGTCCTCGATGCGCAGGATGAAGTCGCCACCGGTCGAGCGTGCGAAGGCCCACGGATAGAGCGCCGAGCGAATGTTGCCGAGGTGGATGAATCCGGTGGGCGACGGAGCGAAACGGGTGCGGGTCTTGGCGGTCATGAAAGCGTGCCCAACCCGCGCTGCAGGTCGGCCTTGATGTCGTCGATATGGTCCAGGCCGACGGCCAGGCGGATCAGGCCTTGCCCGATGCCGGCGGCCTGGCGCTGCGCCTCGGCCAGCCGGCCGTGCGAGGTCGAGCCCGGATGGGTGATGATGGTCTTGGTGTCGCCGAGGTTGGTCGCGATGCTGACCACCCGGGTGCTGTCGATGACGTGGAACGCATGGGCACGCTGTTCGTCAGGGCCGTTGCCACGCAGGTCGAACGACACCACCGCGCCGCCTGCGCCGCCCTGCTGGCGCATCGCCAACTCGTGCTGCGGATGCGATGCCAAGCCGGGGTAGTAGACACGCGCGACCGCGGGCTGGGCCTCGAGCCACTTCGCTACCTCGAGCGCGTTGGCGGATTGCGCCTGCATCCGGATGCCGAGCGTCTCCATGCCCTTGAGCACCACCCAGGCGTTGAAGGGCGACAGCACCATGCCCGCGGTTCTGACGATCGGCCCGAAGACATCGACGATCAGCTTGGAAGGTCCGCAGATCGCGCCGGCCAGCACGCGGCCTTGTCCGTCCAGGTACTTGGTGCCGGAATGGATGATGAGGTCGGCGCCGAATTCGATCGGCCGCTGCAAGGCCGGCGAACAGAAGCAGTTGTCGACCGCGAGCAGCGCACCGCCGGCATGCGCGATGTCGGCGAGCGCCCGGATGTCGCAGACCTCGGTCAGCGGATTGGTCGGGGTTTCTGCGAACAGCAAACGGGTGGTCGGGCGCATCGCGGCCTGCCATTCGCCCACGTCGGTCTGCGAGACGAAGCTGGTCTCGACGCCGAACTTGGCGAACTCCTTGCCGAACAGGTTGAGCGTGGAGCCGAACATCGAGCGCGAGCAGATCACGTGGTCGCCCGCCTTCAGCAAGCCCATGCCCATCATGAGGATCGCGCCCATGCCGCTCGACGCGCCGATGGCGGCCTCGGTGCCTTCGAGGGCGGCCAACCGCTGTTCGAAACTGGTGACGGTCGGGTTCGAGGTGCGGCCGTAGGTGTAGCCCTCCTCCGTGCCGGCGAAGCGCCGGGCCGAACTTCCGGCATCCGTCTGGACGAAGCCGCTGGTGAGGTAGAGCGCCTCGGAGTTTTCGCCGTACTGGCTGCGCTCGATGGCGGTTCGAACGGCCAGCGTGTCGCGGTGCAGGCCGGGCGGCAATGATCGGTCGGTCACGATGTTCTTCTTGATTCAGGTCTGAGGTTCGAGCTCTCAGGTTTCGCTGAGGTTGGGCAATGCCAGGCGCGACGAGTCTTCCTCGGTCTCTTCGATGCGGGGCCGGTTGCCGTTCATGCGGGTGATGGCTTCGATGTCGATGTCGCCGGTCACGTAGACGCCGTCGAAGCAGGACGCATCGAAGCCGTCGAGCTTCATGCCGCGTGCGCCCGGCGTGCCGGCGACCGGCGCCGCCTTCAGGATGGCGCGCTTCATGCCTTCGACATCCTGGTAGATCAGCGCGTCGCAGCCGATCAGCTGTCGGATCTCTTCGACGGTGCGGTCATGTGCGACCAGTTCGTCCTTGGTCGGCATGTCGATGCCGTACACGTTCGGATAACGCACCGGCGGCGCCGCACTCGCCAGATAGACCTTGCGCGCACCGGCGTCGCGGGCCATCTGCACGATCTCGCGGCTGGTAGTGCCGCGCACGATCGAGTCGTCGACCAGCATCACGTTGCGGCCCTTGAACTCGCTCGCAATCACGTTGAGCTTCTGGCGTACGGATTTTTTCCGCACGCCCTGCCCCGGCATGATGAAGGTGCGGCCGACATAGCGGTTCTTGACGAAGCCTTCGCGATACGGCTTGCCCAGCAGGTGCGCGAGCTGGGTCGCGCTCGGTCGGCTCGATTCGGGGATCGGGATGATCACGTCGATCTCGTTCGGCGGTACGGTCGAGACCACGCGCGTGGCGAGCGTCTCGCCGAGGTTGAGCCGCGCCTGGTAGACCGAAATGCCGTCCAGCACCGAGTCGGGCCGCGCGAGGTAGACGAACTCGAAGATGCACGGGTTGAGGGTCGGCTGGTCGGCGCATTGCTCGGCGCGAACCTGCCCTTGCAGATCGATGAAGACCGCCTCGCCGGCTTCGATGTTGCGCTCGAACACATGTCCCGAGCCTTCGAGCGCCACCGATTCGCTCGCGATCATGATGGTGCCGTCGGCACCGCGGCCCATGGCCAGCGGACGAATGCCGTAGGG
Source organism: Burkholderiales bacterium 8X (assembly GCA_902506565.1). Taxonomy (GTDB): domain Bacteria; phylum Pseudomonadota; class Gammaproteobacteria; order Burkholderiales; family Burkholderiaceae_C; genus Variovorax. Next base: position 1,424,105 of record LR732703.1, on the reverse strand, counting down.
ATCGCGGAAGGCGAGCAGCCCGTGGCCGGCGATGAGCGCCACCACCGCATAGGAGCCGCGCAGCCGCCGGTGCATTGCGCGCACCGCCGCAAACACCGTTTGCGAATTGAGCGCGCCGCCGCGCGTCGCCCGCTCCAGCTCGTGCGCCAGCACGTTGAGCAAAACTTCGGAATCGCTCTCGGTGTTGGTATGGCGGTGATCGGTGGAAAACAGCTCGGCGCGAAGGGCATGCGCGTTGGTCAGGTTGCCGTTGTGCACCAGCACGATGCCGAAGGGTGCGTTGACGTAGAAGGGCTGCGCCTCTTCCTCGCTGTACGCATTGCCCGCGGTCGGGTAGCGAACCTGGCCGAGCCCGACGTCGCCCGGCAGCGCGCGCATGTTCCGGGTACGGAAGACATCGCGCACCATGCCCTTGGCCTTGTGCATGAAGAACTTGCGTTCAAGCAAAGTGACGATGCCGGCGGCATCCTGCCCGCGATGCTGCAGCAGCAACAACGCGTCGTAGAGCAGTTGATTGACAGGTGCGTTGCTGACAACGCCGACGATTCCACACATAGAGACGCGTTCCTCTCAGGGCAAGTAGCTTGCCAATTTTTCGGGCAATGCAGGCTTGATGCCCTGCAATGCCGCATCCAGGACCAGGGCCGTTCGCGACTCCCGCCACCAGGCGCCGTCTTTCAAGGCCAGGAGGTGCACCGCGGCTGCCAGCACCAACAAGGCGACCGCTGCGCGCGCCAGGCCGAAGAGACCACCCATCACCCGGTCGATCGGCCGAAGGCCCACCGCTGCGAACAACCTGCGGGCAAGCGCCGCCACCAAGCCCACGCCGAAGACCACCACCAGGAACACCAGCACGAACCCTGCCGGGTAACGCCACGTTCCGGCCGGGTCGCCGAACGGAAGCCACCGGCCCACTTCTTCGGCAAACCATTGGGCGCAGAAAAAGGCCGCGACCCAACCCGCCAACGAAATCACCTCGAACACCAGGCCGCGCCACAAGCCCACCATCATCGAAACCGCCACCAGCGCCAGAACGATCCAGTCGAGTACGGCCACGTTTCAGCCGGCTCCGGCTACAAGCCGAGGACGGCTGCAGACAACGACAGGCCCTTGACCTTGCCTGCCGCCCGCTCGGCTTCTGCACGCGAAGAGAACGGTCCGAGGCGAACACGCGTGCGCTCGCCATCACTCGTCTTGACCACGCTGGTCGATGTCTTGAGGCCGGCCTTCTCGAGCTTCTGGCGAACTTCGCGAGCCTTGTCGGCTTCGGCAAAGGCGCCGACCTGGACGATGAAGCGGCCGTTGTCGGCGTCGTCGCTGGCAGCGGCTGGCTTCGGCGCGGCGCCTGCGGCTGCGGCTGCGGCGGCAGCGGCGGACTTGCCTTCGAGCAGGGCTTTGGCGCGGGCGGCATCGTCGGCTTGCTTAGAGCTCGCGGTGCGTGCTTCGGGCTTGGCTTCGGGCTTGGCCTCGGCCTTGTGCTCGGTACGGGCATCGGGCTTGGGCTCGGCCTTGGCCTGCGCGCGCGGCTCGGGCTTGGCTGGCGCGACCTCGCTTCGCGCCTGTGCGGGTCGGGTCTCCGCGGGCGGTGCCGCCGCAGCCGGCTTCGAGCTGGGCTCGGCTTCCTCGGCCGTCTCGGTGATCATTTCCTGGTTGCCGCGGGCGTTGGCGCGCGCCGGGCCGCCGGCAGACGAATTCGCCGAATTGCCCGCCGCCGTGGGGCTCGACGGCAAAGGCGTGGCCGGTGCCGGAGAAGCGGAAGGCGTCGGCGATGGAGACACGGCAGCGATGCCCGATGTCGCCGATCCGTTGGCGCCAGCTGCCGTCCCGGTGGACGGGGTGGACGGCAGTTGCAGCGGCTTGGCCTTGTTGCGATCCGGAATCTCGATCGGGATATCGACCGAGACCGGGCGAGGCTGCGTATCGAACAAGAGCGGGAAGCCGATCACGCCGGCGAGCACCAGGACCGCAGCGCCCAGCAACCGGTGTCTTGCGCGGCGGCGCATGGCTTCGACGCTTTCGGCGGGCGCGGCGGCCGCGTTGGCGCTACGCCCTTCGTTGGCTTGTGGTCCGCGGTTGCGGAACTTGAAGAACGCCATGGAATTCGTGGTCCCGATGAATGCAGAGTGGGAAGAAAAGGCGCCGAAGAATCTGGCCGATCAGGAGCCGGATGACAGGTGTTTGGCTCGCAGGCGAGGCGTTCCGTTTGCGAGCACGCCACCCACTGTAAAGAACGATCCGAAGACCACGATTCTATCAGTGGGGTCTGCCGCTTCGACCGCCGCAGCCAGAGCCGAAGCGGGGTCGCCGAAGGCCTGGCCAGCGGCATCCTTTCGGGTGTTTTGCGCCCGCCATCGATCCAGCAGATCGGCGCCCCGCGCCGCGCGCGGCGTCGGCAAATCGGTGAAGTACCAGCGGTCGATCAAGGGGCCGATGCGAGCGAACATCGGCGCCAGGTCCTTGTCCGCCATCACGCCGAAGACCGCGTGCGTGGTCGGATAGAAACCCATGGCGTCGAGATTCTCGGTCAACGCGGCGACCGCATGCGGGTTGTGCGCGACGTCCAGCACCAGGGTCGGCTCGCCCGGCACGATCTGGAATCTCCCTGGCAGCTCGACCGTCGCGAGGCCGACCCTGACGGCCTGCGCAGTGATCGGCAAGGTCTGGCGCAGCGATTCGAGCGCGGCCAGCACGCCCGCGGCATTCACCAACTGGTTGGCACCTCGCAGCGCCGGGTACGCCAGGCCGCTGTAACGCCGCCCTCTCCCGCTCCAACCCCATTGCTGCTGGTCGCCGGCCACGTTGAAATCGCGCCCGACGAGCCACAGGTCGGCACCGATCGCCTCTGCATGGGCAACCACGCTGCGGGGCGGTACCGGGTCGCTCACGATGGCGGGTCGGCCGGGACGCAGCACGCCGGCTTTTTCGAATCCGATGCGCTCGCGATCGGTTCCGAGGAACTCCATGTGGTCGAGGTCGATGCTGGTGATGACCGCGCAATCGGCGTCGATCATGTTGACCGCGTCGAGGCGACCGCCGAGCCCCACCTCGAGAATCGCCACATCGGGCTTGCTCGCCGTCATGCACAACAGAATGGCCAGCGTGGTGAACTCGAAATACGTCAGCGGCTTGCTTTCGCGCGCTGTTTCCACCGCCTCGAAATGCGCCGACAGCCGCTCGGCTTCGACCGGTGCGCCGTCGAAACGAAGGCGTTCCTCGAAATGCACCAGATGCGGCGAAGTGAAGACGGCCGTGCGGTAGCCCGCATTCAACAGGATCGACTCGAGCATCGCGCAGGTCGAGCCCTTGCCGTTGGTGCCGGCCACGGTGATCACCGGGCATTCGAACCGAAGGCCGAGTCGATGGCCGACGGCTTGCACGCGTTCGAGGCCCAGTTCGATGTTGGCGGGATGCAGGCGCTCGGCGTGGTCGAGCCATTCGGCAAGGGTTTTCATGGAGGCCGGTATTGTCGTCCAGCGTGCGAAAGGCCTCGCGCGAGAATGCCTCTCTTGCGAACCCTCGGCGCTCCCGCCGCCCTTGCCCATGACGCCGACCCTCTACGGAATTCCGAGCTGCGACACCGTCAAACGTGCGCGAACCTGGCTCACCGAGCAAGGCGTCGACTACCGCTTCCACGACTTCAAGAAACAGGGCATTCCGGAAGCCGAACTCGACGCCTGGCTCGCGGCGCTGGGCTGGGAGCCGCTGGTCAACCGCCGCGGCACCACCTGGCGCAAGCTCGACGAGCCGACCCGCGCCGGCGTGGTCGATTCCGCGAGCGCACGGGCGGTGCTGCTGGCCAACCCGAGCCTCATCAAGCGGCCGGTGGTCAACTGGGGTCCGCAGGCGGACGTTACGACAGGGTTCGACCCTACGCGCTGGGAAAGCCTCATCGCCTAAACAGGGAACCCAGGGGGCTTTCGAGCGTCGAAGGTCCAGCGCCTCGACCGGCTGCCCCTTCGTTCTTTCTGGCTTCAAGGAGTATCGACATGCAATCAAGACTCAGCCGCCCTCTTCTCGCCCTTTCGATCGCGGCCGCGCTCGCCGCCTTCGCCTCCGGCGCTTCTGCCGAACAAGCCTGGGCACGCGTGATTTCCGCAACGCCGGTCAACGAATCGACCGGCAACATTCAATACAACGTCGTCTACGAATACGGCGGTCGCCAGTACACCACCCGAACCGACAGTCGACCCGGCGCCAGCATTGCGATCGACGTCGGCAGCTACGGCGTCGCGACCAGTTCGCCGGTGCCACCGCAACCGGCCGTCCAGGGCCGCCCGATGGTTCAAGGCATGCAGGGCGGACAGCAGGACTGGGACAACGTGGCGGCCGAACCCGGCGTGGTGGTTTCGAGCGGCCCGGCGCCGGTGTACCGGCAGCCGGTACCGGTGTATTCGACGCCGGCTCCGGTCTACTACGCGCCGCCCTACTACGCGGCTCCGGTCTACGGGTATCCGGCACCTTACGTGTACCCGCCGGTGGGCTTGTCGCTCAACCTCGGTTATTCGCGGGGCTGGGGCGGTCACCGCCACGGGCACTGGCGCTGAGTTCGCGCGGATACGTCGAACCTGCCGAAGGCGTCCAGCACGCTGCGCCGCCCATCGGCCGCTTGCCAGCGCCGAAAACTCATTGCGAACGGAACCAGGCCGCCGGGTCCGCGGCCTAAAATCGCGGGTTTTTCAACTCTGCAGGCGGCGCATTTCGAGGCGCATGCTGCTTTCCGAGCCGTCATCCGGCCAACACTCCCGATGAGCACCACCGACTTTCTTCCCGGCGCCGCTGTGGCGACCAAGGCCAACGTCTATTTCGACGGCAAGTGCGTCAGCCACAACCTCACGCTGCCGGACGGAAGCAAAAAATCGGTGGGCGTGGTGTTGCCTTCGACCCTGACCTTCAAGACCGTCGACCCTGAAATCATGGAAGGCACCGGCGGCAGCTGCGAATACCTGCTCTCCGGCAGCAGCGACTGGATTTCGTCCGGCCCGGGCCAGAAGTTCAGCGTCCCGGGTAATTCGAGCTTCCAGGTTCGCGTTACCGGCGAACCGTACAGCTACATCTGCCATTTCGGTTGATCACCCGAGCCCATCCATGTCCTCCATTCTCCAGAACGTTCCGGTCGGCCAGAAGGTCGGCATCGCCTTTTCGGGCGGCCTCGACACCAGCGCCGCCTTGCACTGGATGCGCAACAAGGGTGCCATTCCCTACGCCTACACCGCCAACCTGGGCCAGCCGGACGAAGCGGACTACGACGAGATCCCGCGCAAGGCGATGCAGTACGGCGCCGAGCTCGCCCGACTGATCGATTGCCGCTCCCAGCTCGCATCCGAAGGCCTGGCCGCCCTGCAGGCCGGCGCCTTCCATGTCACCACCGCCGGAGCGACCTACTTCAACACCACGCCGCTCGGCCGTGCCGTCACCGGAACCATGCTGGTGTCGGCCATGAAGGAAGACGATGTCCATATCTGGGGCGACGGCAGCACCTACAAGGGCAACGACATCGAGCGCTTCTACCGCTATGGCTTGCTGACCAATCCGGCGCTCCGCATCTACAAGCCCTGGCTCGACCAGACCTTCATCGACGAACTCGGCGGCCGCGCCGAGATGTCGGCGTTCATGCAGCAGGCCGGGTTCGCCTACAAGATGAGCTCCGAGAAGGCCTATTCGACCGACTCGAACATGCTCGGCGCCACGCACGAGGCCAAGGATCTGGAGCATCTCAACCGCGGCATGAAGATCGTGCAGCCGATCATGGGCGTCGCGTTCTGGAAGGACGAGGTCCAGGTTCGCACCGAGGAGGTGACGGTGCGCTTCGAGGAAGGCCGGCCGGTGGCGCTCAATGGAATCGAGTTTGCCGACCTGGTGACGCTGATCCTCGAGGCCAACAAGATCGGCGGCCGCCACGGCCTCGGCATGAGCGACCAGATCGAGAACCGCATCATCGAGGCCAAGAGCCGCGGCATCTACGAGGCGCCCGGCCTTGCGCTGCTCTTCATTGCCTACGAGCGGCTGGTGACCGGCATCCACAACGAGGACACCATCGAGCAGTATCGGGACCATGGCCGGCGCCTGGGCCGGCTGCTGTACCAGGGGCGCTGGTTCGATCCGCAGGCCATCATGCTGCGCGAGACCGCGCAGCGCTGGGTGGCCCGGGCGGTGACCGGCGAGGTCACGATCGAGCTTCGGCGCGGCAACGACTATTCCATCCTCGATACGCAGTCGCCCAACCTCACCTATCACCCCGAACGCCTCACCATGGAAAAAGGCGAGTCGAGCTTTTCGCCGGCAGACCGCATCGGGCAGCTCACGATGCGCAACCTGGACATCGTCGACACCCGCAAGAAGCTCGAGATCTACACCCAGACCGGCTTGCTCTCGAGCCCGCAGGGCGCTTCGCTCCAGTGGCTGAAGAAGGACGACGCGGCCAGCTGAGGCGCCGGTCCGTCGGCGCGGAGCCGGCCTGCCGGGCGGGCCGGCGCTAGACCACCACCGGCTCCGGCTCCAGCCGGATGCCGAATCGTTCGTACACGCTGGTCTGGATGGCCTTGGCCAACGTCATGACCTCGCCGCCGGTCACCGGGTTGGCGTTGCCGCCGCGATTCACCAGCACGAGGGCTTGCCGGTCGTAGACGCCGGCGTTGCCGACCGACTTGCCCTTCCAGCCGCAAGCCTCGATCAGCCAGCCCGCGGCCAGTTTGATGCTGCCGTCCGCCATCGGGTAGTGCACGATCTTCGGATCGCGGGCGATGATGTCCGCGCACTGTTCGGGTGTGACGGTCGGGTTCTTGAAGAAGCTGCCTGCATTGCCCAGCACCCGCCAGTCGGGCAGCTTGGCCGTGCGAATCGCGCAGACCCAATCGAAGATGTCGACCGGCGACGGCGTGAAGTTGCCGGTTTCCGCCATCTTGCGTTCGAGGTCGAAGTAGGTGGCGACCGCCTTCCACGGCTTGGGCAACAGGAAGCGGACCCGGGTGATGACCGCGCGGCCCGCCAGCCCGAAATCGTTGTCGCCTGAAGCGGCATGCTTGAAGACCGAATCCCGATAGCCGAATGCGCACTGCGCCGCATCGAGGCTGAAGCTGCGGCCGGTCTCGAGGTCGATGGCGTCCAGCGAGTGAAAGCGGTCCTGCAGCTCGACCCCGTAGGCACCGATGTTCTGCACCGGCGCGCCGCCGACGGTGCCCGGAATCATGGCCAGGTTCTCGAGGCCGGGAAAGCCTTGCGCCACGGTCCAGCGCACGATGTCATGCCAGTTCTCGCCGGCCCCGGCTTCGACCACCCAGGCCTTGGGCACCTCTTCGACCAGGCGCCGGCCCATGATCTCGATCTTGAGCACCAGCGGCTTGACGTCGCCGGTGAGCACGATGTTGCTGCCGCCGCCCAGCACGAACTTGGGGCTCGCGCGGAGTGCCGGGTCGGAGAGGACCTGGTGCAGGTCAGCCTCGGATGCGATGCGAACCAGCTGCTGTGCGCGAGCCACGATACCGAAGCTGTTGTAGGGCTGCAGAGGGACGTTGGGCTCTACGATCATGGGAGAATTGTCGCATTCACATCGCCGCTCCAGGAGAGTCCATGCCGTCCTTCGACACCGTCTGCGAACCCAATCTGCCCGAAGTCAAGAACGCGGTGGAGAACACGGCCAAGGAGATCGCGACGCGCTTCGACTTCAAGGGAACCGCGGCCGCCGTGGAGCTCAAGGACAAGGAGATCACGCTGATCGGCGACGCCGATTTCCAGCTGAAGCAGGTCGAGGACATCCTCACCGCCAAGCTGATCAAGCGCAGCGTCGACGTGCGCTTCCTCGACAAGGGCAAGGTCGAGAAGATCGGCGGCGACAAGGTCAAGCAGGTCATCAAGGTCAAGAGCGGCATCGAGACCGAAGACGCCAAGAAGATCACCCGCGTCATCAAGGACAGCAAGCTCAAGGTGCAGGCCGCGATCCAGGGCGATGCCGTGCGCGTGACCGGCGCCAAGCGCGACGACCTCCAGGCGGCCATGGCGATCATCAAGAAGGACGTGCCGGACATGCCCGTGACCTTCAACAACTTCCGCGATTGACGACCGCCATGCAGCCGCTTTCCGCCGCCTTGCTCGTCGCGGCGGCCTGCGGCTTCGCCGCAGGCCCGGCATTGGCACAGTCCGTCATGTTGACCGGCACCATCGGCAGCCGCGCGATCCTGATCATCGACGGCAGCCCGCCCAAGACGCTCGGCGTCGGCGAGACCTTCAAGGGCGTCAAGCTGTTGTCGCTGGCAGCCGAGCAAGCCACCGTCGAAGCCGGCGGCAAGCGGACCACGCTCCGGATGGACACGCCGGCCAGCATCGGCAGCGGCCAGGGCAGCGGCGCCAACGGCAACCGCATCGTGCTGCCGGCCTCGAGCGGCGGCCACTTCATGACGCCGGGCGCCATCAACGGTCGCGCGGTGAGCTTCATGGTGGACACCGGCGCCACCGTGGTCGCGATGTCCGCGGCCGACGCGCAGCGCATCGGGCTCGACTACAGCAAGGGCCAACCGGTGCAGGTGAATACCGCCAACGGCGTGGCCAAGGGCTATCTGGTGCGGCTCAATTCGGTGCGGGTCGCCGATGTCGAGATCTTCGAAGTCGAGGCCATCGTGTCGGAGCAGACGATGCCTTACGTGCTGCTCGGCAACAGCTTCATCAATCGCTTCTCGATGCGGCGGGATGCCGACCAGCTGGTCCTCGAGAAGCGCTTCTAGCCGCTGCCGCGCCTAGGTCCTAGGTGGTGGCGACCGTGGCGACCGCTGCCGTCACCACGATCTCGATCTTGTAGGCCACCTTGGCCATCGCCGCCTGCACGGTGGCGCGCGGCGGCGTATGCCCTTGCGGAATCCACGCGTCCCAGACTTCGTTCATCGCGTCGATGTCGGTGATGTCGCGAAGAAAGATCTGCGTCATCAGGATGTGCGACTTGTCGCTGCCGGCCTCAGCGAGCAGCCGGTCGACCATCGCCAGCACCTGCGCGGTCTGGCCGCGGATGTCGAGGCTGGTGTCGTCCGGAACCTGTCCGGCGAGGTAGATGGTGCCGTTGTGAACCGCGGCTTCGCTGAGCCGCGGACCGACGTGAAAGCGCTGGATGTTCGCCATGTCAGTTGCCTCGTTCCTTGTTCTTCGAGCCGAGCCTCGACTCGGTACCGTCGTAGAGGCGCCGGATGTTCTCGCGATGCCGCCAGACCAGGAGCATGCTGATGATCACGATCGATAGCAAGGCCACCTGGTCGAGCGGCCACACGATGTCGCCGCCGATCAGGTAGTAGGCCGGCGCGAAGAAAGCCGCCGCCATCGAGGCGAGCGACGAATAGCGGAAGAAGAAAGCGATGATCAACCAGGTCAGGCCAGTCGCCAGCCCGAGCAGCCAGGCGATGCCGAACAGCGCGCCGGCGGCGGTGGCCACGCCCTTGCCGCCCTTGAAGCCGAAGAACACCGGGTACAGGTGGCCGAGGAAGGCCGCCAACCCGGCGAGCGCGGCGGTCGCGAAACCCATGCCGTAGTCGGCGCCGGCGTGAAGCACCAGGAACACCGGCAACCAGCCCTTCAAGGCATCGAGCAGCAAGGTGGCCAGGGCGGCGCCCTTGTTGCCGGAGCGCAGGACGTTGGTCGCGCCCGGGTTCTTGCTGCCGTAGCTGCGCGGGTCGGCCATGCCGAGCGCCTTGCTGACGATGACCGCGAACGACAGCGAGCCGACCAGGTACGAAAGAACGATCGCGACGATCGATGGCAGGAATGAACTCACGGAATCTCCAGGCAGATCACGCGGGCATCGCGCCCGGATCGGGCCGCAATTCTGCCAGCGCGAGCCGAAGGGCCGGCCATGCCTTCATCAGATGGCCGGATCCCGCATTTCCCAGCGCAGCTTGTCGATGGCGGCCAGGACATCCGGCGGCAGCACCGTGCCGAAGGCATCGATGTTCTCGTCCAGCTGCGCGATCGAGGTCACGCCGAGGATGGTGCTCGCCACCGACCATTTCGAGTAGCAGAAAGCCAATGCCAATTGGGTCGGCGTCAACCCGGCTTCGCGCGCCAGAGCGTTGTAACGCCGCGCCGCCTCCAGCGACTCGGCCCGGCCCCAGCGTTGCTTGCGCATCGACTCGTAGCGAGCGATGCGTGCGCCCTGCGGCGCATCGGGCCCGACGGTGCCGCCGATGTCGTACTTGCCCGTCAGCAAGCCGAAGCCAAGCGGCGAGTACGCGAGAAACGACACGCCCAGCCGGTGCATGCTTTCGTCCAGGCCGTTCTCCATGGCGCGGCTGAGCAGGTTGTAGACGTTCTGCACCGTCGCGATTCGTGGCAAGCCGTGCTGCTCGGCCAGGCGCACGAATTCGTGGACGCCGTAGGGCGTTTCGTTCGAGACGCCGATCTCGCGCACCTTGCCGGCCTTGACCAGGCCGCCGAGGGCTTCGAGCTGCTCGTGGATCGAGGTCTGCGAGCTTTCCTTCGCGGGGTCGTAGTAGATGTTGCCGAAGGCCGGCACGTGGCGTTCGGGCCAGTGGATCTGGTATAGATCGATCACGTCGGTCTGCAAGCGGCGAAGGCTCCCTTCGCACGAAGCCACGATGTCCGCCGGGGTCATGCCGCTGCCGTTGCGCACCCACGGCATGCCGCGGGAAGGCCCCGCCACCTTGGTGGCCAGCGTGACCCGCCGGCGCAGCCCCGGATGCTTGGCGAACCAGTTGCCGATGATGGTTTCGGTGGCGCCGCAGGTCTCGGCGCGCGCCGGCACGGCGTACATCTCGGCCGTGTCGATGAAGTCGACGCCGCGTTCCAGCGCCCGGTCGAGGATGGCGTGGGCAGCAGGTTCATCCACCTGCTCGCCGAAGGTCATGGTGCCGAGGCAGATCGGTGCGACCCGCAACTCGCTCTGGCCGAGTCGCACCTTGTCGAAGTTCAGTTTTTTCATTGGCGAAATGCTAACCCGCATGGCCTACCCGCACCGCCGAGCCGCATGACCCATGCGAGCCGCCGATCGGCCTGCGGTGCCGAAGGCGTGGCAACCGGCGCCCACAGCCGCCTCCTTATGATCCGCACGATGTACCAGCCGCAGAAAGCCTCCCGAAGCGAACAGCTGCCCGTTCGCAACATCGCCTATCACGTGCGCCAATGGGGTGAACGCACGGACGATCGCCCGCCCCTCTTTCTCTTGCACGGCTGGATGGACGTGGCTGCCTCGTGGCAGTTCGTGGTGGACGCGATGGCCGATTCGCGCTGGGTGGTCGCGCCCGATTGGCGCGGCTTCGGCCTGACGGGCGGCGGCGGGGTCGACAACTACTGGATGCCGGACTACCTGGCCGACCTCGAATGGCTGCTCGACCACTATGCCGGCGATCGGCCGGTCGACCTGGTGGGCCACAGCATGGGCGGCAACATCGCGATGCACTATGCGGGCGTCAGGCCGCACCGGATCCGGCGGCTGGTCAATCTCGAAGGATTCGGCATGCCCTCGCGCGAAGCGACCGAGGCGCCGCAGCGCTTCGGCCGCTGGATCGACGAGCTCAAGAGCCTGCACCGCGGCGAAAAGGCGCTGGCCACCTACCCGTCCGCCGATGGCGTGGCCCGTCGGCTCATGAAGACCAATCCGCGCCTGCCGCAGGACAAGGCCGACTGGCTGGCCCGCCACTGGGCTGCGCCGACCGTCGATGCCGATGGCAGCGAACGCTGGCAGATCCTGGGCGACGCGGCGCACAAGATCGTCAATGCCAACATCTTCCGGGTCGACGAGACGCTGGCGCTCTACGCCAGCATCACCGCACCGCTCCTGATGGTGATCGCGGGCGCGGACGCCGTGTCGCGACTCTGGAAGAGCGGCTACACGCTCGACGAGTTCAAGCGGCGGCTGCAGTCTGTGCCCGATGTCCGCAACGCGAGCGTCGACGACGCCGGCCACATGCTGCACCACGACCAGCCGGCGCAGGTCGCAGCGCTCATTGAGTCATTTCTCGCCTGAGGCGAGCCCATCGGCCGGCGTGAGAAAATCCGCCATCCCTCCGCCCACCCGAACACCGTCAGGACTACCCCATGGATGCAGAACAAATCAACCAGATCGGCGCCAAGCTTCAAGACCTGAGCGCAAGGACCGCCGATTTACGGAGGTATCTTTGACTACGATGCCAAATCCGAACGCCTGAGGACGGTCAACGCATCGCTCGAAGATCCGACCGTCTGGAACGACCCCAAGAAGGCCCAGGAACTCGGCCGCGAGAAGAAGTCGCTCGACGACGTGGTCGTCACGCTCGACAAGCTCACGAGCGGGCTGTCCGACAACACCGAGCTCTTCGAGATGTCGAAGGAAGAAGGCGACATGGATGGCCTCCAGGCCATCGCCGACGACGCCGCAGCGCTCGAGGAATCGATCAAGCAGCTCGAGTTCCGCCGGATGTTCAACAACCCGGCCGATCCGCTCAATGCCTTCGTCGACATCCAGGCCGGAGCCGGTGGCACCGAGGCCTGCGACTGGGCCAGCATGCTGCTGCGGCAATACCTGAAGTACGCCGAGCGCAAGGGCTTCAAGACCCAGATCGAAGATGAAACGCCGGGCGACACGGCCGGCATCAAGGGCGCCACCATCAAGGTCGAGGGCGACTATGCCTTCGGCCTGCTGCGCACCGAGACCGGTGTGCATCGGCTGGTGCGGAAGTCGCCCTTCGATTCGTCCGGCGGCCGTCACACCAGCTTCGCGAGCATCTTCGTCTACCCCGAGATCGACGACTCGATCGAGATCGATATCAACCCGGCGGACGTTCGCACCGACACCTTCCGCGCCAGCGGCGCGGGCGGGCAGCACATCAACAAGACCGATTCGGCGGTGCGTCTCACGCACATCCCGACCGGCATCGTGGTGCAGTGCCAGGATGGCCGCAGCCAACACAGCAATCGCGATGTCGCCTGGAAGCGCCTGCGCTCGCGCCTGTACGACCACGAGATGCGCAAGCGCCAGGAAGAGCAGCAGAAGCTCGAAGACAGCAAGACCGACGTCGGCTGGGGTCACCAGATTCGCAGCTACGTGCTGGACAACAGCCGCATCAAGGACCTGCGCACCAGCGTCGAGGTTTCGGCTACCCAGAAGGTGCTGGACGGCGATCTCGATGTCTTCATCGAAGCCTCGCTCAAGCAAGGCGTCTGATGCAGCCCGCCCTGCGAGCGCATCGTTCGCCCCGATCCATTGCCGCCCTCATGAATTTTCCGGAGACCCTCGATGCTGTTGCGTGACGCCCAAGGCCAACCCATCGCGATTCGTCGCGAGGACTACACCGCGCCTGCCTACTGGATCGACACCGTCGACCTGACCTTCGACCTCGATCCGGCCAAGACCCGCGTCCTGAATCGAATGCGCCTGCGCCGCAATCCCGAGGTGGCGGCAGCACCGCTCCGGCTCGACGGCGACGAGCTGAACCTGGCTCGGGTGCTGGTCGATGGCCAGGGCGCATCGTTTCGCATGGAAGCCGACCAGCTGGTGATCGACAACCTGCCCGAAAGCTGCGAGCTCGAGATCTTCACCACCTGCTGCCCGATCAAGAACACCAAGCTGATGGGCTTGTTCGTGAGCGAAGACACCTTCTTCACGCAGTGCGAGGCAGAAGGCTTTCGGCGCATCACCTATTTCCTCGATCGTCCTGACGTGATGGCGAGCTACACGGTGCTGCTGCGGGCCAACAAGGACCACTATCCGGTGTTGCTCTCGAACGGCAACCTGGTCGAGGAAGGCGACTTGCCCGAGGGCCGCCACTTCGCCAAATGGGTCGACCCGTTCCGCAAGCCCAGCTACCTGTTCGCGCTGGTCGCCGGCAAGCTGGTGGCGCGCGAGCAGCGCATCACCTCGCGCAGCGGCAAGGAGCACCTGCTGCAGGTCTTCGTGCGTTCGGGCGACCTCGACAAGACCGAGCATGCGATGGATTCGCTCATCAACTCGGTGGTGTGGGACGAGGCCCGCTTCGGCCTGCCGCTCGATCTCGATCGATTCATGATCGTCGCGACCAGCGACTTCAACATGGGCGCGATGGAGAACAAGGGCCTCAACATCTTCAACACCAAGTACGTGCTGGCCAATCAGTCCACCGCCACCGACGCCGACTACGGCAACATCGAGAGCGTGGTCGGGCACGAGTACTTCCACAACTGGACCGGAGACCGGGTCACCTGCCGCGACTGGTTCCAGCTTTCGTTGAAGGAAGGCCTCACGGTCTTCCGCGACCAGGAGTTCAGCCAGGATCTCTGCACCGATGCCTCGGCTCGCGCGGTCAAGCGCATCGAGGACGTGCGGGTGCTCCGCACCGCGCAGTTCCCAGAGGACGCGGGCCCGATGGCCCACCCCGTGCGGCCGGACAGCTACATCGAGATCAGCAACTTCTACACGGTCACCATCTACGAGAAGGGTGCCGAGGTCGTTCGCATGATGCAGACGCTGGTCGGCCGCAAGGGCTTCGAGCGAGGCATGACGCTTTACTTCGAGCGGCACGACGGCCATGCGGTCACCTGCGACGACTTCGCACAGGCCATCGCGGATGCCAACCCCGATTCGGAGCTCGCCCGGCTGCTGCCCCAGTTCAAGCGCTGGTACGGCCAGGCCGGAACGCCTCGGCTCCGGGTGCAGAGCCGCTACGACGCCGAGCAAAAAACCTATACGCTCGACCTCGCGCAAAGCTGCCCGCCGACGCCCGGCCAGATGGCGAAGGAACCCTTCGTCATCCCGATCAACATGGGCTTGCTCGACCAGGCCGGCCGCGAGCTGCCGCTGCAGCTCGCGGGCGAGGACTCGGCCACCATGGGCACCCGCAGCATCGTGCTTTCGACTGCCGAAGAGCGCATCGAATTCATCAACGTCGAGAGCGAACCGGTCCCGTCGATCCTGCGCAACTTCAGTGCGCCGGTCATCCTCGAGCACGACTACGGCGACCAGCAATTGCTGACGCTGCTCGCACACGACACCGATCCGTTCAACCGCTGGGAAGCCGGCCAGCGTCTCGCCTTGCGCGCAGCGCTCTCCGCGATCGATGCGGAGAGCAGTTCGGCAACGAACGAGCCGCTTTCCGCCGCGTACGTCGATGCCATGCGCGCGACCCTCGGCGACGCATCGCTCGACGCGGCCTTCAAGGAACTCGTGCTCACGCTGCCTTCGGAAACCTACATCGGCGAGCAGCTGTCGATCGTCGATCCGCAGCGTGTGCACCGGGTGCGCGAGGCGATGCGCCTGCAGCTCGCGACCGCGCTGCAGCCCGAATGGGAGCAGGCCTACGAGCTGAACCACGACACCGGCGCCTACAAGCCCGATCCGCTGTCGGCCGGCCGCCGCGCACTGGCCGGCATGGCGCTCACGCATCTCTGCCTGGCGGCGGTGGCGAGCGGCGACGCGGTCTGGCCCGGCAAGACGCTGCAGCGCTTCAAGGATGCGGCCAACATGACCGATCGTTTCAACGCGCTCAGCGCACTGGTTTCTTCCGGCCACGCACTCGCGAGCCAGGCCCTCGCCCGCTTCCATGCCATGTTCAAGGACGAGGCGCTGGTCATCGACAAGTGGTTCTCGCTGCAGGCCGGCGCGCCCGATCGCGGCGGCAACATCCTGCCGCTCGTCAAGCAGCTGATGAAGCATCCGGACTTCTCCATCAAGAACCCGAACCGCGCGCGCAGCGTGATCTTCAGCTACTGCAGCGCCAACCCGGGGGCCCTGCATCGGCCCGATGCCGCCGGCTACGTGTTCTGGAGCGATCGCGTGATCGAACTCGACGCCATCAATCCGCAGGTCGCGGCCCGCCTCGCCCGCGCGCTCGATCGCTGGAGCAAGCTGGCGGAGCCCTACCGCGGCGCCGCACGCGAGGCCATCGCCCGCGTGGCCTCGCGGCCGGACCTGAGCAAGGACACGCACGAAGTCGTGACCCGCGCCCTCGCCGGCTGAATCTCATCGTTCGACTTTCATCAAGATGCCTACCAAGTCCAACATCTCCCTCACCCGCTACCTGGTCGAACAGCAGCGTGACCACGGCCTCATTCCGGGACAGCTGCGCCTCCTGCTCGAAGTCGTCGCTCGTGCCTGCAAGGGCATCAGCCAGGCCGTCAACAAAGGCGCCCTCGGAGGCGTGCTCGGCACCGCGGAAAGCGAAAACGTCCAGGGCGAGATCCAGAAGAAGCTGGACATCATCGCCAACGAAGTGCTGATCGAAGCCAACGAGTGGGGCGGCCACCTGGCGGCCATGGCCAGCGAGGAAATGGACACCATCTACGTGGTGCCCAACCGCTATCCGCAGGGCGAGTATCTGCTCTTGTTCGACCCGCTCGACGGCTCCAGCAACATCGACGTCAACGTCAGCATCGGCACCATCTTCAGCGTGCTCAAGAAGCCGGACGACACGCCGGGCGTGCAGGAGTCGGACTTCCTGCAGGCCGGCAGCAAGCAGGTGGCGGCGGGGTACTGCATCTACGGTCCGCAGACCACGCTGGTGCTCACCGTCGGCATGGGTGTCGCGATGTTCACGCTCGACCGCGAGCAAGGCTCCTTCATGCTCACGCAGCAGGACATCCGAATTCCGGCAGACACCAAGGAATTCGCGATCAACATGAGCAACCTCCGGCACTGGGACGAGCCGGTCAAGCGCTACATCGACGAATGCCTGGCCGGCCGCGACGGTCCGCGCGGCAAGGACTTCAACATGCGCTGGGTCGCCAGCATGGTGGCCGACGTGCACCGCATCCTGATGCGCGGCGGCGTCTTCATGTACCCCTGGGACCGCCGCGAGCCCGAAAAGGCCGGCAAGCTCCGCTTGATGTATGAGGCCAATCCGATGAGCTGGCTGGTCGAGCAGGCCGGCGGCGCATCCACCAACGGCAAGCAGCGCATCCTCGACCTGCAACCCGGCAAGTTGCACGAACGAGTCGCCGTGGTCCTCGGCTCCAGGAACGAAGTCGAGCGGCTGACGAGCTATCACCAGTCGCTATAATCGCGGGCTTAGCCGGTGTAGCTCAGTCGGTAGAGCAGCTCATTCGTAATGAGAAGGTCGGGTGTTCGATTCATCTCTCCGGCACCAATACAGTCAACAAGAAGCCCGGCATCCAAGCGATGACGGGCTTTTTTGTGTGCCCTCACCGGGCACGATTGTTTCGCTTGGCATCGGCAGGGGTGCCGCAAATGGTCGAGAGCGGACAGTCCCGCCAGAGCGAGGCTGGCCACAGTTAGCCATCTATAGCCAACGGAAGCGACAAAGCCTCGTGAAATCCTGCACATCGATGATGAGAGTCATTGGGTAGCGCGCGCCTTTGCAGCAACTTTGCGCCCATGATCAAAAGCTGCTCATCTCACGGGTTCCATCCATGGCCATCCTGATGCCCGCACTCGGCGCCTGCGTCGCCCGCATGACATCCGGCGAGCGCCGCTTGGCTGAACGCTTGCAGCAGAAGCTCGATGACGACTACCTGCTGTGGTTCGACGTCCCCATCGGCCCGAAGCAATGTCACCCCGATTTCGTGGTCTTGCATCCGCGGCGCGGCCTGCTGATCTTGGAAACCAAAGACTGGCGCCTCGAGACGATTCAGAACGTTTCTCGGGGCGACTGGATGATCGCTCCGGATGGCGTGCCGAAGAGCGTTCCCAATCCCATCGAACAAGCCCGCCACCAAACACTGCAGGTGGTCGATGCCCTCAAGCGTGACAGCCAGCTGATTCAGCACGAAGGCAAGTTCCAGGGAATGCTCACTTTTCCCTGGAGCTACGGCGTGGTCTTCACACGCATCACCCGCCGGCAATTCGAATCGGCTGGCCTCCAAAACGCAATCGATTCGCAGCGGGTGATCTGCTCCGACGAAATGCTAGAGGACGCCGAGCCGGAGGCGCTGCAGTCCCGACTGTGGGACATGTTCCCGCACTTGATGCGTGGCAGCCTGTCGTTGCCGCAGATTGACCGTGTGCGGTGGAACCTGTTTCCGGAAGTCCGCGTGCCGGAGCAAGTCGCGCTGTTCGATGATGCGGACGAACAAGCCGTCATCCCGGACTTCCTTCGCGTCATGGACTTGCAGCAGGAGCAGCTGGCGCGCAGCTTGGGAGAAGGTCACCGGGTGATCCATGGCGTCGCTGGGTCTGGCAAGACCATGATCCTCGGGTACAGAGCCGAGTACCTGGCCAAGGCGGCCACCGATGTTCACAAGCCCGTCCTGATCCTTTGCTACAACGAACCGCTGGCCGTCAAGCTGCATGCGACCATCCATGCGAAGGCCCTGGCCGACCGCGTGCATGTCCGCCACTTTCACAAATGGTGTCGGGATCAGCTGGTGGCTTTTGGTCAGCCATTGCCACCAAACGACCTTGCAGTCGGTCCCAAGATGGACCAGATGGTGCAAAACGTCATCGAGGGTGTCGAGCGCCGGATGATTCCGTCAGGGCAGTACCTTGCTGTACTGGTGGACGAGGGTCACGACTTCGCACCGGAATGGCTGAAGTTGATCACTCAAATGGTCGACCCCACCACCAACAGTCTTCTCCTACTCTACGACGACGCTCAAAGCATTTACGACAAGCGACGCGGCAAGTCGTTCAGCTTCAAGAGCGTGGGCGTGCAGGCTCAAGGCCGCACCACGATCCTCAAGATCAATTACCGAAACACCCGACAAATCCTCCAGACCGCGAGCGGAATGGCGACGGAGCTGCTGCGCGCCCAGGAGAACGACGACGACGGCGTCCCCCTCCTCCACCCCGTGAGCTGCGGCCGCGATGGACCGGAACCGATCGTCATCGACCTGCCAAGCACGCGGGCGCAGGCCGATCGCATCGCCGAACTGATGGCCAGCGCGCACAGCGAAGGTCACGCCTGGGGTGACATGGCCGTGCTGTGCCGCAGCTGGGCACTCATGGACGAGTGCGCCAGAGCATTGGGTCGTCGCCAACTGCCGCACAAGGTGCGCAAGGGAACGCACGATTTCGACCCCGGAGCAGACACCATCAAGGTGATGACCCTTCATGCAAGCAAGGGGCTGGAGTTTCCGGTGGTCGCAGTCGTGGGTGCCCGTCCAGCCGTTGCCGGCGTCGAAACGGACACCAAGGATGACGACGCGCTGGAGGAAATGCGGCTCTTCTATGTCGGCGCGACCCGCGCCACGTCCCGCCTCATGATCGCCAACGCCGCTCGGCAGTGAGCAAGACCTACCTGCTGATCGACTTGCAGAACAGGCGTCCTGCGCCAGAGCAGGTCGCGCTGTGGATGGGGACGACTGGAGAAGCTTGGATCTTCTTCGGCGATCAGGAAGTCGGGATGCTTGGGCCCTACATGGAACTGGGTCGGCAGGTGTCGCTGGTCGACATCTCTCGCCCCGGCAAGAACTCGCTTGATTTCCATCTGGTGCTCTACCTTGGCTACTTGATCGGCCGGCGAGAGGTGGGTGCGCGCTTCGTGATCGTTGCGGCAGACGGAGACTATGACCCGGCAGTCGCTCATGCCAGATCCAAGGGATTGCTGATCGAACGTCTGGAAACCCTGGGCTCAGTCCCTCCACGCAGCATCAGAGAAACAAATCAGCCCGGAGGTTCTCGAGGGCTGCCGGCTCCGGCTATTGCCCTGCCGACTTCGGTCAATTCAACAGCCGCATCAAAGGCAGAAAGAACAAAGTCGGTCGAGTCAGTGAGTCTGGAGATCTGCAAAGACCTTGTCGAAGCTGGAAAGCCAAAGACGCTTGTTGCACTGCAAAACCGGATCGAAGCTTCCCAATTGAAGCCGTCTGCTTGAGATTGCATTCGCGGGACTCCCGATTGCCGCATTCGCAGCAACACCATTTCGGAGTCTCCGCATGTCCCAGTCCAGCCCACCATCCAATCCACCCGACGACGGTTCTGCCGCGCCGCTGACGGGCGAGCAAGCCGAGCGCGACCCCGAGCAAGAGGCGATCGAAACCGATCGAGGTCGAGAATTCCTGCACGCCGGAAGCGGCAACTCGCTGGGCGATGGCCGAACCGCCGGCGGGGGCGGCAACATGGCGGCACGTGACGCCCTTCCGAGCACGAATTCGGAGGATCGAACCGGACCGCAAGACAGGCCGCAGCAGAGTGCCGCGTCCGACCTCGAACCCCATCGCCGGCGCGAGTTGGCCGATGCCGACGGTCCAGAGTCCGATGCCGTCCTGTCCACCGACGATGAAATCTCCAACCGTATCGATTCCCGCCGGGTGGGCGCCGACAACGATTCGAATCGACCGAAGGCTGAGCCGCCGCCTCACCTCTCACCCGACCCGCGAGGAGGCAGGCGCTGAGGCATCTACCCGCTCACGCAAGATCGCGAGCGACAAAGCTTTGCTCTACCAGGCTTGCCGATTGCCCATCAGTCGGGCATGAACCCGAAAGATCTTGCTGCCGAGAACGCGCGACGCCGATTGCTGGCCGAGCATCGCAGCCTGGAGCTTGCCCATCGGCTGGAGGCCAACCGAAAAGCCATCGAGGAAGCCAGGGAAAACCTTCAAAAGATCCTCGAAGAGGTGCGTGCTGCGCGAGCAAAGCGTTGAACCAAAGGCAGGCTTGGCTACACTGACTGGATGTGATTAATTCCCATGCCATGCCACATCAGGTCGTCAGCGAGAGCAAGAAAATACGGGCCGAAGCCAAGGCCGAGACCCAGAGATTGAAAGAGGCCGCCCAGCGGTTTCGAGTCGCGCTGAGCGAGCCCAGAGGTCGTGCGACTTCTGCCATCGCCAAACACAAGCCGCTGAAATAGCGCACCGGTTCGATATTGAAAGACCCCATGCTGATCGTTCTCGGCGGCCTGCCCGGGGTCGGGAAGAGCACCCTTGCGCGCCAGTTGGTGATTCGATCGGGCTTCGCCTACCTGCGGCTCGACACGATCGAGCAGGCACTTCGGAACGCCTTGGCAATCGACGACGTGGGTCCTGCCGGGTATCGGCTTGCTTATGCATGGGCAGCTTCCAATCTCGAATTGGGAGTGTCCGTCGTCGTCGACTGCGTCAATCCGCTCGAAGTCACGCGCAGCGCCTGGCGTGCGGTGGCGGCCAGCGCATCCTCTTTGATCGTCGAAGTCGAAGTGGTCTGCTCCGATTCGAGCGAGCATCGAAGGCGAATCGAGACTCGCACAGCCGATATCGAGGGACTGAAGCTGCCCGGATGGGATGATGTCCTGAGTCGCGACTATCAACCCTGGACGACTTCGCGCCGAGTCATCGACTCGGCTTCGGCCAGCGCGGCGGAGGCGGCAGAGTCGATCCTTGCCCATGCTTCTTGCCTCGGGTCGGAGAGATCCTGACTTCGGTCCGCCGCACGGCCCAAGCCTTCGCAAGCCGGCCACCCGCGATGAGAGCGCCCAGTCAGTCAGGGCGCATTGGAGGTATGCACCGCGATCGGCTTGAACGGCAATGCCAGCGCCCCGGCGTACTCGCCGTTCGGCGTGAGTGTCGGGCAGCCAGGCCCATCGGACGGACAGAAGCGGGTCTGGCTCGACGGCAGCGAGTAGCGCACGATGCCGCAGCGGTATTGCTTGATCGCGGCGCCCGAATAATCCGCCACCGCGACCATGCAGCCGGCCGTCGAGTACTGGTCCGCCTCGACCACCGCCACCGGGTCGACTCTCGAATCCGCCATTCTTCGGATCACGCTGCCGGCGTTGTCGTTCTTGAAGCCGACCCAACCCCATTCGCGCTCCGCACGCCGAAAGAACAGCACGGCGGTGTTCAACGAATCCTCCCGCTGATCGAGTCCTTTTGATTCGGACAACCCGGTGACGCCGGCGCCGAGTCCGGTCACCCGCCCGACTTCGGCGATGTCCGAAGGCTCCGGCCGGGTGGCCTTGGGCCCGGCGACGTAGCGGCCGAGTGAGTAGATGCGCAACGTGCCGTCCTCGGTCACGATCCAGGCGCGCGGATGGCGAGGCACCGGGCGCTGGTACGGGGTTCCGGGGATGTTCTCCTTGTCGTCCTTGTTCCAGTACGACCGAACGTTGAGCGCCACGCCGGTCGGCCGCCCGTCCAGCGGGACGACCTTCGCGACCACCGGCGCCGATTGCGGATGCGCCGCGATCGGGTACGGCCATTCGCGCGGACCCATGCCGATGTTGCGGGTCTCGGCATGGCTGGCCGCGCTGTTCAGGAACATGCCGTTGGTGAAGCTGATGTAGGGGCCGAGGTCGATGAAAGCCGCCTTCTTCTCCGACTTGGAAACGACCACCGCGACGCCGCCCTTGGCGTAGGTCGCCGCGAACTCGCCGCCCGGCAGGAACTTGTCGCGGTTCTGCGCCATCGGAGAGCCCAGCACGCCGATGCTGGAGACCTCCTTGCCGATCGGGTGGATCACCGAATCGAAGGGCGTCATGCCGGTGCTGACCTTGATGGCGGTCGGCGCCTTGAGGCTGTCCGGCAAGTCGACGTAGCCGACCACCTTCATGAAGATGAAATTGCCCTGGTCCCAGAAGCCGACGTGAACTTCGTCGAGGAAACCGTGCCACCAGTCGTAGCGCGGTCCTTTCAGGGTGCAGTCCTGGCAGGAGGCGCCGAGCGAGACGATCGCGACCTTTCCCTTGACATTGACCGTGTCCCACAAGGACACCACGGCAAGCTCGCCGCCCGCGGTCGAACTGATGCCGGTGGGCACGAGGCCGATCGGCAACTGCACCGACGCCCGGTTCTTGGCGGTGGTGTTGCCGATCGTGAAGAGCGTGGCGCCGCGGGTCGGGCTGCCCTGCGTGCCCACGATCGAGACGCGGCAGGAGCTGTCCGCCGAATTCGCGCATCGATCGGCCACGATCGGGAGATCGGCCGGGTCGGTCGGCGACAGCACTTTGTCGCGGTAGTAGTCGCCCATCGCGCCGGGTAGCAGGCTCCCCTCCTGCCACAAGGGTTCGGGCTTCTGCATCCAGGTGCCTCGGTCGACCGCCGACGCCTGGAACCACGCGACCGAATCGGAGACGGAGCTGCCCGCGTTCGGCACCCCGATCGCGGCGCCGTGCGTACTCACGTAGTTGTTCTGCTCGGTGGTCGATTCCTTGCCGAGCTGATAGGCCACCTTGCAGTTGCCGCCGCAGTGCGCGATGTGGCCGACGTCGGCCCGAAGCGGAAAGGTCTGCACGCCGGCCTTGGTCGCCGGCTCGCCGAAGCGGTAGGCGATCGCGGCTGGCGAGGTGTAGGCGTTGCCGATGGCCCGGTAGGCGGCGGCGTCGATCGAACCGCGCGCATCCACGATGTCGATCGGCGCGTTGCGGTCGGTGGGAGCCTTGGCGTTGCGACTTGCCGGCGCCGGCGCTTGTGTCTGCGGCTGTGGTTGCGACTGCGGTTGCGGCTGCGATTGCGCCTGTGCAGGCGCCAAGGGCACGATGAAGGCGAACAAGGTGGCGAGCAAGAGCAACGGCAGGCGCCGGCCCTGCGCTCGACTGGATCGGTGGCAGCTTGAAGGGTTCATCGTGAGGTCCGCGGCAGGTTCCATTTGTAGCGCAAGGACAGATAGCGCAGCGCGAAGCAGGCCAAGAGGGCGACCCAGGTGCGGCCACTCGAAACCCAGCCGAGGCGCTCGCCGGCCACTTCGATGGCGGCAGCGGCCAGGGCCGCCAAGGCATAGATCTCGCGCTGGAGGATGACCGGCACCCGGTTGAGCAGCACGTCGCGCAGCACGCCGCCGCCGACCGCACCCATCACCCCCACGAGCAAGGCGACCTCGGCGTTGTGGCCGAGCGCCATCGCCTTCTGCGCGCCAGTCACGGCGAACAGGCCGAGTCCGAGCGAATCGAAAAGGGTCACCGGATGCGCGAGCCGGACCACCAGCGTGTTGGCACCCATCGCCATCAAGGCAGCCGCCATGGCGGTCGCCAGGTAGCGCCAATCGCTGATGCCGGTCGGCGGCACCGCGCCGAGACACAGGTCGCGCAGCACGCCGCCGCCGCAGGCCACGGTGAAGGCGATCACCAGCACGCCGAACCAGTCCAGCCCGCGGTTCTTTGCAGCGACCGCGCCGCTGATGGCGAACGCGAAGGTACCCGCCAGGTCCAGCACCGTGAAAAGGCGTTGATCGTTCAGGCTTTGGAAAGCCCAGTCATACACGTTCATTCGGGTCAATGTAGCCCAGCCGTGTCGCCTGAATAAGATGTTTCGGCACCCGACAAACCCTCACCGACATGACCGACATGACCGAGATGACCGAGATGACCGAGATGACCGACATGACCGAGACGATCCGCTTCAGCTATCACGTTTCGCAAGAGCAGTTCCCGCCGGGCGAGCTGCTGCAACTCACGCGCCGCGCGGAAGACGCCGGCTTCGATGCCGCCTTCAGTTCGGACCACCTCCAGCCCTGGGCGCCGATGCAAGGACATTCCGCCTACGTGTGGTCCTGGTTGGGCGCCGCGCTCGCATCGACCCGGCACATCAGCTTCGGCACCATCACGGTTCCCGGCGGCTGGCGCTACCACCCGGTCGTGCTCGCACAGGCCATCGCGACCCTGGCGGCGATGTACCCGGGCAGGCTGCCGTGGATCGCGCTCGGAAGCGGCGAAGCCGTCAACGAATGCCTGACCGGAGCGCCCTGGCCAGACAAGGAAGAGCGCAACCGAAGGCTGCGGCATGGCGCAGAGGTCGTGCGCGCCTTGCTGGACGGCGAGCAGGTCGACCACGAAGGCCCGCCCCACGCGCAGGCCGCCAGGCTCTGGTGCAAACCGGCGCAGCCGGTGAGATTGCTGGGCGCCGCCACCAGCCCGGCCACCGCCGAATGGCTCGGCTCGTGGGCCGATGGCCTGCTGAGCACCATGCCCGACGTGGCATCGCTTCGCGCCAACATCGAGGCCTTCCGGCGCGGTGGCGGCGTCGGCAAGCCGGTCCATGCGAAGGTGGATCTCAGCTGGGCCGCGACCGAGGCGGAAGCTCTGCAACAGGCCTACGACAACTGGCGCTTCAACGCAGCGAGCGGCAACGCGAACACCGACCTGCGGCAGCCGGAGGATTTCGAGGCCGCGACCCGCCATCTGAAGCCGGGCGACATGCATTCGCGGGTGATGATCTCAAACGACCTCGATGTGCATGTGGCGCACCTGCAGGCCTGCATCGACCTCGGGGTGACCGCCATCGACCTGCACCAGGTCGGCGGCGACCAGGCGGCCTTCATCGATACCTTCGGTCGCGAAGTGCTGCCGGCCCTGCGGCGCGCGAACGCGGCCTAGTTCGCGTCGTCGGCGATCAGGCGTTCGGGTCGACCGCCGGCTCGGAGGCGCCCAGCTCGTCCAGCTCGATGTCGAGACGGACGGCTTTGGACAAGTCAGGCCCGCTTTCGCCGCGCAGGTCAGCCAGGGCGGTGAACTGGCCATCGAGGTGCAGAAAGCTCAGGCCGCGCGCCATGTCCTTCAGCGCCTCGTCCGCCGACTCGAAGCCGCCGGCCTGGTGTCCGTCGCCGTCGAGTTCGTAGACGAAATCGCCATCGACCTGCTCGAGCCGGCCGAGATCGACCAGCTTCTGCCGCACGTTGCTGGCATAGATCCGGCCTTCGGTGGCGTAGAGCGTGAACGACTGGCGGTTGCTGGGCGTGGGGTTGGCTGACATGTTGGTTGCGCCTCGGTCGGGTGGGAGATGGTTCGGTGATCTAGCCGCCAACTTAGGCAGCGAGAGGCTCGGGGGCTGTAGGCCGCAACCGCGTGGGAGCGCTCGACCACTCCCGCCTGTCCGCTCCAGCATGGCTTGCGGCGAAGAGTGAACGGCCTCGCTGGCCGCGCCGGCCGCGTCGCCCTCAGCGGCAGACGGTGGTCGTGCCGACCGGCTGGCAGGTACGGCCGTCGATGGATCGATAACGGTCGAGCTGGCCGTTCCGGTTGTAGCGATTGCCGAGCGTGTCGTCGCAACCCGTGCCGTCGCAGCCGCGGATGCGCGGTCGCAGGTCCGCCGGCGGCAAGGGACGCCCCCGATAGCCGGCGGGTGGATAGGCGTAGCCGTCGTCGATGATGGTCAGGTCGCTGCCGCGGTCGCTCCAGCGCGAATCGTTGGCCGGCGGCGTAGCGGCGACAGGCCCCGATCCGCCGCGCGAATCGATGATCGTCGGGCCGGCCGGTGGCGCCTGTGTCATGGGCCGCGGCGGCGGCTGTGCAGCTTGCTGCGGCGCGGCCGAACCGCTCGGCCGGGGCAGCGACGACGGAACCGATCCGCTGTCGCGGAGGGAGGGCCGGATGGGCACCGAAGCCTGCGCAGGCGGCGCAGGCGTCGCAGTCTCCGGCACCGGAACGCTGCCCACTCGCCGGGTCCCCTGCGGGCACGGGCCATCGGTATAGCTGGCGCTGCCGTCGGGGCCGGCGCACCGAACCACGTCGGCAGCGCTCATCGGCGCAAGGCAGGCCAGCAACAACATGGACAGCAGCATTCGCATGGACCGATTCTGCGCGCCTGGCCAGGACTCGATCGTTGCCTGACAACCGAAGAGGGCGCAAACGTACACCGAAGTCGCAGGTCGTGAATCAACTTGATCGGACGCGGCCCCACTTGCGAGCCCATTCTTCGAGGTTCCCATGCTCAACCGACCCCTTCGCCCTCTCGCTTCGACGCTCTTGCTTCTGTCGGCCTTGATGGTCATGCCGGCCATTGCGCAGACCGGAAAGCCGGCGACCGACACGCCGTCCGCACCGGAGCGCAGCCATCGCAACACGAGCAGCCCCGGCGGCGGGCAGAACAACAACCCCGAAGGCTCCGACATGGAAAAGTCGGCGCCGGCCGCCCTGGGTCGGGCAGACCGATCGTTCATCACGAAGGTGGCGGGCAACGGGCTCTACGAACTGGAGGCCTCGCGCCTGGCGGCGACCCGCGCATCGGATCCGAAGGTCAAGAAGCTGGCCGCGCAGACGGTTGCCGAGAACACCCAGGCCCGGAAGGAGTTGGAGGAGCTGGCGTCCAAGCACAACTATCCCCTGCCCTCGCGGATGCCGGAGGACAAGCAGCCCCTCGTCACCAAGCTGTCGCAGATCAAGGGCAAGGATTTCGACCGGTTCTACGTTCACCAGGTCGCGGTGAAGGATCGCAAGGACGATCTCAAGCTGGCCGAGCGCGCCCTGCGCGCGACCAAGACCGGCGATGTGAAGGCCTGGATCGACAAGCACCTTCCCCTGATGAAGGCGAGGCTGCAAGCCGCAGAAGACATTGAAAAGGGCTAGGCGCGTACCACGGAGCACCTGCGAATTGCAGGCGATGTCCGACAAAAGTTGGCATCCCACGCCTTTATGGTCGTGATGTGAAATTTTCACATCCAAATGTTACGGGGCTGGCCGGCGAGTTGCTGGCACCGGGCTGCTGCTGGAGGGCATCAAGTGATTAATCCGTCCGAGCATCCACGCAGCTCCTTGCAAGACGCGGCGAAAAATAGCGCGGAGGACGACCTGTCGTCCTTCTTCGACGATCCGTTGCTGGCGCCTCGGCCGCGCGAAGAGGAGTGGAGCCCGCCCCAGCTGGAGCAACCTCGGGAGACGCTGCGCACCGTCTGCAGCCACTGCCAGACGGACAACCGCCCATCCGCGACTTACTGCCGCCACTGCGCGGCCAGGCTGCTGCCGTTCGATGCCAGCAACGAAGCGAGCATTGGAGACAGGGCGACCAGCGCCGCTGAACCGACCCAACTCGATGAGATCGATGCACGACGTCCGCGATCCGGACTGGCCATGTTCGCGAGCATCGACCGGAACGTGCTGATCGCTGCCGGCGCCGTGGTTGCGCTGCACATCGGCTTCGTCGCCTGGTATGTCACGCGGGATGGCTTGGCCTCCACGCAGGACGGGCGTCGAGCGCTGGCGGCTGAAACCACACCTACTCGCGCTTCGCCTCCCACGTCAACGGCCGCCACGGCGGCCACGGCGGCAACTGTGACCGCGGCGACCACGGGCGAAGCGGCGCAGGCGTCCGCGATCACGACGCCTGCGGTGACAGCGACGCCGTCGTCGCCACCTGTAGCGCTTGCCGATTCGACAACACCGCCCATCGACCGTGCGGCTCTCGCACGACCCGAAGCAGCAACTCCCGCCGAGCGCGCCGATCTCGAGCCGCTGGTGCCGATGCAGCTGCGCGACGAACCGCAGCTGGCCTCGCCGCGAGACCCGCAGGCGCCCAGAACGCGCATCGCGACGAGTCGGCGTGCCGCAGAGTCCGAGCCTGCGGTCGGTGCTCGTGCCGCAAGGAACGACCCGGCCCCAGCCCTGCCCACGTCGGCCTCGCCATCTTCGAACTCGGCGTCTTCGAACCCGCCCTTTCCGACGAGCTCCGATCGCATCCGGGCAGCGTCCGCCTCGGCCTCTTCGCCGGCGGTCACGGCGTCGGCTGTTCCGGCCTCCACGCCCGTCTCACCCGTCTCACCCGTCTCGAACGCCGGGCGCCCTTCGGCGCAGCAGCGCGGCCAGCAGGCGATGCGCGAACCCGCTCGGCCGGCGCGACAACTCAGCTACGAAGAATGGGCAGCAGCCTCGTCGGCTGCCGTGTTCGGGCGGATGCCGCCCGCCGTGCCCAATTGCGACCGCTACAACCCGTATGGAGAAGGCACGTGCGTGTCGCAGAAGCCGGCCTCCTCTTCCGGCGGACAACGCGCGGCGGGGTCCAACCCGGCGACCGACACGGCGGAGACTCGACGCGCGGCTCCCGGGTTGCGAGAACAGCTGCAGCGATGGGGAATGGCGTTGGCCGGCGGTCCGAGCGACAGCGGCGCGACGGCCGGTGCTTCGAGCGCCGGTGGCGCTGCGGGCTCGGCCTCGGCCTCGGCGGCTGGCGGCGGCGGCGGCGGCGGCGGTGGATCGAGCGGCGGATCGGCGGGTGGCTCCGGCGCTGCGGGCAGCGGTAGTGGTGGTGGTGCTGGCGGCGGGAGCGGTGCAGGCGCAGGCGGATCCGGCTCTGGTGGCGGAGGGTCCGGTGGCAGCGGCAGCGGTGGCGCCGGAGCTGGCGGTGGCGCCGGAGCCGGCGGTGGCGGCGGCGCTGGGGCTGGCAGCCGGAACGTCGCGCTATTACCGATTCGCCCCGACTTCTCGCAGCTCACAATGATTCCTCCGCTCTCCGGCCGATCGCAAGGTGCGCGGTCGGCCGACCGACACACCCGACAAGACAAAGGATTCGCATGACCGGCAACAACCATGTCTACAAGCTGCTCGAACTCACCGGCTCGTCCGAGGTCGGGATCGAGGACGCCGTACAGAACGCCATTTCCAAGGCCGGCGCCACGGTTCGCAACATGCATTGGTTCGAGGTCACCGAGACCCGCGGCCACATCGTCGAAGGCAAGGTGGCGCACTGGCAGGTGACCATGAAGGTCGGCTTCACGCTCGAATAGCCTTGGGCTCGCCGACCGACTCCGATTTCGAGGGCGGCAAGACACTCTTCCTCCGGGGCGTCGCCGCGCTGGAGGCCGGGCAATTCGATTCCGCCGAATCCTGCTTCCTCGAATCGCTCACGCTCGTCCCCGGTCGAGTGTCCACGCTGCTCAACCTCGCGGCAGCGCGCCTCTTGCGCGGCGACGGCCATGGCGCCATCGACGCGGCCCGTCAGGTACACGCCATCGAGCCCCGAAATGCCGAAGCCGCCCTGCACGAGGCTTCATCGCTCGTCCTGCTCGGCCAACATGCCGATGCGCTCGAGGCCTGGACCCGCGCGCTTGCCTTCGGCGCACCGCCCGCATCGACATGGCTGCGGCATGGCGAGAGCCTGCAGGCACTCGGTCGATCGACCCAGGCGCTCGGCTCCTTCGATCGTGCACTGGCGGCGGATCCTTCGCTGGCTCAGGCTTGGACCCATCGCGGCAACCTCCTCCGCGAGATGCACCGGGCCAGCGAAGCGGCCGAAGCATTTCGACAAGCCCTGCACCACGGCGGCGACGCCGAACTGCTCGGCTACTACCTGGCCTCGCTGGGAGGCGCAGCGTTGCCCGACATCGCTCCGCCTCACTACGTCGCGACGCTCTTCGACGACTATGCCGAAGAGTTCGACCGGCACCTGGTCGGAACGCTGAAGTACGACGCCCATCGCGTGTTGACCGCGCCGCTCTCGGGATTCGGCCGCGAGCCCTATGCGCGCGCGATCGACCTGGGCTGTGGCACCGGCCTGTGCGGGACGCTGGTCGAGCCCCTCGTTCAACAGCTCGAAGGCGTCGATCTTTCAGCACGCATGCTGCAGAAAGCGGCGCAGCTCGGCGTGTACGACCGCCTGTCGCAGGGCGACATCGTGGCCTACCTTGCCGCTTCGACCGGCCCCGTGGACTTGTTGCTCGCGGCAGATGTGTTCATCTACATCGGCGAACTCGAGCCGGTCTTCGGAGCGGCTCGACGCGTGATCGCCGACAACGGGCTCTTCTGCTTCTCGGCCGAGCTGCTGGACCATGGCAAGCATGACTTTCGTCTGCTGCCCAGCCTTCGGTACGCGCAGTCCGAGCGCTACCTGTTGCGGCTCGCGCAGCAACACGGCTTCGAGGTGCTGAAGTCCTTTCGTGCGCCGATCCGAAAAGACCAGGAGCTTCCGGTCGAAGGCGTCTTCATGTACCTCGGCGCGGCCTGAAGCGCGCAACGAAAAAAGGGCCTTGCTTTCGCAAGGCCCTCCGGTGGGAACGCGTGCCGAGGATTACAGCGCGAGTTGGTTGACGCCGCGTGCGGCATCGCGCGCTTCGGCGCGGATCGCTGCACGGTCGACCCGGCTGTTCTGCAAGGCGACCACGCCCTGGCCGTAGCCTTCGGCGTACGGGTTCGCGGCGCGTGCGGCGGCGTAGGCTTCATTGCGAACGGTGCTGCGATCGGTCGATGCGTTCAGCACCGGGGCGACTCGCGACGAGATCGCTTCGGCGTAGGGGTTGCCGATGCGTGCTGCCTGGGCCGATACCTGTGCACGGTCGTTGGCCGAAACGAGGGGGTGGACGCCTTCGTAGGTCTCAGCTTGTGCGCCGACGGCGGCGAGCATGGAGAGGGCGGCTGCGGCGATGATCTTCGAGGTCTTCATTTGGTTTCCTTCTGTTGACGGTTGGGATGATTTCGAACCGGTCTTGGGTGGGTGCCGTCCTGTTTCAAGACAGCCACCTCGCTCGGGGCCCTGTTCACCCAGACCTGGCGGCTTGAAGACACCGCCTGATCTGTTGAACGAAGTTTGCGCCTGATCGATAGGTAAAAACCCGAGGCGAACGAAGCGCGGTGTTCACACGATGGAAACAATCGAAGGGCTTCGGCTGACGTTTGATTACACCCGCGGCTCGAAGGTCGGCGAGGATCAAGGTTCGTGGAGGTCTCCGGGCGAGCATCGCAGCGGGGACGACGCCACCGTTCAAGGATTCGAGGATCTCTGCGTGCCGATGCGACCTGAAAGCGAAGTGAAGGATGTCTTGCTACCCGTGATCTGCGACCAGTGCGGAACCCGCAACCGGGATTCCGCCATGTTCTGCATCGGCTGTGCGGGTCGGCTGCCCGCCTTCGCCCCGTCCGGTCCGTCGGCGCTGGAGGCGATGCGCTTTCGTCCGCCGGGCTCGGAGCCACGCGCGGCACGCGAAGCCGGCAGCGCGACCGCGCCTCTTCCCGCCGAGAGCGCCTCGTTCTGGCTGCGGCTGGGCGGTTTCACGGTGGCGCTCAGCATCGCCTTCCTCGGCTGGTATTTCTACGTGACGCGAAGTGCGGCACCGCCGTCGGTGCAACCGGCGCCTGCGGTCGCGGCGGTCGATCGGGCTGCAGAGCCGGCAAAGGCGGCGGGCGATGCATCGGGCACGACGGCAACGGGTCAGGCGGTGGGCTCGGCATCGGTGACTGCGCCGCCCAGCCAGGCGGTGGGCACGGCATCGGTGGCTGCTCCGCCGAGCACGACGCGTCCTTCGGACGCGACTGCGGACGCCGCGTCGACGGCTTCTCGAACAAGTCCGGCCGATGCCCTCCGCACGACGACCGAAGCGCTGCTGCCCGCACGATCGGCCACCGGATCGAGCGCCAACCCGTCGAAGGATGCGTCGCAGATCGCCGAGCGGGCCAAGCCCGCCGCGCCTGCCGCACCCGCCGCGCCCTCCGGGGCCGCCGGAGCCGCCGCGGCCGCCGGATCCAGCGTAGCCTCGACCGAGGGCACGGTATCCGCGCGCAGCCAACGCCGCCGGGCGCCGATCGGCACCCAACCGGCAGACGCCGTGCTCGACGACCTCTCTGCCGCGTCGACCAATGCGAGCCCGGCCTGGCGCACGCCACGCTTCGAAGCGTCTTCGGCCCGCGACCTGGGACCGCCGATCGCGCCGGGCCCAGGTCCGGTCTACGACACCACGCGCTCCTCAAGCCGCGCCCTGCCGGCAGGGACCGACATCCGCGACCCGGGACCACCGGTGGCGCCGGGTCCCGGGCCACTCTATGAAGAGACCCGCAGCCCTCGAACATCGGGCATGTCCTCATCCGACGGTGGCCCGCCGATCGCGGCCGGGCCTGGGCCGCAATACGATGACGGCGCAGCCGGCGGCAGTCGAAGCCGCTCCCGGGTTGCCGGCAACTCAGCCGCGTCCGACCCGCTTGGCGCCTGTGCGGACCTCGACTTCCTGTCGATGAACAATTGCCGGAACGTTCAATGCCAACGGCCCGAACTGCGCTGGCATCCGCGCTGCGAGTCGGCCCGGCAGCAAGCCCAGGAACGAGACGAAGCGCGAAGAAAGCTGGCGACCGGCGGCTGAGTCGAACGGGCCCGCAAGCGCGCAGCGCTCAGATTGCCCCTTGGCGCCTAGCGGCGGTCGGTCGCCGGTCCGGCGTCGGTGCGGTTCGGCAGCAGGCCCGAGCGAGGCGCCCTGCGTGCCAACGCCTCGCGCACATCGCGCATGAAGGCTTGCGCTTCCGCTTGCTCGAGACTCTTGACCAAGGCCGACTGCTGCTCCGGACGCTGTCGATCCTGCGTGAGCGTCATGAAGTCGGATGAGCTCAGCTCACCGGCCGACGCTGCCCGTTCGTTCAGGACGATGCTGAGCGCGAACCGCCAGTCGAACGGAATGCCCGGCGCGCCGTCGAGCATCCGAACCGCCAGCCGCGCCGCATTCGGGCTCAGCGAGCTGGCTGCCTGATACCGGTGGGAAAGAGTCATTGCCGTCCTTGTCGCGCTTCAGTCCGCTCGGGCAAACCGTGTGCCCGCATCTTCGAAGCGGTCGACCGGGCAAGGGCAGCCGGCTACAGCTTGTATTCCTTGAGGCGGTTGTAGAGCGTCTTCATGCTGATGCCGAGCAATGCCGCCGTCTTTTCCTTGTGCCCGCCGCAGTGCGCAAAGGTCGCGAGGATGACTTCGCGCTCCACCTCCGCCAAGGTGAGCCCGACCCGCAGGCGCAGCTGCGGACCCTGCGCCTCGCCAGCGCCGTGCGCCAGCTCGGTGGTGCCGGCATCGGCCTGCCCCGCCCGGCCTGGCGCGTTGGATCCAGCATCGTCCGAGGCCGAAGGCTTCTGGGCGCCACCGTCCTTCTGCACGACCTCGGGATCGTCCGGCGGAGGCAGCCACTCGCTGTCGATCGCGAGTCCGGTGGCCATGACCCATGCCCGCTGGACCGCATTGCGCAGCTCGCGCACGTTGCCCGGCCAGCGGTATTGCATCAGCCGCTCCATCGCCGCGGTCGTGAAATGCTTGCTCGACTGTTCCTCCTGCTGCTGGAGATCGCGCAAGAAGCTGTTGGCCAGGAGCGGCACGTCGTCCAATCGCTTGCGCAGGGGCGGCAATGCAATCGGGAAGACGTTCAGCCGATAAAGCAGGTCTTCGCGCAGCACGCCGCGGGCAACGGCTTCCGTTGCATCCCGGTTGGTGGCGGCAATGATGCGCACGTCGGTCTGCTGCAGCTGGGTCGAGCCGACCCGCATGAAGGTGCCGCTTTCGAGCACGCGCAGCAGCTTGACCTGCAGGTTGAGCGGCATCTCGGTCACTTCGTCCAGAAACAGGGTGCCGCCGTGCGCGCGCTCGAAGAAGCCGAGGTGCTGCCGTTCGGCGCCGGTGAAGCTGCCGCGTTCGTGCCCGAAGATTTCGCTCTCGATCAGGTTGGGCGAGATTGCGCCGCAGTTGACGGCCAGGAAGGGCAGCTCCCGCCGCCGGCTCAGGTCGTGCACCGCACGCGCGACCAGTTCCTTGCCGGTGCCGCTTTCGCCGTGGATGAAGACCGTGACTGCGGTGCCTGCGACCCGTGCGATCTGCTGGTAGACCCGCTCCATCGGCGCCGACTTGCCGATCAGCGCGCCGAAGCGTCCGCTTTCACGCCATTGCTCGATCAGCCCGGCGACCTCAGCCCGCAGCTGCGACGGGCGGATCAGCCTCGACAGCAAGGCCTTGAGATGCACCGGATTGACCGGCTTCACCAGGTAGTCGGCCGCGCCCAGTCGCAGCGCCTTGATGGAGGTGTCGAGGCTGGCCTGCCCGGTCATCAGCACGACCTCGGTATCGCTCAGCAGTGCGCCTTCGTCGAACAGGTCGAGGCCGCTGCCGTCCGGCAGGTGGAGATCCAGCAGCAGCAGGTCGGCCTGCTGCATCGCCAGCATGCGGCGCGCGTCGTGCAGGCTGGGCGCGGTGGTCACGGTGTGGCCCTCGCGCAGGACGAGGGCCGACAGCATGCGCGCGGAGTCCGCATCGTCTTCGACTATGACCGTGTGTCCCACCCTCGTATTTCCTTCATGAATTGATGCATCGTTATTTTGGCTCGCGAAGCCGTGGGCACTTTGCGCCCGAAGTCGGCCGCGGTAACCGCCCGCGCCCACCGTTCAGTTTGCAGATGCTTCCCGAGGCTCCAACTGGCAGGCATTTTCGAGTTGGTCGACATGGCGGCGCAGCTGCTCGGCCACCCCCGTGATCCGTCCGACCTGGCGGGCGATCACCTGCAGGGCCTCTGCTCTCAGGACCGTGTCGTCGGGTGCAGCCTCCATCAGCGCCAACGCGGATGCGATGGTCCCGAGCGGCGTGCGCAGGTCGTGGTCGATTTGCCGTGCGCGCTGCGCATGTTCGGCGAAAGGCGTCCAGGGAGAGTTCGATTCGTTCATCAAAAAAAGGCGGACAACTTTGTCTTTTCGTCGCCGCAAGTGTGCGGCAAAACGCACGCTATTTCTGTTGCTGGGCCTTTCGCAAAACTTGCCGCAAGGCATGCCGGTTGCCCGCAGGAAATACCGATTCTCCGCAATGACTCTGAAAACGAAAGTTCTAAACGCTGCACGGGTTTTTCTTGGCATGCAGTTTGCGCTGTGACATTGTTCACAAAGATCGAGGAGAAGGATGACTGCCATCGGACTACAGGCTCGCGCCATCCAGAGCGCGACCTTTTCGCCGCGGCTGCAACACGCCGTGCGGCTGCTGCAGATGTCGTCGCTCGACTATGCGCGCGAACTGCATCAGGCGGCAGAGTCGAACCCATTCCTCGAAATCGATGACGCATCGCCCCCCGAGTCCACGGCAGAGCTCGACGGCGATGCCTCGGCGTGGATCAATGCTTCTGCCATGGAGCGGGCTGCGTCCCTCGGAAGCATCAGCGCCCGCGGCCTGAACCATGACGAAAGCGCCGATGCGCTGCAGGGCATTCCGCTCACGCCCTCCTTGCAAGCCCACCTTCACCAACAGCTGGGCGTGCTGCGGCTCGCGGAAGAAGAACGCATGTTCGCCGCCGCCGTGGTCGAGTCGCTCGATGACGACGGTTACCTGCGTGTTTCGCTCGATGAAATCGGCGCCGCCTGCGGCAAGCAAGGCACCGCCTACGCGGCAGCCTGGCGGACCGCGCTGCGCAGGGTCCAGTCGCTCGACCCCTGCGGCGTGGCTGCGCGCAGCGTTCAGGAATGCCTGCAGCTCCAACTGCCCGACATCGAAGATCCCGATCAGCGGGCGATCGCCCGCGAAATCGTCGAGTCCCACCTCGACCTGCTGGCAGCCCACAACATCCCTCGCCTCGCGGCAGCGCTCGGCCAGCCGGCCAACGTGCTGCGTGCGGTGGTGGAGCGCATCTGCCGCCTGAATGCACGGCCGGGCTGGCAATTCGGCGAAGGCGGTGCCCGGGTGGTCACGCCCGACGTGATCGTGCGCAAGGTTCGCGGCCAGTGGACCACCGTGCTCAACGATGCCGCCATGCCGCGGGTGCAGCTCAACCGGGTCTATGCCCAGATGTTCGAGAAGCATCGCAATCGGGAGCATGCCGAGATGAACGGCTGCCTCGAACGAGCGCGCTGGACCGTGCAGAACCTGGCCCAGCGCGTCTCGACCATCCACGGCGTGGCGCGCGCGATCGTCGCGCGTCAGAAGATGTTCCTCGAATACGGACCGCTCGCGATGAAGCCGCTCGGGCTGCAGGAGGTCGCGGACGAAGTCGGCGTCCACGCGTCGACCGTGTCGCGCGCGGTGCACGACAAGTACATGGCGACACCACTGGGCGTCTTCGAGCTGCGCTACTTCTTCTCGCGCGGCATGGAGCACAACGGCAAGAGCGCCACCTCGCCGGCAGCGATCAAGGCGCTGATCGGCGAGCTGATCGCCGCGGAATCGCGCGACGACCCGTTGAGCGACGCAGAGCTGGCGCG
Source organism: Burkholderiales bacterium 8X (assembly GCA_902506565.1). Taxonomy (GTDB): domain Bacteria; phylum Pseudomonadota; class Gammaproteobacteria; order Burkholderiales; family Burkholderiaceae_C; genus Variovorax. Next base: position 1,387,686 of record LR732703.1, on the reverse strand, counting down.
CCAGCTCGCGCAGCAGGGCTTTCGGATCGCGCGTCGGACCGTCACCAAGTACCGGCAGGCGCTGCGGGTGCCGGCTGTGGAGCAGCGCCGACATGCCTGAGCCATGCCGCGCGGACCCGGGCCCGGAGGCTCTGCACGGCAGGCAAATCTTGTTTGAACCTTGGAGGAGGACCGAACCATGACCCACGACTTCCGCGGAAGATTGACCAGCATGCAGGGCCTGGTGGACGCGGCGGCGGACGATTCGACCCGCGCCATCCTGGAAGCGCTGTGGCTCCAGAGTTGCCTCGTGAACGAACGCCTGGCGGTCATCACGACGCAGCTCTCGGCATTGGCGGAGCGGGTCGGCAACGTGCCGCTCGCCGCCAACGGGACGATTCCCTTCGCCGGAGAAGCTTCCCGGCCGCTCGGTTGAGGCCGCGATGGAGACCGAGCCGATGCCCCACGAGGGTCGCCAGAGCACCCGCCAGCGCTTCGAGCACCGCGGCTGGCACGTGCTGGTCGAGCTGGTCAGCAGCAGCAGCGAAGGCGTGGTCTCCGCCCACGCCGAGGTGAAGGACCATGGCAGCTACAGCTGCCATCTGTCGATCACCAACCAGCGCCAGGATCCCGGCGAAGCCATGGCGACCCTGGCGGACCGCGCCCGCGCGCTCATCGACGAACGACTCGGACCGGCACCCGCCGGCCCCGCATCGGCTGCGAGCCCGCCCGGCGGCACCCGCTGAGCGACGCGAACACCTGCCCGATCATTTCCCCGATTGCCGGCGCACCTTCGCGACCTGCGAACCGGTGACCGGCCGCGCATCGTTACCCCAGCTGCTGCGCACGTGCGTGAGGACCTGGGCAACTTCCGGATCGGTGAGCTGCGCCGCGAAGCCGGGCATGTGCCGCCGCGGCGGGCCGGTCAGGGTCTCCGCGCTGTCGCCGCCCTCCAGCACCAGGCGGATCAGCGAATCCGGCTTTGCGCCCAGCACGGACGAGCTGCCCGCCAGGCGTGGGAACAGTTCCGGGACGCCGCCTCCGTCCGGCTGGTGGCATTGCACGCAGAACGACCGATAGACCACCGCACCGACCGATTCGCTGTCGACGGTCAGGTCGCCCTTTGCCGGCGAACGCGCCGGCACGCCTTCCGGCGCATAGCTTGCCGACGACTTCCGTGCCGGCAGCGCCTTGAGGTAGACGGCCATCGCGCGAAGGTCGTCTTCGCGCAGGTGCTGCAAGCTGTCCACCACCGTTCCGGCCATGCTGCCGTACGCGATCTCGCGCGCCCCGTGGCCGGTCTTGAGGAACGACGCGATCTCCTCGGCCTTCCATCGGCCGAGTCCGTCGCCCATGGCGCCGGTCAGGTTGGGCGCATACCAGCGGTCGTTGACTTCGCCGGTCAGGAAGTGCGGCGAGGACGGGTCGCCGCCCTTCTCCTGGTAGGCCGGGCCCCGGGGCGTGTGGCAGGCGCCGCAATGGCCGACCGCCTGGACCAGGTAGGCGCCCCGGTTCCATTCGGCGCTTCGATCCGCACGCGCGGGCTGCGGGCCGCGATCGAGGAACATCGCCTGCCAGGCGCCGAGCACCCAGCGCTGGTTGAACGGAAACGGCAGGCGGGTCGGCGGCGAAGGCGTTCGCACCGGCGCCACCCGCTGCATCAGGAAGTCGTAGAGCGAGCGCACATCCTCTTCCTGCAGATGGGTGTAGGCGGTGTAGGGCATCGCGGGATACAGATGCCTTCCGCCCGGCACCCTGCCTTCGCGCAGCACGCGTGCGAAGTCGTCGTAGCTGTAGCGCCCGATGCCGAACCAGGGATCGGGTGTGATGTTGGTGCTGTAGATCTTGCCGAAGGGCGAGTTGACCGCCAGGCCCCCGCTGAACGGCGCGCCGCCCGCCGGCGTGTGGCAGCCGATGCAGTTGGCGGCGCGCGACAGGTACTCGCCGCGATCGGCGGAGGCGAGCGCACGTGGCGCGCCGGTTGCGAGCGTCGGCGTCGCTGCTGCCCCGGGGCTCGCCGCATCGGCGCTCGCGGTGCCCGTATTGCTGCTGCCATCGCGATGGCCGTCGCAACCCTGCACGGCCAGGACCATCGCAAGGACCGAAGCCGCCAGCAGCCGCGGCGCAGCACTAGAGACGCGGCGCTCCATAGATCACTCCGTAGATCGGCAGCCAGCTCAGCACCACGAAATACCAATACAGCGCGTTCTCGCTGACATCGACGAAGCGCTTGCCCTCCAGCGGTCCGGTATAGAACAACGTCGCCAGCACCGCGGTGTCGATGGTGTCGGTGATCAGGTGCGCGGTGTGCAGCCCGAGCAGCAGCCACACCACCGAGCCGTAGGCGTTCGAGCGCCAATCCACATCGAGCGTCGTGAACTCCAGCGCCCGTACGCCCAGGAACACCAGCGCGAACAGCAGGCACACCACGAGCCAGAAACGCGCGCGGCGCCGATCGCAGCGCTCGGCCGCCGCCTTGGCGAGCTGGTTCGGCCAGAGGCTCGCAAGCAGGACCGCGGTGTTGATCGAACCCCACAGCAGGCCCGGCGGCGGCGCATCGATCGGCCAGGTCGCGGCCATCGATCGAAGGTAGAAATACATGAGCACGCAGATGCCGAACACCGTGCCTTCGATGAGCATCAGGCCGCCGGTGCTCCACCACATCAAGCTGCCGGTGCCGAAGGCGAATGTGGGCAGTTCGCGAACGTCGAGGGTGTCGTGGGCGGGGGTGCTCGGTCCATCCGGCGTATTCGGCGTATTCGGCGCACCCGGCGTATCCGGCGTAGCCGGGGCATCCGCCGGTGCGCCCGATGCCGATCGCCGGTCGAGTGCTTCGAGCTTCATGGCGAACGCTCCAGCTTCGAGCCGCGCTCGGCCTCGGCCCGCCGCGGCCAGAACCACGCGATCATGGCGATCGCCACCGGAATCGATCCCCACACCACCGCCCAGGGTGTGAACACCGAGGCGACGAAGAGGACCGCGGTCGCGAGCGCCGAGAAGAAAGGCCACGGTGTCGGCGTCGGGAAGTGGTCCCGGCTCTCGGGCCTGGCGTCCATCGCGGATGTCAGCAGCACGGCGCGCACATCCGTCGCCAGGCCGCTCACGAACGAAGGCTCGCGCCGAGGCTCCCACAGCGGATCGCGGCCATGAACCACCGGCAGCGCATCGAAGTTGTGCGGCGGCGGCGGGCTCGTGGTGCGCCATTCGAGCGTTCCGGCCTGCCACGGGTCGTTGCCTGCCGCGAGCCCGCGCCGCCGGCTGTGCAGCACGTTGCCGACGAACACCGCGACGCCGGCCGCCAAGGTCCAGGCGCCGACGGTCGAGAGCAGGTTGAGCCCGTTCCAGCCGACATCCGCCGGGTAGGTCCACATCCGGCGAGCCATGCCCTGGAGCCCGAGCAGGTGCATTGGGAAGAAGGTCAGGTTGAAGCCGACGAACATCAGCCAGAAGTTCCAGCGGCCCGCGTGCTCGTTCAGGAGCCTCCCGGTGAACTTCGGAAACCAGTAGTAGAAGCCGCCGAAGAGCGGAAACACCGCGCCGCCGAGCAGCACGTAATGCAGGTGGGCGACCACGAAGTACGTGTCGTGTACCTGCAGGTCGAGCGGCACCGAGGCCAGCATGATGCCGGTCATGCCGCCGAGCACCAGGATCACGAAGAAGGACAGCACGAACAGGAGCGGCGTCGCGATCCGCAAACGCCCGGTCCAGAGGGTCGCGATCCAGCAGAAGATCTGCACCGCCGACGGGATGGCGATCATCAGGCTGGCCGCGGTGAAGAAGCTCTTGCCGACCTCGGGCAGGTTGGTCGCGAACATGTGGTGGACCCACAGCCCGAACGCGAGGAAGGCGATGGCCACCAGCGCCAGCACCATGGCGGTGTAGCCGAAGGCCGGCCGCCTGGCGAAGGTCGAGATGATGAGGGAGATCATCCCGAGCGGCGGGATGAAGATCAGATAGACCTCGGGATGGCCGAAGAACCAGAACAGGTGCTGGAACAGCAGCACGTCGCCGCCCCGCGCCGGGTTGTAGAAGTGCGTGCCGACCAGCCGGTCGAGGATCAACGTGGTGCTGGCCAGCATGATCGAGGGCATCGCGAAGATCACCATGAACTGCGTGACCAGGATCGCCCACACGAAGAGCGGCATCCGCGCGAGCGTCATGCCCGGCGCTCGCATCTTGACGATGGTGGCGATGAGCACGATCGCCTCCAGCAGGGCCGAAAGCTCGGTGAAGGTCACCGTCTGCGCCCAGATGTCCGCGCCCTTGCCGGTGTCGAAATCCGGCCCCGACAGCGGCACGTAGGCAAACCAGCCGACGCCCGGACCCTGCCCGAGCAGGAAGCCGGCGTAGAGGAACAGGCCGCCGAAGACGAACACCCAGAAGGCATACGCGTTCATGCGCGGAAAGGCCACGCTGCGGGTGCCGATCATCAGCGGCACCAGGTACACCGCCACCGCCTGCATCACCGGAACGGCGAACAGGAACATCATGGTCGTGCCGTGCATCGTGAAGAGCTGGTTGTAGAAGTCCGGCTGGACCAAGCTGCCGTTCGGCCGTGCAAGCTGGGTTCGCATCGCCAGTGCCAGCAGCCCGCCGAGCAGGAAAAACCCGAAGGTGGCGAGCATGAAGCGCCGGGCCACGGTCTTGTGATTGATGGCGCACAGGACGCCGCGCCAACCGGGCGGATCGGCCCAGGTCGCAGCCAACGCGTCATGCACCGCCCGGCCGCCGTGGGGTCCGTCGAAGAGACGCTGCTCGACGTCGACGGCCTCGATCATCGAAGCGACTCCAGGTAGCTCGCCAGGTCCTGCAGCTGGTCCGGCGGCAGGCGGGTCGCGGGCATGGTGGTGCCGGGCTTCAGCTGCTGCGGATCGGAAATCCATCGAGCGAGCGCTTCGCGCTGGTTCGGCAGCGTGCCGGCAGCGAGCGTTCGCCGTGAAGCCAGGTGCGTGAGATCGGGCCCCAGGCCGCCCGCTGCAGCGGTTCCGCGCACCGTGTGGCATTGCGCGCAGCCCATCGTGCCGAACAGCTGCCAGCCTCGCTCCGCGGCCGTCGATGCCGCAGGCGGCGAAGCTGAGGCGCGCTGGGCTTCTTCCCACCTCGCATAGGTCTCGGGCGCGACGGCCTCGATGCTGAATGCCATGAAGGCGTGTTCGGTGCCGCAGAACTCGGCGCACTGCCCGCGGTAGATGCCGGGCCGGTCGGCGCGAAACACCATCTCGGTCGACCGGCCCGGGATCATGTCCTTCTTGCCGAACAGCGCCGGCACCCAGAGCGAGTGGATCACGTCGACGCTCTTGAGCGATACGGACACGGTGCGTCCCACCGGCACCGTGAATTCGTTGGCCACGCTGAAGTCCCCTCCGCCGGTGGCGTCGCTCGCGCCGTCGGCCCCGGCCGCCGACCGGTAGCGGCCCTCCCACCACCATTGATGCCCCACCACCTCGATCTGCAAGGCACCGGCGGTGGGCAATCGAGACAGCGCGTGATCGGTGGCGAAATCGGTGACCAGGAGAACGCACAGCAGGAAAACCGACACCGCCGTTCCGGCGATCACCGCGCGGCGCGGGCGGCGCTCCGAACCGGGGCTTTCCAGGCGCAGACCTGGATCGTCCTCGCGGGGGCCCTCGTCCTTCTCCTCACGGGCACGCCTCGACGCCTTGATCAGCGCCAGCAGCACGGCGAACAGGACCGCTGCGAAGACGGCCGTGCAAATGGCGAGCGTCAGGTTCCACAGTTCGAAGATGCGGGCGGCCTGGATGCCTGCCGGCGCAAGAACCGAATCCACTTCAGGCTCCCGCTGGCCGAAGACGAGACGACCGGATCGCCGGCACGCCGCTTGCCGAAACCAGGAGAGCCGAACGATCCCGAATCCACGTCACACCTTTCGATGCCGCGGCACCCGCCATGCCGATCCGTGACTCTGACCAACCCAGGAGCAAGACATGAGCGCAGACACCCCGCAAGACTCGCCGCAAGCCGCGCCCTCCCCGCTCGGCGGCAATGGCACCGCGGCCATGAGCCCCGGCGACGAGGCGCCGCCGGGGACGCCGGGTACCGGCGAAAGCATCTGCCGGACCTGCGGCGGCTCCGGCCGCGATCCGGACCGCAGGATCTGCCCCGAGTGCAACGGCACCGGCAAGGTCACGGTCGGGATCGGGGGCGCCTGAAGTGCGAGGGCCCGATCGGGTCGGCCCATCCGGAGTGCTCTGCATGAGGTCGGTCGTTGTCATCGTCGCTCGTGGGTCGAGCCGTCGCGTGCATGGGGCAATCCGCATGCCCAGCCACGCGCCGCCGCCACCGGCCACAAATTTCACACGATCGGAAGGGTGGAGCGAAGGGACGGGCCGACTTCCTACATGTCCGGCCATGAGCGCTCCCTAACGTCGACCGAAGGAAATCAGGAGAGCCATCCATGTCACGTTTCAACCAGATCAGCGAGAGCGGCGAAGGCACTCGGCCGACCACCAGTGGCGGGGTCGACAACATCGGCGCCGGCGAAAAGCTCAGCACGGAGCGTACCGCGGCCGGCGAAGAGGTCAGCGGCCCCGCCCCGACCGAACGCATGGCGAACAAGCGCAAGGATGTCGAAGGCAGCAAGCATGACGACTCGGCCGCCTACAACCTGCGGGAAGACCTCTCGAGCACGCCCAACAAGGAGCGCACGCCGCCCCCCGACGAGCTGCCGTCCAACCAGCCGTCCACCAACCCGATTCCGAAGGGGAGCTGACATGGCCGCCGTCCCGTCGAGTGCGCGCGACATCGAAGCGCGGGAACAGTTGGAGTCGGCCTTCGGTGACCGGGTGCGCGCAAGCGCCGCGTACACGCATGCGCAAAACCGGATCGCCGAGGACTTCGCCTCGCTGCAGCGCGGCGCCGGGCCCGGCCCCAGCGACGAGGATTTTGATCACCTGTCGGCCCTGATGACCCTGTCGCAAAACGCCGATGTTCGTTACTTGAAGCTGCTCGGGCTGATGGCCGCCCGGATCCTCCAGCGCGTCAAGGAGGCATCTCTTCGCCTGGGGGCTGCCGGCGGCTGATCGGCCACCTGAAGCGATGGCCGGCGGAGATGCCGACCCGCGGGCTGCGAGACCTGGCAGTCCGATGCAGTCGGATCGAGGCCGATCGATCCGACCGCCCGTTGAAAGTCGACCTCTGCCCGTCAGGCCGCCATTTCCGGCGCCAGTTCGTTCATGAGCTCTTCCTTGCGCATCTGCATCTGCTCCTTCATGGCGACGAGGTCGAGCTTGCGGGTGGCTCGAGCCTTGGTGAAGATCTCGCTTCGCTCTTCCTTGACGTGATGGTCGATGTATTCGCCCAGCACCTTGACCTTGGCGTCGAACATGTCGTCGACGTCGGAGGCATCGCGAATCTGCGCGATCAGGTCCTTGGCGCTCGCATGCTCGACCTCGGCTTCGTCGAGCAGGTCGGTGTCCTTGATCGCAGCGCGAAGCGCCGGATAGAAGATCTCCTCCTCGATCTGCGCATGGACCGACAGCTCGTTGCAGATTTCGTTGGCCAGTTCGCGCTTCTTGCGGGTGGCGCTCGCCGCACGCGAGCCGGTGAGTTCTTCATAGTCCTTGAACATCTTCTTGACCTTGCGGTGATCCGCGTCGAGAAGGCTGCATGCATCGGACGTGCTTCGCTTCGTGGTTGCCATGAGTCGACTCCTGGGTTGTTGATCGTGGGAGAGGTGAACATCCGGCCCGCCACCGGCAGCGCGCGTAGGAAGAGCGCGCATGACCCTACAAGCGAGTTGACATTCGGAGCGACGTCAGAACTGGCCGCGCGGATCGCCGCTGCGATCGTGTACCCAGCGCATCGCTTGCTGCTCCGCGTGTCGAAGCGCTTCCTGCTCGGTGTTGTAGGGATCGATGTCCTGCGGCAGCGCCATCTTCTCGCCGTCCTGTCCGCCCTGCAGCAAGGTGACCAACGGCCGGTAGACGCCGCTGACCTGCGGCTCTGCTCGGCAGACGAAATGAAAGCCCCGGTAGACGAACGGATGGCCAGCCGCTTCATGCGTCGGCCCCGCGGCCGTCGCGGTACCTGCCGCGCGAGCGCCGGTGCCGGCGAGCGGCTCGGTGGATGCACCAGGGTCTTCTTCCCCGGCGATCGATTCATCGAACGCCGGATCATCGCCCGGTCGGGGGGTGGGAGTCGTGGTTGTCATGAGATGAGGCCCGGCAAAGAGACCCGTGATCGTCCGACCGTATCGCTCAGTGAGTTGTCAGCGTTGTTCGCGACGACGCGTAATGGATGCGCCGCATGAAAAAAGAAGTCACCGCCGGCCTGCTCGTCCTTGCGACCGCGGCTCGCGCGCATCTGCCGCCAGGGTTCGAGCTGCCTTCGGTCAACCCGGAAATCGCCGTTGGTTGGACCTTTGAAGCATGGGTCGTGGTGTTGCTCGGGGCCAGCCTGGCGATGTACGCGCTAGGCCTCGCCAGGCTCTGGCGAAACGCCGGGAGAGGACGCGGCGTGAGCATGCTGCAGGCCGCCGCATTCGCCGGCGGCTGGGTCGGGCTGGCCGCTGCCCTGGTGTCGCCGCTGGACGCGTTGGGCCAGCTGCTTTTCTCGGCGCACATGGTCCAGCACGAACTGATGATGGTGGTCGCCGCGCCGCTGCTCGTGCTCGGTCGGCCGCTGGCCATCTGGACGTGGGCCTTGCCGATGCGCCTCAGACGGAAGACGGCGACGATCACCCACCACCCGGCCATCGCGCTGCCGTGGCAGCTGATCACCCGACCTGCGGTCGCCTGGGCACTGCATGGCCTCGTGCTGTGGACTTGGCACATGCCACGGTTCTTCGATGCCGCACTTGCGAACGATGGCATCCACACCCTGCAGCACGTCAGCTTCTTCGGTACGGCATTGCTGTTCTGGTGGCCGCCATTGGCCAGTGCCTCCCGCGCCGGCGATGGCCCGGCCATGTTCTACCTGTTCACGACCATGATGCATACGGCAGCGCTGGGCGCGCTGCTGACGCTCGCGCCGACGCCTTGGTACCCGGCCTATGCGGCAAGTGCAGGCAGCTTCGGCATCGACCTTCTCACGGACCAGCAGCTCGGCGGCTTGATCATGTGGGTACCGGCGGGGGTTGCATACCTTGCGGTCGGCATGGTGGTGGCGGCCCGCACGCTGCAGCGAAGGCAGCCAGCGAGCGGCTGAAGCGACGGTCGGCGGAGCGGCTAGGCCACCCGATGGTTCAGCATGCGGTTCGCAAAGATGCGGGTGGCATGCAGACCTGCCACGCTCCAGTGATGGGCCGGACCCATCAGCTTGAGCAAGAGCTTCTCGGTCTCCTGCTGGTCGCTGCCGCTTGCCAGGCGCTGCTCCAGCGTCGCGGCATCCGGATCGAGCGCGGCAAGGTCCATGGCACCCTGGTTGCTGCCCGCGGTTGCGAGCCCGGCCTGCGCCCTTCGCTGGTGCCTGAACGAGCGCGGTGCGCGTGGCGCGGTGGCATCGTCCGGCGGCACCCGGGCGCCATCGGCGCTCGCATCGCCGCGCAGCCAGTCGTAGATGACCTGCAGTTCGTATTCGCTGAAGACGCCGAACATTTCCGCCCGCTCGCCGCGCAGCATTTGCCAGAAGCGGCTTTCAGCCGGGTCGCCGCCTCGTCGAAGCCATCCCTTTCGCTCGAGGGCGCCCACGAACCCCGCGATGCCCTGCGGGTCCGCCAGCCACTCGTTCACGGTGCGGCCTTCGATGCGGCAATAGTCCGAATGCGCAACCCGGCCCTCGGCCGACTTCTGCCCGAGCACGCGATGGAACTCGGCGTCGAGGTCGAAGGCAGCGATCGCGGCATTGGTCCCGATGCCGGTGTCGTTGAGCTTGAAGCCGTTGCGGATCCGCTGCCAGAACGCCTCGCCGCCTTCGAGTTGCGGCAGCGCCTCCGCGATGGATTGCACAGCCCGGCGGGCATGCCCGCTGGCCGCGTTGTCGACCGTGACGTGCAAGGTGAAGTAGTAGGGGTCGATGCCCAGTTCGTTGAGCTCGTAGGCCGTGATCAGGAGGTGCAGCGGCAACTGCTCGTAGCCGAGGTTGAAGCCGATCACCTCGGGCAAGAACTCCTCGGTGCAGGCTGCCAGCGCCAGCTGCAGAGCGCCTTGCGTGTACGAGCTGTCGGGCTGTGCTTCCCAGTCGTCGATGCCGTGCGACTGCAGCAGCTGCCGATACAGGAGCACGTGGTTCTTGTCCGGCGAACCGTCGCCGAGCTCCTCGACGTAGGTGTGGATGAGGTCGTTGAAGCGCGGATTCCGCCAATTGCCCATGAGGCCGTAAAGCCAGGCGCCATCGACCAGCTTGGTGGGCGCCACCGCGCGAAGAAAGGCGAGCGCATGCGAGCGCGTGCTGAAGTATTCGCGAGAGCCTCCCGCCTTGCGGCGCGCCAGGTAGGCCTGGTACCGATGCCCGGTCGCTTCGACGCTGTCGGTCATCCAGGCCGACAGCTGCTCGACCGATTCCGGGAGCTCGCAGGGCAGCTTGGCGGTCTCCTGCAACAGCGCATGGATCCGATCGCTGGCTGCGGTCCGGACGAGCGGCGTCAGCTGGTCGCCGGCATTGCCATGCAACAGCGTCTCGTAGAGCGCCCGATCGCCGCTCGGGCCGACGCCGGTCTCGTTGGCGCTGTCCTGGAGCAGCGACGCGTCCACCCTGCCCAGCTCGCGCGTCGAGGCAGATGACGAAGCGCTCGATTCCGGAATGAAGCGGGTGGGTCGGGAAAGGACGTTCGAGAAAATCATTGGCTGGTGTACAGGCTGCGAGCGCAGCACCGTGTTGGTGATGTCTCTCGACTCTCCAAGTCGCATCGGTGCACCGCTATAGGGTGTCGTCATGCACGGGCGTGGGAGCATGCCTACCGCATGCGGTGCAAGGCCTACGAGCGCTCGGGCGCTTGCGAATCGATGCGCGTTGCGAGGAGCCCCCAATCCCGCAGCAGGCCCAGGTGGCTGGTCGCGACGCGGTCGCCGATGTCTTCGCGATAGCGAAGGTTCGGCACCACCACCCGGCGCGCGGCCGCATAGGCGGCACGCTGTGCCCCGGCGATGTCCGAGCCGACGCCGGTCGCCACCCCGAGGTAGCCGGTGCTGCCGCTCGCCACCCAATGGCCGGCCACCCGCGCGACCTCGCCGAAATGCACCGCGTCGTTGTCCTCGCTGCCATTGGCAGCGCCGCATTCGCCGCCATCGCGAAAGCAGATCGGCGAGCCCTTCGAGATCTCGTCGTATCCGTAGCTGTAGGGAAAGGGCGGCAGGGTCAGCACGACGCCGCAGGCGAAACCGGGACGGGTCAGGATCTTCTCGCCGCGCCCGGACAGCATCTTGCGAAAGACCGCATCCCAGGGCTCCCGGTGCAAGGCATCGCAGATCGCAAAGCCCGGGTAGCCGAAGCGGCTGGTGAACTCCAGCGGCCACAGACCTTCGGGGTTGGCGATCAGGTTGAGGTTGATGTAGCCGCAATGCCCGGCTTCGCGGAGCGGCCCGGTCATGCAGGCCAGCGTGCGTTCGAACAGGGTCTCGGCACCGCGATAGGTCACGATGGTTCCCATTTCGCCGGTGAGCTCGCCGAGGTCGCCCGGAAAGAAGCGCTTGTGCTCCCAGTCGAGGAGCGCCGGCTGCAGGAAATCATGGCCGTCGAAATAGGCGCCGACGCCCACCTCGACGCCTTGCAGGTGCGCCATCAACACGAAGTCGACCGGCTCCGGCGGCACGTGCAGGTGTGCCTGTTGCACCTGCAGGAAGGCGATCATGTCGGCGCCGGAATCGAGTTCGCCGATGTAGTTGCGCGTCCGCAGCGAATTGGCACCGTTGTTCTTGAAGACATAGCGTCCGGGCGCGGCTTCGAGGAAGCGGATCGCCGCATCGAAGTCGTGAAAGCAATGGGTCGCCGCCGTCTTGAGCCCGGCACTGCGCAGCACCGCCTGGCCGAATTCGCGATCGGCCTCGAGCCGGTCGCCGTACGCGCTGCCGCCGATGACCTGGAAGCCGCTTCGGCGCAGCTCGTCCTGCCAGTCGCCCTTGACCGCCGATTCGAACAACAGGAGGCCTTCATCGCCGACCTCGCGCACCCAGTCGAGCTGGGCGCGCCAATCGTCCACGCGGTCGAGCAACCCGCCGAAGACGTCATGCGAGGCGGGCTGCTCGATGAAGACGCGAACCTCGTGACCGGCTCGTGCGAGCCGCCAGTACATGTCCCCGAGGTCGCAGGTTTCGCCGATGCCGAGCACCCTCATGGCGTGGCCTTGGCCGAAGCGCTCGGAGCAGGCCCGGCGGCCACCGCCTGCGATGCACGGCGCTCGACCACCAGGGCGACCGCCGCGATCCGCTCGACGTTCCGGTAGGCGGGCGCATCCAGCTCCTCGCCGAACACGTCCGGATCGATCTCGCGATAGTCGAAGCTCAGGTTCTCGCGCTCGAGTTCGGGCGCCACGGCTGCGAAGAACGGATCGCGCCCGCCGACGATCGGCACGCCGGTGTAGAGCACCAGCCTGCCGCCAGCTGCCAACAAGGGCAGGCCTTCGGCGACGATTCGCAGCGAAAGATCGAAGCCGAACGATCCACCGCCGTGTCGATAAAGGCGCTCGCCGGGGTCCACCAGGTAGGGCGGGTTGGCCACGATCAGGTCCAGCCCTGGCCGGGTGCCTGCATAGAGGTCGGCGCGCCGGGCGTCGACTTGCTGCCATCCGTTCGCGAATGCGTTGAAGCGCGCGAACTCGATCGCCTTCGGATTGATGTCCACCAATTCGATCGAAGGCGCCGTTCGTCCTGCAGAAGCCAGGGCTTGCCCGGCGCAAAGCCCGCCGGCGCCGCTGCCGCAGCCGACATCGAGGACGCGGCGCACCGCTCGCGCATCCGAGGCGATCACGCGTTCGATCAGCGATACGAAGCGATAGGTGTCCGGGCCGAAGAAGACCGCATCCGGCTCGACCGTCGGATAGGCCGAGTGCATGAACATCGCGCGGCCGAGCGTGGCGAAGCGGATCTTGCTGCGGAGCATTGCCGGGGCCGGCGCCTGGCCGCCGACCGCCTCGACCTCGGCGACCATTCTGGCCGCTCGCAGGGCGGCGAGCATCGCGTCGGGCAGCAACGCGTGATCGAAAGGCAGGTTCCAGCCGAACACGTCCCGGAGGCTCGCCGCGTATCGCTGCGACTCTCTGGCCAGGACGCGGCGATGGGTTTCCGGCGTGACCGTGGTGAAGGCATAGCCGGCCTCGCGCAGCGCATCGGCCAGGCGCAGCAAGGGGTCGGTATCGTTCGGTGGCATGGATCGGCAAAGTATTCGCGGCTGCTCTTCCGGGCACCGGAAAGCGCTCGCCTGAACGCCGGGTCGGACGATGCCGACGCGGCAGTTGAGCTGCATGCCGCGAGCGACGAGCGAAGGCGCGAACCCGAGAGGCGGGCATGCGACATGCCGGGACTCCGATCCCGAACCATCCTCATGCTGAAAGGATTTCAATGCTTGCCCTGAACTACCGCGGACCCTACCGGGTCCGCGTTTCACAGAAGCCCGACCCAATGATCGAGCATCCGAACGACGCGATCATCCAGGTGCTGCGGGCCTGCATCTGCGGCTCCGATCTCCACCTCTATCACGGGCTGGTGCCGGACACGCGAGTCGGCCACACCTTCGGCCACGAGTTCGTCGGCACGGTGGTCGAGACCGGAAGCTCGGTCCAGAACCTGAAGGTTGGCGACCGCGTGCTGGTGCCTTTCAACATCTTCTGCGGCACCTGCTACTGGTGCCAGCGAGAGCTCTATTCGAACTGCCACAACACCAATCCCCAAGCCACCGCGGTCGGCGGCATCTACGGCTACTCGCACACCACCGGCGGCTACGACGGCGGGCAGGCGCAGTTCGTGCGCGTTCCTTTCGCCGACATCGGGCCGACCAAGATCCCGGACGAGTTGCTGCTCGAAGATGCCGTCCTGCTGACCGATGCCTATCCGACCGGCTACCAGGCGGCGGAGATGGGCGACATCAAGGAAGGCGACACGGTGGTGGTCTTCGGGGCCGGGCCGGTCGGCATCTTCGCGGCCAAGTCGGCCTGGCTGCTGGGCGCCGGCCGGGTGATCGTGGTGGACCATCTCGACTACCGGTTGGAGTTCGTTCGCAAGTTCGCCCAGTGCGAAACCGTCGACTTCAAGAGCGTCGACGACATGGCGATCCACATCAAGAAGATGACCGAATGGCGAGGCGCCGACGTCTGCATCGATTGCGTGGGAGCCGAGGCGGAGGGCAGCAAGCTGCAGCGCCTCACCGGCGTCAAGCTCAAGCTGCAGGCCGGCGCGGCCACCGTGCTGCACTGGGCGATCAACTCGGTGCGCAAGGGCGGCAACGTCTCGATCGTCGGCGTCTACGGGCCGACCCTCAACGCGGTACCCATGGGCAACGCCCTCAACAAGGGCCTGACGCTGCGCATGAACCAGGCGAGCGTGAAGCGCCATCTGCCGCGCCTGATCGAGCACATCACCGCCGGCCGCATCGAGCCGCACAAGGTCATCACGCACCGCATGCCGCTCGAGGAGGCAGCCGACGCCTATCACCTCTTCTCGAGCAAGCTCGACAACTGCATCAAGCCGGTGCTGATCCCGCCCGGCGTGAACGTCTGATTCGTCAACAGGAAACCGACATGGACAACCAGCAAAAGTACGCACACATCCCTGGATGGGGCGCCGACCTCGACGAGGCCAATCGGCCGGCCTATCCGATGGAACGCATGCCCGCGCGTCTCGAAGGACTTCACTGGAGCGATCCGCCGGAGCCACAACCCCAGCGCATCGAAGTGCTGTGCTCGACCGAGCGGCCGAACATGACGCCGGTGTTCGGCACCAGTTCGCCGCCACGCGGTCTGAGCGGCTCGTTGCGCCGGTATGCGTTCCGGCACAGCGAGAACGACCTGCGGCACTGGCTGGTGCTGCTGCTTGCCGATCGAATCGATTGCGGCGAGGGGCTGATCGAAGATCTGTCGCAGGGTCACGTTCCAAACATCTATTCGGAAATGGGAGGCAATGCCGAACTCAGGCACAACCCGATGGGCGCGGCGCGCAAGGCGCTGGTGGTGGGCGCGGTGATCGGCTTGGTGGCGCTTTCGATGCGCAACTCCCGCCGCCATCGGCGGCTGCGCTAGCTGACGCAAAAATGCCGCCGGCTCTTGCGAGGCGGCGGCATTCCGGCAACCGGTCCGCGCTCGACATTCGAGCGCGGCTGGACGCAATCAGCGCATCACTTCGGCGTGCCGCCCTGCTTCGAAGGCGTATGGCCAGGACGGCGCATGTCACGGGTTTCGGCACGCTTTTCGCCGGCCATCGCCGCACGGTCGTTGCCGATCGCGCCGCCTTCGGGCGTACGGTTGATGTCGCCGCCTGCCGGCGCCCTGACGCCGGTTGCCGGACGGTTGTTCTTGCGAGCTTCGCCCGCCTGCTCCGACTTGCCGCCGGCGAAGCCGGGCGAGTTCGGTGGCACGGCGGCACCGGGTGGGTTCGACTGGGCGTGGGCTGCGCCCGCAACGACCAAGGTTGCGAGCAAGGTGCTAAGTACTTTCGACATGAGGACTCCTGAGGCTGGGTTGGCTCGTTCGGCTCAATGACCGATCAGAGAAGGGCCAATCCTGACGAAACTACTCAGAAGCACGGTAGGACAAGCACCCTTCCCCGCGCTGGCTAAGCGCCCACTTCGCCGCAGTCCGTCCGTGTTTCAGTCGGCAAACTGTTCGGCCCACGCCAGGGCCTGCAGGTGGATGTCGATCAGCCGTTCGACCGGGATGCGATATCGCATCGAAAGGATTTCCAGCACCTGTTCGTCCACGCTTTCGCAGGCCTTGGTCATGTCCAGGAACGGACCGAAGACGCCCGTGCCGGCGAGGATGGCGTCGGATACCGAGGTCGGCAGGTCGACCAGGGCCAATGCATCCTCCAGCGGCATGCCCAGCAGTGCATCGAGCATCGAGAACATGCCGGTGATGAACGCCAGGTCGGCTTCGGCCGCCGTGAGCGATTCGAGCGCGATCAGCTCCATCATCCGGCCGCGGACGATCGCGAGGGTTCCGGCGGCGGGCGCCACGCTCCCCGGCGGCGTATTGGAAACCAGCAGCGCCGCCCAGCGGAACAGGCGCTTCTGCCCGACCGTCATGACCGCATGGCGGAACGAGGTGATCTCGCCCTTCAGCCCGAAGCCGCAGGTGTTGATGTGGCGCAGCAGCTTGTAGGCCAGCGTCGGCTCGTGCCGGAGCAGTTCCTCGACTTCGTTGACCTCGGCTTCGCGCATCACCATGTTCAGGAGCTTGATGAGCGCCGCGTACGAGACCTGCACCGCGGGATCGCGCCGCACCGGCGGCTTGGTGAACCACAGGCCTTCGAACATCTGCACGCCGGCCGCGGCCAGGCTCTTGAACTGGCCTTCGGTGCGGACCTGGGTCGCGAACGGAATCGCCTTGGCCTGCGCATTGGCCTGGATGCTCTTCGCGATGCTGGCTGCCCGGTCGAGTTCGAGCACGCCCATCTCCAGGATCACGTACGAGGCCAGCGGCACGAAGGAAGCGTAGGCGTTCTGCAGCAGCCGCCCGTCGAAGGCCAGCTTGAAGCCGAGCCGGCGCGCTTCCTTGAGGATCTCGCGGTCGCCGTCGATGCCGTCGGGGCCGACCGCGGATTCGCGGATCTCGAGCACCGAGGTCCGGGGGTCGAGTTGCTCGAGCTGGCCCTGTCGCAAGTCGGCGATGGTGCACCGCACGAAGGTCGGCTTGTGGAGTTCGCGGGCGGGCTCGTCGGCGTCGACTGCGACTGGCTCCGCGGGCAAGCCGGGCGAGACAGGCGGCGCCGGATCGAACCGGGCCTTGCCGGCCATTCGATAGCCGACCACGCTTCGGCGTGCATCGACCAGCACACGCAGCGGGGCGGGCGAAGCGAGCCGCATCCGGGGCACGACGCCGGCTTCGACCGAGGGAGATTCGAGTGTGTCTGTCGTCATAGCAATCTCCTGGGAATCTGGCGGGTATCGCCTAACAACTTGTCTTGTTTTCGGCAGGAACTGGCTTTACTTGAGCAGAGTCGACAACCGGGGTCGAGGCAGGAACTGGCTTGGCGGCCGGGTACGAGGACCGCTTCGCATCGCAAAAAAGATGATGCCTTTGCAACGCCACCGTTGCCGGCAGGCTAGGCCTTCCTTGCCGCCAAATGTGGCAAAAAGTCGCAGTACGGTGGGCGGCGCTAGTCGCCCTCGGTCGATGCCCCGAGACTCGGGTGCGCCAGCACGCGGTCGATGCGCTTGCCGTCGAGCGCCACGATCTCGAAGGCCCAGCCGGCGCAATCGATCAGTTCGCCCTGCTCCGGCAGGTGGCCCGAAACCGACATCAGGAGCCCCGCCACGGTGTTGTAGCGACCGCGCTCCTCGTCCGGCAGCTCGCGAATGCCGAGCCGCGCACGCAGTTCGGAAACCGGCATCAGGCCGTCGAGCTCCCACGCGCCGTCTTCGCGCTGCTCGGCCCAGGCGTCGATGTGCGCGGCGCTGCGCAGCTCGCCGGTGATGGCCTCCAGCAGGTCGCGCGGCGTCATGACGCCCTGCACCACGCCGTATTCGTCGACCACGAAGACCATCCGGCCGGCGCGGACCCTGAACTGTTCGAGGAGTTCGAGGCCGGTCAGGGTTTCCGGCACGAACACCGCCGGCTGCACCGCGCTTTCGATGGTTCCGGCGTGGCCCGGGCCGAGCGTCAGCAGCTGCGAGACGCTGACCACGCCCACCACGTCGTCCAGCGAATGGCGGCAGACGGGATACCAGGAATGCACCAGGTTGAGCGCGCCGGCAGCGGAGATCTTCTGCAGGCTCTCGGCCACGGTGAACGACGCCTCGAGCCACTCGATGTCGGCGCGGGGCACCATCAGCGAGCTGAGCCGGCGGTCGTCGAGGTGGAACACGTTGCGCACCATCTGGTGCTCGTGCAGCTCGATGACGCCGGCATCGACGCCCTCTTCGAGGCTGGCGGAGATTTCTTCTTCGGTCACCACCCGGGCGGCGTTCGAATCGATGCGCAGCAACTTGAGGGTCGCCGCGGTGGCGCCCGAGAGCAACAGCACGAAGGGCTTGGCGCCGGTGGCCAGCGCCCGCATCGGCCGCGAGACGTAGCGCGCCACCGGCTCCGGGTACAGCTGCCCGATTCGCTTGGGCACCAGCTCGCCGAAGATGATCGTGAAGAAGGTGATGCCGGTGACCACCACCGCGGTGGAGGCGACGCTGGCGGTGCCTTCGCCCATGCCGAGTTCCTGCATCCAGATCGCGAGCGGCGCCGCGAAGGCGGCCTCGCCGACGATGCCGCTCAGCATGCCGATGGAGGTGATGCCGATCTGCACCGTCGAAAGGAACTGGGTGGGCGACTCCATCAGCCGGAGCGCCGCCGCGGCGCCGGCATCCCCGGTTTCGACCAGTGCGGCGAGCCGGGCGCGCCGGCTGGTCGAGAGCGCCATTTCGGACATTGCGAACGCCGCATTCAGCGTCGTCAGCAAGGCCAGGAGCAAGACATCCATGTACGCGCGAGAGAATGAGGACCATGGCACTTTACTTGATCGGTGACGTGCAGGGCTGCGACGCGCCGCTGCAGCAACTGCTGGATCACATCGACTTCTCTCCGAGCCGCGACCGGCTCGTCCTGCTGGGCGACCTGGTCAACCGCGGCCCCGCTTCGCTCGATGTCCTGCGCCGCATGCAGCGCTACGGCACGGCGGCGACCGCCCTCCTCGGCAACCATGACCTGCACCTGCTCGGCGTGGCGCGCGGCGCGCGCAAGGCGGGGCGCAAGGACACCATCGGTTGCATCCTGGACGCGACCGATCGAGTCGCGCTGCTCGATTGGCTTCGCCATCAACATCTCGCATTGCACCTCGAACGAGGCGGAAGGGATCTGCTGATGGTCCACGCCGGCGTGCTGCCGCAGTGGAGCCTCGCCAGGACGATCGACCTCGCGGGCGAAGTCGAAACGGTGCTGCGCGGCGCCGATTGGGGCGACTTCCTGCAAACCATGTACGGCAACGAACCCGCGCAATGGGACGACGCGCTGACCGGCAGCAGCCGCCTGCGCGTGATCGTGAACGCCCTTACCCGGCTGCGCTACTGCGATGCCCGAGGCGCCATGGAATTCGACACCAAGGACGCGAGCAGCGCGCCGCCGCCCGGCTTCATGCCGTGGTTCGACGTGCCCGGCCGCCTCACCAGCGGCGCCACCATCGCCTTCGGCCATTGGTCGACGCTCGGCTGGGTCTCGCGGCCCGACCTGATCTCGACCGATACCGGTTGCGTATGGGGAGGTTGCCTGAGCGCGGTGCGCATCGGGGCCACGCTGGATGAGCGCGAGCTGATGCAGGTGCGCTGCCCGAAGGCACAGAAGCCGGTGTGAGCGGCTGAAGCCGGCGAGTCGAGACTCGCGGGTTCGGCCTTGCAGTTCAGGCCCGCAGCAAAGGCCTGCGGTTCAAGCCCGCAGTAAATGCCTGCCGATAAGGCCTGCCGATGAAGCCTGTCGATCAGGCCTGCTGGTTCGGCGCGACGCTCTTGAAAAGCGCCGGCACCTTTCGCTTGCTCTTGATGTTGGCGGAGATGCCGCGCGCCGGACCGGTCTTGGCAGCTGCTTCCCAGCTGGGCGCTGCCTCGCGCTCCGGCGGCTGGTAGGGCTGCTCGAAGAACGGATCGCGCGGCGCGGCGGGTGCGCGGTGCGGCCGACCGCCGCTGCGGGACGGCGACCTGGCATCTGCCGAACGCTCGCGAGGCGCATCGAGAACATCCCTCGGATCGCCGGTCTCGCCCTCTTCGCGCCAGTGCCGGCGCCCGTCGTTGATGCGGCCGCGCGGGCGGTCTTCCTCGAACTCGATGGCCTCGAGTTCGATCTTCTTCTTGATCAGCTTCTCGATGTCGGCAACCAGCCGGACATCGTTGCCGCCGCTCGCGAAACTCACCGCAAGACCCGAGGCGCCGGCGCGGCCGGTGCGCCCGATGCGGTGCACGTAGTCCTCGGCATTGAACGGAATGTCGAAATTGAAGACCGCCGGAACGTCCTTGATGTCGAGCCCGCGCGCGGCGACGTCGGTGGCGACCAGCAGGTCGACTTCGCCCGCCTTGAAGGCGGCCAGGGCCTTGAGGCGCTCGTCCTGGCTCTTGTCGCCGTGGAGGGCGGTGGTCTTCAGGCCCTCGCGCTCCAGCGAACGCGCCAGGCGCGCGCAGCCGAGCTTGCTGTTCACAAACACGAAGGCCTGCGTGATGCCGCGCTGCTGCACGATCTGCTTGAGGGCGCGGCGCTTGTCGTCGTCGCCGACGCTATAGAAATGCTGCTCGACCGTGGACGCGGTCTCGTTCGGCCGGGCCACCTCGATGGTGATAGGGTTCTGCAGGTAGCTGCCGGCCAGACGCTTGATCTCGGGAGAGAAGGTGGCCGAGAAGAGCAGCGTGGTGCGCTGCTTCGGCAAATACGACAGGATGCGCTGCAGGTCGGGGAGGAAGCCGATGTCCAGCATCCGGTCGGCCTCGTCGAGCACCACGTACTCGACCTGGTTCAGCACCGCGTTCTTGGCTTCGATGTGGTCGAGCAGCCGGCCGGGCGTGGCGACCAGCACCTCGACGCCCTTTTTCAGTTCCACGGTCTGCGGCTTCATGTCGATGCCGCCGAACACCACCGCGCTTCGAAGCTGCGTGTACTTGGCGTAGAGCTTGACCTGCTGCGCGACCTGGTCGGCGAGTTCGCGGGTCGGAAGCAGAACCAGCGCCCGGACCGGGTGCCGTGCCGGCGAGGTCGAGCTGTTCTCGTGCTTCAACATCCGCTGCAGCAGCGGCAGCGAGAAGGCCGCGGTCTTGCCGGTGCCGGTCTGGGCGGCGCCCATGACGTCCTGGCCGGACAACACCACCGGGATGGCTTGCTCCTGGATCGGCGTCATCGTCTCGTAGCCCATTTCGGCGACGGCGCGGGCGAGGGGTTCGGCTAAGTTGAGGTTGGAGAAGGAACTGGTCATGAACCGCGTATTGTGGCATTGCACCAATAACCGCCCATGACGGCATGGTGACTGCGCCGGGTCAGAGCGACTTGGCCGCGAAGGTGTCGCAATCCTGCACCCGGCCGGACTTGAAGCCCGCGGCGAACCAACGCTGGCGCTGTGCGCTCGAGCCGTGCGTGAAGCTGTCGGGCACCACCGCGCGCCCGGCCGAGCGCTGCAGGGCATCGTCACCGATCTTCTGGGCGGCGTTCATCGCCGCCTCGATGTCGCCGGGGTCGAGCCACTGCTTGGATTCCTGCGAATGGTGGGCCCAGATGCCGGCGAAGCAATCCGCCTGCAATTCGACCCGCACGCTCAATGCATTGTTCTGCGACTGGCTCAGTCGGCCACGCATCTGGTCGACCTTGCCGGTGATGCCGAGTTCGTCCTGGACATGGTGGCCAACCTCGTGGGCGATGACATAGGCCTGCGCGAACTCGCCCGGCGCGCCGAGTTGGTTTCGAAGGGTGTCGTAGAAGCCGAGGTCGATGTAGACCTTCTTGTCTCCGGGGCAATAGAAGGGGCCCATGGCGGCCTGCCCGGTGCCGCACGCAGTCGGCGTCGCGCCCCGGAACAGCACCAGGCGCGCCGGCTGGTAAGTACCGCCGTTCTGCCGGAACACGTCGCTCCAGACGACCTCGGTGTTGCGCAGCACCGTCGAGACGAAGGACGCCTCGCGGTCGTTGGCCGGCGGCTTCGGCGCGGGGCCCTGCTGCTGCACCTGGGGTGCCGGCCCGCTACCGCTCATGAGGCCGAGGAGCGTCAGTGGGTTGATGCCGAAGATCCAACCCGCGACGACCGCGATCGCCACCGTACCGAGTCCGACGGTGCCGCCGCCGATCGGCAAGCCGCCGAATCCACCGCCGCCGCTGCGGCGATCCTCGACGTTGTCGGACTGTTCGTTGCCTTCCCAGCGCATGTGATTCTCCTAAGGCCGCTCGAGGCCAGCCAGACGATGGTACGCGCGGCTGCGAACGATGAGCAGCCTCAACGTGCCGCGACGTAACCGACGCTCATCAGGTTGTCGTTGCTTGCATCGGCGGCGCGGCGCGCCAACCTGTCGGGTTGCCGACCGAACGAACGCTCGGCGGCGACACGCTCGGCTTGCTCCATGGCTGCCCGCATCTCGGCCTTCTGGACCTGCGACTGAGCGACCACCACCAGCGCTGCCGCCTGCGCCAGCACCAACGCGGCGAGTACCGCCAGCATCAGCATGCGAAGGGGACTGGATGGGCCGCTGCCCTTGAACATCGACATCTCTGGCTCCGAACCCGCGGCCTCCCGCGGAATGGAAGAGATGCTGAGGCAAGGCCCCATGCATGAGCTGCCGCTGGCAGCGCGACTGGCTGTAGGACCGCGCCAATCGGCGCAGGAGGGCAAGGCCTCCTAGGCGACCGGCAGCGTGACGCCGACCTGGCCCTGGTACTTGCCGCCCCGGTCCTTGTAGCTGGTCTCGCAGACCTCGTCGCTCTCGAAGAACAGCACCTGCGCGCATCCCTCGCCCGCATAGATCTTGGCCGGCAGCGGCGTGGTGTTGCTGAACTCGAGCGTGACGAAGCCTTCCCACTCGGGCTCGAAGGGCGTGACGTTGACGATGATTCCGCAGCGTGCATAGGTGCTCTTGCCGAGGCAGATGGTCAGCACGTTGCGCGGAATGCGGAAGTACTCGACGGTGCGGGCCAGCGCGAAGCTGTTCGGCGGGATGATGCAGTGGTCGCCATGCATGTCGACGAAGCTCTTCTCGTCGAAGTTCTTCGGGTCGACCACCGTGCTGTGGATGTTGGTGAAGACCTTGAACTCGGGTGCGCAGCGGATGTCGTAGCCATAGCTCGAGGTGCCGTAGCTGATGACGCGCTGGCCCTTGTGCTGGCGGACCTGGCCGGGCTCGAAGGGTTCGATCATGCCGTTCTGTTCGGCCATGCGGCGGATCCACTTGTCGCTCTTGATGCTCATATGCGCTCGAGGTGCTGGTGCTGGGGTGCCTTGGGGGGAGGCGCGATTGTGGCATGCGCCCGTGCCTCTCCACGGGGCTGCCGACCCTCCACGCCATCCCTCGCGACCGGGTTGCTAGAGCGCCTGCGAAATGACCGTGCGTTCGATCAGCCGGTCGTCCCCCAGCACGATCATCGAGAACAGCAGTTCCTCGAGATTGGCCGCCAGCCCGGTCTTGCGGGCGAGCATCGGCGTGGCTTTCGGGTCGATCACCACGAAGTCCGCCTCGCAGCCCGGCTGCAGGTTGCCGATGACGCCGGCGAGGCCCAGCGCTTCGGCGGCGCCGCCGGTGTGGCGCCACCAGAGCGCAGAAGGCGCGATGCTGACGCCCGGCTTGGTCTGGCCCTCGCGACCCACGTAGTAGGCCGCCATCATGGTGGCGAAGGGACTGAAGCTGGTGCCGCCGCCCACGTCGCTCGCGAGGCCGTAGCGATAGCCGATGCGATCGGCGCCTTCGAAGTCGAAGAAGCCGCTGCCGAGGAACAGATTGCTGGTGGGGCTGACCGCGGAGGCGGTGCCGGTATCGCGCATCAGCCGCCGATCGTCGTCGTCGAAATGGATGCAATGCGCGTAGACCGCCCGCTCGCGCATCAATCCGAAACCGTTGTAGACGTCCAGGTACGACCGCGCGCCTGGGAACAGTTCGCGCGCCCACTTCACCTCGTCCTTGTTCTCGGCGACATGCGAGTGGATCCAGGTGTCGGGATAGCGCGCCGCCAGCTCGCCGGCTCCGCGCAGCTGGGCGTCGGTGCTGGTCGGCGCGAAACGCGGCGTGATCGCATAGCCCAGCCGATCGACCTGGTGCCACCGGCGGATCAGGTCCTCGGTGTCGGTCAGACTGCGTTCAGTCTCGTCGCGTACACCGTCCGGCGAATGACGATCCTGCAGCACCTTCCCGGAAATCATCCGGAGCCGACGCCGCTCGGCCACTTCGAAGAAGGCATCGACCGATGCCGGATGCGAGGTGGCGAAGGTCAGCGAGGTGGTGACGCCGTTGCGCAGCAGTTCGTCGAAGAACACCTCGGCCACTTCGGCCGAATGCGCGGGGTCGGCGAACCGGCTCTCGGCAGGGAAGGTGTAGTTCTCCAGCCAGGGCAGCAAGCCGTCGGCGGGCGCGCCGATGATGTCGGTCTGCGGAAAGTGGATGTGCATGTCGACGAAGCCGGGGGCCAGGATGCGGCCCGGAAGGTGCGAGACGGCCACCTTCGGATGGCGCGCCTTGACCTCGCGGAAGTCACCTGCGGCCACGACCCGCTGGCGGCCTTGGGGGTCGGGCCCCACGACCAGCAGGCCGTCTTCGTCGTAGATCGGGCGCCCCTCGGGGTCGAAGCGCAGCAGGGAGGCTCGGTAGGCTTGCATTGGGGCGAGAGCGTAAGTCAATCAGGTTCGCCGACCATGCGAAAGTACGTATGAAGTCCATAAGCCTTTTTTCGCCGGCTCGGCACGGTCGAACATAATTCTCGGTTGCCGCCTTACCAAAAACCATGATTTCTCGCGAAGACGACAGGAGCACCCGCTCACAATGAAAGTGCTTCTCATCGGGAACTATGTCCCGGACGGACAGACCAGCATGCTCGCCTTCAGCCGCATCCTGGAACGTGAACTTCCCCGGTTGGGCTGCGAGCTTCGGGTGATCAGTCCGCCCAAGCGTTTGCTCCTGGTGCCCAGCAGCTCCCGCCTGTGGAAGTGGCTCGGCTACCTCGACAAGTTCGTCCTGTTCCTGCCTTCGCTCGCGCAAGACCTGAAATGGGCGGACGTGGTTCACATCGCGGATCACTCGAACGGCATGTACGTTCCGCGGGTGCGCTCCAAGCCCAACGTCATCACCTGCCACGACGTGATCGCGGTGCAGGCTTCGCTCGGCATGATCGATGGCTGGAAGGTCGGCTGGACCGGCCGCCTGTTCCAGCGCCTGATCTGCAAGGGTCTGGGCGCGGCGGACCTGGTCGCCTGCGTGTCGCACCTGACCCGGCGCGAGCTGCTCAAGCTGCGGATCGCGCCGGAGTCACGCGTCATCACCGTCATGAACGGCTTGAACGACGACTTCCATCCGGTGGAGCCGGCAGAAGCGCAGCGCCTGCTCGAACGCTTCGGGGCGCCGGTTCGGGGCAAGTATCTGATGCACGTCGGCTGGGATCTCGACCGCAAGAACCGGCGAAACGTGCTGGCCGCCTTCATCGCGCTGCAGCAGCGTGCAGCCGAGACCGGCGTGCCCGCGCCGGTCGACCGGTTGCTGTTCGTCGGCCCGGAGCTGGTGCCGGAGATGGCCGAAACCGCCGCCAGGCACGGCGTGGCCGATCGAATCACGACCGTGCAGCGGGTCTCGCACGAAGAGCTGCGCGCGCTCTATTCGAGCGCGACCGCTCTCCTCTTTCCATCGCTGCAGGAAGGCTTTGGTTGGCCGGTGATCGAGGCCCAGGCCTGCGGCTGCCCGGTGTTCACCTCGAACGTCGCGCCCATGAACGAAATCGGCGGCCCCGGCGCCGAGTACGTCGACCCGACCGACCCGGTGGCCATCGCCGAACGCATCGAGGCATCGGCTTCGCGGCTTGGTGAGATGCGCCGCCTCGGCCTCGAGAACGCCGCCCAGTACACCTCGAACCAGATGGCGTCGAACTACGTCGACACCTACCGCCGCGTCATCGAACAGCGGAAGGCGCTCGCATGAAGCGCCTCTTCGGCCTGCTGGTGGTGCCGCTGCCCTGGCCGATCAAGCGCTGGGCGCTGCGCAAGTTCTGGCACTACGAGATCGCGGACGATGCGCGCATCGGGCTCTCGTACATCTTCCCGGGCGAACTCGTGATGAAAGAGAAGGCCTTCATCGGCCACTTCAATGTCGCGATCCACCTGGGGCGGCTCGAATGCGGCGCGCATTCGGTGATCGACCGCAGCAACTGGATCACCGGCCATCCGCCGGGCGGCGCGCACTTCCGGCATCGCACCCTGCGCGAGCCGACCTTGTCGGTCGGCGATCATGCGGCCATCACCAAGAAGCACATCATCGATTGCACCGACCGCATCGACATCGGCGCCTTCACCACCATCGCCGGCTACCACTCGCAGCTGATCACGCACGGCATCAACGTGATGGAGGGCCGGCAGGACTGCAAGCCGATCCGCATCGGGGCCTATTGCCTGGTCGGCACCCGGGTCACGGTACTCGGCGGCGCGGCCCTGCCCGATCGCTCGGTGCTCGGCGCAGGCTCGGTCCTGAACAAGGCGCACGCGGCGCCGTACAAGGTGTATGCGGGGCAGCCGGCGGTCGAGGTCAAGTCGCTCGACCAGGATGCCGCCTACTTCCACCGGGCGGCCGGCTTCGTTCACTGAAGTCGCGGCCGCTTCATCGGTCGACCCGGCCGGAGACGCCTTCCACCAGCCAGTCGATCGCCAGGATCTGCTCGTCGCCGAGCGCCTGGCCTTTCGCGATCCGCAGCTTGCCCCGGTTGTCGCGGATGTCTGCGCCCGCGGCACCGAAGACCTTGAGCTTGCCGGAGGCGATGTCCTGCTGGCGCGCGAGCACCTCGTCCTGCACGCTCTTCGGAACCTTCGGTCCGAAGTCGCCGACCCGGATCATTCCTTCCCTGACCCCGCCCCAGACGTTGCCGGGCTTCCAGCTGCCGTCGAGCACGGCGCGGGCGCGCTCCGTGTAGTAGTCGCCCCAAAGGTGGGTCACCGCGAGGAGCTGCGCATCCGGCGCGACCTTGCGCATGTCCGAGTGGTAGGCGATGGCCATCTTGCCGCGCTCCTGCGCTGCAGCCATGACGGCGGTCGAGCCGGTGTGGAAGGCGATCACGTCGACGTTCTGGTTGAAGAGCGCCATGGCTGCGTCGCGCTCCTTCGGCGGGTCGAACCAGACGTCGAGCCACACCACCTTGACCTCGGCCTTGGGATTGACCGAACGCATGCCGAGCGTGAAGGCATCGATGCCCTGCAGCACTTCGGGGATCGGGAAGCCGGCCACGTAGCCGGCCAGGTTGCTGCGAGTCATGCGGCCGGCGGCGACGCCGGCCAGGTAACGCCCCTCGTAGTAGCGGGCATTCGCGGTGGCCACGTTCGGC
The DNA here is from genome assembly GCA_902506565.1 of Burkholderiales bacterium 8X. Taxonomy (GTDB): domain Bacteria; phylum Pseudomonadota; class Gammaproteobacteria; order Burkholderiales; family Burkholderiaceae_C; genus Variovorax. The sequence continues at coordinate 1,360,658 of LR732703.1, read as the reverse complement.
GCGGTCTTGTAGCCCGTGATCGACTCGAAGCGGACCTCCGGGAACTCGCGCGCCACCTTCATCGTCGGCTCCATGTAGCCGAAGCTGGGCGTGAAGATCAGCCGATGACCTTCGCGGGCGAGGTCGCGGATCACCCGCTCGGCATCGGGGCCCTCCGGCACGTTCTCGACGAAGGTGGTCTTGACCTTGTCGCCCAGCGCGGCCTGGACGGCCTTTCGGCCCTCCTCGTGCTGCCGCACCCAGCCGGCATCGGTGATCGGCGCGACGTACACGAAGCCGATCTTGAGCGGATCGGCCGGACCGCCCGGCGGCGCCTCTGCAAAAGTCGGGGAAAGGGGAAGAAAACAAGTGGCTGCCAGCGCCAGCACGGCGCGGCCCACGAGGTTTTTGTACATGGTGGTCCTCTACATGGCTCCGTCGAACAAGAAAAGCCGATCGTGGAGCAACGACCGGGGGCGTGATTCTAGGTGCGAGGCAGCATCGGCTAGAGCAGCTCGTTGAAGAGGTAGAACGCGTTGTCCTTGCAGCGATGCAGCCAGCCCCGCCGGGCCCAGCTGTCGCGGTCGAGCTCGATGCAGTCGGCGCTGTCTTTCTCGAAGATCCGCTCGAGCTGCCCGGCCAGGTCGGCATCGAGCAACCCCAGGGTGATCTCGTCGTTCGTCTCGAAGGAACGATCGTCGAAATTGCTCGAGCCGATCGCGCACCACTTGCCGTCCACGCTGATCACCTTCTGGTGCAGCAGGCATCGCTGGAACTCGAAGATCCGCACGCCGCCTTCGAGCAGCAGATGGAAGTTGCGGTGCGCCGCGTGCTGCACCATCGGCATGTCCGAAGCCTCGGCCGACGGCACCATCACCCGAACGTCGACGCCGCGCTTCGCCGCCTCGCAGAGCGCATCGATCGCTTCCTGGTCCGGCAGGAAGTACGGGTTCTGGATCCAGATCCGTTCCCGCGCCATGCACAGCACCAGGTGATGCAGGATCTTGACCGCCGGCGGCGATCCTTCTGCCTTGATGCTGGCCACGTGTACCGGCACTTCGCCGGCCGGCGCGAGCGGCGGAAACACCTTGTCGCCGACGAAGAGCTCGCCGGTGTCCTCGACCCAGTTCTCGCTGAAGGCGGACTGCACCGCATGCACCACCGGCCCCCGCAGTCGCACGCCCAGGTCCCGCACCTGCTCGCGGTCGGCCGCGTCGCCCATCCAGCTGTCGACGATGCAATGGCCGCCGGCGAACGCGACCCGCCCGTCGACGACCACGATCTTGCGATGGTCGCGGTCGTTGAAGACGCCGACGCTGCGCCAATGACGCGGATGGTGCATGTGCAGCTTGCAGCCCGCATCGCGCAGCATCCGGCTGGCGCCCTCGCCCATCGCCTTGCCGCCGTCCGCATCCACCAGCACCCGCACCGCCACGCCTGCGCGCGCCTTCTCGCACAACGCAGCCGCCAGGCGGGCGCCGAGGCGGCCTTCCTTCCAGAGGAAGGTCTCGAAATGGATGCTCTGCCTGGCGCCGGCGATTTCCTCGAACAAGGCATCGAAGAAGGCGCCGTTCTCGAACAGCTCGATCGAGTTGCCTTCGTAGACGGTGCCCTGGGTCAGCCCCGAAAGCGACGGCAGCTGCCGGTCGATCGGCGCATCGCAATCGATCTGCAGCTTCGGATCGCGATGGCGCCGGATCGACCAGATCACGAAACCGAGGCCCACCACGATCAAGGCCAGCAGCGCGGCCAGCATTTCGGGCAGGGTGATGTGCAGCAGCTCGTCCGTCATGGCACCGCTTGTAAGCGATGCCACGCGGACTGCTCGTCAGTACAAACCGCCGGCTGCCGAGGTCAGGCGCTCGCCGGCACGTCCGGCTCGGGCTGCGCGAGTTGCCTCAGGGTTTCGTAGATCAAGCGGCGCGGCAGCACCTTCATGCCGAGTTCTTCCTCGATCGCGGTTACCGCGCGCATCGCCAGCAGCGAGTGGCCGCCGAGGTCGAAGAAGTTGTCCATCCGCCCGACCTGCTCCACGCCCAGGAGCCCGGACCAGATGCGCGCGATGGCCTGCTCGTTCGGCGTTTCGGGCGCCAGGTAGCTGCGGCCGTCCGCCAGCACGGCTTCGATCACCGGCGCCGGCAGGGCCGCCCGATTGACCTTGCCGTTCGGCAACTGCGGCATGGTCTCCAGCAGCACGAAATGCTGCGGGATCATGTACTGCGGCAGCCTCGAACGAAGATGGTCGCGCAGTTCGGCGACGGTCGGGCGCCGGCCCGGCACCGGCACGCAGTAGGCGACCAGCCGCACGTCTTCTTCGCTTTCGGCTCGGGTGATGCAGACGCAATGCGCCACTTCCGGATGGTCGAGCAGCGCGGACTCGATCTCGCCCATCTCGATGCGATGGCCGCGCAGCTTGACCTGGTGGTCGGCGCGGCCCATGTGCTCCAGCTCGCCGTCGTGGCGCCAGCGCCCGAGGTCGCCGGTGCGGTAGAGGCGCCCGTCGGGCTCGTCGCTGAACGGGTCGGGTACGAACTTTTCGGCGGTGAGTTCCGCGCGCCGGTGGTAGCCGGGTGTCACGTTGTAGCCGCCCACGTGCAGTTCGCCCGGCACGCCGATCGGGCAGACATGGCCTTCGGCATCGAGCACCCAGACCGTGGTGTTGGCGATCGGCTTGCCGATCGCGATCTGCTCGCGCGGCGAATGCACCCGCCAGCCGGTGGTCCACACCGTGGTCTCGGTCGGCCCGTAGATGTTCCAGAGCTCGCCGGTGCGCTCCATCAACCGCTCGGCCAGGATCGGCGGCAGCGGTTCGCCGCCGATCAAGGCGCGGAACCTCGGCGTGCCCTTCCATCCGGTGCCGATCAGCAGGCGCCAGGCGGAAGGCGTGGCCTGCAGCATGGTCGCACCGTGGTCCTCGAGCAGCGCGCGCAGCACGAACGGGTCTTGCGCCTGCGCGTGCGAGGCCACGACCAGGCGGGCACGCACCCGCAGGGGCAGCATCAGGTCGAGCACCGACGGATCGAACGAGGGGCTGGTGATCGCCACCAGGCAGTCGTCGGAGGCCATGCCCGGCATCGTGACCATGCCCTCCAGGAAGTTGACCACCGACCGGTGCTGCACCTTGACGCCCTTGGGCTGCCCGGTCGAGCCGGAGGTGTAGATCAGGTAGGCATCGTCTTCGGGCGTGGCGTCCAGCGCCGCATCCGGCACCAGCGGCTCGGCCGAGGCGCGTTGCGCGATCAGCAGGTCCTCGACATCGAACACCTCGACGCCGAGACCGTCGACGATCGCGCGCGTCGTCGGTTGCGCGAGCACGAAGCTCAGGTCCGCATCCACCGCCATGTAGCGCAAGCGGTCGGGCGGGTAGGCCGGATCGAGCGGAATGTAGGCGGCACCCGACTTCATCACGCCGAGTTGCGCGACCAGCATCGAGATGCTGCGATCGATGCACAGCCCGACCCGCAGGCCGCGTGCGACCCCGCGTTCGCGCAGGAAGCGCGCCAGCCGGTTCGATGCGGCATCGAGATCCGCGAAGGTATGGGCCCGGCCGTCTTCCGCGCCGATGGCGGCGATCCGATCGGCGACCTGCGGATCGTCCAGCCCGACATAGCGATGCACCAGCAACCGGGCCGGCAGCGGCGCGGTGGCGCCGTTCCAGGCATGGCGCAGCAGCGCCATCTGGCCGTTCGACAGAAGCTCGTGTGCCGAGACCGGTCGCTCGGGCTCGCCGAGCAGCCGTTCGAGCAGCGCCAGGTAGTTCTCCAGCATGCGCGAGGCCGTCACCTCCGAATAGAGGTCGCTCGCGTATTCGAGGTGCGCGCGATGCGAGAACTCGGTGTCGATGTGCATCGAGAGATCGAACTGCGCCGCGTTGCGCTCGAAGTCGAACTCCTCGACCTCGAGCCCGTTCAGGTCGAGCTGCCCGACCGGCGCATTGAGCACGTTGAACAACACCCGCACCGGACCTTCGGGCCGCAAGGTACGGTCATGGCCGAGCGCGTCGATCAGCTCGTCGTACGGCGCGTCCTGGTGGGCATAGGCGTCCAGCGCGTTCTTTCGAACCCGGTGCACCAGTTGCGTGAAGCTCGGGTCGCCCGACAGGTCGGTGCGCATGACGAGCGTGTTGACCAGCGTGCCCACCAGCCCTTCGGCGGCGAGCCGATGCCGATTGGCGATCGGCGTGCCGATGGCGACATCCTCGCTCTTGGCATGCCGCGAGATCATCAAGGCGAAGCCCGACAGCAGCACCACGAAGGGCGTCACCGCCTCGCGCCCGCCGAAGGTGCGCAGCGCATCCCGCAGCCGCGGCGGCAGCTCGGCCGAAACCCGCGCGCCCTTGAAGCTCGCGCGCGCCGGCCGCGGGAAATCGGTCGGCAGGTCGAGGTCGGGCAGGTCCTTGAGGCGCTCGCGCCAGTAGTCCAGATGCGGCTTGCGAGCCTCCACCGAGGCCGGCAGGCGCTGCCAGGCGGCGTAGTCGGCGTACTGGATGTCGAGCGGCGGCGGCGCGTGGGTCTCGCCGCGCGCCAACGCGACATAGGCCGCAAGGGCTTCCCGCATCAAGAGCGCACCGGCCCAGTTGTCGGTGATCGCATGATGCAGGTGCCAGAAGAGCACATGCTCGTCGTCCTGCAGCCGGATCACGGTCGGCTGGTGCAACGGAGCCTTGGCGAGGTCGAAAGACCGCGCGAGCCGCTCCGCCAGCAGCGAGCGCGCGGCGCGGTTGCGGTCCTGCGCCGGCAGCGGCCGCAGGTCGATGAGCTCGATCGGGACCGAGGCGGTCGGCTCGATTCGTTGCAGTGGCTCGCTCTCGCCCATCACGAAGTGGGTGCGCAAGCCCTCGTGGCGAGCCACCATCAGGTCGAACGCCCGCTGGCAGACATCGACATCGAACGCACCCCGAACCCGGATCGCGATCGGCACGTTGTACGCGGTCGAGGCCGGCTCGAAATGCTGGATCACCCACATGCGGCGCTGCGACAGGGAAACCGGCAGCGGCTTGTCGCGACCAACCGCCACCGGCCCTGCCAGGCGCAGGCCGGACGCCGCCCCGGCGTCGTTGCCGCGATGGCGCTCGACCTCGGCCGCGAGGGCGGCGATGCTGGCGTGCTCGAGCAGTTCGCCGAGCGGCAGCTCGATATCGAAACGAGCGTTGACCCGCGACACCACCTGGGTCATGCGAAGCGAATTGCCGCCGAGGTCGAAGAAGCTGTCGGTGACGCCGAAGGACCGGGTGCCCAGCACCTCGCTCCAGACCTCCCACAGCGCCTGCTCGGTGGCATTGCGAGGTGCCACGGTTCCGGGCCGCTCACGGCCGTCGCCAGCTTCGGCGCCGGTCTCGCTCTCCGCCGCGCTGCCCGAAGGCTCGCCCGAGCAGACCGGCGCGAGCAGCGCCAGCCGGCCCTCGACGAAGAGCTCGCGGCAACGGCTGCGCTGCAGCTTGCCGCTCGACGTTCGCGGCAACGATCCCGAGCGAACCAGCGCCATCGCATGAAGCGGCAGCCCGTGCTCGACCGCGATGGCGCGCCGCACCTCGCGAAAGATCGCATCCACGTCCGGCTCGCGCACCCGGCGATCGGCTTCGAGCACCAGCACCAGCGATTCGCCGGCCGGGCCGTCGACCGCGAACGCGACGCCATGGCCGGGACGCAGGTCGGCATGCGCCCGCTCGGCGCTCCATTCGAGATCCTGCGGATAGTGGTTCTCGCCGTGCACGATCACCAGGTCTTTCGAGCGACCGGTGATGAAGAGTTCGCCCTGGTCCAGGAAGCCCAGGTCCCCAGTGCGCAGGTACGGCCCGCCCGCGCCGTCGATGAAGGCATCGAAGATCTCCTCGCTCGCCTCCGGCTGCATCCAATAGCCCAGGCCCACGCTGGGCGAGCGCACCCAGATCTCGCCGATGCTGCCGGCCGCGACCGGACGCTCGGTATCGAGATCGATGACCGCCAGGTCGGTTTGCGCGAGCGGTCGGCCGCAGCCCACCAGTCGCCGCGTCGCACCTGCACCTACACCCGAGGCCGGCGCCGCCGCCTGCAGGCTCGATCCGGCGGTCGCGGCGACGTAGCGCCCGTCGCGCAAGGCCTTCGCGTCCGCATCGACGATCCGTGGCGGCCAGCCGCGATCGCCGCCGGTGACGCCGAGCACGGCCTCGGCCAGGCCGTACGAACACATCAAGGCTTCCGGCCGGAGTCCGGCAGGGCCGAACACCGCCATGACCCGCTCGACGGTGTCGGCACGGATCGGCTCGGCGCCGCAGCTCAGGCTGACCAGGCTGTCCAGCCGCGCGGCCAATGGCTTGTCGCCCGCCGCCTGCAGGCAGGTCGCGAAGGCGGAGTCGGGTGCGCCGGTATGGGTGATCGAATGTCGCTCGATCGCATCCAGCCAACGCAGCGGCCGGCGCACGAATGCGATCGGCGACATCAGGAAGGTGCTGGCGCCGGAGACGATCGGCGCGATCACGCCGCACACGAGGCCGTAGTCGTGGAAATGCGGCAGCCAGTTGAGCACGCGGCTTCCGACCTCCGCCTTGAAGCCGCGCTGCAGCGCAAGCGCATTGGCCAGCACGTTCGCATGGGTCAGCCGCACGCCACGCGGCGCCGAGGTCGAACCGGAGGTGTATTGCAGGTAGGCCAGCGCGCTTGGCGGGATGCGGGCGACGCTCGACAACAGGGCCCGGTCGACCGCTTCGGCATCGTCGGCGGCCAGCGTCGCCATCGGCGGCAGCGCCATCCACCGCGCCATGGACAGCGTCGCGGCATCCAGCGTGGCGGCTGCGGCGTCGAGCAGTCCGGGCGTGGTCAGGACCGCTGCGGCACGCGAGTCGGCAATGATGCTTCGAAGGCGCGGCGCCGCATGATGCAGCCGGAGCGGATCGGGCGCGGGCACCGGCACGGCGACCCGGCCGGTCAGGAGGCATGCCCAGAAAACCAGCTCGAACTCGAGCCCGGCTGGAAATGCGAGCAACACCCGCTCGCCGGCGTTCGTGAAACGGTCGAGCCACGAGGCGACCTGGGCCACCTGCAGGCGAAGTTCGCGAAAAGCGATCGCTTCGCGGATCGAGAGATCGTCCGCGAGCACGGCGTAGGCGCTCTGCTCGCCGAGCGCCTCGCACCGGTGGAGAAAAAGGGAGCCGAGTGTTTCTGGGCGGATCGTCCCGATATGCGAAGTCGTCTTCGGGTCGGTCACGTTGGGTTCATACATGCACGCGGCCTCTAAACTGGAACGTAGGTCAAAAATACTATTATCAAAGACAACGATTTGATATGTAACCGAAAGATCCGCGCCTTCCGCAAAAAGCGGGTGCCGCGTGCGCTTCGCTTACGAATTAAAGTCATTCGACGGGGTTTTTTCCCACGATGAGCCTCGGCAGCAGCTCATCCATGGCTTCTTGCGCCGGCCTTGGCGATGGGGCGCAGGCGAAAGACAGGCTGCCCGTATCAGCTGAAGGATGCGAACACGTCTTCGAGGCGATCGATGTAGCCGCGACGGGCTGATGCCTCGGCGAAGCTGCCCTCGAAACTGTTGGCGGCCAACTGCCAGGCTTGCTGCGCCGTGAGGCCGGTCGCCGCGAAGGTCTGGATGAAGTTCTCGTTGAGGTAGCCGCCGAAGTAGGCCGGATCGTCCGAATTGACGGTCGCCACCAGCCCCGCATCGAGCAACGCACCGAGGTTGTGCTGCGACAGCTCCGGGAACACGCACAACTTGAGGTTGGAGAGCGGGCAGACCGTCAGTGGAATGCGGTCTTCCGCCAGCCGCTTCATCAGCGCCGGGTCCTTCGGGCTCTGCACGCCGTGGTCGATGCGCTCGACCTTCAGCACATCGAGCGCGCTCCAGACATAGGCAGGCGGCCCCTCTTCGCCGGCATGCGCGACCAGGTGCAAGCCGAGCTCGCGGCACCGGCCGAAGACCCGCGCGAACTTTTCGGGCGGATGACCGACCTCGCTCGAATCGAGGCCGACTCCGATCAGCTTGTCTCGAAACGGCAGCGCCGCCTCGAGCGTTTCGAACGCATCCTCTTCGCTCAGGTGCCGCAAGAAGCAGAGGATCAGCGCGGCATCGATTCCGAGCCGCGGCTTGGCGTCCATGCAGGCGCGGTGCAGGCCATCGATGACCGTCTGCATCGACACGCCGCGCTCGGTATGGGTCTGCGGATCGAAGAACATCTCGGTGCGGATCACGTTGTCGGCCGCCGCGCGCTCGAGGTAGGCCCAGGCCATGTCGTAGAATTCCTGCTCGGTGAGGAGCACGCTGGCGCCGGCGTAGTAGATGTCGAGGAAGCTCTGCAGATTGGTGAACGCATAGGCGCGCCGCAGCGATTCGACATCCGGGTATGCGAGCTCGACCCGGTTGCGGCGGGCCAGCGCGAAGATCAGCTCGGGCTCGAGCGAGCCTTCGATGTGGATGTGGAGCTCGGCCTTGGGCATGGCGCGCAGCAGGGCCGGCAGGCGGTCGGGGGCGATCGGTGGGACGTTCATGGGAAATGATTCTGGCGCAGCAGCGCGGCGCCACCAAAAAAGAAAGCGGCGCTGCCGGCAAGCAGCGCCGCTCCGAAAAAAACCGTGATGCCGCTCCGAGGCGGCTTGTCTTATTTCTTGTCGCCGCCAGGCACCTTGCCCTCGACGCCCTTCACGTAGAAGTTGACGCCCGACAGGAACTTGTCGTCGGCGACCGCGCCGCCGGCGACCAGCTCCTTGCCGTCCTGGCCGACGACGGGTCCCTTCCAGATCTGGTAGCTGCCGTCCTTCAGGCCCTTCTTGACTTCCTCGACCTTGGTCTTGACCTCGGCCGGCACGTCTTCGGCGATCGACACCAGGTCGATCGCACCTTCCTTGACGCCCCACCAGACCGAGCCGGTGGCCCACTTGTTGTCGAGCGCGTCCTGGATGGCCTTGGTGTAGTACGGCGTCCAGTTGATGGTGGCCGAGGCGAGGTGCGCCTTCGGGCCGTAGGCGGTCATGTCCGAATCCCAGCCGAAGGCGCGCTTGCCCTTTTCCTGCGCGGTCTTGAGCACCGCGGGCGAATCGGTGTTCTGGAACAGCACGTCGGCGCCGCCGTTGATGAGCGCGGTGGCGGCTTCGGTTTCCTTGGGCGGGCTGAACCATTCGTTGACCCACACCACCTTGGTCGTGATTTTCGGGTTGACCGATTGCGCGCCCATGGTGAAGCTGTTGATGTTGCGCAGCACTTCCGGAATCGGCACCGAGCCGACCACGCCGAGCGTGTTGCTCTTGGTCATGGCGCCGGCGATGATGCCGGCCATGTAGGCGCCTTCGTAGGTGCGGCTGTCGTAGGTGCGCATGTTCTCGGCGGTCTTGTAGCCGGTGGCATGCTCGAACTTGACGTCCTTGCTGTCGTTGGCGACCTTGAGCATCGGCTCCATGTAGCCGAAGGTGGTGCCGAAGATCAGCTTGTTGCCCTGCCCCACCATGTCGCGGAACACGCGCTCGGCGTCGGCCGATTCGGGCACGCTTTCGACGAAGCTGGTCTTGATCTTGTCGCCGAACTGCTTCTCGACTTCCTTGCGGGCGTTGTCGTGCGCGAAGGTCCAGCCGCCGTCTCCGACCGGGCCGACATAGGCGAAGGCCACGTTGAGCGGTCCTGCCGAGGCGGCCGGTGCCGGCGCGGCGGCGGTCGCTGCCGGCGCTGCCGGTGCGGCGGCGGGTGCCGGCGCCTCCTCCTTCTTGCCGCAGCCGATCAGGGCGGCCGAAGCGACCGCCGAGAAGGCAGCCAGCTTGAGCAGGGAACGCTTGTTCAGGTCATTCATTGGGAGATCCTCGAAAGAGACGGGGTGACGACAGAAAAAAACAGCTTCGGATTATGAGCCGGGGTAGAACGGCTTCCCGATCGAGGCCGGCATGTTGATGCGAATGAACGCCGGGTTGCGCGAGATCAGTGCCAGCACCACGATCGGCGCGATGTACTGCAGCATGCTGAGGAACTGGCTCGGCACGTCGATCCCGGTGCTCTGCAGGTGAAAGCCGAGCATCGAGACAAAGCCGAACAGGTAGGCGCCGAGCAGCACCCGAACCGGCCGCCATGTCGCGAAGGTGGTGAGGGCCAGCGCGATCCAGCCGCGGCCGGCGACCATGCCCTCGACCCAGAGCGGCGTGTACACCGTCGACAGGTAGGCGCCCGACAGCCCGCACAGGGCGCCGCCCGCGACCACCGCCAGGAAGCGGATGCGCCGCACCGGATAGCCGAGCGCATGCGAGGACTCGGGCGACTCGCCGACCGAGCGCAGCACCAGGCCGGCCCGCGTGCGATACAGGAACCAGATCAACCCACCGGTGAGCGCCATCGCGAAATACACCATCGGGTGATGGCGGAAAAGCGCCGCACCCAGGAGCGGGATGTCGCCCAGCACCGGCAAGGCGTAGTTCACGCTTTCGGGCAGCTTGGCCTGCACGAAGCGGATGCCCGCGAAGGCCGAAAAGCCGACGCCGAAGAGACTCAGCGCCAGGCCGGTGGCGTACTGGTTGGTGTTGAGCCAGATCACCAGCACGCCGAAGATCGCCGCCAGCAAGGCGCCAGCCGCCATGCCGACCAGGAAGCCGAGCCAGGTGCTGCCGGTGACCACCACGGTCGCGAAGCCGGCGATCGCGGCGCACAGCATCATGCCCTCGGCGCCGAGGTTGACGATGCCGGCCTTCTCGTTGATGAGGAGGCCGAGCGCCGCGATCGCGAGCACGGTCCCGGCGGCGAGGGTCGAGCCGATCAGCAATGCGTAGCTTTCCATGATCAGAGCACTCCTTCGGCGGTACGCGAGATGGGCGGGTTGAGCGGCGTGCTCGCCTGCAGCGTGGCCGTGCCCGACGCACCCGACGCACCCGACGCGCTGGCCGGCGTGCCCGACGGCGCGGCGATGGCCTTGGGCGCGGACCGTCGCTTGATGCGATAGGCGATCAGCGTGTCGCAGGCGAGCAGGCTGAACAGCAAGAGGCCCTGGAACACGCCGGTCAGCGACTTGGGCAGGCCCAGCCGCGACTGCGCGAGCTCGCCTCCGATGTAGAACATGCTCATCAGGATCGCCGAGAAGATCATGCCCACCGGATGCAGCCGCCCGACGAAGGCGACGATGATCGCGGCGAAGCCGTAGCCGGCCGGCACGTAGGGCGTGAGCTGCCCGATCGGCCCGGCGACTTCGAGCGCGCCGGCCAGGCCCGCCGCGCCGCCCGAGGTGAGCAAGGCGATCCAGATCGCGCGCCGCGCCGAGAAGCCGGCATAGCGCGCAGCCGCCGGTGCCAGGCCGCCGACCTGCTGCGCGAAGCCGGCCCGCGTGCGGAACAGGAACACCCACAAGGCCGCGGCGCCGGCCAGCGCCAGCAGCAAGCCGATGCTGACGCGCGAGCCCTTCATGAGCCGCGGGATCTGCGTCACCGCATCGAAGGTCTTGGTCTGCGGGAAGTTGTAGCCCATCGGATCCTTCCACGGACCGTAGACCATGTAGCCGAGCAGCAGCGTGGCGACGTAGACCAGCATCAGGCTGACCAGGATCTCGTTCGCATTGAAGCGATCGCGCAGCAGCGCCACGATGCCGGCCCACACCATGCCGCCCAGGATGCCGGCGACCAGGATCGCGGCGACGATCCAGCTGCCGGTCGTCTTGTCGGCCAACAGCGCCACGCCGCCTGCGCAGATCGCGCCGAACACGAACTGCCCCTCGGCGCCGATGTTCCAGACGTTCGACCGGAAGCAGACCGCCAGGCCCAGCGCGATGATGAGGAGCGGCGTGGCCTTGACCATCAGTTCGCCCAGCGCATAGCCGCTCTTGATCGGCTCCCAGAAGAACACGCCGAGGCCCTTGACCGGATCCTTGCCGAGCAAGGAGAACAGCACCATGCCGATCAGCACGGTGATCAGGAGCGCCAGGATCGGGGAGCCGTAGCTCCAGAACCGCGAAAGCTGCGGTCGGGGTTCGAGCTTAAACATGGGCCACCTCCCGGGTTGCGTCTCGGTTCCAGAGGCCGCTCATCCATTCGCCGATCTGCGGCACCGTCGCGGCCGCGCGGTCGACCGATGGCGACAGCCGGCCCTTGGCGATCACGTAGAGGCGATCGCTGATCTCGAACAACTCGTCCAGTTCTTCGCTCACCACCAGCACCGCGCAGCCGGCATCGCGCAGCGCCAGGATCTCGCCGCGGATCAGTGCGGCCGCGCCCACGTCCACGCCCCAGGTCGGCTGCGACACGATGAAGATCTTCGGGTTGGCGTCGATCTCGCGCCCGACGATGAATTTCTGCAGGTTGCCACCCGAAAGCGAGCGCGCCGCCGCGGCAGGCCCGCCGGCCTTGACGTTGAAGCGCCGGATGATGTCGGCCGCATGCTGCTGCAGCGAGCCGGTGCGGATCCAGCCGCCCTGCCCGACCGCGTTGCTGCGCGTGAGCAGCATGTTGTGCGCGAGGCTCAGGGTCGGCACGGCGCCGCGGCCGAGCCGTTCCTCGGGGACGAAGTGGACGCCGAGCGCCCGGCGCTTGCGAGGCCGAAGGTGCGCTGCCGGCTTGCCGAAGACCTCGATCATCCCGGCCTCGGCGCGCGTGTCCTCGCCGGAGAGCGCATAGAGCAGCTCTTTCTGCCCGTTGCCCGAAACCCCCGCAATGCCGACCACTTCGCCGGCTCGCACGCCCAGCGACACGTCCTCGAGGTCGACGCCGAACTGGTCTTCGCGCGCGAGCCGCAGGCGCTTGACCTCGAGCGCCACCGCGCCGGCATGGATCGGACGGTGCTTGAGCGGCGGTGGCTCGGCACCGATCATGAGCCGCGAGAGCGACTCGTTCGACTCCTGCTGCGGGTTGCACACGCCGGTGACCTTGCCGCCGCGCAGCACCGTGCAGGCGGTGCACAGCTCGCGGATCTCGTGCAGCTTGTGGCTGATGTAGAGGATGCTGCAGCCCTCGGAAGCCAGCTTCTTCAACACCACGAAGAGCTTGAGCACGGCCTGCGGCGTCAGCACCGAGGTGGGTTCGTCCAGGATCAGGAGCTTGGGGTCGGTCAGCAGCGCGCGGATGATCTCGACCCGCTGCATCTCGCCGACCGACAGGGTATGCACCGGCCGAGACGGGTCGATGTCGAGCCCGTACTCGCCGGCCTTGGCCGTGATGCGCCGCGTGACCTCGGCGAGCGACAGGCTCTTGTCGAGCCCGAGCCAGACGTTCTCGGCGACCGTGAGCGTATCGAACAGGCTGAAGTGCTGGAACACCATGCTGATGCCGAGCGCCCGTGCCTCCTGTGGATTGCGCACGTTGGCCGGCCGGCCGTCGAACATCACGCTGCCCTCGTCCGGCTTGACCGAGCCGTAGATGATCTTCATGAGCGTCGACTTGCCGGCGCCGTTCTCGCCCAGCACGGCATGGGTTTCGCCCGGCTGCACGACCAGCGACACGTCGCTGTTCGCGACCACGGCCGGGTAGCGCTTGGTGATGTTCGACAGTTGGAGGCGATGAGGTGTCATGGCGGCCTTCTAGGTAGGCAGGGCGGCGGGTGTGTCCGAGCCGGGGCGAAGCGATGCGGCGACCGACTTGATGCAGTCGCGCAGCCAGCGCGCCGAACTCGATGCATGGGTTCGCTCGTGCCAGAGCTGGTAGTAGACGAGACGCGGAAACTGCACCGGGCAGGCGAGGATGCGGACCGGCAGCCGCTCGCGGAACCGGTCGCAATACTGGCGGCCGGTGGTCAAGACCAGGAGGCTGGCCGCCACCATGTCCGGAATCAGGCCGAAGTGCGCGCAGCGCGCCGTGATGTTGCGTTGCATGCCCATGCCGTCGAGCAGCTGGTCGATGATGCCGCGCGCGCCCGGATGGGTCGGCGTCGGCGCGATGTGCTCGGCCTGCAGCCAGCCGTCCGCGTCCCATCCGCGGCGCACCGCCGGATGGTCCTGGTTGACCAGCGACACGATCTCGTCCTCGAACAGGCGCGCCATGTGCAGGTCCTCGGGCGGCTTCTGCCAGTTGCCGATGACCAGGTCGACGTCGCCGAGCGACAGGTGGCCGTGATAGTCGGAATCGGGCGAGAGCGGATGGATCTCGATCGCGCAGAGCGGCGCGCGGCGCTTGACCTCGGCCACCAGCATCGGCAGGAACAACGGGTCGAGATAGTCGCTCGCCGCGATCCGGAAGGTGGTGGCCGCGGTCTGCGGATCGAAGCCGCGGGCGTCGCTGAACAGCACCGCGGCCGAACGCAGGATGGCGGCGCTCGGCTCGATCATGCGCAGGCCGGCGTCGGTCGGCACCATGCCCGCGCCGGAGCGCACCAGGAGCGGATCGCCCGACAGGTCGCGCAGGCGCTTGAGGGCTGCCGACACGGCCGGCTGGTACATGCCCAGCCGAACCGCGGCACGGGAGACGCTGCGGTCGGTCAGCACGGTGTGCAGCACCCGGATAAGGTGCAAGTCGATTCGATCGAAAAGCTCTTGATCGCGCATGGCTGCCCGCAGGTCGATTGGAGGTGGGGGCAGTTATACAGCGGGGCGATCACGGCGAGGACTCCTCGGGCGGCGGCCTGCTAGGCGCTCTGGGAGGCGGACGAGGTGGCCGCCGTCGACACGGCGGTGACCGCGCGCAGGATGGCCTCGGCGGTCGCAGGCGCCGTCAGCGGCGGATCGATGCGGTGATCGCCGATCGACGAGATCGCATCGCGGATCGCGAAGAACACCGAGAACGGCAGCAGCAGCGGCGGCTCGCCCACCGCCTTGCTGCGATGGATGGAATCCTCGTAGTTCGGGCCCTGGAACAGCTGCACGTTGAAGATCGGCGGGCAGTCGTTGGCCGTCGGGATCTTGTAGGTGCTCGGTGCGTGGGTGGTGAGCTTGCCGCTTTGCGGATGCCAGACCAGTTCCTCGGTGGTGAGCCAGCCCATGCCCTGGATGAACGCGCCTTCGACCTGCCCGATGTCGACCGCCGGATTGAGTGACTTGCCGGCGTCCTGCAGGATGTCGGCGCGCAGCAGCTTGAATTCGCCGGTGAGCGTGTCGATCACGACCTCGGCCACCGCGGCGCCGTAGGCGAAGTAGAAGAAGGGTCGGCCCTTCATGGTGTCCTTGTCCCACGACAGTCCGGGCGTGGCGTAGAAGCCGTCCGACCAGAGCTGCACGCTGTCGAGGTAGGCCTCGCCGACCAGCGTGCCGAATCCGAGGGTGCGGCCATTGACCGTGACCTTGTCGTTCGCGAACCGCACCTCGCTCGCCTGGCCGCCATGCCGGCGCGCCGCGCATTCGGCGAGCCGCTCCCGGATCTGCCGCGCCGCGTCCTGCGCGGCCTTGCCGTTCAGGTCGGCGCCGGTCGATGCGGCGGTCGCCGAAGTGTTCGCCACCTTGGTGGTGTCGGTCGCGCTCACGCGCACGCATTCGAAGCTCACGCCCAGTTCGTGCGCGACCACCTGCGCCACTTTGGTGTTGAGCCCCTGCCCCATTTCGGTGCCGCCGTGGTTCACCAGGATCGAGCCGTCGGTGTACACGTGGACCAGCGCGCCCGCCTGATTGAAATGCTTGACGTTGAACGAGATGCCGAACTTGAGCGGCGCCATCGCGATGCCGCGCTTGAGCACCGGGCTCGCGGCATTGAAGGCGGCGATCTCCTCGCGCCGGGCGCGGTAGCCGCTCGTTTCCTCCAGCTGGGCGACCAGTTCGTGGAGGATGTTGTCGGTCACGGTCTGCTCGTAGGGCGTGACGTTGCGCTCGTCCTTGCCGTAGAAGTTGACGCGCCGAACGTCGAGCGGATCGCGCCCCAGCTTGCGGGCGATGGTGTCGAGGATGTTCTCCATCGCGATCGCGCCCTGCGGGCCGCCGAATCCGCGGAAGGCGGTGTTGCTCTGCGTGTGGGTCTTGCCCGAATAGCCATGCAGCGCGACGTCGGGCAACCAGTAGGCGTTGTCGACATGGCAGAGCGCACGGGTCATGACCGGTCCGGACAGGTCGGCCGAATGCCCGGCGCGAGAGACCAGGGTCATCTCGAGGCCGAGGACGCGGCCCTCGTCGTCGTAGCCGGCCTCGTACTCGTACCAGAAGCAATGGCGGCGGCCGGTGATCATGAAGTCGTCGTCGCGGTCTAGCCGGAGCTTGACCGGCCGCTGCAGCTTGCTGGCCGCCACGGCCGCGGTGCAGGCGAACAGGGCCGACTGCGACTCCTTGCCGCCGAAGCCTCCGCCCATGCGCCTGCATTCCACGTGCACCTCGTTCGCCTGCAGGTGCAGGGCATGCGCCACCAGGTGCTGCATTTCGCTCGGATGCTGGGTCGAGCAATGCACGTGCATCGTGCCACCTTCCTTCGGGGTCGCGTAGCTGATCTGGCCCTCCAGGTAGAACTGCTCCTGGCCACCGACCTCGAGCGTGCCTTCGAGCCGATGCGGCGCGGCGGCGATCGCGGCCTTCGCCCCGCCTTCGCGGCTGGAGCGGACCAGGTGCATCGGATCGACCACGTACTGCTGCTTCTCGTGCGCCTCGCGCGGCGTGATGACCGGCCGCGACGCGGTGATCGTCACCGCGTCCTTGGCCCTCGCCGCGGCCCGCCGGGCCTGGTCGCGGGTCTCCGCGATGACGGCGAAGAGCGGCTGGCCGAGATAGCGGATCTCGCCATCGCACAGGATCGGATCGTCATGGACGATCGAGCCGCAGTCGTTGCTGCCGGGGATGTCCCTGGCCGTCAGAACGTCGACGACGCCCGGCATCGCGCGGATCGAATCGAGGTTCGTCGAATCGAGCGTTCCGGCAGCGACCGGCGACAGGCCGAGCGCGCAATGCAAGGTTCCGGCGGCCTCGGGAATGTCGTCGATGTAGGTGGCCTCGCCGGCGACATGCAGGTGCGCCGATTCGTGCGGCCGGCTGATGCCGACCCGCACCCCTGCTTCCTGGGCCCGGGCCTCGGCGCGCGCATCGATGCGGGCGGCGGTGTTGGTCAGGTAGTCGGCGAAGGCTTCTGCCGACTGCAGCAACTGGGGGTCCAAGGGTTTGTTCATTCGGTTCTCTCCAACTCAGATTCGTGCGGACTTCGGGCTGTGCGCCCGGGTCTCGACGACTAGTGCGGCATCACTGCCCAGACACTGGTCGCCTCTTGCGAAAGCGGCTGCTCGGGCCGCGTTTCGAGCCAAAGTCGCTGCAGGAGATTCTGTGCCACCTGCAAGCGGTAGTCGGCGCTTGCGCGCATGTCGCTGAGCGGCTTGAAGTCCTCCGCGAGCGCCTGCTTGGCTGCAGCGACGGCGGCTTCGGTCCAGGGCTTGCCCACGAGCGCGGCCTCGGCCTTGGCAGCTCGCTTGACCACGGCGGCCATCCCGCCGAAGGCCAGCCGGATCTCCGACACCGAGTCGCCGTCCAGCCGCAGCGAGAAGGCGCCGCAGAGCGCAGAGATGTCGCAATCGAAGCGCTTGCTGATCTTGTAGGCGCGAACCTGGCGACCGAAGGCGGCCATCGGAACCGCGATGCCCTGTACGAACTCGCCGGTCTCGAGGCGGTTCTTCATGTAGTCGAGATAGAAGTCGGCGAGCGGCATGCGCCGTACCCGCTCGGCCCGGCGCAACTCGATCGCCGCATCCAGCGCCATCAGCACCGGCGGCGAATCGCCGATCGGCGAGCCGTTCGCCACGTTGCCGCCCATGGTGCCGGCGTTCCGGATCGGCGGCGAGGCGAAGCGCAGCCACACGTCCGTGAGGCCAGGCAAGCGACCCGCCAACGCGCGAAAGGCTTTTTCGAGCGAGGCGCCGGCGCCGATGTACAGCTCGGCGGCATGGCCTTGGCCGCGTTCCTCCACCACCTTCATCTCGGCGACATCACCGACGTAGATCAAATCGCCCAGATCGCGAAACTGCTTGTTGACCCAGAGGCCGACATCGGTCGAGCCGGCCAGGATCCGCGCATCCGGCCTGGACACGCGCAAGGCCGCGAGTTCGCTGAGCGTGGTGGGCGCGAAGAAATGGTCGAGGCGGCCGGCCCGGCTCGCCGAGTAGCCGAAGGTCGCCGCGCGTTCCAGGCTGCGCAGCGCCTCGACCACCGGCGCGGTGTCCAGCCGCACCGGCGGCAGGTCGAACATGCGCTGGCCCGCATCGAGGATCGGCCGGTAGCCGGTGCAGCGGCACAGGTTGCCCGAGAGCTCGTCCGCGAGTTGCTGGCGGGTCGGCCGGGTGCCTTCGTCCTGGTGGTGTTCGTAGGTCGACCAGAGCGACATCACGAAGCCCGGCGTGCAGAAACCGCATTGGCTGCCGTGGCAGTCGACCATCGCCTGCTGCACCGGATGCAGCCGGGTCACGGCATGCTTCTCGTGGCGCAGCTCGTCGCGCTCGGTGCCGCATTGCTTCTTCAGGTCTTCGACCGTGAAAAGCGCCTTGCCGTCGAGCGTCGGCATGAACTGGATGCACGAGTTCACGGTCGAAAGCCGCAGCCCGCCGACGGCACCGGCCTCGCCGTCTTCCGCCAGTTCGCCGATCACCACCGTGCAGGCGCCGCAATCGCCTTCGTTGCAACCCTCCTTGGTGCCGGTGCAACGTGCGTCCTCGCGCAACCAGTCCAGCACCGAACGAGTGGGATGCACGCCGCCGAGTTCGACGATCCGGCCGCGATGGAAAAAGCGGATGGGCTGGGTAGGAAGGGTCATGGGGCCGGGAGAAAAAGACGAATGGACAGGCGAATGGGAAAGACGTTCAAAAACCGTGCCTGCGAACTTAGTCTTTCCGGCTCCGGTTCGCATATGCGCGCAACCATAGCGGCTATGCAGGGCCAGGTATGAACGGGGCGGGTTTACCCGCAAGAGGCGGGAAAACCTTGGCACGGCGGTTGCTCGCGGCTGGTTCTAATCCCAGTCGTCGTTCCTACAGGCCCTCTTCGTGCCCGCCACTCTCTCACCCCGACAACATTTCGCCGGCGTTCTTTGCGAGCTCGTGCTTCATCGCTGCGTCGCGTTGCGCAAGACGGAGGTTCCGCGAAGCGAGCTGCAAGACGGCGTGCAGCCTTCCGAGCGAGCTTTCGTCCGCCGCGGGCTCGATGCGCTCGTCGACCATGGCCTGCTGTTCGCCGCAGGCAAGCAGATCGGCTTCAACGCGGAGGGCAAGGATTACCTGGCCTTCTTCCAGTGGGCGCAGGAGGCCGACGCAACGGAACCGGTGCCGGAGCGGCACGCGATCGTCGATCCGCTTCGCGCCGTGATCGACGACGACCCGCGCCTGGCGCCTTCCAGGTCCAGCTTCGACCAGCTGCAGACGCTGCCGGGTCGGCTGGAGTCCTACCGCGAGGCGCGTCGCACCAGCCGCTGGGGTCGGGTCACGATGGTGATCGCCCTCGGCGCGGTGGCCGCGGCCGCCTTCGTGCTGCACTGATCCTGTAGATCGCCTGCCGCGGGCTACCAGCAGGCCGAGGCCGGGGCCGTGTTGCTCGCCAACGTATGGGTGCCGAGTTGATCGACCACGAAGCTGCCGCATTTGTCGTCGACCTGTGCCCCGATCGGCGCGGCGGTCGCCGTGAAGCCGGCGGGCGTGGGCGGTGATGCGGCCGGACTCGGGGCGACGACCGCGACGCTCAATTGGTAGAAGGCCGTGCTGCCCGCCACCACGTCCACCGGAAATGCCGCGGCAGATCCGTAGCCGAGGGCCGGTGCGCTGGACGAATAGACGTTGTTGATGCTGAAGAAGCGCTCTTGCCTCGCAGCCAGGTCGAGCAGGGCCGACTTGGCATCGGAGCGCCGTGCCTTGCGGATGTATTCCTGGTACGAGGGATAGGCGATGGCCGCCAGGATCGCGATCACGGCCACCACGATCATCACCTCGATGAGCGTGAAGCCGGCGGCGGCCGCGGCGCGTTTTTCTTGCCGCGCCGTGCAGGAGGATGGATGGTTCATGGGGGTCACCGCTTCTTGATCCAGGTCAGGCGCTTCAGCGTGGCGAGGGATCCGAGGTGGATCCTGCGAACGGCACCCTGCCCGCTGCCCGTCTGGGTCACCAGGAAGTGCGACTTCCCGGGCGTGCTGGCCAGCCAGGGCGCGCCGACGCCGTTGAGGGCGATGCCGGTGATGTTGAACGCGGTCGGGAAGGTTCCGTCCGCATTGGCGAAGAAGCTGCTTTCCCCTTCGCCGCCATTGCCGGTCGCAAGGCCCATCGAGTAGCCGGGCGGCGGGTTGATGTCGCACTTGAGGAGCGAGGTCGCCGGTACCGGAACGTAGGTGTTCACCACCCAGCGGTCTTCGATCAGCACCGGGTTGAAGACGACCTGCTCGTTCGGCTTGAGCAGTTCGAGGGTCCAGCCCAGGTGGTCGTTGGCGGTCGCGCAGGTGGTCGAACCTTTCCAGCAGACCGGGTGATTGGTCACCTTTCGGATGTCGTCGACGTCGGTCGCCGAATGGATGCGCAGGTCCGTCTGGGTCGCGTTGACTTGCGTCGATGGAAGCGCCGCGTACTGGGCGTAGGTCGACTTGGCATTCCAGCCGTTCATGTCGAAATCCCAGATGCCGTAGGTCCGATGGGATCCCGGCGCGTAGCGGGCTGCAGCGGTCACGCTCTGCTGCCATTGGCGGCCGGTGCCGAAACTCAACATGACGCCCGGCTCGCCGAGGCTGCCCATCTTGGGATTGGACGAGACCGATATGGCCGTCGTGATCGGCAGCCCGCCGGCGGCCTGGAACCGCTTGCTGACCGACCACGAATCCGGATCGGCATGGGTCAGATCGAAGCGCCAGACATTGCCGAATACATCGCCTGCATAGACGAAGTCGGTGATGTGGTCCTTGTCGAGATCGGCGGACTGGACTTCGACGATGCCGTTTCGCTGCGTGATCGCGCCCGTGGTCGCGTCCCGCTTCGGCCCCGCGCCCGTCGCGAGGTGGCGGAAGCTCACCGCACCGGCCTGATCGATCAACATCACGAACAAGCCCGCTTCGCCGTTCTTGCTGTTGAGTCCGTTGCCGAACAGTGCAGCCCAGTTGCCGTTGTGCAGACGCCGGATCAGCGGCGCGCCGAAGCTGTGCCCGAGCGAGTCGCCGCAGTTCGGCGTTCCGGTGCAAGCCAGGTTGTCCGAGGTCCAGTTGCCTTTCACGACTTGCCTGGCCCTCACCTCGCTGAACACCCGTGGGTCGGTCACGTCGAGCACGTAGATCGCGCCCTTGGCTGCGGCCTCGCTCTGGCCCAGCACGCCGCGCGCATCGGCGCCGGCACCCAGCCCGCCGACCAGCCAGGTGTGCCAGGCGTTGCCGAAGTACAGGTCGCCGGCACCCGGCGTACCGTCCACGTAGAGGTTGTGGGCGTAGGTTTCGCTCAGGTAGTCGAGCCCCGAGGCGGCCGAGCGGATGGTGTCGATCACGCTCGGCGGAACATAGGCGAGCACTTCCTTGCCATCGTTGGGCGCCGAGCCCCCGGTGGCCTTGAAGTTGTTGTCGGCATCGTAGGCGCCCGCCTGGAAGCCGTGCAACAAGCCATCGTTGGCGCCGACGTAGACCACGTTGGGCCGGGTGGCCGTCTGCGCCTTGAAGGCGCTGAAGCTCTGGCCACCGGCGCTGTTTTCGGGAAGGGTCGCGCCGGCGTCCAGCTTGTCGACCCAGACGCCTCCATACGGCGACTGGGAGGGTCCGACCCACGTGGGACTCGAATTCACGATGTCGCCGAGGATGCCGGTGCGATACCGAAACGAGCCCGTGACACCGGCCGGCTGGATTTCGTTGTCGCGCCTGCCGCGAAGGTAGTCGAGAGCTTGCAGACTCCTCAGGCTGTTTCGCTGGTCGTTGGTCAGGTAGGGCCAGCGGAACGGGACGCCGGTCTGCGTTTGCGTGTTCCAGGTGACGATCCTTCGACGGTCGGGATCCTGCGCCGGTTGAGCGGGCTGCTTGGTCGAAGCGCATGCGCCGCCCGTCAGATTGCAACTGGCATCCCAGGTCGGCACCGGATGGATGCTCAGCATGTCGGTGACCGGATCGACCAGCAGGTCGTGCGCGCGAAGCTCGCCCCACCAGTTGTTGGGGTGATAGAAGGCGAGGTAGGCCTGCGAGCCCGCCTGCACCTTCGCCGATTGCACGTTGGTTCCGGCCGAGCTGTTCGAGAGGTCCGGCGGACCGGCCTTGAAGCAGGTGATCTCGTGGATGTTGGTGCCGCCGCCGGTCGATGCTCCGAAACCGAACCTGAAGGTTGCCGGCATCGGCCCGCCGTCCACCTTCATGTCGCGCTGCGTCGCCACGGCCTGCTGCGCACCGCCGTTCACGCTGTAGCCCATGTCCAGGATGCCGCTTTGCGAGATCTTGACGCGATAGGTCAGTTCGGTGGCGAGCGCGCGGCGGGGACTCGAGGATTTTTGTTGATTCGCGATCGTGGTGATCGATCCGGAACCGACGAAAGCACGCGAATCCAAAAACTTGTAGTTTCTCGGCAGGTCGGCGATTGCCGTCGGCGTGGTGAAGTTCTTGGTTCTGAAGTCGTAGATCTTCCCTCCGGCGCAGGTCTTCTGAATCGCGAAATAGCGCTCGTCGACGGTGAAGCTCGACGGGTAGTAGGTCGGGTACAGCCTGTTCAATTCCGCGAAGGCCGTACTCCCTCCGCCCCGAATCGAAACCCGATTGCCCGCGAAACCGATGCCGGTGTTCGTGGTGTCGGCCTCGTTCGCAAAGTTGCCGTACTCGTCGATGCCGATGCCGAAATAGCCGCCGATGACGCCGTCCGGCGTCGTCTTGACGACGGTGGTGGCCGAAAGATTCGAGCAGGTGTAGCCGAGGCTGCCGCCCCGGGCGCCGATCGAAGCCGGGACCGAGCCGTCCGAGACGAAGAAGCTCATGCCGTCGGCGCCCTGTGCAGGATTGCCCGCACCGTCGCCGCCGTAGGTCACGGTGCTGAAGGTGATCTCCAGGCCGGCATTGGTCGGCACCGTGAAGTCCGACACCACGCCGCCCGTGTGCTGGTTGCCGTTGTTCGTCAGGCGCAGCGCGCCTTGGCCGATCGGGTCGGGCAGGAGACCCGTGACACCGCCGTAATGGGTTCGGTTGAGGTAGTCCTTGTTTCCGCACGCGGGAATTGTGCTGACCGAACCATTGCCGGCGGTCAGGCACGCACCGCCGAAGGAGGTCCACGGAAAGGTCGAGGTCGCCCCCGACAGCGAGTCCTTGATCCCCTGCACCTGGGCTTGCACACCCGAATGGGCGAGGCAGGCCAGCCCCAAGAAGATGAGTCGTTGTTTCATGATGGTTCCGCTTAGAGACCGGAGAGGCCGGTGGCTGTACCGGCGCCGCGTTCGAGCACGCTTTCGATCACGGCGACGGTGGCGATGTCGCCGCCGTGGCCGAGGGCCGTGACCTTGTAGAGAAGTCCCGATCCGCCCGGGCTCGAGCCGAGGGCCTGGATGTGGAACATGGGTTGCGCCGCGTAGTTGACGTCGCCCGTGCTGGTGAGTCCGCCGCCAGCCGCCACGGTCATGTACGACGGAAGGTACTTGGTGCCGACGGTCCACGGAACGACCGTCGGCGTCGCGATCGCGGCGGTGCAGATCCGCATGCCACCCGCTGCCGTGAAGTCGACCACGCCGGCGCAGGTCGTGCCGCTCACGACCGAAGGATTGGTCCTGAGCCAGTCCTCGGCGTACTGCAACGCGCTCTCGGCCGCTTGCAGCGCGCGCTGTTTTTCGCGCGTGTTGCCGGCGAGGCGCTCCTGGTTGTTCGCGGCACGAAAGACGCCGACCGACAGCAGGCTCATCACGACCAGCATCAGGAGGCACACCACCAGCACGAAGCCGCGGGCAGGTCGCCGGTGCAGCGGCCCGGGACGAGAAGCAGGTCGGTTCATTTGACTTTGGGTCCCAGCTGGTTCATCAGCGCCACGGTTTGCGTCCATGCGATCGGTGCGGCAGCGGTCGAGAAAGGGTTCTGGAAGCTGAGCGTGATTCGTGCGGTCCGCACCGAGAGCCAGCCATCGACCATGGCGGATACCGCAGCCGCATCCAGGTAGACGTCGGCCGAGCGGTAGTCGTCGGACGCGCTGTCGCTGTCCACGCCGTAGAGCACCTTCAAGCTGGTGACGTTGCCGACCAATGAAGAAGACAAGGTGACGCCGTCGATGGTGGTCGAACAAACCAGCGAGTTGCCCGCCACCGAGAAGGTGTTGACCACGGTCCGGTTCAGGGTCGCGGTCGCCGGTTGGGCATTGCCGAGGCAATCCATGACGGTGTCGCCCGGCGCGGTGACGAAGCGCGAGGTGACGGTATCGCTCGCGCCTGCAGCGCCTTTTGTTCCGGACAGGCCCTGCGTGGCAACGAACAAGGTCGGCACGGCCGGGAGCGCCGTGGAGGCCGTGAGCAGGTTCGGCGTCGGGAAGTACCGGGCCGATTCGATCGTGGTGGTCAACACCGCCAGTGCCAATCGCTCCGAGTCCTGCAGCTCGGCGAGTTGCTGCTGGGACGAGAAGGTCTGCTTCATGTTGAGGTAGATCGCGCTGAGGCCGAGGGCGACGAAGAGGCCGATGGTCACGGCCACCATCAGTTCGATCAGGCTGAAGCCGCGCTGTGCGTCGCGGACCGGGCAAAGGCGGTGGCTTCGCTTCATGGCTGCACCACCAGGCTGAAGCCTTGCCGCGATTGCTGCGCCGCGCCGGCCGCGCTGGCGGTCGTCGCGTTGACCGCGACATACTTTTCTGCCCAGTCGATCCGGATCACGCAGCGCTGGGGCACGGTGCCGTCGCAGCCGATGCTTGCCGCGTAGTTCGGAAAGTGCAGCGCCATCGCGCCCATCCAGCCGCGCAGGTCGTCGGCCGCGAATTCGGATTCGGTGCAGAAGGTGGTGCAGGCTTTCGTCGACGAGAACGCGGTTGCGCTGCTGCCGGCGATGTTGCCGGAGCCCTTCAAGCTCACCGAAAGAACGCCGGCCTCGCTCCAGAACTTCGCGTTGCCATGCATCGCTGCCGCCAGGCTCGAAGCCTGCAGCGAGACCAGCGAACGTTCGCGGGCGATCTGGCTGTTCGAAATGCCGGCAGCCTGCATCTTGGAGACCCCGAGCAAGCCGATCGCCACCAGCAGCATGCTGACCAGGACTTCGATCAGCGAGAAGCCGCCTTCGAATCGAGAGGCATGCGGGGTCACGTGCAGCTCCCGGTGCCGCCAACCACGACCGCGGCACGGCCGGCGGGTTCGATCGCGATGCAGCGCATGGCATTCGCGTTGGCCGACGCGGTTCGAAGCGAGAGCAGCGCCGAACTGCCGCTCAGAAGCGCAAGGCCGTCGCGCGAATAGCCGATTTGCAAAGGAAGCGTGGCGCCGGCGGCTGGCGCATTGGCCACGAAAGTGTCCTGGTCCGACCAGGCCGAGCGAATTCGGGTGATCTGCTCGCCGGAATCGAGCGTGCCCGAGGAATCGGCGTCGACATAGACCAGCCATCCGGTTGCCCAATTGTTGGCGCCGGAGCAAACCGCGTTGTCGGCAGTCGGGCAGATATAAACCGGAAGACCCTGCTTGATCGCCTCGGAGCGAGCGAATTGCAGGTCATTGAGAAAGCTGTTGGCCTTGGTTTGAAGGCGATTGATTTCGATCAGGGAAACGAAGCTGGGGGCAGCGAGCGTGCCGAGGATGGCGACCAAGCCCAACACCACCATGAGTTCGATCAATGTGAATCCGGAGCGTCTTCTACGACGTCGGATGGATTGAATTGGATTGGCAGTTCGCTTCATTTCCTGAGCCGCATTGGGCGGTACGCTAATTGATCGGGAAGAAGACGGGCGAATTGAATTTTCAACGCCGAGCCCTCGAATAGGAGTGGCGCGATCTTAGAAATCCAGTCAAATTGGCGTCAACGCAGCCCCGATCAACGGCCGGTAATTTCGGACGAGCGGAAATCTCGCAAAATCTAAATGATTAGCAGATTTTGTGACAATTAATTGTCATTCTCGCCAATTCTGTCAATTGCAAGACAAATCTATTGCGAACTGGCCTGGAAATTCCTGAACAGCTCGCTGACCAAATGCCGCATCCAGGTGTTCGCCGCATCCGCCTCGAAGCGCTTGCTCCAGTGCAGCGACACCGTGAAGTCGCGCAGCGGAAAGGCGGGCTCGACGATCGTGTAGCCGCCCTCTTCGGCGAACCCGCGCGCGATGTTGCGCGGCATGACCACGGCCAAGTCGGTGGCCCGAACGATCGCCGGCAGCACCATGAAGTGCTCGGTGGTCAGGCGAACCCGATCTTCCAGGTTGAGCAGCTGCAGGATTCGCAGGGTTTCGGCATGGGTGCGGACCGCGACGTATTCGAGCTTCTTCAGCGCCTCGAGCAGGGCCGGCGCGCTCCGCCTGGCGCGGGCAAAGGGATGATCGCGGCGCAGCAGCACGATGTAGCGATCGTTGAGCAAGGGTGCGCGCTGGGTGTCGGCCACTTTCGGAAGGAACCCGAAGGCGAAGTCGACCCGGCCGCTGTCCAGCGCGGGCGCGATCTCGTCGGGCGACAGCGGCAGCGTCTCCAGGCGTACGCCCGGCGCCATTCGGCCCATCTGCGCCATGAGCGCCGGCAGGAAGCGCCCTTCGCCGATATCGCTCATGTGGATCCGGAACGTCTTGCGGGACGCCGCCGGATCGAAGCTGTCCGGCTCTTCGAGCGCTTCCTCCAGCGTACCGAGCGCCGACTGGACGGCGACCGCCAGCCGTTCGGCGCGAGGCGTGGGGGCCACGCCGCCCGGCGCCCGCACGAACAGCGCATCACCCAGCAGCAGCCGGAGCCGCCCCAGGCCATGGCTGGCTGCCGGCTGGGTGAGGTGCAGCGACTCGGCGGCCCGGCTCACACTGCGTGCGCGGTAAATCGCATCGAACAGCCGGAGCAGGTTGAGGTCGATCGTGTCGATATGCATCGGCTTCATGTTAGTTAGCACGAATATTCTATTGATGGCTTGCCGAATGCCTCGCACACTCGCCCCGGGGCACAGACCGTGCCTCGAGAAGACATACAAGGAGACAAGCAAATGCTCAGGAAACAATTTTTGATGTCGGCGGCCTTGGCGGCGCTGATGGGCACCACCCTCTCGGCCATGGCCCAGCCGGCGCCCGCGGACGAGCCGGGCTGGGCCAAGGGTCGCCCGAAGACCGAGGCCGCCACCCGGATGGCGCCG
This sequence comes from Burkholderiales bacterium 8X, assembly GCA_902506565.1. Taxonomy (GTDB): domain Bacteria; phylum Pseudomonadota; class Gammaproteobacteria; order Burkholderiales; family Burkholderiaceae_C; genus Variovorax. Next base: position 1,333,668 of record LR732703.1, on the reverse strand, counting down.
GTCGCGGCCTTTCCGATCCCGACGGCCGCGGACCAGCTGCCGACCAAGAAATTCAAGCTGCCAGCCGGCTTCAAGGTCGAGACCTGGGCCTCGGGCGTGCTCGATGCGCGGGAGCTCCGGCAAGGCGCGAAGGGCAACATCTTCGTGAGCACCCTCTTCGTCGGCAACAAGGTCTACGTGCTGCCCGAGCAGGGCGCCAAGCGCGAGCCCAAGACCATCATCGACAAGATGAAGTACGCCACCGGCATCGAGTACCACAAGGGCTCCCTCTTCGTCGCGACCAACGAAAAAATCATGCGCTACGACAACGTCGAGGACAAGCTCGACAACGTCGGCACACCCACCGTCATCTACGACAAGCTGCCGGGCGGCGACGATCACAGCTGGCGCTACCTGCGGGTGCACCAGGACAAGCTGTACTTCGTGGTCGGCGCGCCCTGCAACATCTGCGACCCGGGCGAGAACGCCAAGATCCACCGCATGAACCTCGACGGCACCGGCATCGAGACCGTTGCAGCCGGGGTTCGCAATTCGGTCGGCTTCGACTTCGATCCCAAGACCGGCCAGCTCTGGTTCACCGACAACGGCCGCGACTGGATGAGCGAGGACATCCCGAACGACGAGCTCAACGTGGTGACCAAGCCGAACCAGCATTTCGGCTACCCGTTCTGCCACCAGGGCAACATCGCCGATCCGGAATTCGGCTGGGGCAAGTCGTGCAGCGAGTTCCAGAAGCCGGCGGCCTTGCTCGGCCCGCATGCCGGCGCGCTGGGGCTCACCTTCTACAAAGGCAAGATGTTCCCGGCGAAGTACCAGGGGGCGATGTTCATCGCCCGCCACGGCCCCTGGAACCGCACCGTCAAGTACGCCGACGTCGCGGTCGCCTGGCCCGATGGTAAGGGCGGCGCCAAGGTCGAGCCCTTCATGACCGGCTTCGTCGAGAACAACACCTACCTCGGCCGACCGGTCGACTTCCTGGTGCTCAAGGACGGCTCGATGCTGGTCAGCGACGACCATGCGGGCGCGATCTACCGGATCAGCTACGGCAAATGAGGTATCGGCCGCACTTGCTGACTCGCGCCGCGGGCCTGGCGGCCTTGGCCGTCGCGCTGGCGCTGCCCGCCGGTTCGGCCTGGGCGCAAGCCAAGCCCGCCGCCCAGGCCAAGCCTGCGGCGGCGGCGGCCGCCGCGCCCGCAGCCAACCCGGTCTATGCGCAGCGCTTCGCACAGGTGTGCGCGGCCTGCCATGGCGCGAACGGCCGCAGCGACATGGCAGGTACGCCGGTCCTGGCTGGCCAGCATTCGTTCTACGCCATCACGCAGCTCTATCTGTTTCGCGAAGGCCGTCGCGCGAACGAGGCCATGAGCGCCATCGCCAAGACCATGAAGGACGACGACCTGCGCGGCTTCTCCGACTACATCGCAACCTTGCCGGCGGTCCCCGCCCCGGCGCCCGCATCGCCGCCCGATGCCGCGCGCATGGCCAAGGGCGAGGCGCTCGCCAAGGAGCATCGCTGCGTGATGTGCCACGGCGCCGACCTGAGCGGCGGCCAGCAGGTACCGCGCATCGGCCAGCAACGCGAGGACTACCTCGCCCTCACGCTGCATGAATACAAGTCGGGCAAGCGGCCCGGCTACACCCGGGCCATGCCCGAGGCGGTCGGGCCGATCTCGGCAGCCGACCTCGACACCCTCGCCTATTACGTGGCGCGCTTCCCCGCCGAAGCGCCGAAGCCCGCCGCCAAGTGACCGATCGGAGCGGGCCGCCGGCTGCAGGCCGGTGGCGTGGAAAGCCACGCGAACGCTCTTGAAACCACAGTACCCCAAGACCTCAACCCATCCCTAGGAGCCACGATTTGGAAGTCTCGTTCAGCAAGGAAATCGAAGCGCTGCGCCTGAAGGCGGGCGACACCTTTCACGGCGAGGGCATCCTCGCCATCACCAAGGCGCTGCTGCAATCCGGCGTCTCGTACGTCGGCGGCTACCAGGGCGCGCCGGTCTCGCACCTGCTCGACGTCATGGTGCAGGCCAAGCCCTACATGGACGAGCTCGGCGTGCATGTCGAGGCCTGCTCGAACGAAGCCTCGGCGGCGGCCATGCTCGGCGCCTCGATCCACTATCCGCTGCGCGGCGCCGTGACCTGGAAGTCGATCGTCGGCACCAACGTCGCGGCCGATGCGCTTTCCAACCTGTCGTCGCCGGGCGTCAAGGGCGGCGTGCTGATCGTCGTCGGCGAGGACTATGGCGAAGGGGCCTCGGTGATCCAGGAGCGCACCCATGCCTATGCGCTCAAGTCGAGCATGTGCCTGCTCGACCCGCGGCCCGACCTGGGCGTGATGGTCAACATGGTGGAGCACGGCTTTCGCCTTTCGGAACACTCGAACATGCCGTGCATCATGGAACTGCGGATCCGCACCTGCCATGTGCGCGGCAGCTTCGACTGCAAGGACAACCAGCCGCCGCTGGTCTCGACCCGCGCGCTGATGGAGAACCCGGCCGGCTTCGACTACATGCGGCTCGCGCATCCGCCGGTCACCTTCCGGCACGAGAAGCTCAAGGGCGACGAACGCCTGCCGGCCGCCCGGCGCTACATCGCCGAGAACAAGCTCAACGAGCACTTCCCCGGCAAGCACGAAGGCGTCGGCCTGATCGTGCAGGGCGGGCTCTACAACGCCTTGATGCGCAGCCTGCAGCAGCTGGGCCTGGCGGATGCCTTCGGCGCGACCGACATCCCGATGCTGGTGCTCAACGTGGCCTATCCGATCGTGCCCGAGGAAGTCGCCGATTTCTGCGTCGGCAAGGAAGGCGTGCTGGTGGTCGAGGAAGGCCAGCCCGAATACATCGAGCAGGAGATCGCGACCCTGCTCCGCCGCCGCGACATCCAGACGCCGCTGCATGGCTGCGACCTGCTGCCTGCCGCCGGCGAGTATGGCGTCGAGGTGCTGTCGACCGGGCTCGCTAAGTTCGTCGCACGCTACCTGCCCGAGCATTCGCAGGATTCGGCCAAGGGCTGGCTCGCCGGCAACCAGGACCGCCGGGCCGCGGTCGCGACCCAGCTCGAGACGCCGCTTCCGAACCGGCCGCCGAGTTTCTGCGTCGGCTGTCCCGAGCGCCCGGTGTTCTCGGCGCTCAAGCTCGCGCAGCAGGACAGCGGCCCGGTACACATCGCGGCCGACATCGGCTGCCATGCCTTCGGCACCTTCGAGCCCTTCAGCATGGGCCACTCGATCCTCGGCTACGGCATGAGCCTCGCGAGCCGCGCCGGCGTGTCGCCGATGATGCAGCGACGCACCTTGTCGATCATGGGCGACGGCGGCTTCTGGCACAACGGCCTGCTCACCGGCGTGCAGAGCGCGCTCTTCAACGGCGACGACGCGGTGCTGCTGATCTTCAAAAACGGCTACACCTCGGCCACCGGCACGCAGGACATCATCTCGACGCCGGACGACGAGGTGAAGGAACGCGCGGTCGACAAGCAGCAGAGCCTGGTCGACAAGAACAACACCATCGAATCGACCCTGCAGGGCCTCGGCGTCAAGTGGCTGCGCACCGTGCACACCTATCACGTCGACCAGATGCGTGCGACCTTGAACGAGGCTTTCACCAGCGACTTCGATGGCCTCAAGGTCATCATCGCCGAGGGCGAATGCCAGCTCGAGCGCCAGCGCCGCATGAAGCCGTGGATCGCGAGCCTGCTCAAGAAGGGCAAGCGGGTGGTGCGGGTGAAGTACGGCGTCGACGAGGACGTCTGCAACGGCGACCATGCCTGCATTCGCCTCTCGGGCTGCCCGACGCTGACGCTGAAGGACAACCCCGATCCGCTCAAGGTCGACCCGGTCGCGACCGTGATCGACGGCTGCGTCGGCTGCGGCCTGTGCGGCGCGAACGCGCATGCGGCCACGCTCTGCCCGAGCTTCTACCGGGCCGAGGTGGTGCAGAACCCGAAGTGGCACGAGAGGCTGCTGCATTCGCTGCGCGGCGCGGTGGTGCGTGCCCTGCAGCCGGCCTGATCAAGACCGAAGCATCGACTCCATCCGAACGAATACACGAACCCGATGAACAAGACCCAACCCATCACCCTCCTGGTCTGCGCCCTCGGCGGCGAAGGCGGCGGCGTCCTGACCGAATGGCTGGTCGACATCGCCCGCCACGCGGGCTATGCGGCGCAGAGCACCTCGATCCCCGGCGTGGCGCAGCGAACCGGCGCCACCACCTACTACATCGAAGTCTTTCCGGTGCCGCTGGCCGAGCTCGGCGGGCGCAAGCCGATCTTCAGCCTGAGCCCGGTGCCCGGCGCACTCGACGCCATCATCTCGTCCGAACTGCTCGAGACGGTGCGCCAGATCGGCAACGGCATGAGCGCACCGCAGCGCACGCTGGTGATCAGCTCGTCGAGCCGGACCTTCACCACGGCCGAGCGGATGCAGCCGGGCGACGGCCGCGCCGACGCCACGCGCCTGTTGGACGTGATCAAGTCGTTCAGCCGCGAGCATCACGTGTTCGACATGGGCGCTGCGGCGCGCGAGGCCGGCACCATCGTGAGCGCCGTGATGCTGGGCGCCATCGCCGGCAGCGGCCTCTTTCCGTTTCCGCGCGAAGCCTACGAGACCGTGGTGCGCGGCGGCGACACCAGCGCACCCGAGAAGGTCAGCAAGATGGCGGCCGCGAGCCTGCGCGGCTTCGCCAAGGCCTTCGATGCAGTCAACGGCCCGCGCGAGCAGGCGGCGCTGGTGAGCCGCCTCATGGCCAGCACGCCGGAAGACACGCTTCCCGCGCACGCGCTGCCGGATTCGGTCGCCAACCGCTTCCCGCCGCAGCTTCGCGGCATGCTCGCGCTCGGCCATGCGCGGGTGCTCGACTACCAGGATGCGGCCTACGCCGACCTCTATGTCGAGCGGCTGCAGAAGGTGCTCGAAGCCGAACGCATGTCCGACCCGAGCGCCGCCGGCGGCTTCGAGGTGACGCACGAGATGGCGCGCTGGCTGGCACTCTGGATGGCCTTCGACGACATCGTGCGGGTGGCCGAACTCAAGAGCCGCAGGAGCCGGGCCGAGCGGGTGCGCGGCGAGGTCAAGGCCGGCGACGACGACATCGTGAAGGTCTACGACCACTTCAAGCCCGGCGCGCCGGAGTTCGCGGCACTGATGCCGAAGCCGCTCGCTCGCCGCATCACGGCCTGGGACCGGCGGCGCCAGTCGCCCTGGGCGCTGCCGCTCCAGGTGGGCAGCCATTCGGTCTTCGGCATGGCCTCGCTCCGGCTGCTGTCGTCGCTGCGGTGGCTGCGCAAGCGCGGCAGCCGCTTCGCCGAGGAGCAGGCCCTGATCGAGCGCTGGCTGGCGGCCGTGGTCGCGGGCACCCGCACCGATTGGGCGCTCGGCCACCAGATCGCCTTGTGCGGTCGCTTGATCAAGGGTTACGGCAGCACCAACGAGCGCGGCAAGGAAAACCTGCTGCACGTCATCGACCACCTGGCCGCCGCCCCGCTTCCGGACGGCTCGCCCGCCGTTCGAGCGCAGGCGATCGCCGCTGCGCGCGAAGCCGCGCTGTCCGACGACGCCGGCAAGGCGCTGGACGCGGCCCTGGTGCGGCATGGTGCGCCGGCACGCCCGGTGAAGGCGCAGCCGATTCGCTGGATGAAGCGGCCGCGGGCAGGCGCGGCTGCAGGCGCGCGGGCCGGCACGACCGGCGTGTGAAATCACGGCTTTCGCACGAGCACGGTGCGAAAGCGGCTGAAGCAGGACTGGCGCCGCGCATATGATCCGGCGGCGTCGGTGCAGCTCCACGCATACCCGCATCGACGGCGTCCCCATTCGTTGGCGGGCCTTCTTCCCGAAGCACCGCCCTACTAACTGTCGCCGCCACGCATGCCCGCCTTCTGCACGCCTTCATGAGCATCAAGAAGAACCCTCGTCCAACCAAGGCTGCGCCGCACTCCGCTCCATCTACCCGCCTCGGCAGCGCCGGGCCGCGGTACCAGATGGTGGCCGACGCATTGATCGGCGACATCGAACGAGGTCGCTACGGCATCGGCGACATGCTTCCACCCGAAGTCGAGATCGCGGAGCACTACGGGGTTTCGCGCTACACCGCTCGGGAAGCCATCCGCAAACTGACCGACATGGGTCTGATCACGCGGCGGGCGGGCATCGGCACCACCGTCAAATCGGCCAGCACTCAATCGCGCTACATGGCCACCATCTCCGACATCGCGGACCTGGTGCACTACACCAAGCAGACACAACTGAAGATCCTCTCGGAGGAATGGGTGCGGATCGAAGGCGAACTTGCAGACATCCTCAGTGAGGCGCGCGGGCAGCGATGGCTCAAGTTCTCGACGCTGCGCTATCCGGCGGGCAGCGAGCAGCCGATCTCATACACCGAGATGCTGGTGCATCCGGCCTACGAGCGAATCCGTGAGCGCATCCACGAAGCCGGCGTCACCATCTATCGGCTCATCGAAGACCTGCACGGCGAGAAGGTGAGCGAGGTTCGGCAAGAGATCAGCTGCATCGCCATCGGCAAGAAGGTCGGCTCGCTGCTCGGCGCAAGGGCCGGCAGCCCCGCGCTGTACGTGCTTCGGTACTACCTCGGCAAAGGCGATGCGCTGATGTCCGTGTCGATCAACATCTATCCGCAGAACCGCTTCAAGCTCTCCACCCGCTGGCGGCTCGACTACGCCTGAGACGCCTGCGCGGCGGCGGCAGCCCGCCGCACGACCGCGTCGTTTGCGGCCTGTCGCAACCCAAGCTTGCGGGGACTTCGCGTTGACTCATCCTGCACCCCTGTCCGATAATGTCCGGACATTAGGAAAATGACTGCAACCGCTCTGAGCCGCATGTCGCCGGCCGGTGGCTCGCGGGCACAGGAGACAGCATGCAAGGATGGTTTCGCCGGGCCGCCGCGGCCCTCGCGGTGTTGGGTTTCTCGATGGCGGCCGCGGCCCAGTCGGCCTACCCGAACAAGCCGATCAAGATGGTGGTGCCCTACCCGCCCGGCGCCTCGACCGATGCGGTCGCGCGCCTGGTCGGACAGAAGGTCGGCGAGGAGCTGGGCCAGCCGGTGGTGGTCGACAACAAGGGCGGCGCGAGCGGCAACATCGGCTCCGACTTCGTCGCCAAGGCGGCGCCCGACGGCTACACCTTCTTGCTGGCGACGGACGCGACGCACACCTCCAATGCGCACCTCTTCAAGAACTTTCCGTTCGACGTGCTGAAGGACGTGACCCCGATCACGCTCGCCGCCAAGAACATCCTGGTGCTGGTCGCGCATCCGTCGTTCCCGCCGAACAACGTGCGCGAGCTGATCGACTACGCCAAGAAGAACCCGGGCAAGGTGTCGTACGGCAGCGCCGGCCAGGGCTCGCCGCATCACCTCTCGGGCGCCATGCTCAACCAGATGGCCGGCATCGAGATGGTCCACGTGCCCTACAAGGGCGGCGGCCCGGCCGCGACCGACGTGCTCGGCGGACAGATCCCGATCATCTTCTCGAGCTACGTGACCGTGGCCGCGCAGATCCAGGGCGGCAAGCTCAAGGTGCTGGGCGTAACGGAGAAGGAGCGCTACCCGGGGCTTCCGAACGTGCCGACAATTGCCGAGACCCTGCCCGGCTTCGAGATGTCGTCCTGGCTCGGCTTCTTCGGCCCGCCGAACCTGCCGGCGCCGATCGTCACCCGGCTGCACGACTCGATCGTGAAGGCGCTCGCCGCGCCCGACGTTGCCGCCAAGCTCGATGCCGCCGGCCTGCTGGTGGTGGGCAGCACCGCACAGCAGTTCGCGGCGCAGCAGAAGGCCGACTATGAAAAGCGCGGCACGCTGATCAAGGCCATCGGCATCCAGCCCGAGTGAGCGGTCCTATTTTTCTCGCATCCATGACAGCAGAAAAAACCGCCATTCCGTCGACGCTGCCGCTGGCCGGCATGGTCGTGATCGAGTTCGGCCACAGCGTGGCAGCCCCGTACGCCGGGCAGATCCTCGGCGATCTCGGCGCCGAGGTCATCAAGGTCGAGAAGCCCGAGGGCGACGATGCCCGCAATTGGGGGCCGCCCTTCGTCGACGGCGCGGCCGCCACCTTTCAATCGCTCAATCGCAACAAGCAATCGGTGGTGTGCAGCCTGCGCGATCCGGCGCAGCGCGAACGCCTGATCGAGCTGATCGTCGAGCGTGCCGACGTGGTGCTGCAGAACCTGCGGCCCGGCCAGGCCGACGCGCTCGGGCTCGGCGCCGAGGCGCTGCTCGCCCGCAAGCCCAGCCTCGTGTACTGCAACCTCGGCGCCTTCGGTGCCAAGGGGCCGCTCGCCTCCCATCCCGGCTACGACCCCTTGATGCAGGCCTTCGGCGGGATCATGAGCGTGGTCGGCGAGGAAGGCTGGCCATCGGTCCGGGTCGGGCCTTCGATCATCGACATCGGCACCGCGATGTGGGGCGCGATCGGCATCGTGTCGGCGCTGCTGCGCTGCAAGACGACCGGCGTCGGCGGCGTGGTCGACGTGTCGTTGTTCGAAACCGCGACCGCCTGGATGACGATGCATTCGGCCCAGTACCTGGCATCGAACGAGATGCCGCGCAAGGTCGGGTCCGGCCAGGTCGGCATCGCGCCCTACCGCGCCTTTCGCACCGCAGATGGCGAGCTGGTGGTGGCGGCCGGCAACGACAAGTTGTTCCGCGGCTTCTGCAACGTGCTCGGCCATCCGGAATGGACCTCGGACCCCCGCTTCATCGGCAACCCGGACCGGGTTCGCAACATCGCGGCGCTCAACGAGGCGATCGAGGGCGTGATGCAGACCCAGGGCAACGCCCACTGGTCGGCTTTGCTCGACCAGGCCGGCGTGCCCTGTGCGCCGGTGCAGAACGTGCAGCAGATGCTGGCGCACGAACAGACCCGCGCCCTCGGCATGCTGCAACCGGTGCCCGGCGCCAGCATTCCGATGATCGGCCTGCCGATCAGCTTCGACGGCGAGCGGCCGCAGCCGCGCTCCGCCTCGCCCGCGCTGGGCGCCGATACCGACCGACTGATGGATTCCGAGAAGGTGGATGGATGAGCGACTTTCCGACTTACGAAACATTGCGGCTCGAGAAGATCGGCGACCACCTGCTCAAGGTGACGCTCGACCGACCCGCTGCGCTGAACGCCATCAACACGCAGATGGGCCGCGACACGCTCGACCTCTGGACCCGCCTGGGTGCCGAGCCCGGCGAGATCCGCGCGGTGGTGCTGACCGGCGCGGGCGATCGCGCGTTCTGTGCCGGCGGCGACCTCAAGGAGCGCAACGGCATGACCAGCGAAGCCTGGCGCGCGCAGCACGAACTGTTCGAGCGGTCCTTCATGGCCCTGCTCGAGAGCCAGGTGCCGGTGATCGCCGCGGTCAACGGCCATGCCTACGGCGGCGGTTGCGAGACCGTGCTGGGTTGCGACTTCGTCTATGCGGTCAAGAGCGCGCGCTTCGCCTTGTCGGAAACCCGGCTCGGCATCATGCCGGGCGGCGGCGGCACCCAGACACTGGCACGCGCGGTGGGCGAGCGGCGCGCCAAGGAGCTGATCTTCACGGCCAGGCCCTTCAGCGCCGACGAGGCCGAGCAATGGGGGCTGGTCAATCGGGTCTGCGAGACGACGGCGGACCTGCTCGACCAGGCCCTGGCCACCGCCGGCGAGATCGCGAACAACGCGCCGCTCGCGATCCGGCAGGCCAAGAAGTCGATCCATCACGGGCTGCAGGTCGATCTTTTGACCGGCTACCGCTTCGAGATCGAGGCGTACAACCGCCTGGTCGTGACCGAGGACCGGCTCGAAGGCGTGAGCGCCTTCAACGAGAAGCGCAAGCCTGTCTTCCGCGCCCGATGAACCCCACCGCCTTGAGGAGCCCGAGATGACCCAAGCTGCTTCCGATACCGATGTGACCGTCTGCGAGGTGGGCCTGCGCGATGGCCTGCAGATGCTCGACGCCCTCTTCCCCACCGACCAGAAGCTGGCCTGGATCCGCGCGGAGGCCGAGGCCGGCGTGCGCGAGATCGAGGTCACATCCTTCGTTCCGCCCAAGCTGGTGCCGCAGTTCGTCGACGCGCAGCAGGTGGTCGAAGGCGCCCTGGCCATCGACGGCCTCACCGTGCTCGGGCTGGTGCCCAACCTCAAGGGTGCCGAGCGCGGCATCGCGCTTGGCGTCCACAAGCTGAACTTCGTGATGTCGGTGAGCCGCACCCACAACCAGAAGAACGTGCGGCGCGAGCGCGAAGACTCGGTCGCGGATTTCGCCCGCATCGCCGACCTGGTGCGCAGCCAGCCCGACGGCGGGCGGCCGCAGCTCCTCGGCGGCTTGTCGACCGCGCTGGGCTGCTCGTACGAGGGCCGCATACCGGTCGAGGACGTGGTGCGCTATGCGGTGGCGCTGGCCGAGGCCGGCGCGGACGAGATCATGATCGCCGACACGGTCGGCTATGCCGATCCGATCTCGGTGCGAACGGCCTTCAAGGCGGTGATGGCCGAGGTCGGCAGCCTGCCGGTGTCGGCGCACTTCCACGACACGCGCGGGCTGGGCCTCGCCAACGTGGCCGCCGCGCTCGACTGCGGCGTGCGCCGCTTCGATGCCTCGCTCGCGGGTCTCGGCGGCTGCCAGTTCGCGCCCGGCGCGACCGGCAACATCGTGATGGACGACCTCTGCTTCATGCTCGACGCGATGGGTATGCGGACCGGGGTCGACCTGCAGAAGCTGGTGGCCGTGCGCGAGATCGTCGCGCGCAATCTCCCGGGCACTGCGCTCTACGGCGGCCTGGCACGCGCCGGCCTGCCGACCCGCTACCAACCCGCGGCCGAGCGCGCGCGCATGCCCGCCTGACCGGTCGCCTCGACGATCCAACAAACCGACTACCCGAACACCATGACCAACGATTCGAACGAAGCCGTGACCCTCGCGCTGGGCGAGGACTATCCCGAGATCCGCGACAGCGTGCGCCGCATCTGCGCCGATTTCCCGAACGAATATTGGCGCGGCATCGACAAGCGCGAAGCCTACCCGGCCGAGTTCGTGCAGGCGATGACCGAGTCGGGCTACCTGGCTGCGCTGATCCCCGAGGAATACGGCGGGGCCGGGCTGCCGCTGCGGGCGGCCGGCGTGATCCTGCAGGAATGCCATGCCAACGGCTGCTACGCCGCGGCCGCGCATGCGCAGATGTACACCATGGGCACCCTGCTGCGCCACGGCAGCCCCGAGCAGAAGGCGCGCTACCTGCCGAAGATCGCCAGCGGCGAGCTGCGGCTGCAGGCCTTCGGCGTGACCGAGCCGACCACCGGCACCGACACCACCAAGCTCAAGACCCGTGCGGTGCGCGAGGGCAACCACTACGTCGTCAACGGGCAGAAGGTCTGGATCTCGCGTGCCGAGCATTCCGACCTGATGCTGCTGCTGGTGCGCACCACGCCGGTCGACCAGGTCGCCAAGAAGACCGACGGCCTCTCGGTGCTGCTGGTCGACATGCGCGAGGCGCGCGGCAACGGCATGCAGATCCGCAAGCTCGACGCGATGATCAACCACAACACCACCGAGATCTTCTTCGACAACCTGCGGGTGCCGGTCGAGAACCTGGTCGGGCCGGAGGGCAAGGGCTTCCGCTGCATCCTCGATGGCATGAATGCAGAGCGCATCCTGGTCTCGCACGAATCCATCGGCGATGCCCGCTGGTTCATCAAGACCGCCTCGGCCTATGCCACCGAACGCATCGTGTTCGACCGGCCGATCGGTCAGAACCAGGGCGTGCAGTTTCCGATCGCGCGGGCCTACGCCGAGATGCAGGGCGCCGACATGATGCTGCGCAAGGCCGCAGCGCTCTTCGAGGCCGGCCTACCCTGCGGCGAGGACGCCAACATCGCCAAGCTGCTCGCAAGCGAGGCTGCCTGGCATGCGGCCGAGGCCTGCATGCAGACGCACGGCGGCTTCGGCTATGCGCGCGAATACGACGTGGAGCGCCGCTGGCGCGAATCGCGCATCCAGCAGATCGCGCCGATCTCGACCAACCTGGTGCTGGCCTACATCGCCGAGCACGTGCTCGGCATGCCGCGGTCTTATTGAACCGGAACAGGACGATGCCGATGAATGGACTCACCGCCCAGCTGGCGGACTTTGCGAGCCGACCCGAAGCCCTGGTGCTCGATGCCGCGGTTCGCCGCACCGTGGTCGACGGTTTCACCGACACCGTGGCCGTGATGCTGGCCGGCCGTGACGAGCCGGTGACGCAGGTGGTGCGGCGCTTCGCCGCCGCGCATTCAGCTCCTTCCTCGGAGGCTCGCCTCCTGATGGGCAATGAGCGCGCGTTGGCACGCGATGCGGCCTTGATCAATGCAACCGCCGGGCATGCGCTCGACTACGACGACGTCGGGCTGCTCGGCCATCCGAGCGTGGTGCTGGTACCGGCCCTGATGGCCGAAGGCGAACGCCTCCATGCAAGTGGCGAAGAGCTGCTGCGTGCCTACGTGATCGGCTACGAATGCTGGGCCGAACTGATCTCGCGCGAAGCCGACCTGCATCACCGCAAGGGCTGGCATCCGACCGCGGTGATCGGCGTCGTCGCGGTGGCGGGCGCCGTGGCCGCGCTGCGCCAGCTCGATGCCGGACGCACGCAACAGGCGCTCGGCATCGCGGCCAGCATGGCCTCGGGCGTCATCGCCAATTTCGGCAGCATGACCAAGCCCTTCCATGCCGGCCGCGCCGCATCGCAGGGCATCGACGCGGTCAATCTCGCAGAAGCCGGGCTCACGTCGTCGCCGGATGCGCTGGAACATCCGGGCGGTTTGCTCGCCGCGCTGTCGCCTTCCGGCAAGGCCGACCGAGAGTCGGTCTCCCACGTTCTGGGCCGGAGCCTGCGCATCGCGACGCTCGGCCTGACCGTCAAGAAGTACCCGATGTGCTTCGCCACCCACCGGGTGATCGATGCGACGCTCGACCTGGTGGCGCAGCACGACCTTCGCCCGGACGACATCGAGAAGATCGATGCGACCATCGGCATCGCGCAGGACGCCATGCTCCGCAACCATGCGCCGCGGACCGCGCTCGAAGCCAAGTTCAGCCTCGAGTTCGCGATCGCGGCTGCGCTGGTCGAACGCAAGGTGGGGCTGGTGCAGCTTTCGGACGCCTTCGTGCAGCGGCGCGAGGTGCAGGCGCTCTTCGGCCGGGTTCGCATCGCCACCACCGATACCCGCTGCAGCTACGAGCCGAGCCTTGCCGCCAGCGATCGCGTGACGATCCACCTTCGCGATGGCCGCGTGCTGGACAGCGGCGAAGTCAGCGGAACGCGCGGCGACATGGCGACGCCGCTTGCGGCCGGCGAACTGCGCGCCAAGTTCATGGACTGCACCACGGACGCGCCCGAAATCGACCGCGAACGACTCTTCGATCGGCTGCAGAAGATCGAAAAGATCGAGGACCTCGCCGAACTCGCCTGAAAGCCGACTCGCGCCTGCATGCACGCATTGAATACCGCTTATCAGCGTCATCGCATTGCCGAATGCCCCGGCCCGCCGCGATCATCGGGCGGCCTCTCAAAAAGAACGGAGACCCCATGGAAGAGATCGTGAACCTGAGCGACGTGCCGGTGGTCGAGCGCACGCATGCGCGGGCCGGCCTGTTTCGATCGCAATCGTTGATGCAGGGCGTCGAGGAGACGCCCGAAAACTTCTACCTGCAGCTGTCGCAGACCTACGCCGACTTCGCCTCGCCCCGCCACCGCCACAACTTCGACCAGGTGCGGGTGCAGCTCAAGGGCGATGCCGACTTCGCCCGCGATGGCGTGATGCGCCCGGGCACGGTCGCCTACTTTCCCGAAGGCGTGTTCTACGGCCCGCAGAGCATCGCCGGCGAATCCGCGACCCTGGTGCTGCAGTTCGGCGGCGCAAGCGGCAGCGGCTACATCTCCGAAGAACGATTCCAGGCCGGCGTCGCCGAGCTGAAGGCCTTCGGCAGCTTCGAGAACGGCATCTACCGCCGCGCCAGGGAAGACGGCGGACGCAAGAACCAGGATGCCTACGAAGCGGTGTGGGAGCACATCCACGGCCGACGGCTCGACTACCCGAAGAGCGACTACGCGCAGCCGGTCTTCATCGACCCCGCCGATTTCGAATGGCAGGCCGACGTCGCCATCCCCGGCGTGCGGCGCAAGGCGCTCGGCGTGTTCTCCTCGCGCGGCATGCGGATGAGCGTCGTCGGCCTCGATGCCGGCGCCAAGGTGCAGCTGGCACCGGCGGCGATCGTGTTCGTGCTGTCCGGCAGCGGCCATGCAGGCGACGGCAGCTGGAAGCAGCACGCCACGCTGCGCACGGGCGGCGAGCCGGCCGAGGTGACGGCGAGCGAGCCCTCGGAGTTGCTCGAAATCCACATTCCGCCCTTGCACTCCCCGTCTCGCGGCGATTGACGCCGGCGGCTGCGGCCCGCCGGACGCCCGCCGTTGCGCCGGATCGTCCGAGCAAGAACAGGGTTGGATGGCGACCACTCGGTGGCTTCGCGCCATGTCGCTTGCCCGACAGGGATCGGGAAAGCCACGATGACATCCGCGAAAAAAGGTTATAGAAACGAACTAAATCAGCCCAACCCCCAGGAGACAAACACATGCCCAACATTCCTGCCGACGCCTCGATCGACACCGCCCGCCGCGCTCGCACGCCGCGCCGTGCCTCCGCCGCCCGCTTCGCTGCCCTCGCACCCCTGGCAGGGGCGGCGGTGCTGGCCTCTGCCGCCCTCCTCGCGGCCGCGCCCGCCGCCGCGCAAGACAAGCCGGTCAACCTCAAGCTGTCCAGCTGGGTGCCGGCGCAGCATCCGCTCAACCCGTCGCTGCAGGCCTGGGCCGACGACATCAAGAAGGCGTCGAACGGCAGCATCACCGCTACCCTTTTCCCATCGGAGCAGCTCGGCAAGGCCTTCGACCACTACGACATGGCACGCGACGGCATCGCCGACTTCGCCTACGTCAACCCCGGATACCAGCCCGGCCGCTTCCCGATCATGGCCGGCTCGTCGCTACCCTTCCTGTTCGCCAACGGCAAGGAAGGCTCCGCGGCCATCGACAACTGGTACCGCCAATACGCGGCCAAGGAAATGAAGGACGTGAAGTACTGCTTCGCCTTCGTGCACGACCCCGGCACCTTCCATGCGCGCAAGAAGATCCTGATGCCGACGGACGTCAAGGGCATGAAGATCCGTCCCGCCACCAGCACCATTGGCCAGATGGTCACCGCCCTGGGCGGCACCAACGTGCAGGCCTCGGCACCCGAGTCGCGCGACATGCTGGAGCGCGGCGTGGCCGATGCCATCACCTTCCCGTGGGGTTCGATCGGCCTCTTCGGGATCGACAAGGTGGTGACCTACCACATGGACGTTCCGCTCTATGTCACCAACTTCGTCTGGGCCATGAACCAGAGCAAGTACGACAGCATGTCGGCCGCCCAGAAGAAGGTGATCGACGACCACTGCACCAGCGAATGGGCGCAGAAGGTGGCCACGCCCTGGGCCGACTTCGAATTCGCCGGCCGCGCCAAGATCGCCGCGCAGAGCGGCCACGAGGTCTACAAGCTGACGCCCGAGCAGCTCGATGCCTGGCGCAAGGCGACCGCACCCGGCGAAGCGCAGTGGGCAGAAGGCGTGAAGAAGGTCGGCCAGGATCCGAAGGCAGTCATGGATTCGCTCAAGGCCAGCCTCGCCAAGTACAAGGCCGCGCTGTAGGCCGCCGAGGCGGCTGGGCGGAGGAGCACGTCAAATGGCGATGGAGACGGGTGGACCCGTGACCCAAAAGCCGGTCGGCACGATGGACCGGATGATCAACGGCATCGAGTGGCTGGCCGCGATGTTCGTCGGCATCGTGGCGTTGAACATCTTCGCGGCAGTGGTGCTGCGCAAGTTCTTCAACACCTCGATCCCGGATTCGTATGACTTCGGGCGGATGCTGCTGGGCATCCTGATCTTCTGGGGCATCGCAGCGACCAGTTACCGCGGCGGCCACATCACGGTCGACCTGGTGTGGACCGCGGCCGGTCCGCGCATGAAGCGCGCGATCGACGTGTTCGCCACGCTGATCCTGCTGTTCGTGGTGGCGGTGCAGACCGCGATGCTGTTCGACAAGGTGCGCGGCACCTATGTCGACAACGTGCTCACCTACGACATGAACATCCCGACCTGGCCCTTCTACGCGGTCGCCTGGCTGGGCGACGTGTCGGCGGTGGTGCTGATCGCGATCCGCACCTGGCGCCTGATCTTCAATCCCGAGCTTCTCGACGAAGTGCATCCCGAACAAAAGGCAGACGAATGAGCACCGATGCAATTGCGGTCCTCGGCTTCGTGGTGCTGTTCGCATTGATGCTGCTGCGGGTACCGGTCGGCATGGCGATGGGCCTGGTCGGCGTTACCGGTTATGCCTGGATCGTCGGCCCCGGCCCCGCCCTCAAGCTGGTCGGCCAGACCTCGATGCGCACCGTGACCGACTACACCTTCGGCGTGATCCCGATGTTCATGCTGATGGGCGCGCTGGTCAGCGTGTCGGGCGTGAGCCGCGAACTCTTCAAGGCGGCGAACTCGATGATCGGCCACCTGCGCGGCGGTCTCGGCGTGGCCACGGTGCTGGCCTGCGGCGGCTTCGCGGCGATCTGCGGCTCGTCGGTGGCGACGGCGGCCACGTTCTCGGCCGTGGCGTACCCCGAGATGCGGCGCTTCAAGTATCCGCAATCGTTCTCGACCGGCGTGATCGCGGCCGGCGGCACGCTCGGCGCCATCCTGCCGCCGTCGACCGTGCTGGCGGTCTACGCGATTCTCACGCAGCAGGACATCGGCAAGCTCTTCATGGCCGGCATCGTGCCCGGCATCCTCGCGATGGCGATGTATGTCGTGACCATCGCGCTGATCGTGCGGGCGCGGCCCGACTGGTTGCCCGGCGGCGAACTCAAGCCCTGGTCCGAGCGGGTCGCCGACCTCAAGAACGTGTGGGCGCCGCTGGTGCTGTTCGTCTTCGTCATCGGCGGGTTGTACGGCGGCTTCTTCACGCCGACCGAGGCCGGCGGCGTGGGCGCGAGCGGCGCCTTCATCCTCGGGCTGCTGCGCCGCAAGCTCGACGGCCCGAAGATCCGCGAGGCGCTGCTGTCGGCCACGCGCACGGCCGCGGCGGTGTTCACGGTGCTGATCGGCGCCCTGCTGTTCGGCTACTTCCTCACCATCACGCAAAGCCCGCAGAAGCTCACCGAGTTCCTCACCGGCCTCGGCATCGGCCGCTACGGCGTGCTGGCGCTGATCATGCTGATGTACCTGGTGCTCGGCTGCCTGATGGACGCGATGGCGATGATCATCCTCACGGTGCCGATCATCTTCCCGGTGATCGTGGCGCTCGGCTTCGACCCGATCTGGTTCGGCGTGATCATCGTGATGACCGTGGAGCTGGGCTTGATCCATCCACCGGTGGGGATGAACGTCTTCGTCATCAAGAGCGTGGTAAAGGACGTAAGCTTCACCACGATCTTCAAGGGCGTGCTGCCCTTCATCGTGACCGACATCATCCGGCTGGTGATCCTGATCGCGTTCCCGATGATCGCGCTGTGGCTGCCGACCAAGATGGGTTGATCCTCGCTTCTTTCGCTTCTTCTTTCCGATGAGCATTCAAGTCATCTACACCGTGCGGGTCGAGTTCGGCGACTGCGACCCTGCCGGCATCGTCTGGTTTCCGAACTTCCTTCGTTGGATCGACAACGCCTCGCGGCATTTCTTCGTCGAGCGCGGCGTGCCGCGCTGGGAAGAAACCGCCAAGACGCTGGGCGTGATCGGCACGCCGCTGGTCGACACGCACACGCGCTTCGTCAAGACCGCGAGCTACGGCGACACGCTATCCGTCGCGGTCACGATCGCCGAATGGCGCGAGAAGAGCTTCGTTCAGAAATATCGGGTGACCCGCGGCGAGGACCTGATCCTCGAATGCGAGGAAGTCCGCATCTTCGCGGGGCGGAAAGAAGGCGGCGGCATTCGAGCATTGCCGATTCCCCCCGAGATTCGCGCAGCCTGCGAGGGCTAGCGACCGGCACTGCCCGATTCGCGGGCACCGGGTGCAAAGCCCCGTGGGGCGGGGCTTCGCGACCTTTGCAGGGTGCTTATCCACAGGGTAGTGCACCGGCACGGTGGACAAATCCGGCGAGCCTGCATATAGCACAGGCGCACCCCGCCACCAGCGATTTCGAAAGCCGCAGCGCGCCTCCGACGCGAGCTTTCTACAGATTCATCAGAGCACCAGCAGCGCTCGGAAATCGTTCACGTTGGTGTGGGTCGGCCCGGTGATGCAGAGGTCGCCGAGCGCCTCGAAATAACCGTAGGCGTCGTTTCGATCGAGGTGGTCTGCGAGCTTGCGTCCGGCCGCCTGTGCGCGCGCCAGGGTATCGGGCGTGACGAAGGCGCCCGCGTTGTCCTCGATGCCATCGATGCCGTCGGTATCGGCCGCCAGCGCCCACACCTTCGGATGCGCCGCGAGCGCGCCCGCGAGGCCGAGGCAGAACTCGCCCGCGCGGCCGCCGCGTCCCTTGGCTTCGCCTGGCCGCCGTGCACGCAGAGTGACCGTGGTCTCGCCGCCCGAGAGGATCACGCAGGGTCGCGCGAAAGGCGCGCCGCGCGACGCGGTGGCGCGGGCCA
The DNA here is from genome assembly GCA_902506565.1 of Burkholderiales bacterium 8X. Taxonomy (GTDB): domain Bacteria; phylum Pseudomonadota; class Gammaproteobacteria; order Burkholderiales; family Burkholderiaceae_C; genus Variovorax. The sequence goes on along the minus strand of LR732703.1, from coordinate 1,315,040 downwards.
ATGCGCCCAGCACCTTGCCGACTTCGCGCGATTCGCCCTCGATCTCGTCGCTCAGGATATGGGCATCGATGCCGGCCGCGCGCGCGACCGCGGCGGCTGCTTCGAGCGACTCCCACGGCGTGGCGATCAGGTGGGTGGCATGGCCTGCGAAGGCGGGATCGCCGGGCTTGGGTGTCTCCAGCTCGCCCTCCTCCAGCTTCCTCCGAACAGGCGCCGGCACCTCGATGCCGTATCGATCGAGGATCGCCAATGCTTCGGCGCACGTGGTGGCGTCCGGCACGGTCGGCCCGCTGGCAATCACGCCAGGGTCGTCGCCCGGCACATCGCTGATGGTCAGCGTGACCAGCCGCGCCGGCGCGCAGGCGGTAGCCAACCGGCCGCCCTTGATGCGCGACAAATGTTTGCGCACGCAGTTCATCTCGCCGATGTGCGCGCCGGATGCGAGCAGCTGCTGGTTGATGCGCTGCTTGTCCGAAAGCGTCAAGCCCTCGGCCGGCAAGGTCAGCAGCGACGAGCCACCGCCGGAGATGAGGCACAGCACCAGGTCGTCGGGGCCGAGTCCTTGCGCGAGGGCCAGCATGCGCTCGGCGGCGTGCAGGCCGGCCTCGTCCGGCACCGGGTGCGCAGCCTCGACCAGCTCGATGCGAACCGGCAGGCCAGAAGGCCGCGGCGGAATGTGGTCGTAGCGGGTGACGACCAGACCCGAGAGCGGCGCATCCGCCGGCCACAGCGCCTCGAGCGCCTGGGCCATCGAGCCGCCCGCCTTGCCTGCGCCCAGCACCAGCGTGCGGCCCTTGGGTGGCGATGGCAGATGGGCGCCCAGGGTCGAGAGCGGCAAGGCACGATCGACCGCCGCGCGAAAGAGATGCAGGAGGAACTCGCGCGGCGCGTGATGCGGATCGGGAGTCGGCTTCGAATTCGGTGCGTCGTTCATCGTCGGCTGGCCTGGAAGTTCGACTGGATTGTGCGCGGCGCCGCTGCCCGGCCGGCGGCTACTTGGTCGGCGCGCCGGCCTCGAACCACTTGCCGACCAGCGCGCGTTCGTCGTCGGTGATGCCGGTCGCGTTGTTCATCGGCATGATCTTGGTGACCACCACCTGCTGGTAGATGGCCTGTGCATGCGCCGCCACCTGTTCGGGCGTGTCGACCCGCACGTTCTTCATCTGCACCTGCGCGCCGTGGCACAGGTAGCAGCGCTGCTCCAGCACCTTTTGCACTTCGCCGAAGCTGACCTTCTGCACCGGCGCGCCGGGCGCGGGCGCCGCTGCGGGCTCGGGCTTCATCCACACGATGGTGAGGCCCAGCACCGCGATGCCGAAGAGCGCATAGGGCAGCGGATGGCGCGCATTGCCGAGCTTGAAGCGATGCCGCACCACGAAGAACTGCCGGATCGCCGCGCCGCCCAGCATGATGAGGAGCAGCACGATCCAGTTGTACTTGTGGGTGTAGGTGAAGCTGTAGTGGTTGCTCAGCATCGCGAACAGCACCGGCAGCGTGAAGTAGGTGTTGTGTACGCTGCGCTGCTTGCCGCGCTGGCCGTGTACCGGATCGACCGGCAGCCCGGCACGCAAGGCGGCGACGTTCTTGCGCTGGCCGGGGATGATCCAGAAGAACACGTTGCCGCTCATGGTCGTGGCCATCATGGCGCCCACCAGCAGGAAGGCCGCGCGCCCTGCGAACCACTGGCAGGCCAGCCAGGTCGCGAAGGCGATGAAGAGCGCGATCAGCACGCCGACGATGGTGTCGCCGTTCTTGCGCCGGCCGAACAGCTGGCAAATGCCGTCGTACACCATCCAGAACACCACGAAGAAGGCCAGCGCCACCGCGATCGCGGCGCCGGGCTGCCAGTCCATCTTCGACTTGTCGATGAGGTAGGTGCTCGCGTTCCACAGATAGGACATCGTGAAGAGCGCGAAGCCGGTCAGCCAGGTGCTGTAGCTTTCCCAATAGGACCAGTGCAGGTGTTCCGGCAGCTTCCTGGGTGCGAGCTGGTACTTCTGCATGTTGTAGAAGCCGCCGCCGTGTACCGCCCACTGCTCGCCGCCGACCCCCTTGGCCAGCGACTCGTCGTCGCTCGGTTTCTCGAGGCTGTTGTCCAGCATCACGAAGTAGAACGATGCGCCGATCCAGGCGACCGCGGTGATGACGTGGACCCAGCGCAGCAGCAGGTTGGCCCAGTCGAGGTAGTAGCTTTCCATGTGCTCTCAACCTTGGTTTGGCCTGCTCACCACTGCGGGCGCTGTAAGCAGAAGAAGTGCCGCGAACGCAGGCCCGGTGATGGGCCTCGCTCCGCTGCGGCGTGTGGACGAAAGTGTATACACGATTGATCGATTGGCCTAGGGTTGCTTCGACGACCCGGGAAGCAGGAGTTGTGCCGCGACCGCCACCGCGATCACTTCGGGCTCCTTGCCCTCGATGCCTGGGAGGCCGATCGGGCAGGTGATGCGGCGCATCTCGTCTTCCGTGAAGCCGCGCGCTTCGAGGCGATGCCGGAAGGTCGCCCACTTGGTCTTGCTGCCGATCAATCCGACATACGGCAGGTCGTCGCGTTCCCGCAGTCGCTGGAGGCAGGCGATCACGATGTCGAGATCCTCGGCATGGCTGAAGCTCATGATCAGCACGCGCGAGCCGGATGCGAGTTGCCGCACCGCATCCTGCACCGGCTCCGAATGCTCGGTCTCGATCTGTGCGGGCAGCGCGTCCGGAAAGACGCCGTCGCGGCTGTCGATCCAGCGAACATGAAAAGGCAAGGTCGCGAGCAGCCGCGCCAATGCCGCGCCGACATGCCCTCCTCCGAAGATCGCGACCGGCGACAGGGTTGCGAGCAGCTCGGATTGCAAGGCGGGGATGTCGTCTGCTCCGACTTTTCGAAAGCCCAGGTAGACCACGCCACCGCAGCATTGACCGAGGCTCGGGCCGAGCGGATATCGCCGGACGCCGTCGACCGCCGCGCCGCCGCTCAGCCATTCGCGGGCCCGCTGGATGGCTTCGAGCTCGAGCTGCCCGCCGCCGATGGTTCCGGTGATCGCGTCCGGCCACACCGCCATCCAGGTGCCGGCCTCGCGCGGTGCGGAGCCTTCGGTCGCCTCGACTCGCACCAGCACGCCGGCGCCGCGCCGCAGCCGAAACAGCAATTCGTCCACGGCCCCGCTCATTCCGGATACCTCCGGTTGCGGGGCGCAGCGGCCACCGCGGTATAAACCCGCCGATGAAGCTTTCCACCTTGATCTCGAAGTGCCTGCCAGAGCGCTTTCGCCGCACAGCGGAAACCGTGCCGGCGCCTTCGCTGGTCGCATCGCTCGTCGCCACGGCCTGCATCGCGGGCTGCGGCAGCACCGGGCCCAATGCACCGATCACCCAGCCGGTTCCGGGACAGCTCTCGAACGTCGCGGCCGATCCTTCGGAAGTGACCGGCCGCGCACCGCGGCCCTCCGATGCCGGCAACGCGCGCGACTACCGGAAGGATGCCGCGCGTCATCTCTACGAAGTCAACAAGCAGCGGGTCTACGGCGGCAAGCTGCCGCCGCTGCTCTACGCGGTCGGCACGCTGCAGGTGAATCTCGATGCCAACGGCCGGGTGCTGTCGATGAACTGGATGCGCGCCCCGCGGCATGCGCCCGAGGTCATCAAGGAGATCGAGCGGACGGTGCTGCAGGCCTCGCCCTTCCCGGCCGCGTCGCGGCTCGGCAAGGTGACCTATACCGATACCTGGCTGTGGGACAAGGGCGGTCATTTCCAGTTGGACACGCTGAGCGAAGGCCAGTTGTAGCGACCGCCGCCGACGAAGCTCACGAGCCGCGGTAGGTCGAATAGCTCCAGGGGCTGACCAGCAGCGGCACGTGATAGTGCTGGTCGGCATGGGCCACGCCGAAGTCGAGCGACACGCGGTTCAGGAAGTTCGGCTCCGGCAGCTTCACGCCGCGGGCAGCGAAGTAGCCGGCCACGTCGAACACCAGGCGATAGGTGCCCGTCTTGAGGCTCGCGTTGTCGTAGAGCGGCCCGTCGGAGCGGCCGTCGGCATTCAAGGCGAAGCGCTTGACCAGCGTCGCCTTCGCATCCTCGCCGGTGCCGTCGGTCGTGAACAACGCGACCTGCATGCCGGCCGCCGGACCGCCGTGCATGGTGTCGAGAACGTGGGTGCTCAGGCCCATGGTGTGCTCCTGGATTCGAGCCGGGAAGTTCCGGTCGACAAAAGTGTATACAGTTCTGGCGGTTGGGTCTATCATGAAAATCATGGACTCGACCACCACCCGCGGCATCGTCGATGCGCTCACCAAGGCCATCGTCGAACATCGGCTGCAGCCCGGCAGCAAGCTTGCCGAGCAGAAGCTCGCCGATCACTTCGGCGTGTCGCGCACGCTGGTGCGGCAGGCCCTCTTCCAGCTTTCGCAGAACAAGCTGATCCGGCTGGAACCGGCTCGCGGCGCGTTCGTCGCGGCGCCGGCGGTGGACGAGGCCCGGCAGGTGTTCGCGGTGCGGCGCATGCTCGAAGCGGAGATGACGCGGGCCTTCGTGCGGAGCGTCACTCCCGCCAAGATCAAGGCCTTGAAGGAGCATGTCGCACTCGAGAAGGCAGCCGTGTCGGGAGAGGACATCTCGGGACGCACCGAGCTGCTCGGCGACTTCCACGTTCGCATGGCCGAGCTGATGGGCAATGCGGTGCTGGCGCAGATTCTCGGCGAGCTGATTTCGCGCTGCGCCCTCATTACCCTCATGTACCAGAGCGCAAGCGCCGCCGAACACTCGAACGACGAGCATGCCGACATCGTGAAAGCGCTGGCCGCCAAGGACGAGGAGCGGGCGGTGCGCCTCATGACCGAGCATCTCGAACATGTGGAGGCCAACCTCACCTTCGATCGCAAGGTGCCGACCCACGACATCAGCGTGGCCCTCGCCTGACGCGCGAGCTTACCCATCACTCTTCCATTTCGCGTTCTCTGCTTTTTCCCTTATGACCGCTTACGACAGCACCCTCGCCTATCCGCGCGACCTGGTCGGCTACGGCCGCAATCCACCCCACGCACGCTGGCCGGGCCAGGCACGCATCGCGGTGCAATTCGTCCTGAACTACGAGGAAGGCGGCGAGAACGCGGTGCTGCACGGCGATGCGGGCTCGGAACAGTTCCTGTCGGAGATGTTCAATCCGGCGAGCTTTCCGGAGCGCCACATCAGCATGGAAGGCATCTACGAGTACGGCTCGCGGGCCGGCGTGTGGCGCATCCTTCGCGAGTTCAAGAAGCGCGGCCTGCCGCTCACCGTCTTCGGTGTCGGCATGGCGCTCGAGCGCCATCCCGATCTCGCGGTCGCCTTCAAGGAACTCGGCCACGAGATCGCCTGCCACGGCTGGCGCTGGATCCACTACCAGCACATCGACGAGGCGATCGAGCGCGAGCACATGCGGCTCGGCATGGAGGCCATCGAGAAGCTGACCGGCGAGCGTGCGCTCGGCTGGTACACCGGCCGCGACAGCCCGCGCACCCGTCGGCTGGTCGCGGACTACGGCGGCTTCGAATACGACAGCGACTACTACGGCGACGACCTGCCCTTCTGGATGAAGGTGCAGAAAAGCGATGGCACCGTGGTGCCGCAGCTCATCGTGCCCTACACGCTCGACTGCAACGACATGCGTTTCGCGCTGCCGCAGGGCTACTCGCATGCCGACCCGTTCTTCCAATACATGAAGGACAGCTTCGATGCGCTCTATGCCGAAGGCGACGAGTCGCCCAAGATGATGAGCATCGGCATGCACTGCCGGCTGCTGGGAAGGCCGGGCCGCATCGTGGCACTGCAGCGCTTCCTGGATCACATCGCCGCGCACGACCGGGTCTGGGTCTGCCGCCGGATCGACATCGCCCGCCACTGGCGCCAGACGCATCCGTATGCGGATGCACGGCAAGGAGACTGAACATGACCCACCTCACCATCGAACGACTGAATGCCGCCTCGGCCGACGAGGCGGTCGCGCTGCTGGACGGCGTCTACGAGCATTCGCCCTGGATCGCGGCGAAGGCGCTGGCCTCGCGGCCTTTCCGATCGCTCGCACATCTCAAGCACGCGCTGGCTTCTGCAGTGGCAAGCGCCGGCGCGGAGGAACAGCTCGGCCTGATCCGCGCCCACCCCGAGCTGGCCGGCAAGGCGATGGTGAGCCGCAGCCTCACCGCCGAATCCACCAACGAGCAGAAGAAGGCCGGCCTCACCGATTGCACACCCGAGGAGTTCGCGCGCATCCAGCAGCTCAATGCGAGCTACAACGCCAAGTTCGGCTTTCCGTTCATCCTGGCGGTGCGCGGCCCGCGCGGTACCGGGCTCGGCAAGCGCGAGATCATCGAGACCTTCGAGCGGCGCCTGCATCACCATCCTGCCTTCGAGCGGGGCGAAGCGCTGCGCAACATCCATCGCATCGCCGAGATCCGGCTCGCCGACAAGTTCGGCGTCGAGCCCACGCTCGGCAACCTAGTGTGGGATTGGCACGAGGCACTCGCGGTTCACACCGACCCCGGCTATGCCGAACAGGGCCAGCTCACCGTCACCTATCTCACCGAGGCGCATCGGGCCTGCGCGCAGCAGATCTCGCAGACCCTGCGCGATGCCGGTTTCGACAGCGTGCAGATCGACGCGGTCGGCAACGTGGTCGGCCGCTACGAGGGCGCCACGCCCGGCGCCCGCGCGCTCCTGACCGGCTCGCACTACGACACCGTCCGCAACGGCGGCAAGTACGACGGACGACTCGGCATCTTCGTGCCGGTGGCCTGCGTGCGCGAACTCAAGCGACAGAACCGGCGGCTGCCTTTCGGCATCGAGGTGGTCGGCTTCGCGGAAGAAGAAGGCCAGCGCTACAAGGCGACCTTCCTGGGCTCGGGCGCACTGACCGGACACTTCGATCCGGCCTGGCTCGACCAGGCGGATGCGGACGGCATCACGATGCGCGAAGCCCGCCGTGCGGCAGGGCTCTCGGACGACGACATTCCTTCGCTTCGACGCGACCCCTCCCGCTACCTCGGCTTCGTCGAAGTGCACATCGAGCAGGGGCCGGTGCTCAACGAGCTCGACCTGCCGCTCGGCATCGTGACCTCGATCAACGGCAGCGTTCGCTATGTCGGCGAGGTCGTCGGCATGGCGAGCCATGCCGGCACCACGCCGATGCAGCGCCGGCGGGATGCCGCTGCAGCGGTGGCCGAGCTGATCCTCTTCGTGGAGAAGCGGGCCGGCCAGGATGCCGATTCGGTCGGCACCGTAGGCATGCTCGAGGTACCGAACGGCTCGATCAACGTGGTGCCCGGCCGCTGCAAGTTCAGCCTCGACCTGCGCGCACCCGAGAACACGCAGCGGGACGCGCTGGCGAGCGACGTGGTGGCCGAACTCGCAAGCATCTGCGAGCGCCGCGGCGTGCGCTACACCCTGGAAGAAACCATGCGCGCCGCCGCGGCCCCGAGCGCGCCCGAATGGCAGCTGCGCTGGGAACGCGCGGTCGATGCCCTGGGCGTTCCGATCTACCGCATGACGAGCGGCGCCGGCCATGACGCCATGAAGCTGCACGAGGTGATGCCGCAGGCGATGCTGTTCGTTCGCGGCATCAATTCGGGCATCAGCCACAACCCGCTCGAAGCCAGCACCAACGACGACATCGAACTCGCGGTGCGCGCCTTCGGGAACCTTCTGGAAGAGCTGGCGGACCCGGCGTCCGCTTCCGCGGCGCCTGCCGCATGAAACGGCAAGACGACATCGCCGACCGAGACCGCCGACCGAACACACCGACCGCCATGACCGACTACAGCCCCCTCGACGCCTGGATCGACGCGCACTTCGACGAGGAAGTGAAGTTCCTGCAGGAACTCGTTCGCGTGCCGACCGACACGCCGCCCGGCAACAACGCGCCGCATGCCGACCGCACGGCCGAACTGCTGCAAGGCTTCGGCCTCGAAGCCGAGAAGCATCCGGTGCCGGCCGAGGACGTGAAGGCCTACGGACTCGAATCCATCACCAACCTGATCGTGCGTCGCCGATTCGGCGAGGGCGGTGCGACCATCGCGCTCAATGCGCATGGCGACGTGGTGCCGCCGGGCGAAGGCTGGACCCACGACCCCTACGGCGGCGAGATCGAGAACGGCAGCCTCTACGGCCGCGCGGCCGCGGTCAGCAAGAGCGATTTCGCGAGCTTCACGTTCGCATTGCGCGCGCTCGAGGCGGTTGCCAAGCCGTCGCGTGGCGCGGTCGAACTGCACTTCACCTACGACGAAGAGTTCGGCGGCCTGCTCGGACCGGGCTGGCTGCTGAAGAACGGCCTGACCCGGCCGGACCTCATGATCGCGGCCGGATTCAGCTACGAGGTCGTCACCGCGCACAACGGCTGCCTGCAGATGGAAGTGACGGTGCACGGCAAGATGGCCCATGCCGCCATTCCCACCACCGGCGTGGACGCGCTGCAGGGCGCCGTGCACATCCTGAATGCGCTCTATGCGCAGAACACGCTCTACCGCCAGGTCAGCTCAGGGGTCGAGGGCATCACGCATCCGTACCTCAACGTCGGCCGCATCGAAGGCGGCACCAACACCAACGTCGTGCCCGGCAAGGTGGTCTTCAAGCTCGACCGCCGGATGATCCCGGAGGAGAACCCGGCCGAGGTCGAAGCGGACATCCGGCGGGTGATCGCGGACGCCGCGGCCGAAGTGCCCGGCATCACGATCGATATTCGCCGGCTGCTGCTCGCCAACTCGATGAAGCCGCTGCCTGGCAACCGGCCGCTGGTCGAGGCCCTGCAAAAGCACGGGGAGGCGATCTTCGGCGAGCCGATCAATGCCATGGGCACGCCGCTCTACACCGATGTCCGCCTCTATGGCGAGGCCGGCATACCGGGCGTGATCTACGGCGCCGGGCCGCGCACGGTGCTGGAGTCGCATGCCAAGCGAAGCGACGAGCGGGTGCTGCTCGAGGACCTTCGGCGCGCGACCCAGGTGATCGCCCGGACGCTCTCCGATCTGCTCGGCTGAATCCAGCCGCGCCGTCCCTGCGTATGGGTTCGAACGAGGCGCCAACCCAGATGGCGCCCGAACCCAGAGGCAACCGGACGACGGCTGATGAACCGCTTCACCATTTCGCTCGATGAACAGCTGGCACGCCAGTTCGACCTGCTGATCGCGGACCGGAAGTACGGGAGTCGTTCCGAAGCGGTTCGCGACCTGATCCGGCACGGATTGGGCCGGGCCAGTCGAGGCGCCAAACCGCCGGATGGCCCGGAAGACGAGGTCGCAGCCAGTCTCAGCTTCGTCTGCGACGCCTGCGACATGGCGTTGCAGGCAAGGCTCCAGGCGTTGCGCCATGCGCACCAGGCGCTGGTTCTCTCCAGTCACCAGACGCCGATCGGGCTCGGCCTGCTGCTCGAAAGCCTGGTGATGCGCGGGGCGCGCGGCCGGGTCGTGGGCTTCATGGATCAGCTGACCGCGCTGAACGGCGTTCGGCATGCCGTGCCGAACCTCATCGCGCCCGCCACTTCGCTGGAGCTGGTCGCTTCGACCGCGCGGGTGCTCCGTCACGCGTCCGCGGTGTGAAACAACCCGTCCCGCGTATGAACTTCCAGCCATATCGTCCTACGAGGATCGACGGAAGTCACGCCGAACCTCGGGTCCGCACCTTGCGACCTGTTCCGCTGCCTCCACAACCCATACCAACCGAGGGCCTATCGATGAGAACCAAGCACCTGACCTTGCACGCCTCCCTGCTCGCTGCCTGCACCCTGGCCGCCAGCGGCGCCATGGCGTCCAGCCATCGAGAAGCACCCTCCATCTCCGGCATGCCGAAGGTCGACGCGACCGACTTCTACATGTTCCGCAGCTACGAACCGGGCCGCGAAGCCTTCACCACGCTGATCGCGAACTACCAGCCGGACCAGAGCGCCTATGGCGGACCGAACTATTTCTTCATGGATCCGAATGCGCTCTACGAAATCCACATCGACAACGATGGCGACAGCATCGAGAACCTGAGCTTCCAGTTCCGCTTCCAGAACAACCTGAAGGACATCCAGCTGCCGGTCGGCGGCAAGCAGGTGTCGATTCCGCTGGTGCAGGCCGGCGCGATCACCGGGCCCAACCAGGCGACCAGCAACCTGCGCGAGACCTTCTCGATGAAGGTGGTGCGCGGCGACCGCCGGGGCGGCACGTCGGAGGCCATCACCAACACCAACGGCGGCGCGGTCTTCGACAAGCCGACCGACAACATCGGACAGAAGACCTTCGGCGGCCCGGCCGGCTACGACGCCTATGCCAACCAGCACCTGTATTCGGTCAACATACCGGGCTGCGCAACGCCGGCAAGGGTGTTCGTCGGGCAGCGCAAGGACCCGTTCAGCATCTCGCTCGGCAAGGTGTTCGACCTGATCAACCTGAACCCGCTGGGCTCCACCAGCGCCAATCCGGACGACCTTGCCGCCAAGAACGTGACCACGTTGGCGCTCGAAGTGCCGACCGCCTGCCTCACCACCGCGGGCAGCCCGATCCTCGGCGGCTGGACCACGGCCAGCTTGCGGCAGGGCCGCCTGATCTCCAATTCGCCGAAGAGCGGCCACAACACCACCACGCTCAACGGCGGGCCGTGGGCCCAGGTGTCGCGGCTCGGCATGCCGCTGGTCAATGAAGTGGTCATCGGCCTGAAGGACAAGGACAAGTTCAACAGCTCCAAGCCGAAGGACGACGGTCAGTTCGCCGACTACGTGACCAACCCGACGCTGCCGGCGCTGATCCAGACGCTGTTCCCGTCCGCGCTGGCGCCCACCAACTTCCCGCGCACCGACCTGCTCGCCGCCTTCCTCACGGGCGTGGAAGGCGTCAACAAGCCGGCCAACGTGAAGGCCGCGGAAATGCTGCGCCTCAACACCAGCATCGCCGCCACCCCGAAGGCAACTCAGAACAACCTGGGCGTGCTGGCCGGGGACAACGCCGGCTTCCCGAACGGACGGCGCCCGGGCGACGACGTGGTGGATGCATCCTTGCGGGTCGCGATGGGTGCGCTGTGTACCGCCACCGGCGCGAACGACGCGCTCAAGGTCGGCTGCAAGCCGAGCGATGCGCCTGCCGGCAACGCCGCCCTGACCGACGGCACGCTTCAGAGCCCGGCGCAGTTCCCGGCGGCGTTCCCGTACCTGAACTCGCCGCTGCCGGGCGCCACCACTTCGGCGCAGTAACAAGGGGAAGCGCATGAATCGCAACATCTATCGAATCGCCGGCCTGCTGCTGGTAACGGCAGTCCTCGCTGGCTGCGGCGGCGGTGGCGGCGGCGGGGGCGGCGGGTTCCCGATCGGCGGCATCGGCGGCGGCGGGTCCGGCGCGTCGAACGAAGCCGTCGACAAGTTCATCGCTTACGTCAAGACCCTGGTCGAGACCGCGATCGACACGGCAGAGCCGGCCGACGTGACCGCCTACGACCCGCCTGCGACCACCGACACCGCCGAGCCCGCCGTCGTCCAGTGATCGGCGCGGGGCGTTGGCTGTCGCTCTCCGTCCGGGCAGCGCGCGGGCTGCCCGGGCTGCTTCGATCCTTGCTCCTGCTGCTCCTGCTCGCAGGCGGCTCTTTGCAAGCGGCGCCCTGGGTGCCGGCGAACGATGCCGAGATCGTCGAGACGCTGCCGACGGTGCTCGGCTTTTCGCGCGAAGAGCGGCAACTTCGCCGCCAGCGCGCGGTGGCTTCGAGCGACGCGGCGATTGCGGTCGAAGCAGCAACCGCCGCGCTCGACGTGGCAAGAACACAGGGCGATGCGCGCTACGCGGGATATGCGATGGCGGCGCTCAGGCATTGGGCCGACCAGCCACCGGAACAGACACCCGTCCGCGTTCTGGTGATGCGCGCGACCATCGCCCAGTTCCTGCATGATTTCGATGGCGCCGAGGCCCTGCTCAAGGCCGCACTCGCTCGCGACCCGAGCCAGGCGCAGGCCTGGTTGACCCTGGCCACGCTGCATCGGGTGCGCGGGCGCTATGCAGAGTCCGATGCCGCCTGCCGTTCGGTCGGCCGCACCGGTCCGGCGCTCTACGGCGTCGCCTGCCTCGCAGAAAACGCGGGGCTGCGCGGCGAGCACGCGCAGGCAAGAGTGGCGCTGCAACAGCTGCTTGCCGACCCCGCCCTTCAAAGCCCCGATCGCGCCGGCGTGCGGCAATGGCTCTTGACCAGCGTCGCCGAGATCGAGGAACTCGCCGGCCGAGACGCCGAGGCCGAAGCTGCCTATCGGCAGGCGCTGGCCGCGGAACGCGACGGCTACCTGGTGCTCGCCTACAGCGACTTCCTGCTGCGCCGCGGCCGAGCCGGCGAGGTCGCGCCGCTGATCGGCAACGAACCCCGCAGCGATGCGGTGCTGCTGCGCCTGGCGACGGCTTCTCGCGCGGTCGAAGGCACGAACAAGCCGGGCGAAGAACTGCAGGCTCGCTTCGACGCTGCGGCACAGCGTCCGGGCGCGATGAGCTTCCACGCGCGCGAGGAAGCGCTCTACGCCCTCGACGTGCGCCGCGATGCCGCCCGTGCACTCGAATTGGCTCGCATCAACCTTCGCCTGCAGCGCGAGCCGATCGACATGCTGGTGTTCGCCCGCGCCGCCGCTGCCACGCGGAATGCGCAGGCCAGCGCGGAGCTGCAGCAGCTGATGCGGGAGATCGGATTGCGTGATGCACGAATCGATGCGCTTCGCTAGCCGCAGCGAACACCGCCGGGGCGGCGAGGCCCTGCGCGTGATGGACGCCTGCCGCGCGATGGGCGGCTGGGGCGGCTGGTACGGCTGGCGCGCCTGGCTGCTGCTCGCCTGTTGCCTCTTCGCCGCGGCACCCCCGGCCCATGCCCACAAGGCGAGCGACGCCTACCTGCAGATCCAGCGCGCCGACGACCACACGTTCGACTTGCGCTGGGACATCGCGCTTCGCGACCTCGATGCCGCGCTGGACCTCGACACCGACGCGAACGGCAAGCTCAACTGGGGCGAAGTGCGGTCACGCCTGCCGCAGATCCAGGCTTTCGTCGCCGCCGGCCTGCGACTCGACCAGGGCAACTGCAGCCTCGGCCCGGCCGCGGCTCCGGCGCTCGAACGACGGGTCGACGGCGCCTATCTGGTGTTGCGCTTCGCCCCGAACTGCAGACCTGCGGGCGGCATCGACATCGAATACCGCCTGTTCCGGGACATCGACCCCACGCATCGCGGGCTGCTGCGGATCGAAAGCCCCGGCAACGGCGCGCCGCTCCTGCGTTCGCTCGACCCGGCCGCGCCCGCGGTCCGCGTCGAGTGGCCGGTCGACGCGGCCCGGGCAAGCGCTTTCGCGCAAGACGCCGCGGACCGGGGCGCTCCGGATGCCGCCGAACAACCCAGCCAGGCCGCCCCCGGCAGCGGATTCTTCCGGGATGGGATGCATCACATCCTGATCGGCTACGACCATGTCCTCTTCCTGATCTGCCTGCTGCTTCCATCGGTACTGCGCCGCGCACCCGGCAAATGGACGCCGGTCGACGACTGGCGGGAAGCCGCCTGGCCGATGCTCGGCGTCGTCACGATGTTCACGGTGGCGCATTCGATCACCCTGGCACTGGCCTCGCTCAAGATCGTGAGCCTCTCGCCGCGCATCATCGAACCGGCGATCGCCGTCACGATCATCCTGGCCGCGGTCGACAACATCCGGCCGGTGCTCGGCGGCCGCCGCAAGCTGTTCAGCTTTTTGTTCGGCCTGATCCATGGATTCGGCTTCGCCAGCGTGCTGGCCGAACTCGACCTTCCGGTGCAGGGTTTCGCGACCGCCCTGCTCCAGTTCAACCTGGGCGTCGAGGCCGGCCAGCTCCTGATCGTGGGTCTGGCACTTCTCTTGTTGCTGGGCCTTCGGCACTGGCGCAACTACGCGCCGGTGGTGCTGCGCGGCGGCTCGGCCGCGGCGGTGCTGCTGGCCGCGATCTGGCTCGGCGAACGGGTCATGGACGTCAAGCTGCTGCCTTTTTCCTGACTGGACGGCGCTCGGCAGCTTTTCAGAAGTTGTAGCGCGCGCTCAGCCGCAGGGTCCGCGGCTCCATCGGGTGGATGTGCCGATCCTCGATGCCGCCGCCGCAGGCGCCGCTCGCCACCTCGCCCGCGGTGCAGGAGGCGTAGTAATACTCGATGTCGTTGCCCTTGCGCCCGGCGATGTTGAACAGGTCGAGGCCGAGCGTCAGGTTGCGGTCGACGGCATAGCGCGCGCCGAAGTTGAGCAGGGTGGTGGAGCGCGAGCGGATCGTGTTGGTGGTGTCCAGCGGCCGCGGGCCGAGGTAGCGAAGCCGCAATGACGCGGTGAGTGGACCGCGCGAATAGGTCACGCCGCCGGCAAGGACCCGTTCGACCGCGTTGTCGACATGGTTGCCCTCGCCTTCCGGCGCCAGGCCGCGAAAGCGGGCGCGCGAGATCGCGGCATCGGCCTCGAAACGCCAGGCTTCGTCCAGCTTCCATCGCAGGGTCGCCTCCAGCCCTCGTCGCGCGCTGGCGCGGCCCGGCTCGGTGGTGCCCGCATCGCCGATGTAGACCAGTTCCGAATCGAGGCGCAGCTGCCACAGTGCGGCCGTGAGCGTCAGCCGGTCGCTCGGCTGGAAGCGCCAGCCCAGTTCCGCGCCTCGCCCCTTCACCAGGGCCGGCACGCGGTCAGCCGGCAGCCCGCTTTGCGGATCGACCGTGATGGCGGCGCCGCGCACGTCGTTGCTGTGGAAGCCGGTGCCGACATTCAGATAGAGCTCGTTCGCGGGCGTCACGGTGAATGCCAAGCCCGCCTTCGGGCTCACGACCGAATCGTTGCCCTTGCCGCTGTTGCCCGGGCCGTAGACCGGTTCGCGACCCTGCACGTCGTAGCGGAGCGCATCGCCGCGCAGGCCGACATAGCCGCGCCAGCGTTCGCTGAAGTTGACCATCTGCTGGCCATACACCGAGAACAGGTCTTGCGACACCTTGTCGTCCCGCACCGTGGCAAGCCGCTCGCGCGCCGAGGTCTGGTAGAGGCCGACTTCGCCGATGCGGTCGCCGCGCCACTGGGCACCGACGCTCAACAGGCCGTCGAGCCCGCCGAACCGGTTGATGAAGGTGCGCTGCGCCTGGGCACCGAACACCCGGCGCCGGTCGACCTGCTCGAACTGGTCGCCGCGCTCCGGGTTGGCGAGCGCGTAGGTGAAATTGGAGAACAGGTCGAAGCGGTAGTCGATGGCGTAGGCGGCGATCTGGGTTTCGCCGGTGGCGCTCTTGTCGAACCACTTGCCCGACAGGCTGAACCGGCGGGTGTTGCCGCCATCGGTCGCATCGAGTGAGCCGTAGCGCGGCAGCAGGCCGGCGTCGATCAGCCGCTCGGGCACCTGGTCGGTCGAGTTCCAGCGGCTCTGGTAGGCCATGCCGGTGATGCTGAAGCCGCGCGAAGCCGAGCCTTGCGAATAGCGCAGCACCGCATTGGCCTTGCGAAGCCGCTCCGGCACCGCCCAGGGGCCATCGTTGCCTTCGAGTTCGATCGCTGCCAGCCAGGTCTGGTCCTCAACCGTGCGCGAGCCTGCCGCGAACACGCGCCGAAAGTCGTTGCGGCCGATCGTGGCCTCGATGAACGGCGTTTCGAGCGCGCTCAGGTAGTCGAGCGACGCGCTGCCTGCCAGCGAGAAGTCGCTGCTGTCCGCGAAGTACGGACCCTTGCGATAGCGCACGCCCGAGACCAGTTCGGGGATCAGGAAGTTGAGATCGGCGTAGCCCTGACCGTGCCCATGCGTCGGCATGTTGACCGGCATGCCGTCCACGCTGACCGCGAAGTCGGTGCCGTGGTCGAGATTGAAGCCGCGCAGGAAGTACTGGTTGGCCTTGCCGTCGCCCGAATGCTGGGTGGCGACCACGCCTGGCACGGCTTCCACGATGTCGCCCGGACGCAGCTTGGGCCGTGCCTGGTACGACTCGCGTTCGGCCGCGCCCTCGCTCGCGCTGTCGGCCGAGCCGATGGTGGCGTCCCGCGGGCCGCGTACCTCGACCTCGGGCAGGTGGTTGGGCTGCGCGAAGGCGGATGGCGCTCCGATCAGGCTGACCGACATGAGTGGCAGGACGGATGCAAGTCGGCTTCGAGCGGAGGATTTCATGCGGATCGGTGGACGGAGGTTGTAAGGCGGCGGCGCAGAGCCTATACGACCGCTCGCGGCCAGCGGATTCGCCTTGGCAACGCCGCCGGCTTCGGGTAAACCGCCATACGGGATTACGGATGTTTTGTATACAGTTTGGCGTACAGCATCGTGTGCGATCCGGCTTCGACTGCTGCGCCTCCCGAACCGTCACAGGAAACCGCCATGCCCGCTGATGCCTTCGCCCCCGGAAGTGAATCCCGCATCGATGAAGTCCTGCCGGCCGGCAAACTGACGGCGCTCGGCCTGCAGCACGTGCTGGTGATGTACGCCGGGGCGGTTGCCGTTCCGCTGATCGTCGGTCGGGCGCTCAAGCTCAGCCCGCAAGAGGTCGCGCTGCTGATCTCGGCCGACCTCTTCTGCTGCGGCATCGCCACGCTGATCCAGTCGCTGGGCGCCACCCAATGGTTCGGCATCAAGCTGCCGGTGATGATGGGCGTGACCTTCGCCTCGGTCGCGCCCATGGTCGCGATCGCCAACGCCAACCCCGGGCAGAACGGTGCCCAGCTGCTGTTCGGCGCCATCATCGGCGCGGGGGTCATCTCCATCCTGATCGCGCCCGCGGTCTCGCGCATGCTGCGCTTCTTTCCGCCGGTGGTCACCGGCACGATCATCGCGGTGATCGGCATCAGCCTGATGCGGGTCGGCATCAACTGGATCTTCGGCAATCCGGTCGGGCCGACCGCGCCGGCGCTGGTCGACCCGGTCTACGCCAAGTGGCTGGCCGAGGTGACGTCGCCCGGCTCGTCCGTGCCGCCGGTGCCGAAGGGCTTCTCGATCGTGCCCTCGGTGCCCAACCCGCGCTATGCCGACCTCGGCGGCCTCGGCATCGCCGCGCTGGTGCTGGTGTCGATCCTGCTCATCGTGAAGTACGCGCGCGGCTTCATCGCGAACATCTCGGTGCTGCTCGGCATCGTGATCGGGGCGGTGGTCGCCACCTTCTTCGGCTTCATGACCTTCGAGAAGGTGGCGAACGCCGCCTGGTTCGATCTGGTGCTGCCCTTCCATTTCGGCATGCCGAAGTTCGACCCGGTGCTGATCCTCACGATGACGCTGATCATGATCGTGGTGATGATCGAATCGACCGGCATGTTCCTCGCGCTCGGCGAGATGACCGGGCGCCGCATCGACCAGAAGGACCTGGCACGCGGCCTTCGGACCGACGGACTCGGCACCCTCATCGGCGGGGTGTTCAACACCTTCCCATACACCAGCTTCTCGCAGAACGTCGGGCTGGTCGCGGTGACCGGCGTCAAGAGCCGATACGTCTGCGTGGCCGGCGGCGTGATCCTGATCGTGCTCGGCCTGCTGCCGAAGATGGCCGCACTGGTCGAGTCGCTACCCACCGTGGTGCTCGGCGGCGCCGGGCTGGTGATGTTCGGCATGGTGGCCGCCACCGGCATCCGCATCCTCTCGGGCGTGGACTTCAAGACCAATCGCCACAACTCGATGATCGTGGCGGTCTCGATCGGCATCGGCATGATTCCGCTGATCGCGCCCAACTTCAAGCAGTGGATGCCGCACGCGATTCATTCGCTGGTCGAGTCCGGCATCCTCCTGGCCTCGATCAGCGCGGTGCTGCTCAACTTGTTCCTGAACGGCGCCAGGCACGACGAGGCGGCGCTGATCACTGCGGCGAAACAGGCCGAGGCCCACTGAGCGCCTGCCGCAGGACGGCGACGATTTCCGGGTCCGGCTCGGCAAGATCTTCGCAGCGCTGCAAGGCGTTGCGGCCCGAATCGTCGATCCGCTTCGGGTCGGCGCCAAGCTGCAGGAGCAGCTCGACTCCATCCTTCCAGCCCCGGTCGCAAGCCATCATGAGCGGCGTGATGCCGCCGAAGGGCCACACGGTTTCGCGGTGCTGAAAATGCGCCATCTTCGGCCCGAACAGCAGTTCGACCATTTCGTCGTCGCCTGCTTCGATGGCGGTGTGCAGCAAGGTCCGGAGCGCATGGTCGCGGTAGTTCACGTTTGCGCCCAGCTTGAACAGCTTTCGGAACACCAAGTCGTCACCGTCCAGCACGGCTCGCTGCAGCGGCGACTCGCCGAGCAGGCCCAGCGGCTCGTCGATGTCCATGCCTCCCACGATGACGAGCTTCTCGATGAGTTCGACGTTGCTTAGCGCCACCGCCTGGTGCAGGAGGCTCGCGTGGGCGGGACGCGGGTCGCTCTCCGGCGGGATCGCGTCCATGATCTTCGGCATGTCGGCGCAGTGCAGCCGGATGAAAGCCATGGTGTTGCGGTCGATCGACACGGATTGGTCGGTGGCCAACATGGCGCGCACCAATGCACCGACCCTCGGCAGCTGGTCGGCCTTGACCCAATTTCGAAGAAGCCGCGCACGGTAGACGACCAGTGCGTAGTAGCCGAGCCCGATGTCCGACAGCAGCTTCAACGGCAACTGGCGAAGCGTCAGGTCCTCCAGCCGGCACTCCGCGGAAATGCGGTCGAGATCCGTCGGCGTCGGACTGAAGCTGACGAGCGGCCTGGCGCCCGTTCCATCGAACCGGAGCCAGGCGACATCGCCCGCGCTTTGCACCAGCAGCATCTGCAACGCCTCGTCCGGCGTGGCACCGCGCTCCGACTTGGCCAGCTCGGCGTAGAGGCGTACGACCGTATCGACCTCGCCGGTCAGCGCAACCCCGTTGAGTGGCTCCTGGGGCCCGAACACCACCACCTCCAGCTTTCGCTGGATGGAGAGCGAGAGCAGCGTGTCGCGCATCGCACTCACGTCCTGGACCGACAGGTAGACCGTGCGCGCAAGGGTCGCCATCAGCGTTGCCGCGAGGTCGTAGGGCCGCGGCGACTCGCCCGTGATGCTCAGTTGCGAGAAGACGGCCTGGTCGTCGGCAACCACGAACAATGCCGGAGCGCCGTCCTCGAGATGGTCCAGCGATTCGCCGATCTGCTGGAGATCCAGCGGGCCGATGCCGTCGCCCTGCACATGCAGCTGCAAGGGCGAGTCGGCGTGCTTGCTTGCCAGGCACTTCAAGCGGGTCAGCACGGCGGTCGCCAGCCCGGGGCCAAGGCCTACCAGCAGCCCAGGTCGCTTCTTCCCGATCATCTCGTCATCCGAATCCAGCATGGGATCTCCTCGTGCAATGCAGGCCCCACGGGCCGCTCCCTGCTTCAGTAACGAGTCGAATCGCGCGGTTCCTGCCTACGGCAACGGCGAAGCCGCCGCGAGCGGCGCCAGCCCGAGCCGATGGGCCCGGTGCACGATGGCGCCGACTCCTGCAATCGGCACATCCTCGGCACCTACGTCTTGCGCGTTCCCACCTGGGCTACATTTCGGCCAGCTATGAACTCACCCCAACTCCAGCGCGGCTTCTTCATCTTCCTGATGGTGGCCGTCACGGCTGCCTTCATCTGGATCCTCATGCCGTTCTTCGGCGCGGTGCTGTGGGGGGTGGCGCTGGCGATCCTGTTCACGCCCTTCTACAAGTGGCTGCTTCGAAAGCTGCCGGGCCGGCGCAACGGCTGCGCGCTCATCACCCTCGCGCTGGCGCTGGTGATCGTCATCATTCCGCTGACGCTCATCACGGTGTCGCTGGTGCAGGAGGTGTCGCTGGTCGCCGAGCGGATCCGGTCCGGCGACATCAACTTCGTTGCCTACTACCAGCGGATCATTGCCGCCATCCCGAGCTGGGTCACCAACATCCTCGACCGCTTCGGCCTCAACAACGTCGAGGCCATGATCAGCCGGGTGTCCTCCAGCGCGGCGCAGGGCAGCCAGGCGATCGCGACCCAGGCGGTCAACATCGGCCAGAACACCTTCGACTTCCTGGTCAGCTTCGCGGTCATGATGTACCTGCTCTACTTCCTGCTGCGCGACGGCAGCGACCTTTCCAAGACCATCCGGCAGGCCTTGCCGCTGGCGCGGCCGCACACCCACTACCTGCTCAACAAGTTCACCACCGTCATCCGCGCGACGGTCAAGGGCAACGTGGCGGTCGCGATCGTGCAGGGTGCGCTCGGCGGCGTCGCCTTCTGGGTGCTGGGGGTGCAAGGCGCCCTGCTCTGGGCCGTGATCATGGCCTTCCTGTCGCTGCTGCCGGCGGTCGGTGCCGCCTTGATCTGGCTGCCGGTCGCGATCTACTTCATGGCGATCGGCCTGGTCTGGAAGGGCGTCGCCCTGATCGTCTTCGGCGTGGTCGTGATCGGCCTGGTCGACAACCTGCTGCGACCCCTGCTGGTCGGCAAGGACACCCAGATGCCGGATTACGTGGTGCTGATCTCGACCATCGGCGGCATGGCTTTGTTCGGCATCAACGGCTTCGTGATCGGGCCGGTCATCGCGGCGCTCTTCATGGCCGTGTGGGACCTCTTCGCCAGCTCGAACGACGAAGACGGCAACGCCCCGCCGCTGGCCTGATACCGTGGGCTGGCCTCAAGCTTCCCACCAGCGCGCATCGAAGCGCCCCTGCAGGAAAGCGACGAAGCTGGACACCTTGCCCGGCACCAGCTTGGGCGACGGGAAGACCGCATGGATTTCCTGCTCGGCCAGGCCATGGTCCGGCAGCAAAGCCACCACCTGCCCGCCGACGAGCGAATCCTGCGCCACGTAGCGCGGAATCAATGCAATGCCGAGGCCGGCCCGTGCTGCGGCCAGCACGGCCGACACGTTGTTCGATCGCAGCCGTGCGGTCACCGGCACGCTGACCGCCGTGCCGCGCTGGCTGCGAAGCTGCCACACATCGTCGCCGACCACGCTGCTGTAGATCAATGCCATGTGGGCACTCAGCTCCTGCGGCTTCTTGGGCTGGCCGTGCTTGCGCAGGTACGCGGGCGCCGCGACGATCACCCACGGATTGAGGCCGAGGAAGCGCGCGCCCAAGGAGGAATCCGCCAGCCGGCCCATGCGGATCGCCACGTCGATGCCCTGCGCCACCAGGTCGACATAGCGGTCGTCGAAGCTCAGGTCGACCTGCACCTGCGGATGCCGGCTCATGAATTCGAGCGCGAGCGGCACCACCACCCGCCGTCCGAAAGCGGTCGAAGTGCCGATGCGCAGCAGCCCCTGCGCACGTGACTGCCGGGTGCGGACGATGCCCTCGGCTTCCTGCGCGTCGCGCACGATGCTTTTGCATTTCTCGTAGTAGAGCGCGCCCGCCTCCGTCAGGCCGACGCCGCGCGTGTTGCGGTTGAGCAGCCGGGCGCCGAGACGAGCCTCGGTGGCGGCGAGCTGCTTGGTGACGGTGGGCTGCGTGGTGTTGAACTCGCGCGCCGCCTTCGAGAAGCTCCCGGTCTCGACCACGCGAACGAACATCTCCATGGCCAGCAAACGATCCATCGGCCCATGGTAGCCAGCATTCGCGCTCATTCCAAGCCGGAATAGCTCATATGGTCCTGCGGCTACTTCCGCCGCGGGGCTCGCCTTCCTAGAGTCGAGCATCGATTCAACGAGGAGCTCGAGATGGCCAAGATGAGCGCTGCGCAAGCGGCCGTGCTGGTGATGGAGAAGGAAGGCGTGACCCAGGCCTTCGGCGTGCCGGGTGCCGCGATCAATCCGCTCTACGCGGCCATGCGGCGTCATGGCGGCATCTCGCACATCCTGGCGCGGCATGTCGAAGGGGCGTCCCACATGGCCGAGGGCTACACCCGGGCGGTGGCCGGCAACATCGGCGTCTGCATCGGCACCTCCGGCCCCGCGGGCACCGACATGATCACCGGCCTCTATGCCGCCTCGGCGGATTCGATCCCGATCCTGTGCATCACCGGCCAGGCGCCGCGCGCCCGGCTCTACAAGGAAGACTTCCAGGCGGTCGACATCGAAAGCATCTCGAAGCCGGTCACCAAGTGGTCGGTGACGGTGCGCGAACCCGGCCAGGTGCCGCAGGTGTTCCAGCAGGCCTTCCACCTGATGCGCTCGGGCCGGCCGGGCCCGGTGCTGGTCGACCTGCCGTTCGACGTGCAGATGGCTCAGATCGAATTCGACATCCACAGCTACGAGCCGCTCAAGCCCTACAAGCCGGCCGCCACCCGCACACAGGTCGAGAAGGCGATCGCCATGCTGCAGGCCGCCGAGCGGCCGCTGATCGTGGCGGGAGGCGGCATCGTCAATGCCGACGCCTGCGAGCTCCTGGTGCGCTTTGCCGAAGCCACCGGCGTTCCGGTGGTGCCGACGCTGATGGGCTGGGGCGCGATACCCGACGACCATCCGCTGATGGCCGGCATGTGCGGCCTGCAGACCAGCCACCGCTACGGCAACGCCACGATGCTGGCATCGGACTTCGTGCTGGGCATCGGCAACCGCTGGGCCAACCGGCATACCGGATCGATCGACGTCTACACCCAAGGCCGGACCTTCGTGCATGTCGACATCGAGCCGACCCAGATCGGCCGCGTCTTCACGCCCGACCTCGGCATCGTCTCGGACGCTCGCGAAGCCCTGCTGCTGTTCGTGGAAGTGGCCGAGGCGATGAAGGCCGGCGGCGCCTTGGCGGACCGAAGCGCCTGGGCCGGGCAATGCCGCGAGCGCAAGAAGACGATGCTGCGCAAGACCAACTTCGCCGACGTGCCGATGAAGCCGCAGCGCGTCTACCAGTGCATGAACAACAACTTCGACCGCGACACCTGCTTCGTCAGCACCATCGGGTTGTCGCAGATCGCGGCTGCGCAGTTCCTGCACGTCTACCGGCCGCGCAACTGGATCAATTGCGGCCAGGCCGGCCCGCTGGGCTGGACCATTCCGGCTGCGCTCGGCGTGCGTGCTGCCGACCCCGCACGCCGAATCGTGGCGCTCTCCGGCGACTACGACTTCCAGTTCATGATCGAGGAGCTGGCCGTGGGCGCGCAGTTCAAGCTGCCCTATCTCCACATCGTGGTCAACAACTCGTACCTCGGCCTCATCCGGCAAGCCCAGCGCGGCTTCGAGATGGACTACTGCGTTCAGCTCGGCTTCGACAACATCAACGCCGGACCGGACGCCGGCGTCGAACGCAGCTACGGCGTCGATCACCTGAAGGTCGTCGAAGGTCTCGGCTGCAAGGCGATCCGCGTCTGCCGACAGGAGGAAATGACGCCCGCCATCCGGCAGGCCGAAGCATGGATGGCCGAGTTCCGGGTGCCGGTGGTGATCGAGGTCATGCTGGAGCGGGTGACCAACATCGCGATGGGCACCGAGATCGACGCGATCAACGAATTCGAGGCATTGGCCGAAAGCGCCGAGGATGCGCCGACCGCGATCGCGGCCGCCATGCTCGACTGAACGGCATCGCCCAGGAGAACGCCATGCCCCGCTTCGCCGCCAACCTGTCGATGCTCTTCACCGAGCTGCCCTTCCTGCAACGCTTCGAGGCGGCCGCGAGCGCGGGCTTCAAAGGCGTCGAGTACCTGTTCCCCTACGGCTTCGACCAGCGGGAGCTGGCCGCCGCATTGAAGGACAACGGCCTCGTCCAGGTGCTGCACAACCTGCCGGCCGGGGACTGGGATGCAGGCGAACGCGGCATCGCCTGCCATCCGGACCGGGTCCGTGAATTCCGCGAGGGCGTGCATCTGGCGATCGACTACGCCGCCGCGCTCGGTTGCCCCAAGCTCAACTGCCTGGTCGGGAAAACGCCGCCCGGCGCAAGCAGCGAATCGGTCCGCCAGACGCTGGTCGGCAATCTTCGGTATGCGGCCGACGCGTTGCAAAAGGCCGGCATCCGCCTCCTGATCGAACCGGTCAACCACTTCGACCTGCCCGGCTTTCACCTGACCCGATCCGATGAAGCCCTGCGATTGATCGACGAGGTCGACTCTTCCAACCTGCTGCTTCAATACGACATCTATCACGCGCAGCGCATGGAAGGCGAGCTCGGCCATACCTTGCGGCACCACATGGGCCGCATCGGCCACATCCAGGTCGCGGACAACCCGGGCCGGGGCGAGCCCGGCACCGGCGAGATCAACTTCGACTTCGTCTTTCGGGCGATCGACGACGCCGGCTACGCGGGCTGGGTCGGCTGCGAGTACAAGCCGCGCGGAGCAACCACGGACGGACTGGGCTGGCGCACCGAACTTGCCGTGCTTCAAAGCGGCTTCGAACCGGGCTCCGCCGGAAAGAGAAACTCGTAGAACCTGCAGCCCCCGTCGCAGATCCGTATCAGGGCTTGTTCCATCGTGCTGGCTTCGACGATGTCGGATTGGCCTCTCTGCCAATCGAGCAGGTGAAAGCAGTTGGCGTCCAGTTTGTCACGGGCGATCACGAAATGACAAGCTTCGGGTTGCCTTCCGGACGACTCCACCTCCGAGCTCGAAGAAGAGCCACGGTACAGCGATCGCGCATCGCCCGGCTTCTCGTATCGAACCGCAACGATGTCGGCATCTTTCATCCGGACGTCGGGTCGAGGGGCATAGGCTTCGCCGACCGAGTCGATCCGCTGATAAGCGATCGAGGGGGCCGCAGCCTTTTCGGGATGGTCCGCCTGGTCGAGCGCGTCGAGCTTTTCGAGATCGTCCGGCACCGACCGGAAATCGAGGACGGCGTCCTTCGTCTCGGCGACGCCGTACCGGCGGTCGTTCTGCATGAGGTACATGCGCAAGGTGTTCACCACATGCAGCACGGTGTCCTGCCTGGCTTGCTGGTCGAAAGCGAAGCAGATGGTGTCCGGCGTCAGCGGGAACATGCCCGGGCCTGCGACGCCTCCGCGCTTCGCCACCTCTTCGAAGACCGACGCCTCGATGCTCGGCTGCACCTTGCGCGCCTCGCCCAGGGCAGCCATCACGTCCGGCGCCTGGATCAACGCGCCGTTCGTCGCCTCGGCCATCGCTTCGAGCATGACCAGGCGATCGAGCTGGAGCTGCCGTTCTCCGGCCTTGTAGTTCTTCGCCATCGATTCGAGGCTGTCGGTCTCGAGCCACCAGTAGGCCGACCGCGCGAGATGCGCCGCCTCCAACACCGTCAGGTTCTTGCGAATCACCAGCCGCGCGGCCGACACCCGCCTCTGCAATGCCGCGCCTCGGCTTCGAACGACCGAGCGAACGAGCGCTTCGCATCCGTCGAGCTGCCAGGGTGCAAGCGGCACGAGGGCTTCCCAGACCGGCGCTCCGCGGGTCTCCGCCATGAAGGCGGCCACGGCGTGGTTCATGTCCCCCTTCTCGAGATAGAGCTGCCGCGGCGGCTCGTCGGAAAGCGAATCGACCACGTAGAACATCCTGCTGTTCGACTTGTCCTTGACGATCGCGACCGTGTGGTCCAGCGCATCCTTGCTGCGCTGCGCATGCGGATCGAAGGTCAGGAGGACCACGCCGGCAAAGCTCAGGTCCGGCGCCAGCATCTTGCATTCGAATGCGAATGGCCAGGATGGCTGCCTCGCGAAGGTGAGGTGCGCACAGTGCGGATAAAGCTCTGGCGAGGCATCGAAGAACCACTTGATCTCCGCCAGTGAGACATAGGACTTCGGTTCATAGGTACTGCCCATGTGCGGGTAGTACCTGGCCAGAAAACGATTCAGCTCCGCGAAATCGAGCTTCCTGTCCGGGTTGTCTCGATCGAGGTACATGAGCAGCACGTTGGCGGCGCTGATGCCGCATTGGGCGCCACTCTGCAATTCGCGGTAGATCGATCGCTCGGTCGGATTCTCCCCCGGTGCGCCGACTCCGCCACAGGACTTCCCGCCCTGCGGCGGCGCCTTCGAGCCGAAGGCCTCGGTCGTGTGTCCGATGACCGCATCGACGAGCGGCATCCGCTCGAGATGGAGCTCGAGCGACACGCCGTTGAACGGAAGCTTGGGCACCTGGTACAGCAGCTTGAAGTCGCTCTTGCAGCCGATCAACGCCAGCGCACCGATCAAAGCCTCCTCGGCACCGAGCCCGTCGACCAGGCGAGGCGTCGAATGCTGCGGGTTGACCACCAGGAACTTGCCTGCGTGCTGCTTGCTTCGAACGAGGAGAAAAGCCGTCGAGGTCGTCGCGGTTCGGCTTGCGCGACAACAAAACCCGATCGCCTCCTGGCGCTGCAGGTCGATGTCGAGGTTGTCGCAGCGCCAGGTCTCCTCGATGGCGTCGTACTTGAAAGCGGCCGTCGACAAAGCGGGCCTGGCCGCGGCGGCGAGCTTCTTCAAAGACACCTTCGGGCTCCCCGGCTTCAGGATGACGGGTTCGACCGCGGGGTTCGCGAGGCGCGACAGCATCGCGACGATCGCCGCCTCGGGCGCCTCGCCCAGCTCGCATCGGAGGTGCAGCACCTGCCGCCGATTCTCCGGCGTCCCCTTCGCGCCCCAGGCGGTGACCTCGCCCGCGAACGGATCGTCCGCAGGCCGGGCAGTCGATTGCCGGTTGGCACTGAACAGCTGCCTGATCGCATCGGTCGCATGGTCGAGCTTGTTCAAGTCCGCATTCAGCGAACTCGCGGCGGCATAGCCCGAGAAATCGTGCGTCGGGTACGGGTCGTCGTGTGCGCGCGCTCGGGCCGGATAAAGAAGTTCGCAGGTGTCGAACCCGCAGATCACGGCGGCTTCTGCAAACGCGTCGCGCATGCTCCCCGCGTGAAGCCGCGCCTTCAGGTTGACATTGAAGATGGCGAGATAGAACACCCGATCGATCAGCTTGTCCTTGGCAATCACGCCGTACAGGGATTCCATCCCGGTGGTGGCGACCGTGGCGAAGCCGATGATCGCCCTGTCCAGGATCGGATGCGCCGAGCTCCAGCCCTTCTTGTTCCGGGCCACCTTCATCGTCTTCAGCTCGTCGCCCGCGGCCGATCGCAACGCCGCGGCTCCTGCAAAGTCGATCTTCAGGTGCCTGGCCGAGGTGACGCGCGAGTTCGGCTGGTTGCCCGTCATGTACATCTGCAAGGTGTTGTATGTCCGGAGCGCCAGGGCCGGATCCGCGCCCTTCGCCGGCGGGTCGAGAAAGATGCAGGTGGAAGTCCAGGCGAAAGGCACGAAGTCGGACATCCCCCCGAGACCGTACAGCTGATCCGCGGCCAGCCGCGTGAGGTCGACGAAAGCGGTGTCCCGTCCTCCGTCGTCGTCGGGTTCGGATTCGTCGAGCGCCTCGTCGAAGACGAACTCCGAGAGCTTGATCTCGCCGACCTGGTTGGGGCCGACCGCACGTTTGGGGGTGTCGAAGCTCTTGTAGTAGGGAACGTAGCCGGCCATGATGCCGACCGACAGGCCGATGGCCACGATGCCGGTGGCGACGATCCAGGATTGCTCTTCCGGCCCGGCTTCGAAATGCTTCGCGAGTTGCTTTTCGAGCAGGAAGATGGTTCCGAAAACGACCGAATAGAAAATGATGCGCATCGGCGCGTTGTTCATCAACACGCTTTCCTCACGGTGGGTGCTGTCCGGCCCGGTGCCCGGGCCGAACTCGCGTCGCACGAGCGTGATGCGAAGCTTCTCGAGCCCGCGATCCCGTTCCAGCTTGCGTGCCTTTTCGACCGAATCCCGGACTTGGCTCGGCAGGGCGCCGGGGCTTCGGTTCGATTCGGCCAGTTCCAGCTCGCGCAAGAGCGGCGTCTTGCTGATGTAGCCGTACTTGATGAGGTAGAGCTTGACGAAGAATTCTTCGACCAGCTCGGCCCTCTCCTTGTTGTTGAGCGTCAGCTGGTAGTGGCGTGAGTAGTGGTCCAGCAGGAAGCCGACCTGTTCCGGAAGCTTCTCCAGGTCGAATTCGAAGGTCGCGCCGGGCAGCTTGCTGCCGATGAGCTTCAGCTTCGAGGCCGGGTCGGTGTCCTGGAGCTTGAGCTTCTTCTTCTCGCCGAGGAGAGCGGTCTCAGCCGAACTCAGGTTGTCGAACTGGCGCTTCTTCGATTGGAGATAAGCCTTGTGGGCGGTCTTGTACGCCTTGTTCTTCGCATCCGCCAACTCGCCGCGCTTCGATGGCTCGCTCGCGAGGATTTCGCGCGCATCGTCTGCCAAACGCTTGGTCATCTTCCGGTAATGCTCTTCGTCGAATTGGCTGACCGCCGACCGCTTCTTCGTATCGTGGTCCTCCCAGTAGCTCTGCACGAGGGGCTGCACGTAGTCGTCGAAGATCTCGCCGAGGGCATAGACCGACGCATTGAGGAACACGGACGAGATCTCGCGGCCGATCTGCTCTGCCCGAAGCGCGTCCTCGGGCACTCCCGGGTTCGTAAGGTTGCCCAGCGTGTCGTTCTGCGGAATGCCCTTTTGCGCGTTGAATGCACCGGTCGCGAAGAGCTCCAGCACGTTGATCGCCGTCCATGACAGCCCGCTCACGATCAGCGCAGGAACGAACAAGCCCTTGGTGTTGTTGCCGAGCGAGAAGAAGGCGTTGGCGCTGTCGCGGAAGATGCTGGTGGCGACCCGCATGCTCATGAAGCTCATCAGCAGGATGGCGAGGTCTTCGGTGGCTGCGAGCGTGAGCGCGGCCAGCATGCCGAGCAACAACAATCCCTTGCTCAGGATCGCGACACCGGCGACATCCGGGTCGCCCCAACCCTTGAGCATCCTGATCAACGTGACGGACGAGGCGTAGGCGACGCCGCAGATCCCGACGAGCGCCGTGGTATTGCTCGAGCCGAGGTAAAGCCCCGCCAGCCGATGGACCGAGCCGGTGATGAAGCTCACGATGCCGGTGCGGATGGCGACGTTGAAAATGTTGGCCGCGATGCGGGGGCCGTCTTGCTCGAACTCGTTGGCGAAGATGGCGCCGAGGCATCGGCAGGCGCACAGGCTGGTCGCCTCTTCGTCGTTCAGGTCGAAGCCCTCGAGCGCGTGAGCGGCCGCCATCTCGCTTTTCCATGCATTCAGCAGGTCGTCGACCTGCCGCACCAGCTCTTCAGGCACCTTGCCGAGATCCGGAGCCGCCGGCACGGAGCTCGGTGCCGTGTTGAAGGCCATCATCTGCACGTTCAGCCTGCCGGCGACGTATTGCGCGAGCGATCCGCTCGACTCGCCGAACTCCACCAGGATCTCCCGCGTGGTACCGAGCAGCTTCTTGATCCGCTCGTTCGAGTCGTTGTAGATCGGCTTGACTTCCGGCAGGTCCTGATTGCCGCCCGGGTTCCCAATCCCGGTTGCTGGGTCGAAATCTGACGAGTCCACCGTTGCACCTCCATCCAGAAGGCATGTCAGTGACCTTTTCTTGAGAAGGGTTCCGACGCGCGTTGGAGGACCGCCACCGCGGCTACCCGCCTTGCACGACCCCGCCTCAGCGGCGGACGGAGGGCGGATCGGGTAGCCTTCGCTGTCCGAAGAACGATCCCTGGAGACACCCATGACCGACCCGATTTCCCCCGCCGAAGCCGCGCTGCGCGATGCCGCCCGCGAATACCACCGTTCGCCGGTCCGCGGAAAGATCTCCATCTCTCCGACCAAGCCGCTGCTCAACCAGCGCGACCTGTCGCTCGCCTATTCGCCGGGCGTCGCCTACCCCTGCCTCGACATCCAGGCCGACCCGGCCAAGGCGGCTGAGTTCACTTCCCGCGGCAACCTGGTCGGCGTGGTGACCAACGGCACCGCGGTGCTCGGCCTCGGCAACATCGGTCCGCTGGCCAGCAAGCCGGTGATGGAGGGCAAGGGCTGCCTCTTCAAGAAGTTCGCCGGCATCGACGTGTTCGACATCGAGCTCGCCGAAACCGATCCGGACAAGCTGGTGGACATCATCGCGGCGCTGGAGCCGACCCTCGGCGGCATCAACCTGGAGGACATCAAGGCGCCCGAATGCTTCTACATCGAGAAGAAGCTGCGCGAGCGGATGAACATCCCGGTGTTCCACGACGACCAGCACGGCACGGCCATCATCTCGGCCGCCGCGCTCATCAACGGGCTCGAGCTGGTCGACAAGAAGATCGAGGACGTGAAGATCGCGGTTTCCGGCGCCGGTGCCGCCGCCATCGCCTGCCTCGACGTGATGATCGGCCTGGGGGCCAAGGCGGCCAACATCTTCGCGGTCGATTCCAAGGGCCTCATCTACCGCGGCCGCGCGGGCGGCTTCGACGAATCCAAGGCGCGCTATGCCCAGGAGGACACCGGCGCCCGGACCCTCGCCGACGTGATGGTGGATGCGGACGTCTTCCTCGGCTGCTCGGCGCCGGGCGTGGTGTCGCAGGACATGGTCAAGAGCATGGCCCGGCAGCCGATTATCCTGGCGCTTGCCAACCCGGAGCCCGAGATCCGCCCCGAACTCGCCAAGGCAGTACGGCCCGACTGCATCATCGCCACCGGCCGCTCGGACTATCCGAACCAGGTCAACAACGTGCTGTGCTTCCCGTACATCTTCCGCGGCGCGCTCGATTGCGGCGCCAGCAAGATCACCGAGGAAATGAAGCTCGCCTGCGTGCGCGAGATCGCCGAACTCACCAAGGCCGACATCAGCGAGGAAGTGGCGACGGCCTACGAAGGCCAGGAGCTGGCCTTCGGACCCGACTACATCATTCCGAAGCCGTTCGATTCGCGCCTCATCCTGCGCATCGCGCCGGCCGTGGCCAAGGCGGCCGAAGCCTCGGGCGTGGCGAGCCGGCCGATCGAGGACCTCGACGCCTATCGCCAGAACCTGACCCGCTTCGTCTACCAGACCGGCATGTTCATGCGGCCGGTGTTCACCGCCGCCAAGCTCGCTGCCAAGAAGCGCGTCGCCTATGCCGAGGGCGAGGACGACCGGGTGCTGCGCGCCGCGCAGCTGGCGGTCGACGAGGGCCTGGCCAAGCCGATCCTGGTGGGCCGGCCGAACGTGATCGAGACCCGCATCAAGAAGGCCGGGCTGCACATCAAGCTCGGCACCGACGTCGAATGCGTCGACCCCGAGGACGACCCGCGCTTTCGCACCTATTGGGAGACGTATGCCAGGTTGATGGGCCGCCGCGGCATCACGCCCGAGGCATCGAAGGCGATGGTGCGGCGCTCGAACACCACCATCGCCTCGCTGATGGTGCAGCTCGGCGATGCCGACGCCATGCTGTGCGGTTTGGTCGGACGATTCGACAGCCACCTCAAGATCCTGCACAACGTGCTGGGCCTGAAGCGCGGCGCGCCTGGCTTCGCCACCATCAATGCGCTCACGCTCGAAAAGTACACGCTCTTCATCGCCGACACCAGCGTCCATGAAGACCCGAGCGCCGAGACACTGGCCGACATCGCGGTCATGGCCGCCGAGCAGGTGCAGCGCTTCGGGCTGCCGCCCAAGGTCGCCTTCCTTTCGCATTCGAACTTCGGCTCGTCCGAGCGAGGTTCGGCTCGCAAGATGCGGCTCGCCCGCGACCTGTTCGCGAAGATGGCGCCCGATATCGAATGCGACGGCGAGATGCACGGCGACGCGGCGCTGTCGGCGCAGATCCGCGCCAACGCCATGCCCGACAGCACGCTCACCGGCGAAGCCAACCTGTTGATCTGCCCGAACCTCGACTCGGCCAACATCCTCTTCAACGTGTTGAAGATGACCGGCGGCAACGGCGTCACGGTCGGCCCGATCCTGATGGGCGCCGCGGGCTCGGCCCACATCCTGACGCCGTCGGCCACGGTGCGCCGCGTGCTCAACATGACGGCGCTGGCGGTCGCCAACGCGAATTCCTCCCGCTAGCCAGGCTGGCCGGGCTCAGACGCCCAAAGCCGGGGCGCGTGCGCCGAAATGCAGCGAACGCGCCCCGACCCGGGGCGTCTGCGCTCGGGTTCGCACCGATCGCGTGCCGGCATCGTTTTTGCTTCAATCCCGTGCATCACTCATCTGCACTTTCACCGGATTCCTGCATGAACAAGCGTCACCTGCTCCAGACCTTCCTGGCCGCCTCGGCACTGTCCTTCGGCCTCGGCACCGCGCACGCCCAGACCATGACGCCGATCAAGTTCCAGCTCGACTGGCGCTTCGAAGGTCCGGCGGCACTGTTCCTCCACCCCGCGGCGAAAGGCTACTTCAAGGACGCAGGGCTCGACGTGGCGGTGGACGCCGGCAACGGCTCCGGCGGCACCGTGACCCGGGTGGCTTCGGGCGCCTATGACATGGGCTTCGCCGACCTCGCGGCCCTGATGGAGTTCCACGCCAACAACCCGGACAGCCCCAACAAGCCGGTCGCGGTGATGATGGTCTACAACAACACACCGGCCTCGGTCATGACGCTCAAGAAGAGCGGCATCACCAAGCCGGCCGACCTCGCCGGCAAGAAGCTCGGCGCCCCGGTGTTCGACGCCGGCCGCCGGGCCTTCCCGATCTTTGCCAAGGCCAACGGCATCGGCGCGGTGCAATGGACGGCGATGGACCCCACGCTGCGCGAAACCATGCTGATGCGCGGCGACATCGACGCGATCACCGGCTTCACCTTCACCTCGCTGCTCAACCTCGAAGCCCGGGGCGCCAAGGCCGGCGACATCGTGGTGCTGCCCTACCCCGACTACGGCGTCAAGCTCTACGGCAACGTGATCATCGCGTCGCCCAAGCTCATCAAGGAGAACCCGGCCGCGGTCAAGGCCTTCCTGAGCGCGTTCACCAAGGGCGCCAAGGAAGTGCTGGCCAACCCGGCGGTGGCGATCGAATCGGTCAAGAAGCGCGACGGCATCATCGACAGCGCATTGGAAACGCGCCGACTCAAGCTCGCGATCGATACCGTCATCAACAGCCCCGACGCGCGGGCCGAGGGCTTCGGCGCGGTCAATGCCGGCCGGCTTTCGCTGATGGCCTCGCAGGTCTCGGACGCCTTCGCCACCAAGACCCGGGTGAGCCCGGATGCGGTCTGGACCTCGGCCCTCCTGCCGCCGAGCGCCGAACTGAACATCCTGCGCAAGTGATGGCGCAAGCCGCCGCCGAGCACGCGCCCTTCGTCGACTTCCAGGACGTCTGGCTCGCGTACAGCGACGAGCTGCTGCGCGCCAACCATTTCGCGGTCGAGGCGATCGACCTCAAGGTCCGGCAGGGCGAGTTCATCGCCATCGTCGGGCCTTCGGGTTGCGGCAAGTCGACCTTCATGAAGCTGACCACGGGGCTGCGGATGCCCTCGATGGGCAAGATCCGCATCGACGGCCAGCCGGTCACCGGGCCGCTCAAGATCTCGGGCATGGCCTTCCAGGCGCCTTCGCTGCTGCCGTGGCGCACCACGGTCGACAACGTGCTGCTGCCGCTCGAGATCGTGGAGCCCTACCGCTCCAGCTTCAAGTCCAAGCGGCGCGAATACGTCGAGCGGGCCAGGCGACTCCTGCAGAAGGTCGGCCTGGGCGGCTATGAGGACAAGTTCCCGTGGCAGCTGTCGGGCGGCATGCAGCAGCGCGCCAGCATCTGCCGGGCCCTGATCCACGAGCCGAAGATGCTGCTGCTCGACGAGCCCTTCGGCGCGCTCGATGCGTTCACGCGCGAAGAGCTGTGGTGCATCCTGCGCGACCTCTGGACCGAGCAGCAGTTCAACGTGATCCTGGTGACCCACGACCTGCGCGAGTCGGTGTTCCTTGCCGACACGGTGTACGTGATGAGCAAGAGCCCGGGCCGCTTCGTGGTCCGCCGCGAGATCGAGCTGCCGCGGCCGCGCGACCTCGAAGTGACCTACACCAAGGAGTTCACCGACATCGTGCTGGAGCTGCGCGAGCACATCGGCTCGATCCGCAGCAAGGCCATTTCCGATGCTTCGGCGGCTTCGGCGGCTTCCGCCAGCGCTTCGGCGCCTCCGATGCCCGGCACCGACCCTGCCCCGATGAGGATTCCATGAAGAACAACAAGCAGATCGAGCGCTGGTCGCCCTGGCTCCTGCTGGTCGCGGTGATCGTGCTCTGGCAGGTCATCTGCGCCGGCTTCCAGGTGTCGGAGTTCATCTTCCCGAGCCCGTGGCGCATCTGGACCCAGTTCTGGGAGTTCAAGGAAATCATCGCCGGGCACGCCTGGCGCACCTTCTGGGTCACGATGGCCGGCTTCGGCCTCGCGATCGTGGTGGGCGTGCTGCTGGGCTTCGTGATCGGCAGCTCGCGCCTCGCCTATGCCGCCATGTACCCGCTGATGACCGCCTTCAACGCCTTGCCCAAGGCGGCCTTCGTTCCGATCCTGGTGGTGTGGTTCGGCATCGGCGCCGGCCCGGCGATCCTGACCGCGTTCCTGATCAGCTTCTTCCCGATCATGGTCAACATCGCGACCGGACTCGCCACCCTCGAGCCGGAGCTCGAAGACGTGCTGCGGGTGCTGGGTGCCAAGCGCTGGGACGTGCTGGTCAAGATCGGCCTGCCGCGCTCCATGCCCTACTTCTATGCTTCGCTCAAGGTCGCGATCACGCTGGCCTTCGTCGGTACCACCGTGTCCGAGATGACGGCTGCCAACGAGGGCATCGGCTACCTGTTGATCTCGGCCGGCTCGGCGATGCAGATGGGGCTGGCCTTCGCCGGACTGGTGGCGGTCGGTGCGATGGCGATGCTGATGTACGAGCTCTTCAGCGCGATCGAGAAGCACACCACCGCCTGGGCGCATCGCGGTGGCCAATAGCGAAGGCGCGGCATGAGCCCGAGCGGCACCCAGCTGGCCACGGCCCTCCGGCGCGCCGACGGGGTCGCGCGAAGGGCCATGGCGATGGGCCGCCACCCGTTCGGCGCGCTGCTGCTGGCCCCGGACCACGAGACCGTGCTGGCCGAGCAGGGCAACATCGACACCGTGAACCATGCCGAGGCCACCCTTGCACGGCATGCGGCCGACAACTACCCCGCCAGCTACCTGGCGCACTGCACGCTGGTCACCACCTTCGAGCCCTGCGCGATGTGCGCCGGCACCATCTACTGGGCCCACATCGGCCGGGTGGTGTATGGCGCCGAAGAATCGGCGCTCCTCGCGCTCACCGGCAATCATCCCGAGAACCCGACCTTGTCCCTGCCCTGCCGCGAGGTTTTCGCGCGCGGCCAGAAGCCGATCGAGGTGATCGGCCCGGTGGCGGAAGTGGCCGAAGAAATGCTCGCGACGCACCGAGGTTTCTGGGAGCGACGAGGCCCGCGCGAATAAGCCTCGAGCAACCTGACCGCCGGCCCTAAAAAAGGCCGCCGGAGGATGTAGCCTATCGGCGCATTCAAAAAAATCAGGGAGTAGCTCATGACGTTCGAAAACGCGCAGCTGGCCATCGACTGCGTCGCCCCACCTTCGGAGCGGCCGCCGGTCCCGTTCGCCGAAGGCCTGCATTCGCCCAAAGGCTATCGCGGCGCGATCGACGCCGCGCACCGGCAACCCGAACCCGATGCGGTGGACATCCTGCTGGCAGAGCCGAGGCTTACCCCGGCGGGCAGCGAGGCGGCATCGCAGCTTTCGGCCGGCCTGATTCGAAACCTCCGGCAGCAGCGAACCGCCGGAGGACGAGCCGGGCTGGTGCAGGCGCTGTTGCAGCAATACGCACTTTCCTCGCAGGAAGGCATCGCCTTGATGTGCCTTGCCGAAGCCTTGCTGCGGATTCCCGACGCGCCGACCCGCGATGCGCTGATCCGCGACAAGATCGCGAACGGCGGCTGGGAAGCGCATGCCGGACGCAGCCCGTCGATCTTCGTCAACGCAACGACCTGGGGCCTGCTCCTGACCGGCAAGCTGGTCGCGCCGCCTCCGGAAGGGGGGCTCTCGAACAGCCTGGTGCGGCTGGTCGGCAAGGGCGGCGAACCGCTGGTGCGAAAGGGCGTCGATCTCGCGATGCGGATGATGGGCGAGCAGTTCGTCTGCGGCGAGACCATCGGCGAGGCCATGACCCGGTCGACGGTACGCGAGGCGCAGGGCTTTCGCCACGCCTACGACCTGCTCGGCGGAGCCGCGTTGACCGCTCCCGATGCGGCCCGCCACCTGCAGGCGTTGCGGTCGGCGATCGATGCGATCGGCACGCGCGCCGGAGGGCGCGGCCCCATCGGGGCGGCCGGCATCTCGATCAGGCTCTCGGCACTTCATCCGCGCTACGGCCGCACGCAGCACGGCCGCGTCATGGCCGAGCTCTATCCCTTGCTGCTCGACCTGGTGCTGCGGGCCCGCAGGCACGACATCGGCATCCAGATCGACGCCGAGGAAGCCGATCGGCTCGACCTGTCGCTCGACCTGCTGCAACGGCTTTGCCACGAGCCGGCGCTGGGCGGCTTCAACGGCATCGGCTTCGTGGTCCAGGCCTGCCAGAAGCGATGCCTGTACGTGGTCGACTTCCTGATCGACCTGGCCATGCGCAGCCGGCACCGCCTGATGGTGCGCCTCGTCAAGGGCGCCTGCTGGGACGGCGAGATCAAGCGAGCCCAGGTCGATGGGCTGGATGACTACGCGGTGTTCACGCGCAAGGCCCACACCGACCTTTCATACCTGGCTTGCGCGCGCCGGTTGCTGGCTGCGCCGGCCGCGGTGTACCCGCAGTTCGCGACCCACAACGCGCACACCCTGGCAGCCGTGTACCAGATGGCGGATCCCTCGCGCTACGAAGCCGGGCAGTACGAGTTCCAGTGCCTGCATGGCATGGGCGAAGCGCTCTACCGGCAGGTGGTGCGGCCGGTGTCCGAAGGCGGGCTCGGTCGGGTCTGCCGCATCGATGCGCCGGTCGGCACGCACGAGACGCTGCTGGCCTACCTGGTGAGGCGGCTGCTCGAGAACGGAGCCAACGGCTCGTTCGTCCATCGCCTGGCAGATCCGGGCACCGAGATCGAGCAGCTCATCGAGAATCCGGCTGCCACGATCGAACGGATGGCCATCGCGGAAGGCCGCCGTGGACTCGCGCACCCGGCCATCGCCTCGCCGCGCAGACTCCTTGGCGACGAACGCGCCAACTCGCGCGGCCTCGATCTTTCGAACGAGGCCTGCCTGGCATGGCTCGCAGACCAGATGCAGGACGCGGCAACCGCCTCGTGGCAGGCGGAGCCGATGCTGGCTTCGGATTCGATGCTCGACCGCAGCCCGCGGCTTTGCCTGCATGTGCGCAACCCGGCCGACCGGCGAGATGTGGTGGGGATGGTCAAGGAGGCCTTCCTCAAGGAAGCCCATGCCGCGGTCACCGAGTCGCAAGCCTATGCGCCGACCTGGGCCGCCGTGGCGCCGCGCGAGCGAGCGGATCGGCTCGATCGAGCGGCGGACCGGCTCGAGCAGGCGATGCCGCGCGTCATCGGCCTGCTTGCGCGCGAGGCCGGCCAGACCTGCGCCAACGGCATCGCCGAGGTTCGCGGAGCGGTCGACCTCCTGCGCTTCTATGCGGCGCAGGTGCGTCGCGACTTCGACCCTGCGACCCATCGCCCGCTCGGTCCGGTGGTGTGCATCAGCCCCTGGAACGGTCCGCTCGCGATCTTCGTGGGGCAATTGGCTGCGGCGCTCGCTGCCGGCAACACCGTGCTCGCCAAGCCGGCGGAGCAGACGCCGCTGGTCGCAGCCGAGGCCGTGCGGCTGCTGTGGTCAGCCGGCATTCCGCGCGCCGCGCTCCAGTTGCTGCCCGGCGCCGGCAAGGGCGTCGGCGCCGCGCTGGTGGCCGATGCGAGGGTGCAAGGCGTGATGTTCACCGGATCGATCGAGGTTGCGCGCCAGCTGCAACGCAGCCTGGCGCAACGGCTGGCGAGCGATGGCCGGCCGGTGCCGCTGGTGGCCCAGACCGGCGGCCAGAACGCCATGATCGTGGACTCCTCCGCGCTCCTCGAACAGGTGGTGCGTGACATCCTCGGCTCGGCCTTCGACAGCGCCGGCCAACGATGTTCGGCACTGCGGGTGCTGTGCGTGCAGGAAGACATCGCGGACCGCCTGGTGGCGATGCTGAAGGGCGCCATGGCCGAATGCCGCATCGGCGATCCGGCGCGGTTGTCTGTGGATGTCGGCCCGGTCATCGACGACGAAGCCCGCCGACGCAGCGAGCAGCACGTGGCTTCCATGCAGAAGCGCGGCAGGCCGGTCTTCCGGGCGGCGCTTCAGATCGGCGATGAAACCCGGCACGGCAGTTTCGTTTTGCCGACTCTGATCGAGATCACCCATTTCGCCGAACTGGATCGCGAGGTGTTCGGCCCGGTGCTGCACGTGCTGCGATTCCCGCGCTTGCGGCTGCGCAACCTGGTCGGACAGATCAACGCCACCGGCTACGGCCTGACCCTGGGCGTGCATACCCGCATCGACGGCACCGTCGACGAAGTGGTGCGCGAGGCGCGCGTGGGCAATGTCTTCGTCAACCGCGACATGGTCGGCGCGGTGGTCGGCATGCAGCCGTTCGGCGGCGAAGGGCTCTCGGGCACCGGGCCGAAGGCGGACGGGCCGCTCTACCTCTATCGGCTTCTCTCGCGCCGTCCGGACGATCTGCTTTGCAGGGTGATGCCGCCGGACGCTTCCGGTGCTGGCGAAGGTCACGAACACCCTGAAAGCCGAAGGGCGCTTCGGCCTGCCGTGGCGGCGCTGGCCGCCTGGGCGGCAAGCGACGGACGCCCCGCACTCGAGCAGCTGTGCATCCGCTTCGACCGGCTTTCGCAAAGCGGCGCCTCGCGCCTGCTCGCGGGACCGACCGGCGAGCGCAATCTCTACAGCCTGGTGCCGCGGTCGGGCGTGCTGTGCATCGCGGACGAGGATGCCGACCGGCTGACCCAGCTCGCGGCGGTGCTGGCCGCGGGCAGCGTCGCGATCTGGCCGGCCGGCCAGCACTTCGACCAGTTGCGGGAGCGCCTGCCGCAACCGGTTCGCCGCTCGATCGAGCTCGCGCACGACTGGCGCTCGCCCACCACCCGCTTTGCCGCCGTGCTGCACCACGGCGACGCCGACTCGCTGCTGCAATTGCTGGCCGAACTGGCGGAACGGGTCGGTCCGATCGCCACCGTTCGAACCCTGGCGCCCGGCGAAAAGAACATTCCGCTCGAAGCGCTGGTCACCGAGCGGTCGCTCAGCATCAACACCGCAGCCGCAGGCGGCAACGCGAGCCTGATGGCGATCGGCTAGCCGGCTGCATCCGCTCACAACTGCCTGGCGAGAGCGTGCCAGAATCACCGCCCGCTTCCTCGTTCCATCGCCTCTTCGCCTTCGCGCATGCCCAAACTACTCGTCAGCTACGGAACGCACGTCGCGTCGCCGGTCGAGCTGAAGCCGTTCGAGAACACCATCGGTCGCAGTGCGCAGAACGACGTGGTGCTGCGATCGATCTACGTGAGCCGGCGTCACGCCGTGATCGTGGTCGAGCCCGCCTTCACCACGGTGACCGATCTCGACAGCCAGAACGGCACCTTCGTCAACGGCGAACGGATCGAGAGCCAGACCCTGGTCGATGGCGACCGGATCTACCTGGGCGGCTGCGACCTGCGCTTCGTCGCGGACGAGCAGGAGTTCAGCGAGGTCGAGGCCGAGCGGCTGCAGTCCGTGCCCAACTGGTTCAGCCATCGCGCGTCGCTCGATGGCGCTGCAGCCGATGCGCATCTCGAGGCCGGGGGCGATGCCGATCCGCACGAGCGACCGACCGTGCCGGACAAGCCGAGCGGCCCGCGCCGGCCTTCTTGAAGCGCGACGAACCCTAGGTCAAACCCCCATCCTGGGTCGTGCCGCGGCGCTTGCCGCTCTGGAACAATCCGGCCTCCACAAAAACAATGGAGACGACCGGATGCTTTCGACACTGGGCCGGCTGGCCGCTTCGATCGCGGCCTGCAGCGCCGTTCTGGCACTTTGTGCATGCGCGAGCGGCCCCACCGCACCGGCACTCGTCGAAGCCCAGGGCGCCTCGCGGCTTCCGCCGCTGGTTCCGATCCGCCGCTTCGTGGCGAACATCGACTACGCGGACGGCCATGCACTCTCGCCGGACGGCCAGCGACTGCTCTGGTCGCGCACGGTCGGAACCGACATCGGCCTGGCCGTGCGAGAAGCCGCCGATGCGTCCCGGCTCGACGGCCCGGGCATCACGACCTTCGCGACCGGAACCCTGGCCCGGCCGGGTGTCTCGGGCCCCACGTATTCGTGGCTGGCCGATAGCCGCCATGTCGCCTACATCAAGGATTTCTCGGGCGACGAGAACACTCAGCTCTTCGTCGTCGATACCCGGTCGCCGGACGGCAAGCCCTGGGCGGTCACGCCCTGGCCAGGCGTGCGCTCGGCCTTCCACTCGCGCGGCGCTCCCGGCAGCGGCCGCTTCTTCTTCACCAGCAACCGCCGCGACCGAAGCAGCATGGACCTGTTCGAGGCCGACGCCGCCACCCGCAGCGTGCGCGAAGTGGCGCAGAGCGATGCCGACGGCCGGATCGTCGGCTGGCTGATCGACACCCGCCAGCAGCTGGCCGGCCGGGTGCGCCAGCTCGGCACCGAGGACGGCTCGGATGTCGCTTTCGAATGGCGCACCCCGGAAGGCGGCTGGCGCAACCTGCGC
The DNA here is from genome assembly GCA_902506565.1 of Burkholderiales bacterium 8X. Lineage (GTDB taxonomy): Bacteria > Pseudomonadota > Gammaproteobacteria > Burkholderiales > Burkholderiaceae_C > Variovorax. The sequence goes on along the minus strand of LR732703.1, from coordinate 1,274,770 downwards.
AACGTCAAGGCCTTCGACCTGTTCTTCATCCACCGCATCGACCTGGCGTCGGGCCGGCTCTGGGCCATGAGCAACATCGGGCGCGACAAATCCGCGCTGGTCGAGCTCGACCTCGCCAGCGGCCGGGAGCGGGTGCTGGCCGAAAGCGGCGAGGTCGACCTCGATTCGGCGCAATACCCGCCGCTGGTCGGCGAGCCCTACGGCTATGCGCTGGAGCCGGGGCTGCCGCGCTTCGAGTTCCTCGACAAGGCGCTCGGCACGGAGGTCGCCGCTGCCGTGCAGCTTGCGCAGGAAAGGAAGTGGCTGGACAGCCAACCCGTGCTTACCCGCCCGTCGAGCAGCAGCGAAAGCATGCGGCGCCTGGTGCTGCGCGCGGTCACCGGCGACGAGGCGGTCGAGATGCTGCTCGACCGCGACAGCCGCCAGCTCACCCGGCTCACCGCCGAGCGGCGTCCGGAAGCCGGCCTGTTCTCGCCGGTCGAAGCCTTCGACTTCAAGACCTCCGACGGCCTGACGGTCCACGGCTACGTCACCCGGCCGCGCGGAGCCACCGGGCCGGTGCCGATGGTGGTGAGCATCCACGGCGGGCCCTGGGGCGTGCGCGACCGATGGCGCGCAGCCGGCTACAACGGCAACCAGCTCCTGGCCAACCGCGGCTACGCGGTGCTCGAGGTCAACTACCGCGGCTCCGGCGGCTACGGCCGCGACTTCATGTGGGCCGGCGCGCGCGAATACAACCGCGCGAGCCAGCGCGACATCGCCGAAGGCGTGCAATGGGCGATCGATCGCGGCATTGCCGATCCGACCCGCATTGCGGTCATGGGCGCCAGCTTCGGCGGCTTCTCGGTGCTGGCTCAGCTGATCCAGAAACCGCATGCCTATCGATGCGGCATCGACCTGGTCGGCGTGGCGAACTGGCCGCGGGTGATCGAGAACTGGCCGCCGTTCTGGCGCAACCGGCATTTCTTCGAGCGCTTCTATGGCGACATCCGCAACCCGGTCGACCGGGCCGAGATGCTCGCCAACTCGCCGGTCTCGCAGATCGATCGCATCACCGCGCCGCTGCTGGTGGTGCATGGCAGCAACGACGTGCGCGTGCTGCGCCAGGATTCGGAGGAAGTGGTCGCCGAACTGCGTCGCCTCGGGCGCCCGGTCCAATACCTGAGCTTTCCGGACGAGGGCCATCAGGTGAGACGCTGGCGCAATCGGCTCGCGCTGTGGCGGGAGATCGAGGATTCGCTCGCCGGATGCCTGGGCGGCCGCAGCAACGGCTACGACCTTTATGAACTAATGCCGCGTTAGCCGGCACCCACCTGTTGCGCTCGCGCCGGGCCGGCGCGATCGACTGACGCTAGCGCGACATCTTCACGGATCGGAAAACTTCAAAAACCAGTGAAAGACGCCTTGGACGGGATCAGGTCGCAAACTCTCGCAACCCTATTTTTTTCCTGTCAGGCCAGACGATGCTTTCGCAAGATATTGAAGCCCTCGACCGAGCCAAGTTCGCCATCGGAGAAGTGATCGAGGCGCGCTACCTTGGCAGTCAATCCAGCGTGGTGCTGGCTCAAAGCACCGATTTCGCCCATCTCGAGCCGGCCCTGCAGGCCGAGGAACGCAAGCGCGCCGCCGCCTTCGACCTCGGCGCCCGGGTTCGCGCGGCCATCCAGCTCTTCCTGAGTTCGTCCCGCGTGTCGATCGAGCTGAGCCAGAAGCTGATGTCCGACTTTCCGGAATGCTCGCCGGAGCGCGCGAGCGAACTCCTCCTGCAATGCGCCGAAGACGCGTTGGCAGCGAGCGACGCGGCACGCCATGCGGCCGCCGTCCTCGCGCACGAGGAATCGCCGGAAATCGACGCGTTCTTCATGGACTCGGGCTTCTAGCCGTACGCCGCTGCGCAGCCTCTGTCAATTCATCATTGGGCATAGACCCAATGGATTGGGTTCGGCCGTAAGTGAAGTCTTTACACTTACAAAATGTCCAGCTTGCATTCCTCGTTCCAGGAGTTTGAAAGCTGGGAAGTGGACGACGAACTTTGGTTACGCGATCCGCAAACCGGCGCTTTCCATCTCTCGGACTACAAGGGACTCGGCGCGCCGCCATCCGCACATCATCCACTCGACCTGGCCGAACTGATCGGCGCGCGCATCAGCACCGATGACGGCGACCGCGGCGCTCAGCCGGCCGCGCTCTATCCCCGATCCTTCGCGTTCTCTCCGTTGACCGGCAAGGCCCTGCAGGCGGCGGCGGGCTCCGGCCGCGACAAGTGGCTGCCACCCTTCGGCGAAGCCAATCCAGCCGATGACCGACCGCAGGGACTGCGTTCGACGACCACTCGCCTGGTCCTGCGCAACTCGCTCCACGCCGACTCGCCGCCCGATGCGGAGATGGCGATGCCGCCCACCGGCCACTACCAGTTCCTCGTCGGCGCCTTCAAGACCTGCGAGGCTCGCCTCCTGGCGCTGGAGTTCTCGCGCGGGCTCATCTACCACTGGCTGCCGCATTCGGAATGCTGGCTGGAGATCTACCCGCGCGGCGGCGAGGTGCTGGGCGAAAGCTCGCTCGACGAGGACGGATGGGGTCTTGCCTCGCAGGATCTTGCAGGCGAGACCCGGATCTACCTGCCGACGGACGATGGCCTGGCGATCGTCTCGATCAACCTGGTCGCGCGGACCTACGAGGCGCGCACCGTCGGCAAGCGCTGCGTCGGCGCACCGGTCATCTGGCAAGGCCGGCTCCACGTGCCGATGCTGGACGACGATCGCCGCGTCGGCATCTACGGCCTCGACCTTCCGGGTGGCGAGATCGAGCGGGTCGACGCCCGGCGAATCGACATCGGCCAGGCGCGCTGGACGCGTCCGGTCTGCGACCGGCACCAGGTCGTCTGGATGACCTCGAAGGGACAGGTCGTCCTGCGTGCGCCCGAAGGCACGGACCGTGCCGAATCGAGCCTGCAGCCGTGGCCGTCCACGCTGCGCCCGGTGTGCGAGTTCGGCCCGCCGTGCCAGGACGGCAGCTTGCTCTGGCAGGCCTGCATCGACCATGCAACGGATCGATCGGCGCCGGCATGGGTTCGACTCGGAAGCGAAGCCGCCGAGCCCCGCGCGCTCGACTCGCCGGACTGGATCCCGGGAGCCGGTCCAAGCCGACGCCGACCGAGCGGCATGGTGCCGGCGGCGAGTTGGCTGGGCCGCTCGGCCCCGGCAGGCGACGCTTCGGCCGATCTCCTCTTTCCGCTGCTCGAATCGACCGCGAGTTCGTCGGCGCTTGTCGCCCGCGTGGATGGCGCCCGTTCGGCCGCCGAGCTGCTGGCCTCGAACGCGATCGTCACCACCACCTTCGAATGGATCGGCGAGGAGCGCGTGCCGTTCTGGACCGCGCGCCTTCCGCGGCCGTGGGCGACCCGGGCCTTCGTGTGGGCCGGGCATCTCTACCTGTACCACCCGGACAAGCGGCGCCTGCCCGGCTGGCGGCTCGAAGCCTGAACGGAAGCGGTGAGCAACATGTCGAACATGGCCGACCTGCAGCTGACCTTCTTGACGCCCTGCGAGCGCTGCGCCGGACTGCTGTTCGGAAAGGTGGCCTTCTGCCCGTATTGCGGCGGCGCGGCGGCGGTGATCTTCGGCGACCGGACGCCAGCGAGCGGCAACGAGATCGATCCGGCCGAGAACGACTTCTCCGATTCGACCCTGGGCCTCCTGGCGAAACGGCAGATGGCGAGGCCCGGCGCGGTCCGCAGGCAGGCTGCGAGCGGAACCGTCGCACTCTTCCTGTTGATCGTGCTGGCGCTGGTGCTCGGCTACAACCAGCTCGGCAACCGCGAGGACGACACGCCGGATGCGCGTTCGCTGATCTCGAGGCTGGGGCTCGCCGAACCGCGCCAGGCCATCGGCGGCCTGCTTCGAGCCGAGGAGCGGATGCCGCAAAAACCAGATCCGGAAGCCGGGCGCGGCCGGCTGGTGCCCACCGTCGCCGCCGCGACCGCGCTACCGGTGATCGCCGCGGCCTCCGAGACATCGCCGGTACCAGAGGCCGTGGCCAAGCCGACCCCGCCCGCCCGGACGGCAGCCGCGAAGCCCGAGCCGCCGGCGAAGGCGCAGCCCGTGGCAGGCGCCGAACCGTCCGCACGGACTGCTGCCTGCAACGACATGCTTTCGGCCCTGGCGCTGTGCGGCCCGACCCAGGGCGCCGCGCCGCCCTCGCCCACCACGGCTATCGCCAGCACGGCTGCGGCCAGCACCGCTCCCACCCCCGAAGCCGCGCTCGACGCGCTTCAAGTCAAGCCGAACCGTTAGAACGAAAAGGGAGGTTGCCATGTCGATCGGATCCATCTTCAAGGGCCTGGTCGCGACGGCCCTCCTGTCTTCCGGCGCCATGGCGGCGGAGAACGCGCAGTACAAGATCGTCACCGCCTCGAAAAGCGGAACCTACATCCAGATCGGGCGCGACCTGGCCAAGTTCATCGCCGAGCCCGCCGGCATCGACCTGGAGGTGATGGAGTCGAAAGGCTCGGCCGAGAACGTGCAGCGGATGCGCTTCGAGCCCGGGGTCAAGCTGGCCCTGGTGCAGTCGGACGTGTACCAGGCCTTCCTCGACGAAGCCAAGGCGGGCAACGCCGAGGCCGGCAACATCATCCGGCCGCTTCGCCTCATTCTTCCGCTGTACGACGAAGAGATCTACTTCGTCGCCCGCGCCGATTCGCCGCTGAACGCGATCCACGAGATCAAGGACAAGAAGATCGCGGTCGGCGCGCTCGGAAGCGGCACGGCGCTGACCTCGCGAACGCTCTACCAGCTGATGTTCGGCCAGCCGATTTCCGCGGCCAATGCGCAGTACATGAGCAACGAGGACGCGCTCATCAAGCTCACGGTCGACAAGTCGATCGACGTGGCGGTGATCGTCGCCGGTCAGCCGGCCAAGCTGTTCGCGGACATGAAGCCCGAGGCCCGCAACTACATCAAGATCCTGAAGCTGGACGAAGCCGCCCCCGAAAGCGCGCGGGCGAAGAAGACCTACTTTCCGGCCACCATCCGCGCCGACAACTACGCGAACTGGCTGACCGCCGACGTGCCGACCCTGACCGTCAAGGCGTACCTCGTGACCTACGAATACGGCCTGCAGTCCACCGTCGGCTACCTTGGGCGCTTCGCCGATTCGCTTTGCGCCAACTTCGACAAGCTGCAGGCACAGGGCCATCCGAAGTGGAAGCAGGTGCGGCTCGCGATGCCTGCGCTGGGACAGGGCTGGCGCTACTACGGGCCGATGGAAAAACGGCTGCGCGCCTGCATGGGCAATCAGGGCGGCGCCGAGACGGCGGCGGCCGCTGCGCCGCGACCTGCCAGGGCCAAGGCCTGCACCGAACAGGAAGTGGTGCTGGGCCTCTGCAGGCCCTAGCCCGCCCAGCGAGCGCCGGAGCGACCGAGCCCCGCCGCTTCGTTCTTCAGGCCGCTTTCGCGAGCGGCACCACCCGCAGGCCGCGGTGCACTTCCTGCTCGCCGTGCTTCGCCAGCAACTGCATCAGGTGCTTGCGGATCAACATGCCGGGCCGATCGGATTCCATCGAATATTCGACGCCGCGGCGCCGGGTATCGACCAACGCATCCGGATCGGTGGATTCGAGGATGTCCTTGTCCTCGCGCGTGATCTCCTCGTCGAAGTCGATCAGCATCTGCGCGGCGCAATCCGCCTCGGTGTCGTTGCGGAAGAGCCACTGGCACAGCTGCATGCGGCCGTCGTCGATCGGCGTGAAGCAATTGATGATGATGTGGCGGATGCCCGAGGGATATTCGATGTCGAGCCGGCGCGAGAACGGCAGGAAGTAGGCATTGCGCATGTGCCGGGTCGTGATCGGATCCGTGACGCCGCTGATGGCGTGGAACTTGGCCGGGTTGACCGCCTCGATCACCGTTTCGGCATAGAAGCCGCCTTCGTTCTCGACCAGCTGGTAGCTGCTCGGCTTGGGACTCGCCGCAACCCCGAAAGTCGCGCGGTGTACGAAGCTGAAATGCGAGTTGTCGAAAGAATTCTCGAGCGCACGCATCGGGCTGGTCTGCCATTCCTCGTAGAACTGGAAGATGGTGCGATAGGCCGGATCCTCGAACTCCGGAATCGTCGGGATATCGGCGATCGGGTCTTCGAGCGCGACCCAGGCGTAGCCGTAGCGTGCGCTGCAGTGATAGGCGGTGGTGCGGTATTCGGGCGAGATCTTGCGGTCGGGCTCGTACTGCGGGATACGGATGACCTGGCCGCTGCCATCGTAGGTCCAGCCGTGGTAGCCGCACTGGATCGCGCCCTGCGCGCAGGGCTTGCCTTCGGCATCGACGCACCAGCCCTTGGAAAGCTTCGCGGTGCGGTGGCAGCACCGGTCGCGCAGCGCCGCCGGCTTGCCGTCGGCGTCGAGGAACAGGACGATGTTCTCGCCGAGCAGCGTAAAGGGCTTGGGCCCCTGCTGCAGGTCGGTGAGCGGCATGACGGCATGCCAGAACTTGCGGAAAACGGGTTGTTGCGTCACGAGCACGAGAAGACTCCTTCGGTTGTGTGGGGGACGACCTCGAAAGAGCAATTTCCCGCCATGCCGCACCAGGGCGACCGGCTGAACGCTTCTACTCTGCCTCCGATCTTATGCAAGACGTGGGCCTGCCGGAAGCACCGGCGGCAACCCTGCCGACGCCACCGGTTGCCGCCCGCACCCGGCGCCCGGGTGGTGCATGCCGCCCTGCATCGAAGCGCCATCGCACCCGCATGGTTCGGCCTCGTTGCACGACACGGCGCGCAGGCTGACTCGGCCCCGTCGCCTCTGCCGATGCATCCCTGCCGGCCTGCACTTAGCATCGTCCGCATGAGTCCGATCCCTCCCCTAGACAACCCCGCATTCCCGGCTGAAGTGGCGCTCGACGAGCGCGACGGCCGCTACCTTCGCAAGGCCATCGTCTGGTCGCATCTCGGCCGCCGCCAAGGCAACCGGCCGTTCGGCGCGGTCATCGTCTCCGCTTCGGGCCAGGTGCTGGCCGAGGCCTATTGCAACAGCTCGGAATCGGGCGACGTCACCGGCCATGCCGAAACCAACGCGGTCCGCGCACTGGCAGGCCAGGGGCTCGCGCGCGAGGTGTTGGCCGAGGCCACCATCTATTCGTCGGGCGAACCTTGCGTGATGTGCGCCGGCGCGATCTTCTGGTCGAACATCGGGCGCGTGGTGTTCGGCATCGATGCCGAGCGGCTGCGCATCTTTCGCGGCGAGCGCGGCGACCAGCGCGACGCGGAACTGTCGTGCCGTGACGTGTTCGCGGCATCGCCGCACCCGATCGAATGCATCGGACCGGCGCTGATCGACGAAGCCGGCGCCGCCCACGTGGGGGCGTGGAAGACCTGAGGTCTACGTCCATTGGCGGGTTGCGGTCGGGCCGCGATCGTCCCTACGATGCGCCACCGGCACAACCTCGGAGGCGCCATGGACCCGGCCCCGAACCACGGCGAACGCGTCAGCGACGGCGTTCCCGACCCGCAGCCAGCCGGCGGCACGATGCCGCCCATCACCAAGATCGTGATCGCGATCCACGGCATCGGCAGCCAGCGCCGAAGCGCGACGATCCGATCGGTGGCTCGCCGCTTCGGCGACCGCAGTTCGCCGCCGCTGCCGGTCATGCCGCTCGGCTACTTCTACATCGGCAAGGCCGGCGAGGTGCATGTCAGCCGGCTCGAAGCCGAGGATGACGACCCGCTCGCGAAGATCGGCTTCGCCGAGGTCTTCTGGGCCGACATACCGAAGAGCGTGGTGAAGGACGACGACACGCTCGAAGAAACCAAGGCATGGGCCCAGTCGGTGGTCAGCCGGGCCCAAGCGCTCTACATGAAGAACGTCCGGCCGAGCCATGCGCCGAGCCGCTTCGCGCGGAACAAGCCTGGCGACGATGCAGGCCCCGTGCGGCAACTGAGTTCGACCGACTTCGCGCTCGGCGCCGGCGTGGTCGAGGAACTGATCGAGACCGTCGCCGTCCTCGAGAACCTGTCGACCATCGCGGACAAGGCCGGCATCTTCAAGTTCGAGTTGGCCTCGCTGCTGCGCGACTACGTCGGCGACGTGCAACTGGTCACCGACTTCCAGCATTACCGGGAGCGCATCGTCTACAAGTTCCACGATGCGATGGCGCAGATCGTCGATCGCTTCAACAAGACCTTTCCGGGCCAGACGCCCGAGCTCTACATCGTCGCGCACAGCGAAGGCACGGTGGTGAGCCTGCTCGGCCTGCTGCAAGCCATCGGCGTCGACCGCGTGACCGACCCGACCGACGCCGCCAAGTCGAGCACCACCGACTGGATCCGGCATGTCCGCGGCTTCATGACGATCGGCTCGCCGATCGACAAGCACCTGGCGCTTTGGCCGAATCTCTTCAAGAAGCTCAATTTGCGCTGCGAGGCCGCAACGGACGGCTCGGTATTGCTGCCGCAGGTCGAAGGCACGCAAAGCCGACGGAGCCTGCCGGCTCGCATCCGGTGGCGCAACTACTACGACTACGGCGATCCGGTCGGCTTCAAGCTCGACATGGCAGCCGACTTTCTCGACGCACACGGCTGCGGCGCCTTCGAGTTCGAGGCGGACCGGCACAACCATGGCTTCAGCCGCTACTGGCTACCGGGCAAGGCGCACAGCGACTACTGGGACGATCCGGAGGTCTTCGGTCATTTCATCGACGAAGTCGTGTCGCCCGCCGCCGATCCGCGCGATGCGCAACCGCCACCGGCCAACAAGTTCGGACGCGGCGTCGTGAGCACCGCCATTCCGTACCTGGTCGCGGCGGCCTTGCACTTTGCCGCGGTGTTCGTCTTCTTCAAGGCACTGAACGCGTTCATCGAGCCGGGCAATACCGACGCGGCGCTGGTGGCGCATCGGCAGTTCGCGCTCGACATCGTCCTCCTCGGCCTGCTGCTCCTTGGGGTGACCGTGGCCGCAAGACTGCCGCAGCTCGCGCGCCGCGAAGACTGGCGCTGGGCGGTGGTCGCGCTCCTGGCGCTCGCGGCCGGCATCGTGCCGTGCATGCTGCTGTTGCCGCCGGGCTCGGCCGCGTTCATCGGAGATGCCTTCTCCGCCGGCGCAACCAGCTCTGCGGACGCCGCGATCCGAGGCAAGTCGGTGCTGGCCGCCGTGGCGACCGCGGCCGTGCTGCTCACGGGCTGGATCGTGCCGCGCTCGCCGAAATCCGGCCGAAGGCGGCTGCTCCTGGCCGGCTGCGCGCTGGTGGTCTTCATCGTGGTCGGGCGGCTCTGGGCCAACGAGTTCGACCGCCCGGTATGGCCGGTGGTTCTGGCGGGCGCCGCGTTCCTCTACCTGTGGTGGCTGGGCATGCTGGTGTTCGACCTCGGTTTCATCTGGCATCGCTACATCCGCAATTCGGTGGCGGTGGACGCACTGTCGAAGTGGGGGCGCGGCGAGGAAGCCATGCCGATGACGCTAAAGGAGCTGTACGGTTCGCCATCCGACGCGGCCGGTGCGACGAAGTCGAGGGTGGCGGCGAGCTGAGCGCTGCGCTGCGCTCTCTACACTCGCGGGCATGGCCTGGCATGCGCAACTCGACCTTCGATATACCCATGAACACGGCCGCAGCGTCGCGCGCTTCCGGCACGACGGCCCGCTGCGCGTGCTGCAAAGCCTCTACCCCGAAGGCGATGCGATCTGCCACAACGTGCTGGTGCATCCGCCGGGCGGCCTCGTGGGCGGCGACACGCTCGACATCCGGGTGCAGGCCGCCGAAGGCAGCCATGCGCTCATCACCACGCCGGGCGCGACCCGCTTCTATCGCTCCGAAGGCGAACTGGCGCTGCAGCGAACGGTGCTCGCGCTGGACGCAGGCGCACGCCTGGAATGGCTGCCGCTCGAAGCCTTGTGCTACAGCGGATGCCGGGCCGAGAACCGGCTCACGATCGAGGCCGCACCCGGGGGCGAGATGATCGGCTGGGACGTGACCGCGCTGGGGTTGCCGAACGCGGGCAAGCCCTTCGACAGCGGCACCTTGCTGCAGCACATCGAGGTGCCCGGCACGTGGCTGGAGCGCGGACGCATCGACGCGGCCGATCGTCGCCTGCTCGAAAGCCCGCTCGGCCTCGCGGGACGCCGATGCCTCGCATCGCTTTTCTTCGTGGCCGGCGAAGGCATCGGCGATGCACGGCGCGAGGCCGCGCTGGCTGCGGCCCGCGAGCGGATCGAACAGCATCCGCTCGCCGAAAGCGCCGGCGCCACCAGCCCGCAGGACCGGGTCATCGTGCTGCGCGTGCTGGCGCCGATGGTCGAGCCCGCGATGCATCTGCTGCGCGAAGTCTGGGCGGCATGGCGATCCGAACTCTGGGGCTTGAAGGGCAAGGGCCAGCCGCGGATCTGGTCGACCTAGAAACCGCGTCGGCGCGCGGCGTTTCGGCGCGCCGCATGCCTTTGCACCGGACAGGTCTTCGTCCGACGGCCCCAGCGCCATCGACTTCCTAGACTCGCCTCGATGACTCCTTCGCACAGCGACATTCCGGCCCGCCTCGACCGCTTGCCGTGGTCGCGCTGGCATTGGCGGGTGGTGATCGCGCTCGGCGTCGCCTGGGTGCTCGACGGGTTGGAGGTCACGCTGGTCGGCTCGATCGGCGGCGTGCTGGAGCGGCCGGATACCCTCGGCCTCACGGCCTCCCAGGTCGGCTGGTCAGGATCGCTCTATGTCGGCGGCGCGGTGTTGGGCGCGCTGCTGTTCGGACGGCTCACCGACCAGCTCGGGCGAAAGAAGCTCTTTCTCGTCACCCTGGTGGTCTACACGCTCGCGACGCTCGCCACGGCCTTCTCGCCCAACTTCGCCTTCTTCGCCGTTTGCCGCTTCTTCACCGGACTCGGCATCGGCGGCGAGTACGCGGCCATCAATTCGGCCATCGACGAACTGATCCCCGCACGGGTCCGGGGCCGGGTCAACCTGGCGATCAACGGCAGCTTCTGGATCGGTGCGGCGCTGGGCGCGGCGCTGAGTCTCGGCCTGCTTGATCCGCGCGTGCTGGGCCCGGTGTGGGGCTGGCGTGCCGGCTTCGGCCTGGGTGCAGTGCTGGCATTCGCGATCCTGCTGGTGCGGCGCGACGTGCCGGAAAGCCCGCGCTGGTTGTTGGCGCACGGCCGCAAGGACGAGGCCGAGCAAATCGTGCAGGACATCGAGCGGCAGGTCGCGGCCGAGCACGGCCCGCTGCCGCCGGCTGCCGGAACATCGCACATGGGCGACGGCACCAGCCCCGGCTGGCGCGAGGTGGCGGGCGTCTTGCTGCGGCGCTATCCGCAGCGCAGCATGGTCGCGATGGCGCTGATGATTTCGCAGGCTTTCTTCTACAACGCGATCTTCTTCACGTATGCGCTGGTGCTCACCCGTTTCCACGGCGTGGCCGAGGGCCGGGTCGCGCTCTACATCTTTCCGTTCGCCCTCGGCAACGTGCTCGGGCCGCTGCTGCTCGGTCCGCTCTTCGACCGCATCGGCCGCCGCCGGATGATCGCCTTTACCTATGTGCTGTCCGGCATCGGCCTCGCATTGACCGGATGGGCGTTCATGGAAGGCTGGCTCGATGCGCGCAGCCAGGCGCTGTGCTGGTCGGTGGTGTTCTTCCTGGCGTCGGCGGCGGCGAGTTCGGCCTACCTCACGGTGAGCGAAGTCTTTCCGCTGCAGATGCGGGCCATCGCGATCGCGATCTTCTACGCGGTCGGCACCGGCGCGGGCGGCTTCGTGGCGCCGATCCTCTTCGGCACGCTGATCGAGACCGGCAGCCGCGGCGCGGTGGCGGTCGGCTACGCGATCGGCGCGGCGCTGGTGATCGTGGCGGGGCTGCTGGCGCTTCGTTATGCGGTGAATGCCGAGCGGCGTTCGCTGGAGGACATCGCGCCGCCGATGGGCGCGCCGGAGGTCGGGCCGCGCTGAGTTGGTCGTCGAAGCTCAGGCGCGACCAGCGCGGGCGGCGGTCTTCAACACGGCGGATAGGCGGGAGGCGGTTTCGGGATAGTGGACGGCCAGCATCGTCATGGCTTGTTCGATCCGGGTACGCCAACCCTTGCCACGGGCCATGATGTCCACTGCGGCTTGTTCGAGCGCATGCGGAGAACGCTCCGATGCATAAGAAACGATCGCCGCGATCTGGCTGGCGTCCTTGATCAACTTGGTGCGAAAAGCTTCTTCGCGCTCGGCCATCACGACCAGCTTGTGCAAGGCGTAGCGAGTCGGCGCCGGAAGGTTGACGACCACGGCCTGCTCGCCCGAAATCACGACCGTCTGCGTGGTTTTTTCCAAGGAGAACTCCATGAACTTGAGCGGCTGCAGTGCGACGTTGAGCGGTCGATGCCGGTAGACCGCGTCGTCCCGCCCCGCCACGGTCAAGAGGTCGATGCGCAGTTCGGCATCTTTCGGCTTGAGGTAGGTCGCGCCACCGCCATCGGCGAGCGAGTTCACCGGCAGCAAGCCCATCTCGAGGGATTCGATTGCATCGTGGACATCGGATTCGGCGTTGGTCGGGAGCGCCAGCGAGATGTTCTTGCCCGCACGTGCGAAGTCGATGTCGTTCGTCATCCAGCCACCGGTCCAGCGTACGCCCAGCATGTTGCCCATGGCGATGAAGGCGTGCGTCCCGATCAGCACGCCGCCTGCACGAAAGAATCCGTGCTCGGACAAGCGTTGAATGACCTTGAAATGACGCGGCGTCACGTTGAGGCAGCCGAGCGATGTGCAAGCGGCGGCCAGCCTCGAAAGCCCATCGTGCCGGCTTTCCTTGCCCTGGGCGCGCGCCTCGATCAGCCGCCGCATCCGGTCGTCGTCGGGTCCGAGATAGATCTGCCGATTGGCACCGGCAAGATCCCTGAACTGCCAGTACCAGTACGTGACGCCCTTGACTTCTTTCTTGTTGAAGGAGCCGGTCAAGTCGGCGACCGACCGATCGACCATTCGTGCCTGCGCCTGTTCGACCAGCTCGGCGAAGTTGGTCTGCGCAGAGAGCGGCAGATCCTCGAAGAGGGGAGCGTCGGGTGATCGGGAGGGCATGGTTATACTGCAGACAATTTTTGCGCAGTATAACTAGAGTCGGCGGTCCCGACCTTGCCGAGCCAGCTAGATCGCCACCAGCTGCCGCACCCCGTTCGCCTCCATGTCCTTGCCGGCCCCGCGCGCGATGACTTCACCCCGCTCCATCACCAGGTAGTCGTCCGCCAGCTCCTGCGCGAAGTCGTAGTACTGCTCGCACAACAGGATCGCCATGTCGCCGCGATCGGCCAGCATGCGGATGACCCGGCCGATGTCCTTGATGATGCTCGGCTGGATGCCTTCGGTCGGCTCGTCCAGGATGAGGAGCTTGGGCTTGGGTGCCAGCGCCCGCGCGATGGCCAGCTGCTGCTGCTGTCCGCCCGAAAGATCGCCGCCGCGCCGATTCAGCATCTGCTTGAGCACCGGGAACAGCTCGTACAGCTCCGGCGGCACCGGCGTGCTGCCGGGCTTGTAGGCGAGGCCCATGCGGAGGTTCTCCTCGACCGTGAGGCGCGCGAAGATTTCGCGGCCCTGCGGCACGAAGCCCATGCCGCCGCGCGCGCGTTCGTAGGGCGTCTTCTTCTGCACCGCGGCACCGTCGAAATCGATGGTGCCCGACTTGATCGGCACCAGCCCCATCAGCGACTTGAGCAGCGTGGTCTTGCCGACGCCGTTGCGGCCCAGCAGCACGGTGACCTTGCCGAGCCGGGTTTCGAGGCTGACATCGCGCAGGATGTGCGAGCCGCCGTAGTACTGGTGGATGTTCTTGACGCTGAGCATGGCTGTCATGGGCTGCGATCGGCTCCGGTTCATCGACCGAGGTAGACCTCGATCACGCGTTCGTCGGCCTGCACTTCGTCGAGCGTGCCCTGCGCCAGCACGGCGCCGTCGCACAGCACGGTGACGATCTCGGAGATGGTGCGGATGAAGCTCATGTCGTGCTCCACCACCATCAGCGAATGCTTGCCCTTGAGACTCAGGAACAGCTCGGCGGTGCGCGCGGTTTCCTCGTCGGTCATGCCGGCCACCGGCTCGTCGAGCAGCAGCAGCCGGGGGTCTTGCATCAGCAGCATGCCGATCTCGAGCCACTGCTTCTGTCCGTGGCTCAGGTTGCCGGCCAGCCGAGACACGCTTTCGGAAAGATGGATGGTGTGCAGCACCTCGGCCAACCGGTCCGACTGGGTGCTGTCGAGCTTGAAGAGCATCGAAGCCTTCACGCCCTTGTCGGTCTTGAGCGCGAGCTCCAGGTTCTCGAACACGGTGAGATGCTCGAACACGGTCGGCTTCTGGAACTTGCGGCCGATGCCGAGCTGCGCAATCTCGCTTTCCTTGTGGCGGAGCAAGTCGATGGTGCTGCCGAAGAACACGGTGCCCGAGTCGGGCCGGGTCTTGCCGGTGATGATGTCCATCATCGTGGTCTTGCCGGCGCCGTTCGGGCCGATGATGCAGCGCAGCTCGCCTGGCGCGATGTCGAGCGACAGGCCATTGATCGCCTTGAAGCCGTCGAAGCTGACGCTGACGTCCTCCAGGTAGAGGATGCGGCCGTGCGTGGTGTCGACCTCGTGGCTCAGGTGGCGCCCGTAGCCGGCCGAGCGGCCGCCCGATTCGGTCAGCACCGGCATCGGCATGCCGGCATGCCGCGCGATGCGCTGGGCGCCGGCGTCCATCAGGTCGGGCGTCATGCGCGCGCTCCCGAGGCTTCGGCGCCGATCGGGGCCGCGAGCGCAGCCGGCTCCACGCCCTGCCCTGCAGCCAAGGCGCGCTGCGCCTCCTGCCGGCCTTCGCTCGGCGCCTGCTGGCGCGAGCTCCACTTCTTGACCAGCCCCACGATGCCGTTCGGCAGGAACAGCGTGACCGCGATGAAGAGCGCACCCAGGAAGTACAGCCAGTATTCCGGATAGGCCACCGTCAGCCAGCTCTTCGCGCCGTTCACGATGAAGGCACCGATGATCGGACCAATCAGGGTGGCGCGTCCGCCGACCGCCGCCCAGATCGCGATCTCGATCGAGTTGGCGGCGCTCATCTCGCCCGGGTTGATGATGCCGACCTGCGGCACGTAGAGCGCACCGGCCACGCCGCACATGATGGCGGACACCACCCAGATGGTGAGCTTGTAGCCGAGCGGGTTGTAGCCCGAGAACATGACGCGGGTCTCGGCATCGCGGATGGCCTGCAGCACGCGGCCGAACTTGCTGGCGATCAGCCATCGCGAGAACAGGAAAAAGCCGAGCAGCGTGAGGCCGGTGAGCACGAAGAGCGTCATCCGCATCTGCTGCGTCGCGATCGGAATGCCGAGGATCCGCTTGAAATCGGTGAAGCCGTTGTTGCCGCCGAAACCAGTCTCGTTGCGGAAGAAGAGCAGCATCGCGGCGAAGGTCATCGCCTGCGTGATGATCGAGAAATAGACGCCCTTGATGCGCGAGCGGAAGGCGAAGAAGCCGAACACGAAGGCGATCAGCCCCGGCACCGCGACGATCAGGAACAGGGTCGCGACGAAGCTTTCGCTGAAGGTCCAGTGCCAGGGCAGCGTCTTCCAGTCGAGGAACACCATGAAGTCCGGCAGGTCGCTCTTGTAGTTGCCGTCGCGTCCGATCTGCCGCATCAGGTACATGCCCATCATGTAGCCGCCGAGCGCGAAGAACATGCCGTGGCCGAGCGAGAGGATGCCGGTGTAGCCCCAGATCAGGTCCATGGCGAGCGCGCAGATCGCGTAGCACATGATCTTGCCGACCAGCGCGACCGCATAGTCGCTCATGTGGAAGGCGCTGCCCGGCGCCACCACCATGTTGAGCAAGGGCGCGAGCGCACAAACCACGATCAGCGCGACGAAGAAGGCCGACCAGCCGCGGCCGGTCAGGAGCGGACCCTTGGACGGAAGCGCGAACCGGGGCGCGGGGCCAGCCGCGAGAGGGGCCGCAAGAGGGGCCGCAAGAGGGGCCGCGGAGTTGGAAGTGGACGACATGGATCGTTGGATGGAGTCAGGCTTCCGCGGAGCGGCCCTTCATCGCGAAGATGCCCTGCGGCCGCTTCTGGATGAAGATGATGATGAAGACCAGCACCGCGATCTTGGCCAGCACCGCACCGGCCCAGCCTTCGATGAACTTGTTCAGGATGCCGAGGCCCATCGCGGCGTAGACCGTGCCCGCCAGCTGCCCGACGCCGCCCATCACCACCACCATGAACGAGTCCACGATGTAGCTCTGGCCGAGGTCGGGACCGACATTGCCGATCTGCGACAGCGCGCAGCCCGCCAGGCCCGCAATGCCCGAGCCGAGCGCGAAGGCATAGGTGTCGATGCGGGCGGTGTTCACGCCCATGCAGGAGGCGATCGGCCGGTTCTGCGTGACGCCGCGCACGAAAAGGCCGAGCCGGGTGCGGCCGATCAGCCAGCCCATGGCGAGCAGCACCAGCACCGCGAAGACGATGATGCAGATGCGGTTCCAGGGCAGCGTCACGTTGCTCAGCATGGTGAAGCCGCCACTCATCCAGCCGGGGTTCTCGACGCCGACGTTCTGGGCACCGAAGAGCGATCGCACCAGCTGCTGGAGCATGAGGCTGATGCCCCAGGTCGCCAGCAGCGTCTCGAGCGGACGCCCGTACAGGAAGCGGATCACGCCGCGTTCGAGCACCGCGCCGACCAGGGCCGATGCCAGGAAGGCGACCGGTATCGCAGCGACCAGGTACCAGCCGAACGCAGCCTCCGGCAGGAAGCGCTGGAACACGCCCTGCATCACGTAGGTGGCATAGGCGCCGATCATCATCAGCTCGCCGTGGGCCATGTTGATCACGCCCATCAATCCGTAGGTGATGGCCAGGCCCAGTGCGGCCAGGAGCAGCACCGAGCCCAGGCTGATGCCGCTGAACACCGCGTTGATGCGATCGCCCCAGACCAGGGCGCCGTCGATGCTCGCGATCGAGGCCTGGATGGCGGCGCGCACTTCCGGCTCGGTCTCGTCGGCCAGCCGCTGGTTGAGGAGCAGCTTGGTATCGGGGCTGCGGCTCTCGCCGAGATCCTTTGCCGCTGCGAGGCGCTTGGCCTTGTCGGTGCTGTTCAGGAGACTGGCGGCGCGGACCAGTTCGAGCTGCGCCTTGATGCCCGCATTGGTTTCGGCCGCGAGGGCCTTCTCGACCAGCGGCAGCCGCGACTCGTCCGGCTCCTTGAAGAGGGACCGAGCCGCTTCGGCTCGCACCGAGTCGTCCTTGCTGGTGAGCTGCAGCGCGGCCTTGGCGGCGTCGAGCGCGCCGCGCATCAGGTTGTTGTTCACGACGTCTTCGGCATCGTCCGGCAGCTTGAGCTCGGCGCCGGTGACCGGGTCGAAGGCCTTGTCGTCCTTGATGACGAAGACCCGGTTCGCGGTGTACTTGACCGCGTCGTCCGACATCGCCTGGATGAAGGCAGCCGTCTTGTCGTCTGCCGTGATCACCGCCTGGTTGAGGGCGGCGATTCGAGATTCGGATTCGCCCGAGGCGATCGCCTTGGCTTCCCCTTCGGTCAGCGCCTGTGCCGCCGTGCCGGCGAGCAATGCGAAGGCCACGACGAAAAGCTGGATGAAGCGCATGAAGGGGTCGAAATGTGGTGCGCACACCGCGGGGCCGGCTGACCAGGCCCGCGCATGGCGTCGAGAAAAAGATCGAGCGAGGAAATCAACGATCGGCGCGACGCCCCGGTGGGCGTGCGCCGTTCAGCCTGCGTCAGAGGCTCTTGCCAGCCGGTGCGTCCGGCTTCTTGTCGTTGCCTTCGATGTACGGGCTCCACGGCTTGGCCTTGACCGGGCCCGGCGTCTTCCACACCACGCCGAACTGGCCGTCCGCCTTGATCTCGCCGATGAACACGCTCTTGTGCAGGTGATGGTTCTTCTCGTCCATCTTCGACACGATGCCGGACGGCGCGGTGAAGGTCTGGCCTGCCATCGCCGCGATCACCTTGTCGGTGTCGGTGCTCTTGGCCTTCTCGACCGCCTGCTTCCACATGTGGATGCCGATGTAGGTGGCTTCCATCGGATCGTTGGTGAGCGGCTTGTCCTTGTGGCCGGCGATGTTCTTGGCCTTGGCGTAGTCGCTCCACTGCTTGATGAAGGCGGTGTTGGTCGGGTTCTTGATCGACATGAAGTAGTTCCATGCGGCCAGGTGGCCCACCAGCGGCTTGGTGTCGACGCCGCGCAACTCTTCTTCGCCGACCGAGAAGGCCACCACCGGCACGTCCTTGGCCTTGAGGCCGGCGTTGCCGAGTTCCTTGTAGAACGGCACGTTCGAATCGCCGTTGATGGTCGAGACCACCGCGGTCTTGCCGCCCGACGAGAACTTCTTGATGTCGGCGACGATGGTCTGGTAGTCGCTATGGCCGAACGGCGTGTATTTCTCGTCGATGTCGGTGTCCTTCACGCCCTTGCTCTTCAGGTAGGCGCGCAGGATCTTGTTGGTGGTGCGGGGGTAGACGTAGTCGGTGCCCAGCAGCACCCAGCGCTTGGCGCCGCCGCCTTCCTTGCTCATCAGGTAGTCCACCGCCGGAATCGCCTGCTGGTTGGGCGCTGCGCCGGTGTAGAACACGTTCTTGCTCAGCTCTTCGCCTTCGTACTGCACGGGATAGAACAGCAGGCCGTTCATTTCCTCGACGACCGGCAGCACCGACTTGCGCGACACCGAAGTCCAGCAACCGAAGATCACCGATACCTTGTCCTGGCCGAGCAGCTGCTTGGTCTTCTCGGCGAAGAGCGGCCAGTTGGAAGCCGGATCGACGATCACCGGCTCGAGCTTCTTGCCGAGCACGCCGCCCTTGGCGTTGATCTCGTCGATCGCCATCAGCACCGTGTCCTTGAGCACGGTTTCCGAGATGGCCATGGTGCCGGACAGCGAGTGCAGCACGCCGACCTTGATGGTGTCGGCGGCGAAAGCCGGCGCGACCGAGAAGCCGGCCAGCGCGACGGCGGCGGTCAGCGCCTTGAGGGTGAAACGACGTTGTTGCATGAGACTTCCTACTCCAGGGTTAGAACGATGGAGCGGAGTCTGCAAGCTGGCTGCGAAGCTCGAAATACGCCGCGTGGCGTACGCGGGTGGCGGCCGAGCCTCAAGCTCGAAGCTGCGCGGCCCTGTCGCGCTCGGCCCGCGAAGCCCGCCACCCGCCATAGATCGCGATCAGACCCGGCACCAGGATCAGGCCCCAGATGATCTTGTCCAGGTGTTCGCGCACGAAAGGCAGGTTGCCGAAGAAATATCCGGCCGTGCAGATGCCGACGACCCACAGCAAGGCGCCGCTGATGTTGTACAGGCTGAACTTGCCGCGCGACATGTCCGCGACGCCGGCCACGAAGGGCGCGAAGGTTCGGATGAAGGGCATGAAGCGCGCGAGGATGATGGTGACCCCGCCGTAGCGTTCGTAGAAGGCATGCGCCTGGTCGAAGGCCTTGCGGTTGAAGAAGCGCGAACTCTCCCACTGGAACACCTTGGGCCCGAGCGCTCGGCCGATGCTGTAGTTGCACTGGTCGCCGAGGATCGCCGCGACGATCAGGATCGGCACCGCGAGCGAATAGCTCATGAGCCCCGCGCCGCACAGCGCACCCACGATGAAAAGCAGCGAGTCGCCCGGCAGGAAGGGCATCACCACCACGCCGGTCTCGACGAACACGATCAGGAACAACAATGCGTAGACCCAAAGCCCGTAGTTGAGGACGAAGGCCTCGAGGTGCTTGTCGACGTGAAGGATGAAGTCGACGAGAAAGCTGATGATTTCCATGGCGGCGATTATCCGTGCGGGTGTCGCGCTCCTTGCCGCTCCTAGAATCGATTCCGTGAGCGCCCTCCCCTCCACCGATCGTCCGTCTCCTCGCCGCCCGATCCGCGAGCTGCCCGACGAATTGATCAGCCAGATCGCGGCCGGCGAAGTCGTCGAGCGCCCCGCATCCGTGGTGCGCGAACTGATCGACAACGCGCTCGACGCGCAGGCCCGGCAAGTCACGGTGCGTCTCTCGGCCGGCGGCGTCCGCCTGATCGCGGTCGAGGACGACGGCCAAGGCCTTCCGCGCGAAGAATTGCCGCTCGCGCTTCGCCGCCACGCGACCAGCAAGATCGCAAGCCTCCACGATCTCGAAACGGTCGGCACCATGGGTTTTCGGGGCGAGGCGCTGGCCGCCATCAACGCCATCGCCGACCTCAGCATCCACTCCCGCTCGGTCGATGCCGACAGCGCCTTCACCCTCGACGGCCGGACCGGCGAGCTGCGGCCCGTCGCACGCGCGGTGGGCACCACGGTCGAGGTGCGCGAGCTCTTCTTCGCCACGCCTGCCCGACGCAAATTCTTGAAGACGGACGCGACCGAACTGGCGCACTGCATCGAGGCCGTGCGTCGTCATGCGCTCGCCCGGCCGGACGTCGGCTTTGCCATCTGGCACGACGGCCGGCTGGTCGAGCAATGGCGCGCCGCGGAACACCGGGATGCACGCCTGGCCGACGCGCTTGCGGCCGAATTCGTCGCCGGCAGCCTGGCCGTCGACCACGCCGGCGGCGCGGTCCGGGTCACCGGTCGCGCCGGGCTGCCGGACAACGCCCGCTCGCGGCCCGACCAGCAGTTCTTCTATGTCAACGGGCGCTTTGTGCGCGATCGCGTGCTGGCCCACGCGGCACGCAGCGCCTACGAGGACGTGCTGCACGGGCAGCGCCAGCCGATCTATGCGCTCTATATCGAGATCGATCCGGCGCGGGTCGATGTCAACGTTCATCCGACCAAGATCGAAGTGCGCTTTCGCGACGGGCGCGAGGTACACCAGGCGGTGCGGCACGCGATCGAGACGGCGCTGGCCGCGCCACGCGCCGGCGATGCGGGTACGGCGGCAGGGGCTGCTTTCTTCAAGGCGGGCGCCGGCGGGTCGTCGGGCCTGGCGTCGATGGTGGGCGGCGTCGATGCAACTCCCGGTCGGCCGGCATGGACACAGCCCGGCATGCGCTTCGGAGCGCCGCACGGGCTCGGCGACGCCGCGGCGATGTGGCCCTCCGCACGAAACGAAGCGTCCGGTGTCCAGCCGACGGGCCTCTCTTTCGGCCCGAGCCGGGTGGCCGAGCGAGAAGCGTCTACCTTCGGCGCGCCGGGCCTGCGGGATGCGGCCAGCGAATCGGCCCATGCCGCACCTGGAGAGGACTGGCCGTTGGGTCGTGCGCTCGCCCAGCTGCTAGGGGTCTACATCCTGGCCGAGAACCGCCAAGGCCTGATCGTGGTGGACATGCATGCCGCGCACGAGCGCATCGTCTACGAGCGCCTCAAGCTGCAACTGGACGGCGCCGCGATCGCCAGCCAGCCGCTCCTGATCCCGACCACCTTCGCCGCGACGCCGCAGGAAGTGGCGACGGCGGAGGCCTGCGGCGAGGTGCTCGCCACCCTGGGGCTCGAGATCACGCCCTTCTCGCCGAAGACCCTGGCGGTGCGCGCCGTGCCGGCGGCGCTGGCCGATGGCGACAGCGTCGAGTTGGCCCGCAGCGTGCTCGCCGAACTCGGGCAGCATGACGCCAGCACGGTGATCCAAAGGGCGCAGAACGAACTTCTCTCGACCATGGCCTGCCATGGCGCGGTGCGCGCGAACCGCAGGTTGACGATCGACGAGATGAACGGGTTGCTCCGGCAGATGGAGGCGACCGAACGTTCCGACCAATGCAATCACGGCCGCCCGACCTGGCGCCAGTTGTCGCTGCGCGAACTCGACGCCTTGTTTCTTCGCGGCCGCTGAAACCTGCGCACAAACGCACGAGGAAGTCGCGAAGGCGACTCGATGCAGGGTTTTCCAGCGTCATCGAAGCCTCGGGCACGCACGTTGCATGCAGCCCGACGTTGAACTTTCTGGCGCAAGGCCTGTCTTTAAGTCACCGATGAAATCCTGGTCCCTTCTCGCATCCGCCACCGCCCTGGTCGCCTTGCTGGCCGGCGGTTGTTCCACCCTCGACGAGCGGCAGCGCGAATGGATCTTCCAGCCGAGCGATCGCAGCTGGGGCAATTCCGAATCGCTGACGGAGGGCATGGACCACGTCTGGATCGACTACAAGTCGAACATCAACGGTGAAACGGTCCGTCTCCATGGGCTCTGGCTCGGCGGCGAGCCCGAAACCGCCGACACGCCGGTGCTGCTTTATTTGCACGGCGCCAAATACAACGTCTCGGGTTCCGCACCTCGCATGCGCCGCATGCACGAACTGGGCTTCTCGGTGCTGGCCATCGACTACCGCGGCTTCGGCAAGAGCACCAAGGCGCTGCCGTCCGAAGAAAGCGCCCGCGAGGATGCCCGCGCCGCCTGGACCTGGCTGGCGGCGCGTCATCCGCAACAGCACCGTTACATCTTCGGCCATTCGCTCGGCGGCGCCATCGGCATCGACCTGGCGGCGCATGTCCAGGACGAAAGCGGCACCATCGTCGAAAGCACCTTTACCTCGATTGCGGACGTGGTGAGCAGCTTCAAGTGGGGCTGGCTGCCCTTCGGCCCGTTCATCACCCAGCGCTTCCAGGCGATCGATCGGGTCAAGGACATTGGCGCGCCGCTCCTGGTGGTGCATGGCGATGCCGACAGCCTCATCAATCCGACGCTCGGCAAGAAGCTCTACGACGCGGCGACCGTGCCCAAGCAGTTCGTGCTGGTGCAGGGCGGCTCGCACCACAACGCCAATTCGATCGGGCAGGCCCAGTACCGCTCGGCCTTGAGCCAGCTGTTCCGCATGAAGGACCCGTCGGTTGCGAGCGGGGCAGCCGCCACGGTCGAGGTCAAGGTGGCGCCGGCGCTGACTCCGCCACCGTCGGCCGCACCCGTGCTGCCAGCCGCCAAGCGCAAGACGCAGGCCCAGGCGCCCATGCAACCGCAGGCCATCTGACGGCGCTGCCGGCCCCGCGCCGGCAGCTTTGTTAACCTCGGGCGCATGTCGCCTCCTGCCGCTCCGACGCTCGAACCCACGGCGTCGCCACCGATCGGCAGGTCGCCCGCTTCGATCGCACTCACCCTGGCCCTGCTGCTGGGCATCCAGCCGGTCACCACCGATCTCTATCTGCCGGCGCTGCCGGCGCTGACCTCCGGCTTCGGCGCGCAGATGGCCCACGCGCAGCTCACCTTGAGCGCGCTGCTGCTGGCCTTTGGCGCTTCGCAGCTGGTGTTCGGACCGCTATCGGATCGCTTCGGCCGCAAACCCATCCTGCTGCTCGGGCTCGGCGCCTATGTCGCGGCCAGCATCGGCGGCGCGGCGGCGCCGTCGATCGAGGCCCTGATCGGCTGGCGCGCCCTGCAAGGCGCCGCGATGGGTGCGGCGGTGATGTCGGCCCGCGCCGTGGTGCGCGACCTGTACCAGCCGCTCGAAGGTGCGCGCGTGATGTCGCGCGCGCTCACCGGGCTCGGCATCATCGCCTGCCTGTGCGTGCCGATCGGGGCATTGGTCTCGGATGCGTTCGGCTGGCGAGCGGCCCTGCTGGTACCGGGACTCTTCGGCGCCGCGACCCTCGCGCTGGTCGCGCTGCGCTTCGGCGAGACCCTCGAGCGCCGCAACCCGCAGGCGCTACAGCCCGCCACGCTGGTCGCGACCTGGTGGATGGTGCTCAACAACCGCACCTTCATCGCCTTCTCGGCACTCACCTTGTGCTCGTACGGGTTGCTGTTCACCTTCCTGGCGACCTCGTCCTTCATCTTCATCCAGGTGCTCGGCCTCTCGAAGCTGCAGTACGGCCTGGTCATGCTTTGGAACTCGCTGGCCTACATCCTCGGCACGCTGATGTGCCGGCGCTGGCTGCCGCGCTTCGGCGTTCGGGGCAGCATCGCGCGAGCCGCGGCGCTGACCCTGGCCGGCGGCTCGACGATGGGTCTGCTGGCGCTGGCGGGCATCCAGTCGGTGATTGCGTTGGTCGGGCCGATGACGCTCGTGATGCTCGCGCACGGCGTGCATCAACCGTGCGGGCAAAGCGGCGCCGTGGGCCCGTTTCCGCAAGCGGCCGGCGCGGCCTCGGCATTGAACGGCTTCCTCATGATGCTGGCTGCCTTCGGCGTCGGCAGCTGGTTGGGCGCACGGATGGACGGCAGCGTGATGCCGATGGCCATGGGCATCTGGTTCTGGAGCGCGTGCATCGCGGCCGCCGCCTGGACCCTGGTGCGTAGGTACGGGGAGCCCGGTGGCAGCTAGCGACGACCCTCGCGCGGAGCGAGACCCTGCTTCGGCCGGCGCGCTGCGCCATGTCGTGCTGGCCGGGCCCACGGCTTCGGGCAAGACCGCGGCCGCGCTGGCCGTGGCCGCAAGCCGCGCGGTCGAGATCGTGAGCGTCGATTCGGCGCTGGTCTATCGCGGCATGGACATCGGCACCGCGAAGCCGAGCCGCGCCGAGCGCGAGCAGGTGCCGCATCACCTCATCGACATCCGCGACCCGCGCGAGCCCTACAGCGCAGCCGCCTTCGTCGCGGACGCGAGCCGCCTCGTCGCCGAGATCAACGCACGGGGACGGCTGCCGCTCCTGGTCGGCGGCACCATGCTGTACCTGCGCGCACTGGCCGAAGGCATCGACGAAATGCCTGCCGCGGATGCGGCGACCCGCGCGCGGATCGAAGCCGAGGCCAAGCTCTACGGCTGGCCCGCGATGCACGCTCAGCTGGCGCAGGTCGACCCGGCCACCGCGGCACGGCTCGCGCCGAACGACAGCCAGCGCATCCAGCGTGCGCTGGAGGTCTGGCAGACCAGCGGGCGAACGATGTCGAGCTTTCATGCGGAAGAGACGGAACAAGCGGGAGCCGCCGACGTCGCCGGCAATCCAGGCATTCCGGGCATGGCGGCGAAACCCCGTCGAACGCCGCGCGGCCTGCCACCCACGCTGATGATCTCGCTGGAGCCGACCGATCGCACCTGGCTGCACGAACGCATCGCCGCCCGCTTCGACGCGATGCTCCGGGACGGGCTCGTCGCCGAAGTGCAGGCGCTGCGCGCTCGCGGCGATCTCGATGCCGACCTGCCGTCGATGCGCTGCGTCGGCTATCGGCAGACCTGGGAGGCGCTCGACGGCCGCTGGCCCGTGGCGGAATTGCGCGACCGCGGCGTCGCAGCCACACGGCAGCTCGCCAAGCGACAGATCACCTGGCTCCGAAGCATGCCGGCGCGGGTGGTGGTCGCGGCCGAGGCGCCCGACGCGATCGAACAGGTGCTCGAACTTGCCCTGGCGGTGCCATGAAACTGCGCGTCGAAGACCTCGGCAAACACTACGGCGAGAGCGTCGTCTTCGCCCACGTCTCGCTCGTCGTCGAGCCGGGCGAGTTCGTCGCCATCGTCGGCGAGTCGGGCGTCGGCAAGTCGACCCTCCTCAACTGCATGGCCGGCCTCGATCGCTGGGACAGCGGCCGCGTGCTGCACGGCGAGCTGGACATCGGCGAGCTCGACGCCGAGAAGCGCGCGCTGTGGCGCCGCAAGCAGGTGGGTTTCGTGTTCCAGGCCTTCCATGTCCTGCCGCACCTGGACGTGGCGCAGAACGTCGGCCTGCCCTTGATGCTGCTCGGCCAGCAGGACGATGCGCGGGTCGCCGGCATGCTGGCGGCGGTCGGCCTCGAAGGCCTCGGCGGGCGATTGCCCGAGCAGCTGAGCGGCGGCCAGCTGCAGCGGGTCGCGATTGCGCGGGCGTTGGTGCATCGCCCCGCGCTGCTGCTGGCCGACGAGCCCACCGGCAATCTCGATCCGAGCACCGCCGCGCGGGTGATGGATGTGCTGCTCGCACAGACCCGCGAGCACGGCGCGTCGCTGGTGCTGGTCACGCATTCGGATGCCGCGGCTGCGCGTGCCGATCGCGTGCTCCACCTGAACGCTTCCGGCATTCGCGAATAGCGGACGACTCCGCCTGCGGGTAAACCCCGCGGGGCCTCGTCCGCCTCGGCTGTATTCTGTATACAGAGTTTCACCTCCCCCTCATGCCCGCACAGCTCATCCAGATCGTCGACGTTCCCGACCTCGTCGAGCGCGTCCACCGCAGCCTGCTCGAAGCCATCAGCAGCGGCGAGCTGCCACCGGGCACCCGGCTCATGCAGGAAGACCTGGCCAGGCGGCTCGCCGTCTCTCGCCAGCCGGTGCTGCAGGCGCTTGGCCTGCTCCGGCGGGATGGCCTGGTCATGGATGCGCCGGGCCGCGGCGTGGTGGTGGCGCCGCTCGACGCCGCCATGATGCGCAAGACCTACCAGGTGCGCGGCGCGCTCGATGCGCTGGCGGCCCGCCTCGCCGCCCACTCGAAAAACAAGATCGACCCGGCCTTGATCCGCGAAGGCCGGGCCGCGGCGCGCAGCGGCGACGTGCAGGCCATGATCGAAGCCGACCTCGCGTTCCACCGCGCCATCTACGAGGCCTCCGGCAACGAACTGATCGCGCAGAGCGCCGGGCAGCACTGGCAACACTTGCGCCGCGCCATGGGCGCCGTGCTGCAGGCGGCGCCGCAACGTCAATCGCTCTGGGACGAACACCAGGCGATCGCGAAGGCGATCGCGGCGGGCGATGGCGAACTCGCGGCCGAGCTCAGCGAACAACATTCGAGCCGCGCCAGCGCCAATCTCTCCGCCCGTCTGAACGAGCAACTGCAGCGGAACGGATAGCCGGCAAGGTCCACCCGCCGCCCACCATCACCTGGAGACACCCATGAAGCTCAGCCCCGAACAACGCGCCCAATTCGACAGAGACGGCTACCTTTTCTTCCCCGGGCAGTTCACGCCCGAGGAAACCCGCACGCTGGTCGCGGCCGTGCCCGATCTCTACAGCCGCCGCGAGGCCTTCAACGTGCGCGAGAAGGGCTCGGACGCGGTGCGCACCAACTTTGCCGCGCACCTGATCAGCGAGCCGTTCGCTCGCCTGGCTCGGCATCCGCGCATGGTCGGGCCTGTCAGCGATCTCTTCGAGGAAGAGGTCTACATGCACCAGTTCAAGATCAACGGGAAGATGGCCTTCGAAGGCGACGTCTGGCAGTGGCACCAGGACTACGGCACCTGGCTCAACGACGACCTGATGCCAACCGAGCGCGCCATGAACGTCGCCATCTTCCTCGACGAGGTGAGCGAATTCAACGGCCCGCTGATGTTCATCCCCGGCAGCCACAAGAAGGGCGTGGTCGAGGCCAAGCACGACCTCACGACCACCAGCTACCCGCTCTGGACGGTCGACAACGACCTGATCCGGCAGCTGGTCGACCGGGCCGGCGGCCGCGACGGCGGCATCGTCTCGCCCAAGGGTCCGGCCGGGTCGATGATCCTCTTCCACAGCTGCCTGGTGCATGCGTCCGGCAGTAACCTGTCGCCCTTCAACCGGGTCGCGGTCTATCTGAGCCTCTGTGCGGTCGGCAACCATATCCGCCGCTTCAAGCGGCCGGAGTTCATCGCCCATCGCGATTTCACGCCGATCGAGATGTTGCCGGACGATTGCCTGCTGAAGCCCTACCCGGTCCACGTGCCTTGGAAGGACGGCCTGCCGCCTTCGGCGCTCGAGACTTCGCTCGAGCCGATCGATTCGATCCGCACCGTCGCCGCCTGAACGCCATGAGTCTCCATACCCAGCTCCAGGGCCGCGAAGCCGAAGGCAAGCCGATCCGCATCGGCCTGATCGGCGCCGGCAAGTTCGGTTCGATGTACCTCGCGCAGATTCCTCGCACGCCCGGCGTACACCTGGTCGCCATCGCCGACCTCTCGCCCGATGCCGCCCGGCGCAATCTCGAGCGGGTCGGCTGGCAGGCTGCGCGCACGCAGGCCCGGTCGGTCGACGAAGCGCTGCGCACGCGCGGCACCTGGATCACGGACGACTGGCAGGCCGTCACGCGCGACCCCAACATCGACATCGTGGTCGAGTGCACCGGCCATCCGGTGGCCGCGGTCGAGCATTGCCTGGATGCCTTTGCGCAAGGCAAGCACGTGGTCAACGTCACGGTCGAGGCCGATGCCTTCTGCGGCCCGCTGCTCGCGCGGCGGGCGCAGCAGGCCGGGGTCGTGTATTCGCTCGCCTTCGGCGACCAGCCGGCTCTCATCTGCGACCTGGTGGACTGGGCCCGCACCTGCGGCTTCCCGGTGGTGGCCGCGGGCCGGGGCCACAAGTGGCTGCCGCACTTCAGCGAGTCGACGCCGGAAACGGTCTGGGACAACTACGGCCTCACGCCCGAGCAAGCCCGGCGCGGCGGCCTCAATCCGAAGATGTTCAACAGCTTCCTGGACGGCTCCAAGCCGTCGATCGAGAGCGCGGCGGTGGCCAATGCCACCGGGCTCGGCGTGCCGAGCGACGGTCTCCTCTACCCGCCGGCCAGCGTCGAGGACATTCCGTACGTCACCCGGCCGCGCAGCGAAGGCGGCCTGCTCGAACGCAAGGGCATGGTCGAGGTGGTCTCGTCGCTCGAAGCCGATGGCCGCCGGATTCCGTACGACATCCGGATGGGCGTGTGGGTCACGGTCGAGGCCGAGACCGAATACATCAAGAACTGCTTCGAGGAATACAACGCCCACACCGATCCGAGCGGCCGCTACTTCACGCTCTACAAGCGCTGGCACCTGATCGGTCTCGAAGTCGGCATGTCGGTTGCGAGCGTCGCCCTCCGCCGCGAGCCCACCGGCGTCGCCACCTGCTGGAATGCCGACGTGGTCGCGACCGCCAAGCGCGACCTGGCAGCCGGCGAAATGCTCGACGGCGAAGGCGGCTACACCGTCTGGGGCAAGCTGCTGCCGGCCGAGCGCTCGATGCGCATCGGCGGCGTGCCGCTCGGCCTTGCGCATGACGTCAAGCTGGTGCGGGCCGTGAAAAAAGGGCAGTGCCTGACCTGGGAAGACGTGGCGATGGACAAGGGCACGCCGGCGTTTCGGCTGCGGTCGGAACTGGAGCAGATGTTTCGGCCGGGCGTGGGGTGATGTCAGCTCCGTGCGGGTGCAGGGCTCTCGCCAAACTTCACCGACCGCATCAGGCGGTGATCGACATTCCAGTCCAATGATCCAAGGGCCATGATGCCTTGCGGCATCGACTTCAGGAATTCGACCTTGACGCTATTCTTGACGAGGCTCAGTCGGAGGCACTCGCCGTAGCTCGATGGATACTCGAAAGTCTTGGGAGCGCTCAACTCCTGGAATTTTCGCGCGCCTTCTATGACGAAATGCTTAGCATGTTTTGCCTTGAACCGATTGAAGTTGTCGTCGAACGACTCGGTCCACTGCAATGCAGCCCTGCTTTCGATTTGATGCGTCGACAACTTTTCGTGGTGAATCACCATCACGCTTCTTTGCCTGGAAACGTAAGGCGTCTGCAGCTGAGAGAGTTCGACGAATAGTTGCTCATGTGCTGGCGTCAACTCGGTCGATCTCAATTGCTTGATCAATTCTTCGGCATGCAATTGCATCACGACGATTTGCTGCGACGTATGATCGAAACTGAGCAACACGATATGCGCCCACAGGTTTTTGTAATAGCATTCCGTTGCGACCAGGTCGACGGTATAGATGGATCCTGGCGCAAGGATGACCTTGCTTCTATCCGGGCGCTTGCTGTCGGTTGGTCCGATCTGCATCATATCCGAATAATGAAATTTTTGCGGATCAGGAATTGTATTTAAAAGTTTGAGATCGAGCTTGAGCGTTTGCCTTTCGAACTGGGGACTCGAAGCTCCGGTCTTCGAAAGATCTTCTATGGCGAATTGGCCGTCACGGCATCCCAGACCGACCTCGCTTAAGGAACTTATCGTGGTCGGTGAATAAGCTCCAGGAACCAACCCGCTCGTGAAATCGATGATCGGTGTTCGTGTCGTGTTCCTGGCCTGTACAACTGCTTTTACCAGCGCGCGGGGCACTTGCCCGTCTGGATCTGGCGCCAGGATCTGAACTTGCACCGGAGAACGTTTGGCACTCGGCCCCTCATTTTCTAAAAAGCGTGCTGACGACTGCTCGATGATCGTGAAGCATGGATCTACCATGTGCTTGATGAGCGTTGCCGGCAGGTCGCCTTCCCAGCGGATGACGATCAAGGATGTGATATCTGAATCATAGATAACCAGCGCTGCGTCTCCGGCTTCAAGGGAAACGCGAACTTTCCGCTCGTCGTCGTTGATGAAAACTGCGACGAGGTGGTTGCCGACAACCTCATATACCTGCTTCAAACGCGAGCCGCCTATGACGGGTGGCGCCTTTTTCTTGCTCCCGATCTTTTCGGCCTTGGCGGCTCGCCACATCGCCTGTGCGCCATCGACAACTTCTTTTGCAAGCCGCTCGGCCGCCAAGTCTTCGATTTGGCCCGTGTCAGCGGGGCTTTGCGCATCTTTCGCATTTTCCATGACTTTCTCCTCCGGTTCGTTGCTATCACTCCAGGCTGTTCGGCCGAAGGTCTTGGCGACCAATGCCGAATCGTTTGATGATTGGCTTACCAGGAACTGCCGGCGCGGTCAGTAGATTCCAAGCATGTGAAAGTGCTCGACATTCAAGGACTCGTTGTCCTCGTCCTTTTCCTGACAGTTCGGGTTCTTGCTCAAATGTCGGGCCACGCCGTCTCGAGTCATCAGCCGAACGCCGCCAAGGTCGACCACGAGGCTTTCTTCTCCTTCGATGTACCCGGTGACTTCGCTGGGAGCGGACGGCAAGGCTCGATAGAACTCGTCGTAGTGAGCCTGCTGGAACGATGCATAGGCCTTTGCGAATTTGTTGGCTCGCGCCTCCGCGCTCTTGGCATTGCCGCCGCCAGACGAAGCATCAAAGAAAACGTGAAGAGAAGCCGTTTCTTCGAACTCCTCGCTGGTCACGATATTCAGCAAACGCCGGCTGCCGCCTGTCAACGTACGGTTGTTGACCTCTTCGGCAAAGAATTTCTTGTGCTCCTGGAAAACATAGGCGACCTGCCCCTCGGCGTAGTAAAACACGATGGCGATGCCATCCTGCAACGGCTCCAGAATCATGCTGTTCTTCGTAAGGTCGGCACAATATCCGACTCTTTTTTTCCGGATATGAAGACAGGTGTAGGGGGCCTTGCGCTGCGCGTCGTCTGCCTCCGTTCGCCGATCTCGGCGCGCACGGAAGGTGCCAGAATACTTGGAATCCATCTTCGTCTCCTTGTAGTTGAATTGCTGAAGCCCCCTGCCTTCCGATGCCCGTCAGCGCGTCACTTTTTCTTCTTGCGCTTTTTCAGCTTGGGTGCGGCGAACGGTGCAGCTTCCTTGTATTGTTCGATCGAAGCAGCCGTCACGATATCGAGACCGCAATCGCCAGGCCGAATCAACAGCCAATCGTCTCCACCTTCGGTATAAGGCTGAAGTGCCATTGTCCAGATCCGTGCGCCGGGCTTGTCGTTGAATTCGGCGGCCGTTGCCTGATGTGCCTCCAAGAATCTCTTCGCACGCTTGTAGGCGGTGCCCTTGGCATCCAGGCTTTCAGCGGGATCGTAGATCAGGTAGATCGTCGGGCGTTCCTTGTCGGTGCTTTGGTAGAAGAATTTGAGAAGCTCGATGCCGGTTTCGGTCAGTTTCTGGTCTTTGTACAAGAACTGGGCGAAATATCCCTTGGCCGACTGAAAGACACATGCAATCTTGTTGACGGGATAATGGAACAGCACCGTCACGTGCTTGGGCAGCAACTTCGCATAAATTCCGCATTCCTTGACTTCGGCAATGTAGGCGATCTGCTTTTGAAGCTCGTAAGAATCGCTGTTGCCAAGGTCGGTGCTGGGCAGTAGCACCTTTTCGATCTTCTTGGAGAAGTCCACCCGCCTCGAATAGCGCTCATTCCTGTCGTCGAAGGTTTCCATCTTTTCCTCTTGAATTGAATTGCGAACAATGGCTGCGGCAGCCCACCCAATTCAAGTCAAGACGAGACAAGACAAGAGATGAATCGGCGCCGACAAGCCAATTCTTAAGGAATTAGTAGTCGTCGCCGAATCCGAAACCTGACCAATTCGCGACTATGTCGTGTCCGCGCTTTCGTAGACTTCCTTCTCCCCGTGCGCCTGCAGTAGTTCGAGCAGTTGGCGCCGCATGATCAGGCCCGGCCGGTCCGATGGCATGCTGAACTCTTCGCGGCGCGCCACGTCGACCGGCGCGTTCGGGTCGACCGATTCGAGGATTTCGCGGTCTTCCTCGATGACCCTGCCGTCCCAGTCGTTCAAGAGCGCCGCCGGGCAATCCGCCTCGGTGTCGTTCCGGTACAGCCACTGCAGCAACTGGATGTGATGGTCGTCCACCGGCGTCGCGCAGGTAAAGATCACGTGGCGCAAGCCGTTCGGATACTCGAGCCCCAGCCGGCGGCTGAACGGCAGGTGCCACTGGTTCCGGAAGTGCCGCTTGGTGGTCGGCTCGGTGGTGCCCGTGATGCGGTGCGAAGCCGGCGGATTGTTGATGGTGAGCAGGGTTTCGGCCTCGAAGCCGTGGTCGGTTTCGCGCAGCTCGAAGAACTCCGGCTTCTGCTGGCTGAATTGGCCGAAGGTGCCCTTGTGTACGAAGGCGAAATGCGCGGCGTCGAACGAGTTTTCCATCAGGCGCAGCGCACCCGTTCGCCAACGCGCATCGAACTGCTCGATGCGCCGGTAGCCGGGGTCGCTGTCTTCCGGGATGTCGAAGATGCCGCGCAGCGGCTCGGCCAATGCGACCCACACATGGCCGTAGCGCGCCTGGCACAGGGGCGCCGGAGCTGCGATCGACGCGGCGGAAGGCTGCAGCACATCCGGGTCGATGGCGCGCCGCGCGGCGGGCGTGCCGTCCGGCTGCAGCCACAACACCAGCTTCTCCCCCAGCAGCGTAAAGCGCTGCGGACCGGCCGAGAGCCGGACGAGCGGCATCACGGCATACCAGAACCGGCGCAGCACCGGTTGTCGAGTGACCCACATGGCCCGGCCCTCAGGGCATGACCTTGAGGTCCTTGACGAAGCGCGTGGTGTACGCCTTCTTCCAGTCGGTCTCCGGCTTGAGCAGGCCGGCGCCGACCATGAACTTGTAGGTCTGCTCCCAGCGCGCATCGGTCATGACGCCCGCACCCAGCGTGGCCGCGTCGCCGCCATCGAACACCTTGAGCTCCTTCATGCGCTTGATGCCGAAGGCGATCTGCTCGTCGTCCATCTTGGGGTTGTCCTTCTTGATCAGCTCGTTGGCGGCTGCAGGATCCTCGAGGTAGGACTTCCAGCCCTCGATGGTGGCGCGCACGAAGCGCTGCACCACATCGGGCTTTTCGGCGATCAGCTTCTGCGTGGTCACCATCGTGGTGCCATAGGGCGGGTAGCCGTCGTCCGCGAACAGGAAGAAATTGGCCGGCATGTTGTTCTTGGCAGCCTGGAACGGCTCCGACGACGGGTAGGCCTGCTGGGCCACGTTCTTGTCCGCGAAGAAGGGTTGCAGGTTGAAGGTGTAGGGCCGCACCTGCGCATCGGTGTAGCCGTACTTGGCCTTGAGCCAAGGCAGCCAGGTGGTGTGGGCGGCCGAGCCGACCAGGATGGTCTTGTCCTTGAGGCCGCCGAGGCTCTTGACGTCGTCGTGCGTCATCATGCCCTGCAGGTCCTTCTGGAACGAGGTGGCGACGGTCACGACCGGAAGGCCCTTCTCGACCGAATTGAGCGCGGCCAGGTCGTAGCTCATGATGAGGTCGGCCTGCCCGGCCACCAGCAGTTGCATGGCGTTGATCTGCGGGCCGCCCATCTTCACGGTCACGTCGAGGCCGTGCTTGCGGTAGATGCCCTTGGCGACCGCCTGGTAGAAGCCGCCATGCTCGGCCTGGGCATACCAGGAGGTGAGGAAGGTGAGCTTGTCCTGGGCCTGGGCCAGCGTGGCGCCGGAGGCGACCAGGCCGGCCAATGCGATGCGGAGCGAATGCTGGATGAAGCGGGGGCGAGCGGTGTTCATGGCTGTCGGTGGGTCGTTCGGATAGGTTGACGCAAGGCTGCCGCCGGCGGGCTTGCCGTGCGGCCTCCGGAGCAATGACCCACGGCTGGCTCGCCGCTGACAGCTTCTACTCCGACGTATGCAATGCAAATCACGTGCCGGGGCGGCGGAAAGCCCGCATGGGCAGAATCGCCGGATGCGCGCCCTGCTCTCCACCTTTTCCTGGCGCGAACTGCGCCACCACCCCTGGCGCAACGCGGCCGCGGTGGTGGCGGTGATGCTGGGCGTGGCGCTCGCGTTCTCGGTCCACCTGATCAATGCTTCCGCACTGGACGAGTTCTCGAGCGCGGTGCGTTCGGTCAACGGCCAGCCCGACCTCGAACTGCGCGCCGCGCAGGGCAGCTTCGACGAAAGCGTGTTCGCACGGGTGGCCACGCATCCCCGGGTCGCGCTTGCGAGCCCGGTTCTCGAACTGCAGACGGTTGCAGAGGCAGGCGATCGACGTCCGCAGATCAAGGTGGTGGGCGTCGATGCGCTGGTATTGCCTTCGATCGCGCCGGCGCTGATGCCGCGACTCGCCGAGGGCGCAGACCGCTTCGCGCTGTTCGCACCGGGCCAGGTGTTCCTGAACGCCGCGGCGCGCACGGCGCTGGGCGAGGCGACCGAGCGCGTGCAGCTCCGGGTTGGCACGACCTGGCAGCCGCTTCGGGTGGCGGGCCAGGTGGCCGCCGGCGGCGCGCCGTTGGCGGTGATGGACATCGGCGCCGTGCAGGACTTGTTCGGCCGCGGCGGCCAACTCTCGCGGATCGACTTGCGGCTCCAGGCGGGCGTCGACCGAAGCGCCTTCATCCGCGAGCTGCAGCAATCGGCCGACTGGCCGGCCGAGATCCGCATCGCCGAGCCGGGCGACGCGGCCGAACGGGTCAGCAACCTGTCGCGGGCCTATCGGGTCAACCTGACGGTGCTGGCGCTGGTGGCGCTCTTCACCGGCGCCTTCCTCGTGTTCTCGGTGCTGTCGCTGAGCGTTGCCAAGCGAGCCCAGCAGTTCGCGCTGCTCGGCGTGCTCGGCTTGACGCCGCGCGAACGGCTGCGGCTGGTGCTCGCCGAATCCCTGGTGCTGGGGCTCGCCGGAAGCCTGGCCGGCATCGCCCTGGGTACGGGTCTCGCGGCCTTCGCGCTACGGGTGTTGGGCGGCGACCTGGGCGGCGGCTATTTCGAAGGCGTGGCACCCACGCTGCAATGGCGAGGCGGCGCCGCGCTGCTGTACGGCGCACTCGGCGTGGCTGCCGCAGCCGTGGGCGGATGGTGGCCCGCCCGCGCCGCGCAGGCCCTGCCGGAGGCGCAGACCCTGAAGGGCCTCGGCGCGAGTCACTCGCAGGCCGCCACACCGCGAATGGCCTGGTTCCTGATCGCAGTCGGCATCTTGTTGGCGATGGCGCCGGCGGTGTATGGCATCCCGATCGCCGCCTACCTGTCGGTCGCGTTCCTGCTGGTCGGCGGCATCGCGGCCTTGCCCTGGACCATCGGCTTGCTGTACGACCGTGCCGCGCTCCTGGTCAGCCGCCGCGTGCTGCCGATGCTGGCCGTGGAGCGGGCGCGCCGGATGCGCGGCGCGGCTGCGGTCGCCGTCAGCGGCGTGGTCGCCAGCTTGAGCCTGGCGGTGGCGCTGACCGTGATGGTGGCGAGCTTCCGCGAATCGGTCACCCAGTGGCTCGACGTGGTGCTGCCGGCCGACCTGTACCTGCGCAGTTCGGCCACCGGCAGCAGCGGCAGCACGGCCAGCGAGGCAGCAGCCTTTGCGCCGGAATTCGTGGCAGCGCTCGGCCGTGTTCCGGGCGTGGCCCGCACCGGCACCCTTCGAACCCGGCCGGTCCTGATCGATCCCACCCGCCCGGCCGTCACGCTGATCTCCCGCCAGCTCGAGGACGATGCCGCCCGATCCTTGCCGCTGGTCGGCGCCGCGGCCAAGGTGCCGGCCGATCGCATCGGCATCTACGTCAGCGAAGCCGTGGCCGAGCTGTACGGCGCGAAGCCCGGCGAGGATTTCGAGCCGCTGGCGCAGGCCTTCGGCAAGGCGGTGGGTGCGACGGGCGAGCGCTTCTTCGTCGCCGGCATCTGGCGCGACTACGTGAGGCAGTTCGGCGCGATCACGATGCGCTCGAGTGACTTCGAGCGGCTCACCGGCGACCGCAGCGTGAGCGACATTTCGCTCTGGCTGGCGCCCGGCGCGGTCGAGTCGCAGGTGCAGGCCGCGGTGCGCGAGCTGGCCACGCGGGAGGCCGGCGGCGAGCCGATCGAGATCGCATCGGTCGGCCAGATCCGCGCCACGTCGCTGCGAATCTTCGATCGCAGCTTTGCGGTCACCTATTGGCTGCAGGCGGTCGCGATCGGCATCGGGCTCTTCGGCGTGGCGGCCAACTTCAGCGCCCAGGTGCTGGCGCGGCGCAAGGAGTTCGGGCTGATGGCGCATCTGGGCTTCACGCGGGCGCAGGTGCTGTCGGTGGTCGCGGGCGAAGGGGCCGCCTGGACCGTGATCGGCGCGGTCGCCGGCCTCGGGCTCGGGCTCGCGGTGGCCGTGGTGCTGGTGTTCGTGGTCAACCCGCAGAGCTTCCACTGGACCATGGACCTGCGCGTGCCCTGGGGCCGGTTGATGGCGCTGTGCGCAGCGGTGGTGGTCGCCGGCACGGTCACGGCCTGGCTCGCGGGCCGGGCTGCAGCCGGGCGCGATGCGGTGATGTCGGTCAAGGAGGATTGGTGAAATCGAGAAAGGCTTCCGGATGATGCAGCGACGCACGCTGCTGGGCCTTGCGCTGCTGGCGTCGACCCCTCGGGCTCGGGCCCTGCCGCCACGCACCTTGCAGTTTCCGCGGGACTTCGGCAGCCACCCCGACCTGCGCACCGAGTGGTGGTACATCACCGGCCATGCGAAGGCCGGGCAACGCGAATTCGGCTTGCAGGTGACCTTCTTTCGGTCCCGCATCGACGAGGCCCGCGACATGAGGTCGGCCTTCGCGGCCAAGCAGCTGGTCTTCGCCCATGCGGCGATCACCGATCTCGAAGGCGGCAAGCTGTGGCACGACCAGCGCATCGCGCGAGCCGGCTTCGGTATCGCATCGGCCAGCGAGCAGGACACCGGGCTGCAGCTGCGCGATTGGCGCCTGCAGCGCGACGCCAGCGGCTATCTCGCGAACATCGCGGCCGAGGGCTTCGGCTTCGAGCTTCGGTTCTCGCCGACCCAGCCCTTGCTGCTGCAGGGGCAGGCCGGGCTGTCGCGCAAGGGCCCGGACCCGGAGCAGGCGAGCTACTACTACAGCGAGCCGCAACTCGCGACGCGCGGCAGTATCCAGCTGCAAGGCAAGCGCTTCGAGGTCGAGGGAACCGCCTGGCTCGACCATGAATGGAGCGAGGCCATCCTGCATCCCGAAGCGGTCGGCTGGGACTGGATCGGGATGAACCTCCGCGACGGCAGCGCGCTCACGGCCTTCAGGCTGCGCCGCAAGGACGGCTCGGCCCTGTGGCACGGCGGCTCCTTTCGCAGCAGCGACGGGCGGCTGCGCGTCTTCGCGAGCGACGAGGTCCGCTTCACGCCGCAGCACACCTGGACCAGCCCGCGCACGAGGGCGGTCTACCCCACCCGCTGGCAGGTGGAGACGCCGGCGGGCAGCTTCGGGGTCCGCTCGCTGCTGGACGATCAAGAGCTCGACAGCGCCGGCTCCACCGGCACCGTGTATTGGGAAGGCGTGAGCGACCTGCTCGATGCCGCCGGCAAGCCGGTGGGCCGCGGGTATCTCGAACTCACCGGCTACGTGCAGGCACTGCGAATGTAGGGCTCGGCGGGGCCTCGGCGCTGCCCGGTCACATCGCGACGAGCTGGGGATCCCAGTCTTCGTTATCGAGCTCGAATGCGTTGTAGGGCGAGTCTTCCGGGTCGGTCAAATGGTCGATGTCGGCATGGGTGACGATCCGGGTTGCCGACTGCTCGATCAGGAGCCAATGCCGCTCGTCCTTCGTCGGCCGTGGCACCGCCGTCACACCGCCCGCAGCCGCCATGACCAACGCAGCTTTCCTGGAAGATGGATTCATGCCGCGAATCTGCTGCTGCATACCGGGCAGCGCGCGGCTGAATGCGAGGGCCACCGAATGGGCAGAACCCAGTCCCAGCCCGCTCGACTCGACGGTGTAGAGGCTCATCGCGACCGTGTCGTCGCCGCCGACGCCGTGGGTCAGGTCGTTCAGCAGACGCTCGAGCCGAGGGTCCAGGCCGCTGTTGCCGGGCGCGTTCGGATTCGCCATCAGATCGGCGAGCAACAACTTGTGGATGCCGTAGAACCAGGCGAATGGCTGTCGCGTGCTTCGGCAGACGATCGTGACATGCCGAGGTTCGACCGCCGCGAAATAACCGGCGTTGCGCAGGTCGAACTGGTAGAGCCGGGAAGGCGGCAACTGCCGCAGCAGGGGCCGCGAGTCGGCCGGATGCTCGTGCGCCTGGTCGCTCTCGGTGTCCTCGTCTTCGTCATCGAGATCGAGATCGACATGACTCCCGGCGCCATCCTTTTCCGCTCTTTTCATGCCTGCCTCCCGATGCTTCCGAGCCGCCCGGCCACGAGCGGCTGGAAGGACCATCGGCGCATTGTGGCCGCGAGGCGCCGGCCGAGGCGTTTGCAATGCGAGACCAAGTCATGACCGTTGCATGCGCGAAGGCGCAGCACGGCGACGGCCCCGGCCCCGGCCCGATCAACCGCGGGGTGCGCGCGTTCGATCGATCAGCGCGATGATCTCGCCCATGATGCCGCGGCGGAAGGCCAGCACGCAGATCACGAAGATGAGGCCGGTGACCATGGTCACCGACTCGCCCAGGGTGTTGAACCACTCGACCGAGGTCAGGCGGGCAAGCATGTTGCCGAACTCGCCGATCTTGTTCTCGAGCAGCACCACCACGGCCGAGCCCACCAGCGGGCCGGACAGGGTGCCGAGGCCGCCGACCAGCGTCATCAGGATGACCTGGCCCGACGCGGTCCAGTGCACGTCGGACAAGGTGGCGAAGCCGAGCACCAGCGTCTTGAGCGAACCGGCAAGGCCGGAAAGCGCCGCCGAGATCACGAAGGCCAGCAGCTTGAAGCGACTCACGTCGTAGCCGAGCGACAAGGCACGCGGCTCGTTCTCCTTGATGCCCTTGAGAACCTGCCCGAAGGGCGAATGGATGGTTCGCACGATCAGCAGGAACGCGGCCACCACGATCGCGAGCGCGACGTAGTACATGGTGAGATCGTTCGACAGGTCGATGACGCCGAAGAGCTTGCCGCGCGGCACGCCCTGCAGGCCGTCCTCGCCGCCGGTGAACCTGGCCTGCAGCGCGACGAAGAACATCATCTGCGCCAGGGCCAGCGTGATCATCGCGAAGTAGATGCCCTGGCGGCGGATGGCGAGCACGCCGAACAGCCAGCCGAGGAAGGCACCCACGGCCGTGCCGGCCAGAAGGCCCAGCTCGGGCGTGAGGCCCCAGACCTTCATCGCATGGCCGGCCACGTAGGCCGAACCGCCGAGGAAGGCGGCATGCCCGAAGGACAGCAGCCCGGTGTAGCCCAGCAGCAGGTTGAAGGCCGATGCGAACAGCGCGAAGCACATGAGCTTCATCACGAACACCGGATAGGCGCCGGCGAACGGCGCGACCAGTAGCGCCGCGAGCAGCAGCAGGTAGATGACGGTGGAAAGCTTCTTCATCGGTCGCCTATTTTTCTTTTCCGAAGAGGCCGGCCGGTCGAAGCAGCAACACGATCACCATGATGACGAACACCACCGTGGACGAGGCTTCGGGATAGAACACCTTGGTCAACCCCTCGATGACGCCGAGGCCGAGCCCGGTGAGGATCGCGCCCATGATCGAACCCATGCCGCCGATCACCACCACGGCGAACACCACGATGATGAGGTTCTGCCCCATCAGCGGCGACACCTGGATCACCGGCGCCGCCAGCACGCCGGCGAAAGCCGCGAGCGCCACGCCGAAGGCATAGGTGAGCGTGATCATGAGCGGCACGTTCACGCCGAAGGCCTCGACCAGGCGCGGGTTCTCGGTGCCGGCGCGCAGGTAGGCGCCGAGCCGGGTCTTCTCGATCAGGTACCAGGTGGCGAAGCACACCACCAGCGACGCAACCACCACCCAGGCTCGGTAGTTGGGCAGCACCATGAAGCCGAGGTCGGTCGCGCTCGAAAGCGCATCCGGCGCGTCATAGGCGAGGCCCGAGACGCCGTAGACCGAGCGGAACACGCCTTCGATCAGGAGCGTGAGGCCGAGCGTGAGCAGGAGGCCGTAGAGATGGTCGAGCTTGTAGATCCAGCGCAGCAGCAGGCGCTCGATGAGCACGCCGAGGATGCCGACGATGATCGGCGCCACGACCAGCATCACCCAGTAGTTGATGTTGAAGTAGGTCGCCGCCATCCAGGTGAGCACGGCGCCCAGCATGAAAAGCGCGCCGTGCGCGAAGTTAATGACGTTGAGGAGCCCGAAGATGACCGCCAGGCCAAGGCTCAGGATCGCGTAGAACGATCCATTGACCAGGCCCAGCAGCAGCTGGCTCAGGAGTGCGGGAAGGGAGATGCTCATTACTTCCAGAGCGCGCACTTGGATTCGGCTTTGGTGGTGAACACCTCGTCACCCTTCAGCTTCTGCACCACCTTGTAGTAGTCCCAGGGCTGCTTCGATTCGGCCGGCGATTTCACCTGCACCAGGTACATGTCATGCACGAAGCGGCCATCGGCCCGCACCGTGCCCTTGGCGTAGAAGTCGTCGATCGGCGTCTTCTTGACGTACTCCATGATCTTGTCGGCATCGGTCGTCTTGGTCGCCTGTACCGCCTTCAGGTAGGTCATGGTCGCCGAGTAGTCGGCGGCCTGGATGTCGGTCGGCATGCGCTGGGTCTTGGCGAAGAACTTCTTGCCGAAGGCGCGGGTCTGGTCGTCGAGGTTCCAGTCCCAGCTGGTGGTCAGCAGGAGGCCTTCGGTGTTCTTGAGCCCGAGGCTGTGCACGTCGGTCACGAAGACCAGGAGCCCGACCATCTTCATCGACTTGCTGATGCCGAACTCGCGCGCCGACTTGATCGAGTTGATGGTGTCGCCGCCCGCGTTGGCCAGGGCCAGCACCTGGGCCTTGGAGTTCTGCGCCTGCAGCAGGAAGGACGAGAAGTCCGAGGTGTTGAGCGGCGCCTTGACCGAGCCCACCACGGTGCCGCCTTTCTCCTTGACCACCTTGCTGGCATCGGCCTCGAGCGCCTGGCCGAAAGCATAGTCGGCGGTCAGGAAGAACCAGTTCTTGTCACCCCGCGCGATCACGGCGCTGCCGGTGCCCTTGGCGAGCGCCACGGTGTCGTAGGCATAGTGAACGGTGTACGGGCTGCACTGCTCGTTGGTCAATGCCGAGCTGCCGGCGCCGTTCACGAAATAGGGCCGCTTCTTCTCTTGCGCGACCTTGGCCATTGCGAGTCCGGCGCCCGAGCTGGTGCCGCCGAGCAGCATCGAGAGGCCCTGGGTGTCGATCCATTCGCGCGCCTTCGATGCGGCGATGTCGGCCTTGTTCTGGTGGTCGGCGCTGATCAGCTCGATCGGCAGGCCGTTGACCTTGCCGCCGAAATCGTCGATGGCCATCTGGATCGCGATGGCGCCGTTCTTGCCATCGACGTCCGAATACAGGCTCGACATGTCGGTGATGAAGCCGATCTTGACCTTGTCGGCGGCCTGGGCGTTGGCTCCACCGGCCGCCAGCATGGCGGCCAGGGAGACGGCGGTGGAAATTGCAGTTGCTCTATTGCTCATCATCATCGTTCTTGCTTCAAGTCACTCGTAGAAAAACTGACCCCGGCCCCTGCGGGCCGGAGTGTCGAACCGGCTACTTCCAGTCCTTGCACTTGCTCTCGGCCTTGGTGGTGAACACCTCCTCGCCCGGGAGCTTCTTGACCAGCTTGTAGTAGTCCCACTCCTTCTTCGATTCGCCCGGCGACTTGACCTGCATCAGGTACATGTCGTGTACGAAGCGGCCGTCGGGGCGGATGGTGCCGCTCGCGAAGAAATCGTCGATCTTGGTGCTCTTGAGCTTTTCCATGACCTTGTCCGAATCGGTGGTTCCGGCCGCCTTGACCGCATTCAGGTAGGCCATGGTGGCCGAGTAGTCGGCGGCCTGGATCTCGCCCGGCTGGCGCTTGGTCTTTTCGTAGTAGCGGGCCGACCACTTGCGGGTGGCGTCGTTCAGGTCCCAATACCAGCTGGTGGTGAACTGCAGGCCCTCGGTGTTCTTGAGGCCGAGGCTGTGCACGTCGCTGATGAAGATCAGCAGGCCGGCCAGCTTCATGGTCTTGCCGATGCCGAATTCGCGGGCGGCCTTGATCGAGTTGATGGTGTCGCCGCCGGCATTTGCGAGGCCGAGGATCTGCGCCTTGGAGTTCTGCGCCTGCAGCAGGAAAGACGAGAAGTCGGATGCGTTGAGCGGCGCGCGGACCGCACCGACCACCGTACCGCCCTTGGCCTTGACCACGGTGCTGGTATCGGCTTCGAGCGCATGGCCGAAGGCGTAGTCCGCCGTCAAGAAGAACCAGCTCTTGCCGCCGCCGTCGACGATGGCCGAACCGGTGCCCTTGGCGAGCGCCACGGTGTCGTAGGCGTAGTGGACCGTGTACGGGCTGCACTGCTCGTTGGTGAGCGCCGAGCTGGCCGCGCCGTTGTTGAAGTACACCCGCTTCTTCTCGGACGCCACCTTGGCGGTCGCGAGCGCGGTGCCCGAGTTGGTGCCGCCGAACACCATCGTCACGCCCTGCGTGTCGATCCATTCGCGCGCCTTCGATGCGGCCACGTCGGCCTTGTTCTGGTGGTCGGCGGTGATCAATTCGATCGGCTGGCCCAGCACCTTGCCGCCGAAGTCGTCGATCGCCATCTGGATTGCCACCGCGCCGTTCTTGCCTTCGACGTCGGCATAGAGACTGGACATGTCGGTGACGAAGCCGATCTTGACCTTCTCTTGGGCCTGCACCGCCTGGCTGGCGAGGCCGACCGCGCCGAGCATCAGGACCAGGACCTTCAATTGCGCTTTCATGCTGTCTCCTTGGAGTGTTGGAGGGTTCGGGAATGGGACATCGACAAGAAATGTTCGCGAGTCAAGGCGCCCGGGCGCTCAGACACCCAGCAGTTCGTTAAGCACCGGCATCTTGGCGGCGAGTTCGGAGGCGCCGAACTTCTCGACGATGCGCCCGTGTTCCATCACGTAGAACCGGTCGGCGAGCGGCGCGGCGAAGCGGAAGTTCTGCTCGACCATCACCACCGTGTAGCCCTTGCCGCGCAGCGTGACGATCATTCGTGCCAGTGCCTGCACGATCACGGGCGCCAGGCCCTCGGAAATCTCATCGAGCAACAGGAGCCGCGCGCCGGTGCGAAGAATGCGCGCCACCGCCAGCATCTGCTGCTCGCCGCCCGACAGCCGGGTGCCCTGGCTGTGGCGGCGCTCGGCCAGGTTGGGGAACATGGCGTAGATCTCGTCGATCGACATGCCGCCGTCCGAGCCCTTGAGGCTGGGCGGGAGCATCAGGTTCTCTTCGGCGGAAAGGCTCGCGAAGATGCCGCGCTCTTCCGGGCAGTAGCCGATGCCGTGGTGGGCGATGCGATGGGTGGGCAGGCCGATGGTCTCGGCGCCATGCACCTTGATGCTGCCCTTGCGGCTGCCGGTGAGGCCCAGGATGGCGCGCATCGTGGTGGTGCGGCCGGCGCCGTTGCGACCCAGCAGGGTCACGACCTCGCCGGGCTGCACCACCATGTCGACGCCGTGCAGCACATGCGATTCGCCGTACCAGGCGTGCAGGTTGGCGATTTCGAGTGCGGCCGCCATCAGTGCGCCGCCTGGAGTTGGCCGTCGGTGGTGCCCATGTAGGCCTCCATCACCTGCGGGTTGCGCGAGACCTGCGAATAGGGTCCTTCGGCGAGCACGGCGCCGCGCTGCAGCACCGTGATGGTGTCGGCGATGGTCGAGACCACGCTCATGTTGTGCTCGACCATCAGGATGGTGCGACCCTTCGAGACCCGCTTGATCAGGTCGGCGACCCGGTGCACGTCCTCGTGGCCCATGCCCTGGGTGGGCTCGTCGAGCAGCATGAGCTCGGGCTCCATGGCGAGCGTGGTGGCGATTTCGAGCGCCCGCTTGCTGCCATAGGGCAGGTTGACGGTTTCCTCGTCGGCCTGGGCTTCGAGCCCGACTTCGGCCAGCAGCGCGCGGGCACGGGCATCGAGCGGCGCGAGCGTGCGTTCGCTCTTCCAGAAATGGTAGGACGTGCCGAGCGCGCGTTGCAGGCCGAGCCGCACGTTTTCGAGGAGCGTGAGGTGCGGGAACACCGCCGAGATCTGGAACGAGCGGATGATGCCGCGCCGGGCGATCTGCGCCGGCCGCTCGCGGGTGATGTCCTCGCCGTTGAAGAGGATGGTGCCCGAGGTCGGCTCGAGGAACTTGGTCAGCAGGTTGAAGCAGGTGGTCTTGCCGGCGCCGTTCGGGCCGATCAGGGCGTGGATGGAACCGCGCACCACCTGGAGGTCGACCTTGCTGACCGCGGTGAAGCCCTTGAATTCCTTGGTGAGCTGGCGTGTCTCCAGAATGATGTCGCTCATCTCGCGAGGTGGCCGGTGGGGCAGCAAATAGGTTCGGTCATGCAATCGAAGGCATGCGCAATCACCATGACTGCGCGCCCGCATTGTTTGCGGCCGAAGGGCCATTGCCTACTGGGGCAAATGCCTATGCTGCGCTGCAACGGGCTGGCTCCTGGACCCAAGGCCCCGATTACCAGCGGTTGCAAGGTTGGCCTTGGCGGGCGATGGCTTGTCGGCGGGCGAGTGATCAAACTGCTGCAGTCGGGTCAGCGCGCCCACCCCGGAGCAGAAAGCTCGGAGGACGACGGCGTTGCTGTCGATGCAATCACAGGGAGAGAAACATGATCAAGCCGCTGCTGCCAGGCAATGAATTCAACGCGGGCAAGGACGCCGCACTCGCACCCCCCGGCGCTCTCTTGCTGGCGGGCGATCCGGTGGTCGCCGATGACGGGACGGCCAACGCGCCGATCGTCGCGCTGGTGGGTACCAGCAACGGCCCCGTCGCCCAGAACGACCGGCTCTCCGCGGACGAGGACGTGCCGATCGTCTATACGGCAGCGCAGCTTCTCGGCAACGACAGCAGCGGCAACGGCAATCCGCTTTCGATTG
Source organism: Burkholderiales bacterium 8X (assembly GCA_902506565.1). GTDB lineage: Bacteria > Pseudomonadota > Gammaproteobacteria > Burkholderiales > Burkholderiaceae_C > Variovorax. The sequence continues at coordinate 1,229,773 of LR732703.1, read as the reverse complement.
CCGGCGTCACATCCGGCGCGGGCGGCACGGCGGTGCTGAATGCGGATGGCACGGTCAGCTTTACGGGCAATCTCGACTTCAACGGGCCGGCAAGCTTTGCGTACACGGTGAGCAATGGCTCGGCGATCAGCAATGCGGCGACGGTGACCGTCGATGTATCGGCTGTGAACGATGCGCCCGTCGCCGTGACCAACGGCTTCATGACCGCTCGTCCGCTGAGCCATGGATCGCTCCAGATCTCGCGAGAAGAGCTGCTGGCGAGGTTCACCGATGTCGATAGCGACCTGACAGTGACAGACTTGAGAGCGATCGCCGGATCGACTGTGGAGAATCCAGACGGAAGCTGGACCTACACGCCTGGCAATCCAACGTCGCCCTTCGCCTCGTTCACCATCTTCGTCAGCGACGGAGAGTTCACGACTTCGGGCATCGGTGTCTTGCCGATCACTGCAAACGAAAGACCGCCTGTTGCAGTGGACGACAACCTAGGCGCCATCGAAGACCAGCCGATCACCTTCACGGCCCAGCAGCTCCTTGCGAACGATCTCGACGACGCCAATGAGGTGCTGACAATCGGCAGCGTGAGCTCCGGTGCCGGTGGTACGGCAGTCTTGAACGCAGATGGCACGGTGACCTTCACCTTGAACCTCGACTTCAACGGGACTGCCGTTTTCTCGTACAAGGCCGACGACGGCTTCGAGCTCAGCAATCCGGCGACCGTGACCGTTGATGTCTCTCCCGTGAACGACACGCCGGTCAGCAGCGGCCCCGCCCAGCTCGGCCCGTTCCAGTTGCGCGACGGCGCCTTCCAGATCACACAGCAAGACCTGCTAGCCAACTTCACGGACGTGGACAGCCCGGTCCTGACCGCGAGATCGCTCGATGCCCTCGAAGGTTCGGTGACCGATAACGGCGATGGGACTTGGACCTTCCGCCCTGAAGGAGACATCCTGCGTCAGGTCCCATTGAACTTTCGCGTCAGCGACGGAACGGCCACCGTCTCCGGAAGCGGCTTCGTGAACCTTCTTTTCGACGAGCCGGTCCCAAGGACAAGAGATGACCGATTCGAAGGCGCCGAGGACACCGTCCGCACCTTCACGGCCGAGCAGCTGTTCGCCAACGATCTCAATGTGGCCGACGGAACCGCCAGGATCGAGTCGGTCCGCTCAAGCTCGGGCGGCATCGCGTTGCTCAACTCCGACGGAACCGTCACCTTCACGCCGAATGCCAACTTCAACGGCGTCGCGCGCTTCACCTACTATGTCGCCGCGAACGATCAACTGAGCAATCCTGCCCAAGTGTTCATCAATCTCGCAGCGGTCAACGACCAACCCGTTGCCGCCTTCGACCAGCTCACCGCCACGGAAGACCTCGCCGTCACCTACACCGCCGCGCAGCTCCTCGGCAACGACCGCGATATCGAGAACACCGCGCTCACGATCGCCTCGGTCCAGTCCGGCGCAGGCGGCAGTGCGGTGCTCAATGCGAACGGCACCGTCACCTTCACCCCGACTGCCAACTTCAACGGCACCGCTGGCTTCAGCTACCTCGCGAGCGACGGCGCCGCCACCAGCAACCGAGCCGACGTGAGCGTGGCGGTGGCGCCGGTCAACGATGCGCCGACCCTCGGCACACCGTTGCCCGACCGCAGCTACGCGCGCCTCACGCCGATCCTCTTCACGGTGCCCGCGGCCACTTTCAGCGACCCCGAAGGTGATGCCATCACCTACTCGGCCACGCTGGCGGACGGCTCGGCCTTGCCGAACTGGCTGCAGTTCGTTCCGAGCTACCGCACCTTCGCCGGCCTGCCGGGCCCCGACCAGCTCGGCGCACTCGAAGTCCGGGTGAGCGCCCGCGATGCGAACGGCGCGGCCTCTAGCGACACCTTCGTGCTCAACGTCACCACCGCGCCAGGCGACATCGTCGGCACGGCCGGCAACGAGACGCTCTCGGGCAACAACAACATCAACGTCCTCTACGGCCTGGCCGGCAACGACAGCCTGAACGGCAACGGCGACAACGACCTGCTGGTCGGCGGCGCGGGCAACGACCGGCTCGACGGCGGCAAGGACATCGACGCGATGTACGGCGGCACCGGCGACGACACCTTCGTGGTCGACGGCGGCCTCGACCTGGTGATCGAGCGTGCCAACGAGGGCCGCGATGCGGTGCAGGCGAGCGCCTCGCACACCCTCGCCGACAACGTCGAGGAGCTGCTGCTCACCGGCACGTCGAACATCGACGGCACCGGCAATGCGCTCGACAACCTCATCAACGGCAACGGCGGCCGCAACGCGCTCGCCGGCGGCGCGGGCAACGACCTGCTGCGCGGCGGCGGCGAAGCCGACACCTTGCGCGGCGGAGCGGGCATCGACATCCTGGTCGGCGGGCTCGGCAAGGACCTGCTCTACGGCAATGCCGGCACGGCGGGGGACGCTGCGGCCGACACCTTCGTCTTCAACACCGCGCTCAACGCCTCGAACAACGTCGACACGATCTACGGTTTCGAGGCCAGCGCCATCGACAAGATCGCGCTCGACCCGCGAATCTTCGCGGCGCTCGCCGGCGGACCCAGCGCGGGCCTCGATGCGACCGAGTTCCGCGCGAGCAATGGCGGCAATGCGGCCGATGCCAACGACTTCATCCTCTACGACACCGCCACCGGCAACCTGTACTACGACGCCAACGGCAGCGGCTCCGGCGGCCGGGTGCAGTTCGCAAGCCTGAGCGGCGCCATCGGCACCCTCGACTTCGCCGACTTCACCACCACGGTGCCGCTTGGCGCCTAAAGGCGCAAGCGAGGATCTGCTCGGGCTGCTGAGGGTTCCGCTGCTCTGGGTGGCGGCGCTGTCCTTCTTCGCGAACCTGCTGCTGCTCGCGCCGGCGCTCTTCATGCTGCAGCTGTTCGACCGGGTGCTGACCAGCCAGAGCCAGGACACCTTGCTGCTCCTGCTGCTCGGCGTCGGCATCGCGTTGCTGCTGACACTGGCGCTCGATTACCTCCGCAGCCGCCTGCAGGGCGTGGCGGGCAACCTGGTCGCCGAATCGCTCTCGCCGCGGATCGCGAAGATCATGCTGGTGCAGGCCGCACAGCGGAGCGGCCGCGAGCGGCGCGAGGGTCTTCGGGACGTGGCGGCGCTTCGGCAGCTGTTCTCGGCGCAAGGGCTGCTGGCGGTGTTCGATGCGCCCTGGGTGTTCGTGTATGTCGCGGTGATCTGGCTGGCGCATCCGGTGCTCGGCGTCGCGGCATTGCTGTCGGCGCTGCTGATGCTCGCACTTGCCTTCGCCAACGACCGCTGGACGCGGCGCGACATCGAACAGCTGCAACGGCGTGCCAGCGAAGCGACCCGCTACTTCGAGAACTCGTTGCAGAACGCCGAGGTCGCGCAGTCGCTCGGCATGGCCGGCGCGTTGATCGAGCGCTGGCAAGTCCTCAACGCCGCCGTCACCCGGCTGCAAGGCCCGACAGCGCGCCGTTCGGTTGCCATGGCCGCCCTCACCCGCTTGGTGCGGCAGGCCGTGCAGGTGATCCTTCAGGCGCTCGGCGCCTACCTGGTGATCACCGGCGCCGGCACGCCCGGCGTGATGGTCGCGACCACCATCCTGCTCGGCCGCGCGCTCGCGCCGATCGAGCAGATCGTCGGCAGCTGGCGGGTATTGGCCGAGGGCCGGCTGGCGCTCGAACACCTGCGGCAATTGCTCGGCACGGCTGCCGAGGAGGTCGATGCGATGCCGCTGCCCGCACCCACCGGCCAGCTGAGCGCCGAGGGGCTGGTGTACCGCACCGAAGCCGATCGCATCATCCTCGCCGGCGTCTCGCTGCGGCTTGCTGCCGGCGAGGCGCTGGCGATCGTCGGGCCGAGCGGCGCCGGCAAGTCGACGCTGCTGCGGCTCCTCATCGGCATCTGGAAGCCGAGCGCCGGCGTGGTGCGGCTCGACCAGGTCGACCTGTCGCGCTGGAGCCGATCGGAGGTCGGCCCGTGGCTCGGGCACGTGCCGCAGGACGTGGAGCTTTTTGCCGGTACGGTCGCGGAGAACATCGCGCGCCTGCAGCCGGTCGATGCGGATCGGGTGGTGCGGGCCGCGCAGCGGGCGGGCGTACACGAGCTGATCCTGCAGCTCGCCGAAGGCTACGAGACAGCTGTCGACCCGGCGGGTGCCCTGCTCTCTCCGGGCCAGCGCCAGCGCATCGCACTGGCGCGGGCGCTGTACGGCGAGCCCAGGCTCCTGATCCTGGACGAACCGAACTCGAATCTCGATGGCGCCGGCGAGCTGGCCCTGGCGGAGGCGCTTCGGGCGCTGCACGGCGAAGTCACGGTGGTGCTGGTCACGCACCGCAGCACGCTGATGCAGCACGTCGACCAGGCGATGGTGCTGGAGGCGGGTCGCGTCAAGCACTACGGGCCGCTGGCCGAGGTCCTGCAGGCGATGCAGTCGGGCGGTGCAGGAGGCGCAGCGCGTGCGCAGGTCGTGCCGATGCCAGGCGGCTCGGTGGCGCAGCGCGCATGAGCGCCGCGTCGATGCAGGGCGCAGCCAACGACCACTTGGCGCCGCCTCCGCGCGAGCTGCAGCAGCTGATCCGCGCGAGCCTTTGCGTGTTGCTGGGCGGCCTGTTGCCGGTGGCTGCGTGGATCACGCTCGCGCCGCTGGCCTCGGCCGTGGTCGCGCCGGCCTTCGTCAAGGTCGACCTCAATCGCCGGCCGGTGCAGCATGCCGAAGGCGGCCTGGTGCGCGAGGTTCTCGTTCGAGACGGCCAGCGGGTGAAGCGAGGCGAGCCCCTGCTGGTGCTGGGCGATGTCTCGGTGGCGGCGGACCTGAACCGGCTCGACTACCGCGTGATGGCCGAGCGGGCGAGCCTGGCACGGCTGGAGGCGGAGCAAGGCCTGGCGTCGGGGATCGAGTTTTCGGGCGGCGTGGCCGAAGCAGCGATGCGCGACCCGCGGCTTTCGGCGTTGCTGGCGAAGGAGCGCGCGCTGTTCGCGGCACGCCGGCAGGCGCTGGTCGGACAGGTCGCGCTGCTCCGTCAGCAGCGGCTGCGCGTGCAGCAGGAGCTGACGGCCTTGCGCGCACAGGTCGAGCGCGCGGTGCAATCGCTCGGCTTCCAGCGCGAGGAGCTGGAGACCCATCGGCGGCTGCTCGCGGACGGCTTCGTCTCCGGCACGCGCATCGCGCAGCTCGAAGGCACGGTCGCCGACTACGGGGTCAAGCTCGAAGAGAGGCGCTCGGAACTGGCGCGAGCCGAGCAGCGGCTGATCGACACCGAATTGCGCATCGGCACGCTCGACGGCGACTACCGCCAGCAGGCGAGCGACCAGCTCAAGGTAACCGCCGCACGGCTCAGCGAGATCGAACAGGAACTGCGCAAATCGAACGACGCTTCGGCGCGGCAGGTGATCGTGGCGCCGGCCGCCGGCGAAGTGATCGATCTCAAGTTCTCGTCGCCGGGCTCGGTGGTGCCGCCGCGCGAAACCATCGCGGACATCGTGCCGGACGATTCGCGCCTCTTGACCGAGGCGCACATCCGTACCGAGGATGTCGACCGGGTGCGGCGCGGACAGCCGGCAGAGATCCGATTCGCGGCCTTCAGGTACCGGACCACGCGGCTGGTGCAGGGCAAGGTGACCTACCTGTCGGCCGATCGGCTGGTGGACCGCCACACGGGCCTGCCGTACTACTCGGCGCTGATCGAAGCCGACGCGGCATCATTGGCTGCAGCCGGCGACGACCTCAAGCTGCAGGCCGGCATGCCGGCCGAGGTCTACATCACGGGCGAGACCCGCACCCCGCTCGCGTACCTGCTGGAGCCGCTCACGCAGGTGCTGCGGCGCGGAGCGCGCGAGCGCTGAAGCTCGCGCGCTTTCCGAACCGAGGCATCGTCAATGCGCGCCGGCAGCCGCGTCGGCCGCACCCGGGCCGCGGGTCGGCTTGGACAACCAGACGAACGGGATCAGCAGCAGGAACAGCACGGCCGACGCATAGAAGATGTCGTTCGACGCCAGCATGAAGGATTGCTGGTCGACGATGCGGTTGATCTGCCCGAGCACCTGGTCGGGGCCGAGGCCGCTCGCGTTCAAGCCCGACATCGTGCTGTTGAAGGCCGGGTTGCCGGCGTTGATCGATTCGGCCAGCTGCGCGTGGTGCAGCGCCGCGCGGTTCTCCCACAGCGTGGTGGCAACCGATGTGCCGATGGCGCCGGCGGTGATGCGCGCGAAGTTCGACAGCCCCGACGCGGCCGCGATGCGTTCCTGCGGCAGCCCCGACAGCGTGATCGTGACCAGCGGGATGAAGAAGAAAGCCATTGCCACGCCCTGGATCAGCGTCGGGATCATGATGGTCGCGAAGTCGGCCTGGGTGTTGAAGTTGGAGCGCATCCAGAGCACCAGCGCGAAGATCAGGAACGAGAAGGTCGCGTAGCGGCGCGGGTCGATCTTGGCCACCGTGAGCCCGACGATCGGCGAGAACACGATCGCCAGCAACCCCACCGGCGCCATGATCATCCCGGCCTGGGTGGCCGTGTAGCCCATGAACTGCTGCAGCCACAGCGGCAGGATGACCACATTGCCGAAGAAGAGCCCGTAGCCGATGGCGGTCGCCAAGGCGCCCGACCAGAAGTTGCGCCTCGTGAAGAGCGACAGGTCGACCACCGGATGCTTGTCGGTCAGCTCCCAGATCAGGAAGAACGCGAAGCCGACCACCGCGACCACCGCCATCGTGATGATGGTTGGCGAGTGGAACCAGTCGAGCTCCTTGCCCTTGTCGAGCATCAGCTGCATCGCGCCCACCCACAGCACCAGGAGCCCGAGGCCCACCGCGTCGATCGGCACCTTGCGGGTCGTGCTCTCGCGCTTGCGATAGATGGTCCAGGTAATGGCGGCTGCGATCAGGCCGACCGGGATGTTGATGTAGAAGATCCACGGCCAGGAGATGTTGTCGGTGATCCAGCCGCCGAGCAGCGGCCCCATCACCGGCGCGACCAGCGTGGTGATCGACCACATCGCCATCGCGAGGCCTGCCTTCGCGCGCGGATAGCTCGACAGCAGCAAGGTCTGGGACAGCGGGATCATCGGCCCGGCGACGAAGCCTTGCAGCGCCCGGAAAGCGATCAGCATCGTCATGTTCGGCGCGAGCCCGCACAACCAGGAGCTGATGATGAAGAGCAGCACGCTGGTGAGGAACAGGCGCACCTGGCCGAAGCGCTGGGTCAGCCAGCCGGTGAGCGGCACCGCGATCGCGTTGGCGACCGCGAAACTGGTGATGACCCAGGTGCCCTGGGTCGAGCTGACGCCGAGGTCGCCCGAGATCGCCGGCAGCGACACGTTGGCGATCGAGGTGTCGAGCACGTTCATGAAGGTCGCGGCCGAGAGCGCGATCGTGCCCCAGACGCGCGCCGATCCTTCGAGCGGCGGCAGCTGGGCGGGAAGAGCGGAAGCCGCCGGAGCAGCGGCAGTTGCGCGAGCCATGGTGAAGCCGCTCAGACCGGGTTGACGTGCGACGCGCGCGTTGCCGCTGCAGCCGGCACGCGGGCCGCCGGGTGCAGAGAAGGTGCCGGCTGCGCCGGCGTCGAGGTCCGGGCCTTGCCGCCCTCGACGCCGCCCCGACCCAGATTGGCCGCGATGATGCGCTGGACCTCGGCCTCGGCGCCCTGGTCGAGCTGGCTGTAGACCTGGGTCTGCGATAGCGCGGCGGCGCGCGGCGCATCGGCCAGCATCTTGCCGCTCTTGTCGGCGATGTCGATCTCGGCATCCATCGACAGGCCGACCCGCAGCGGATTGGCCTTGAGCTGCTCGGGATCGAGCGCGATGCGCACCGGAACCCGCTGCACCACCTTGATCCAGTTGCCGGTCGCGTTCTGGGCCGGCAGCAGCGCGAACGCCGCGCCGGTGCCGACGCCCAGGCCCGCCACGCGGCCGCTGTATTCGACCTTCTTGCCGTACAGGTCGGCGGTGAGCTTCACCGGCTGGTCGAGTCGGATGTTGCGCAGCTGCACTTCCTTGAAGTTGGCGTCGACCCACAGCTGGTCGAGCGGCACGATCGACATCATCGGCGTGCCGGCCGCGACCCGCTGGCCGAGCTGGACGGTGCGCCGGGCGACATAGCCGTCGACCGGCGCCGGCAGCGCGACGCGCTGCGTGGCGAGGTAGGCTTCGCGCACCTTGGCGGCGGCAGCGAGCACGCTCGGATGCTCGGCCACGCTGGTCCCGTCGGTGAGCGACCGGTTGCTGGTGAGTTGCTCGCGCGCCGCGGCCACGCCGGCCTGCGCCGCAGCCAGCGCGCTGCGTGCGTTGGCGAGCGTGGTCTCGGCGTGATTGAGTTCTTCCTTCGAGACCGCGCCGTTGCCCGAAAGCGCCTGCCGGCGCTTCAGGTCGTCCTGTGCGCGGGCGATGTCGCTCTGTGCGCGAACGATGTCGCTCTGCCGCAGCGCGACCTGCGCCGCCAGCGAGCCGTTGTTGGCGTAGAGCGTGCGCACCTGGCGCACCGCCTGCGCCAGCGCGGCCTCGGCCTGGTCGAGCGCCACCTTGGCATCGGCCGGGTCGAGCTGCACCAGCGGCTGGCCGGCCTTCACGCGGTCGGTGTCGTCGGCATTGATTGCCATCACGGTGCCGCCGATCTGCGGCGTGATCTGGATCACGTTGCCCTGCACGTAGGCGTTGTCGGTGGACTCGAAGTGGCTCAGCACCAGCCAGTCGTAGATGCCGTAGGCGGCGCCGCCGGCGACGACCACCGCGGCCAGGATCGTGAGGCCGCGCCGGCGCCGCGGATTGGTGGCGGGCTTGGCTTCGGGTGTGGCCGTCGGCGCCGTCGGAGCGGCAGCAACTGCTCGCGCACGGTCGTCGCTGTTGATGTCGCTGCTGATGTCGTTGCTGTTGGAGTTGTCGTTGCTGTTCATGACAGGAATCTTTCGCGGAACAGGTTCAGGGATGTGAGGTGGTCGCTCGAGGCGCGGTGTAGGCGGAAGCCGTGCGATCGGCCGGCGATGGCTGCCAGCCGCCGCCGAGCGCACGCGCGAGCCCCACCTGGGTGTCGAGTGCACGCGCCGCGAGGTCGATGCCTTCGCGCCGCTGTGCCAGCACCGCGGTTTCGGCGGTGAGCACGTTGAGGTAGTTGCCGAGCCCGGCGCCGTAACGCTGCACGGCGATTTCGTAGGCGGCCTCGGCAGCGGCTTGCGCATCGCGCTGCTGCGCCTGCTGGCGCTGCACCGAGAGCGCGCTCGCCACCTGGTCCGATGCGTCGCGAACCGCGTCGAGCACCGCCACGTTGTAGCTTTCGATGGCCGCATCGAGGTCGGCGGACTTGCCGCGCAGGTTGGCGCGCAGACGGCCGGCCTCGAAAATCGGCAGCCGCACCGCCGGGCCGACGCCCCACTGCGCACTGCCCGACTTCGCGAGCTGGTCGAAGCCGATGCTGGAGAAGCCGGCGAACGCGACCAGGTTGATGTTCGGATAGAACTGCGTCTTGGCGTTGGCCACGTCGCTGGTCGCGGCCTCGACCCGATAGCGTGCTGCCGCGATGTCGGCCCGACGGCCGAGCAGGTCGGCCGGAATGGCGGCTTCGAGCGCAATCGGGTGGATGGCGGCCAGGGCGGGCGGCGTGAGCGACTGGCTCGCGTTCGGTTGTCCGACCAGTGCGTCGAGTGCGTGGCGGGCCAGCGCGATCTGCTCGTTCAAGGACTCGATCAGCTGGCGCGCCTGCGGCAGGCCGCCTTCGCTCTGGCGCAGCTCCAGCCGCGTGTCGAGCCCAGCCGAAACCCGATCGCGCACCAGGCGCAGGGTTTCCTCGCGCTGGGCCAGCGTGCGGCGAGCGACATCGAGTTGCGCCTGGAGCCGCGCCCACTGCACGTAGCTGCGCGCCACGTTGCTCGCGAGCATCACCCGGGCGGCATCGGCATCGGCGGCCGCGGCGTTGGCCGCGCCGAGTGCGGTGGCGAGCGCGCTGCTGTTCTTGCCGAAGAAGTCGAGCTCCCAGCCGCCATTGAGTTGCAGGGTGCCGAGTTCGCGGATCGATCCGCCGAGCGGCGCCGGGTAGATGTAATTGCTGCTGAATTTTTGACGGGTGAGGTCGAGCTGGCCGTTGAGTGTCGGCTTGCCGGCGGTCTCGGCGACATCCGCGGAAGCCTGCGCGCGGGTGAGCCGGGCCTTGGCGACCTGGAGATTGGGATTGCCCTCGACCGCCTGGGCGATCAAGCGGTCGAGTTGCGGGTCGCCGAAGCGAAGCCACCATTGGGCATCGACCGGGTTCTGCGACGGCAAGGCGTTGGCGGCGTTGGCGTTGGCGTCGCCGTTGCCATTCGTGGCAGTGCTTGTCGGTGCGGCAAGGCCGAGCGAGGCCGCATCGCGCATGCGGGCCTGGCTGTCGATGCCGGACATGTCGGCGCAGCCGGCGAGGACGAGCAGGCTGGCCGCGATGGCCGGGACGATCGCCCGGCGGGGAACTTTAGGAAGAAGCTGGATCATTCTTTTCTCCGCGGGCAGCCATGGCCTCCGCGTTGTGAAGGAGGCGCTGCAGGTAACCCTTGAGCTGCACCCACTCGTCTTCGGTGAAACCTTGAAGGCATTCGTTCTGCACCTGGCACAGCACGTGGGGTACCTGGCGTGCCGCAGCGCTGCCCTCGTCGGTGAGTTCGATGTTGACCACCCGGCGGTCGGACACCGAGCGCACCCTGCGGCACAGGCCCTTGGCTTCGAGCCGGTCGAGCAGGCGGGTCATGGCGCCGGTGTCGAGCTGGCATTCGCGCGCGAGCTCGGCCACGGTGGTGGCGTGGCCGAGGTACAGCTTGTAGAGCGGCGCCCACTGCGGAAAGGTCGGGCCGCCAGGTTCCCAGAGCTGATTGGTGACCGCCTGCGCGACGGTGGTGGTGATGCGACGCATCATGTGGCCGATGCTGTCTTCGGCACGGTAGTTCTTGGCCTTGTAGAAGGCCGGCACGTCGAGCGACGCGGACGCCGCGAAGGCTGGAGCGGCTGCGCTCTTGCCGTCGCCCGGGGCTTCGCTCTTGCGAGCCGGCTTGGGAGCGGCGGATGGATCGGTGGTCAATCGGGACATGGGCCGCAATAATAGTTGCCCCGGCAATTACTGTCAAGGCGACCTTTGGTGGGGCAAGCGTTGGCTAGAATGCCGCCATGCCGACCTCTCGTTCTTCTTCGCCGGCCACGGGCGCTCCCCGCTCGCTCGGCGGCCTGGCCCCTTTTCTTCGGCCCTACCGCGTCCAGATCCTGCTGGCCATCGTGTTCCTGGTGATGGCAGCCGCGACCACGCTCGCATTCCCGGTCGCACTGCGCAGCCTGATCGACGGCGGGCTGGTGACCGCCGATCGCGGCCAGCAGACCATGGCGCTGCGGGACCATTTCGTCGCGCTTTTCGCCGTGGCCGTGGCGCTCGGGCTTTTTTCGGCGGCTCGCTTCTATACGGTCAGCTGGCTGGGCGAACGGGTCACCGCCGATCTCCGCAATGCGGTGTACGCCCATGTCCTTCGGCAAAGCCCGGTGTTCTTCGAGACCACGCAAACCGGCGAGGTGCTGTCGCGGCTCACGGCCGACACCACGCTGGTGCAGACGGTGGTGGGCTCCTCGCTCAGCATGGGTCTGCGCAACGCGGTGATGGGCGTCGGGGCGCTGGCGATGCTGATCTGGACCAACCCCTACGTCATGTTCCAGGTGATGGCGGTGCTGGTGCTGGTGGTGCTGCCGAGCATGTGGTTCGGCCGCCGGGTGCGCAAGCTGTCGCGCGCCAGCCAGGACCGGGTCGCCGATTCGAGCGCGATCGCGGCCGAGGTGCTCAACGCCATCCCGGTGGTGCAGAGCTATACCGCCGAGTCACGCGAAGCCGCCCGCTTCGACGCGTCGACAGAGAGCGCCTTCCTGACGGCCGTGCGCCGGACCAGGGCCCGATCGGTGCTGGTGGCCTTCATCATCATCGCGACCTCTGGCGCGCTGCTCTGGGGGCTCTACCAGGGAACGCAGGCCGTGATCCGCGGCGACATCACCGCCGGGCACCTGGGCCAGACGGTGGTCTACGTGATCATCCTCGCGAGCGCGGCAGCGGTATTGGGCGAGGTCTATGGCGACCTGCTGCGCGCGGCCGGCGCCACCGAGCGATTGATGGAACTGCTGCATGCCCGGCCGGTGATCGTGTCCCCGGCACAGCCCGCCAGGGCGGCGGTGCTGGCGGCGGGCAGCGCGCTCAGCCTCGAAGGCGTGAACTTCCACTATCCATCGCGCCCCGGCACGCCGGCACTGCGCGACTTCACGCTGGCAGTCGCTCCCGGCGAAACCGTGGCGCTGGTCGGATCGAGCGGCGCCGGCAAGAGCACCGTGTTCCAGCTGCTGCTGCGCTACTACGACCCGCAGTCCGGACGCATCGCGCTCGACGGCGCGGCGCTCGACAGCCTGTCGCTCGAAGAGCTGCGGACCCGCATCGGCCTGGTGCCGCAGGACGCGGTGATCTTCTCGACCAGCGCCTTCGAGAACATTCGCTACGGCAGGCCCCAGGCGAGTGCCGAAGAGGTCCATGCAGCCGCCCGGCTGGCCTATGCGGACAGCTTCATCCAGGCGTTGCCGGAGGGTTACGACACCTTCCTCGGCGAACGGGGCGTGCGGCTCTCAGGCGGGCAGCGACAACGGATCGCGATCGCCCGCGCGATCCTGAAGAACCCGCCGCTGCTGCTGCTCGACGAGGCCACCAGCGCGCTGGACGCAGAAAGCGAACGAGCGGTGCAGGCGGCGCTCGAATCCGCGATGGCGGGCCGAACCACCTTGGTCATCGCCCATCGTTTGGCGACGGTACAGAAGGCCGACCGAATCGTGGTGCTGGACCACGGCGGCATCGTCGAGCAAGGCACGCATGCGGCGCTGGTCGCGAGCAACGGGGTCTACGCGCGGCTGGCCGCCTTGCAGTTCACGACCTGAGGCGTTTGCTGGTCGTCGGTCGCTGGCTACGCGGCTCGGCGCCTACTGCAGCGTGCCCTTGAGCGCCGGCGGGATCGGCAGCGTGAACACCGCGATGCCCTCCTCGGCCAGCGACTTCGCCTCTTCCGGCGTCGCCTGGCCGCGAATCCCGCGCTCGTCGGCTTCGCCGTAGTGCATCTTGCGAGCCTCGGTCGCGAAGCGCTTGCCGACGTCCTCGGTCTTGGAAAGCACTTCGCGCACGGCCATCATCCAGCGGGCTTCGAGGGACACCTGCGTGCCCGGCGAGCCGGTCGTGGCATTCGGTACCGAAGCAGGGCCCTGAGCATTCGGCTGTCCTGCCTGTCCTGCCTGTTCCGCCTGCCCCTCGCCCTCGGCGCGCTTGGCACTTCCGAGGTTGAGACGCGGCGCCGTCAGCAGCTTGATGATTTCCGTATCGCCGCACATCGGGCATTCGACCAGCGCGCCCGCCAGTTGCCGCTCGAAGGCTTCGTTGGAGGCGAACCAGCCCTCGAAGCCGTGGCCGTGTCCGCATTGCAGGTTGAGAACCTTCATGCGACGGATGGTGCGGCGCCGCCGCCCTCTTTCGTCGGCTTCCAGTCGAGCGACCATGCGCCCGACAGCACGTTCTGCAGCCACAGCGTGCAGCTCAGCGACTTGGCATCGGAGATCGTGCCGTCGCGGCACCAGGCCATGATCTCGTCCGGCCGTGCGGTGATCACGTCGACGAACTCGCCCTGGTCGAGTTGTCGATCGCCGAGCGTCAGGCCGCGAGCGAAGTAGATGTGGATGATCTCGTCCGAATAGCCGACCGCGAGATGCATGATGCCGGCCTTCGCCCACTCGCGTGCCGAGTAGCCGGTCTCTTCGATCAGTTCGCGCTGGCCGCAGACGAGCGGGTCTTCGCCGGCGTCGAGCTTGCCGGCCGGGAACTCGGTCATGACCTGCTGCACCGGATAGCGGTACTGGCGCTCCATCACGATGCGGCCGTCGTCGAGCATCGGCACCACCACCACCGCGCCGGGATGCACCACGTACTCGCGGGTCGCGATATGCCCGTCCGGCAGGCGAACCGTATCCCGCTTGAGCCGGATGAAATTGCCGCCGTAGATGTCCTCGGAGCCGATGCGTTCCTCGCGCAGGTGCTGTTCCGGCAGGCCGTGCCCCGGCAGATGCTCTGACGGCGTTGGCGTCTTCGATGTCATGTCATTTCCGGTGTTTAAGCAGGTAGCGCCAGGTGAAGCCGGGAAAGGCCAGCACGACGAAAAGCGCCGCGGTGACCGCGTAGAACTCCCAGCCCTGCGGTGCCACCTGCCCGGCCCGCCGCTCGAACAGCAAGCCGACGCCACCCGCCAGGAAGTAAAGCACCACCAGCTCGGCGAGCCGCAAGGCGAGCGACTTGGCGCGGGCGGACACCGGCAACACCCCGAGCAGGCGCTCGTTCAGGAACGGCAGGTTGGCCGCCACGAGTGCGACCAGCAGCACCAGCCAGACCGACGCGCTCTGCGACACGAGCGCTTCAGGTCCCGAGCGTGGCGACGATCGCGTTGGCGCAGAGCGTCATGAGCCCGCCGGGGAGGATACCGAGGATCAGGATCAGCGCGCCGTTGACCACCAGCACCGTGCGAACGTCGCGCGGCGCGGAAACCGTGGTGGCGGTGAGCGGCGCATCGAAGTACATGACCTTGACCACCCGCAGGTAGTAGAAGGCGCCGATCAGCGACATGATCACCGCGAACACCGCGAGCGCGATGTAGAGGGCCTGGCCCGAGGCGATCAGCGCCTGCAGCACGGCGAGCTTGGCGTAGAAGCCGACCAGCGGCGGAATACCCGCCAGCGAGAACATCGCCACCGCCATCACGCCGGCATAGAGCGGGCTGCGCTGGTTGAGGCCGGCCAGGTCGGTAATCTCCTCGCTTTCGAAGCCTTCGCGCGCCAGCAGCAGGATGATGCCGAAGCTCGCCAAGGTGGTGAGCACGTAGGTGACGATGTAGAACATCGCCGAGCTGTACGCGTACTGCGCGTTGTACGAATTGCCGTTGACCACGCCGGCCACCAGGCCGAGCAGCATGAAGCCCATCTGCGCGATGGTCGAATACGCCAGCATGCGCTTGAGGTTGGTCTGCGCGATGGCGGCGAGGTTGCCGACGATCAGCGAGGCGATCGCCAGCAGCGCCAGCATCTGCTGCCAGTCGATCGCGAGCGGCAGCAGGCCTTCGACCAGGAGCCGGATGATGATCGCGAAAGCGGCCAGCTCGGGCGCGGCGCCGATCAGGAGCGTGACCGCCGTCGGTGCGCCCTGGTACACGTCCGGAATCCACATGTGGAACGGTGCGGCGCCGATCTTGAAGGCGAGACCCGCCACGATGAACACCAGGCCGAACACCAGAACCTGGTGATTGACCTTGCGGGTCGCGATCGCCTTGAACACCTCGTTGATGTCGAGCGAACCGGTGGCGCCATACATCATCGACAAGCCGTAGAGCAGGAAGCCGCTGGCCATCGCGCCCAGCACGAAGTACTTCATCGCGGCTTCGCTCGCGGTCGCGTTGTCGCGGCGAAGCGCCACCAGCGCATAGCTCGACAGCGTGAGCAGCTCGAGGCCGAGATAGATCAGGAGGAAGTTGGACCCCGAGATCATCACGAAGATGCCGAGCAGCGAGAAAAGGCTGATGGTGAACATCTCGCCGCCCGCGAGCATGCCGCGGTCCGCCGCGTAGGGGCGGCCGTAGACCAGGGTCACCATCACGGCGAGCGCGGAGAAGCACTTGAGCCAGTTGCCCATCGGGTCGCTCACCACCATGCCGCCGAAGCCGTAGTCGGTTTGACCCGCAGCGGCTCGCATGCCGCTCAGGATGGCGACCACCGCCAGCGTCAAGAGCGTGAGGACGTAGGTGCGGGTGCGTTGGGGGCTGGTGGTCGACAGGTCCAGCAAGGCAATGATGCAGGTCATGACCAGCAACACCACCTCGGGGAAGATCGTCATCCAGCTGATTTTGTCAATCATCTCGTTCTCGGTTCAGCGGTAGCGCCCGGCACCCTGCGGGGCCGGCAGAGCGTTCGGTCGGGTCGATTCGGTGGCGTGTTGAGGTGCGGTGATCATGGAATCTTGGACACCGAGACATGGCGCAGCAGTTCGCCCACCGACACGTTCATCACGTCGGTAAATGGCTTCGGATGGATGCCCATGTAGAGCACGGCCACCGCCAGCAGCGCCAGCATCAGGAACTCGCGGGCATTGATGTCCTTGAGTTCCTGGACGTGGTGGTTGCCGACCGGCCCGAGGTAGACGCGCTTGTACATCCACAGCGTGTAGGCGGCACCGAAGATCAACGCCGTGGCGGCGCCGAAGCCGAGCCAGAAGTTGGCCTTGACCGCACCGAGGATCACCATCCACTCGCCGACGAAGCCGGCGGTGGCGGGCAAGCCGCAGTTGGCCATGGCGAACAGCAGCGCGAAGGCGGCGAACTTGGGCATGGTGTTCACCACGCCGCCGTAGTCCGCGATCTGCCGCGAATGCACGCGGTCGTACAGCACGCCGATGCCGAGGAACATGGCGCCCGACACGAAGCCGTGGGCAATCATCTGCACGATGCCGCCCGCCATGCCGAGGTCGTTGAAGATGAAGAAGCCGAGCGTGACGAAGCCCATGTGCGCGACCGACGAATACGCCACCAGCTTCTTCATGTCCTGCTGGACCAGCGCCACCAGGCCGACGTAGATGACGGCGATCAGCGACAGGCCGATCATGAGCCAGGCCCACTCGTGCGAGGCATCCGGCGCGATCGGCATCGAGAAGCGAAGGAAGCCGTAGGCGCCGAGCTTCAGCATGATGGCCGCCAGCACCGCCGAGCCGCCGGTCGGCGCCTCGACGTGTACGTCGGGCAGCCAGGTGTGTACCGGCCACATCGGCACCTTGACCGCGAAAGCCGCGAAGAAGGCGAAGAAGAGGAAGGTCTGCGCGCTCGAGGCGAGCGGCAGTTTGTGCCAGGTCAGGATGTCGAAGCTGCCGCCGGACTTGTTGTACAGGTAGATCAGCGCGACCAGCATCAGGAGCGAGCCGAGGAGCGTGTACAAGAAGAACTTGAACGCCGCGTAGATCTTGTTCGGCCCGCCCCAGATCCCGATGATGAGGTACATCGGGATCAGCGTGGCCTCGAAGAACACGTAGAACAGCAGGCCATCGAGCGCCGAGAAGGTGCCGATCATGAGACCCGAGAGGATCAGGAACGCGCCCATGTACTGGCTCACCCGCTCGGTGATGACTTCCCAGGCGGAGATCACCACGATCACCGTGATGAAGGCGGTCAAAAGCACCAGCCAGAACGACAGGCCGTCCAGGCCCACGTGATAGTGGATGTTGAAGCGGTCGATCCACTGCTTCTTCTCGACGAACTGCATCGCCGCGGTGCCGGTGTCGAAGCGCGAATACAGCGGCAAGGTCACGACGAAGCTGGCGATCGAACCGATGAGCGCAATCCAGCGCGTGCGGTTGGGGGCGTCGTCGCGACCGATGGCCAGCAACAAGGCGCCGATCACGATCGGCAGCCAGATGGCGAGGCTCAGCAAACCCATTTTTCTTTTTCTCCAGCGAAGCCGCTTACCGGTTGAACCATACGAAATACGTCATGAGCACGAAGATGCCGAGCAGCATCGCCAACGCGTAGTGATAGATGTAGCCGGACTGCATCCAGCGCACCACGCCTGCGATGCGGCCGACCAGCTTCCACGAACCGTTCACGATGCCGCCGTCGATCAGCGCCTGGTCGCCGCCCTTCCAGAGGCCGGTGCCGAGCGCACGGGTGCCGCGGGCGATCACGTTCTCGTTGAACCAGTCCATGTAGTACTTGTTTTCGAGCAACCGGTAGATCGGGCCGAAGCCGCGCTTGATCGCAGCCGGCAGCGCCGGATTGATCATGTACATGTACCAGGCAGAAACGACGCCCGCGAGCGCGAGCCAGAAAGGCGCGGTGGTGAGGCCGTGCACCGCCATGGCGATCGGGCCGTGGAAGCCTTCGGCCAGTTCCTTCATGGCGGCATGCTTGGCTTCGTCGATGAAGATCGCGTCCTTGAAGAACTCGCCGTAGAGCATCGGGTCGATGGTGAAGTAGCCGATCACCACCGACGGAATCGCCAGCAGCACCAGCGGCAGCCAGACCACCCACGGCGATTCGTGCGGCTTGGCATGCGCATCGTGATGGCCATGTGCGTGGCTGTCGTGCTTGGCATGCGGCGCGGCATGCGGGTCGGCATGCACCGCGGCGTGCGACTGAGCGTCGACAGCCGGCTCCTCGTCCGAATAGTGGTGATGCGAGTCCGGATTCTGGTCGTAGCGCTCCTTGCCGTGGAACACCAGGAAGTACATGCGGAACGAATAGAACGCCGTGACGAACACGCCCGCCAGCACCGCGAAGTGCGCGAACCCGGCGCCCCACAGATGGCTCTCGTGGACCGCCTCGATGATGCTGTCCTTCGAATAGAAGCCCGAGAAGAGCGGCGTGCCGATGAGCGCCAGCGAGCCCAGGAGCGAGGTGATCCAGGTGATCGGCATGTACTTGCGCACGCCGCCCATCCAGCGGATGTCCTGGTTGTGGTGCATGCCGATGATGACCGAGCCCGCTCCGAGGAACAGCAGCGCCTTGAAGAACGCGTGGGTCATGAGGTGGAACACCGCGACCGAATAGGCCGAGGCGCCGAGCGCGACCGTCATGTAGCCCAGCTGGGACAAGGTCGAGTAGGCGACCACCCGCTTGATGTCGTTCTGGATGATGCCGAGGAAGCCCATGAAGAGCGCGGTGATGGCGCCGATCACCAGGATGAAGCTGAGCGCCGTGTCGCTCAGTTCGAAAAGCGGCGACATGCGCGCGACCATGAAGATGCCGGCGGTCACCATGGTCGCGGCGTGGATCAGCGCCGAGATCGGGGTCGGGCCTTCCATCGAGTCCGGCAGCCAGACATGCAGCGGGAACTGGGCGCTCTTGCCCATGGCGCCGATGAAGAGGCAGATGCAGATGACGGTGACCAGCATCCACTCGGTGCCCGGGAAGCGAAGCGCGGCGAGCTCTTGCGACTTGCCGAAGGCCTCGGCGTAATTGAGCGTGCCGGCATAGGCGGCGATCAGGCCGATGCCGAGGATGAAGCCGAAGTCGCCGACCCGGTTCACCAAGAAGGCCTTCATGTTGGCGAAGATCGCGGTCGGCTTGTTGTACCAGAAGCCGATCAGGAGGTAAGAGACGAGGCCCACCGCTTCCCAGCCGAAGAAGAGCTGGAGCATGTTGTTGCTCATCACGAGCATCAGCATCGAGAAGGTGAAGAGCGAGATGTACGCGAAGAAGCGGTTGTAGCCCTCGTCTTCCTCCATGTAGCCGATGGTGTAGACGTGCACCATCAGCGAGACGAAGGTGACGACGCACATCATCATGGCCGTGAGGCCGTCGACCAGGAAGCCGACCTCCATCTTGAGGCCGCCCACCACCATCCATTCGTAGATCGTGGCGTTGAAACGGGCGCCGTCCACCACCACGCTCTTGAGCGTCATCGCCGAGATCACGAAGGCCACCGCCACGCCGAGGATGGTCAGCGAATGGGTGATCTTCCGGCCGATGTGGTTGCCGCCGAACTTCGTGCCGAAGAGGCCTGCCAGGACCGAGCCGACCAGCGGCGCCAGCGGCACCGCCAGCAGCATGGATGCAGAAAGAGTTGCGCTCATACGATTGTTGTTTTGAAGGCTGCGCGACGACCGACGGTCATCCCTTGAGCGTGTTCAGCTCGTCGACATTGATGTTCGACTTGTTGCGGAAGAGAAGCACCAGGAGCGCAAGGCCGATCGCGGACTCCGCCGCGGCCACCGTCAGGATGAAGAACACGAAGATCTGCCCGTGCATGTCGCCGAGGTAGTACGAGAAGGCGACGAAGTTCATGTTGACGGCGAGCAGCATCAGCTCGATGCACATGAGCAGCACGATCAGGTTCTTGCGGTTGAGGAAGACCCCGATGACCGAGAGCGCGAACAGGATCGCGCCGACCGACAGGAAGTGTCCGAGCGTGAGGGTCATGCCTTTTTCTCCGCGGCTGCGGCGGGTGCCTTTTCGGCCGGCGCCGGTTCGGCGGCGCGGGTCACCGGCATCTGCACGATGCGCACCCGGTCGCGCGCCTTGACGCGAACCTGGTCGGCCGGATTGGTGTACTTGCTGTCCTTGCGGGTGCGCAGCGTCAACGCGATGGCGGCGACGATGGCCACCAGCAGGATCACGGCCGCGATCTCGAGCGGATAGAGGTAGGCCGAATACAGCAGCTTGCCGAGTTCCATGGTGTTGGAAGTGCCCGGCCCGCTCGCCATCGGCGCCGTGGGCTCGGCCAGGCGAAAGCCGCCCATCAGCACCGCCGCCATTTCAAGGGCGATCAGCGCGCCAACGGCCGCGGCCACCGGGAAGTGCTTCCAGAACCCGGCCCGCAGCGCATCGACGTTGATGTCCAGCATCATCACGACGAAAAGGAACAGCACCATCACGGCGCCGACGTAGACCAGCACCAGCGAAATCGCGAGGAACTCGGCCCGCAGCAGCAGCCAGATGGCCGATGCCTGGAAGAAGGCCAGCACCAGGTACAGCGCCGCATACACCGGGTTGCGCGCGGTGATGACGCGGAAGGCTGCGAACAGCAGCACCGCGGCAAAGAGATAGAACAGGCCGGTCTTGACGTCCATGGATCGCGTTCGTTGATTCGAATGTTCTGCCGAGTTCGCCCGGAGGCCTCAGCGGTATTTGGCGTCGGCCGCCTTGTTGGCTGCGATTTCCTTCTCGTAGCGATCGCCGACCGCGAGGAGCATGTCCTTGGTGAAGTAGAGATCGCCGCGCTTCTCGCCGTGGTATTCGAGGATCTGCGTCTCGACGATCGAATCGACCGGGCAGCTTTCTTCGCAGAAGCCGCAGAAGATGCACTTGGTCAGGTCGATGTCATAGCGCGTGGTGCGGCGCGAGCCGTCGTCGCGGACGTCGGATTCGATCGTGATGGCGAGCGCCGGGCAGACGGCTTCGCAGAGCTTGCAGGCGATGCAGCGCTCCTCGCCGTTTTCGTAGCGGCGCAGCGCGTGCAGGCCGCGAAAGCGCGGCGAAAGCGGCGTCTTTTCTTCGGGGAACTGCACGGTGATCTTGCGGCTGAAGGCGTACTTGCCGGTGACGGCAAGGCCCTTGAACAACTCGAACAGCATGAAGCTGGACAGGAAGTCCTTGAGTGAGAACGGTGCGGAGGCCAGCGTCGAAGAACGCGCAACCGCACTGGCATTGTGCGCAGGCATGGCGGTTTCCAGTTACTTCCAGATATTGAACGGGGTCTGCATCCAGGCGCCGACCACGACCAGCCACACGAGCGTGACCGGAATGAAGATCTTCCAGCCGAGCCGCATGATCTGGTCGTAGCGGAAACGCGGGAAGGTCGAGCGAACCCAGAGGAACATCGTGACCACGCAGAAGGTCTTGATGCCCAGCCAGATCCAGCCCGGGATGAACGACAGGAATTCGAAGGGTGGCAGCCATCCGCCGAGGAACAGGATGACGGTCAGGATCGAGACCAGCCACATGTTGGCGTACTCGGCCAGAAAGAACATGGCGAAGCTCATGCCCGAGTACTCGATCATGTGGCCCGCGACGATTTCCGATTCGCCCTCGACCACGTCGAACGGATGGCGGTTGGTCTCCGCCAGCCCCGAGATGAAGTAGACGAAGAAGATCGGCAGCAGCGGCAGCCAGTTCCAGGACAGGAAGTTGAGCCCCATCGCGGCGAACTGGCCTTTGCCCTGCCCCATCACGATGTCGGTCATGTTGAGGCTGGCCGACACCATCAGCACCACGACGAAGCAGAAGCCCATCGCAATCTCGTAGCTCACCATCTGCGCCGATGCGCGCAGCGCGCCCAGGAAGGCGTACTTCGAGTTCGAGGCCCAGCCGGCGATGATCACGCCGTAGACCTCGAGCGAGGTGATCGCCATCACGAACAGCAGGCCGGCATTGATGTTGGCGAGCGCGACCTCGGGGCCGAACGGAATCACCGCCCAGGCCGCGAGCGCCGGCATGATCGTCATGATCGGGCCGAGCAGGAACAAGCTCTTGTTGGCGACCGTCGGCAGGATGATTTCCTTGGTCAGGAGCTTGAGCGCGTCGGCAATCGGTTGCAGCAGGCCGAGCGGGCCGGTACGGTTGGGGCCGACGCGAATCTGCGTGAAGCCGATCGCCTTGCGCTCCCAGAGCGTGAGGTAGGCCACCGCGCCCATCAAGGGCGCGACCACCACGATGATCTTGATCAGCGTCCAGATCACCGGCCAGGCGACCGCGGTCCACCAGGGCGCGGCCACCAGGCCCATTCCGAAGCCGTGAACCGTGTCGATCATGCGAGCACCTCCTGGCGTGCGGCTTCGCGAGCGGCGCGGCCATCGGCCGTGAGCTGCAATGAAGGCGCACGGCGGACGATCGGATCGAGCTGGTAGATGCCGACCACCGCGGGGCTCGCGGCGGCGGGCTGGACGTTGTCGATTCGCGCCGAAGAGGTGTTGGCCAGTCGCTCGAGCGGCAAAGATTTGCCGGCGCCGGTATCGGCCAGCACGTCGGCCGCCGTTTCGAACGAGAAGCCGCCGAGGCCCAGCAGGTTGGCGAGCACGCGCAGCACCTTCCAGCCTGGCCTGGCCTCGCCCTGCGGCTTGGCGACCGCATGGAAGCTTTGCACGCGGCCTTCGGCATTGACGAAGCTGCCAGGAGTCTCGCTGAAGGGAGCGATCGGCAGCAGCACGTCGCTGAACTCCAAATTCGACTTGAACGGGCTGAGCGTGACGACCATCTGCGCCTGCGACAAGGCTTCGGCCGCGGCAGGCCCGACAGCCGAGTCGAACACCGGTTCGGTGTTGAGCAGCAAGGCGGCCTTGAGCTTGCCGGAGAGCATCTGCCCGGCATCAAGCCCGCCGTCCTTCGGCACGGCGCCGACGAACTGTGCGCCGACGGTGTTCGCGGCTTCGGTGAGGTAGCCGACGCTGGCGCCGGTCTGCTCGCCGATCCAGTTGGCGATGGCGAGCAAGGCGCTGGCGTTGCCGTGGTGCGCGGCCGAGTTGCCGAGCAGGATGGCCTTGCGTTCGCCGCCGAGGAGCGACGCGGCAATCGCCTTGGCGCCGTCGCTCGGGTCCTGATCGCGCTTCAGGGGCGACGCTGCACCCGTGCTCGCGCCGATGGCCGCGGCGATGTCGGACAAGGCATCCAGCCAGTCGGTGGCCGGCGCAATGATCGAGCCGGCGACGGGCATGGCCCAGCCTTCAGCGACGTCCGCGAGCAATTCGGGCGAGGTCACGGCATGAAGGACGCCGCCCTTGCGCAGCGACTGGCGAATGCGCAGCGCGAACAGCGGATGGTCCTTGCGGAGGTTGGAGCCCACCACCAGCACCCGCTGCAGCCGCGACAGCGACGCGATCGACGTGCCGAGCCACCTGACGCCGTCGGCCGGTGCGAATTCGAGGTGACGCAGACGGTGGTCGATGTTGTTGCTGCCCAGGCCCTGCACCAGCAGCTTGGCCAGGTGCAGCTCTTCGAGCGTGCTGTGCGGGCTGACCAGCGCACCGATGCTTTCGGCGCCGTGGTCGGTCTTGATCTGCTTCAGGCCGTTGGCGACGTATTCGAGGGCGGTCTGCCAGTCGACCTGTTGCCACTGGCCGCCCTGCTTCAGCATCGGCTGGGTCAGGCGCTCGGGACCGTTCAGGGCCTCGTACGAGAACCGGTCGCGGTCGGCGATCCAGCATTCGTTGACTTCCTCGTTCTCGAAGGGCAGCACGCGCATCACGCGATTGCTCTTGACCTGGACGATCAGGTTGGCGCCGGTCGAATCGTGCGGGCTGATCGACTTGCGGCGCGACAGCTCCCAGGTGCGGGCGCTGAAACGGAACGGCTTGCTGGTCAATGCACCGACCGGGCACAGGTCGATCATGTTGCCGGACAGTTCGGAATCGACCGACTCGCCGACGAAGGTTTCGATCTCGGCATGCTCGCCGCGATGCGACATGCCGAGCTCCATCACGCCGGCCACTTCCTGGCCGAACCGGACGCAACGCGTGCAGTGGATGCAGCGGCTCATCTCTTCCATGCTGATGAGCGGACCGACGTCCTTGTGGAAGATGACGCGCTTTTCTTCTTCGTAGCGCGAAGAAGAACCGCCGTAGCCCACGGCCAGGTCCTGCAGCTGGCATTCGCCGCCCTGGTCGCAAATCGGGCAGTCGAGCGGATGGTTGATCAGCAGGAACTCCATCACCGCCTGCTGGGCCTTCACGGCCTTGTCGCTCTTGGTGCGGACGATCATGCCCTGCGTCACCGGCGTGGCGCAGGCCGGCAGCGGCTTGGGCGCCTTTTCGACTTCCACCAGGCACATCCGGCAGTTGGCCGCGATGCTGAGCTTCTTGTGATAGCAGAAGTGAGGGATGTAGGTGCCCGCCTTGTCGGCTGCATGCATCACCATGCTGCCCTCGGCCACTTCGACCTTCTTGCCGTCGAGTTCGATTTCGATCATGTGTCTAGGCGCTGCGCGATGCGGTGCTGGACCGGAACGCCGGCGCAGGTGTGGAGGGCACGTCGCTGCGCTGGATCAGCGTCTCGAACTCGTGCCTGAAATGCTTGATCATGGCCCGCACCGGCATCGCCGCTGCATCGCCCAGCGCGCAGATGGTGCGGCCCTGGATGTTGTCGGCGACCGAATTGAGGAGGTCCATGTCGGTGGCCTTGCCGTGGCCGTTGTGGATGCGGTCGACAACCCGCCAGAGCCAGCCGGTGCCTTCGCGGCAAGGCGTGCATTGGCCGCAGGACTCGTGCATGTAGAAGTACGAGAGCCGCTTGAGCGACTCGACCATCGAGCGGCTGTCGTCCATCACGATGACCGCGCCCGAGCCGAGCATCGAGCCCGCCTTGGCGATGGAGTCGTAGTCCATGGTGCAGTTCATCATCACGTCGGCCGGCAGCACCGGCGCGGACGAGCCGCCCGGAATCACCGCCTTGAGCGTGCGGCCCTTGCGCACGCCGCCCGCGAGTTCGAGCAGCTTCGAGAACGGGGTTCCCATCGGCACTTCGTAGTTGCCCGGCAGCTCGACATCGCCGCTCACCGAGAAGATCTTGGTGCCGCCGTTGTTCGGCTTGCCGCATTCGAGATACGCCGGGCCACCGTTCACGATGATCCACGGCACGGCCGCGAAGGTCTCGGTGTTGTTGATGGTGGTGGGCTTGCCGTACAGGCCGAAGCTCGCCGGAAACGGCGGCTTGAAGCGCGGCTGGCCCTTCTTGCCTTCGAGCGATTCGAGCAAGGCGGTTTCTTCGCCGCAGATGTAGGCGCCGAAACCATGGGCCGCATGCAGCTGGAAGTTGAAGCCGCTGCCCATGATGGCATCGCCCAGGTAGCCGGCTGCCCGGGCTTCCTCAAGCGCTTCCTCGAAGCGGTCGTAGGTGGCGAAGATCTCGCCGTGGATGTAGTTGTAGCCCACGCTGATGCCCATCGCGAAGGCGGCGATCGCCATGCCCTCGATCACGATGTGCGGGTTGTAGTGCAGGATGTCCCGGTCCTTGCAGGTGCCGGGCTCGCCTTCGTCCGAGTTGCAGACCAGGTACTTCTGGCCCGGGAACTGGCGCGGCATGAAGCTCCACTTCAGACCGGTCGGAAAACCCGCACCGCCGCGGCCGCGAAGGCCGGACGACTTGACCTCGGCCACCACCTGCTCCGGCGTCAGGCCCTCGTCCAGGATCTTGCGCAATGCCTTGTAGCCGCCACGTGCCTCGTAGTCGGCCAGGCGCCAGTTGGTGCCGTCGAGGCCGGCATAGATCTGCGGTTCGATGTGGCGGCCGTGGAAGCAGGTCTGCACCCCGGTCGCGCGGAATTGGTCGAGCACTTGATCGGGCGTCATGCCTTGGGGCCCTCGCTGGTTGTAGCGCGGAGGCCATCGATCAGCTGGTCGAGCTTCTCGTTGCTCATGAAGCTGCACATGGTGCGATCGTTCACCAGCATCACCGGCGAATCCGCGCACGCGCCCAGGCATTCGCTCTGCTGCAGCGTGAACAGGCCGTCGGCCGTGGTCTCGCCCATGCGCACACCCAGCTTCTTTTCGAGGTGCGCCAGCGCCACCGCGCCGTCGCGCAACTGGCACGGCAGGTTGGTGCAGACGTTGAGCTTGAACTTGCCCACCGGCCGCTGGTTGTACATGTTGTAGAAGGTGGTCACCTCGTGCACCGCGATCGGCGCCATGCCGAGGTAAGCCGCGATGTCGCGCTCGCGCTGCAGGCTGACATGGCCCTCGACCTGCTGGACGATGGCGAGCAGCGCCATGACGGCCGACTGCTTGCCCGCCTCTGGGAACTTGGCCACCTCGGCCGCGAAGCGATCGAGCACCTCGGGCGCCAATGCCGGCTGGCTCGATTCTGTCCTGCTGGATGAAATCATTGCTTTGTTCGCTTACCTGTCGATTTCGCCGAACACGATGTCCATGGTTCCGATGACCGCGACCGCGTCGGCAATCATGTGCCCGCGCGACATCTCGTCGAGTGCCGCCAGGTGCGGAAACCCGGGTGCGCGGATCTTGAGGCGATAGGGCTTGTTGGCGCCGTCGCTGACGAGGTAGATGCCGAACTCGCCCTTGGGATGCTCGACGGCGGCATAGGCCTCGCCTTCGGGCACGTGGAAGCCTTCAGTGAAGAGCTTGAAGTGGTGGATCAGCTCTTCCATGTTGGCCTTCATGGATTCGCGCGCCGGCGCCGCCACCTTGTGGTTGTCGGTGATGACCGGGCCGGGGTTGGCGCGCAGCCATGCCACGCACTGCTGGATGATCCGGTTGGCCTGGCGCATCTCCTCGACGCGGACCAGGTAGCGGTCGTAGCAGTCGCCGGTCTTGCCGACCGGCACGTCGAATTTCATCTGGTCGTACACGTCGTAGGGCTGCTTCTTGCGCAGATCCCATTCGACGCCCGAGCCACGCAGCATCGGGCCGGTGAAGCCGAGATTGAGCGCACGCTCGGGTGTCACGACGCCGATGCCCACCGTGCGCTGCTTCCAGATGCGGTTGTCGGTGAGCAGCGTCTCGTACTCGTCGACCATCTTCGGAAAGCGCCGGCAGAAGTCGTCGATGAAGTCGAGCAGCGAACCGCGCCGGTTGTCGTTGAGCCGCTCGATCGCCTTCGCGTTCTTGATCTTGCTCAGCTTGTACTGCGGCATCGCATCCGGCAGGTCGCGATAGACGCCGCCCGGCCGGAAGTACGCGGCATGCATGCGCGCGCCCGAGACCGCCTCGTACATGTCGAACAGGTCTTCACGCTCCCGAAAGCAGTAGATGAGCATGTTCATCGCGCCGCAATCGAGCCCGTGCGCGCCGAGCCACAGAAGGTGGTTCAAGAGGCGCGTAATCTCGGCAAACATGACGCGGATGTACTGCGCGCGAATCGGCACTTCGAGGCCGAGCATCTTCTCGATGGCCAGGCAGTACGCGTGCTCGTTGCACATCATCGATACATAGTCCAGCCGGTCCATGTACGGAAGCGACTGGATGTACGTGCGGCTCTCGGCCAGCTTCTCGGTGGCGCGGTGCAACAGGCCGATATGCGGATCGGCCCGCTGGATCACCTCGCCGTCGAGCTCGAGCACCAGGCGCAGCACGCCGTGCGCCGCCGGATGCTGCGGACCGAAGTTGAGGGTGTAGTTCTTGATCTCGGCCATGTCAGTGCAAACCGCCGTAGTTGTCTTCGCGGATCACGCGCGGCGTGATTTCGCGGGGTTCGATCGACACCGGCTGATAGATGACCCGGCCCTGCTCCGCGTCGTAGCGCATCTCGACATGGCCGCTCACCGGGAAGTCCTTGCGGAAGGGGTGGCCGATGAAACCGTAGTCGGTGAGCAGGCGGCGCAGGTCGTCGTGACCCTCGAAGACGATGCCGTACAGGTCGAAAGCCTCGCGCTCGAACCAGCCGGCGGCGTTCCAGATCGAAGTCAGGGAATCGATGACCGGCAGGTCTTCGTTCGGAACGAACACCTTGAGGCGAACGCGTTGGTTGAGACTGATTGACAGCAGGTGCGTGACCACGCAGAAGCGCTCGCCTTCCCACTCGCCTTCGCGGTAGTCGGAATAGTCCATGCCGCAAAGGTCGATCAGCTGCTCGAACCGGCAGCCGGGCGCATCGCGCAGCATGCGTGCGGCCTCGAGGTACTCGCCGGCGCCGACCACGACGGTCACTTCGCCGAGTGCGAGCTTGACGCTCTTGGCCTTGGCGCCGAGCGTCTCGGTGATCTGGTCGCGCACTGCCTCGGGCGAGATTGCAAATTCGGTCATCGTGTCTCGCTTGTCCTCAGGCCCGGGCGATCGTGTTGGTGCGACGGATCTTCTGCTGCAGCTGGATGATTCCGTAGAGCAGCGCCTCGGCTGTCGGAGGGCAGCCCGGCACGTAGACGTCCACCGGCACGATGCGGTCGCAGCCGCGCACCACGGAATAGCTGTAGTGGTAGTAGCCGCCGCCATTGGCGCACGACCCCATCGAAAGCACCCAGCGCGGCTCGGGCATCTGGTCGTAGACCTTGCGCAGCGCGGGCGCCATCTTGTTGCAGAGCGTGCCCGCCACGATCATCAGATCGGACTGGCGCGGGCTTGGACGAAACAACATGCCGAAGCGGTCGATGTCGTAACGCGCGGCTCCGGCGTGCATCATCTCGACCGCGCAGCAGGCGAGGCCGAAAGTCATCGGCCACAACGAACCGGTCTTGGCCCAGTTCACCACCGAATCGTAGGTGGTGGTGACGAAGCCTTCCTTCATGACGCCTTCAATGGCCATTTGCAGAATTCCTTGTCATTCCCAATCGAGGGCGCCCTTTTTCCACTCGTAGGCGAAGCCCACGACCAGGATGGCGAGAAAAATCATCATTGCCCAGAAGCCGACGGCGCCGATTTCCTTCAATGCGATCGCCCACGGGAAGAGGAAGGCGATCTCGAGATCGAAAAGAATGAAAAGAATGGCGACGAGGTAGTAGCGCACGTCGAACTTCATGCGGGCGTCTTCGAAAGCTTCGAAGCCGCACTCGTACGGCGCATTCTTCTGGGCGTCGGGCCGGTTGGGCCCGAGCAGATAACCGAGAACCTGGGGTGCGACGCCTACACCGACTCCGACCAGAATGAACAACAGGACGGGAAGGTAGGAATCGAGGTTCATCGAGATTTATCACCACTTGTCATCGACAAGAAAAGACTTCCTGTCGATGAGATTTGGTGCGGTCGGCGAGACTCGAACTCGCACAGCTTTCGCCACTACCCCCTCAAGATAGCGTGTCTACCAATTTCACCACGACCGCAAAATTTGACTGCCCGGATGGCATGAGGAACCTGCAAGGTTTGGCTTTCCGGACAGCTTTAGAGTTTACCCTGAAACCCGCGACATTTCAGTGGCCGAGCAACTCGACCGCATGATTACTTCGCAGGGATCTGCGCTGCACCGGATGCCGGCGTGGCAGGCGTCGGCGCTGCTGAGTTCGGCACGGGCGCGACCGGCGTGTTGCCCGTCGGGATCTGCGATGCAGGACCGGTCGGCACGGGTGCCGGTGCCGGCACCACCGCGCCGGAAGTGGCGCGTTCGAGCAAGCTGCCGCCGCCCGCCGGCCGTGCATGGCTAAAGTACGCGAGCAGCAAGGTGCAGACGAAGAACACCGCCGCCAATCCTGCCGTCGTGCGCGACAAGAAGTTTGCGCTGCCGCTGGCCCCGAAAAGACTGCCGGCGCTGCCGCTGCCGAAGGCGGCGCCCATGTCCGCGCCCTTGCCGTGCTGGATCAGGATCAGCCCGATCATGGACAGCGCAGAAAGCATCTGCACGCCGACGAGAAGATTGAGGATCAGGTTCATAGGTCAAAGCTCCAAAGAGAGGTCGCAGCAGCCGATTTCAAGCGGCCGCGGAAATGATTTGCAGGAAGTCGGGCGCCTTCAGAGAGGCGCCGCCGATCAGGCCGCCGTCGATGTCGGGTTGCGCGAGCAGCTCGGCTGCGTTGGCCGCGTTCATGCTGCCCCCATATAGCAGACGGATGCCGGCCGCATGCTCGCTGGCCGCATGATGAAGCTGGGCACGCAGCAGTGCATGGACCGATTGCGCCTGCTCGGGCGAAGCGGTCTTGCCGGTACCGATGGCCCACACGGGTTCGTAGGCGACCACGATCTCGCTGATGCAGTGGCCATTGACATGAATGACGGCAGCCAACTGCCGCTTCACCACGTCGTGGGTCTGACCGGCTTCGCGCTCCGCCAGGGTCTCGCCGACACACACGATCGGTGTGATGCCTTGCGACAAGGCGGCCGCCGTCTTGGCCGCCACGGTTTCGTCGGTTTCGCGGTGATATTGACGGCGCTCCGAATGGCCGACGATCGCGTACCGGACGCCGAACTCCTTCAGCATGGCCGCGGACTGCTCGCCGGTGAAAGCACCCTGCGCATGAGCCGATACGTCTTGCGCGCCCAGCGCGATCGGCGAAGCTGCAAGCAGTGCCTGGAGTTGCGCCAGATAAGGAGCCGGCGCACAGACCGCGACGTCGCAGGCGGGTTGGCCGACCGCTTGCAGCAGCGCCTGGACCAGTGCCTGGTTGCCTTGCAGGCCGCCATTCATCTTCCAGTTGCCGACGATCAGGTTCTTCTTGGTCATGAGGTCTCGCTCACCATGTCAGCACGATCTTGCCGATGTGCTGGTTGCTTTCCATCAGGGTGTGCGCCTCGGCTGCGGCGCCGGGCTCCAGGGCTGCGAACGTGCTGTGGACGACGGGCTTCACCGTCTTCCGTTCGAGCACTGGCCACACCTTGTCCCGCAGCGACTTCGCGATCGCCGCCTTGAAGGTGATCGGCCGAGGCCGGAGGGTCGAACCGGTGACGGTCAGCCGCTTGCGCAGCACCATGCCGGCGTTGAACTCGGCCTTGGTGCCGCCTTGCACGGCAATGATCACCAACCGCCCGTCTTCGGCGAGGCATTCGATCTCGCGCGCCACGTAGCTGCCGGCCACCATGTCAAGCACGACATCGACGCCCTTCCCGCCGGTCAGCCGCTCGACCTCGCGCACGAAGTCGGAGGTCTTGTAGTTGATCGCGTGATCGGCGCCCAGCGCGATGCACGCATCGCATTTCGAGTCGCTGCCGGCCGTGGCGATCACCCGGGCGCCGAACGCCTTGGCGAGCTGTATCGCGGTCACGCCGATGCCGCTGGTGCCGCCCTGGATCAGGAGCGTTTCGCCACTTGCGAGGCGCGCCCGGTCGAACACGTTGCTCCAGACGGTGAAGAAGGTCTCGGGCAGCGTCGCCGCATCGGCGTCGGTCCAGCCCTTGGGTACCGGCAGGCATTGCCCGACCGGCGCCACGCAAAGCTGCGCATAGCCGCCGCCAGCCACGAGGGCACAGACATGGTCGCCGATCGCCAGGCCGGCTGCTGCCATCGCGGCCCCGTCGCCGGACACGATCTCGCCCGCGACTTCGAGGCCGGGCAGGTCGGAAGCGCCCGGGGGAACGGGGTAATTGCCGGTCCGCTGCAGCACGTCCGGGCGATTGATGCCGCTCGCCGCGACGCGGATCAGCAATTCGCCGGCTGCCGGCGTCGGGTCCGGACGCTCTGCCAGGCGCAGCACTTCCGGTGCGCCGTACGAACTGATTTCAATGGCTTTCATGGAATCTTCGCCTCGTCACGGCCGCGTCGAGCGGCGTGAAAGTGGATGAAGGTCGAAAGCGCGACGGCGACATCGCAGAAGCGTCGTCGCCAGTCGCGCCATCAGAACGGACGATCGCCGCCGTTGCCGCCGTTGCCGTTGCCGTTGCCGTTGTTGCCACCGTCCTGCGGACGGTCGCCGAGCGAGCCCTGCTCTGCCGGCTGGTCGTTGCGCTCGTTGTTCTCGAAGCGCGGCGGGCGTTCTGCACGGGGCGGACGATCGCCGCCGCGCTCGCCACCACGTTCCATGCCGCGGTCACCACGGTCGCCGCCTCGATCGCCTCGATCGCCGCGGTCAGGCCGCTCGCGGCGCTCGCCGCGGTCTTCACGCGGCGGACGGTCGTTGAACTCCATGCCTGCCGGACGTTCGCTCAACGCCTTCATCGACAGCTTGACGCGGCCCTTGTCGTCGGTCTCGAGCACCTTGACCTTCACCAGCTGGCCTTCGCTCAGGTAGTCGGTAACCTTCTCGACCCGCTCGTGCGCGATCTGACTGATGTGCAGCAAGCCGTCCTTGCCGGGCAGCAGGTTGATGAGCGCGCCGAAGTCGAGGATCTTGGTGACCGGGCCTTCGTAGATCTTGCCGATCTCGACCTCGGCCGTGATCTGCTCGATGCGCTTCTTGGCGGCATCGGCCTTCTCGGGGTCGGTCGAGGCGATCGTGATCGTGCCGTCTTCGTCGATGTTGATCTGGCAGCCGGTTTCTTCGGTCAGGGCGCGAATCACCGAGCCGCCCTTGCCGATCACGTCGCGGATCTTCTCTGGATTGATCTTCATGGTGAAGAGGCGGGGCGCGAAGTTCGAGACCTCGGCCTTGGCCTCGCCCATGGCTTCCTGCATCTTGCCGAGGATGTGCATGCGCGCTTCCTTGGCCTGCGCCAATGCGACCTGCATGATTTCCTTGGTGATGCCCTGGATCTTGATGTCCATCTGCAAGGCGGTGATGCCGCTCGTGGTGCCGGCCACCTTGAAGTCCATGTCGCCGAGATGATCCTCGTCGCCCAGGATGTCGGTCAGCACCGCGAACTTGTTGCCTTCCTTGATGAGGCCCATGGCGATGCCGGCGACGTGCGCCTTCATCGGCACGCCCGCATCCATCATCGACAGGCAGCCGCCGCAGACCGAAGCCATCGACGAGGAGCCGTTCGATTCGGTGATTTCGCTCACCACGCGGATCGTGTACGGAAACTCTTCCTTGCTCGGCAAGCAGGCGACCAGCGCGCGCTTGGCGAGGCGACCGTGGCCGACCTCGCGCCGCTTGGTCGAACCCATGCGACCGACTTCGCCGGTGGCGAAGGGAGGCATGTTGTAGTGGAAGAGGAAGCGGTCTTCGTACTCGCCGGCCAATGCGTCGATGCGCTGGGCATCGCGCTCGGTGCCGAGCGTGGTGACGACCAGGGCCTGCGTCTCGCCGCGCGTGAAGAGTGCCGAGCCATGGGTGCGCGGCAGAACGCTGTTGCGGATCTCGATCGGGCGCACGGTCCGGGTGTCGCGACCATCGATGCGCGGCTCGCCCGAAAGGATCTGGCCGCGAACGATCTTGGCCTCGATCTCGAACAGCAGGTCGTTGACCTTGCCGGTGTCGAAGGCAGCGCCCTCTTCCTTCAAAGCGGCCATGACCGAGGCGTTGGCTTCGCGAAGTGCCTGGGTGCGGCCTTGCTTGCTGCGGATCTGGTAGGCGGCGCGGAGCTTTTCATCGGCCAGGCCGCTGACCTTGGCGATGAAGGGCTCGTCCTTGGCGGCGGGCTGCCAGTCCCAGACCGGCTTGCCGGCGTCGCGCACCAGTTCGTGGATGGCGTTGATTGCGATGTTGGCTTGCTCGTGGCCGAACACCACGCCGCCGAGCATCACTTCTTCGCTCAGTTGCTGGGCTTCGGATTCGACCATCAGCACGGCAGCTTCGGTGCCGGCGACGACCAGGTCCATCTGCGATTCCTTGCGCGCGGTCTGGCCCGGGTTAAGCACGTACTGGCCATTGATGTAGCCGACGCGGGCGGCGCCGATCGGGCCGCTGAACGGAATGCCGGAAATCGAAAGCGCGGCGCTGGTGCCGAGCATGGCAGCGATGTCGGCATCGACCTCGGGGTTGAGCGAGAGCGTGTGGATGACCACGTGCACCTCGTTCAGGAAGCCTTCGGGGAAGAGCGGACGAATCGGCCGGTCGATCAGGCGCGAGGTGAGGGTTTCGTGTTCGCTCGGCTTGGCTTCGCGCTTGAAGAAGCTGCCGGGGATCTTGCCGGCGGCATAGGTCTTCTCGATGTAGTCGACCGTGAGCGGGAAGAAATCCTGCCCGGGCTTGGCCGACTTGGAAGCGACGACCGTCGCGAGGATGACGGTGCCGTCAATGTCGACGATGACTGCGCCGCTGGCCTGGCGGGCGATTTCGCCGGTTTCCATGACGACGGTCTTGTCGCCCCACTGGAAGCTCTTGGTGACTTTGTTGAAGAGGCTCATGTTCTCAGCTCCTGAAGTTTTTTGACGTGCGCGGCAACCCGACAGGCGGGCTCCACGGGCTCGAACGCTTTCCAGAACACGATGCCATTCCAGCGAGACTCTTCGGCATGCCGCGCTGCGGCCGAGAACTTCGATGGAATGACACAGCTTCGCTCTGTCGGGCGTTCCTGAAACGATTCGCGAAGTAAAAAACGCCTGAGCTAGCGGACTAACCCAGGCGTTTCTTGCATGCGATTCGGGTTTACTTGCGCAGACCCAGCTTGGCGATCAGCGCGGTGTAACGGTCGGCATCCTTGGCCTTGAGGTAGTCAAGGAGCTTGCGGCGGCGGCTCACCATGCGCAGCAGACCACGCCGACCATGATGGTCCTTGGCGTGAGTCTTGAAGTGGGGGGTGAGTTCGTTGATGCGGGCAGTGAGAAGCGCGACTTGCACTTCAGGGCTGCCGGTGTCGTTGGCGGCGCGGGCGTTGTCTTTGACGACTTCGGCCTTGATGGAGGCTGCGATCATTCGAAATTTCCTTCGTTCCGGGTAGTTTGACTTGCGGTGTGCGCTGGAACTGCACGCACCGTGCGCCTTTCGGCAAAGCAGGGGAGTATAGCCGCCGGGCAAAACCCCAGGCCTCGGTCGGACACGGCAGGTTCCGGACCGTGCCCCCCGGCTTCGGCGGAAGTCTCGCTCAGTGACCGGCCAGCCACCTTCCGAGGCGTGCTGCGCCCTCCTCCAGGCGGCTTGCGTCCTTCGAAGCGAAGCACCACCGGAGCCAACCCTGCGCTTCGGGCGCAAAGGCGTTGCCGGGTGCAAGTCCCAATCCCGCCTCGGCGACCAGTCGCTTGGCCACGTCCAGCGAGTCCTCGAAGCCGTCGAGCTTGAAGAACGCGTACATGCCGCCGTTCGCCGGGGCGACCTGCACCCGCGGCAACTTCGCAAGGAGCGGAACCAGCGTGTCGCGGCACTGCTTGAGGTGCGCCACCACCCGCGGTGTGATTTCGGCCTCGTGCGCCAATGCCGCCAACCCGGCTCGCTGCGTGAAAACGCTGGTGCAGGAGGTGTTGAACTCGATCAGCTTGCCCATGTCCGCGACGAGCTTCTCCGGCAGCACCAGCCAGCCGAGCCGCCAGCCGGTCATCAGGAAGCTCTTCGAGAAGCTGTGCGCGACGATCAACCGGTCCTCGGGTGCCGCGACATCGAGGAAGCTGGGCGCACAAGCGTTCGGGGTCGGCAGGTAATAAAGGCGCTCGTACACCTCGTCAGCGAGGATCCAGGTGCCGGTCGAGCGGCAATGCGCCAGGATCTGCTGCTGCTCGTCGCGGCTCAGGGTCCAGCCGGTCGGGTTGTTCGGCGCATTGACGATCAGCAAGCGGGTGGCCGGCGTGATGGCGTTGCGGAGTGCGTCGAGGTCGAGCGTCCAGCGCCCGTCCTTCGGAACCAGCGAAAGGCAAGTCACGCGCGCACCCATGATGGCCGGCTGCGCGGTGAGGTTCGGCCAGACCGGCGTGATCGCCACCACCTCGTCGCCGGCATCGACCAGGGCCTGCACCGCCAGCATCAGCGCGTTGACGCCGCCCGAAGTCACCGCGATCCGTTCCGGGCCGACTGCGGGATGCAGGCTGCTCATGTAGCCGGCAATGGCTTCGCGCAGGGCCGGCAAGCCGAGGTTGTGGGCATAGAACGTCTCGCCGCGCTGCAGGCTCTCGATGGCGGCCTGCCGGATCGCTTCCGGCGTGACCTCGTCGCTCTCGCCGAACCAGAAGGCAAGGACGTCGTCCCGACCGAGGCCGGCGTTGGCGACTTCGCGAATCTTCGAAGCCGCGAGATCTTGGATGGCTTGTCGCATGGCGATGTCTTTCGATGGGGTACGGATCGTCTCAGGGCCTGCGCATGTTGCAGGTGGTGGGCATCTCGGCGCGCTCGGCGGCGATCGTATCCACCACCCGGAAGCCGTAGCCGGAGCCTTCGACATCGAACTTGACGCCGGGCGCGCCTTGTCGATCCATCATGCCGACGGTGAGCGGCTGCTGGAACTGATGATCGCTGGCCCGCATGCGTCCGCGGCGCCCGGCCAGGGTCACGTCGGCCTTCTCGAGGGCCAGCGCGACCGCCTTGGCATCGACGCTGCCGGCTTTCTCGATCGACCGGGCAAGCGCCTCGACCAGCATTTGCATCCTCAGGTGGACATAGTCTTCGGCTGGCTTCGGAAAACGCGCGCGGAACGCCTGGTAGAAGGCTTCGGATTCAGGCGTGGCGACATTCGGCAACCAGTCGGCGACCGCCAACACGCGGCCGATGCCGGCATCGCCGATGGCGGCCGGGGCGCCGAGCGCATTGCCGTAGAAGGTGTAGAAGGTGCCCGCAAAGCCCGCCTCGCGGGCCGACTTGACCAGCAGGGTCAGGTCGTTGCCCCAGTTGCCGGTGATCACCGCCTGCGCGCGGCTCGCGAGGATCTTGCTGGCATAGGGCGCGAAGTCCTTGACCTTGCCGAGCGGATGCAGTTCGTTGCCGACCACCTCGATGTCCGGCCGGAGGATGCCGAGTTGGCGCTGGGCTTCGCGCAGCACCGACTGGCCGAAGCTGTAGTCCTGCCCGATCAGATAGACCTGCTTCAACTCGCGATGCGCCTTGATGCCTTGCATCAGCGCTGACACCCGCATGTCGGCATGCGCGTCGAAGCGGAAGTGCCAGAAGCTGCAGCGCTCGTTGGTGAGGCTCGGATCGACCGCCGAGTAGTTCAGAAACAACACTTGTCGGGTCGGATCGCGCTCGTTGTTCTTGTCGATTGCATCGATCAGTGCGGCCGCCACGGCGGACGAATTGCCTTGCAAGACGATGCGGGCGCCCTCGTCCATCGCAGCCCGCAAAGCCGACAAGGCCTCTTCGTTCTGGCCCTTGCTGTCGTAGCGTTCAAGCTCGAGCCGGCGAGGCCCATCGGGCAGCTTCACCCCGCCCCTTGCGTTGACTCGGTCGACGGCGAACAACAGGTTGCGAAATACGGCCTCGCCGGTGTTGGCGAACGAGCCGCTCATCGTCTCCACCAATGCGAGGCGAATCGGCGGTGCCGCTGCCTGCGCCTGGGCCGGAAACACGGCCGCAAGGCCGAGCAGCCCGGCCATGCACGAGCGAAGTCGGTGCTTGAGAAGAGTCCTCGAAATCATTGAAATGAACCGATGGCGCACGGCGTCGGCCTGCGCCATCTGCTCGTCTGGAGTGAAGAAGGCCGCGCAGTTTACGAGCACGCGTGCAGGCCATCCACGAGCTTTCCGGAAACCGCGGCTACGTCATTGCGAGCGTTGGCGTTGACATTGCCTTCACCCGGGTTCATCCGAGTTAACAAAGCTAAATCGGGCGCTTCAAATATGAAGCATATTGTTTCAATCGCGACCATGAACGAGAAACGCCAGTGACTTTTTGTTTCCGGCATTTGGACTTTTTCAACCACAATTGTGCGTAGAACGTCACACACGGTGCCGTTTGTTTAGCTTTCTTCTTAACTGGCGCGTGAAGTTCGCACGGTTTCATTTTTTGAACCTGCAACCGGCGTTGAGCGAAGCGGTATGAAAACGCACTTGAGATTTGTTAACGGGCGCACGCGATCTGAAACACTTTTGGTGTTCTTGCCGGGCGCATTCCTGAAGCCGGAGGAGTTCGAGCGCGAAGGCTTCGTGGATGCCGTGAAGGAACATGGCGTCGACGCCGACTCCTTGCTGGTCGATGCGGACGTTTCTTATTACTACGACCAGACTTTCGTCGAGCGCCTCCATCAGGACGTGCTCGAACCGCATCGCGCGCTGGGCTACCAGAAGATCTGGCTGGTCGGCATCTCGATCGGCG
The DNA here is from genome assembly GCA_902506565.1 of Burkholderiales bacterium 8X. GTDB lineage: Bacteria > Pseudomonadota > Gammaproteobacteria > Burkholderiales > Burkholderiaceae_C > Variovorax. The sequence goes on along the minus strand of LR732703.1, from coordinate 1,191,887 downwards.
GCTTTGGTGCGCTGATCCACGAACTGGCGAATCCCGGCCTGGTGGACGGTGTCGTGGTTCTGGCGCCGTATCTGGGCCGCCGCCCGGTCGGTGCGGAGATCATCAAGGCAGGCGGCTTGCGTCGGTGGAAAGCGCCGGAAGGCCCGCCGCCCGACCAGGAAGTCGACCGCAAGCTCTGGCCCTGGCTGCAGCGCTACACCGATCCGGTCGCGGCACGTGGCTTGCCGCCGCTCTACCTCGGCTACGGCCTCTCGGACCGGTTTGCGCCGAACCATGGGCTGCTGGCCGACGCGCTGCCGGCAGGCCACGCCTTCACGACCGAAGGCGGGCACGACTGGCCGCAGTGGTCGCGGCTGTGGCGCGACATGCTCGACAGCCTGCCGCTCCCGGTCACCCGTCCGTCGGTCGAGGTTTTGCCAGCGCCGAAGGCCCCGAGGTTCACGACGTCGCCAGCGACGCCAGCGGCCATCGCGGCTTGACGTCGAAGGCGTAGCGCTCGCTCGCCTGCTCGATGCCCGACTGCAGGCGCATGGCGGCAGCCATCGCGATCATGGCGCCGTTGTCGGTACACAGATGCAGTTCGGGGTAGTGCACGCGCACGCCCTTCCTGCTGCACGCGGCGTTCAACTGCTGCCGTAGCGAACGGTTGGCGCCGACGCCGCCGGCGACCACCAGCCGATCGAGGCCCGTCTGCTCGATCGCGGCGAGCGACTTCTTCAGCAGCACCTCGACGATCGCCGCCTGCGTGGACGCGGCGAGATCGGCCTTGCGCGTTTCGAGCTCGTCGCCGAGTTTCCGTGCCTGGGTCAGCACGGCGGTCTTGAGCCCGGCAAACGAAAAGTCGAGATCGCCGCTGTGCAGCAAGGGCCGGGGCAGCTTGAAGGCGGCCGGGTCGCCGCCTTCGGCCAGCTTCGCGAGCCACGGACCGCCGGGGTACGGCAAGCCCATCAGCTTGGCGCTCTTGTCGAAGGCTTCGCCGGCGGCGTCGTCGATCGTCTCGCCCAGGAGCTCGTAGCGGCCGACGCCGTCCACCCGCATCAGTTGCGTGTGGCCGCCCGACACCAGCAGGGCGACGAACGGGAATGCGGGCGCGTCCGCGCTCAAGAACGGCGACAGCAAGTGACCTTCGAGGTGATGGATGCCCAGCACCGGTTTCGAGAGCGCCGCGCCGAGCGCACAGGCAACGCCGGCACCGACCAGCAGCGCGCCGGCAAGGCCCGGTCCTCGCGTATAGGCCACCACGTCGACATCGGCGAGCGTTCTCCCCGCCTCGTCGAACACCGCTCGCGCCAGCGGCAACACGCGCCGGATGTGGTCGCGGCTCGCGAGTTCCGGCACCACGCCGCCATAGTCCTGGTGCATGGCGATCTGGCTGTGCAGGGCGTGCGCGAGGAGCCGCGGCAGGCCGCCACCCGCCGTCTCGACGAGCGCCACGCCGGTCTCGTCGCAAGACGATTCGATTCCCAGTACGAACATCCGGGCGAGTGTAGGGGCGCGCCGCCGGCCCGGTCGGGGCACGGTTGTTGCTCACCTGTTCGAACGCCCGGCGACACCCACCGGGCAAAGACGTCCCACGATGAAATCCGGCCTGAGCTTCCTGGTAGCCGCCCTGCGGTGCGAAATCGACGAGCTCGACCAACTCGCGCGCACGAGCGAACTGGTCGAGACCATCGGCATGCTCGTCCACGCACTGCAGCGCGAACGCGGCATTTCCAACGTCTACATCGCATCGCGCGGCCAACGCTTCGGCCAGCAACGCGACGCGCAGATCGCCGAATGCCAGGGCCTCGAAGAAGCCGTCCGTGCCGGCTTCGACCTGCTGGAGACCGACGCACGGCGCATCGGCAACGGTACCCGCCTCTTCAGTCGCGTCGCCTGGGTCGTGCCCGGCTTCGACGGGCTTCCCGATCTGCGCCGCCGCATCGGCGCCATGCAGCTCACGGCCACCGAAGCGACGGCCGCTATCGCCAAGCTGATCGCAGGCCTGCTGGCCGTGGTGTTCGAGGCAGCCGACGGCGCGACCGACCCCGAGATCTCGCGCCTGCTGGTTGCGATGTTCAACTTCATGCAGGGCAAGGAGTTCGCCGGCCAGGAGCGCGCCTGCGGCTCGGCGGCCTTCGCCTCCGGCTTCAACGACAGTGCGCGGCAGCAGCAATGGCTGCACTTGATCGAATCGCAGGAACGCTGCTTCCAGGTGTTCGCGGAATTCGCGGGCGACCCGCTGGGCCAGCTCTGGGCCAGCAGCCAGTCGGGTACGCAGATCGCCGAACAGGAGCGTCTGCGCCGCATCGCCTGTGCGGCGCCGGCGGGCATGGTGCTCGACGCCGAGCTGAGCCGCACCTGGTTCGACTGCTGCAGCGTGCGCATCGATTCGATGAAAGTGGTCGAGGAGCGTCTCGCGGCCGACCTGCGCGCGCTTTGCGCACAGAAGATCGCGCGGGCGCGCATCGAACTCCAGACGCGCGAGGCGCTGCTCGCCAAGCTGATTCGCGAGCCGGAACGCTCCGGCGCGGTGTTCTACGACTCGCACGAAGTCGCGGGCTCCGGTGGGGCGGTCGATGCCCCGGCCCGTACCCAGCCGCCGGGCGTCGCAGCGCCGTTCGGGCGACAACTCGAACGGTCCATCCTCGACATGGTCCAGGAGCAGTCGCAACGCCTGCAAGCCATGAACGACGAACTCGAGACCGTGCGCTCCGCACTCAACGAACGCAAGCTGGTCGAGCGTGCAAAGGGCCTTCTCATGGCGCATCGGCGGCTCACCGAGCAAGAAGCGCACAAGATGTTGCGGCAGACCGCGATGAACCAGAACCGGCGTATCGCGGATGTCGCCGAATCGGTGCTGTCGATGGCCGAGTACCTGCCCAACGATCAGGCGTCCGGAGCGGTTCATCGTTCTTGATTGGTGCATTGCACAAAAGCGAAGGTCACGCCCGAGCAACCGACAAACGCGCCGAAAGCCACGTGCCGCGTCGGTCAGTGCTACAGATTAGGTAGCAAGGAGCCGTTCCCGCGTCGCTGGCACAGCGCTTGCAAGCAATCGATGCATGGACCGAAGCAGGTCCTCGAGGCAGGCGGCATCCAAAGGCGGGTGTCGCCCACCGAACCGGACAAAGGCGTCCTTACCCGCAGGGGCCCGTTTCTTTCGCGAAACGGGCCCTGCGTGGTGAGGACGCCTTTTTTGTTTTCCGCAACCTGATCGCCCCTTCATCCGGAGTTCGCCCATGACCGATTTGCTGCCGAAACCCAAGCTGAGTCGCCGCCGCGTGCTGCAAGCCGCCGCGGCGGGCGCGCTCGCCATCGACCCTGCGCTGCGTGCCGCCGTCTGGGCTGCGGGCTCCGACAAGCCCGAGAAAGAAGAAGTCAAGATCGGTTTCATCCCGCTGACCGACTGCGCGAGCGTCGTGATGGCTTCGGTGCTGGGATTCGACAAGAAGTACGGCGTCAAGATCGTGCCTAGCAAGGAAGCCAGCTGGGCCGGCGTGCGGGACAAGCTGGTGAACGGCGAGCTCGACATGTCGCACGTGCTCTACGGCCTGGTCTACGGTGTGCATGTCGGCGCCGGCGGCCCCAAGAAGGACATGGCCGTGCTGATGGGGCTGAACCGCAACGGCCAGGCGATCACGCTCTCGAAGGCGCTGGCGGACAAGGGCGCGGTCGACGCGCCATCGCTCGCCAAGGTCATGGCCAAGGAGAAGCGCGAATACACATTCGCCGGAACCTTCCCGACCAGCACCCACACCATGTGGCTCAACTACTGGCTGGCCACCGCCGACATCAGCCCGGTCAAGGATGCCAAGGTCATCGTCGTGCCGCCGCCGCAGATGGTCGCCAACATGCGCGTGGGCAACATGGACGGCTTCTGCGTCGGCGAGCCCTGGGGCCAGCGCGCCATCATCGACAAGATCGGCGTCACCGCCATCACCACGCAGGACATCTGGAAGGACCACCCGGAAAAGGTGCTCGGCACCCGCGCGGAGTTCGTGAAGGCCAACCCCAACACCTGCCGCGCCGTGATGATGGCCGTGATGGAGGCTGGCCAGTGGATCGACGCCAGCCTCGCCAACAAGAACAAGATGGCAGAGGTCGTGGCCGAGAAGAGCTACATCAACACCAGCGCGGACGCCATCAACCAGCGCATTCTCGGCCGCTACGACAACGGCATGGGCAAGACGTGGGACGACAAGAACCACATGAAGTTCTTCGACGACGGCGCGGTCAACTTCCCGTTCCTGTCCGACGGCATGTGGTTCCTCACGCAGCACAAGCGCTGGGGCATCCTGAAGGAGCACCCCGACTACCTCGCGGTCGCCAAGCAGATCAACCAGATCGACCTGTACAAGGAAGTCGCCGGCGCGATGAAGGTCGGCGTGCCGAAGGATCCGCTCCGCACCAGCACGCTGATGGACGGCGTGGTGTGGGACGGCAAGGACCCGAAGAAATACGCCGATTCGTTCAAGGTCAAGGCGTAGGCCGCGCCGCTTCCCCGACCCCCCACAGGAGCAAGACATGGTCAGCGCAGTTTTCCATTCACCGATCGACGCCACGCCCGTGGCACCCCAGGGCGCCAGGGGCGCAGGCAGCACGCATGCATCCCCGACCACGCCGATGACGGTGGCGGCCCCGCGGCCACTCGCACCGCCAGCTGCACCGGTCGCATCGGCGAGCCGCACACCGCGAAACTTCAACTGGATCTGGCTGCGCGTCATGCCTCCGATCTTCGGCTTCGCACTGCTGGTTCTCATCTGGGAGCTGGTGGCGCTGCGCAGCGGCGGGACCTTTCCGGCGCCTCTCGCGGTCTGGGAACAGGCCGTCAAGGTGTTCAGCGATCCGTTCTACAGCAACGGTCCGAACGACCAGGGCGTGGGCTGGAACATCCTCTCGTCGCTGAAGCGGGTGGCGGTGGGCTTCGGTCTCGCGGCCGCGGTCGGCATCCCGGCGGGCTTCGCGATCGGTCGCTTCGACTTTCTCTCGCGCATGTTCAACCCGTTGATCAGCCTGCTGCGCCCGGTGTCGCCGCTTGCGTGGCTTCCGATCGGCCTGCTGGTCTTCAAGGGCGCGAACCCCGCTGCCATCTGGACCATCTTCATCTGCTCCATCTGGCCGATGATCATCAACACCGCCGTGGGCGTGCAACGCGTGCCGAGCGACTACATGAACGTCGCCAAGGTGCTGAACCTGTCGGAGTGGAAGATCATCACCAAGATCCTCTTCCCCGCCGTGCTGCCCTACATGCTCACCGGCGTGCGGCTCGCGGTCGGCACCGCGTGGCTCGTGATCGTCGCGGCCGAGATGCTGACCGGCGGCGTCGGCATCGGGTTCTGGGTCTGGGACGAGTGGAACAACCTCAACGTCGCCAACATCATCATCGCGATCTTCGTCATCGGCATCGTCGGCCTGGTGCTGGAGTTCGCGCTCATCAAGATCGCCACCGCGTTCACGTTCGAAGAGGTGAAGTCATGAGCGGCTCCGACAGCACCAGCGCGCTCGCCAAGCAAGACCGGAAGTTCATCGACATCAACGATGTCGAGCAGACCTTCAAGACGCCCAAGGGCGCATTCCAGGCGCTGCGCGACATCAACCTGCAGGTCGCCAAGGGCGAGTTCGTGGCGCTCATCGGCCACTCGGGTTGCGGCAAGTCGACCTTGCTCAACCTGATCGCCGGGCTCACGAAGCCGACACAGGGCACGCTCCTGTGCGCCAATCGCGAGATCACCGGCCCGGGGCCGGAGCGTGCCGTGGTGTTCCAGAACCACTCGCTGCTGCCGTGGCTCACCTGCTACGAGAACGTCTACCTCGGCGTCGAACGCGTCTTCGCATCGGCCGAAAGCCGCGCTCAGCTCAAGAAGCGCACCGACGATGCGCTGGCGCTGGTCGGCCTGACGCCGGCCACGCAGAAGCGCCCCGGCGAAATATCGGGCGGCATGAAACAGCGCGTGGGCATCGCTCGCGCCCTGGCGATGGAACCCAAGGTCTTGTTGATGGACGAGCCCTTCGGCGCGCTCGACGCATTGACGCGCGCCCGCCTGCAGGACGAACTGCTCGCGATCGTGCAGAAGACGCAAAGCACGGTGGTGATGGTGACCCATGACGTCGACGAGGCAGTGCTGCTCTCCGACAAGATCGTGATGATGACCAACGGTCCCTCGGCCACGATCGGCGAGGTGCTGAGCGTGAACCTCGAGCGCCCGCGCAACCGGGTCGAGCTGGCCGAGGACCGCCACTACGTTCAGTACCGGAAAGCGGTGATCGACTTCCTGTACACGCGGCAAGCCCACGTCGAGAAAGCAGCGTGAATGAATCCGATTTCGCGACCCGATCGAGAGGACCGCTGTGCCTGAGACCTTCATCCGCGTCATCGAATACTGGGTACCGAGCGAAGACGGCAGCCTGCTCGAGTTCGGCGGCGGCCTCTTCGGCTCCGCAAAACGCTTCTTCGCCGCCACGCAGAAGCTGATCTTCGGGCGCGGCGAAGGCCTGCCGGGCCAAGCCTGGGAAACCGGCCATCCGATCGTGCTCAACGATCTCGAAGGCTCGTACTTCCGTCGCGCCACCGCTGCCAGGGCCGAAGGCTTGACCTCCGGCATCGCGCTTCCGATCTTCAAGGGCGAGGCGTTGAGCGCCGTGGTCGTCATCTTCTGCGGCGACGATGCCGATCATGCCGGCGCCATCGAGCTCTGGTGCAACGATCCGAAAGAGTCGAAGGACATGTCCCTCGTCGACGGCTACTACGGCACGACCGGCGACACCTTCGAATTCATCTCGCGCAGCACGAGCTTCCGGAGGGGCAACGGACTGCCCGGCATGGCCTGGCAGAACCAGACGCCCGTGTTCCTCGAGGATCTCGGCAAGGGCTCGGGCTTCCTGCGCGCCGACGGCGCCATCAAGGTCGGCATCAACCGCGGCTTCGCGGTGCCCTGCTCGACCATCGACGGCACCCACTACGTGATGGCGTTCCTGTCGGCGCTCGCGACCCCGATCGCGAACCAGGTCGAGATCTGGTCCCCGGACGCGCACGGCGGAGCGCCGGTGCGCAGCTTCGGCTTTTCGGAGATCGACGGTCGCCTGCCGGGCGCCGAAGCGGCCAGCGTGCCCGCCGGACAGATAGCGGCCATCGCCCAGGCCTTCGCGACCGGAACGCCCGTCGTTCTCGAACCGATGATCGCGATCCCGATCGCGCCACAGGGCCGGATCACCGCGGTCATGGCCCTGCATTTCTGATTTCCTCCTTCAGGAAGCCCGACGATGAAAAAGATGAAACTGGTCCTGGTGGGCAACGGCATGGCCGGCGTGCGCGCCGTCGAGGAGCTGATCAAGCTCGCGCCCGATCTCTACGACATCACGGTGTTCGGCGCGGAGCCGCATCCCAACTACAACCGGATCCTGCTGTCGCCCGTGCTGGCGGGCGAACAGACGGTGGACCAGATCATCCTGAACACCTGGGAGTGGTACGAAGAGAACCGCATCACGCTGCACGCCGGGGCCTTGGTGACCGACGTGGACCGCACGAAGCGCATCGTGCGCGCCACCGACAAGAACGGCGACGTCATCGCGGCCGAGTACGACCGCCTGCTGCTGTGTACCGGCTCCAATCCTTTCATCCTGCCGGTGCCGGGCAAGGACTTGCAGGGCGTGATCGCCTACCGCGACATCGCCGACACGAACACCATGATCGAGACCGCCAAGACGCACAAGCATGCGGTGGTCATCGGCGGCGGCCTGCTGGGGCTCGAAGCGGCCAACGGGCTGATGCTGCGAGGCATGGACGTGACAGTGGTCCACGTGAACGCCTGGCTGATGGAGCGGCAACTGGACGACGTGGCCGGCGGCCTGCTGCGAAAGACGCTGGAGGAGCGTGGCCTCAAGTTTCTCCTCAATGCGCAGACGGCGGAACTCACCGGCGACGCCGCCGGCCGCGTCAAGTCGATCAGGTTCAAGGACGGCAGCGAGGTGCCGGCGGATCTGGTCGTGATGGCCGTCGGCATTCGGCCGAACATCGCGCTCGCCGAAAAGATCCGCCTGCACTGCCATCGCGGCATCGTCGTCAACGACACCATGCAGACCGTCACCGACGCGCGAATCTATTCGGTCGGCGAGTGCGCGGCGCATCGCGGCGTCGCCTACGGGCTGGTCGCGCCGCTGTTCGAGCAGGCGAAGGTCGCCGCCAATCACCTGGCGCAGTTCGGTATCGGCCGCTATCAGGGTTCGCTCACCTCGACCAAGCTCAAGGTGACGGGCATCGACCTGTTTTCCGCCGGCAACTTCATGGGCGGCGAAGGCACCGAGGAGATCGTGATGAGCGACCCCTTCGGCGGCGTCTACAAGAAGCTGGTCATCAAGGACGACAAGCTGGTCGGTGCCTGCCTCTACGGCGACACGGTGGACGGCAGCTGGTACTTCAAGCTGCTGCGCGACGGCCGCAGCGTGGCCGACATCCGCGAGCGCCTGATGTTCGGCGAGTCGAATGTCGGCGATACCGGCCACGAAGGCCACAGCAGCGCGTCGACGATGCCGGACGAGGCCGAGGTCTGCGGCTGCAACGGGGTCAGCAAGGGCACCATCTGCAAGGCCATCAAGGACAAGGGCCTGTTCACGCTGGACGAGGTCAAGAAGCACACCAAGGCCAGCGCGAGTTGCGGATCTTGCACCGGGCTGGTCGAACAGATCCTGATGTTCACCGCCGGCGGCGACTACTCCGCATCGCCGAAGAAGAAGGCAATCTGCGGCTGCACCGACGCGAGCCACACCGAGGTGCGCGAGGCGATCCGGGCGCAGAAGTACCTGGCGCACGCCGAGGTCTACGAGGGCCTCGGCTGGCGCACGCCCAACGGCTGCGCGACCTGTCGCCCCGCGGTCAACTACTACCTGATCAGCACCTGGCCCAAGGAAGCGCGGGACGATCCGCAAAGCCGCTTCATCAACGAACGCAGCCACGCCAACATCCAGAAGGACGGCACCTATTCGGTCATCCCCCGCATGTGGGGCGGCCACACGACGCCGGACGAGCTGCGGCGCATCGCCGACGCTGCCGACAAGTACAAGATCCCGACGGTCAAGGTCACGGGCGGCCAGCGCATCGACCTGCTGGGCGTCAAGAAGGAAGACCTGGCCAACGTCTGGAAGGACATCGGCATGCCGAGCGGCTTTGCCTACGCCAAGTCGCTGCGCACGGTGAAGACCTGCGTCGGCAGCGAATGGTGCCGCTTCGGCACCCAGGATTCGACGCAGATGGGCAAGGACCTCGAACGCGCGTTGTGGGCGATGTATTCGCCCCACAAGGTGAAGCTGGCCGTCTCCGGCTGCCCGCGCAATTGCGCCGAGGCCGGCATCAAGGACGTGGGCGTGATCGGCGTCGACTCGGGCTGGGAGATCTACATCGGCGGCAACGGCGGCATCAAGACGGAGGTCGCGCACTTCCTGGTCAAGGTGAAGACGAGCGCCGAGGTGATGGAGTTCGCGGGCGCCTTCCTGCAGCTCTATCGCGAAGAAGGCCACTACCTCGAACGCACGGTGCACTACATCTCGCGCGTCGGTCTCGACCATGTGAAGAAGCGCGTGCTCGACGATGCCGGCAACCGCAAGTCGCTGTGGGAGCGCCTGCAGTTCGCGCTGGACGGCGAACCGGACCCATGGTTCGAGTCGAGCCGTGCCTCGGTGGATACGCGGCAGTTCGTGCCCCTGGTCGCCGCGCCCCCCGCCCAGCCGGAGAGCAGAACCAGCGCGGACAGCCCGCAGCCGAGCGCGCACTCCAGCGCGCAGCCCGCCTGAAGCCCCCCGCCACGAAGGAGCCACACGATGAGCGATTGGAAAGTCGTCTGCCGCGTCGAAGACATTCCCGTGCTGGGCGCGCGTCGCGTCGCGCGGCCGCTGGGCGTCGAGGTCGCCGTTTTCCGTACCGGGGAGGACGAGGTGTTCGCGCTGCTCGATCGCTGCCCGCACAGGGGCGGCCCGCTGTCTCAAGGCATCGTCTTCGGCAAGACGGTCGCGTGCCCGCTGCACAACCAGGCGATCGGCCTGGACGACGGCTGCGCCAGGGCACCCGATGAAGGCTGCACGCCGAAGTTCGCGGTGAAAGTGGTCGGCGGCGTGGTGATGCTCGATGCGGCCGAGCTGGCGACGCACGCCATCGACCTGCCGCGTCCGATCGCCGGGCCGAACGCGAGCAAGGGTGCGATTGGCGATTCGACGTTCGACGTGCAGACGCCGCACCAGGGCTGACCCCGCGCAATCGCCATCACCGCACGCGAGACACGAGCCCAGATGACCGAGACCCGTTCGACCCGCTCCACCTGCCCTTACTGCGGCGTCGGCTGCGGCGTGATCATCGAGTCGCAGGCCGGGCAGATCACCAACGTGCGGGGCGATCCGGAACATCCCGCGAATTTCGGCCGACTCTGCACCAAGGGCTCGACCCTGCACCTGACCGCCACGGCCGCCGTGACGCGGCAGACGCGCCTGCTGCAACCGATGCGGCGCGCATCGCGCAAGGCAGCCCCCGAGCCCATCGGTTGGGACGATGCGCTCGGTCAGGCAGCCGACGTCTTCGCGCAGGTGATCCGCGCGCACGGCCCCGACGCCGTCGCCTTCTATGTCTCCGGGCAGTTGCTCACCGAGGACTACTACGTCTTCAACAAGCTCGCCAAGGGCCTCGTCGGAACCAACAACATCGACACCAACTCGCGCCTGTGCATGAGCAGCGCGGTCGCCGGCTACAAGCAAACGCTCGGAGCCGACTCGCCGCCCGCCTGCTACGACGACCTGAAGGACGCGCAGTGCCTCTTCATCGTCGGCAGCAACACGGCCTGGGCGCATCCGATCCTGTTCCGCCGCATCGAGCACGCGAAGGCGGCGAACCCTGCAATGAAGATCATCGTGGTCGACCCGAGGCGCACCGACACCGTCGAGATCGCCGACCTGTTCCTGCCGATCCAGCCCGGCACCGACGTGATGCTCTTCAACGGCATGCTGCACCTCATGCTGTGGGAAGGCTGGATCGATGCCAGGTACATCGAGGCGCACACGAGCGGCTTCGACGCACTGAAGGCCACCGTGCGCGACTGCACGCCCGACAAGGTCGCGCAGGTCTGCGGCATCGCAAAGGACGACCTGCTCAGCGCCGCACGCCTTTTTGCGACCTCGGCGGCGACGCTGAGCCTCTACTGCCAGGGGCTCAACCAGTCGTCGAGCGGCACCGCCAAGAATGCGGCGCTCATCAACCTCCATCTGGCGACGGCGCAGATCGGCAAGCCGGGCGCGGGGCCGTTCTCGTTGACGGGGCAGCCGAACGCGATGGGCGGCCGCGAGGTCGGCGGGCTCGCCAACCTGCTGAGTGCGCACCGCGATCTGGCCAATCCGACGCATCGAGCCGAGGTGGCTGCCTTGTGGGGCGTGCCGTCGGTGCCCGACAAACCCGGCAAGACCGCGATCGAGATGTTCCAGGCGGTCGCCGACGGCGAGATCCGCGCGCTGTGGATCGCCTGCACGAACCCGGCCCAGTCGATGCCCGACCAATCGACCGTGCGGCGTGCGCTGGAGCGCGCGGAATTCGTCGTCGTGCAGGAGGCGTTCGCGACGACCACGACCTGCGACTACGCCGACCTCCTGCTGCCCGCGACCACCTGGGGCGAAAAGGAAGGCACCGTGACGAACAGCGAGCGCCGCATCTCGCGCGTGCGCAAGGCCGTATCGCCGCCGGGCGAAGCGCGCGACGACTGGTCGATCGCAGTCGACTTCGCACAGAGGCTCGAGAGCCGGATCGGCAAGCGATCGGCCGAAAGCCTTTTTCGGTACGACTCGGCCGAGTCGGTGTGGAACGAACATCGAGAGACCACGCGCGGACGCGACCTCGACATCACCGGCCTGAGCTACGCGATGCTCGAAGAACGTGGCCCGCAGCAATGGCCCTTGAAGCCGGGCGACCCGATCGGCCGGGCACGACTCTATGAAGACGGCGTGTTCCCGACCGCGGACGGTCGTGCGCGCTTCGTCGACGCGGTCTACCGGCCGGTCGCCGAGGCCCGCGAAGCGCGCTTTCCCTTCTCGCTGAACACGGGACGCCTGCGCGACCAGTGGCATGGGATGAGCCGCACGGGCACCATCGGCCGGCTCTTCGGCCACATCGCCGAGCCCGCGGTGCAGATGAACCCGCAGGACATGGCCCGGCGCCAGCTCAAGGACGGCGACCTCGTGCAGGTCACCTCGAAGCGCGGCTCGATCGTGGTGCCGGCCCAAGGCAGCGCCGAAGTGGGGCTGAGCCAGGCTTTCATCGCCATGCATTGGGGCGAGGAGTTCCTGAGCGGCGTGTCGGCGAGCGGGCAGCGACTGCACGGCGTGAACGCGTTGACGAGCCCCGCCTTCTGTCCGAGTTCGAAGCAGCCCGAGCTCAAGCACGCGCCGGTCAAGATCCTGAAGGCAGAGCTTCCGTGGTCCTTGCTCGCGATGGCCTGGCTGCCGGCGGAGGCGATGCTCGACGTGCAGCGCGCCCTGAAGGAGGCAATGGGCCGCTTCGCCTTCGCGACCTGCGTGCCTTTTTCCGACAACGCGCCCTTGACGACCGCCGAAGGCCTGCCGGGCAGGGAGCGCGGCGGCATCCTCTTTCGAGCGGCGGCGGCGACAGCCCCGGCCGATGCGGTTCTCGAAGGCATCGAGCAGTTGCTCGGACTCACCCGAACCGATGCGCTGCACTACGCGGACCGCAAGCACGGCCAGCGGCGTGCGGCCCGACTGGTTCGTCGGGCGGACGACGCATCGCTCGAAGGCTTCCTGCTGGCGGGCGATACCAGGGCCGAAGCCTGGATCGCCACGTTGCTGCGCGAGCAATTGCCGGCCAAGAGCTACGGCCGCCTGCTGCTCGCGCCCGGTGCCAAGGCGCCGATCGCGATCCGGTCGCGGGGCGTGCCGGTGTGCAGCTGCTTCAGCGTGACCGACCTGCAGATCGATGCGCATCTCGAGAAGCACGGCGGCACGCCGGAGTCGCGGCTGGCTTCCTTGCAAGGGACGCTGAAATGCGGGACCAACTGCGGCTCGTGCATCCCCGAGCTCAAGCGCAGGGTTCGCAGCATCGTGCCGGAGGACACCGCGGCGGAGGCGGCGGCGCCGTGAGCCTCGCGGAGCGAAGCCGCCGAAATCGCTCTCGCCGCAAGGCCTGCGTGCCGCCCGCAGGCATAAGCGCCCCCGTGGCGGGGCATAAGGCTTGCAAGACAATCGGTGCAGCCATCATGGGAATCAGCCACTACATCAAGGAAATCGGTCGCGGCGCGCGAGGCGCCAAGTCGCTCGATCGCGAGCAGGCCCGCGATCTCTTCGGCCAGGTGCTCGACGGCAGCGTGACCGACCTCGAGATCGGCGCCTTCTGCCTCGCGATGCGCATCAAGGGTGAAACACCCGAGGAGCTGGCCGGGTTTCTCGACGCCACCCACGAACGCCTGGCGCTGGTGCCGTCGGCCCCCCGAACGGTCGTCGTCATACCGAGCTACAACGGCGCCCGCAAGCTGCCGGTGCTCACGCCCTTGCTGGCGCTGCTGCTGGCGCGCCGGGGCCTGCCGGTGCTGGTGCACGGCGCGGCCTCCGAGAGCTCGCGCGTGCTCGCCTCCAGCGTCTTGGCGAAGCTTGGCCATTTACCGGCGAGCGTCATTCGCACGATCGAGCCCGGCCAGGTGGTTTTCACGCCGACCGGCCTGCTCAGCAGCGGACTCGAGCGGCTGCTGGACGTCCGCCGCGTGGTCGGCTTGCGCAATCCGGCGCACAGCGTCGTCAAGCTGATGCGACCGGTCGAAGGCGATGCGATCGTGGTCTCGAGCTACACCCATCCCGAATACGCGCAGTCGATGGCCGCCACCTTCGAACTGACCGGCGCGACCGCGCTGCTCTCTCGCGGCCTCGAAGGCGAAAGCGTCGCGGATCCTCGGCGCACCGCCCAGGTCGACGGATTCGTGCGCGGCCGCCGTATCCCCTTGCAGCAGCAACAGCCCGGCACCTTGTCCGTCGTTGCGGGCTTGCCCGCCGAGATCGACGTGGACAGCACGGCCGCCTACACGCGCGAGGTGCTGGCCGGCGATCGGCCCGTGCCGGAAGCGATCGAGCGGCAAGTTGCGCAAGTTCTTCGGATCGCGGATTTGCTGGGTGCCGGCAACGACACCGCATCTTCGCAACGGACCGCTTTCGAGCCGGAAACGATCGAGGCGAACCCATCGACCAAGGAAGCACCATGAACACCGATGCACTCCACGGCAGCTGCACCCTGGTCGGCGCCGGACCGGGCGATCCGGAGCTCTTGACGATCAAGGCGGTCAAGGCGATCCAGGCCGCGACCGTGATCTTCGTGGACGACCTGGTCGGCGAAGGCATCCTGGCCTATGCCCGGCCGGATGCGCGCATCGTGCATGTCGGCAAGCGCGGCGGCTGCAAGAGCACGCCGCAGGCCTTCATCGAGCGCTTGATGATCACCGCCGTGCGAGAGGGCCAGACGGTGGTCCGGCTCAAGGGCGGCGACCCCTTCATCTTCGGCCGGGGCGGCGAGGAGGTCGAGCATCTGCGCGAAGAAGGCATCGAGGTGCGGGTGGTCAACGGGATCACGGCTGGCCTGGCGGCGGTCAGCTCGCTCGGTGTCGGGTTGACGCACCGCGAGCACGCCCAGGGCGTGGTGTTCGTCACCGGGCATGCCAAGACCGGCTACGCCGCGGGGGAGCACCCGACCGACTGGCGCCAGCTTGCCCGCACGGCGCGCGATGCCCGGCTGACGCTCGTGATCTACATGGGCGTCGCCGGCGCCGCCCGTCTGCAACAGGAGCTTCTGCACGGGCTGCCCGGCGACACGCCGGCCGCCATCGTCCAGCACGCATCGCTCGACGCGCAGCGCCATGTCACGACAACGCTGGATCGCCTGCACGACACGATCACGCGGGCGGGCATGGCCAGCCCATCGATCATCGTGATCGGCGACGTGCTGAAGGGCGTCCAGGTTGCCGAATCGCATTCAGCGGAATCCGTGCCCGCGTCGGCTCGCCGCAGCGCCTGACGAAGCCTCGCCGCGCCCCTAGAATCCAGCGGCGCCGACTTCAACAACGCACAACACGGACCGCAAGGCTCGAGAGGAACGTCATGCTCGACAAGCTCAACGAGTTCACCGCCAGCCACGGCGAACTGCAGCGAGGCAAGGGCCTCGTCACCGGGACCATCGCGCTATCGCTCGCGGTTCTCTGCTTTCTCGGCGTGCTCGTCTTTCACTTTCCGCAGTACCTGAGCACGCCCGAACTCCGGCGCAGCTACAACGTCGACGTGATGCGCATCGTGCTGCTCACCGCTTTGGTCATCGCCGGCGGCATGTCGCTGGTCAACATCATCTTCAACCGGTCGCGCTGGCTCTCTTCTTCGGCCTTCTTGCTGGTGGTCGCCGCGGCGCTCCTGGGTGGGCACAAGGTTCCGGTCAACGACTTCGCCGACAACACGCCCTATATCGGGCTCGACTGGTTCATCCTCGATCTGCTGGGTTCCGCGCTGATCTTCATCTTCATCGAGAAGCTCTTCGCGCATCGCAAGGACCAGCCGGTGTTCCGTGCCGAGTGGCAGACCGACTTCCACCATTTCGTGGTCAATCACATGATCGTGGGCTTCGTGCTCCTGGCCACCAACCTGCTGGTACACAAGCTCTTCGGCTGGGCCGCCAACGACGGCGTGCGCGGCTGGGTCGCGGGCCTTCCGTTCTGGGCGGGCGTGCTTCTGATCATCCTGGTTGCCGACCTGGTGCAGTACTGGACGCACCGGGCCTATCACGAGGTCCCGGTGATGTGGCGCCTCCATGCGGTTCATCACAGCGTGAAGAGCATGGATTGGCTGGCCGGCTCGCGCCAGCACATCCTCGAGCTGCTGATCACACGCACGCTGGTGCTGGCGCCGATCTACGTGCTGGGCTTCAGCAAGGAAGTCATCGATGCGTACATCGTGGTGGTTGGCTTCCAGGCGGTCTTCAACCACTGCAATGTGAGCGTGCGGCTCGGGCCGCTGCGCTACATCATCGTGACGCCCAATTTCCATCATTGGCACCACAGCCAGGACGACGAGGCGCTCGACAAGAACTACGCAGCGCACTACGCGTTCCTCGACTATCTCTTCGGCACGGCGGTCAAGAGCACCAAGCTGTGGCCGGAGCGCTACGGGGTGGTCGGCGACTACGTCCCGAACGGCTTCTTCAAGCAATTGAAGTTTCCGTTCGTCTGGAAGGGCTGACCGCGGGTTGACCTACGACGTCGTCGTCATCGGCGCCGGAGCGGCCGGGCTTTTCTGCGCGGGGCAGGCGGGTCGGCGCGGCCTGAAGGTGCTGCTGGTCGACCACGCGACTCGCATCGCGGAGAAGATCCGCATCTCGGGTGGCGGTCGCGCCAACTTCACCAATCGAGACCTCGATCTCCAGGCCCCCCAACGCTGCTTCATCAGCGACAACCCTCACTTCTGCCGCTCGGCGCTGTCCCGCTACACGCCCGGAGACTTCGTCGAACTGGTGGAGCGCCACGGCATCGCCTATCACGAGAAGCACAAGGGCCAGCTGTTCTGCGACGGCTCGTCCCAGGAGCTCATCGATCTGCTGTTGGCGGAGTGCACGGCCGGCAAGGTCGACCACTGGCAGCCTTGCGGCATCACGGCCATCACCTATTCGACCTCCGGCGGATATCGGATCGAGACCAGTCGCGGCAGCGTCGACGCGCCCAAGCTGGTCGTCGCGACCGGGGGGCTTTCGATTCCGCAGATCGGTGCGAGCGGGTTCGGCTACCAGGTCGCCGAGCAATTCGGGTTGCGCATCGTTCCCACCCGGCCAGCGCTCGTGCCGCTGACCTTTGGCGGCGAGGGCTGGGTTCCTTACGCGGAACTCGCCGGGCTGTCGTTGCCGGTCCGGATCGAGACCGGAGCCAAGAAGCAGCGAGCCCAGTTCCTGGAGGATCTGCTCTTCACGCATCGCGGCCTGTCGGGCCCGGCGGTGCTCCAGATTTCCAGCTACTGGAAGCCCGGCGAGCCACTCGTCGTGGATCTGGCGCCCGGTATCGAAGTCGAGCAGGCACTCGTGGAGGCCAAGCAACGATCGCGCAAGAAGATCGGCAACGAACTCTCGGCGCTGATTCCGGCCCGGCTCGCGGACGCGTGGGTCAAGAGCGACGCCGCGTTGCAGCGGCCGATCAACGAAGCGCCCGACCGTGCGCTGGTCGCATTGGCCGAGCGGATCGCGCGCTGGAAGGTCGTTCCGAGCGGAACCGAGGGCTACAAGAAGGCCGAGGTCACGGCGGGAGGCGTCGACACCCGCGACCTGTCCTCGCAAACCATGGAATCGAAGCAGCCCGGCCTTTACTTCATCGGGGAAGTGGTCGATGTCACCGGCTGGTTGGGCGGCTACAACTTCCAATGGGCGTGGGCCAGCGGCCATGTCTGCGCCGAGGCGTTGGCCCGGTAGGCCCGCGAACGGGGGGCCTCCGGGCGGTTGAACAGCCCTTTGCCTCGGCGCTATAATCTTGGGCTAACTCCGGCCTCCCCTCAACGGCCGCACCCATTTTCAGTTGAGGAACCCCGGCCCAGGGCCCGATCTTCCCAGGCCAACCCACCAACCTTCATACATGACAACTATCCGCGTTAAAGAAAACGAGCCTTTCGACGTCGCGCTTCGCCGCTTCAAGCGCACCATCGAAAAGCTCGGCCTGCTGACCGACCTGCGTGCCCGCGAGTTCTACGAAAAGCCGACCGCAGAGCGCAAGCGCAAGAAGGCAGCGGCAGTCAAGCGCCACTACAAGCGCGTACGCAGCATGCAGCTCCCCAAGAAGCTGTACTGAGCACTTGAAGCGCCGCCCCGACCAGGGGCACTGTTCATTCGAAGCCGCGCCAGGATTACCTGCCGCGGCTTTGTTGTTTCCAAGACGATCCTCACTCGAAAGCCCGCCATGACCCTCAAGGAAAAAATCACCGAAGACATGAAGACCGCCATGCGGGCGAAGGATTCGGAGCGGCTCGGCACCATCCGCCTGCTGCTGGCCGCGCTGAAGCAAAGGGAAGTCGACGAGCGGGTCGAGCTCGACGATGCGGCGGTGGTCGCCATCGTGGACAAGCTGGTCAAGCAGCGCAAGGACTCGGTCACGGCATTCAACGACGGCGGCCGCAGCGACCTGGCCGAGAAGGAAGCCGCGGAGATCAAGGTGCTCGAGGTCTACCTGCCCGCGCGAATGAGCGCCGAAGAGATCGGCACCGAGGTCCGCGCCATCGTCGTCGAGCTGGGCGCCAAGGGCCCTGGCGACATGGGCAAGGTCATGGGCGCGGTCAAGACCCGGCTGGCCGGCAAGGCGGACATGGGGCAGGTCAGCGCGGCCGTGAAGGCCGCCCTCAGCGGCGCCTGAGCATGCAGCCGGCCTCCATCCAGAAGGCTTGCGCGTGCCTGGTGGATGCACAGGGGCGGCTGCTGGTGTTCCACCATCCGGGCGATCGCAGCATGCAGTTGCCCAAGGGAACCATCGAGCCCGGCGAGACGCCCGAGCGGGCGGTCCGGCGCGAGCTGCACGAGGAATCCGGCATCGACTTCGGCGGGCCCCTGCAATCGCTCGGCACCTTGGACCGCGACGGCGAGATCGATGCAGAGGGCCAGGTCTTGCGACATGCCCAGCTCTGGCATCTTTTCCTGATGCGGGCCACCGATCCGCTACCCGAGCGTTTCGATCACGTGGCTTGGGGGAGCCCCGAGGAGCAGGGCCTTGTCTTCAGCTTCAGCTGGCTGGCGCTCGACGTTCCGGCAGATGGTTTCGCAACGCCGTACGCCGTGGCCATCGGCCGGGTCCGCGAGGCGCTCCGGCCCTGAGCCGAAGCGCGCGCGCAAACCGGGGTCGGCGCGTCAGCTGCCGGCCACCTTCATGCGGTTCACGAGGATCGAACCCGTGGTCTTGGCGCCATAGTTGTAGGCATCCGCTCCGACCGCCTCGATGCCCATCAGCATGTTCTTGAGATTGCCGGCAATGGTGATCTCCTGCACCGGAAAGGCGATGCGTCCGCCTTCGACCCAGAAGCCGCTGGCGCCGCGCGAGTAGTCGCCGGTCACGTAGTTGACGCCCTGCCCCATGAGCTCGATGACGAAGAGGCCGGTTCCGAGCTTGGCGAGCATGGCGTCCAGGTCGTCCTCCGGCCGGGTCTGCCTCGAACTGAGCGTGAGGTTGTGCGAACCGCCTGCGTTGCCGGTGGTCTTCATTCCCAGCTTGCGGGCCGAGTAGGTGCTCAGGAAGTAGCCCTCGAGTCGACCGCCGTCGACCACCTTGCGCTTGCGCGTGGTCACGCCCTCGTCGTCGAACGGTGAGCTTCCCTTGCCGCGCGGAAGATGCGGGTCTTCCATCACGTCGACATGGCCGGGCAGGACGGGTTTGCCGAGCGAGTCGAGCAGGAAGCTGCTCTTGCGATAAAGCGCCCCGCCGCTGGTGGCCTGCACCAGGCCGCCGAGCAAGCCGGCGGCGAGTGGCGACTCGAACAGCACCGGGCATTCGATCGTCTTGATCTTGCGGGACTTGAGCCGGCTCAGCGCGCGCTCGGCGGCATAGCGGCCGATCGCCTTCGGGCTCGCCAGCTCATCCGCCGACCGCATCGAGCTGTACCAGGCGTCGCGCTGCATCTCGTCGCCCTTGCCGGCGATCGGCGCGACCGAGATCGAATGGCGCGAACTGGCGTAGCCGCCGCGGAATCCGCCGGTATGCGCGCTGAAGAAGTGGCTCTGCTGGGCCGAAACCCCCGCGCCTTCGCTGTTGGTGATGCGCCGGTCGGTCGACATCGCGGCCGCTTCGCATTCGAGTGCCAGTTCTGCCGCGCGGGCGCTGTCGATGTCCCAGGGATGGAACAGGTCGAGCTCCGGCGGGTCGCGTGCGATGTCGTCCGCATCGGGCAGGCCGCCGACCGGGTCTTCCGCCGTGAACCGGGCGATGTCGAAGGCGGCCTGCACGGTTTGGGCGACGGCGGCCTCGGAGAAGTCGGACGTGCTCGCGTTGCCGCGGCGGTTGCCGACGTAGACGGTGACGCCCAGCGACTTGTCGCGGTTGCGCTCGACGTTCTCGAGTTCGCCCTTGCGCACCGAGACGCTGAGCCCGCAGCCTTCGGAGGCTTCGGCGCCGGCATCGGTGGCACCGAGCTTCTTGGCATGGGCAAGGGCCGAATCGACCAGGTTTTCGAAGAAGGGACGGCTGTAGGCGAAGCCGGTCTCGGCTTGCGAAGAGGTGGTGATCATGTGTTGGCTATGATACTTCCCGCCCCTGGTCGCCGACCCGAGCGGCCCACGAATCCACCATGTCCCGCAAACCCAAAAAAGGCTACTTCGTCCGCGGCCAGTTCGTGGCCGAAGGCAGCGAACTCGACCTCGAACTCAAGCGCGAACTCAAGGGCAGCGATGCCGCGAGCAAGACCGACCTCAAGCGCGAAAGCGCCGAGCTTCAATCCCTCGGCGAAGCACTGCTCGGGTTGCGAGCAGGCCTCTTCGACAAGCTCGATCTCGGCGAAAAGCTCACCGACGCCATCGTGGAGGCACGGCGCATCACCAACTTCGAAGGCAAGCGCCGCCAGATGCAGTTCATCGGCAAGCTGATGCGCGGGCTCGAACCTTCCACGCTCGATACCGTGCGCGCTGCGCTCGAGGAGCAGAACCGCGCACCGGCCGCAGAGACCGCGATGCTGCACGAGGCCGAGCTTTGGCGCGATCGCCTGATCGCCGAGGACGAGAGCTTCGGCGAATGGATCGAAGCCCATCCGGCCACCGACACCCAGCAGCTGCGCGCCTTGATCCGCCAGGCCCGCAAGGACATCAAGGCCGGCCCGCCCGGCGAAGCGCCTCGCCAGGCCAAGGCCTATCGCGAGGTGTTCCAGCTGGTGCGGACCCAGCTCGCGGCGCGGCAAGAAGCTCCCTTCACTGAGTCGGATACCGACCCGGTGCCGCCGAACCCGGGAGCCGATGCATGAGCGAAACCCTTCATGACCCGGTCCGCATCGGCGTGGTCTCGGTCAGCGACCGCGCCTCGAGCGGCGTGTACGAGGACAAGGGTCTTCCCGCGTTGAAAGATTGGCTGACCCGCGCGTTGCGCAACCCCATCACCTTCGACGAACGACTCATTCCGGACGAACGCCAGGCCATCAGCGACACGCTGGTGGCGCTGGTCGATGCGGGCTGCTCGCTGATCCTCACCACCGGCGGCACCGGCCCTGCCCTTCGCGACGTGACGCCCGAGGCCACGCTCGCGGTGGCGCACAAGGAGATGCCGGGCTTCGGCGAGCAGATGCGGCAGATCAGCCTGCGTTTCGTTCCGACCGCGATCCTGTCGCGCCAGGTCGCGGTGGTGCGGGAACGTTCGCTCATCATCAACCTGCCGGGGCAGCCGAAGGCGATCGCGGAGACGCTCGAGGGTCTCAGGGGCGATGACGGTTCGCAACAGGTGCCGGGCATCTTCGCGGCCGTGCCCTATTGCGTGGACCTGATCGGCGGCCCGTACCTGGAGACCGACGAAGCCGTCTGCAAGGCCTTCCGGCCGAAGTCGGCAGTTCGCCAGCGCTAGATGGCGATCTGCAATCGGCGATAGGTCATCGGCGATCAGCGATCCAGCACCAGCGCCAACGACTCCTTGACCTCCTCCATCACCACGTAGCTGTGCGACTCCGCTGCCACCGGCAGCTTCTTCAGGATATCGCCGAGCAGCCGCCGGTACTCGCCCATGCCGCCGAGGCGCGCCTTGACCAGGTAATCGAAGCTGCCCGAGACCAGGTGGCATTCCTGCACCGCGGGAACATGCAGCAGCTCGTTCTTGACCTGGTCGAACACATCGCCCGACTTGGCCGAAAGCTTGATCTCCACGAACACCAGCAGCGTCTTCCCGAGCGCCTCGGGCGACAGGCGCGCGTGGTAGCCGGTGATGACGCCGTCGCGTTCCAGGCGCCGCACGCGCTCGGAACAGGGCGAGGTCGAAAGCCCGATCTGCTCGGCCAGGTCGGTGATCGAGATGCGGCCATCGCGCTGGAGGATGTCGAGGATCTTGCGATCGATGCGGTCGAGGTTGGCCATTTCGCTTCCAAGTCCACAAAGCCGCAATCATGGCAGCGAAAGCGCCTGCCAAGCCGCCCCAGAACCGTTGAATTTGCTGCCCCAAACCCCATAAATTAGCCTGATTCGCTTCTTCAACGGAGTTCGGCCATGAAAGTCATTGTTCTCGGCGGCGGCATCATCGGAACCAGCACGGCCTACTACCTCGCTAGTGCGGGCGCCGAGGTCACCTTGCTCGACCGGCAGCCCGGGCCGGCCCTGGAGACCAGCTTCGCGAATGCCGGCCAGGTTTCTCCCGGCTATTCGACGCCGTGGGCCGCGCCGGGCATTCCGCTCAAGGCCATCAAGTGGATGTTCCAGAAGCACGCACCGCTCGCGGTCCGGCTCGACGGCAGCCTGTTTCAGCTGAAGTGGATGGCGCAGATGCTGCGCAACTGCTCGCCGGAGCGCTACGCGATCAACAAGGAACGGATGATGCGGGTCGCCGAGTACAGCCGCAGCTGTCTCCAGCAGCTGCGCGCGGACACCGGCATCGCCTACGAGCAACGCACCGGCGGCACGCTGCAGCTGTTCCGCAGCCAGGCACAGCTCGATGCGGTGGCCCGCGATGTCGAAGTGCTCGAACAGTGCGGCGTGCCCTACCAACTGCTCGACCGCGACCAGGTCGCCATCCACGAACCGGCGCTCGCCCAGGCCCGCGATCGCCTCGCCGGCGGGCTTCGGCTGCCCAACGACGAAACCGGCGATTGCCACCTCTTCACCCGGCGCCTGGCGGACCTCGCCCGCGGCCTGGGCGTGGACTTCCGTTTTGGTGAAACGGTCGACGGCTTCGTGACCGAAGGCGACCGGATCACCGGGGTGCGCTCCAACGGCCGATTGCTCACCGCGGACCGCTATGTGCTCGCCTTCGGCAGCTATTCCCGCGAGTTCATCGCGCCGCTCGGGCTCGACCTGCCGGTCTACCCGGTGAAAGGCTATTCGCTGACGGTGCCGCTGGTCGATGCCTCGAAGGCGCCGCAATCCACGGTGCTCGACGAGACCTACAAGATCGCCGTGACCCGCTTCGACGACCGCATCCGCGTCGGCGGCATGGCCGAGCTGGGTGGCTTCGACCTGCGGCTGGACCCGCGTCGCCGCGCGACGCTCGAGATGGTGGTCAACGACCTGTTCCCGGGTGGCGATGTGGCTCGCGCGCAGTTCTGGACCGGCCTTCGCCCGATGACACCCGACGGCACGCCGGTGATCGGTGCCACCCGTCATCGCAACCTGTTCCTCAACACCGGCCACGGCACGTTGGGCTGGACCATGGCTTGCGGCTCGGCGAAGCTGGTGTCGGACATGGTCACCGGGAGCCGCCCGGACATCGGCATCGAGGGGCTCGGGATCGATCGCTACGGAAGCAGAGCGCCTGCTGCCGCAACGAAGCTGCCGTTCGGCCGCCAGACGCGGCCGGCGCACGCCGCCGCTACTTGCCGACCAGCTGGGTAAGGCGCTCGGCCTCGAAGCATTCGCTGCGCGCCGCATCCCCCGGCACGCAGTCCGCTCGGCCGGGGTGCTTGCCGAGCGTCTCGATCGCCTGCCACAAGAGCGCGATCTGGTGCTCCTGACCGGCTGCGTTGTCGATCAGCCCGCGCATCGCCATCGAGAGCGGATCGTCGTTCTGGGTCACGCCGTAAGCCGAGAAGCCCATGCGCGATGCGGTCTCCTCGCGCCGGACTGCCGCGTCGGCCTCGATGATGCGGGCCGGATTGCCGACCGCGGTGGCGCCAGCCGGGACCGGCTTGGTGACGACCGCGTTCGAGCCGATCTTGGCGCCGTCGCCGACCGTGAAGCCGCCCAAGACCTTGGCGCCGGCGCCGACCACCACGTTGCGGCCGAGCGTGGGGTGCCGCTTGGCGCCCTTGTAAAGCGCGGTGCCGCCGAGCGTGACGCCCTGGTAGATGGTGCAGCCGTCGCCGATCTCCGCGGTTTCGCCGACCACCACGCCCATCGCGTGGTCAAAGAAGACGCCTCGCCCGAGGACCGCCGCCGGATGGATCTCGATGCCGGTCATCCAGCGCGAGAACTGCGAGACGAAGCGCCCGCACCATTTCAGCCGGTGCTGCCAGAGCCAGTGCGCCCATCGATGGAGCACCACCGCGTGGAGGCCCGGATAGAGCGTCAGCACTTCCCAGGCAGTCCGCGCGGCCGGGTCTCGGTCGAGGATGCACTGGATATCGGAACGCAGGCGCGTGAACATGGATGGATGGCTTCTTGCTGATCGAAGGCTGCGGAGTCTATGGCTGGGCGCCCTCGTCCGGTGCGTATGAGGTTTTCGCGCCAGCCGCTTCGGACATGGCCTTGGCGATGCCGCGAAGGATGTGGATCTCCTCGGTGGTGGGCTGCGCCCGGTTGAACAGCTGCTGCAAGCGCGGCATCAGCTTCTTGGGCGCCTGCGGATCGAGGAAGCCGATGTCGACCAGCGATCGCTCCCAGTGGTCGAGCATGCCGGCGACGGCTTGCGCGTCCGCCGCACCGCCGGCCGCCATCGGCGCGGGCCGCGCCAGATCGAACCCGCCCAGCGCCAGGCGCCATTCGTAGGCGATCACCTGGATCGCGGATGCCAGGTTGAGCGAGCCAAAGGCCGGATCGGTCGGAATCCGCAGCGCCACATGGCAGCGATACACGTCTTCGTTGCGCATGCCGAAGCGCTCCGAGCCGAACAGGAAGGCGACCCGTTCCTCCGACCGACCGACGAGCTCGCCCAGGTGTTCGCGCGGCGAGCGGGTCGGCGGCCCGAAATCGCGCGGAACCATGGCGGTCGCGCAGAGGTGGGTCACGCCGTCCAGCGCCTCGTCGAGCGTCTCGACGATGCGCGCATGGGCGAGCACGTCGAGCGCCCCGCTCGCACGCTGGATGGTTTCCTCGCGCCTGAGCACGTTGGCCCAGCGCGGCGCCACCAGCACCAGGTCGCCGAAGCCCATGGTCTTGAGCGCACGGGCCGCGGCGCCCACGTTGCCGGCATGGCTGGTCTGGATCAGGATGAAGCGCGTCTGCATGGAGGAAATCGGCGAAGGGGCTATGGCCGGCGCCCTGGCGAGGGTGGGGCCAGCCGGTAAAATCCGCAATTCTCGCCGCCTGCATCGCCAGGTCGCCCCAGGCGCTCCGCCCCGCCGTTCTTCACACAACTCATGTCGTCCCCCAACCTGCATCCCATGCTCAACGTGGCCGTCAAGGCCGCCCGCGCCGCCGGCGCCATCATCAACCGGGCCGCGCTCGACGTCGAAGCGGTTCGCGTGTCGCAGAAGCAGGTGAACGACTTCGTCACCGAAGTCGACCATGCGAGCGAGCGAGCCGTCATCGAGACCCTGCTCACCGCCTACCCGGGGCACGGCATCCTGGCCGAGGAATCCGGCACCGCGCACGGCGCCAAGGATTCGGAGCACGTGTGGATCATCGATCCGCTGGACGGCACCACCAACTTCATCCACGGCTTCCCGGTCTATTGCGTGTCGATCGCGCTCGCGGTGCGCGGCAAGGTCGAGCAAGCGGTCATCTACGACCCGAGCCGCAACGACCTCTTCACCGCCACCAAAGGCCGCGGTGCCTACATGAACGAACGCCGCATCCGGGTCAGCAAGCGCACCCGGCTGAGCGAATGCCTGATCTCCACCGGCTTCCCGTTCCGGAGCGGCGACAACTTCAAGCAGTACCTCGCGATCATGGCCGACCTGATGCCGCGCGCCGCGGGCTTGCGCCGCCCGGGCGCGGCCGCGCTCGACCTGGCCTACGTGGCGGCCGGCTTCACCGATGCGTTCTTCGAGACCGGCTTGAGCATCTGGGACGTGGCCGCCGGCTCGCTGCTGGTCACCGAGGCAGGCGGTCTGATCGGCAACTTCACCGGCGAACCCGATTTCCTCGACCAGCGCGAATGCCTGGCCGGCGCGCCGCGCATCTACGGCCAGCTGGTGCCCATCCTTGCCAAGTACTCCAAGTTCGCGAATGTCGAGGACAAGCTCCGGGCGAGCGATCGCGTCCGCCAGGTCGACCCGGCGGCCGGCGGCGGCAACGTCTATGCACGCAGCACCATCGGCCTGGGGGCCCTCGGCAGCGAGGCGCTGCCCGAGATGCCGGACGACAGCGGCGCCGAGCAGCCCGCCGCGCAGCCTTCGGCCTTGCCGCCCGCACCGCAGCGCAAGCTGACCCGCGTGCGGCGCGACCTGTCCACCGGCCCCGCCGAGGGCGACACCGCCGCCGAGTGATGCAGGCGCCGAGCGCCGCCCGCCTGCGCTTGCGCCGCGCGATGCGCGTGGCTTTGTCGCACTACGTCACCAACGGGATCTCGGTCGCCGTCGGACTGATGCTGGTCTCCGGCCTGGTGCATCTGTGGCTCGGTGCGGCGGCGGCGGCGGCCGCGGTGGTCGGCGTCATCGTCAGCTCGCCGCCCGACCAGCCGGCGCCTCGCCGCGGCAAGTTCTGGCAGATGCTGCCGGCGCCGCTCATCGGCCTGCCGTTCTTCTTCGCGGTGCAATGGCTGCATGCGAGCTCGCTCGAACTCGGGCTGCTGCTGGTGCCCGCCACCTTCCTGGCCTTCCTCGGCATGGCCTGGGGCAAGCGCGGCATCCCGATCGCGATCGCGGTGATGCTGGCGATGGTGTTCTCGATGGCGACGCCGGCGCCGACCGACCCGCTCCAGGCGCTCGAACGCACGCTGTACCTGGCGCTCGGCGCTGCGCTCTACATCGTCTATTCGGTGCTGGCCAACCTGGCGCTGAACGGCCGCTACCGGACGCAGACCACCGCCGACCTGCTGCAATCGCTGGCCGAATTGATGCGCACCGAAGCCAGCCAGTTCACGCCGCGGGACGACGCGCGGGACATCCGCGAGATAACGCCCTCGATGCTCGGCAAGCTGCTCGGCGCGCAGGCGGCGCTGGCCGACCAGCTGCAGGCGACCCGCGACATCGTGCTCGAATCGCCCCGCACGCCGCGGCGCCAGAAACTGGCCGGCATGCTGGTCGTGGTGCTCGAATTGCGCGACCTGCTGCTCGCGAGCGAGCTCGACCTCGATGCGCTCAAGACCCATCCGGGCCATGCGCAGGCGCTGATCGAGATGCGCCGCATCCTCGAGGCGCTGGCCGAGGACACGGTAGCGATTGCCGACGCCCTGCTGCTCCGCCGGCAGCCGCCACCCGGCACCGACCGCCGTTCCGAGCTCGCCGCCATCCGGCTGCAGTCGCAGGATGCGCCGGCCGCATCGAGCACCGGCCCCAGCGCTGCGGTGCTGGCGCGAGGCCTCGCGAGCCGCATCGGCCACATCAACGACGAAGTCATCCGGCTCGCCGGCATGGCGCGTGGCGAGGTCGAACCCGACCTCCAGGTGGTGCGCGCCAACTGGCAGATGTTCGTGAGCCCGACCGACTGGTCGCTGCGGCCGTTTTTTGCGCTCTGGCGCTGGGACGCGCCACCCTTGCGCCATGCGATTCGCGCCGCCTTGGCGGTCGCGCTCGGCTACGGCATCGCCGTGCTGCTGCCCTGGGGCTCGCACGACTACTGGATCCTGCTCACCATCGTGGTGGTGCTGCGCGGCAGCCTTTCGCAGACCCTCGAGCGGCGCAACCATCGGGTCGCCGGAACGCTGATGGGCTGCGTGCTCGCGGTCGGCCTGCTGTCGACCCATCCGACGCCGCTCGGCGGCCTGTTGGTGGTGACGCTGGCGCAGGCGGTCGCGCACGGCTTCGCGGTCCGGCGCTACCTGGTCACGGCGGTCGCGGCCACCGTGCTGGGCCTGATGCAGGCCCACCTGCTCAACCTCGGCATGAGCCCGACCTTCGCGCTTTTCGAGCGCATCGCCGACACCCTGATCGGGGCCGGCATCGCCTGGGCCTTCTGCTATGTGCTGCCCTCCTGGGAGCGTGGCCAGATCCCGGCCCTGGTGGCGCGCGTCCTCACCGCACAGGCACGGCATGCGCGCCACGCGCTCGGTCTCGGGCAGCTGCGCTCGGTCGAAAGCAGCCCCGAACTCGAATGGCGGCTCGCACGGCGCGAGGCCTTCGACAGCCTCTCGGCCCTGGTGCAGGCCACCCGGCGTTCGCTTTCGGAACCGCGCGCGGTGCGCCCGCCGGTCGACCAGCTGGAGCACCTGCAGGCCCACAGCTACCAGCTGCTCGCGCAGCTGAGTGCGGTCAAGTCGATGCTGGTGCTGCGGCGCGATCGCCTCACGCCCGCCGAGATCGAAGGCCCGCTCGTCCGCACCGCGGAACGCATCCAGTCCTCGATCGGCAGCGTCCCGACGCAGGGGCCGGCGATTCCGGCCGGCAGTGCCGCGACGGCGCTGGTCGCGCCGGATGCGGTCACCTCGCTGCCCGACCCCTTCGATTCGGACGTCAGCCCGTGGCTGCTGCGCCGCCTCGACCTCGCGACCGCGATCGCGACCCAGATCCGGGACGACGCGGCACGCATCCTGCGACCCTCCACCTTAGAAGGAACCTGAACGGTTTGAAGAATCTCGACCTGCTGATGTTCGACCCGTGGTTTGCGCCGGCCGTTGCGGCCCTGGTCGCGGTACCGCTCGCACTCCTGCTCCACGCCGTCGTCGGCATGCTGCTCAGGCGGCTGGCACGTTCCACCAAGATCCTGCGGCCGATGCTGGTCAACGTGCAGCCGGCGGGACGGCTGGTGTTTCCGCTGGTCGCGCTCCAGATGGTGTGGCAGGCCGCGCCGGACGGCCTTCCGTATCTCGCGGCCTTGCAGCACCTCAACGGCATCCTCCTGATCGGCGCGGTCACCTGGTTCCTGATCCGCGCCGTGAACGGCATCGCCGACGGCGTGCTGGCCGCCAATCCGTACGACGTCACGGACAACCTGCATGCACGCCGCGTGCTGACCCAGACCCGGGTGCTCTCGCGCACCGCCAACACGCTGCTGTCGGTGGCGGGCGTTTCGATGATGCTGATGACCTTCCCGGGCGCGCGCCAGGTCGGTGCCAGCCTGCTGGCCTCGGCCGGCGTGATCGGCATCGTCGCGGGCCTGGCCGCCAAGCCCGTCTTCAGCAACCTGATCGCGGGCCTGCAGATCGCGCTGTCGCAGCCGATCCGCATCGACGACGTGCTGGTGGTCGAGGGCGAATGGGGCCGGGTCGAGGAAATCACCGGCACCTTCGTGGTGCTGCGCATCTGGGACGACCGCAGCCTGATCCTGCCGCTCAGCTACTTCATCGAGAAGCCGTTCCAGAACTGGACCCGCAGCTCGTCCCAGCTGCTCGGCTCGGTCTTCATCTATGCCGACTACGGCATGCCGCTCGCGCCGCTGCGGGCCGAGGTCGAGCGGTTGGTGAAGGCCGCGACCGAATGGGACGGCCGCTTCTTCAACCTTCAGGTGACCGACGCCACCGAACGCACGATGCAGCTGCGGGTGCTGTGCACCGCGGCCTCGTCCTCGCTCGCGTTCGACCTTCGCTGCAAGGTGCGCGAGGGCGTGATCGACTTCATGCAGCGCGAGTACCCGCAGTTCCTGCCGCGCCTTCGGATCGCCGGCGACGCTGTCGATCGGCCTTCGGAAGCACCGCCTCCGCGGTCAGCCGTTCCGCCTTCGCCTGCAGCAGGCTGAGCGCCCGGTCGAAGGCGGCGGCGGAGGCACCGTCGAGTGCGCCCATCAGGTCGGCGTTGATCCGGGTCACCAGCGGAAAAAGCTCGGCATAGAGTTGTTCGCCGGCCTCTGTCAGGCAGAGCGCCACATGCCGCCGGTCGCCGGTGGCGAGGGTTCGCGAGACCAGCTGCTTCCTGACCAGCGAGCCGATCGCCTTCGAGGTGCGCGCCCGGTCGAGCTGGGCGTGTTCGGCGAGTTGCGAGGATCCCAGCTGGCCGCGGCTCGCCAGCGTCGCGATCAGGCGCCACTCGCGCCGGGTGATGCCGAAGCGACCCTCGCAGAGACGGATCACCATGCTGCCGGCGACCGCGAGCAGCCGATTCAGCCGATAGAGCAGCAGGTCGTCCAGGGGTTGCAGCGCTTGCGACGGCTCGGGCATGGGGTTTGTCCGCAGGACAGTTGATTAGATCAATCGATTGTGGGCGCACTACATTGACCTCGACCGTGCAAAGCGCATCAGGAGACAACCCATGCCGTTCCATTCCATCGATCGCCGGACCCTGCTCGCTGCCCTGGGCGGCCTCGGCATCGGGGCCCTGGCGCCGAGCGCCCTGGCCCAGCCCGCATTCGCTCCCGGGCAGCCGATCAAGATCCTGATCGGCGTACCCGCCGGCGGCACCCAGGACGTGCTGACCCGGGCCCTGGCCCAGGAGGTGCGCGAGACGCTCGGGCCGCTCATCGTCGACAACCGCTCCGGCGCGGCCGGACGCATCGCGGTCGAGGCCGTGAAGACGGCGCCGCCCGATGGCCGCACCCTGCTGCTCGGAACCGCCAGCATGATGACGATGTTCCCGAGCGCCTACAAGAACCTGTCGTACGACCCGTTCAAGGACTTCGTGCCGATCGTGAATGCAGCGCGCTTCGAGCTGGCGCTGGTGGTCCACAAGGACGTTCCGGCCAACACCCTGGCCGAGTTCGTCGCCTGGGCCAAGCTGCAGGGCGACAAGCTCAGCTTCGCCTCCTACGGCGCAGGAACGCCTTCGCACTTCCTCGGGGAAATGCTCAACCGATCGGCCGGGCTCAAGATGGTGCACGTGCCTTATCGCGGCTCGACCCCGGCCCGGCAGGATGTGATGGGCGGGACCATTCCGGTGTATTTCGATACCGTCGGCGGTGCGCAGCAGATGCAGCCCTCCGGCCGCGTCAAGGTGCTCGCCACCAGCGGCGACAAACGCTCCCCGCTGATGCCTAGCCTGCCCACCTTCACCGAGGCCGGCTACAAGGAGGTGGTCGCCACCGCATGGTTCGCTTACTACGCGCCGCTCAAGACACCGCAACCGATCATCGACAAGCTGCGCAGCGAACTCACCCGTGCCGTCAACTCGCGCGAGGTGCGCCAGCAATTGCTGCAGAACGGCATGTACCCGGTCGGCGACGGCCCGGATGCCTTGGTGAAGACGATGCGGGAAGACAGCGCGCGGTGGAGCGGCATCATGAAGGCGGTCAATTTCCAGGCTGCCGACTGAAAGAAGAAAGAACGACATGAAGAGACATCTCGCCAGACGCTCCATCCTCGTGCGCTCAAGCCGGCTCGGCCTGGCCGCAGCCGCGGCCGCCGCCCTTTCGATGGTGGGCAGCGCCGCGCTGGCCCAGGCCGCCGGGTCGCCCGCGGCCTCGCCGGCGCTCGACGGACCGCTTCGCATCGTCGTCGGCTACGCGCCCGGCGGCGCCACCGACCGGGTGGCCCGCATCGTCGCCGACAAGCTCGGCCCGAAGCTCGGTGTGCCGGTGATCGTGGACAACAAACCGGGCGCCGGTGGACGGCTGGCTGCCCAGCAGGTCAAGGCGGTGCCGGCTTCGCAGAACGTGCTGATGGTCGCCAACCCGGCCGTGATGGTGGTCGCGCCGATCGTCTTCAAGGACAACAACTACGACGCCGAGCGCGATTTCGTGCCGGTCTCGCATGTCAACGACTACGAATTCGCGCTGGCGGTCGCCACCGCGGTGCCGGTCAAGGAGCTGTCTCACCTGATTGCCTGGATGCGGGCCAATCCGGGGCAGGCGAACTTCGGGGTTCCGGCGACCGGCAGCCTGCCGCACTTCTTCGGCCTCATGACCGGCGAGAAGGCGAAGGTTCAGGCGCAGGTGGTCGGCTATCGCGGCTCGGCGCCGCTCCTCACCGACCTGATCGGCGGCCAGGTGCCGATCGCCTTCGACACGCTCGATGTCGTGATTCCGCAGCATGTCGCCGGCAAGGTTCGCATCCTCGCGATGTCCGGCGCACGGCGTTCGCCCTTCGTGCCGGACGTGCCGACCTTCAGGGAAGCCGGGCTCGACCTGGTCGGCACCGGCTGGAACGCCTTCTTCGCGCCGGCCACCATGCCGCCGGACAAGGTCAAGCGGCTCTCGCAGGCGATCCGCGAGGTGATGCAGGACGCGGACACGACCCGCCGCTTCAAGGAATCGATGATGACGCCGGTAGTCAGCACGCAGGAACAGACCGTCGCCATGCTGAAGGCCTACCGCGCGCAATGGGCGCCGGTGGTGCAGAAGTCGGGCTACCAGCCCTGAAGGCCTCGCCCGCCCTTCGCCGAGCCACCGCAAGACCTCCACCGATCCGATCGAACATGCAGCGTCCCAACATCATCTTCATCGTGGCCGACGACCTCGGCCATGCCGACCTCGGCTGCTACGGCGGCCGCGATGCCGAATTCGGCCCGGTCTCGCCGGTGCTCGACGGCCTGGCCGCCGCCGGCGTCCGCTTCACCCAGGGCTATGCGAACTCGCCGGTGTGTTCGCCGACCCGCTTCGGGCTGATGACCGCCCGATATCAATACCGGCTGCGCGGCGCGGCCGAGGAGCCGATCAACAGCAAGAGCCGCGGCAGCGAGACGCTGGGCCTGCCGCCTTCGCATCCGACGCTGCCCTCGCTCCTGAAAGAGGCTGGCTACCGGACCGCGCTCATCGGCAAATGGCATCTCGGCCATCCGCCGCATTTCGGGCCGCTGCGTTCGGGGTACGAGGAATTCTTCGGCCCGATGGCCGGCGGCGTCGACTACTTCACGCACTGCGACTCGACCGGGCGGCACGACCTCTGGACCGACGACGAAACCCGCGAAGAGCACGGCTACCTGACCGACCTGCTCTCCCGCCGCGCGGTCGACTACGTGGAGCGAATGGCCAAGGAGGATGCGCCCTTCTTCCTGAGCCTGCACTACACCGCGCCGCACTGGCCTTGGGAAACCCGGGACGACGCCGGCCGCGCGCCGAAGGTCGCCAACAACCTGTTCGACCTGGCCGGCGGCAATATCCAGGTCTACCGGCGGATGATCCATCACATGGACGAGGGCATCGGCTGGATCATGCAGGCGCTCGCCCGGCAAGGCCTCGCGGACAACACGCTGGTGGTCTTCACCAGCGACAACGGGGGCGAGCGTTTTTCGGACAACTGGCCGCTGGTCGGCGGCAAGATGGACTTGACCGAAGGCGGGATCCGGGTGCCCTGGATCGCGCACTGGCCGGCCGTGATCCCGCGCGGCAGCCAGAGCGGTCAGCCCTGCATGACCATGGACTGGTCGGCCACGATGCTGGACGCGGCGGGCGTGGCGGACCACCCCGACTACCCGATCGACGGCATCTCGCTGATGCGCGTGCTGCGAGACCCCGCGAACACCTTCGACCGCCCGCTCCACTGGCGCATGAACCACCGCGGCCAGCGCGCGCTCCGGCACGGCGACTGGAAATACCTGCAGGTCGACGGCAACGAATACCTCTTCAACCTGCCGGCGGACGAGCGGGAGCGGGCCAACCTGGCGAAAGTCGAACCCGACCGCCTGGCCGCAATGCGCGAGGCCTGGAATGCCTGGAACGCGACCATGCCGGCGATTCCCGAGGACGCCACCGTCAGCCTGGGCTACTCGGCCAAGGACATGCCGCAACGCTGACGCCTGCCAAGCGGCAACCGATCCGCCGCTGTCAACCCCCAAAGGTCGTATGCCATCCCCAGTTTGACACCTAAGCACTACATCGAGAGAATTTGCCGGCACTGAATACTTTGTGCGTACCAGGACAGGCATTTCCTCATGAGTACCGACTTTGCGCAAAGCCAGTTTCTGCTTCTGGTGACCCTGAGCGGCGGGTTGCTGCTGTTCGGCATCACCTGGTTCGCCTGGCATCGGGTGGCCAACCGGCGCGAGACCGAGCGCCGCATCGAGGCCGCGCGGGTTCGATCCGGCCATGTGCCGCTCGAGATCCCGACCGTGCGCGGCAGCATCAGCCCGAGCAGCGCCAGCAGCACCAGCGCCGAAGGCTCGCCCGACACGCTGCCCGAGTGGTTCATCCAGGGCAAGGGCGAGCACGCGATCGTCGACGAGCATCCGCGCATCCGGGTGCGCTACCTCGACCCGCAAGGGCGCAAGGCCGAATGCGTGATGCAGGTCGATCACCTGGACGCGCAGAAGAAGTACATCCTCGGCCACGGCGAGATGCCGGGCGATGTCCACCGCATTCCGCTGCACAAGATCACCGGTGCGCGGATCGCGGAATCGGGTCAGCGATTCAATGTGGACACGTGGGTCGAAGCCGTGCGGGTCGCGAGGCGCCGCCGCGGGCAGGCCTGAGGGCCTGATTGCTGGAGGCCGATCGCGCGGAGCTCCGCCGCACAGGTCGCCGACCTGCCGCGGCGCGTAGCCAGGGCCGAGGCGACGAATAGAATTCCGCCCCGAGCCAGCGTCTCCTGAAAAGGCGATGTCCATCGCGGCCAATGCGGCCGGGCCCGGGCCCGGAAGCGTGGCTCGCATACGACGGCTGTTCCGCTTCCTCCCTCCTGCTCCAGCTTCCCGCTCGCGCGCCGCCGGTGCGAAAGTCGTGCAGCGCATTGCCCTCATCCATGACTTCCCTTCCTCCCGGTTCCCCGCACACGCCCATGATGGCGCAGTACCTCGGCCTCAAGGCCGATCATCCCGGCACGCTGCTTTTCTACCGGATGGGCGATTTCTACGAGCTGTTCTACGAGGACGCCGAGAAGGCTTCGCGCCTGCTCGACATCACGCTCACCCAGCGCGGCCAGTCGGCCGGCGCGCCGGTGGTGATGTGCGGCGTGCCCTTCCACTCGGTCGACGCCTACCTGGCACGCCTCATCAAGCTCGGCGAATCGGTCGCGATCTGCGAGCAGGTCGGCGAAGTGGGCGCGAGCAAGGGGCCGGTGGAGCGCAAGGTGGTGCGGGTGGTCACGCCCGGCACCCTGACCGATGCCGAGCTGCTCAACGACCGAAGCGAATCCGTGCTGCTGGCGGTGCATGCCGGCGGCCGCAACGCCTGCGGGCTGGCCTGGCTCAGCGTGACCGGCGCCGAGCTCCGGCTGGCCGAATGCCCGGTCGATGCGCTGGAAGCCTGGATCACCCGCATCGGTCCGAGCGAAGTGCTTTACAGCGCCGAGGTCACGACCGCCTTCGAAGAGCGGCTCAAGGCCGTTCAGGCCGGCGGTGCCGGCTTCACGCTCTCGGTGCGGCCGGCCTGGCAGTTCGACGGCGGCCTCGGCGAGCGCAAGCTCTGCGAACAGCTCCGCGCCCACAGCCTCGCCGCCTGGAACGCGGAAGCCTGCGCGAATGCCCAAGCCGCCGCATCGGCGCTGCTCGGTTACGCCGAACACACCCAGGGCCGCGCGCTGCCGCACATCCAGGCCCTGGCGGTGGAGCGCGACGGCGACCTGATCGAGCTGCCCACCACCACCCGGCGCAACCTCGAACTCACGCAGACGCTCCGCGGCGAGGATTCGCCCACGCTCTTTTCGCTGCTCGACACCTGCATGACCGGCATGGGAAGCCGGCGCCTCAAGCGCTGGCTGCTGTCGCCCCGCCGCGATCGAAGCGAGGCCCGGGCGCGTCTCGAAGCCATTGCCGCGCTGCAGGCCACGCTCACTTCCAACGGCCCGGGCGCTGCCTGGCAAACCTTGCGCGAACGGCTCAAGCACACCAGCGATGTCGAGCGGATCGCGGCCCGCATCGCGCTTCGGCAGGTGCGCCCGCGCGAACTGGTGGCGCTCCGCATGGCGCTCGCCAAGGCCGAGCAGCTCGCACCCGCGCTGCCGGCTTCGGCGAACCTCCTGGCAGAGATCGGCGCCAGCCTCGCCTCCCCGCCCGGCTGCGTGGCGCTGCTGGTCGGCGCGATCCGCCCCGAGCCTTCCGCGCTGGTCCGAGAAGGCAACGTGATCGCGGACGGCCACGATGCCGAGCTCGACGAGCTGCGCGCGATCGGCGAGAACAGCGATGCCTTCCTGCTCCAGCTGGAGGCGAGCGAACGCGCCCGCACCGGCATCGCCAACCTGCGGGTGCAGTTCAACCGCATCCACGGCTTCTACATCGAGGTCTCGCAGGGCTCGCTCGACAAGGTGCCGGACAACTACCGCCGCCGCCAGACCCTGAAGAATGCCGAGCGCTTCATCACGCCGGAGTTGAAGGCCTTCGAGGACAAGGCGCTGTCGGCGCAAGACCGCGCCCTGGCTCGCGAGAAGTTCCTGTACGAGCAACTGCTGGATGCCCTGCAGCCGTCGGTGCCGGGCCTCACTCGCCTGGCGGGCGCGCTGGCCTCGCTCGATGCCCTGTGTACGCTGGCCGAACGCGCCCACACGCTCGACTGGCACGCGCCGCGCTTCGTCAACCATGCCTGCATCGAGATCGACAAGGGCCGCCATCCGGTGGTCGAGGCTCGCCTCGCCGAGAAGTCGGCCGGCGCCTTCATCGCCAACGACACCCGGCTCGGCCCGCAGCAGCGGATGCAGATCATCACCGGCCCCAACATGGGCGGCAAGTCGACCTACATGCGGCAGGTGGCGATCATCGTGCTGCTCGCATCGATCGGCTCGCACGTGCCGGCGGCGGGCTGCCGGCTCGGGCCGATCGACGCGATCCACACCCGCATCGGCGCGGCCGACGACCTGGCCAACGCGCAATCCACCTTCATGCTGGAGATGACCGAGGCGGCTCAGATCCTGCATGCCGCAGGGCCGCATTCGCTGGTGCTGATGGACGAGATCGGCCGCGGCACCAGCACCTTCGACGGCCTTGCGCTGGCCGCCGGCATCGCGGCGCAGCTGCATGACCGGAGCCGTTCGTTCTCGCTCTTCGCGACCCACTATTTCGAGCTCACCGAGTTTCCGGCGAGCCATCATGGCGCGGTCAACATGCACGTGAGCGCGACCGAGGCCGGGCGCGACATCGTGTTCCTGCACGAGCTGCAGCCCGGCCCCGCCAGCAAGAGCTACGGCATCCAGGTCGCGCGGCTGGCCGGCATGCCCTCGGCGGTGGTCAACCATGCGCGGCAGGCGCTGGAGGCGCTCGAGGCGCAGCAGGTACAGGCCCGCGCACAGGTCGACCTGTTCGCGGCGCCGCCGGACGCACCGTCGGCACAGCCGAGCCCCGTAGAATCGGCGCTCGCCGCGCTGGACCCGGACAAGATGAGTCCCCGCGAAGCGCTCGATGCGCTCTACTCCCTCCAGAAACTACAGGAGCGCGAACACGGCTGAGGTCCTTGCCGACCGCGCGTCGCCGGTCCGCGAACTCCCTCATGCGAGATCCGCTTCATGACGTACTGCGTAGGCATCAAACTCAACGCCGGACTGGTGTTCCTCTCGGACTCCCGGACCAATGCCGGGGTTGACCACATCAGCACCTTCCGCAAGATGATCGTCTACGAGCAGCCGGGCGACCGCTTCATGGTGCTGCTGTCGGCCGGCAACCTGAGCATCTCGCAATCGGTGCGCGAGATCCTGCAGATCGAGCAGCTGCGCGAACACCGCGACCCGCGCAACCTGCGTGACGGCCGCGATGCGGCCGAGGACGAACCCGAAAGCCCGCCGATCACCATCTGGAACGCCAAGAGCATGTTCGATGCGGCCCGGGTGCTCGGCTCGGCGGTCCGGCACGTGTACGACCGCGATGCCGACGCGCTGAAGCAGGCCGGGCTCGACTTCAATGTCTCCTTCATCTTCGGCGGCCAGGTCAAGGGCGAGGGCATGCGGCTCTTCCTGGTGTATTCCGCCGGCAACTTCATCGAGGCCACCACCGAAACGCCCTACTTCCAGGTCGGCGAATCGAAGTACGGCAAGCCGGTGCTCGACCGGGTGCTCACGCCGGACACGCCGCTCAGCGAAGCCGCCAAGTGCGCGCTGGTGTCAATGGACTCGACCATGAAGTCGAACCTTTCGGTGGGCCTGCCGCTCGACCTGGTGGTGTACGAGGCCAACAAGCTCGAGACCGACAAGGTCGTCTGCATCGACGCCGAGAACCCGTACTACCGCATGATGCACAGCAGCTGGGGCCAGAAGCTGCGCGAGGTCTTCGACAGCATCGACGACCCGGTCTGGGACGACACCTTCGCCGAGCATCCGCTCAAGATGCCGGCCCGCCGGCACAGCGCGCTCCGCAAGATCTCGACGCCCGAAGAAAAACTGATCTAGCCCGCGAACCCGATCCTTTTCCGACCCGACGCGCTCCGGCCTGGAGCGCGCGCCTCGAGCCTCCATGCTTCCCAACGTCATCTTCTCGCACGGCAACAGCTTTCCGGCGAGCACCTACCGCGTGATGCTCGACAGCCTGCGCAACCGCGGCTTCGAAGTCGATGCGATCGAGAAGTTCGGGCACGACCCGAAGTACCCGGTGACCGACAACTGGCCGCACCTGGTGCAGCAGCTCGCCGACTTCACCGAGGCCGAGGTGCGCAAGTCCGGCGCGCCGGTGCTGCTGGTCGGCCATTCGCTCGGCGGATTTCTGAGCCTGATGTGCGCGGCACTCCATCCCAAGCTGGCGCGCGGCGTGGTGCTGATCGATTCGCCGATCATCGGCGGCTGGCGGGCCGGCACGCTCGGTTTCATGAAGCGCACCACGCTCCTCAAGAACATCTCGCCCGGCACCATCAGCCGGCGGCGCAAGAACCTCTGGGAGCACCGCGAGGCGGTGTTCGAGCACTTTCGCAGCAAGAAGGCTTTTGCCAAATGGGACGAGCGGGTGCTGCGCGACTACATCGAGCACGGCACCTTCGATGCGGACGATGCGCGCGCCCTGAGCTTCGATCGCGATGTCGAGACCGCGATCTACGACAGCATTCCGCACAACCTGAGCACGCTCTTGCGGGCGAATCCGCTGCAATGCCCCGCGGCCTTCGTCGGCGGGCGGCATTCGGTCGAGATGCGGCGAGTCGGCATGACCATGACCCAGCAGGTGACCAAGGGCCGGATCATGATGCTCGACGGCACGCACCTCTTTCCGATGGAAAAACCGATCGCCACCGCGGCCGCGGTCGAGGCGGCGCTGCGCAACCTGCTCTCGCTCGAGCGGCCCGCCGCCTAGCGCCCGAAGCTCAGTCGGCCCAGACCACCGCGCCGGTCCAGGCGGTGGCCAGCACCACGATGCCGAACACGATCCGGTAGTAGGCGAAGGGCACGAAGCTGTGGCTCGAGATGTAGCGCAGCAGCCACTTGACGCACAGCCAGGCGCTCACGAACGAGAACACCAGCCCGATCGCGAACATCGGCAGGTCGGCCATCGAGAGCAGCGCGCGTTCCTTGTAGAGGCTGTAGACGCCGGCGCCGATCAGCGTCGGGATCGCGAGGAAGAAGGAGAAGTCGGTGGCGGCCTTGCGCGACAGTCCGAGCAGCATGCCGCCGATGATGGTCGCGCCGCTCCGGCTGGTGCCGGGAATCATCGCGAAGCATTGCACCAGCCCGACCTTGAGCGCATCGATCGGCGTCATGTCGTCGACATGCTCGATCCGGATCGAGCCGGGCGGCCGCTTCTCGGCCCACAGGATGACGAAGCCGCCCAGGATGAAGGTGCTGGCCACCACCACCGGGGTGAAGAGGTTCTCCTTGATCATCTTGCCGAACACCAGGCCGAGCACCACGGCGGGCAGGAAGCCGATCAGCACGTTGAGCGCGAGCCGCCGCGCCTTCGGTTGACGGGGCAGCGCGACCACGGTCGAATGGATCTTTTCCCAATAGACGAGGATGACCGCGAAGATCGCGCCGGTCTGGATCGCGATGTCGAAGACCTTGGCCTTGGCATCGTCGAAACCGAGCAGTGCGCCGGCAAGGATCAGGTGGCCGGTCGACGAAATCGGCAGGAATTCGGTCAAGCCCTCCACCACGCCCATGATGGCGGCCTTGACCCACAAAACGATGTCCACGCGCGCTCCTTGAAAGAGCGTGGATTATCGGCTCACCACCTGACGCGAAGCCCGAGCGAGGCGCGCAGCACCGAGCGCGTCGAGACGTCGCCGCCCATCCGCCAGACCTTGCCGAGTTCGCCGTACAGGTAGGTGCTGTCGTTCAAGGCCAGCGTGAAGCCGCCGGCCGCCTCGACCGAGCTGCCGCCGGTGCTGCTCCAGATCGGCGTGCTCGCCGCCGGGCTGTCGAAGGTCGCGCGATCGCTGCCGCCGAATTGGCGATACAGGTTGAGCCGGGCGTACGGCTGCAGCGCGCCGGCGTCGGTCGTCGTCTCTCCTTTCAGCCGCACACCGGCGCGCAGGCTCCAGCCGGAGGCGGCGTCCTGCCGGACCCGGGCACCGCCGATCGTGACATCGCCCACGTTCAGGTGGTGATGCACCAGCTGCAGCTGCGGCTCGATCTTCCAGCCGTCGCCGAGGTCGAAGGACTTTCCGCCTTCGAGCGAAGCCAGGAGGCTGGTGGCCCGGCCGCGGGATGTCGGCGCGGCGAGCGGCTGCAGCTCGAAGCGATGTTCTCCGGCCTGCAGCACGGCATCGGCGTACCAGCCGTCCTTGCCGAACCAGGTGGCGTAGCCGCCGATGAAGCGGCTTTGAAGGTCGTTCCGGCCGACCCACTGGTGCTGCAATCCGTGCGCAAAACCATCCACGGTCAGCTCGCCATCCAGTCGTCCGACATAGGCGCCGACCCGGAAGTCGCGATCGGTCCAGAGGTCGGTGCCCGCCTGGAAGCCGTCGAGACGACCCACGCCGTGGGGCTGAACGCCGCCTTGCTGGCGCACGTCGACTTCGATGCCGATGACCCGGCCCCAGGCGCGCAGCGGCCGGCCATCGGTCAACGATTCGAAGCTCGCCGGCTCTTCGTCGCCAACCCGCAAATGAAGGTTGTCCAGCAGCGCGAAGCTGCTCTGGCGCAGCTGCTGCGGCAAGCCGGCGAAAAGCGGCACCTCGCCGCGGTAGGTCGGAATCTGCAGCGACATGCCGGCGGAGCCTGCCAGCTGCGTCGGCAAGGTCGGCAGGTTCGGGTTGGTCGGCGTGGTCGGCACGCCCGGCAGCTCGGTGGCGGGCACCGTCGGCACGATCACGGCCGAGCGCAGGTACCAGCTTTCGCCGGCGCCCGGGTCGGCCGGGTACAGGCGGTACTCGAAGGCGCCGGCATCCACGTGGCCATCGACCAGCGCGAAACCGTCGCGCGTGCCTTGTGCCGTCGTGGTGCCGCCGTTGATGCCGCTGATGATCTCGATGCCGGTGCCGGTGGTGAGCGCGCCCAGCCCGCCGGCGTTGACGACCTGCACGCGGGTGTTGCCGCTGACTGCGGCATCGTCGATGACCAGCCGGTCGGTCAGGCTGCCGCTTGCGCCCAGCACCGTCGAAAGGCGCAGCACGCCGTTCTGCCCGACCCAGGCGCCTTGCGAGGTCAGCACGGTACCGGGAATGGCGCCAGCCACCGACACCGTGCCGCCCAGCACGATGCCGTTGATGCGCTGGTCGAAGCCGGCGAGGTCCAGCGTCGCGCCGGGACTGACCGTGTAGACCGAGCTGTCGCCGAGCGAGTTGATGGTGCCGGCGCGCAAGGTGCCTTCGGCCACGACGGTCGGGCCGGTCATGTTGTTCAACCCGGCGATGACCAGCGTGCCGCTGCCGACCTTGCTCAGGATGCCGCCGCCGTTGAGCAGGCCGGTCAGCGTGGCGGTGAACGGTCCGGTGTCGATGATCGGATCCAGCAGGCCCTTCAGCGTGATCTCGTTCGCGAGCGTGATGTTGTTCGAGACGAAGCCGAGCGTCGTGTTGTCGAAGAGCGTGAGGCTGGCGGTGCCGAGCGCGCCGTTGCCCGCGATGTCGAGTCGGCCGGCGCGCACGATCATGGCGCCGAGGAAGCCGCTGTTGTCGGCGGGCGATTCGCCGATGACCAGCGTGCCGATGCCGTCCTTGTAGAGCGGCCCGATGCCCTCGATCGATCCGGCGACTCGCAGCAGGTGGATGCCGGTGTCGACCGCGAGCGGACCCGTCACGATCAAGGGCCCGAGCGCCAGGCCCCCGGCCTCGGCCCGGACGGTGGCGGCCGCGCCATCGCGAACCTCGACCGCGCCGAGCAACACGCCGGCGGGCTGCAGCGACAACAGGTTGCTGCCGCCGGTGAACCGGATCGCCGGCGCCCGCCGGAGGCCATCGCCGGAGAGGCCGCCCTGGATGGTGCCGGTGTTGCCGACCGAGAGCCCGGCGCCTTCGATGCCGGCGCCGCCTTCGCCGGCCGATCCTGCGGCGCCGGCGGGCACCTGCTGCGAGCCCAGCCCGCCGCTTCCGCCCGCACCGCCGCTGCCGCCCGTGATGGTTCCGGCGTTGGCGATGCTCGAGTTGAGGAGCCGCAGCCCCGCACCACCGCGACCGCCTGCGCCGCCTGTGCCCGATACCGAATTCGGCTGTCCACCTCCTGCGAGATCGGGCGTTCCGCCGGCGCCCCCGCGTCCGCCCGCGCCACCCAGCACGAGCGCAGCCGGATTGATGACGAAGGTCGCCAGATTGGCGGTTTCGTCGATGCGCCACAGCGCTGCGCCACCGTCGCCGCCACCGCCGCCGCTTCCGGGCAGCGGGTTGCCGCTGCCGCCGTCGCCGCCTGCCCCGCCGGGCCAGCTCCTCCCCCGCCTCCTCCAGAAGTTATCGCGGGTCCGTCCTCGCCGCGTGCGCCTGCGCCTCCCGCCGTCCCTGTCACAGGAGCGCTAAGGACTTGCTGATTCGAGATCAGAGCTCCCGCGCTCCCTCCCGCACCGCCGCCCCCTCCTGCGCCATTGAGCCCCAGAGCCCCGGGCGAAATTCCTGCGCCACCTGGACCTCCCAACTGGCCAACACCAGCAGCAGACACTCCGCCGCCACCGCCGCCGCCGGCACCTACATTGCTGGCGTTGCCGACGCCACCCGCTCCGGCTGCTTCGACGCCGCCCGCGCCACCTGTCGATGCGCCAAGGTCTCCTGCACCGCCCTCTCCGCCTGCGCCTTGAGCTGGAAAGACGGCCGCAAGCAGCAGCAGCGACCCCATGTACCGAGCTTTCCGCGCGCCTGTAATCAGCGTTCGAGCCGCCTGGGCGACTTTCGTCGGGGTGAGAAGAAGCTGAGTCGAATACTTGAAGACGCGACGAGTTCGCATGGCATGGCCCCCTGGTTGAACAAACCTTGGGAACCTTCGATCCATGCATGACCCGGTCTACATCAACCCGAGCCGTTTACTTCTTGTAACCGATAAGTTCCTGTTTTCGGCTGGATGCTAGAAACGCGAGCGGGGCCAGCGAAGACTGCGCGAAGAAAAACGAGATTCGGGCGCAAGAATCCATCCGGCCCGTGGGCTGCCTTTGCTCAATCGAGACAGGGAGCTGCA
Organism: Burkholderiales bacterium 8X; assembly: GCA_902506565.1. GTDB lineage: Bacteria > Pseudomonadota > Gammaproteobacteria > Burkholderiales > Burkholderiaceae_C > Variovorax. Next base: position 1,148,715 of record LR732703.1, on the reverse strand, counting down.
GTGTTGTTCTTCGACCAGGCTCTATGAGCTGGACCCGGGCTTGGCCACCCACCCGCCGCCCATCGCCTGAATCAACCCCACCGCCGCGTTCTGCCGGCTCACCTGCAGCTGGATCAGCGTCCGCCGCGCGTTCAACGCCGAGACCTGCGCGGTGATCACCTCCGTGAACCCGACCTGCCCTTGCCGATAGCGGTTCAGGAACTGCTGCTCGCTGCGGTCGGCCGCTTCCGAGGCTTCGCGTCGCAGCACGAGCTGCTGCGCCAGGCTGCTCGAGGTGGTGAGCTGGTCCTCGACGTTCTGGAAGGCGGTGAGCACCGTCTGCCGATAGCGCGCAACCGCGGCCTCGTGCTGCGCGCGGGCCGCGTCGACCCGCGCACCGGTGGCGCCTGCATCGAACACCGTTTGCGCGACCGAGAGGCCCAATGCCCACAACATGTTCGATGCATTGAAGAGGTCGCCCACCCGGCTCGCATTGCTGCTCAGGCTGGCGCTCAGGCTGAGGCTCGGGAAGTAGGCCGAGCGCGCGATGCCGATCTGCGCATTGGCCGCCTCCACCGCGCGCTCGGCCGCGGCGATGTCGGGCCGACGCTGCAAGAGCGTGGACGGCACCGCCACGGGTACCGCGGGAACCACCGGCGTCCAGTCGGCGGCCACCAGGCTGAAGTCGGCCGGCGGCGCGCCGGTCAGCACGGCGATCGCATGTTCGAGGGTGTCGCGATTGCGCTGCAGCGCGACCCGGTCGGCCTGCGTGTTGACGTACAAAGTCTGCGCCTGCAGCACGTCCGACTGGCCGGCGATGCCGGCTTCGTAGCGGTTGCGGGCGATGGTCAGGCTGCGTTGATAGCCTTCGAGCGTGATGTCCAGCAGCCGGATCTCGGCATCGGTCTCGCGCAGCGTGAAGTAATTGGTCGCCAGTTCGCCGATGGTCGAAAGCCGCGCCGACGCCAGGTCGGCCTCGCTCGCCGCTGCACTGGCCTCGGCACCGCTGGTCGCAAGCCGCAATCGGCCCCAGACGTCCGGCTCCCAGTCGGCGCCGATGGATGCGCTGCTGCTGGTCACCGGCGAGGTGTTGCGCGCGCCGCTGCGGCGCAGGTCGCCGCCCGCGCTCACGCTCGGAAACAAGGCCGCGCGCTGCTCGCGCACCAGGGCCCGCGCCTGCGCGTAGTTGGCGACAGCGACCGCGATGTTCTGGTTCGACACCTGGACCCGGCGTGCCAGGTCGTCCAGCACCGGATCGCCGAACAGGCTCCACCAGTCGCCGCGATCCAGCGCGTCGGCCGGCGCCGCGGGCAGCCAACCCGAGGCGGTCGCCGCTTCCTTGAAAGCCGGCGGCGCGCCTGTCTCCGGCACCTCGTAGCGCGGGCCCAGCGCGCAACCGCCGAGCAATGCGACCAGGCAGGTCGAGACGGAAAGAAGGCGGAACACGTTGGCGGTCATGACGGCATCGCAGGCAAGCGGCGAGAGTGAATGGCGAATCGCCAAGGAACGTACGGGCAATACATCGCTCAGCGCGGAAGCGGCATCTCGGCCGCCGCCAGCGGATCGGCTCGGCCGAGTTCGCGCTCGTTGGCCGGCCGGCGCCGCAGCTTGTCGAGCAGCACGTAGACCACCGGCGTGGTGAGCAAGGTCAGCAGCTGGCTCGCGATCAGCCCGCCGATGATCGCGACGCCCAGCGGCTGCCGCAGCTCGGCGCCCTGGCCGAAGCCGATCGCGAGCGGCAGCGCGCCCAGGGCGGCGGCCAGCGTGGTCATCAGGATCGGGCGGAAGCGCAGGATGCAGGCTTCGCGCACCGCCTCGGTCGCGCTCAGGCCACGGGCGCGTTCGGCCTCCAGCGCGAAGTCGATGATCAGGATGGCGTTCTTCTTGACGATGCCGATCAGGAGGAAGACGCCGATCAACGCGATGATCGAGAACTCCATCTTGAAGAGCAGCAGCGCCAGCACCGCGCCGACGCCGGCCGAAGGCAGCGTGGTGAGCACCGTGAGCGGATGCACCAGGCTCTCGTACAGCACGCCGAGCACGATGTAGATGACCACCAGCGCCGCGAAGATCAGGAAGAGCTGCTGCGATTGCGATTGCTGCGCTGCGAGCGCCGTGCCCTGGAAGCTGCCGCGCACGTTGATCGGCATCGCGATGTCGGCCTCGGCCTGCGCGATGATCCGGCGCGCATCGGCCAGGTTGGCGCCTTCCGCGAGGCTGAAGGACACGGTGCTGGACAGCTCGGTGTCCTGGTGGTCGATCGAGCTCGGCACCGCGCGCTCGCTGACCTTGGCGAAGGCCGAGAGCGGCACCATCGTGGTCGCGTTGGTCGCGATCTGCTGCCCGGTCGAGGCGCTGCGAAGCGCCGGGTTGGCCGAGGTCGTGGTCGAGGTGCCGGTGGCGGCATCGGTGTTGGCCTGCAGCGTGCTGGTGGTGGTCTGGCCGCTCGCGGTGGTGCTGGCCGTGAGGGTCGAGGGCACGTACAGGTCGTTGAGCACCGTGGGCGCCGGCTGGAAGCGCGGCGCCCACTCCATGATCACCGAATACTGGTTGAGCTCGTCGTAGATGGTGGCCACCGAGCGTTGTCCGAAGGCGTTGTAGAGCGCGTTGTCGACCGCGGCCGAGGTCACGCCCAGGCGCGCGGCGGCATCGCGGTCGACCTCGACGAAGGTCTCGACGCCGTTGGCCGAATCGTCGCTGTCGACGTCGGTCAGGGCGGTCTCCTGCTTGAGCCGGTCGGCGAGCTTGCCGGTGAAGGCGCGAAGGTCCTTCAGGCTGTCGCTCTTGAGCGTGTACTGGTAGCTCGAATTGCTGGACCGCCCGCCCATCCGCAGGTCCTGCACCGGGCTCAGGAACACGCGCAGCCCGGTCAGCTGGTTGAGCTGCGGCCGCAGCCGGTCGATGACGGCGGCGGTCTTCTCGGTGCGCTGCGAAATCGGCTTCAGGTTGACGAACATGAAGCCGCCGCCTGCGCGTGCCCCGCCCGAGAACCCCACCACGGTGTCCACCGCCGGATCCTTGCGGATGATGTCGACCGCCTGCCGCAGCTTCTCGCCGAGCGCCACCGACGAGATGCTCTGGTCCGCGCGCAGCCCCGCATTGAGCTGCCCGTTGTCCTGCTGCGGGAAGTAGCCCTTGGGAATCGCGTTGAAGAGATAGACGTTGAGCCCGATCACCGCCAGCAGCACGATCATCACCACCGCCTTGCTGGCGAGCGCCCAGTCGAGGCTGTGCGCATAGGTGCGCAAGGTCCATTGCCAGCCGCGCTCCAGCCGGTCGCCCAGCCAGCCGATCACGCGGCCGCGCGGCTTGCGAGGGCCTTCCTCGGCCTCGCTTCGCAGCAGCAGCGCGCACAGCATCGGCGTGGTGGTGAGCGAGATGACCAGCGAAATCATCACCGCCGCCGACAGCGTGACCGCGAACTCGCGGAACAGCCGGCCGACCTGGTCGCCCATGAACAGCAGCGGAATGAACACCGCCACCAGCGACAGGCTGATCGACAGCACGGTGAAGCCGACCTCGCGCGCCCCGAGCAGCGCGGCCTCGACGCGGTTCATGCCGGCCTCAACATGGCGGGCCGTGTTCTCGAGCACCACGATGGCGTCGTCCACCACGAAGCCGGTCGCGACCGTGAGCGCCATGAGGCTCAGGTTGTTGAGGCTGAAGCCCATCAGGTACATGACGCCGAAGGTGCCGAGCAGCGACACCACCGTCGCCACCGCCGGAATGATGGTGGCGCGCGCCTTGCGCAGGAACAGGCCCACCACCAGCACCACCAGCACGATCGACGCCACCAGCGTGAATTCGATCTCGCGCAGCGACGAGCGGATCGAATTGGTGCGATCGGACGCGACCTGGATCTGGATGTCCTGCGGCAGCTGCGCGCTCAGCTCCGGCAGCAGGTCGCGAATGCCGTCCACGGTTTCGATGATGTTGGCGCCCGGCGCCTGCGTGACCAGCACCACCACCGCCGGCGCGCCGTTGAAGAGGCCGAGCGTGCGCGTGTTCTCGACGCTGTCGATGACGGTGGCCACGTCGCCGAGCCGCACCGGCGCGTTGTTGCGCCAGGCGATCACCAGGTCGCGGTAGTCCGCGGCGCGGCGCCCGGCGGCCGGGGTGTAGATCTGCAGCCGGCGGTCTTCGCTCTCGATCGCGCCCTTCGGCCGATTCGCGTTGTTGGCCTGGATGGCGGCCCGCACGTCCTCGGTGCTGATGCCCATCCGGTTGAGCGAGAAGGGTTCGAGCTCGACCCGCACCGCCGGCAGCGAACCGCCGCCGATCTCGACTTCGCCGACGCCCTCCACCTGCGACAGCCGCTGGCTGACGATGTTGGACACGGTCTCGTAGATCTGCCCCGGCGTGCGGGTCTTCGACGTGAGCGCGAGGATCATCACCGGCGCCGCGGTCGGGTTCCGCTTGCGGTAGGTCGGGTTGCTGCGAAGCGTCGACGGCAGGTCGGCGCGGGCGGCGTTGATCGCGGCCTGCACCTCGCGCGCGGCGCTGTCGATGTTGCGCTTCAAGTCGAACTGCAGCGAGATGCGGGTCGAGCCGTTGGAGCTGGTCGAGGTGAGCTCGTTGACGCCGGGGATGATGCCGAGCCGGCGCTCCAGCGGGGTGGCGACACTCGACGCCATGGTGCTGGGGCTGGCGCCGGCGAGGCTCGCCTGCACCGAGATGGTGGGGAAGTCGACCTGCGGGAGGGGGGAGACCGGGAGGACGAAGAAAGCGACCAGGCCGGCGAGGGCGATGCCGATCGTCAGCAGGATGGTGGCGATGGGGCGTTGGACGAAAGGTTTGGAGAGGTTCAAGTTGCTCTCCTTGCAACTTGTGTCGAGCAGTGATCTCTGGATGCCGCCAATGGGCTATCTGGACTGCCGTTGGTCGGGTGAGTGGGAGGTTTTGAGGTCTTTGCTCTGCCGAGCGGGCTGGCCGGGATTCGCCCCGGCGGGCGACTCACTTTCTTTTGCTTCGCCAAAAGAAAGTAAGCAAAGAAAAGGCGACCCCACTGCGCGTGACCCTCCGCAAAGCGGAGGGCAACCTGCGGTGCTCGCTTTTGGCGGGGTCCGCGCAAACTCGCTTCGCTCAAACACGCGCGGCCCTGATCCGCCAAAAGCTCCGCTCCTCGGCACGCGCAGAGGGGATTGGGAACCAACCCCGACCCTAACCCCAACTCCAACTCCAACGCGCCATGGCGCGTACTCGTGTGTCTGGAGACGAGCGAAGCGAAGTCGTTCCCCGTTCCCCTATCCCCTCTGTGCGTGCCGAGGAGCGGAGGGGATCGCGGATCAGGGCTGCGCGTGTTTGAGCGAAGCGAGTTTGCGCAGACCCCGCGAGCACCGAGCACCGCAGGTTGCCCTCCGCGCAGCGGAGGGACGCGCACAGTGGGGTCGCCTTTTCTTTGCTTACTTTCTTTTGGCGAAGCAAAAGAAAGTGAGTCGCCCGCCGGGGCGAAACCCGGCCCCTGTCTCAGGCAAGAGGCAAAACCCAAACCCAAACCCAAATTAAAAGCGAACGACAAGGCGGCAGTCACGACCTGCCCCCAACCCGCGACCCCAACCTCCTCCCAACCCGATCAAACGCCAGATAAATCACCGGCGTCGTGAACAAGGTCAACACCTGGCTCACCACCAACCCGCCAAAGATCGCCAACCCCAGGGGCCTCCGCAACTCCGCCCCCTCGCCCCAGCCGAACATCAACGGCAGCGCCGAGAACAAGGCCGCGAGCGTGGTCATCAAGATCGGCCGGAACCGCAGCAACGCCGCCTGGTGGATCGCCTCGTCCGGCGACTTGCCCTGGTTGCGCTCGGCGTCGATGGCGAAGTCGATCATCATGATCGCGTTCTTCTTCACGATGCCGATCAGCAGGATGATGCCGATGATCCCGATCACGCCGAGGTCGTTGCCGGTGACCATCAAGGCCAGCAGCGCACCAACGCCAGCCGACGGCAAGGTCGACAGGATCGTGAGCGGATGCACGTAGCTCTCGTACAGCACGCCGAGCACGATGTAGACGCAGACCACCGCCGCCAGGATCAGCCACAGCTGGTTGGTCAACGAGCGCTCGTAGGCACCGGCCGCACCCAGAAAGCTCATGGTCACGCCCGCGGGCAAGGCGATGTCCTTGGCGGCCTGCCGGATCGCCGAGACGGTCTTGCCGAGCGCCACGCCGGGCGCGGTATCGAAGCCGACGATGGCCGCGGGGTACTGGGCCACGCGGGTCACTTGCAGCGGCGCGAACTGCTCGCGCACGGTGGCCAGCGACGACAGCGGCGTGGCGGTGCCGGAGCCGGTGCGCAGTTGCAGGTTGCCGAGGCCCTGCGGCGAATCGAGTGATTCGCGCTGGGCTTCGAGGATCACCCGGTACTGGTTGGTCTCGGTGAAGATGGTCGAGACGATGCGCTGGCCGAAGGCGCTGTAGAGCGCGTCGTCGACCGAACTCGCGGTGACCGACAAACGCGAAGCGGTGTTGCGGTCGATGTCGACATACGCCGCCAGGCCTTGCGCACCGGCATCGGTGGTGGCGTTGCGCACCTCCGGCACGCTGCGCAACCTTTCCACCAGCTTGCGCGACCACTGGTTGACGGTGGTGGTGTCCACGCCTTCGAGCGAGACCCGGAACTCGGTCGGGCCGGTCTCGGCATCGATGGTGAGGTCCTGGGTCGGCTGCAGGTAGAGTGTGACGCCGGCCACGTTGTTGCGCACCCGGTCGCGCAGGCGCTGCATCACGAGTTCCTGCGCTTCGCGATCGGATCGCAGGTTGATCAGCAGGCTGCCGGTGTTGAGCGCGGTGTTGTTCGCCGCATCCACGCCGACCACCGAGCTCAGGCTCTGCACCGCCGGGTCCGCCAGGATGGCGTTGGCGGCCGACTGCTGCAGCTCGGCCATGCGCAGGTACGAAACCTCTTGCGCGGCCTCGATCCGAGCCTTGAGCTGTCCGGTGTCCTGCGTAGGGAAAAGGCCCTTGGGGATCAGCACGTAGAGCAGCACCGTGAGCACCAGGGTCGCGAGCGCGACCAGCAGGGTCAAGGGCTGGTGCCGCAGCACCCATCGCAGCCAGGTGTCGTAGCGGGCGATCACGCGGTCCATGCCGCGCTGCACCGCGGCGCCGAAACGGCCGCCTTCGGTGTGCGCCTCGCCGGGTGCCGCGGCGGGGCGCAGCCAGCGGGCCGACATCATCGGCACCAGCGTGAGCGAGACCACCGCGGAAATCAGGATGGTGATCGCCAGCGTCACCGCGAATTCGCGGAACAGCCGGCCCACCACGTCGCCCATGAAGAGCAGCGGGATCAGCACCGCCACCAGCGACACCGTGAGCGAGATGATGGTGAAGCCGATCTGGGTCGCGCCCTTGAGCGCCGCGGCGAAGGGCGTTTCGCCCTCCTCCAGGTAGCGGGCGATGTTCTCGATCATCACGATCGCGTCGTCGACCACGAAGCCGGTGGCGATCGTCAACGCCATCAGGCTCAGGTTGTTGAGGCTGTAGCCGAGCAGGTACATCATCCCCAAGGTGCCGATGAGCGAGATCGGTACCGCCAGGCTGGCGATCACGGTGGCGCGTAGGCTGTGCAGGAAGAAGAAGATGACCAGCACCACCAGCACCACCGCCAACGCCAGCTCCAGCTGCACATGGTGTACGGACGCCCGGATGCCGGTGGTGCGGTCGCTCAGCACCTCGACCTTGAGCGCACCCGGCAGCGACGCCTGCAGCTCCGGCAGCTGCTTGCGGATGGCATCGACCGTGCCGATGACATTGGCGCCCGGCTGGCGCTGCACGTTCAGGATGATCGCGGGATAGAGAACCGGCGCGTCGTTGGCCTGTCCCGCCGCGTCGGACTTGCCCGCCGCCGTCTCGGTGCGCAGCGCAGCCCAGGCGCCGAGCTGGGTGTTCTCGGCGCCATCGACCACGCGGGCCACGTCGGTCATGCGGATCGGGGCGCCGTTCTTCCAGGCCACGATCAGGTTCTTGTAGTCGGCGGCCGTGACCAGCTGGTCGTTGGCATTGATGGTGTACGAGCGCTTCGGTCCGTCGAAGCCACCCTTGGCGCTGTTGGCGTTGGCGGCCGAGATGGCGGTGCGCAGGGTGTCGAGCCCGATGCCGACCGAGGCCAGCGCATTGGTGTCCGCCTGGATGCGCACCGCGGGCCGCTGCCCGCCCGAGATCGCCACCAGCCCGACGCCGCCGACCTGGCTGATCTTCTGCGCGAGCCGGGTGTTGGCAAGGTTCTGCACCTCGGTGAGCGGGAGCGTCGCCGAGCTCACGGCCAGCGTCAGGATCGGCGCATCGGCCGGATTCACCTTGGCGTACACCGGCGGCGCCGGCAGGTCGGCCGGCAGCAGCGAACCGCCGGCATTGATGGCGGCCTGCACCTGCTGCTCGGCGACGTCGAGCGTTTGATCGAGCGCGAACTGCAGCGTGACGATCGACACGCCCGAAGCGCTGGTCGAACTCATCCGGTCGAGGCCTGCCATCTGGCCGAACTGGCGCTCCAGCGGCGCGGTGACGGTGCGGCTCATCACCTCGGGACTCGCGCCCGGATAGAGCGTCTGCACCTGGATGGTCGGATAGTCGACCTGCGGCAGCGCGGCCAGCGGCAGGAATCTGAATCCCACCAGGCCGGCCAGCACGATCGCCAGCATCAGGAGGCCCGTGGCCACCGGGCGTTCGATGAAAGGCTTCGAAGGGCTCATGCCACCGGCCCTCGGCGCCCGGTCATTGCGGCGGCCGCCGGCGTTCTCCGCCGGGACCGCCAGGGCCACGGGCCCCGCGCGGACCGGACGCACCCGGGCGCGGCCCTGTCGCCGGCCGATCGCCCTGGAGGACGACGCGGGCACCGTCCTGGATCCGGTCGCCGCCTTCGGTGACCACGTTCTCGCCGGGCTGCAGGCCTTCGAGGATCGCCACCACCTCGACCGTCGAATCGCCGCGCTTGACGGTCCGCATCGAGACCGTGCGGTCTTCGTTGATGACGTAGACGAAGGTGCCGTTCGGCCCGGTTCGCACCGCGGTCACCGGCACCACCACGGCGTCGATCGATCGCAAGGTCATCTGCACGTTGACGAACTGGTTCGGGAACAGCGTGGTGCCGGCATTGGCGAAGCGCGCCTTCGCCTTGACGGTGCCGGTGGTGGTGTCGATCACGTTGTCGAGGGTCGAGAAGGTGCCCTGGTCCAGCACCGTGGCGCGGGTCCGGTCCATCGCCTTGACCGGCAGCGCCGCGCTCTGGGCGAGCTGGGCCTGCACCTCCGGCACCCGGTCTTGCGGCATCGAGAACTGCACGTCGATCGGGTTCATCTGCGTGATGGTGGCGATGCCGGTGGTGGCATTGGCCGCCACGATGTTGCCGGAATCGACCGTGCGCAGGCCGATGCGGCCGGTGACCGGCGCGGTGATGCGGGTGTAGTCGAGGTTGAGGCGGGCGACGCCTTCGGCGGCGCGGTCGGTGGTCACGGTGCCTTCGAGCTGCTTGACCAGCGCGGCCTGGGTGTCGACCTCCTGCCGGGCGATCGAATCCTGCTGCAGCAAGGTGCGAAAGCGTTGCAAGGTCACTCGCGCCGCCTCGAGCTGGGCCTCGTCGCGCACCCGGGTGCCCTGGGCCTGCATCAGGGCCTGCTCGTACGGCCGCGGATCGATGCGGGCGAGCAACTGGCCCTTCTTGACGGTCTGGCCCTCGGTGTAGAGCACCTCGGTCAGCACGCCGCCGACCTGGGGGCGCAGCGTGATGGTGGTGAGCGGCACCACGGTACCGAGCGCATCGATGTTGATCGGCAACTGCATCCGCCGGGCGGCCGCGTGGCCGACGGTGGAGGTTGCGCCGCCGAAGCCGCGCGGGTCGGCGGGGGCGTTGTTGCGCTGGATGAGATACCAGGCGCCGCCTACCAGGGCCAGCACCACCAGGAGGGCCAGCACCCTGCCGATCCAGATCCGGCGCCGTGACGGCGGCAGGGGCGCCGGCGTTGCGGCAGGGAAGGACTCGGGAGGCGGGGAAGACATAAGGGCGGCTTGGGGAATGCTGCTCTGAGTGGAGCGCGGAATCGTAGCTGCCCTTGCTTACACCTCGTAAAGCGCCGGTAAAGCAGCGGCCGGCGTGCCGATCGAATCGCTCGGCGCCGATCGGCGGCGTTTCGCGAACGGTGACGGCATTTCGTCGCATCGCGATCGCGGATCGGCCCAGGCGGGTTCAAAGTCCGCTCCAACGACCGCTCAACCACACGCAACAGGAGCCGCCATGCAGATGTCCCCCGTCATCGCCGTCCACATGACCGCAGCCATCGGCGCGCTGGTGATCGGGCCGATGGTGCTCTGGGCCCGGCGGCAGGACAACCAGCGGCCGGTGATGCATCGCGCCCTGGGCTACGCCTGGGTCACGCTGATGTTGCTGGCGGCCGTGTCGGCGCTCTGGATCCGGGACTTTCGCCTGCCGAACCTCGCTGGATACACTCCGATACACCTGTTGGTGCCGGCCGTTTTCTTCGGGCTCGGCCGTGCCTTCTGGAACTTGGCGCAGCGTGATATTCGGGGCCACCGCATCTCGATGCAGGTGACCTACGCCAGTGGATGCATCGTCGCCGGTGCCTTCACGCTGCTGCCCAACCGCTATCTCGGACAGCTGGTCTGGACCCAGTGGCTCGGCTGGGCCTGACCGCATCGTCAGAGCAAGCTCGTCTCTCGCGCCTCCATCCAATCAATCACTTTTCAGGGAAACATCATGCTGATTCAGATCCTCGCTCACACGCCCACCTGGGTCTTCGTCGTCTTCGGTCTCCTGCTCGCCGTCGGGCTCAAGCAGCTGCGTGGCGGAACGGTCGGCATGACCCGCCTCACGATCATGCCGGTCGTGATGACCGCGCTCGCGATCTTCGGCGTGGTCTCGGCCTCCGGGGGTTCGCCGCTGGCGCTGCTGGCCTGGCTCTGTACCGCCGCGCTGGTCGCGATCTTCGTGATCCGCCGACCGCTGCCCTCGACCACCCGGTACGACGGCGCCGCTCGCCAGTTCCATGTGGCCGGAAGCCCCGTGCCACTGCTCCTGATGATGGCCATCTTCTTTACCAAGTACGCGGTCGGCGTCGAGGTCGCGATGCAGCCCGAGCTGACCCGCCAGCTGGCCTTCGCACTCGGCACCAGCGCCGTGTACGGCGTCTTCAGCGGCATCTTCATCGGCCGCGCGGCGAGGCTCTGGCGCCTGGCTCGGCAGACGAACGCGTCGCCCGCCGACAGCGCGGCCAGCGCCTCGGCCGGCACCGCGCCCATCGTCTGATCCTTTTCGCGAACCCGCAATCGCTTCACACTTCCACCTTCGACCCGGAGAGATCACCATGGCCCGCATCCATTCCCAGCTCGCTGCCGCTTCCCTGCCCCATCCGGACGCCCAGGTCGAGCAACTCGCCCGCCGCCGCGCCGGCCTGAAGCTCGGCTTCTACATCCACGCCACCGCCTATGTGCTGGTCAACCTGTTCCTGGTGGTGCTCGCCGCCGCCCGCGGGCAAGGCTGGGCCATGTATCCGATGCTCGGCTGGGGGCTCGGGCTCGCGATCCATGGCGCCGTGGTGTTCGTCTTCTCGCCGACCGGCAGCTTCTACGAGCGCCTGCTCGCCCGCGAGCGGCAAGCGCTCGGCGGTGACCGCTGGTGATCGACCGGCTCCGCCGCGGCCTGACGCGAGGCAATGCGCAGGACGTGCTGCGGCACGGCCTGAGCACGGCCCTCTTCTGTTGCCTGATCGCCGCCGCGCTCGCGATCTCCGGCCGAGGTCCGTGGCCGGTGCAGCTGATCTATTCGATGTCGATCGGCATGGTCAGCTGGATCGTGATCGAGGTCGGCCGCTTCGCGCTCAGCACCGATCCGAACAGGCCATGGCCGCACGGCATCCGCCGGGTGCTCCTGATCGTCGCCGGCATCGCCGGCGGCTTCATCGGCGGCAACGCCATCGGCGACTTCTGGACCGGCATGCCGCTGCTCGAATTCCGAACCTTCAGCCCGCAAAAGCTCGCCTCGACACTGGTCATCACCATCCTGGCCTGCGTGGCGATCTGCTACTACTACTACGCCGGCGGCAAGAGCAAGTTCCTGGAGGGCGAGATCGCGATCGCGCAACGCAACGCGACCGAGGCCCGGCTCAAGCTGCTCGAGACCCAGCTCGAGCCGCACATGCTCTTCAACACGCTGGCCAACCTGCGGGTGCTGATCTCGATCGACCCGCCCCGGGCCATCGAGATGCTGGACCGCCTGAACAGCTACCTGCGGGTCACGCTCAGCGGATCGCGAACGCTCGCGCATCCGCTCGCAGCCGAATTCGATCGGCTGTCGGACTATCTCGAGCTGATGTCGATCCGCATGGGACCCCGCCTGGCCTACGCGCTCGAGCTGCCCGCGGATCTGCGCGACGTTCCGGTGCCGCCGCTCTTGCTGCAGCCGCTGGTCGAGAACAGCATCCGCCACGGCCTCGAGCCGCAGGTCGAGGGCGGCCGCATCACGGTGCGGGCAGAGCGCGAGGCCGAACTGCTCCGCATCGACGTGATCGACACCGGCCTCGGCCTGGGCGAACAGCTGCTGGCGGCACCGAAGGCCGTTGACGACAGGGGCGACGGCGGCGGCTTCGGCCTGACCCAGGTGCGCGAACGACTCACCGCCGTGTTCGGCGAGCGCGCCAGCCTGCATCTCGCCGCTGCGCCCGGCGGCGGCGCGTGCGCCACCCTCCGCTTTCCACTTCCATGACGACCACCGCACTCACCGCGCTCATCGCCGAAGACGAACCCTTGCTCGCGCAGGCCCTTCGTGCCGAGCTGGCCTCGGCCTGGCCCGAGCTCCAAGTGGTGGCCGTGGTCGGAGACGGGCATACCGCCGTGCGGGAGGCGCTGCGGCTGTTGCCGCAGGTGTTGTTCTTCGATATCCGCATGCCGGGCCAGGACGGCCTCGCCGCGGCGGCCGAACTGGCCGACGCCTGGCCGGCCGACGAGGCGCCCATGCCGCAGCTGGTCTTCGTGACGGCCTACGACGAATACGCCGCGCGCGCATTCGATGCACAGGCGCTCGACTATGTGCTCAAGCCCGTCCAGCCGGCGCGGCTGCAGCGCACCGTGGCGCGGCTTCGGGAGGCATTGGCGCAGCGCCGTGCGATCGACCAGCCGGCAGACGACCTGCTGACCCAAACGCTCGACCAGTGGCGCCGTCTGCTGGCCGCCGCAGGCGAGGCGGCGCCGAACGCCAGCCGAACGCCGGCCGATGCAGGTGCAGAGCGGCCGGCGTCGACCGCTGGCGCACCCGGCGCGCCCTTGCGGCTGATCGCGGCGAGCGAGGCGGGCAGCGCCGGCAGCGCCATCCGCATGGTGCCGATCGACGAGGTGCAGTACTTCGAGGCAGCCGACAAGTACGTGCGGGTGCTGACGACCGAACGCGAATACCTGATCCGTACGCCGCTCAAGCAACTGATGCCGCAACTGGACGCCGATCGTTGGTGGCAGGTGCATCGAGCGATCGTGGTGCGGAGCGAGGCGATCGAAACGGTGCATCGCGACGAGGCCGGCAAGCTGCACCTGGGCCTGCGCGGTCGGCCCGAGAAGATACCGGTCAGCCGACTCTACGCCCACCTCTTCCGCGCGATGTAGAGGGCGTCAAGGGTCGCCGCGAGCCGGCGACCCTCATGAAAAAAGGCCGACTCCTTCCGGAGCCGGCCTTTGGTTCGACGACCGATGCATCAGAGCCGCAAGGGCCTCTAATGCCGGGTGGCCGCGTTCAGCGCCAATCGCGCCGATGCTGATGGTGGTGGCGGTAGTAGCCGGGCGGCGGACCGTAGTACGGGCGGGGGCCGTAGTACACCGGGGCCGGCCGGTAATAGACCGGAGGCGGCGGCTGGTAATAAACCGGCGGCGCGTTGTAGTAGACCGGGGCCGGCGCGTAATACACCGGAGGCGCGGCGACACCGAGGGCAACGCCGGGGGCATTGATGCCGACCGACCATTGCACGCCGCTCGCGTTGGCCGAAGCGGCCGTGAACAACGCACCCGCCGCCACTGCGGCGACCGCAGCGCATTTGAAGAAGGTGGAACGAATCGGGGTCATGTTGTCTGCTCCTGTGAACGGGCGTCGTTTGCCCATGAATCGATTGAACGCCGCAAAGGTGAAGCCGGTGCACGCTGCTCTGTGAAGAACGTTTCAGGACGTAACGTCGCCGGACCCCCGCCTAGAATGAAAACCATGACTTCTCCCCCCGTGCAAGAGCCTTCCAAGCCGAGTAATTTCCTTCGCCATGTGATCGAGAACGACCTCCAGCAAGGTACCTATTCAAAGCGCCGCTGGGGCGGCTCCCCGGGCGACGCACGGCACCATGCCGAGGGTATCGACGATCCGGCGCAGGTCCGGCTCCGCTTTCCGCCGGAACCCAACGGCTACCTCCACATCGGCCATGCCAAGAGCATCTGGCTCAACTTCGAACTGGCACGCGAGTACGGCGGCGTCTGCCATCTGCGCTTCGACGACACCAACCCCGAGAAGGAAGAGCAGGAGTATGTCGACGCGATCCGCGATGCCGTCGAATGGCTCGGCTACGACACCCGGCTGGCCGACCAGCCGCAGAGTCCCGGTCAGGCCGCGGAGCATGTCTACTTCGCGAGCGACTACTTCGACTTCATGTACCGGGCCGCCGAACACCTGATCGAGTCCGGACTCGCGTACGTCGACGAGCAGAGCGCCGAAGAGATCCGGGCCACGCGCGGCGACTTCAATACGCCCGGCGTCGACAGCCCCTTCCGCAGCCGCAGCCCGGACGAGAACCTCGCCCGCTTTCGCGCGATGCGCGACGGCCAGCTCGACGACGGCGCCGCGGTGCTGCGGGCGAAGATCGACATGGCGAGCCCCAACATCAACCTGCGGGACCCGGCGCTCTACCGCATCCGCCGGGCGACGCATCACAACACCGGCGACAAGTGGTGCATCTATCCGATGTACACCTTCGCCCATCCGATCGAGGACGCGCTGGAGGAGATCACCCATAGCATCTGCACGCTCGAATTCGAGGACCAGCGCCCCTTCTACGACTGGCTGCTCGACCGTCTCGCCGAAGGCGGCCTGATCGCCAGCCCGCATCCGCGCCAGTACGAATTCGCCCGGCTCAACGTCACGCACATCGTCACCAGCAAGCGCAAGCTCCGCCAGCTGGTCGAGGAAGGCCTGGTCGACGGCTGGGACGACCCGCGCATGCCCACGCTCGCAGGCCTCCGCCGCCGCGGCTACACGCCCGCCGCGCTCAAGCTCTTCTGCGAACGTTCGGGGGTGACCAAGTCGGGCGGCTGGATCGACTACGCGAGCCTCGAGGCGGCCCTGCGCGACACGCTCGACCCGACCGCGCCGCGTGCCATGGCGGTGCTCGACCCGGTCAAGCTGGTCATCACCGACTGGGCGGCACGGATGGGCGGCGACGAGGTGCTCGACGACTGCTCGGCGCCCGTCCACCCGCATCTTCCGGAACTCGGCCGGCGCAGCTTCAAGCTGGGCCGCGAGGTCTGGATCGAGCGCACCGACTACGAAGACGTTCAGCCGAAGGGATTTTTCCGGCTGTTCCCGGGCAACAAGGTTCGGCTCAAGTACGGGCATGTCGTCGAATGCACCGGCGCCGTGCGGGATGCCGAAGGCCGGCTGGTCGAGGTGCAGGCCCGGCTGGTGCCCGACACCAAGAGCGGCACGCCGGGCGCGGATGCGGTCAAGGTGAAGGGCAACATCACCTGGGTCGCGGTGGCGGACGCGGTCGAGGCCGAGGTCCGGCTGTACGAGCGCCTGTTCGCGGCGCCGAATCCGGGTTCGGGTGAATTGCACGACGAATTGAACACGGAGAGCCTGGTCACGGTGAAGGCATTCGTCGAGCCCTGCCTGAAGGATGCGCCGGCGAGCGGCGGCGCGTTCCAGTTCGAGCGGCACGGCTACTTCGTTCCCGACCCGCGCGCCACCTCGTCCGGCCCGCTGGTGTTCAACCGGGCCGCGGGCCTTCGCGACAGCTGGGGCAAGTAGAGGTGCAAGCCGAACTCGATCGAAGGCGCTTCGTGCTGGCATCCGCCGGCGGCGCGACCCTTGCCCTGCTTCATCCGACCCCTGCGCGCAGTCAGGGCCAAGGGGCCGGGGCGGTGTTCCCGCAGCCCTCGCAGGTACCGGGCGGCGTCGCGCGCCTGTCGCTGGGTCCGGCCGCGGAAAGGCCGGGCGCGCTGGTCGGCGACTTGCCGGTGCTGGTGGTCGGCGATCCGATCGAATGGACGGCGTTGGTCGGCATTCCGCTTTCCGCGGCTCCGGGCGAGGCCTTCGTCGAAGTGCGCGAGGCGCGCCGCGCGGCGACATCGACATCGACATCGACATCGACATCGACATCCGTTTCGACGCGCCGATTGCGTTACGTGATCTCCCCGAAGCGCTACAGCGAGCAGCAACTCAAGGTGCCCCCCGGCAAGGTCGACCTTGCGCCCGCGGATCTTGCCCGCTACGAGCGGGAGCGCACCCACCTCGCCAAGGTCACCGCGGCCTACAGCGAGCCCTATCCGGAGCGCTTGGAGATGGAAGTGCCGGTGCCGGGCCGCCGGTCGAGTTCGTTCGGCCTGCGCCGCGTGTTCAACGGGCAGTCTCGCAATCCGCACAGCGGCATGGACATCGCGGCAGCCACGGGCACGCCGGTCGTTGCACCGCTGGCCGGCACCGTGATCGATGTCGGCGACTACTTCTTCAACGGCGGCACGGTCTGGCTCGACCATGGCCGCGGATTGCTCACGATGTACTGCCACCTGAGCGCCATGGATGTTCGAAGCGGCGACCGCCTGCGTGCCGGCGAGCGCCTCGGCGCGGTCGGCGCCACCGGACGTGTCACCGGGCCGCACCTGCACTGGTCGGTGAGCTTGAACCGGGCGATGGTCGACCCCGCGCTGTTCCTGGCGTCCTGACGCGCCGGACAGCGACCCGCGCCCTTGACCTACGCGGCGCGCGCAGCGGCGGCGAATACTGTTTTTTTCAACAGCATTCTCAGGAGCTTCGAATGACCGACAAGCAAACCCAGGCCCTCCATGAACAGAGCAACATGGAGAAGGACCCGTCGCAGTGGGTCACCGGCGACGAGCCGATGACCGGCGCGCAGCGCTCCTACCTCAAGACCTTGAGCGAAGAAGCCAAGCAGCCCGTCGACGAGAACCTGAGCAAGGCAGACGCCTCGCGCCGCATCGACGAATTGCAGGCCGAGACCGGGCGAGGCAAGGAGCAGCAGCACTAGCAGAAGGAATTGCTCTTGCGCCAAGCTCCTTGCTCGTCGCAGGAGCGGAACGATCTCAGCGCACCGACTGCGCTCAACGCGGACTGTGCGGCAGCGGCCGGAGCAATCCGGTCGCCGCCCGCGCGCCCAGCGTCATCTCGGTCATCCACGACACCAGCAGCATCCCGTAGGCCTGCCGCGCACTCTCGGTCGAGAGGGCGTGGTCGGCATCCGCCAACACCCGGTAGGTGACCGACTTCACGCGCTTGAGCGAACCCAGATAGCTTTCGATCACCGGGTGCGGCACCGTCTTGTCGTGCTCCGACTCGACGATGAGCGCATCGCCGCGAAACGCCGCGCAGGCCTTGAGCGCGCGGTTCTCGTCGGACGGCACCACGGATTGACGGTAGGTCGCCAGGTCGCTCCGGCTCAGCGAGCCCTTCGGCACCTCCCATTGCGAATCGCGATACAGCGCCGGCGCACGCAGCGCCAGCCACCGCACCTTTCGAACCGTGGTGGCGATCGCGGCCAGGTAACCGCCGTAGCTGCTGCCGACGATCGCGATCGATTCGGGGTCCACCGTCGGATGCCCCACCAGCACGTCGTAGGCGGCCAGCAGGTCGCGCAGGTTGTCGTTGCGACTCACCGATCGGCGCTGGGCCGCGTGCCGCGCATGGCCGCGCAGGTCGAAGGTGAGGCAGACGCAGCCGAGCGCGGCGATCTCGTGTGCCCGCGCCAGGTACTGCTCCTGGCTGCCGTCCCAGCCATGCACCAGCAACACGCCCGGCACCGTGTTCGAAGCCGCGACCAGCGTGCCGTCGATGTGCTGGCCGTCGACCGGAATATCGATCTTGCTATGTCGGGTCGGCATGCGGTTCGACGAAGCTGTACTTCGTCAGGCGGCCCACGGCGGGATCGATGTCGCTGAAGTAAACCCTGGCGCCCGGCGGCAGCTCGGCCTCGCCGAACACCTCGACGCACGAAGCCCGCACCTGCTGGCGATGCGGCTCGGCTCGAAACACCTCCATCGCCGCAATCTCGGCGCCGGTCGCGCCCCCGATCCGCCAGGACTGTTCGAGCACGCCGGAGCACCAACGGCCCGCGTCGTCGCGGCCCTGCGCCACGTCGTAGTTGATGCGCGATGCCATGAAGCCGGGGAAAGTTTCCATCACCGCCGCATGGTAGGCCCGGGCCTGGTTGATGGCCAGCTTGAGCGACGGCGCGAGCGGCATCCCATGCAGCACGTCGAGATCGCCGCAGACGCAGGTGAGGTCCGACCCGCCGTAGACCCAGTCGCCCTTGTGGTTGCGGGTGAGGCGCTGCAGCCCGTAGTAGCTGACCCGCATCGCGCCGACGCTGACCTGCCCGATGCTCAGCGTGCGGGGCTTGCGAAGGTTGCGCTCCAGCACCAGTCCGTCGGTCTCCAGGTTGGGCGCTTCGGCGATCTGACGGTCGAGCGCATCGGCATCCAGCGCAACCGACTGCCCGCGGCCGCCGGTGGCGCGAACCGGCTTGACCCGCACGCTGCCGGCCGCCAGCAACGAACGACCGGCCGCGCGCGCATCCGCCTTGCTGAAGGCGGTGTAGCCGTCCAGCACGCTCGAACGAATGCGCGGCGCGAGAGCCGCATCCCATTCCGGCGGCGCCGCCGGCTGGCTGCCGAAAAGCCCGTGGCTGATCGCCTTGGTCGAGACATAGGCGTGCGGCACCACGCCGCCGAACAGGTCGCCTTCGTGCCGGATACCCATCTGCTGTGCGAGTTCGCAGCCGACGATCGTGTCGCTCGGCACGTAATAGCCCTGCGGCTGGCCGCCGGTCGCCTGCACCGGCGGGCCGTCGGCGATCTCCCCGGCGTACTGGAGACCCTTCAATGCCGCGATGCGCTCGGCATGAGACCGCCGCGTCACGCGTTCGTGAAGGCTGGCATAGCTTTCGGGGTCGAGGGTCCAGCCCAGCACCCGAACCGGCGCCGGCGCCGGCGCCGCGAAGGCCGCAACCCGGTTCGGGTCAGTGGGGTCGACGAACTGGTCGAGAAAAGTCGGCATGGCAGCCTCCGATGTGGCGATCAACGAACCGACGCCGGATTGCGCTGGCTTTAAGGCATGTTGACCACCGGATGCGGTTGGGCTTGATCGGCCATGTGCGCGCCGTGGCGAGCGCATGCGCCTACAAGCCGTCGTTCGCCCGCATCAGCCGTTGTGCGCAGGCGTTACGTCGCGATGTCCTCGGCCGTGCCCCGAGCCTTTCAACACGGGCCTCAGAGCGGCCGCGTCAGGTACACGGCCTCGCGCCCGACGATGGCGCGCTGCGCCGGCATGAAGACCGTGCAGTCGTCGCAAGGTGCGCGGATCTCGTCCTCGCCGTTGTTGGCGATCAGCTCGCCCTTGGCGAATACTTCGAAGCCGATCAGGGGCCGGACAAAACTAAAGTTCGCGTCCTTGATGATGTGGGTTTCCAAAAGCTGGAACCTTCGCGCTTCGTCTCGAGACCCCGCCATCTCGTGCTCGATCAGGCCGAAGTGCGCCAGGAAGCGCAAGGTGACTTCCACCGCCACATCCGCGGTCGCCTGCTTGAAGTGCTGGCCGCATTCGGCGACCAGCGCTGCGCCGGGCGCGTCCTGCCCCGCATGGCGTCCGTGCTGGATCAGCGGCGTTCCGGAGCCCAGGCCGTTCGGCATCACGAGATGCACCGACGGCAAGCCGATCGCCGTCGCCACCTGCGCGTTGCGCTCGAAATCCGGGTAGACCCAGAACGGCACCACGTCCTGGCTGGTCGAGTGGATGTCGAGGATGTGGTCGGCGGCCGCGACCACCGGCCGAAGCGCTCGCGCCCGGCGCAATTCGGGGCTGTCTTCGCTGCCTTCGAGCATCTCGTCCGACCAGATGCGGTTCAGGTTGTGGACGATCTGGCGGTTTTCGAAAGGCCGGCTCGGATCGAAGGCGTCGTAGGCCTCGACATGCGCGAAGCTCACCGTCAGGGTGCCGACCCGCGGCCGCACGCCGGTGTCGAGCAGGTGCCGAGCGGCCACCATGCCGCAGATCTCGTTGCCATGGGTCAGGGCGTTGATCAGGACGTGCGGACCCGGCCGGCCGGATTCGAAACGATGGACATAGTCGACGCCGGTATTGCCTTTGCGATAAGCCGAAAGGTCGCCTTGAACGACTTCGATGGAAACAGGTTGAGCATTCATGCGTGAATTGTCCGCGGATTGCCTCCTACACTCACACCCCGCTCCTCATCCGCCCCCGGCCGCTCCATGTCCTTTCGCATCCGCCCATGCCCTTGACCCCCGACATGCGACGGTCGATCGACCAGATTCGCGACTATCTCTTCGGCGGCGGCTATCCGGATCCGGTCAACAACGCCGAGCAGCTTTCGTTCTTCTTTTTCTTCTACCTGGTCGAGGGCATCGACGCCGAGGCGGTCGCGCTGCAAGCCGGCTACGAAAGCCGCTTCGTCGGCGAGTGGGAGCTGCGCAACCCGCTCAACGCCCTTTCGTTCGACCTGCAGGACGGGGGCATCGCGGCCAGGCTGATGCAAACCGGCAGCCCCCGCATCGATCGCAGCCGCTTTCGGTGGTCGGCCTGGGCCCGCCAACTCACCGGGGATGCGCTGGTGCGTTTCGTGCGCGACGAGGTCTTTCCGTTCTTCGCGCAGATCGGCGAGGCTTCGCCGCAGGATTTCATGCGCGGCGCCCGCCTGGACATCGACGACCCGACGGTGCTGACCCAGCTTCTGAAGCTGATCGACGGCCTCGAGCTCGACCGGGCCGACGCCGATACCAAGGGCGACCTGTTCGAACACGTGCTGCGGCAGATCAAGCAGGCCGGCGAACTCGGCCAGTTCCGCACCCCGCGGCACATCATTCGCGGCATCGTCCGCATGATCGATCCGCAGCTCGGCGAAACCGTCTACGACCCGGCCGCGGGCACCGCCGGTTTCCTGGTCGCGGCCTACAACCACATCCGGCTCGCGCACTCGTCGCCACAGGGCGTCTCCGAAGCCGAGACCGACGGCAAGCGGCACCAGCGCGGCAACGGCGACCGGCTTTCGGCCGACGACCTGCGCACCCTGCAGGGCCGCACCTTCTACGGCAACGATGTCGACCCGAAGATGGTTCGGCTGGCCGCCATGAACCTCACGCTGCGCGGCCTCTCGAAGGTGCCGATCCTGCAGCGCAACGTGCTCACCGCCGCGCTCGACATCGAACGCCGCAAGGCGCTCGAGATGCCGAGCGGCGGCTATCACGTGGTGCTCGCCAACCCGCCCTTCTCGGGCCGGGTCGACAAGGACCGCATCGTGGCCGAGCTTCGCATCGGCACCACCAGCGCCACCGAACTCCTGTTCCTGCGCTACATCCTGGCGAGCCTCCGGCCGGAGGGCCGCGCCGCCGTCATCGTTCCGGAGGGCGTGCTGTTCGGCGCCACCTCGGCGCACCGCGAATTGCGGCGCCAGCTGATCGACGACAACCGCATCGAGGCCGTGCTGAGTCTGCCGAGCGGCGTGTTCCAGCCCTATTCGGGCGTCAAGACCTCGGTGCTGATCTTCTCCCGCGGCGGCAGTACCGGGCACGTGCAGTTCCTGCATGTCGACCATGACGGCTATCGGCTCGACGCCAACCACGACACCGCGATCGACACCGACGACCTGCCGGCGATGGCCGCCGCTTTCGCGCGGCGCGATGCCGCCCTGGCCGAGTGGCAGGCTCGCGACCGAAACGCCGAGTGGCCGCACAAGTGGTGGTTCGCCAGTGCCGACGACCTGCGCGGCAAGGATTTCAACCTGTCGGCATCGCGCTACCGGCCCCTCAATCAATCGCAGAACGAGCATCTCGATCCGCGCGAGCTGCTCGAGGAACTGAGCGCGATCGAACAGCAGATCGCGATGGAGATCGATGCCCTGCGCCAGGCGCTCGGCGAAGAAGAAGGATCCCCCTGATGCGCATCCGCGAGCTTGCGCTGGCCGAGGTCTGCGACATCAATCCTCGGCTGCCACGGAACCACGGCCTGGCGGATGACGACGTGGTCAGCTTCGTGCCGATGTCGGCGGTCGATGCCGTGTCCGGGCGCATCGTGCAGCGACTCACGCGGCCTTACGGCGAAGTGCGCCGCGGCTACACCGTGTTCCGCGATCGCGACGTGCTGTTCGCCAAGATCACGCCCTGCATGGAGAACGGCAAGGCGGCCTGCGTCGCCGAAATGGTCGGCGGCTGGGGTTTCGGCTCGACCGAGTTCCATGTGCTGCGGGCGCGCGAGCTGGTGCTGCCCGAATGGCTCTACTTCTTCGTCCGGCGCGAAAGCTTTCGGCGGCAGGCCGTGATGAGCTTCACCGGCACCGCCGGACAGAAGCGGGTGCCGACCGACTACATGGCCGCCATCCGCATCCCCGTGCCGCCGCTCGACGACCAGCGCAAGCGAGTGGCCGCCATGACCTGCGCGGAGCGCCTGGCCGGACTGCGGCGCGAATCGATCGCCAAGGGCGACGAGCTGGTGCGCGCGCTGCATACCGAGATGTTCGGCGACGCTGCCGCCAATCCCCGCAAGTGGCCGATCCGCACCTTGGGCGAGGTGCTCGACTTCGAAGGCGGCCGCAGCCCTCGCTGCGAAGAGCGGCCGCGGCGAGCCGGCGAATGGGGCGTGCTTCGCCTGAGCGCGCTCGCCGGGTCGAACTACGACGAATCCGACCACAAGACGCTGCCGGCCCGCGAAACCCCGGACCCGCGGCACGAAGTCCATGCAGGCGACCTTCTCATCAGCCGCAAGAACACGCTGGAACTGGTCGGAACGCCGGCCTATGTCTGGAAGACCGGCGGGCGAATGCTGATGCCCGACCTCATCTTTCGCCTTCGGCCGCGCGAGGACGCCGGGCTGCACCCGCTCTATCTCTGGGGCCTGCTCGCCAGCGCCACCATGCGAGATCGCATGCGGCTCCTGGCGAGCGGCACGGCGGCTTCGATGCTCAACATCTCGCAGGCGCGGCTGCGCGGCCTCTCGATCATGGTGCCACCGCTGGAACGCCAGCAGCGCTTCGCGCAACACGTGTCGGCGCTGCATTCGATTTCTCGCCAGCATGCAGCCGGACTGGCGGCCGCTCGCAAGCTGATCGTGGCGCTGGCCGGACGAACCTACGATCCCAACCGGTTCATCTGAGGCGGCTCAGGACGACGCCGCCGGGTTGTCAGCCGGGTCGGGCAGGTCGTCGCCTTTCAACGGACGCACCTTGCGCGACCTGGCCGCCTTCCTGGCCTCGCGTTCGGCTTCCGCGGCCTGGCCGGCAGCGAGCCAGTCGGCGAACTCCTCCGGCGTTTCCAGCGTGACCCGGCCGAGCCCGCCGCTTCGGAACTCGTTCATCACGATTTCTGCCGCCTTCTGAAGGTTGACCCGCCCCTTGCCGAGCAGCGCACCGCGGCGGCGGCCGATCGCCTCGAGCACGGCTTCGTCGCCGAGATCGGCGATCTCTTCCTGCAATCCGAAGCGCGCCTGTACCTGGCCGGCGTAGGCCTGCTTCAGGTAGGCGAGGAGTTCCAGCGCCACTTCTTCCTCGTCGAACGCATTGCGGCCAATGGCGCCGCTCGCTGCCAGGTTGTAGCCGCTTCTCGCGACGATGATCCGCGGCCACAGCACGCCCGGCGTATCCCAGAGGTAGAAGTCGTCGGCCAGCACGATGCGCTGTTCCAGCCGGGTGATGCCGGCTTCGTCGCCGGTCTTGGCCTTGCGGGTTCCGACCAGGGTGTTGATCAAGGTCGACTTGCCGACATTCGGTATGCCGCAGATCAGCACCCGCATCGGCTTGGCAAGGCCGCCGCGGTTGGGCGCAAGCGCGCGGCAGGCCTCGATCAGGCGGCGAGCCGGCGCGGTTTCGCTTGCATCGAGGCCGATGGCGCGAACCTGCGGCAGCGCGTTGAAATGGGCGATCCAGCGAGCGGTGCGCGCCGGATCGGCGAGATCCTGCTTGTTCAGGATCTTGAGTCCGGGGCGATGCCCGGTGAGCTCGGCCAGCATCGGGTTGGCGCTGGAGCCCGGAAGCCGTGCATCGAGCAACTCGATCACGACATCGATGTCCTTCACCCGCTCGGCGATCGCCTTGCGGGTGAGGTGCATGTGGCCGGGGAACCACTGGATGGCCATGGTGCGGGCTTTCCTTCGTTGGGGAAGTGAGGTGACGAGGCGTCACGCCCGATTGTCATGGCCAGCGGAGGGTCGGCTCTGCGTCCGATCAGCGCCAGACGTAATGCCCGCGGACCATCCGGCCGTGCTCGCGGTGTGCGGGCACCCAGACCTTGTGGCGGCGGTGCGGACGATGCATCGAGCCCGGGCGATGCGGCTCCATGCCAGGTCCACGCGGACCGTGCGGCTGCGCCGAGACCGTTGCCGAAAGCAGGCAAGCGGCGCCGGCGGCGAGTGCGACGAGGAGTTTTTTCATGTTGGGATTTCCTTCGGTAGTGCGCGAATCGGCACCCTCGCAGCCTATGACAACACGGCCAGCGCTCGCGTAGGCCGCCATCGTTTGCACGGCACCGGGTCCCCAGCCACGGATCTCCTTCGGTTCGATGCTCCCTCCACCTACGCGGCTCAGCCGTCGCGGGGTCCAAGGTGTTCCGACTCAGAACGCACAACGAAAGGCATCCGCATGCAAGTCCAAGTCAACACCAGCAACGGCATCGACAACAAGGAGACGCTGGAGCGCTGGGCCAACGAGGAAGTCACGCAACACCTGCAGCGCTTTTCGGCCGACATGACCCGCATCGAAGTTCACCTGAGCGACGAGAACCATGCCGCCAACGGCGCCGGCGACAAGCGCTGCACGATGGAAGCACGCCTCGCCCATCACCAGCCGGTCACGGTGACGCACCATGCGGCCAACATGGACCTTGCATTCCGCGGTGCCACCGACAAGCTGAAGCGCGCGCTGGACAGTGCGCTCGGCCGGCAGAACGATCATCGCCAGCGCACATCGATCCGCCGCGATCCGGATGCGGTCGAGGTGGTGCTCGGAGGCAACGCCGGCGAGTAGCAGGAGCATTCGGAAGGCATGGCAGAAAACCACCCCGGCAAGCACCATCGGTGGCAGTTCTTTCGCGCAGGCGGGGTCGACCAGGTCGTGCTCCGCTCCGGCGCCGACATCGCGAACATCCGCTCGCTCGACCAGAAGCTCTGGGTCGCGCTGGCTTGCCCGACGCGCGGCATCGAGTTCGACACCCGCACCCTCGACCTGATCGACACCGACGATGACCAGCGCATCCGGCCGCCCGAGCTGATCGCCGCCTGCGAATGGGCTTGCGCGCAGGTGCGGGACACCGAGCTTCTGACCCGCGGCGGCGACAGCCTGATGCTCTCCGACTTCGTCCGCGAGCCGCCGGCCCCGCCCGAAGCCACGGTGCCTCCGACGCTCGCGGACGAAGCCCGCCGCGTGCTCCAGCTTGCCGGCAAGGAAGATGCAGACACCATCACGCTCGCCGACGTGCTCCAGCGCAGCGAGCAGGTCGCGGCGATGCGCTTCAACGGCGACGGCGTCATCACGCCGGCCACCGCAGAGGACGATCAGGCCGCTCGCAAAACCATCGAGCGGATCGCCGCCACGCATGGCACCCTGAAGGACAGCAGCGGGTTGGACGGCATCGATCGCAAGCGTGCCGAAGCGTTCTTTGGCCAGCTCGAAGCCCTTCGCGACTGGCAGGTGGGGGACGGCTCCCGACAGTGCAACGGCGAGCTGCTGGCGGCGACCGAGGCGGTCAACGCGGTGCAGGCCAAGGTCGACGACTTCTTCACGCGTTGCCGCATCGCGGCCTACGAC
The DNA here is from genome assembly GCA_902506565.1 of Burkholderiales bacterium 8X. Classification (GTDB taxonomy): domain Bacteria; phylum Pseudomonadota; class Gammaproteobacteria; order Burkholderiales; family Burkholderiaceae_C; genus Variovorax. The sequence continues at coordinate 1,122,732 of LR732703.1, read as the reverse complement.
ATCCAGTCGGTGCCGGCGCTGAATGCGTCGATCGAGACTTATCAAGCCCTCGGCGCGCAGCAGCTGGCGCTGCAATCGGCGCCGTTGGCCGAACTGCCGTTGGCGCCGGTCGCGCCGGGCCGCTCGCTGCCCTTGTGCGAGGGTGTCAATCCGGCTTGGGCAGACGCGCTGCGCCTGCTCCGTTCGAAGGCGGTCGCGCCGCTGCTCGGCGCCTGCGTGGACATGCTGGCCGAATCCGGCTGGGCCGAGTTGCAGCAACGCGTTGCGCCTTGCCAGGCATGGCTCGCAGCCAAGCCCGTGTCGCCGCTTTCGGAGGCCTCCCCGGAGGAAGTCGACGAGTTGTTGAAAGCCCGCGAAGCGGTGATGGCCCTCGTCGACGAGGACGAACGCACCGCCTCGCACAACGCGCGGCTGCTGGAGCTCGAGAAGCTGCTGCGCTTCAAGCGCGACCTGCTGCAACTGCTGGAGAACTTCGTCTCGTTCAAGGCTTTCTACAAGCGCGAGGGCGCGATCTTCCAGGCCGGCACGCTCTACCTCGACAGCAGGAGCTGCGACCTGACCGTGCAGGTGGACGACATCAAGCAGCACGCAACCCTCGCCGGCCTCGCGAAGACCTGCCTGGCGTACTGCGAATGCCGACGCGAAGGCAAGAAGCTCGGCATCGTGGCCGCCTTTACCGCCGGCGATACCGACTTCCTCTTCGTCGGCCGCAACGGCGTCTTCTACGACCGGCAGGGCCGCGACTGGGATGCCACCATCGTCCGGCTGATCGACAACCCGACCAGCGTTTCGCAGGCCTTCTTCTCCCCCTACAAGAAGTTCGTGCGGATGATCGAGGAGCAGGTCGCGCGCCGTGCCGCGGCGAGCGAAGCCCATGCGCAAGGCGCGCTCGGCTCGCTTGCGACCACCCTCACCACCGCCGACCAGCAACTCGCGGTGCCGGGTGCGGCGGGTACGCCGAAGCCGGTGGCTCAGAACCTCAAGCTGCCCGGCAGCCGGATCGATGTCGGCACGGTCGCGGCGATCGGGGTCGCGATGGGCAGCATCAGCGCCGTGCTGGTGGCGGTGTTCAGCAAGTTCATCGATCTCGGGCAATGGATACCGATCGCCCTGGTCGGGATCGTGCTCGCGATCTCGGGGCCGAGCATGCTGATCGCCTGGCTCAAGCTGCGCCAGCGAAGCCTCGGTCCGATCCTCGACGCGAGCGGCTGGGCGATCAACGGACGAATGAAGGTGAACGTGCGGCTCGGTTCGTCGCTGTCCAAGACGGCGCATGTGCCGCCGCAGGACCTTCGGCCGGTCGCCGATCCTTTCGCCGATCGGAGCCGTGCGGCGCTCTGGTCGCTGGGTTTGCTGCTGGTGGTGATCGCTGCGGTGATTGCCTGGCAGCTGGGTTGGCTGGACAGCCGGCTTCCGATCGGGCTGCAGCGGACGCCATGAGCGTGGCGGGTCGGCCACGCGGGGCAGGCGGGCCACGGGCCCGGCCCCACGGGCTCTACCCTGCTCTACCCTGCTTCAGCCGGCTCTACCGGCGGTCCGGCCGTTCAGCTGCTGCGATGGTTCAGCTTCTCGCAATAGTCCAGCAACAGGTCGATCTCTGCGGACTTGTCGAAGAAGGCATCCGCCCCCAGCGCCTTGGACCTCGCGCGCATATCCGGCGTCGCGTAGTTGCTGAGGACCACGACTTTCTGATGTGCATTGCGCTTTCGGCACGCATTGACCACGCCCAGGCCGTTGCCCTGCTGCAGGAACAGGTCGACGATCGCCACGTCCCAGCTGTCGCGATGCGAGCCGAGCCACTCGACTGCCTCGGCTTCCCCGGTGGCGTGGGCCACGATCTGTGCATCGGCGATGTCTTCGAGGAAACCGACGAGGTTGTCCCGAATCACTGCGTTGTCTTCGACCAGATAGGTCTTGAAAGTCATTTGACGGCCGGCTGCTTCTGAGTTGCTTGGCTGCATCATCGCCAGCCGCATCGACCGTGCGGTGAGCCTGAAAGGCCAGTCTCGGTAGGCGAAGGCCTACCCTCCTCGTCCGCGCGGGCCAATGGTGGCGAGCAAATCGCCCGCCATGCCGCTCAAAGACTGGCTGCCTGCGCCTCGGCCGGCTGGTGCATCTCGGCCCAATGATTCTTGAAGCCGAGCCGCTTCGGCGAGACGTATTGCTCGCGATAGACCTCGAAGGGCATGGTGTCGCCGGCTTCGATCTCGCGCTGCGCTGCGAGCGAAGCCTGGGTTTCCTGCTCGAAGTGCGAGAGGCGCGCTGCCGACAGCGGCTCAGAAAGCAGTTTGTCGCGGGTGCCGTGGGACTGGGCCCGGATGAACCCGACGAAAGAATCGTCATGCCGCGCCATTTCGGCGAGCACCCGTGCCGACGGCAGCACCGAGGAATCGTCCAGGGCCTGGCGGGCCGCCTTGAGCGCATCCTGGTGCAGGCTCCCGGTATGCGCCGCGTCGAGGGCGACCGCAATCGGGTCGAATTCGCCGAGCAACTCCGCCGCCCATTCGGTCAGCGGCACGGCCTGGCCCTTGCGCTGCAGCGTCAAGCCGGGCTGCCTTCCGCTGGCGGCGGTGAGGTGCTGGTTTTGCGCCAGCTCGGCAATCTCGGCGCGGGTGTCGGGCGGGCTGTCGCTCAGCAGGCAATGCATCAGGAACACGTCGAGGAAGCGAATGGTCGAGGCGTTGATGCCGACGGGCTCGAAGGGGTCGAGGTCCATCAGCCGAACCTCGACATATTCGACGCCCCGTTCGCGCAAGGCATGCAGCGGACGCTCGCCGGGGTAGATGACGCGCTTCGGCCGGATGGTGCCGTAGAACTCGTTCTCGATCTGCAGCAGGCTGGTGGCGAGCTGGTTGTACTCGCCGCCCGGGTTACGGATGCCGAGCGCCTCGTAGGCGGGCCAGGGCCGGGTCAGCGCATCCTGGAGCGAAGCGGCGTAGCCATCGAGATTGTTGTAGCTCACCGCAAGCGATGCCTGGGCCTCGCTCTGGTAGCCGAGTCGACCCATCCGGAGCGACGTGCCGTAGGGCATGTGCATGCTGCCGGTGCCGATCGGCTGCAGTTCGTGCGGCCGTCCGTCGACAAAGCTCGAGCACAGCGCCGGCGATGCGCCGAACAGGTACAGGAGCAGGAAGGCATGGCGCCTGAAATTTCGGATGAGGCCGAAGTACTGCTCGCTCGAAACCTCCGGCAGCGACCAGTTGTAGTGAATGCCCGAGATGGTCTGCATGCGCCGGCCGTAGCGGTGGCTGAGGCCCATCCGGTAGACGCTCTTGGCGCGGCCGACGTTCGACGAGCCGTAGCGCCCGATCGGGATGGTCTCGTCGGGCGGCAGGCCGCAGGGCATGCTCGAGACCCAGAGCCGCTCGTCGCCGGCCGCAGCCAATGCCCGGTAGGTGAACTGGTGCACCTGGGTCAGCTCCTCCAGGCAGGCATCGATGTCGGCATGGACGCCGGTGATCAGCTCCAGCTGCGATTCGCTGAAGTCGGTCGTGATGTGCGGATGCGTCAGCGCCGATCCGAGTGCCGCCGGATGCGGCGTCAGCGCCAGCTGGCCGTCGGGCGCGGCCCGCAGGCTTTCCTTCTCGATTCCTCGGCGGATCCCCCTCAACCGCGCCGGAGCGAGGGCTCCCAGGCGCTCTTGGATCTTGCTCATTGGATGTGTCCGTATTTCGTTGTGGGGCGGAAGTTAGCATGCCCGCGCCGGGCCTGCTGGCGCACGTATTTAGGGCAATCATGCCCCGGGAGCGACCGTTCTGCAGGGGCGCTACGGCACCGGTCCCAGGTGGGCGCGAGGCCCGAACCGCTGCCGCGCGATACCGCCCGATCCGTTGATTCGTCTTACGAAAGCACGCGCAACAGGAAGCGGTTGAGATCCACCACTTCTTCCATCGAAACCGTGTGCTCCATCGGATAGTCGTGCCACTCGACCGGATGGCCGAGCCCGATCAAGGCGTCGCGCGAGGCCACGGCACGGGCGATCGGCACCACGCCGTCGCGGGTGCCGTGCGCGAGGAAGATCGGCGTGTCGTGGTTGGCGGAATGGCGCTCGGCTTCGGTGGTGGCGGCGAGCGGCAGGTAGCCGGACAGCCCGACCACGCCGGCCAGTCGCTCGGCATGCCGGAGGCCGGTCATCAGCGCCATCGCGCAACCCTGGGAGAAACCGGCGACCACGATCTTGCGAGCCGGGATGCCGCGCGCCTTTTCGGCGGCGATGAGTGCATCGAGCGTTGCCTGCGACTGGCGCAGGCCGGCTTCGTCCTCCCGCTTCGAAAGGTCCGCGCCCACGATGTCGTACCAGGCGGGCATGCGATAGCCGCCGTTGATCGTCACCGGAATGACCGGTGCGTTCGGGAACACGAAGCGAACGGGGCCGATGGACGACAAGTCGAGTTGCTGCGCAATCGGCACGAAGTCGTTGCCGTCGGCACCGAGGCCGTGCATCACCATGATCGTGGCGACCGGATTCGGACCGGTTTCGATCTCGATCGGCGGGCGGGACGAGGCGGAAGGAGCGGAAGAAGAAAAAGGGGCGGAGGACATAGGCGTAACTTACCGCAGAAACGACGGCGGGTTGGCTGACGCGGCAGGGAGCGACCTTGCTCAACCATGTCCTGCACACCAGGAGCAGCCGATATGAAGAAAGCCATGCCCTCCCCCGATCTTCCCGAAGTCATCCCTGCCGTCGAGCCGGCGGCGCCGCAGCGGCCGGGCGGCACGGCGGACGCGACCGAATCGATGAGCGAGGCGAAAACCTCGTCGGCCGCGCCTGCAGAGCAGCCAGACGACTTCACCGTCAAGGCGAAGTTCGGTGCGTTGGTCGTGTTGTGCAAGGCTTGCCAGAAGCGCAGCAGCGGCCCCTCGAAGCTCAAGGTCAAGGACCTGCGAAAGGAAATGCGGCGCGATCCGGCGCGCTCGACGCTGCGGCTTCGGATCGTCGAGTCCGGATGCCTCGGCCTGTGCCCGAAGAAAGCGATTGCCGCAGCCGCGATGGCACGCGGCGGACAGATGCAGATGGCGGAGATCAAGGAAGCCTCGCAGGCATCCCGCCTACTGGCCGTGCTCCAGAAGCCGGCCGCCTAGTCGACGAGGGCCGCGCCCGGCGATTCAGCGTCGCCCGGCCAGCGCCCTGCAGGCCTTCAGGTTGTCGTTGAAATCGGCGGTCAGCTGCGGCTGGCAGGTTTCGGCCGAGAGCTTGAATCTGCAGAGCCCGACCACGAGGTAGTCGGCCACCGCATCGGTGCAGGCCGGGTAGCGGGCGAGCGCCGGGTTGTCCCGGGTCTTGTAGCCCCAGCGCTCGGAGAAATCCATCACCCGCCCCATCGCGTCCTGGAAGTAGTCGCGATCCCGTTCGTTGATGGCGGTCTCCATGGCCGGCATCTCGGCTTCGAGGAAGGTCATCGCAGCGGATGGGAAGCGGTCGGGCGTATCGGGCATGCTGGCAGGACCGGGAAGCCCCTGCGCCAGGGCGGACGAGGCGCCTGTGAGCCAGCCGCCGATCGCCAGCACGCCGATGGCCGCCGCTTCGAATCGCCAGCGCCGACTTGTCCTTCGAACCGCCCTGCCACCGCGCCACCATGAAGTCATGCGTACCCTCCGCTCGCCTTGCCGTTCAATGCGCCCGCGCCGGGGTCCGCATCTTCTTGACCGCTTCGACCACCGCCAGCACGATCGCGCCCGCAACCAGACCGACGGCTGCATTCACGCCCACGGTCCCCAGGCTGCCGACCACGCCGCCGGCGCGCTCGGCCCAGTCTTCGACCGCATGACCGAACTTCGGAACGCCATGCACCAGGATGCCGCCGCCGACCAGGAACATCGCCGCGGTGCCGGCCACCGACAAGCCCTTCATCAACCAGGGCGCGGTCGCCAGGATGCCGCGCCCGATCGCGCGCGAGGCGCTCCCGGCTCGCTGGCTGAGGTAGAGGCCCGCGTCGTCGAGCTTTACGATGCCGGCGACGAGGCCGTACACGCCCACCGTCATCAGGAGCGCGATGCCGACCAGCACGGTGAGCTGGGTCACGAAGTCCTGGCCCTGCACCGTACCGAGCGTGATCGCAATGATCTCGGCCGACAGGATGAAATCGGTGCGCACCGCGCCCTTGATCTTGTCCTTTTCGATGGCGACCATGTCGACCTGGCCGTCGGCCGCGGCACGCTCGAGCCGCGCCCGGTCGGCGGCGGCTTCTTCCTTGTGCAGGAACTTGTGGGCCAGCTTCTCGCAGCCTTCGAAGCAAAGAAAGGCGCCGCCGATCATCAGGAGCGGCGTGACCAGCCAGGGCAGCCAGCTGCCGATCGCAAGCGCTGCCGGCACCAGGATCGCCTTGTTGATGAAGGACCCCTTGCACACCGCCCACACCACCGGCAGCTCCCGATCGGCCTTGACGCCGGAGACCTGCTGCGCATTGAGCGCGAGGTCATCGCCGAGCACGCCGGCGGTCTTCTTGGCAGCGACCTTGGTGAGGATGGAGACGTCGTCGAGGACGGTCGCGATGTCGTCGAGCAGGAGGAGCAGACTGGAAGCCATGTGCGCCGCCTTCTCAAACGTCGCGCACGAGGCGGATTTCCTCGATCTTGGCGTCGCCGAGCGTCGAGGTCTTGGCGGTCTTCATCTCGCGCTTGAAGCCGGCGAGGCCGACGAAGCGCAGGGCCCGGTCGTTGCGAAGCGGCACCCAGATGGTGACCTTCTTGCATTCTTCTTCCTTGAGGCCGTCGCGTGCGGCGTCCCACAAGGCGACGCCGACGCCCTGGTTCCAGTGATCGGGATGCACGTAGAGCGACCAGATCTCGCCGGTGGTGGACGGCGTCTTCGGATCGCGCGAACGGTCGAAGCCGACGAAGCCGACCACCTGTTCGCCCAGCAGCGCGACATGGACCTGGGGTTCGGAATATTCGATGGCCTCGCGCCACTTGGCTTCGCGGCTGGAAGGCGCCAGCGCCTGCAGCTGGTCTTCGGGCAGGATGCCTGCATAGGCCGCCCTCGCGGCGACGGCATGGACTTCGGCGATGGCCTTGGCATCGCGCATTTCTGCGGGGCGGACTCGGTATTGGGACATGGGTGCATCGGCAAGGAGATGGAAGCGGCTATTGTCGCTGCGCCCGCCCGCTAAACTGCCCGCGGTTCAAGAGCCCAGCACAGGAGATCAGCATGGCAAAAGGTCAGCAGCGCACCAACAAGGAAACCAAGAAACCGAAGAAGGACTCTTCACCGCCAAAGGCACCCGGCGCCGGCACCGGCATCGAGCCGGTGCGAACCATCACCACCGCCGTGATCCCGCGCGGCAAGCTCAAGAACAAGTGACCGGGCAATCGCCGCCTGCGGCGCCCTCCCGCGATCCCCTTCACGGGCTCACGCTCGAAGCCATCCTGAAGGCGCTCGAAGCCGAATACGGATGGCAAGGGCTCGGCGAGCGGATTCCGCTTCGCTGCTTCACCAGCGACCCCAGCCTGGCGTCCAGCCTCAAGTTCCTGCGCAAGACGCCCTGGGCGCGGGCCAAGGTCGAGAGCCTCTATCTCTTCATGCTGCGCGACCTGCGCCGGCAGCAGCAAGCCGCAGGGCGCTGAATCAATCCTTTTGCGGAACCATCCGGTCGCGCTCCGCCAAAGACGGAAAAAGCCTGAACCAGGCCAGCGCCACCAGCACGGTGCCGATGCCGCCGGCGACCACCGAGCCGACCGGTCCGAGCCAGGCCGCGACCGCGCCCGATTCGAACTCCCCGAGCTGGTTGCTGGCGCCGATGAAGATCGAATTGACCGCGCTGACCCGGCCGCGCATCTCGTCCGGCGTCTCCAGTTGCACCAGCGTCTGGCGGATGACGACGTTGACCATGTCGGCACCGCCCGAAACCGCCAGCGCGATCAGCGAAACCGCGAAGTTGCGAGAAAAGCCGAACACCACCATGCAGACGCCGAAAACCGCCACGGCCAGCAGCAGGGTCCGGCCGATGTGCCGCTCGACCGGCGCCCGGGTCAGCACGATCGAGATCACCAGAGCGCCCACCGCCGGCGCGCTGCGCAAGAGGCCGAGCCCCCACGCACCGGTATGCAGGATGTCCTTGGCGAAGATCGGCAGCAAGGCCACCGCGCCGCCGAGCAGCACCGCAAAGAGGTCGAGCGACACCGCCCCGAGCACCACCTTGCGGCGCCAGATGAAGTCCACGCCCGCCAGCACCGTGCGAAGGCTCGGCACTTCCCGCGGCCCTGGCGTGTAGACGTAGCGCAGCCGCAGCACCATCGTGCAGGCGGCAACGAAGCACAGCAGGCTCGCGCCGTAGACCCAACCGGTGCCGCCCACGAAAAGCAGCCCGCCGAGCGCCGGTCCGCCGATGATCGCGGCCTGCATGCCGGCCGAGCTGAAGGCCATCGCCCGCGGCAGCATGAGCGGTGGCACCAGGAGCGGCGTGAGCGATTGCTGGGCCGGCATCTGGAAGGCGCGCACGGCGCCGAGCACGATCGACAGGCCCAGCAGCAAGGCGCGCGAATCGAGCCCTGCATGCACCGCCGCCAGCAGCGACAAGGTGACCACGCCCTGCACCGCGAAGCAGATCGCGACGATGCGGCCGCGATGGTGCCGGTCGACCACGTGGCCGGCGAGCAGGGCCAGCAGCAAGGCCGGCAGGAACTGGTAGAGGCCGACCAGGCCCAGGTCCCAGGCGCTGCCGGTCAGGTCGTACATGTGCCAGCCGATCGCGACCAGCAACATCTGGCTGGCCGCCGTGCCGAAGAGCCGGGCCGTCCAGAAGTGCATGAACGGCCGCTCGCGGGTCAGGTCGGAAAACTTGGGAACTCGATCAGCGGAAGCAGAAGAAGGTGGAGGCTCGGCGACGCGCTCTGGCATGCGATCGAGGATAGCCGAGGGCCGCGTCCTCCTAGACTCGCGGGGTCATGCCAGCCGCCTGCGATTCGACCCTGAAGCTCGTCCATGAAGACGCCCACCTGCTGGTGCTCGACAAGCCGAGCGGCCTGCTGTGCGTCCCCGGCCGCGGCGCCGACAAGGAGGACAGCCTGAGCTCTCGCGCCGCGGCCCGCTGGCCCGGCGCGCTGGTGGTTCACCGGCTCGACATGGCGACCAGCGGCCTGGTTGTGATGGCGCGCAGCCCCGACGCGCAGCGCAAGCTCGGCGACGCGTTCGCACGCCGCGAGGTCTACAAGCGCTACGAAGCGATCGTTGAGGGCCTGCTGCCGGTGGCTTTCGACTGGTCGCTCATCGATGCGCCGCTGATGGCCGACTGGCCCAGGCGGCCGTTGCAGAAGATCGACCCGGCAGGCAAGCCGAGCCAGACGCGGTGGCGCGCGGAGCGTCGACTACCCAAGCTCGAAGCGACCTGGCTGGCCCTCGAGCCGCTGACCGGCCGCAGCCATCAACTGCGGGTGCACCTGCAATCGATCGGTCATCCGATCCTGGGCGATGCGCTCTACGGAAGCCACGCGATGAATGCACAGGCGAATGCAGCGACGGAAGCGACGACAGCCGCAGAGGCGCCGCCGCCGGCGGCCCGGCTCATGCTGCACGCCACCGTGCTGGCCTTCGCGCATCCGCAAACCGGCGAGGCCTGCCGCTTCGAAAGCCCGCCGCCTTTCGAGTTCAGCCCTTGACGACCATCACCGGCGCCTTGGCCTGCTTCAGCACATGCTCGGTGACGCTGCCGAGCAACCACTTCTCGATACCGGTCCGGCCACGCGAACCCATCACGATCAGGTCGGCCGCGATCGCTTCGGCGGTGTCGACGATGCCCTCGTGCACCACGTGGCCGTCGATGACCCGCTGGTCGCTGTGCAGGCCTTCGGCTGCCAGCGCAGCCACGCCGCGCGCCAGGGCGGCATTGGCGCTGCCGGTGGCTGCCGCCAGGTATTCGTTCTGCCCGAGGGCATAGTCGGCGCCGACGCCGATGAACGGGTAGTTGTCGACCACGTGGATCAAGGTGATGCGACTGCCGAATGCCAGCGCGAAGCCGCTGGCCATGCTCACCGCTTGCATCGACGTCTCGGAACCGTCGACTGGAACCAGGATGTGTTTGAACATGGCACTCCTCTATCACGTTGATCGTCGAGGCGCTCCAGGGCGCCAGCGGAGCCTGAATGTAACCCCAACTTTCGGCGCGGCAAGTAGGACTTCTGCGGCCCGGCAAGGGCTTGTCAGTCGCCCTGGAACGAGCCGGACCGGCAGGTCACGACCAGGGTGTCGCGCCAGCCCTGATGGCCTTCGACCGTCGGCTGGATCGGCGTCGACTCGTGGATCACGCGAAGGTCGTCGAGCACCAGCAGCGTCCAGGGCTCGGTCATGGTGAAGCGCTCGCCGCGCCGCCCCGAGGCCTCGAACACCCGGGTCTCGCCGCCCTTGATGTTGTGCCGCCCGACCAGCATCACCGCCACCAGGTCGACACCGTCGCGATGCGCGCCCTCGGGCGTCGGCCGGCCGATGCCGCTCGCGGTGTCGATCCGGAACTGATGCGCCTCGAGATACCAGCGCTGGGGCCCGCGCAGCTCGCTCGCGAGGCTCGCGATGCCTTTCATGATGCGCTGCCACGCCGGCAGGACCAGCGTCGAGGCCTCGACCGCGGCGAACCAACGCTGCATGCCGCCGTGCAAGGCGTTGTATTCGAGCGGCTGCCAGTGCGCGCGATGTGGCACCTGGTCGAGCTGCCCGTTGTCGACCGTGTAGCAGGCGTGCCGGCGAGTGCGGTAGCGGCCGCCGTCCTTCAGATACTCGTCCGGCGGGAGGCGCTGCCAGCCCGGCCGGAGCGCCTCGAGTTCGGCTTCCTGCAGGTCGAGGCCTTGCGCCAGCCCTTGCGGGCTCAGCACCGCATAGCCGTCCTGCTTGAGGGCGGTGACGAGCCGCTCGGGGGGGGTGTAAGGTGGGTCGAACGCCGAAGCGCTCATTTGGCGACTTTCACGCCCTTCCAGAAGGCGACGTGACCGCGAATCTGCTCGGCTTCGGGCTTGGGGTCCGGGTAATACCAGACGGCATCCGAATTGAGTTCGCCCTCGACCAGCAACGAGTAGTAGTTGGCGGTTCCCTTCCAGGCACAGGTGGTCTTGTGATTGCTGAAGGTGACGTATTGCTGGTTGAGGGACTCGACCGGAAAGTAGTGGTTGCCTTCGACGAGCACGGTGTTGTCGCTCTCGGCGATGGTGACGCCGTTCCAGGTAGCTTTCATGAGGTCTCCAGATGCCCGCGGCGCGGGCGAGCGCTCATTGTGCCGCGGGGGACGAAAGCCAGTGCACGCTGAAGAGCCGCTTCGGATCGGTCCATACCGCTGTCGGCTTGAAGCCGGCCTTGACCGCCAGCGCCCGCAGGCCGTCCACTGTGAACTTGTGCGAGTTCTCGGTGTGGATGGTCTCACCTTCGGCGAACTCGTAGCGTTCGCCGTCGATGGTCACGACCTGCGCGCGCCGGCTGACCAGGTGCATTTCGATGCGTTGCAACGGGGCGTTGTAGAACGCCGCGTGCGAGAAGCCGTCGATGTCGAAGTCCGCGCCCAGTTCGCCATTGGCGCGGGTGAGCAGGTTGAGATTGAAGGCGGCAGTGACGCCTTGCGAGTCGTTGTAAGCCGCGTGCAGCAAGGCCGGATCCTTGACCAGGTCGACCCCCAGCAGCAGGCCGCCGCCGCGCAGCAGGCGCTGTGCCAGTTGCAGGAACGACAGGGCCTCGTCCGGGCTGAAGTTGCCGAGCGTCGATCCGGGGAAGAAACCGACCCGGCGGCCGGCATGCTCGCCGCGGCTCGGCAGCACCAGGGGCATGGTGTAGTCGGCCACTACCGGCTGAACTTCCAGCTCGGGATGGTCGGCGCGAAGGCGCTTCGCCGCGGCCTCGAGATGCTCACCCGAGATATCGATCGGCAGGTAGCGGCTCGGCCGGTCGAGTGCGGCGAGCAACAGACGGATCTTGGTCAGCGAGCCGGCACCGAATTCGATGATCTCGGTGTCGGGCCCGATCTGTGCCGCGATCTCGGGCGCGCGGTCCTGCAGGATGCCGAGCTCGGTGCGGGTGGGGTAGTACTCGGGCAGGTCGCAGATGCGGTCGAACAGGGCCGAGCCGGCCGCATCGTAGAAGAACTTGGGCGACAGGCTGCGCGGCCGCCGGGCCAATCCGGCATGCAGGTCGCGGGCGAACTCGGTGCGTTCGGCGACGGTCTCGCGCCCGGCCTTGCGGCCGTTGCCGTTGCCGTTGCCGTTGCTCTTGTTGTTGTTGGCGAAAGCGGGCTGGTTCATCGAATGTCCTTGGCGAGTCGCAGCCCCGTGAACTGCCAGCGTGCAGAGGGCGGGAAGAAGTTGCGGTAGGTCGGGCGGGCATGCCCCTCGGGGGTCGCGATGCTGCTGCCGCGCAGCACCACCTGCCCCACCATGAACTTGCCGTTGTACTCGGCGGCGATACCGGCGAGCGGCTTGAAGCGCGGATACGGATCGTAGGAAGAGCGGGTCCATTGCCAGACCTGGCCCTGCATCTGCGAGAGTCCTGGCGCACCGAAGGCCGCCTCCCATTCGAACTCGGTCGGCAGCCGGGCGCCGGCCCACTCTGCATAAGCCGCGGCTTCGTAGAAGCTCAACTGCGAAACCGGGGCCTCGGGCTCCATCGGCCGCGCGCCTTGCAGGCCGAACACATGCCAGCCCGAATGCGTGGTCCCGTGCTGAACCAGTCGCGGATCGTCGGCTGCAAGCCAATAGGCCGGACAGGACCAGCCCTGCTGTTGAACCGCTGCCCAACCATCCGACAACCACAGCTCGGGCCGCCGGTATCCGCCATCGGCGATGAATTGCGCGAAGTCGCCGCAGTTCACCAGTCGATCGGCGATGGCATGGGGCTGCAGCAAGACCTCGTGCCGTGGCGTCTCGTTGTCGAAGGCGAACTCGCCGCCCGCATGGCCGATGGCCGTCACGCCGCCGTCGCGCTCGATCCACTTCATCTCGGGCGCCACCGAGGCGATCCGCAAGAGCGGCGCGCCGCCGGCTCGATAGGCGGGCAGCAGCGGATTGCAGGAAAGCGCGTGGAGGATGTCGGTCAGGAGCAACTCCTGATGCTGCTGCTCGTGATGCAGCCCGAGCGTGACGATCGCCTCGACCGCCGGATCGATGGCCGCCGCGTCTCCGAGCAACCGATCGACCGCTTCGTCGACATGTCGTCGATAGGCCAGCACCTCGCCGTGCGAAGGCCGGGTCAAGAGGCCACGCTGCGGGCGCGGATGACGCGGCCCCAAGGCCTCGTAGTACGAGTTGAAGAGATAGTGGAAGCGCGTATCGAACGGCTGGTAGCCCGCCAGGTGCGGCTGCAGCAGCACGGTCTCGAAGAACCAGGTGGTGTGCGCCATGTGCCACTTGGTCGGGCTGGCGTCCGGCATCGACTGGATGCATTGATCCTCGGCTGAGAGGGGCGCGGCCAGCGACAGGCTGTGCGACCTGACGTCACGGTACCGGGCACGCAATGCATCCGGCCCATGGAAGGATGGCCGGATCGGGTTCATAGGAGAGCTCCGTTCTTCTAATCGTGGGTTTTTAGCTCATGCGCCGGGCCGCACCCCGTAGGACAAGTCCGCGCACCGCCGGCTGCTGCAAGGGGGCGGCTCGTATGATCCGCCGGATGAGCGGCCCCTCTTTATCCCAAGATGCAAACCGGCGGCCGCGTGTGGTCATCGTCGGATGCGGCTTCGGTGGACTGGAAGCCGCACGCCGCTTCGAAGGATGCGACGTCGAAGTCACGGTCGTCGACAAGACCAACCATCACCTGTTCCAGCCGCTCCTGTACCAGGTCGCCACCGCCGGACTCGCGGCACCGTCGATCGCCGCGCCGGTGCGGGTCTTGTTCCGGAAGCAGCCGAACGTCACCAGCCTGCTCGGCGAGGTGATTCGCATCGACGCTGCAGCGCGCGAGGTCGGCCTCGCGGACGGCACCCGGCTGCCGTACGACCACCTGATCGTTGCCGCGGGTTCCACGCACAGCTACTTCGGCAACGACGCGTGGTCTCGCCACGCGCCCGGGCTCAAGACCTTGGCGGATGCGTTCGAGATCCGCCGCAGGATCCTGCTCAGCTTCGAATCCGCCGAGCTGGAAACCGACCCGGCGCGCCGCCGGGCGCTGCTCACCTTCGCCGTGATCGGCGCCGGCCCCACCGGCGTCGAGATGGCCGGCACCTTGGCCGAGATCGCCCGCCACACGTTGCAGGGCGAGTTCCGCCGGATCGATCCGTCGAGCGCCGCGGTGCTGCTGATCGAGGGCGGTCCGCGCGTGCTGCAGGCCATGCCCGAATCCTTGAGCGGCCGAGCCATGGAACAACTCGAGAAGCTCGGCGTGCAGGTCCGGCTGAATGCCCGCGTGACCGCGATCGACGCGAGCGGCATCGACGTGCAATCGCCCGGGAGCGCCGCCGCCGACGCAAGCACGGTCGCCGCCAGCGGAAGAATCGATTGCCACTGCGTGATCTGGGCGGCCGGCGTCGCAGCATCGCCGCTCGGCCGGCTGCTGGCGCAAGCGACCGGCGCCGAGACCGACCGTGCCGGCCGCGTCAAGGTGCAGCCGGACCTGAGCCTTCCGGGGCACCCGGAGATCAGCGTGGTCGGCGACCTGGCCCTTGCCATGAGCCATCGCACGGGCAAGCCGCCGACGCCGGTGCCGGGCGTTTCGCCGGCTGCCAAGCAGATGGGGCGCGCCGCGGCCGCGAACATCCTTCGCCGGTCGGCCGGCAAGGAGACCCTGCCCTTTCGCTACCGCGACTACGGCAACCTCGCGACCATCGGCCGGAACTCGGCGGTGGTGGATCTCGATACGCCCGCCGGACCCTGGCGGTTTTCGGGGCGGATGGCCTGGCTGTTCTGGCTGTTCGCGCACCTCTATTTCCTGATCGGCTTTCGCAACCGGCTGGTGGTGCTGATGGATTGGGCGAGCGCCTACTGGAGCTTCCAGCGCTATGCGCGGGTGGTGTCCGACGTGGAAGGCAAGCCCGAGTCCTGAGAACGACCGATCGGCCATAGGCGGACACCCACCGCAGACTCGCGACTTCGCCGAACTGCCGATTCGGCGCTTTGCCAACTTGCCGAACTGCCGAAACGCCGAGCAGCTGGGCGACTGAAAAGCTAGGCGGATTCGGTAGGCAACGCGCCCGGCTTGCGGCCGCCGCGCCGCCGCTGCGCCGCCACCGGCGGCTCGGCCGGGCCGGTGCCGATCTCCGAGGCGATTCGCCGCGCGGTCTCGAGCAGCCTGGGCGCGACGCGCGACAGCATGGTGTCGCGTGGCAGCAGGTACGCCGGCCCGCCGCAGCTGACCGCGTAGCGCTCGCCCCGCGGACCGCGCAAGGCGAATCCGAGCGCGTGGATATGCGGATGCCATTCGCCGAACGAGCTGCAGTACCCGTTCCTCGCAAATTCGTCGATCGAAGCCTCGATGCGGGGTTCGAGCTGCGCCCAGTTTTCGCCGGTCGCCTGCCGGATCTGGTCGACCAGCTCGACCCGCTCGTCCGTCGGCAACGCGGCCAGGTACGCACGCCCCGAAGCCGAGGTCGCGATCGTCATGCGGGTACCGATCTCGATGCGCGACGTGATGAGCGCATTGCGGGGGCGCGCCGAATCGATGATCAGCATGTCCAGCTCATCGCGCACGCCCATGTGAACGCTCGCGCCGGCGAACTCCGCCAGCGCCGCGAAGTGCGGTCGGGCGACATCCCGCAGGTCGAAGTGGCGAAGGTAGCGGGTGCCCATGTCGAGCAGCGCCGGGCCGAGCCCGAAGCGCTCGGTATCCGCGGATTGCCGCAGATAGCCGGCCGCCACCAGCGTGGCCGCCAATCGCGAGACGGTCGCCTTCGGAATACCCGTGGCGTCCGCCAACTCCCGATTGCTCAGCGGGCCTGCAGCGTTGCTCGCGACTTGGAGCAACGCAAGACCACGTGCCAGCGCGCTGACTTCTTCCTTGGCGGCGGCCGGGTGTCGCGCCGAGGCGTCCGGGGCGGTGGAGGTTGGCTCGCGGGACGTGGTCATGGATGGGTGGGACTGTAAACGCTGCTGCACGTACGCTCGAAACTCGTTATTATTTCGGAACACTGTTTCATTAATAGGATGAAAATGACGAGACAAACGATTCTTCTGCAGCGCCGCCAACTGCTGCTGGCCGGTTCGGCCTTCGCCGCGGGTTGCTTCGCGCCCGCCGCCTTCGCGCAGGCCTATCCGAAAGCGCCGGTCAAGTTCATCGTTCCGTTCGCGCCCGGCGGGCCCACCGACACCGTGGGCCGGCTGATCACGCAGAAGCTGCAGGAGATCTGGGGCCAGCCGGTCATCATGGATTACAAGCCAGGCGCCGGCACTGCCATCGGCGCCGATTTCATCGCCAAGGCACCGCCGGACGGCCTGACCATCGGCATGGTGAATTCGTCCCTCGCGGTGAACCCGTCGCTGCGCAAGAGCCTGCCCTACGACACCGTCAAGGATCTCGCGGGCGTGACCCAGATCGCCAACCTGCAGCTCGCGATCGTGGCCCGGCCGGACGCGCCCTTCAATACCGTGCCGGAACTGATCGCCTACGCCAAGAAGAACCCCGGCAAGCTCACCTACGGCACCCCCGGCGCAGGCAGCACCACGCACCTGGGCGCCGAATTGCTCAAGCGCGAGGCCGGCTTCGACATGCTGCACGCGCCCTTCAAGGGCAGCGCGCCGGCGCACACCGAGCTGATGGGCGGGCGCATCGACCTGGTGGTCGACCCGCTCCTGTCCGTGTTGCCCTACGTCAAGGCGGGCCGCATGAAGATGATCGCGACGCTCGGCCCGAAGCGGGTGAAGGGTTTCGACTTCCCCACGGTGGCGGAGACCCTGCCGGGCTTCAACGTCAACGCCCTGCTCGGCTTCGTGGCACCGCGCGCCACGCCCAAGGAGATCCTCGCCAAGATCCAGTCGGACACGGAGAAGGTGCTGCGCGACCCAGAGATGCAGAAGCGGGTCGAGGAACAGGGCATGGAGGTCGTGACCTCGCGGCCCGAGCAGTTCGATGCTTTCATCCAGGCCGAGATGAAGCGCTGGAAGACCGTGATCGCCGAAGCCAACATCCAGGCCGAATGACGCCTGTTCTCCTTTCATAGAAGCCAAGACCATGTCCCTTCGACTCAAGCCCCTCCACCCCGTCTTCGTCGCCGAGGCGAGCGGAATCGACATTTCCCAGCCGCTGTCTGCCGAGGACGTGCAGGCGATCGAGCGCGCGATGGACCAGTACGCGGTGCTGGTCTGGCGCGGACAGGCGCTCACCGGCCAGCAGCAGATCGACTTCACCCGCGCCTTCGGTCCGCTGGACCTCGGATTGAAGAAGGTCTTCAAGCGGCCGGAGCGGCTGGAGGACGAGCACCTGATCGACATCTCCAACGTCGATGCAGAGGGCAAGGTGGCGGCCCGGAATTCGCCGAAGAACCTGTCGAACTTCGCCAACCAGCTCTGGCACAGCGACAGCTCGTTCCAGGATCCGCGGGCCACCTACTCGATGCTGCATGCGATGGTGCTGCCGACCTGGGGCGGCACCACCGAGTTCGCCGATCTTCGCGATGCCTACGACACGCTGCCCGAACGCACCCGCGCGGAGGTCGAGGACATTTCGGCCGAGCACTACGCGCTGCACACCCGGCTGCTGCTGGGCGACGACGCCTACACCGACGAGCAGAAGAAAGCGATCCCGCCCGCGGTATGGCCGCTGGTGCAGACCCATCCGGGCTCGGGACGCAAGCTGCTTTTCGTCGGCGTGCATGCGCGGCAGGTCATCGGCTGGCCGACCGCCGAATCGCGGATGTACCTGGCCGACCTGCTGGAGCACGCCACCCAGCGCGAGCGGGTCTATAGCCACAGCTGGCAGGTGAACGACCTGGTGATGTGGGACAACCGCTGCACGCTGCACCGCGGCCGCCGCTACGACATCGCCGAGCGCCGCGAGCTGCGCCGCACCACGGTCGAGGACGTGCCCTCGGTGCAGCGGGTGGCCGAGACCGCCTGAGCGCCCGAACGCTACGCCTTCCGTCAGACCGACGGGTCGGCGCGGCGTCGGCGGCGCAGGCGATCAGGCCGTGTTCCGCGCCTCGGCCTCCTGCAAGAGCCGCCACATCACCTTGCCGCTGCCGCTCTTGGGCAGCGCATCGACGAACTGCACCGCGCGCGGGATCTTGTAGACCGCCATGTTCTCGCGGCACCAGTCGATGATCTCCTGCTCGGTGGTGTTCTGGTGCGTGGGGCGAAGCACCACCACGGCCTTTACGGATTCGCCGCGGTAGGCGTCCTTCATCGAGATCACGCAGGCCTCCTGGATCGCGGGATGCCTGAACATCAGGAGCTCGACCTCCGCCGGCCACACCTTGAAGCCGCTCGCGTTGATCATCCGCTTCAGGCGGTCGGTGATGAAGAAGTAGCCGTCCTCGTCCATCCGGCCCATGTCGCCCGAGCGGAAGTAGCGCCGGCCCTCGAATTCGACGAAGGCGGCCTCGGTCGCGTCCGGCCGCTTCCAGTAGCCCTCGAAGACCTCCGGCCCGCGCATGATGATTTCGCCCGATTCGCCGACCGGCATCTCGGCCAGCGTGTCCGGATCGACCACCCGCGCGTCGGTGCTCAGGTACGGAATGCCCAGGCATTGCTGCTTCGGATGCTCGAACGGATTGGCATGCGAGGGCGCCGCGGTCTCGGTGAGGCCATAGCCCTCGAGGTAGCGCAAGCCGTATTGCTCGAAGAGCCGCTGCGCCACCGCCTGCGGCATCGCCGCGCCGCCGCCGCCGATGTAGCTCAGGCTGCTCAGGTCGAAGCTCGCGAAGTTCGGGCTTCCCATCAGGTCGATGACCATGGTGGGGATGTTGGTCCAGCTGGTCACCTTGCGGCGCGAGATCAGGCGGCCCGCGACCTCTCGATCCCAGCGCGGCATGATCACCAGCGACCCACCCGCCAGGATGGTGGTGTGCATCATGCTCACCACGCCGGTGATGTGGAACATCGGCACCACCGCCAGCACCACCACTTCGGACGAGGCAAGGCCCCAGAGCTGCCCGGCGAAGGCATTGTGGTTGATGCTCGAATGATGATGAATGCAGCCCTTCGGCAAACCCGTGGTACCGCTGGTGTACGGCAGCAAGGCCATGTCGTTGGCGCCGACCGTATGCACCGGCGCCGGATGACCGGCCGAGAGGGCATCGCTCCAGCTCGTCACGCTGCCGCCTTCGAGCTCAGGCAGCGGATGCCGGGTCAGCAGCCAGTCGCGCCATGCCGGGCTCGGCGCCTCGTCGCCCTCCACGTCGGCATCGAAGGCATCGGTGAACTGGGTGACGACCAGGTGCGCGAGCCGTTGCTCTGCAGGCAGCGAATTGCTCGCCTTCGCCAGCTCCGCCGCCAGGTCGCCGGTGGTGATCGCGACCTTGGCATCCGGGTCGGTGATGTAGTGCTTGAGCTCCTCGGCCCGGTTCATCGGGTTGACCGGCACCACCACCGCATTGGCGCGCAGGATCGCGAAATGCGCGATCACCAACTGCGGACAGTTCTGCATGTCGAGGATCACCCGATCGCCCTTGCCGACGCCGAGCGCATGCAGCCTGCCGGCGAGCGCCTCGACCTGTGCAGCCAGTTCGGCGTAGCGGGTTTCGCGGCCGAAGAAAACCGTCGCCGTCTTTTGCGGGAAGCGCTCGGCATTGGTGGCCAGGTTGTGCCAGAGCGAAGTGGCCGGAACGGTGATCGAACGCGGCAGGCGTTCGGGCCAGAACTTGTGATGCGGGCGGTCCATGCAGTCTCCAGGAACAGGGAGCCGAGCCTACGACGCGCCTGCGGTGCGAGGCATCGGTAAAGCCCCTCGAATCGTCGCCTCCGCGACTCGTTTCTGCCGCGGCGTCCACAATGCGACTCCATCATTCAACCAGGAGCCGACATGGCAGCAGACAAGCGGGCAAGTGTTCATTGGGAAGGCGCAGGCAAGACCGGCAAGGGACAGATCAGCACCGAGACCGGCGCCCTCTCCCAGTTTCCCTACGGCTTCGGCAGCCGCTTCGGCGACGACCGCAAAGGCACCAACCCCGAGGAAATCCTGGGCGCGGCGCATGCGGCCTGCCTGACCATGGCCCTCGCCTTCGCGCTCGAAGGCGCCGGCTTCACCGCCACCTCGATCGATACCCGCGCCGCGGTCCGGCTCGCGCAGGACGGCCCGGGCTTCAAGATCGATCGCATCCAGCTCGAACTCGACGCCGTCATCCCCGGCATCGACGAGGCCAAGTTCCATGAACTGGCGGCCGGCGCCAAGGCCGGTTGCCCGCTGTCGAAGGCGCTGGCCAGCGTTCCGGAGATCACGCTGAAGGCCACGCTCAAGAGCTGAGGCGATGCTTATGATCGTCGGCCGCATAAGAAAACGGAGACGATCTTGAAGAACATCGACGACTCGAACTCGGCGCGCGCGTTGCCGAGGTCCAGCAGCACACCATCGCGGCCAGCCCGCGCGATCGCCGCGCTGGCGCTGGCCATTCCCGCCGTGCTCGGCGCCCTGCTGGCGACCACCGGCACGGCCGTTCAGGCAGCCTTTCCGGACAAGCCGATCAAGGTCGTGATCGGCTTTCCGGCGGGCGGCCCGCTCGACCAGCACGCACGCCTTCTCACGGACAAGCTCCAGGCGGTGCTCGGCCAGCCGCTCGTGATCGACTACAAGCCCGGCGCCGGCGGCTCGGTCGGCGCCGATTCGGTCGCACGCAGCCCTGCCGACGGCTACACGCTGATGCTCGCCAACACCGGCGTGGCCGTCATCAACGGCGCGCTCTACAGCAAGCTGCCCTACGACACGCTGAAGGATTTCGTGCCGATCGCCCGCACCGCGATGCAGCCGCTCGCGCTCCTGGTCACGCCCAAGCTGCCGGTTCGCAACCTGCAGGACTTCGTCAGTTATGCCAAGGCCCGGCCGGGGCAGATCAACTACGGCTCCGCCGGCAACGGCGGCATCAGCCACCTGGTGCCGGAGATGTTCAAGACAGCGACCGGGCTTTTCATGGTGCACATCCCGTACCGCGGCAGCGCCCCGGCGTTCACCGACCTGATGGGCGGGCAGGTCCAGTTCATGGCCGAGTCGATTCCGCAGGCGGCCAACTATCACAAGCAAGGCAAGGTGCGCGCCCTGGCCGTGACCAGCGCCAAGCGCAACCCGGCCCTGCCCGACGTGCCCACGGTCATGGAATCGGGCGTCAAGGACTTCGAGGTGGTCGGCTTCTACGGCTTCCTGGCACCCGCCGGTACGCCGCCCGACGTGGTCACCAGACTGAGCGACGCCTTCAAGCAGGTGCTGACCAGCCCCGAGGTCCGCGACCGCATGGTGGCGCAGGGCGCCGATCCCGCGTTCCTCGACAGCGGCGAGTTCCGCCGCTTCCTGGTGAACGAGACGCCGCGCTGGAACCGGGCGGTCAAGGCATCCGGCGCCCGCATGGACTGATCGCTTTTGGTGCAGGGCTGTCCGCTGCCGCGGGCATGAAAGCTGCTGTCAGGTCGCAAGACCCAACAGGAGCCTCGCCATGTCCTTCTCTCGCAGACACCCACTCGCCCTCGGCCTCGCGTCTCTCGCCCTGCTGCTCGCCGGCGGCGCCGCCCACGCCCAGGCGGCCCTGGACAACGTGATGAAGTCCAAGACGCTCAAGGTCGCTGTTCCCACCGACTATCCGCCCTACGGCTTCGTCGGCCCCGACATGGCACCTCAGGGCCTGGACGTGGAGATGGCGCGGCTCATCGCCGCCAAGCTGGGCGTGAAGGTCGAGCTGGTGCCCGTGACCAGCGCCAACCGCATCCCGTACCTGCAGACCAAGAAGGCGGACCTCGTGATCTCGACCCTCGGCAAGAACGCCGAACGCGAGAAGGTCATCGACTTCAGCGCCGCCTACGCGCCCTTCTTCCAGGCGGTGTATGCCGCCAAGAGCATGAACATCAAGTCCTTCGCCGACATGGGCGGCAAGTCGGTCGCGGTCACGCGCGGCGCGATGGAGGACCAGGAACTCGCCAAGGTGGCGCCGTCCAACGTCGACTACAAGCGCTTCGAGGACAACAACGCCACCATCGCGGCCTTCGTCGCAGGCCAGACCCAGACCATCGCCACCAGCGCCGCGGTCGCCGGCAACATGATGCAGAAGAACCCGCAGCTGGGCGCCGAATACAAGCTGCTGCTCAAGGACAGCCCCTGCTTCGTGGGCATCGCCAAGGGCGAGGACGCCTTGAAGGCCAAGGTCAACGAGATCATCGCGGCCGCCAAGAAGGACGGCACCCTGGACGCCATGTCCAAGAAATTCCTCGGCAAGGAAGCCGGCGACCTTCCGCTCTGATCGCCAGCGATGGGCATCGAGTTCGACTTCGGCGCGGTGCTCGCCGAGTGGCCGCTCCTCGCCAAGGGCGTCGCGTGGACGCTCGGCCTGACCGCGATCGCGACGCTGCTGGGCATGGTGGTCGGCGTGGCCTGCGCCTGGTCGCGCGCGAGCGGTCCGGCGTGGCTGCGCTGGATCGTCGGCGCGTATGTCGAGTCGATCCGCAACACGCCCTTCATCGTGCAACTGTTCTTCATCTTCTTCGGGCTGCCGGCGGCAGGCTTCAAGCTGTCGCCGGAGGTCGCGTCGGTGATCGCGATGGTGATGAACCTCGGCGCCTACGCGACCGAGATCATCCGCGCCGGCATCGAGGCGACGCCGCGGGGGCAGGTCGAGGCAGCCGTCAGCCTGGCCCTCAACAAGATGCAGGTTTTTGTTCGGGTGGTGCTGCCGCCGGCGCTCAAGAAGGTCTGGCCGGCGATGGTGAGCCAGATCATCATCGTGATGCTGGGTTCCGCGGTGTGCAGCCAGATCTCGACCGAGGAACTGAGCTATGCGGCCAACCTGATCCAGAGCCGGAACTTTCGGGCCTTCGAGGCGTTCATCATCGCGACGGCCATCTATCTCGTGCTGTCGGTGGGCCTGCGTCGATTGTTGAACTGGGTCGGGCCGCGGTGGTTGTTCCGATGACCTCGACCGCCAGCCCGATTGCGACTTCGACTTCGACTTCGACTGCGACCGTCGCGGGGCGACTCCGGTGATCGAGTTCACCCTCTGGGACATCCTCCGCAACCTGCTGCTGGCCCTGCGCTGGACGGTGGTGCTCTCGCTGATCGCCTTCGTCGGCGGAGGGCTGGTGGGCGGCCTGCTGCTGTTCGCCCGCCTGTCGGGTGGCCGAACGGCCGAACGGCTGATCGGGCTCTATGTACAGGTCTTCCAGGGCACGCCGCTCTTGATGCAATTGTTCCTCGCGTACTTCGGCATCGCCCTTTTCGGCATCGAGGTCTCGGCATGGACGGCGGCCTCGATCGCCTTGACGCTCTACACCAGCGCCTTCCTCACCGAGATCTGGCGCGGCTGCGTGGCGGCGATTCCCAAGGGCCAGTGGGAGGCGTCCGGCAGCCTTGCGCTCAGCTTCGGCGAGCAGATGCGCCACGTCATCCTGCCCCAGGCGCGGGCCATCGCGCTCGCGCCGACCGTCGGCTTCCTGGTGCAGGTGATCAAGGGCACCGCGTTGGCCTCGGTGATCGGCTTCGTCGAACTGACCAAGGCCGGCAGCATGATCAGCAACGCGACCTTCAAGCCCTTCGTGGTGTTCAGCTGCGTGGCGCTCCTCTACTTCGTGCTGTGCTATCCGGTCAGCCTTTATGCCAAGAACCTCGAGAGGAAGATCCATGGCGCTCGCCGCTGAAGCCGTCGTCCCGCCAACAACCGGCTCGGCGGCGCCCATCGTCCGCATCACGGCGCTGCGCAAGTCCTATGGCAGCAACGAAGTGCTCAAGGGCATCGATCTCGACGTCAGGCGCGGCGAAGTCATCGCGATCATCGGCAAGAGCGGCTCGGGCAAGAGCACGCTGCTGCGCTGCATCAACGGGCTCGAGGAATTCCAGGACGGATCGCTGTCGGTGGACGGCAAGCCCTTGCTGCACGACAGCGCGATGGCGATGCGCGAGCTGCGCCAGCGGGTCGGCATGATCTTCCAGAGCTTCAATTTGTTTCCGCACCTCACGGTCGGGCGCAACGTGATGCTGGCGCCGACCCTGGTCAAGAAGCGCCGCGCCGCCGAGGCCGCGAGCCAGGCCCGACGACTCCTCGAACGGGTCGGACTGGCCGAGAAATTCGACGCCATGCCCGAGCAGCTCTCGGGCGGCCAGCAGCAGCGGGTCGCGATTGCACGCGCCCTCGCGATGGAGCCGGCGGTGCTGCTGTGCGACGAGATCACCTCGGCTCTCGACCCCGAATTGGTGGGCGAGGTGCTGCGGGTGGTGGAATCGCTCGCGGTCGAGGGCATGACGCTCCTGATGGTCACGCACGAGATGAGTTTTGCGCGCAAGGTGAGCGACCGCGTCATCTTCATGCATCAAGGACGCGTACACGAGATGGGACCGCCGACATCGCTCTTCGGCGATCCGCAGACGCCCGAGCTGAAGCAATTCCTTTCGTCGCTGCACGACTGAAATCTTCGCGCCGGTCGGCTCTGCAGGCCCGCTCGAAGCGGCTTGTGGCAAGCTTCGGCGCATGCGATATCGCCACCTTCCACCACCGTACTCGCGTCGACGCATGCTGCACGCGATCGCAGCCGCGGCGGCGCTCCAGATACCGATGCCGGCCCTTGCCGGCTTCAATTTATTCCTGAGCGAATACACCGCCACTCGGGCCGAGCTGCAAGCCGAACTGGGCAAGCGCTTTCCGCTGCAACAGCGCTATGCCGAGCTCTTCGTGGTGACCTTGCGCGATCCGCAGCTAGGCCTGGATGCGGCGAACAATCGCGCCGCCATCACGGCGCTCTTGACCATCACCAGCCCCTTGCTGCGCCCGCCCGGCGTCGAGGGCCTGGTCTCGGTCAGCAGTGCGCTGCGCTACGACGTGCCGGCGCGGGCGCTGCGGCTCGACCAGCCGCGTGCCGACCGCATCGAGGTCCAGGGCCTTGGCGGCCGCGATGCCGAACGCTTGCAGCAGATCGGCGCCGTGGTCGCCCAGGAGCTGCTGCGCGACCAGGCGCTCCACACCTTCGAGGCGAAGGACCTGACCGTGGGCCGCAAGGTCTACGAGATCGGTGACATCACGGTGCAACAGGACGGCATCAAGGTACAGCTGAAATGAACTTTGAATCGACACCTGCCCAGTTCAACGGTTTGCGGAGGCGAGGCGTGTTGCTGCTTTCTGCCGGACTGCTCGGCGGGCTGGGCACGCTGGGCGGCTGCGCGAGCCCGGCTCGCAAGGCCTCCGCCAGCTTCGACCTGCAGGCCCACCGGGGCGGCCGCGCGCTGGCGCCGGAGAACACGCTCGGCGCCTTCGCCAACGCCATGCGCATCGGCGTCAGCACGCTCGAACTCGATGTCGGCCTGACCGCGGACGACGTGGTGGTGATCTCGCACGACACCACGCTCAACCCGGATCACACCCGCGACGCGAGCGGCGCCTTCCTGAAGGGCAAGGGTCCGTCGATCCGGAGCCTGACGCTCGCGCAATTGCAGCGCTTCGACGTGGGTCGGATCGACCCCGCCACCCGGTACGGCGCGCAGTTCCCCCGCCAGGTCGGGCGCGACGGAGAGCGCATCCCGACCCTGGCGGCGCTGTTCGAGCTGGTGCGCGCGAGGGGTCCTTCGGCGGCGCGCGTGCGCTTCAACATCGAGACCAAGCTCGACCCGACCCTGCCGGACGAGACGGCCGCGCCGGAGCCGATGGTGCGAGCTCTTCTTGCCGAAATCGACAAGGCCGGGATGGCGGACCGCGTGACGATCCAGAGCTTCGACTGGCGCAGCCTGGCGCTGGCCCGCCAGCTCGCGCCGAAGCTCCGAAGGGCCTACTTGACGACGCCGCGCACCTTGAAGGACAGCCGATGGACGGCAGGCCTTCGCCTGGAGGATTTCGGCAGCACGCCGGCGCTCGTTCGGGCTGCCGCGGGCGATGCATTCGGATCTGGCCGGGCGGGCATCGTCTGGTCGCCCGCCTTCGGCGACCTGACCGCCGCTCAGGTCGCGCAGGCGCAGGCCCTGGGCTTCGTGGTGGTACCGTGGACCGTGAACGATCGGGCCGTGATGGCCCGGCTGATCGGATGGCAGGTGGACGGCATCATCACCGACGACCCGATGTTGCTGCGCGAGGTGATGCAGGAGCGCGGGCTGCCGCTCCCCACGCCCTCCGTGGCGGCCACGGCCCTCGCATCGATCTGAGTTGCTGAACCGGCCCGGCCGCCGCTCGCCGGTTCAGACGTGTCGCGTGCTGCGCGCGCGCGGCAGCCCTCCGCCGGGTGCCTCGCGATCGGCCCGCTGGTGCAGTCCTTCGATGATGTGGCATTCGGCATCGCTGCCATCGCACGAGTCGCGAAGCGCCAGCAGGTCCTTCTCGAGCGAACGAAGCTCGGCGAGACGCTCGCGCACGTGGCCGAGGTGCGCATCGAGCGTGATGCAGGCGCGCTCGCAATCCGACTTGCTGCGCAGGTCGAGCGCGAGCAGCGTGCGAACCTCGTCGAGCGACATGTCCATGGCGCGGCAGAGCCGGATGAAGCGCAGCCGATGCACGTCGGCATCGCTGTAGCTGCGATAGCTGTTGTCGCCGCGGGCTTGCGGCAGCATCAGCCGTTCCTTCTCGTAGTAGCGGATGTTGGCGGTGCTCACGCCGCTTCGCTCGGCTGCCTCGCCGATGCGGTAACCCTGCGTTCTGGGCGGGCTTGTTGGAGGCATGATTGACCTTGGAGTGACTTCAAGCTTTCAAATGATGTCATCACCGGAGAAACCATGTCAGCCCACTGCTCGCACGACCATCATTCGCACGACCACGATCATCTTTCGGCCGCCGATACGCCGCGTTATCGCCGCATCCTGTGGATCGCGCTGGTCCTGAACGCGGCGATGTTCGCGGTCGAGCTCGGCGCCGGCTTTCGTTCCGGCTCGGTCTCGTTGCTGGCGGATGCGATCGACTTCTTCGGCGACGCGGCCAACTATGGGGTGAGCCTGGCGGTGCTGTCGATGGCGCTCTCGGTGCGCGCCAAGGCGGCGCTCGTCAAGGGCGCGAGCATGCTGCTCTTCGGCTTCTTCGTCGCCGGGCGGACGATCTGGTCGATGCTGCAGGGCGTGCCGCCGGAGGCGCTCACCATGGGCGTGATCGGCGCGTTGGCGCTGGCGGTCAACGTGTTGGTGGCCGTCATGCTCTACGCCTTCCGCGAAGGCGACGCCAACATGCGCAGCGTGTGGCTCTGCTCCCGCAACGACGCGATCGGCAACGTGGCGGTGATGGTCGCGGCGCTCGGCGTGTTCGGCACCGGCACCGCCTGGCCCGACCTGGCGGTGGCTGCCGTCATGGCATGGCTCGCGATGAGCGGCGGCTGGTCGGTGCTGAAGCAGGCCCGCGCCGAACTCAAGCCAGATGACGAGCCGGTCGCGCCACCGATCCGATAATTCGCGGATGCCCTCCGACTCGATTGCGCCTTCCGATTTCTCCGACGCCGTACCCGAACCGTCCGCCGGTGCCATCACCGATGTCGACGGCATCGAGGTCGGTCATTTCAGCGACTCGCGCCGGCCGACCGGCTGCACCGTGATCCTGGCTCAGGGCGGTGCGGTGGCCGGCGTGGATGTTCGCGGCGGCGGACCCGGCACCCGCGAGACCGATCTGCTCGCCTCCGGCAACTTCGTGCAGCAGGTGCATGGCATCGTGCTCGCCGGCGGCAGCGCCTGGGGCCTGGCTGCAGCCGATGGCGCCGTGCGCTGGCTCGAGGAGCAGGGCGTCGGCCTTGACGTCCGCTACGGCACGCTGCCGATCGTCCCTGCCGCCGTGCTCTTCGACCTGCCGCTCGGCGACGCACGCATTCGTCCGGACGCAGCGGCCGGCTATGCCGCCTGCCAGGCGGCCAGCCGCCTGGCGCCGGCGGAAGGCAATGTCGGTGCCGGCAGCGGTGCCCTGGTCGGCAAGCTCTTCGGCGTACACCGCGCGATGAAGGGCGGCATCGGAACGGCGTCGATCGAGGTCGACGGCTTCAGGATGGGCGCGCTGATCGCATGCAATGCCTTGGGCGACGTGCTCGATCCCGGGACCGGGCGGGTGGTCGCCGGCGCTCGCACCGAGGATGGCCGGGCTCTGCTGGACACCCGCCGCGCCCTGCTGCGGGGCGAGCTGCCCAAGCCGATCCTGGCGGCATCCAACACCACGATCGGCGTGATCGCAACCGACGCCACCCTGACCAAGGCACAGGCCAATCGCCTGGCCACCGTGGCGCACGACGGCCTTGCGCGCGCCATCAACCCGGTCCACACCATGAGCGACGGCGACACCTTGTTCGCATTGGCGACCGGCGCGGTGCCGGCCACTCGGAAATCCCCCGACATGATCGTGCTCTGCACCATGGCCGCGGAGGTGGTTGCACGGGCCACCCTCCGAGCGGTGCAGGCTGCGCAGTCGGTCAGGCTCGACGCTGCGTTCTATCCGTGCGTGGGCGATCTCGGCAAGGTCTGAGACCGCCGCGCTGCCCGGGCATGGCAGCCGGCCGCACAGCTCAGGACGAAGGGCGCTGAATCAGGCCACCCGCAGCTTCAGGAAGCCGTAGGTCAGGTCGGTGTGGCCTTTCTTGAGGTGCGCCGCGGCCAGGCGCTCGTAGGCGCCTGCGACCCGCCTGCGTTGCGCCCGATCGGGGTTCTCGAGCGTGCAGCCGGCGATCGCCAGGAGCGCCTTGTCCACCGGCGACGGGTTCGGAAGGCCGCGGCGTCCGTCGATACGCAGCAACTGATCGTTGCAGCGATGCCATTCGACTCGTTCAGGGCCCAGCAACAGCCCGGCTGCCTGCTCCAGGAGCCAGCTGCCCGTCGCGGCATTTCCTGGCGACAGCCCGAGCAGGATGGCCCGCACCCGGGTGCCCGACGGCAGTTGACGCGAGAAGGTCTTCAAGGCTCGAAGGGCTGCCACCTGCAGGTCGATGCCCGAAGGCCCGCCGTCTGAATCGAGCGGCATCAGCCCGCGCGCCGGACAGGGTGCGAAAGGCAGGTTGGCCAGCAGCAGCACGCTGTTCGGCCTGCTCTCGAACGCAGGCAGCACCAGGCCGCTGCGGATGTCGTTCAGGCGAACCAGGTAGCGCTGCGGGTCGAGTTCGTTCAGCAGGCGATTGATTTCGGCATAGGCCAGCGCCCTTGGATTGATGTCGAGCAGGAACTGGCGAGGTCGATCGAACGCCAGGGCCGTATGGCCGCAGCCGCTTCCGACATCCAGGATGCAATCGGCCTGGCGAGCCCAGCCGGACTCGTGGGCGAAGTCGATCAATGACGCGCTTTCGTCGCAGAACGGGAAAACCCGGGAGGGCTTGGGCACCCAGACGCCATCGGTGAGGAACAGGCGGCTCGCATGCTGGTTGATGCGCATCATGAAGCGGCCCGATTGGCAAAGCCCCAGCTGGTAGAGCAAGTCGACCGGATCGTCGGAATCGAGCACGTACGGCTCGCTCTGCCCGGTTCCCTGGCTCCAATGCAGATACCGCCGGGTACCGGCCACGGCCTCCAATGCTTCCCGGAACATCCGGGCCCGCCGCGGTGCATCCCGCAACGAAGCCAGGACGTGGCCCATGGCATCCTGGCGCCGATGGGTGTCGAGTTCGCGGCTGTCGTCGATCGTGATCAATCCATCCCCTTCGCCTTTTCGGCTGCGTTGTTTTCAAGGCTGCGCATTAGGCCGCGGCGAGCGCGACTGCGCGATCACCCATTCGGGGGTATTGACTTGGTGAAATCCATATTGGTCGTGAGCAGGGTCAAAGCCAGGCATGCCAACTCGGTTCTATTGCGAACTTTGGTTTTCCGCATTAGCGTTGAAATCTGACGCTTGATGGTTTCGCCGCTTTTTCCGAGGACCCTGCCAATTTCCTTATTGGTCAAACCGTTGGCGAGCAGCGACACCAGTTCGTGTTGTGCCGAAGTCATCCGGAAATCGATCTCGTCGCCGGCGACCGTCTTGCCGCCGCTCCGCCGAGCGCCATGCAATCGCGTGAGCGCTTCGTCCAGCTGCTGCATGAGCAGCTCGTGGCGTACGAAGTCGACGGCGTCGACCGACCGCGCCAGGTCGTAGAACACGGCCCAGGTCAGGGTTGCGTGCGCTTCGGGTCCGCGCAGCCGCCCGAGACAGAGCACGTTCTGCCATCCGGCCTCCCTGAAGACGCGCTCCCAAGCGGCATCGACCGAGCCGGCGTGGCGGGAGATGTCGAAGAACTGGGCCTGTCCACGCTTCATCATTCGCGTGAAGAGCGGGCTGCGGATATTGCCGCCTTCGCAGACCACGGCCCGCTCGTAGCCCGACGGTACGTCGAAGCTCCATTTCTGGATGGCTGCAAAGCCACCGGAATGCGCGATCGACTGTCCGCACAGCAGGCCTCGATGCGGCATGAGCACCTGCAAAGGCCCGGCCACCCAGAACCTGAACGAATTCGCGTCTTCGACGCTTCGCGTGCTTTCGGCGAAAGCAGCGCCTTGGTCTTCCGGCTGCATCTTCTGTCGCTCCCTGTTTGCACGCGGTTTGTAACCGAACCCTTTGCAAAAGCAACTGAAAATGCACTCTTTACCGATCGGCACGTGCCCTGAGGTCGTTTTATTTAATTCAAAAGCATGCCTCGCGCACTACGTCTCTTTCTGCTTTCAATTCGCGACCTGGTCGCGTCGGCCGGACCGGTGGTTTTCATCGTCATCGGCGTGCTGGTCGCCGCTTATTGGTGGCTCGATCCCCAGCCCCCGCGCAGAGTGGTCTTGGCGACCGGCCCGGCGGGCAGCGCCTACGCCGAATTCGGGCAGCGCTACGCCGAAGCCCTGAAGGCGAACCGGATCGAGGTCGAACTGCTGCCGAGCGACGGTTCGCTCGACAACCTCCGGCTGCTGCGCGAAGGCAAGGCGGATCTCGCCTTCGTCCGGGGCGGCAGCAGTGCCGACCCCGAAGCCGACGCCGAGGCGGGGCTGAGCTCGCTCGGCGCCCTGTTCTATGAGCCGCTCTGGTTCTTCTATCGGATCGAAGCCTTGCCGAAGGAAGGCCGCAAGCCGGGCACGCTGACTTCGATCGCACAGTTGAAGGGTTTGCGCGTCAACCTGGAACGCCCCGGCAGCGGCGTGCCGGACATCATGGACCGCATGCTGCGCGCCAATCACATGGGCTCCGAGGCGCTGCAACTGTCGAGCCTCGAACAAGCCCCGGCCGCCGCCGCGCTCGAGGCCGGTCTGCTCGACGTGGTGGTGCTGGCGTCGGCGCCGGAATCGGCACTGGTGCAGCGCCTGTTGCGTGCCCCCGGCATCGAGCTGATGGACTTCGGGCAGAGCGACGCCTATGCACGCCGCTTCGCCTTCCTGAAGCCGGTCACGTTGCCGCGCGGCGTGGTCGACCTGGCCGCCGACCTGCCGCCGCGCGATCGGTCGATGCTCGCGGCCACCACTTCGCTGCTGGCGCGCGAAAGCACCCATCCGGCACTGAGGCAACTGTTCGCGCAAAGCGCACAGAACCTGCATGGCAAGGCCGGCTGGTTCAACCAGGCGCGGGATTTTCCGAACACCCGCACCAGCGAGCTGCCGGTAAGCCCCGAGGGCGATCGCGCCATCAACGGCACGCCGCCCTTCTGGCAGCGGTACCTGCCCTTCTGGGCAAGCAACCTGATCGAGCGCATGTGGCTGGTGCTCGGCGGATTGCTGGTGCTGATGCTTCCGCTCAGCCGCGTGGTGCCACCGCTCTATCAGTTCCGGGTGCGGCGTCGCGTCTTCCGCTGGTATGCGCGCCTGCGCGAAGTCGAAGCGAAGGTCGAGGCCGGCGGCGGCGACCGCGACGCCTTGGTGAAGGAGCTGGACGAGCTCGACCGGGTGGTGAACAAGGTCGCCGTTCCGCTCTCCTATGCCGACGAGCTGTACGCGCTGCGCAACAACATCGAAGCGGTGCGACGGCGGGTTCGCGACCGGAGCACGGCAGTGAGCGGCGCAGCGGCCTGATGCCTCCTGTTACTTCAGGGCCTTGAAGCGCATGCGCTGCGGCTTCGCGCCTTCTTCGCCCAAACGCTTCTTCTTGTCTTCTTCGTATTCCTGGTAGTTGCCGTTGAAGAAGGTCCACTGGCTGTCACCCTCGGCCGCCAGGATGTGGGTCGCGATCCGATCGAGGAACCAGCGGTCGTGGCTGATCACCAGCACCGATCCGGCGAACTCGAGCAAGGCATCCTCGAGCGCACGCAAGGTCTCGACGTCGAGGTCGTTGGAGGGCTCGTCCAGCATCAGAACATTGCCGCCGGCGATCAGGGTCTTGGCCAGGTGCAGCCGGCCGCGCTCGCCGCCCGAGAGCGTGCCCACCTTCTTCTGCTGGTCGGCGCCGTTGAAGTTGAAGCGCCCTGCATACGCACGGCTCGCCATCTGGAACTTGCCGACGTTGATGATGTCGAGGCCGTTGGAGATGTCTTCCCAGACCGTCTTGTCGTTGGCGAGGGCGTCGCGCGACTGGTCGACGAAGGCCATCTTGACGGTCTGGCCGATCACGACCTTGCCGCTGTCCGGCTGCTCCTTGCCGGCGATCAGCTTGAACAGCGTCGACTTGCCGGCGCCGTTCGGGCCGATGATGCCGACGATGGCGCCGGCCGGGATCTCGAAGCTGAGGTTGTCGATCAGCACCCGGTCGCCGAAGGACTTGCTGACGTTGTGGAACTCGATCACCTGGCTGCCGAGCCGCTCGGCAACCGGAATGAAGATTTCCTGCGTTTCGTTGCGGCGCTGGTATTCGTAGTCGCTCAGCTCCTCGAAGCGAGCCAGGCGCGACTTGCTCTTGGCCTGGCGGGCCTTCGGGTTCTGGCGCGACCACTCGAGCTCCTTCTTGAGCGCCTTGGCATGGGCCTCTTCGCTCTTTTGTTCTTGCGCGAGGCGCTCGCCCTTCTGCTCGAGCCAGGTGCTGTAGTTGCCCTTCCAGGGAATGCCGCGGCCGCGATCGAGTTCGAGGATCCACTCGGCTGCGTTGTCGAGGAAGTAGCGATCGTGGGTGATGGCGACCACGGTGCCCGAGAAGCGCTTCAGGAACACTTCGAGCCACTCCACCGACTCGGCGTCGAGGTGATTGGTCGGCTCGTCGAGCAGCAGCATGTCGGGCTTGGACAAGAGCAGTCGGCACAGCGCGACCCGTCGCTTCTCGCCGCCGGACAGCACGCCGATGGTCGAATCCCAGGGCGGCAGCCGAAGCGCATCGGCGGCGATCTCGAGCTGGTGTTCGGAGTCGGTGCCGGCGGTGGCGATGATTGCCTCGAGCCGCGCCTGCTCGGCGGCCAGTGCATCGAAATCGGCGCCCTCTTCGCCGTAGGCCACGTACACCGCCTCGAGCTGCGCCTTGGCGGCGTAGACCTCGCCCAGCGCCTCCTCGACCGACTCGCGAACCGTGTGCTCGGCGTTGAGCTTGGGCTCCTGTTCGAGGTAGCCGATGGTGAGACCCGGCATCGGCAGCGCCTCGCCGTCGATCTCCTTGTCGACGCCGGCCATGATCTTGAGCAGCGACGACTTGCCGGAGCCGTTGAGGCCCAGCACGCCGATCTTGGCGCCAGGGAAAAACGAAAGAGAAATGTCCTTCAAGATCTGCCGTTTGGGCGGCACGGTCTTGCTGACCTTGTTCATGGTGTAGACGTACTGGGCCATCTGTAGCTTGCAATCCAGGGTGGAGGAGAAGGAGGTGCGCGAGCGGCCGGCAAGGCCGTGGCAAAACGCGATTATCGACTCATGAGACAATCTCGCCTGTTGCCGGGTCCAGTTGCCCGCAACGCCGGCTCTCTGCCGGGGACGATGCAAGCCCTCGCGGCTTTCTGGCTCCCGATCCTGACCTTCATTCGCCCTTACTGGCCCGACATCCGAGAGATGCCGAGGCGGGCGAATACCACCGCGCCGTGTAGGGCGCTTGTTGAACTCAATGAACTTTGATGAACTGAAGCTGGCCCCGGCCATCTTGAAGGCCGTGCACGAGCAAGGCTACGAAACTCCCACCCCCATCCAGGCCCAGGCCATTCCCGCCGTTCTCGAAGGGCACGACCTTCTCGGCGGCGCCCAGACCGGCACCGGCAAGACGGCTGCCTTCACCCTCCCCCTGCTGCACAAGCTGGCCATGGCCCGCAGCGCCACCAACAAGTTCGGCGGCACCGGTATCCGGGCCCTGGTGCTGACCCCCACCCGCGAACTCGCCGCGCAGGTCGAGGAATCGATCCGCACCTACGGCAAGTACCTCCAGCTGAAGTCCACCGTCATCTTCGGCGGCGTCGGCATGAACCCGCAGATCAGCAAGCTCAAGAGCGGCGTCGACATCCTGGTCGCCACCCCGGGCCGGCTGCTCGACCTGCAGGACCAAGGCATGCTCGACCTCAGCCAGGTCCAGATGCTGGTGCTCGACGAGGCCGATCGCATGCTGGACATGGGCTTCATCCACGACGTCAAGAAGATCCTTGCCCTGGTCCCGCGCGAAAAGCAGAGCCTCTTGTTCTCGGCCACCTTCAGCGACGAGATCCGCGACCTCGCCTCGACACTGCTCAAGAACCCGCAGAGCATCCAGGTCACGCCGCGCAACACCACCGTGCAGCGCATCAGCCAGGTGATCCATCCGGTCGGCCGCGGCAAGAAGAAGGCCCTGCTGGCCCACATCATCAACGAGCACCAGTGGAGCCAGGTGCTGGTCTTCACCCGCACCAAGTTCGGCGCCAACAGCGTCGCCGACTTCCTGACCAAGAATGGCATCGAGGCGATGGCGCTGCACGGCAACAAGAGCCAGAGCGCACGCACCCAGGCATTGGCCGGCTTCAAGAGCGGCGAGATCCGCGCACTGGTCGCGACCGACATCGCCGCCCGCGGTATCGACATCGACGAACTGCCGCATGTCGTCAACTACGAAATCCCGAACATCAGCGAAGACTACGTCCACCGCATCGGCCGAACCGGCCGGGCAGGTGCGAGCGGCGAGGCGGTCAGCCTGGTCTGCCTGGACGAAGAGGGCTTCATGCAGGAGATCGAGCGCTTCACCAAGCAGCAGATCCCGGTCAAGGTCATCGACGGCTTCGGCCCCGAAGAAGGCGAACGAGCCGAGCCGATTGCCATGGGTCGCCAGACCTTGTGGGGCGGCGCAGGTCGTCCGCCGAGCCGCGACGTCATGCAGGCTGCAGCCAAGGCCGCCCGACAAGAAATGATGACCCGCATTCGCGAGAACAAGGGCGGACAAGGCGATCGCGGCGGCAATGCCGTTCGTGGTGGCGGCGGTGGTGGTGGTTCAGGCGGCAACGGCCAGCGCCGCGGCGGTGCCGGATCTCAGGGTCAGGGCTCGCAAGCCGGTCGCAACGGCGGCGGCGAATTCGGTGCCGGTCCGGCGCATGGTCCGCGCGGCCAGGGTCCGCGCGGACCCGCGCCGGCTCGCAATCCGCAAGGTGCGCGCGCACCACAGCACCCGCAGCACCCGCAGCACCATGTCCCCGCGCATTTGCTGCACGAGGAGCGCCAGCCGCGTCACCATGGCAATAGCCATAGCCCGACGCAGGCCAATGCGGTCGCGCATCAGCGCGCCGAAGCGGTAGCCGGTGGCGAGGGCCAGCCGGATCCGTTGCGCACCAGCGTCGACAGCATGGGCGGCGGTCGCCGGCGAGGCGGCGGCGGTGGTGGTTATGGCGGCAACCGCTCGGGCGGTGGCGGGCGTTCCGGTGGCGGCGGCTACGGCGGCGGCGGCGGTCGCTCCGGCGGCGGTTACGGTGGCGGCGGTGGCGGTGGCGGTGGCGGCGGACGATCATTCGGCCGCTGAGCGGATTCGGTTCACGACCATCGACAAAGGGCGCCTCGGCGCCCTTTTTTGCGTTCGCTCGGCCAGTTCGACGGACGACCGTAGCGGGCCCGCCCAAGTGCAATGACCTGATGTTCGCGCGCGCATCGCCGCTCGATGATGAGTCCAACTTTTTTCTACCGGCAAAGCTCGGGAGGCTCAGAGATGGAACATCGGGAAAACAATCCGCCTGCACCGATCAAGAAGGATCAGCCCTGGTACCTGTCGGTGCCAGGGACGGTGTCGCATGTCGAACTCGCCTCGATCCCGAATCAGGGTGCGGTTGCCGACCTGGTGAAGCGCGGCATCCCGCCTCGAACACCGAATGCCATCAACCAGGTCATGAGTTGGTGCATCCTTACCGGACGTGCCGAGCTGCTTCGACGCATGCTGCTGGCCACGCCGCTTCCTCGCTACGTCGCAATCTTCCACCAGTACCACGATGGTCTTCGGCTCCGCGACAAGCTCCCGGAACCCGAGGGCCTCGCGCTTGCCCTCGAGTACCTGATCGACGGCATCAATCGACGCGGCGTCGATCATGGAACGTTTCATCTGCAGCTTGCGAACCTTTCCGCGACCACCCTGCGCCGAATGGCCATTCAATTGCACTACAACCGCAATCTCACGAGCATTTGCTTCGATTATTGCCAAGCCGATCCGACGGACGACCCTCCGGCACTGTTGACATTGATCCTCGCCACCTTCGCACCGGGAAGCATCAACCAGGCGCTTGCCTTCACGTTCAGCTCTTTGTCGGGTGAATTGGCCTCTTCAATTGCGTGGTCCATGGGGCAGTCGAAGACACTCAAGACCCTGGCGTTGAACGGCCGTGGACACTACGACATCGGGGCGTTGAGAGTCTTGCTAGAAGGTGTCGAGTCGAACAAGACTATCGATACGCTCGGACTCAAGTACCTGCAGATTCGAACGGTCGGGGCCCTGATCGCCCAGGGCGTGCTGGACCTGAACCAGGACACCGCTGCAATCGAAGCGGAAGCGGCCAGCACCTTCTTCCGATTGATCACCAGCGGCCGATTGCGCCGACTCAACCTTCTCCAGGCGCACATTCATTTTCAGGAAGAATCGATCGCCGCCTTTCGAAATTCGCAGGTCAGAGCAGTATTGATCGAGTCTGCGACCGGCTTCAGCCGAGAAGATTTCGATAACCTGTCGTTATCTACCTTGATGCGACAGCTCGAAAGTCTTCAACTCCGCGCTTTTCTCATCACTGAGAACACGGCGCTTTTTCTTCTGAATACCCTGCCGCCCACACAATTGAAGACACTGGCCTTCGAGTGGACCGCCTTCCACGGCAGGGCGCTCAACCTGCTGCTCTCGATCTGCAACAAGATGCCCAGCCTTGAAACCCTGCAGCTGTGGCAGCGCCCGGGTTTTGCAAGCACGCCATTGCAGCCGCTCAACATACATTCCGGCATCCATCTCGGCTCCGAACCCATCGCGTTGGACGCGATCAGTCAACTGGGATCTCTCAAGGTCCTGGACTTGACCGGGCTCGCCATCAGCTCCCCGGTGCTGGACCAGCTGCTTTCCCTGATCGCGAGAACGCCTTCACTCGAAAAACTGAAGCTCGACAACTGCAACCTCGGTCAAGCGCATGTGGACAGCCTGTGCGCGGGCTTGCCGAACACCCGGGTCCAATATGTCTCCGTCTGCGGAAATGCGGACCTGGGTGATCACGAAATCGCACGCATCCTGACCTGCTTCGACACCCCTCAGCTGGCAGGATTCGGCTTCTTCGGATGCAAGGTCACTGCAACCACCGCGACGCTGCTGGACGAGCGCTTGAAGACCGACTTTCAACTGCAGTACGTCGATGGATTGCCGAATTTCCCCGATCGTGAGACCTTCGATCGAATCAACGCAGCCCTCGCTCGCAACCGGGCTGGCAAGAACACGGACGCACAAGCGAGCCGAGCGGTAGACACCTTCCTGGTGGGTCGAAAGAAGGAGTTCAAGGAGGTTCACCATGTCTTCTCGGACATGCTCAAGAAGAACCTGGACGGTTGGCAAGCCATGCAGCAGCTGAGTGCGATTTCGCACACCGCCTGGAATGCGGGTGCGTTGTCACACCAGGGCGTGCACCTGGCAAATGAAGTCGACGGCGCGGACGAGTTGGACGAGCACGCAGGACCGTCATCGACGAGCTCGTTGGCCAGCACGCTTCGAGAGACCTTCGCCGCGACGGATCTGCGCGCCATCCTGAACCCGGTACCCACGAATCATGACCAGTCGGCCCAGCGCCCGAGCCGAAAGCGCGACCGACCAGATGTCGACGTTGAAGAACGCCCGGCCGAAGGCGACGAAGGAGGCAAAGGCGACGAAGGCGAACCCCTCAGGAAGAAGCCACGAACGTCGCAGTCCTGACGCGTCGTGATGGACCTCGAGACCCTACCAAGCGAGCCGCTCCAGGACGATCCCGGTTCCGCGACGGGCTCCGATCGAAAGCGGGCCCGCCGTAGTCGGGACGGCGACGCAGTGACAGGCTCGGCGGAAGGCAGCGACGACGCCGACGAACCAATTCGAAAGAAGCCACGAAATTCATGAGTGATACATGGGGGTCGGATTCCTTCCGGGCCGATCCTTGCTGCACTACTCGCCGGATCCCAGGCAGAACCAGTGCCAGGCCATCACCGGGTGCCCGCAGTGAAGCAGGTACACCCGCCCGATACCTGCGTCATCGATCCTCCCCTGCAGGAACCATTCACGCTCCAGCCATTGGACGGCTTCGAAGAGATCGTTGGCGCTCCCGTCACGCTCGTATCGGTCAAGCAAGACCGCGACGAGCAGGGCGTTCGAGATGGCATCGCCCATCTCGGCATTGCTGCGAAGTTCATTCAGCCGCGAGGGAAAAGCCGCAACGGACTCCGGCGCTGGCGCTGGCACTGACACGGCGGCGACGCCTCTTGCCGCCACCGGCTCACCGACCCGCCACACCAGGACCGACGCGCACAGGATCAACGCCACCACCAGGAGCAAGGCCCCGATCAGCCGCGCCCGATGCGGCCTCGCCTGCAAGGATTCAGCCGCGAGTTCGCCATGGCGGGTTTCGGCTCCCGGTCGATCGACGGGAGCAGGCGCATCACGGTACGAATTCATCCGTGGAGGATCGTCGATGCTCGCCGGCGTCGCCATACGCGCATTCGGCGGAGGCGCATGCACTGCAACATCGGCCCGACCAGGGCTCGACCGCGCTCGGTTCAGCTCAGCTCAGCGCGAGAAACGAACCGTCGCATCCGCCCGAAGATGCAGGTCCGGCAGCAGCTCGAGCCCAAGCCCAGGCTTGTCGCCGAGGCTGATCATCCCGTTCTCGACCTTCGGCAATTCGGTGACGAGCTCGGTGTACCAACCGCTGAAGAAGGCTCGCACGCTCTCCTGGATCAAGGCATTCGGCGCATGCAGCGACAGGTGGGTCGAGGCCGCCCAGACCACCGGCCCGGTGCAATCATGCGGCGCCACCGGCAGCTGCCAGGCATCTGCCATCGCGGCGATCTTGCGAGCCTCGGTCAGTCCGCCGCACCAGCTCAAATCGAGCATCGCGACGCCCGCGACGCCGGTCTGCAGGTAGTCCTTGAATCCCCACTTGTAGCTCAGCGTCTCGCTGGCGCAGATCAGCGCGTCGCAATGCGGCGCGTACTGCTTGAGCAGGTCGAGGCTGTCCATGCGGATCGCGTCCTCGTGCCAGAAAGTGTCGAACTCCTTCAGCGCACGGGCGATCTTCTGGGCCATCGGCAGGCGCCACAGGCTGTGGAACTCGACCATGATGTCCATCTTGTCGCCGACGGCCCTGCGGATCTTGCGAAACGGCTCCAGCGCCAGGTCGAGGTCGGCATTCGAGATGTACTGGCCGTGGCTGCGTTCCGCGGCCGGATCGAAGGGCCAGATCTTCATTCCGGTGATGCCCTGGGACAGCAACGATTCGGCCAGTTCGTCCGCATGCTGCAGGAAGCCATCCAGGTCTTCGTACGGTCCGGCCTTGTTGCCGAGACCCCAGTTCGAGGTGGTCTGGCTCGCGGTGCCGCGCACGTACTGGTAGCCGGCGCAGGTGTTGTAGATGCGGATCGCGTCCCGGCTCTTGCCGCCGAGCGCGGTGTGCACCGGCAGGCCGCAGGCCTTGCCGAACAGGTCCCACAGCGCGATGTCGACCGCCGAGTTGCCGCGGGTCTCGACGCCCGAACCACGCCAGCCGAGATAGCCGGTCAGGTCGCGGTTGCGGGCCTCGATCTGGAGCGGGTCGGTGCCGAGCAGTCGATGCGCACCCCACTCGTGCAGATAGGCCTCGACCGCGGCCGCGCCCATGAAGGTCTCGCCCAGCCCGACCAACCCTTCGTCGGTGTGAAGTCGAACCCACAGGATGTTGGGGAACTCGCCGAGGCGGATGGTTTCGAGCTGGGTGATCTTCATTTCCGTGACGCCGCGATCATCGTGATGCCGCGATCAGCCGCCGCGCGCTTTCTTCAATGCATCCATCACCACGTTCACGGCATCGGGTCCGATGTTGGGCACGTTCTTGTCATAGACCGGCTTCACCTTCTCGAACATGCGCTTCTGCTCGGCCGCCGAGATCTCGTTCACGGTCATGGTCTTCCTGAGGCTCGCGAGCGACTTCTCGTTCAGGGCTCGGTTCGCGGCGCGCTGAACCTTCTGGCCTTCGATGGCAGCCTCTCGCAGCACCGCCTGCTCCTGCGGATTCAATTGGTCCCACAGCTTCTTGCTGTAGAGCACCAGGAACGGCGTGTAGGCATGGCGGGTCACGCTCAGGTACTTCTGCACTTCGCTGAACTTGGAGGTCTCGATCGTGACGAAGGGGTTCTCCTGGCCGTCGATGGTGCGGGTCTCGAGTGCGGTGAACACCTCGCCGAAAGCCATCGGCACGGCGTTGCTGCCGAGCGTCTTGAACGAGTCCAGGAAGATGTTGTTCTGCATCACGCGAACCTTGACGCCGTCGAAGTCCTCGACCTTGGCGATCGGGCGCTTGCTGTTGGTCAGGTTGCGGAAGCCGTTTTCCCAGTAGGCCAGGTTGACCAGGCCGGCGGCTTCGAGCTTCTTGTTGAAGTATTCGCCGGCGGGGCCGTCGAGCACCGCGTCGGCTTCCTTCTCGCTCGCGAAGAGGAACGGCAGGTCGAACACCCCGATTTCCTTCACGATGCCGACCAACGGCGAGCTCGACGTACACACCATCTCTTGCGTGCCGGCGCGCAGCGCCTGCGTGGCGGGCAGGTCGCCACCGGCGGCGCCGCCCCAGAAGGCGTTGATCTTCATCTTGCCGCCGGTCTTGGCCGCGAGCACTTCCTGCATCTTCTTGACGCCGACGCCGACCGGATGGTCTTCGTTGACGCCGTTGGTGAACTTGATGGTGCGCTCGGCGAACTGGGCCTGGGCGGCGCCGGCCAGCAGCATGCCGGCGGCTGCCAGCGAAGCGACGAGGGTTCTGCGATCGATCATGGTTGCGTCTCCTTGGTTGGACTGTGTAAACAAAACGAAATCAGCGCGCCATCCACCAGGACAGTGGAACGGTCACGATGCTCGGGAAGAAAACGAGCAGGAACAACACCAGCACCTGGGCGATGAAGAAAGGCATCACGCCCTTGAAGGCATCGTCCATGGTGATGCGGGCGACGCCGCTCACCACGTTGAGCACGGTGCCCACCGGCGGCGTGATGAGACCGATCGCGTTGTTCATGATGAAGAGCACGCCGAAGTACACCGGATCGATGCCCGCCTTGAGCACCACCGGCATCAGCACCGGCGTGAGGATCAGGACCGTCGGCGTGAAGTCGAGCGCGGTGCCGACCACGATGATCAGCACCATCATCATGAACATCAGCAGGATGCGGTTGTCCATAAACGGCTCGAGCAGCTTCACGACCTCGGTCGGGATGTTGGCGACGGTGATGAGCCACGCACTCACCATGGCCGCCGCAACGAGGAACATCACGACCGCCGTGGTCTTGCCGGCCGCGAGAACCAGCCGATACAGCATGTTCACCTTCAGTTCGCCGTAGACGAACATGCCGACCACAAACGAGTACACCGCTGCCACCACCGCGGCTTCGGTCGGCGTGAAGATGCCGAATTTCATGCCGCCGATGATGATGACCGGCAACGCCAGCGCCAGGCTGCCCTGGGCGGTGACCTTGAGCCGCTCGCCCCATGGCACGCGCGGCGAGGACTTGACGTTCTCCTTCTTGGCCACCAACCACCAGGTGATGCCGATCGCGAGCCCCATCAGCACGCCCGGCACGATGCCGGCGAGGAAGAGCTTGGTGATCGAGACATTGCCGGCGACGCCGAACACGATCATGCCGATCGACGGCGGGATCACCGGCGCGATGATGCCGCCGGCGGCGATCAGCCCGGCCGAGCGGTTCACCTGGTAGCCGGCTGCCTTCATCATCGGGATCAGGAGCGCAGCCAGCGCCGCGGTGTCGGCCACGGCCGAGCCCGAGATGGAAGCCAGGATGATCGCGGCGACCACGGCCACGTAGCCCATGCCGCCGCGGAAATGCCCGACCCACGCCATCGCCAGGTTGACGATGCGGCGACTCAGGCCGCCGGCGGTCATGAACTCGCCCGCCAGGAGGAAGAACGGCACCGCCAGCAGCGGGAAGTTGTCGGCGCCGTCGACGAAGCGCTGCGCGATGATCTGGCTGTCGAAGGCCGGCAGTCCGCCGGTGGCCGCGAGCCAGCCCATCAGCGAGACGCCGCACACCAGCAAGGCATAGGCGATCGGCATGCCGAGCGCCATCGCGCCCAGCAGCGAGACGATGAAGATCGTGACGGTCATGCGGCCACCTTCTTCTCGTGCGCGGTGTCTTCCATCACCTGGTCCTCGGATTCCATGACCTGCACCAGTTCTTCCTCGGAGACCCGACCGGTGAAGAGCCGCCAGAGCTTGTTGAGGTTGATGATGCCCATGACCACCGACACCACGTAGCCGATGCCGTAGATCCAGATCATCGAGATGCCGACCACCGGCGAGATGTTGGTGACCTGCAGCTCGTGCATCTCGTAGGTGCCCATCAGGAACAGCACGTTGCAGAACAGCATGAGCAGTTGGCTGAGCGCGAAGCAGAACTTCTTGCCGCCGAGCGGCAGCTTCTTGATCAGGGTGTCGACGCCGAGATGGGCGCCGTCCCGCATCGCGACCATGGCGCCGATGTAGGTCAGCCAGATGAAGCAGTAGCGCGACATCTCGTCCGATACGGTGATGCCGGAGTTGAAGCCATAGCGCAGCACCACGTTGCCGAACACCATGATCACCATGGCGACCATGCACACGACGACCAGGAACTCGAGCAGCTTGAAGAATCCGTCGATCAGCTTGTCCAAGGGGCTGCCTCCTGCGCCGGTGGGTTGAAGGGCCGGTTTCATACGGTGGATGCCTTGAGTTGCGTGGCCGGCCGGCTGATCCGCGGCAGCTTCCTGCGCGAGGCGAGCACCTGGTCGATGTCCTTGCGGGCACCGTCGATCAGCACCAGGATCGCCTTCTGCGCGCGCTCCGGCCGCCGCGCAATGACCGCGTCGAGCACGGCGCGATGCAGCGGGAGCGACCGGGCCGGCCCGTCCGGCCGGATGGTCGATATTTCGAAGCTGGTGCGCAGCAGCGCGCCCAGGGCACGGCTCATCTGCACCAGCATCCGGTTGTGGCTGGAGCGGATCAGCCCCTGGTGGAAGCGCAGGTCCGGCGTGATGTAGTCGCCGCCCTGCTCGATCGCCTGCTTCATGCCGCCGAATGCATGCTCGAGATCGGCGATGTCCTCCGAGGTGGCGCGCACCGCGGCCAGCGCGACGGCGGCCGGCTCGACCACGCGCCTCAGGTCCTGCAGGTCTTGCAGGAAATCGACCGAGAGCCCGGCCCGGGTCTGCCAGACGATGACGTCCGCGTCGAACCAGTTCCACTGCTCTTCGGGCTGCACCCGGGTGCCGACCTTCGGGCCGCTCGTGACCAGCCCCTTGGCGATCAGCGACTTGACCGCCTCGCGAACGACGGTACGGCTCACGCCCAGTGCCTCGCACAACAGCGGCTCGGGCGGGATCGACGAACCCGGCGGGTAGCGCCCGGAAACGATGTCGTTTCCGAGGCGATCGACCGTGTTGCCGTGGACGTTCTTGATCATGGTTAGTACCGACAAAACGGGCGCAATGGTATGACGATAATACGTTTGAAACCCGAGGACTTTCCCCTATGAGCAACGACAAGAACGGCCCGCCGAGCGGACCGAACGCCGACATTCCTCCTGGAGACGAGAGCGATCCGCAGCAGCTCTCGCCCGCCGAGCCCAAGGTCGACGCACCGCCTCGGCCGGCGCGCCTCCTGCGCAGCCAGCAATGGTTCGGCCGACACGATCGCGACGGCTTCATCTATCGGAGCTGGATGAAGGGCAAGGGCATTCCG
This sequence comes from Burkholderiales bacterium 8X, assembly GCA_902506565.1. Classification (GTDB taxonomy): domain Bacteria; phylum Pseudomonadota; class Gammaproteobacteria; order Burkholderiales; family Burkholderiaceae_C; genus Variovorax. The sequence goes on along the minus strand of LR732703.1, from coordinate 1,078,596 downwards.
CACGACCAGTTCGACGGTCGGCCGGTCATCGGCATCTGCAACACCTTCAGCGAACTCACGCCCTGCAATTCGCACTTTCGGACGCTGGCCGAGCAGGTCAAGATCGGCGTCTACGAAGCCGGCGGCTTTCCGCTCGAGTTCCCGGTGATGTCGCTCGGCGAGACCCTGATGCGGCCCACCGCCATGCTGTATCGCAACCTCGCCAGCATGGATGTCGAGGAAAGCATCCGAGGCAATCCGCTCGATGGCGTGGTGCTGCTGATGGGCTGCGACAAGACCACGCCTTCTCTCATGATGGGCGCCGCCAGCGTCGACCTGCCGACCATCGGCGTTTCCGGCGGCCCGATGCTGTCGGGCAAGTGGCGCGGACAGGAACTCGGCTCGGGTACCGGTGTCTGGCAGATGAGCGAGCAGGTCCGCGCCGGCACCCTCAAGCTGCAGGACTTCTTCGAGGCCGAGAGCTGCATGCACCGCAGCCATGGCCACTGCATGACCATGGGCACCGCCAGCACCATGGCCAGCATGGTCGAGTCGCTTGGCATCGGGCTCCCCGGCAACGCGGCTTATCCGGCAGTCGACGGGCGCCGCAACGTGCTCGCGCGCATGGCGGGCCGCCGGATCGTCGGCATGGTCCACGAGGATCTCGTCATGTCGAAGATCCTCACGCGCCAGGCCATCGAGAACGCCATCAAGGTCAACGCCGCGATCGGCGGCTCGACCAACATGGTGATCCACCTGCTCGCGATCGCCGGCCGCATCGGCGTCGACCTCACGCTCGACGACTTCGACCGCCTGGCCGCAGACCTGCCGTGCCTGGTCAACCTCCAGCCTTCCGGCCAGTACCTGATGGAAGACTTCTGCTACGCGGGCGGCGTGCCGGTGGTCATGAAGGAAATCGCCGAGCACCTGCACAGGGACATCCCGACCGCCAGCGGCCAGAGCGTCTGGGAGAACATCAAGGATGCCGAGAACTACAACCCGCAGGTGATCCAGCCGCTCGGGCGACCCTTCAAGGACAAGGCCGGCATCTGCGTGCTGCGCGGCAACCTGGCGCCGAACGGCGCCATCATCAAGCCGAGCGCGGCGACGCCCGAGCTCCTGGTGCATACCGGTCGCGCGGTGGTCTTCGAGAGCGCGGACGACCTGCACCGGCGCATCGACGACGAGTCGCTGGACATCGACGAGCACTGCATCATGGTGCTCAAGAACTGCGGGCCGCGCGGCTACCCGGGCATGGCCGAGGCCGGCAACATGCCGCTGCCGCCCAAGGTGCTGCGCAAGGGCATCACCGACATGGTCCGCATCAGCGATGCGCGCATGAGCGGCACCGCCTACGGCACCGTGGTGCTGCACACCGCACCCGAAGCCGCCGCGGGTGGACCGCTGGCGTTGGTCCAGGATGGCGACATCATCGAGCTCGACGTGCCTGCGCGCCGTTTGCATCTTCAGGTCAGCGACGAGGAGCTGGCACGCCGCCGCGAGTCGTGGACGCCGCCCAAGGCGCCGCTCGAATCCGGCTACTGGAAGCTCTACGTCGACACGGTGCTGCAGGCCGACCAGGGCGCCGACCTCGCCTTCCTGCGCGGCAAGCGCGGATCGTTCGTGCCAAGGGACAACCATTGATGATGCGCGGCAACGCCACCGCCCGGAGCAGCACTGCGGAGTCGGTCCGATGAGCCTCGTCGCCATCGATTGGGGCACCAGCTCGCTTCGGGGCGCGTTGCTGGACGACGACGGCAAGGTCATCGAAGAGCGCCTGGCGCCGCGCGGCATCCTGAGCGTGGCGAGCGGCGGCTTCGGCGCGCTCTTCGAGGAACTGTTCGGCGACTGGATGCGCGATCGTCGCAACACCTGCCTCATCTCCGGCATGGCCGGCAGCAAGCAAGGCTGGGTCGAGGCGCCCTACTGCGCCTGCCCCGCAGGCCAGTCGGATCTCGCGCAGAAGATCATCGAGATCGAGCCCGGCCGGATCGCCGTCGTTCCCGGCTTGAGCGACATGCACGACGGCGTGCCCGACGTGATGCGCGGCGAAGAGGTCCAGGTGTTCGGCGCACTGGCACTGGGCGGCATGGGCGACGGACTTTTTGTGCTGCCCGGCACCCACAGCAAATGGGTCAGCGTCAAGGCCGGGAAGGTGACCGGATTCCGCACCGCCATGACCGGCGAGTTCTACGCGCTCCTGAGCCAGCATTCGATCCTCGCGCGGACCATGGAGCCGAACGCGCGGCTGGACGAGGCCGCTTTCCTCGAAGGCGTGGCCCGGGCCGACAACGGACGCGGCCTGCTGCATAACGCCTTCGGCACTCGCACGCTCGCGTTGTTCGATCGCATGCCGGCGCGCGAGACGTCGAGCTACCTGTCCGGCCTCCTGATCGGGGAGGAACTGCGTTCGCAGTCTTTTCATTCGGCCGGCGAACTGGTGCTGATCGGCACGCCGGCCCTGACCCAGCGCTATCGCCTGGCGCTCGGGCGAAGCGGCAAGGGGCTCGCCGTGCGCAGCTTCGGCGCCGAGGCGACCTGGGCCGGCCTGCATGCGCTTTCACAAGTGATTCGGTGAGTGTTTCGATGACGCCAAGACAGAAGTTCGACGCCGCGATGCAGCAATTGCCGCTGGTCGCGATCCTTCGCGGGCTGACGCCCGACGAAGCGCCCGCGGTCGGCGCTGCGATCGTGGCCGCCGGCTTCCGGTTGATCGAGGTACCGCTCAATTCGCCGGAGCCTTATCGCAGCATCGCGCTGCTTCGCCGGCGCTTTCCGGAGGCCTTGGTCGGCGCCGGAACGGTGCTCGACGTGCAGCAGGTGCGGCTGGTGCATGCGGCCGGCGGCGAGCTGATCGTGTCGCCCAACTTCAATGCCGAGGTGGTCGCGGCGTCGGCCCGCATCGGGCTCGTCGGCCTGCCGGGCGTGATGACGCCGACCGAAGCCTTCGGCGCGCTGGCCGCGGGTGCGACCGGCCTCAAGCTGTTCCCGGCCGAACTCGCGAGCCCGGCGGTGGTGAAGGCCTTGTTGGCCGTGCTGCCGAAAGGCACGCCGCTGATGCCGGTCGGCGGGATCACGCCTGCCAACATGGCGGGGTGGATCGACGCCGGCGCCGCAGGCTTCGGCATCGGCTCGGCCTTGTACAAGCCCGGCAAGAGCGCACAGGAAGTCGGCGTCGCGGCAGAGGACTTCGTTGCCGCCTTCCGCGGTGCGGGTCGAGCTGCACGCGCTTCGAGCTGATTCTTCGTCAACAACCTGCCAACAGGATTTCCTTCGATGCATGCAGATTTCGACTACGCGAGCCCCGCCGTGCGCCAGTTGCGCGAAGACCTGGCGCTCGCCTTGCGCGCCGCGGCGCACCACGGCTTGTCCGAGGGGGTGTGCAACCATTTCAGCGTCGCGCTACCCGGCGCGCAGGACCGCTACCTGATCAACCCGCGCGGGCTGCACTGGAGCGAGATCGGCCCGGACGACATCGTGTTGATCGACGTGCATGGCGAAGTGCTGGCGGGCCGTCACCGCGTGGAGCCGACGGCGCTGTTCATCCACGGCGCGGTGCATCGGGTGACGGGCTTGTCGGTGGTGCTCCACTGCCACATGCCGTACGCCACGGCCCTGACGCTGACGGCCGATCGGGCGCTCGATCCGACCTTGAGCCAGAACGCGATGCGGTTCATGAACCGCATCGGGATCGACGATCGATACAACGGGCTGGCGCTCGACGACGCGGAGGGCGAGCGGATTGCCAAGGCGATGGCGGGCAAGGACATCGTGTTCCTCGCGAACCACGGCGTGATCGTGGCGGGCGATCGGATCGCGCATGCCTACGACGACCTGTACTACCTCGAACGTGCGTGCCTGCACCAGGTGATTGCGCAGTCGACCGGAAGGCCGCTGGTGCCGGTGGATGCGGCGCTTGCGGCGCATGTGGCGATGCAGATCCAAGGGGAGCGGGAGCAGTCCGATCTGTTCTTCGAGGCGCTTCGGCGGTTGGTGCCGGCGCCTTCTGCTGGTTCGGTCTCTGTTGCGTAGCGGTTTTTAGGGTTGGGGCAGCGGTGGGGGCAGCAGTGGGGGCTGTCTCTTATACCATCTT
>LR732703.1:436029-1074495 GCA_902506565.1 Burkholderiales bacterium 8X | reverse complement strand
GGCGGGTGGCGTGCCCTCTGCCTCCAGACGTCACCGGCCCTTCGGGCTTCCCTGCGGTGCTCGCGCCAGGTGGGGTCCGCGCAAACTCGCTTCGCTCAAACACGCGCGGCCCTGATCCACCTGTCACTCCGCTCCTCGGCGGTAACTCGACTTACGGCAGAGGACACACCACCCACCACCGCCGGTACGCCGTTGTTGTTCTACGAGGACAGCCAACAGCCAACAGCCAACAGCCGAACGCAGGACACCGAGCGCCGGTTTGCACGGCCAAGCTGTCTTTCGAGCGGTCATAACACCCACAAAGGCCGTCGATCTTCGTGTCGAAGGTATGCGCGACTTCCGAACACCCAAAGTAGCCCGGTATGCGGTGCGGGCTGGGCGAGCCCTCTGCGCGTGCCGAGGAGCGCAGCGTTTCGCGGATCAGGGCCGCATGCTGTCTGAGCGAAGCGAGTTCATGCGGACCCCGCGAAACGCGAGCACCGCAGGTTGCCCCGAGCGAAGCGACGGGGTCACGCGCAGTGGGATCGACCGGGCCGCGCCGCGTACCGGGCGGACTCACCCCAGCCGACGAACCAACCCGGCAGGCGTCCGAGGCCACCCAACCCGACCGAACCAGGCACCCCCGGCGATGGTCGAGGCGATCACAAGGCCGTACACCAGCAGAGCGATGCCCTGCGCCACGAAGACATCCGCCAGCTCGCCGCCCCATCGCAAGGCCAGCCACCCGCCGATGCCGGCGACCGCCAGACGCGCGAGATTGCCGAGCACCGGCCACAGCAACCTGCCCGCGCCCTGGGAAGCGAAGTACAACACCAGCCCGACGCCGAAGAAACCATAGAAGGGCCCGACCGCACGGAGATATTGGGTGCCTGCATCGAGCATCGCGGGGTCGCTGCCGAACAACACCAGCCACGGACGCGGAAACAACGCCGCGGCTGCGCCGATCGATGCGGTCAACACGAACGCGATCGCTGCGCCGGCCCAGGTGGCTCGCAAGGCGCGCTCGCGCTGGCCGGCGCCGATGCAGGTGCCGACCATGGCGACCAGCGGCGCGCCGAGGCCGAACACCAAGGGCACCAACAGGTACTCGAGCCTCGACGCGGTGCCGTAGCCGGCGATCGCGCCGGAACCGAAATGGCCGCTCAACGCCGTCGCGATGCCGATGGCGAGGTTGGTCGCGACGGTCGATATCGCGCCCATCAGGCCGACGCGCAAGATGTTCTGGAACAAGGGCCACTTGAAATGCAGGGCCGACGACGAAGGCTTCAGGAGGCTCCGCGGCGAGCGCAGATACCACCAGAGCGCGATCGTGCCGCCGAGGTAGTAGAGCAACAAGGCCATCGCGCCGCCCGCAATGCCCATTCCCGGGATCGGACCCCAGCCGAAGATCAGGAGCGGCGACAACGGCACCAGCACCACCACGCCTGCCACCGTCACGTTGGCAGGCACCGCCATGTTGCCAGTGCCGCGGATCACCGCCGCCAACGAATTGAAGAGCCACACCAGCACCGCGCCGGCGAAGACCCAGTGCGAATACACGAGCGCGGCATCGAGCGCTGCGCCCGTGCCGCCCATCAGGCCGAACAACCACCGTCCGCCCAGCAGCATCGCGAGCGAGAACACCAGGGCGAAGCCGATGGCGATCACGATGGCATGCCAGACCAGCGCGTCGGCCTCGTCCCGGCGGCGAGCGCCGAGGGCACGCGCGATGGCAGATGCGATGCCGCCGCCCATCGCGCCGGCCGACGTCATCTGCATCAGCATGACGATCGGGAAGACCAACGCCATGCCGGCGAGGGCGTCGGTGCCGAGCTTGCCGACGAAGTAGGTCTCGATGAGGCCGACCGCGGCCTGCGCCACCATGACCAGCACGTTGGGTGCGGCCAGCCGAAGCAGCGTCGGCACGATCGGCGCTTCGAGGAGGCGCCGGGTACGAGGATCGACGGCGGGGCTCGGCGCCGCTGCAACGGAGGTCTCGGCTGCAGCCGGGCCCGCGACGGCGCTCATGCGGCCGCCTTGGCCATCATCCGGGCAGGCAAAGCCTCGCGGATCGGCAGATTGACCAGCGCGGCGCCGGCTGCGAGCGCGATGTCGATGTACCAGACGATGTCGTAGCTGCCGGTGGCTTGGAACACATAGCCGCCGAGATACGCACCCAGGAAGCCGCCGACCTGGTGCGCCAGCATCACCAGGCCGAACAGCATCGCCATGTTGGCCGGGCCGAACATCTTGGCGACCAGGCCAGCGGTGGGCGGCACGGTCGACAGGAAGGTGATGCCCATGACGGCTGCGAAGACCAGCATCACGGCCGGGGTCTTGGGCGCCAGCAGGAAGACCAGCACGGCCAGGCCGCGCGTGGCGTACAGCAAGGCCAGCAACGACTTCATGCGCCAGCGGCCGACCGCCCAACCCATCGCCAGGCTGCCGACGATGTTGAAGAGGCCGATCATGGCGAGCGCCCAGCCACCGATCTCGGGCGGCAGGCCGCAGGACGCGACGACGCCCGGCAAGTGGGTCGCGAGAAAGGCGACATGGAAGCCGCAGACCAGGAAGCCGAGGCTCAGGTAGCGGAAGCTGGGCGTGGCCAGCGCCTCGGAGGCGGCCTCGCGGGCGGTGAGCCGCCGCGTACCGCTGGCCGCAGCCGACTGGGCCGCGAGCAGGTTGGAGTTGCCCTTGAGCACGAGCACCGCCGGCAGGGCCAGCAGGATCAGCACGCCGAGCCATTGCATCGCGCTCGCCCAGCCGACGCCGGCGATCAGCGCGATGGCGATCGGCGCCATTGCGAATTGGCCGAACGAGCCGCCGGCGTTGACGATGCCGGTCGCGAGACCTCGCTGCGCCGGCGGTACCAGTCGCGTGGTCGCGGCCATCAAGACCGAGGGGCCTGCCATGCCGGCACCGCCGGCCGCCAGCACGCCGATCGCGAAGATGAGGCCGGCGGTGGTGGTCATCAATGGCGTGATCACGGTGCCGAGCGCGACCAGCAGCACGCCGATGGAGATCACGCGGCCGGTGCCGATGCGGTCGGCCACCGCGCCGGCGAAAGGCTGGGTCAGGCCCCACCACAGCTGGCCGAAGGCGAAGGCCAGGCTGATGCTGCCGATGCCGAGACCGGTCGAGGTGTTGAGCGACGAGAGGAAGAGGCCCATGGTCTGGCGCACGCCCATGGTCAGAGCGAAGGTGCCGGCCGCCGCGAGCAGGACCAGCCACAAGGCGACGGTCGCGGGTGAAGCAGGGGCAGGGGCCGAGCCCGAAGCCTTGCTGGCGTCATTGCTCATCGGTCTCTCCTTGGGCGGGCAGGCCCATCGCCTGCAACAGGTCGCTGCTCTCGTCGATCAAGGCATGCAGCGCCTTCACACGGTCCAGGCCGAGCAGTGCGTTCAGCTTTTCCTGCGCGTGGCGCCAATGGCGCTGCGCCTCGGCGCGCTTCTTGCGGCCGGCATCGGTGATGGCGACCAGGCGGCTGCGGGCATCGGCGCCCTCGCCCACCGTCAGCCAGCCGGCGGCGACCAGCGGCTTGAGGTTGCGCGTGAGGGTGGATGCATCCACGTCCATGGCGGCGGCCAGGTCGCTCGGGCGCAACGGGCCGAGATGCATGACGTTCGACAGCAGCGAATACTGCGACGTCTTGAGGCCGCTCTGCGCGACCTCGGCGTCATACAGCCGGCTCATCTGCCGCGACAGCCGCCGAAGCTTGAAGTTGGTACAGCCTTGCGGCTTTGCGATAGCATCCATGCTTTTGATTGTAGCTACAACCATTGCATATGCAACTATTCAGACAAGCATGCAGACCTCGAAGGACGAACCGATGACCGACAACGATCGACTGGCGAGCTGGATCGCCGAAGAAGAACAGGTACAGGCCCGCCTCGATGCCGGCCCCGGACCGGGCGTCGCGACGCCCGAGCAGATCGCCGGCAAGACCGGCCTCGAGACCATGCAGGCGATGTTGCGCGGCGAACTGCCCTACGCGGCGATCGCGAAGACGCTGGACTTCTCACTGATCTCGATCGAACCCGGCACCGCGACCTTCCAGGGCACGCCGCTCGCGAGGCATCTCAACCCGCTGGGCACCATCCACGGCGGCTGGTTCGCGACGCTGCTCGACTCCGCCCTGGGCTGCGCGATCCACACGATGATGCCGCCCGGCCGCGGCTACACCACGGCCGAACTGAGCGTGAACCTGGTCAAGGCGATCACGCCCAAGGTGCCGCGGGTTCGAGCGGAGGGCAAGGTGATCCACTGCGGCCGGCAACTCGCCACGGCCGAGGCGCGGCTGGTCGGCGCCGATGGCACCCTCTATGCGCATGCCACGACCACCTGCCTGGTGTTCGATCTGCCGAGCCGCGGCGCACGCTAGCCGGAAGACCCGCCAGACCGCATTGCCTTGTGCGGCTGGCTCGAGTGCCAAGTGATAATCGTTCTCATCCAGCCAAACGACTTGAGAACGAGCAAATGAATCTTCGCCCCGGCCCGCGCCTGATTGCCGCCGCCTCCATCGCCTTCGCGGCTTTCGGCGCCACCCTCCCCGCCCAGGCTGCCGACGAGCTGACGCTCTACACCACGCGCGAGCCCGGCCTGATCCAGCCGCTGCTGGCCGCCTTCACGTCCCAGACCCGCATCAACGTGAACACCGTGTTCGTGAAGGACGGCCTCCTGGAGCGCGTCAAGGCCGAAGGCGCCCGTTCGCCGGCCGACGTGCTGATGACGGTCGACATCGGCAACCTGATCGACCTGGTGGACGGCGGGGTCACGCAGCCCGTCCAGTCGGCAGCGCTCGAATCTGCGATCCCGGCCAACCTTCGCGGGGCCGACGGGCAGTGGTTCTCGCTTTCGATGCGCGCGCGGGTGCTCTACGCCGACAAGGCCCTGCCCCTCGCCCAGTTCCGCTACGACGACCTGGCCGATCCCAAGTACAAGGGCAAGGTCTGCATTCGCGCAGGGCAGCATCCCTACAACACCGCGCTGGTGGCGGCCCTGATCGCGCACGACGGCGAAGCCAAGGCCGAGCAATGGCTGCGCGGCGTCAAGGCCAACCTGGCACGCAAGGCCACCGGCGGCGACCGCGACGTGGCGCGCGACATCCTGGGCGGCATCTGCGACATCGGCATCGCGAACTCGTACTACGTCGGCCAGATGAAGGCTTCGAAGGAAGGCACCGACGCCCGCAAGTGGGGCGACGCGATCAAGGTCGTCAAGCCGAGCTTCGCGAACGCGAAGAGCGGCGGCACCCATGTCAACGTCAGCGGCGCCGCGGTGGCCCGCAACGCGCCGCAGCGCGCCCATGCCGTCAAGCTGCTCGAGTTCCTGGTGTCCGAGTCGGCGCAGGTGCTCTACGCGCAGGCCAACTATGAATACCCGGTGCGAAAGGGCGTCGCGCTCGATCCGATCGTCGCCGCCAGCATCGGCGAACTCAAGATCGATCCGCTGCCGCTCACCGAGATTGCCAAGTACCGCAAGCAGGCCAGCATGCTGGTCGACAAGGTCGGCTTCGATCGATGACCGCGAAGCTGCGCGCGGTCGGCCCCGCGTGGCAGTTGGCGTCGCTCGCGATCGCCCTCGGCGTGCTGACGCCGGTGCTCGGCCTGGCGTGGCTCGCCGCGGGCGCCGATCTCGGGCATTGGGCGCATCTCGCCGAACATGTGCTGCCGCAGGCGGCGCTCAATACCGCGGTGCTGCTGGTCGGGGTCGGCGTGCTGGTGCTGATCATCGGCACCGGCTGCGCCTGGCTGGTGACGGCCTTCGACTTCCCCGGTCGATCGGTCCTGCAGTGGGCCTTGCTGCTGCCTCTGGCCATGCCGACCTACATCGTCGCCTTCGCCTATCTCGACCTGCTGCATCCGATCGGTCCGGTGCAAGGCGCCATACGCTGGCTGCTCGGATTCGACAGCCCGCGGCAATTTCGCCTGCCTGACCTGCGGTCGATGCCCGGCGCCATTTTCGTGCTGGGCTTCGTGCTGTATCCGTATGTCTACCTGACCGCACGCGCGATGTTCGCCACGCAGCCGGGCCATCTCATGGAAGCGGCCCGGAGCCTGGGCGAGACCCGCATCGGCGCGTTCTTCAGGGTGGCGCTGCCGATGGCACGGCCGGCACTTGCAGTGGGCGTCAGCCTCGCGATGCTGGAGACCCTCAACGACATCGGCGCCTCGGAGTTCCTGGGCATCCAAACCTTGACGGTGGCGGTGTACACCACCTGGATCACGCGCTCCGACCTGGCGGGCGCCGCGCAGATCGCCTGCACGATGCTGCTGCTGGTGGTCGCGCTGGTCCTGCTCGAAGCGGGTGGCCGCCGCCACCAGCGCTATGGCAGCGCCCAGCGCATGCAGCCGATGCGGCCACTGCGGCTTCGGGGCGCCAAAGGGTTGGCGGCCAGCTTCGCCGCCAGCCTTCCGGTCCTGATCGGCTTCGTGGCGCCTGCGCTCTATCTCGTGTTCGAGACGGCCAAGCGGCTGCGGCAAGGCGGCGGCATTTCGCACGGCTTGCTTGCCAGCCTGGGCAACACGCTGGCCCTGGCCGGCGGCGTCACGGTGGCGGCCGTGCTCGCGGGCCTCATCGTGGCCTGGGCGGTTCGGCGGCAGGGCTCGGTCTTGCCGAAGGCGCGTTGGCAGGCGCGCATCGCATCGCTCGGCTACGCACTGCCCGGGACCGTGCTGGCCATCGGATTGCTCACGCCTGCGCTGGCATTCGATGGCGCGTTCGCCAGCCTCTCGGGACAAGCCGGCCTGCCGATGATGGCCATGGGCGTCGTGCTGGTGGTCGCCTGCACGATCCGGTTTTTGGCGATGCCCATCGGCGGCATCGAAGCCGGGCTGGCGCGCATCCCGCCTGCCATCGAACAGGCCGCCCGCCTGCTCGGCGAGACACCGCTCGGCACCCTGCGCCGCGTGCACCTGCCGCTCTTGCAGCCGGCCATCGCGGCCGGCGCGCTGCTGGTCTTCGTCGATGCCATGAAGGAACTGCCGGCCACGCTGCTGCTGCGTCCGGCCAACTTCGACACGCTCGCGACCTGGCTCTATGCCGAAGCGGCGCGGGGCACTTATGAAGAAGGAGCGATCGCGGCGCTCGCCATCGTGCTGGCGGGCCTGGTCCCGGTCATCCTGCTGGCGCGGAATCGGGTTGCAGCAGCGTCCGGGGAGTTGAGGCTATGAGCGCATCGAGCGGGGCCGTGCGCCATGGCCATGGCGAAGTCATTGGTCATGACCACGGCGAGACGGATGGGAACGAACAGCGCATCGGCGCCACACTGACGCTCGACGCCATCCGCATCGCCTACCCGGGTTCGCAGGGCCTCCACACGGTCGTGAACGATCTGAGCTTGCGATTGCAAGGCGGCGAGATCGGCTGCCTGCTGGGCCCTTCCGGCTGCGGCAAGACCACCGTGCTGCGCGCCATCGCGGGCTTCGAGCCCGTGCGTGCAGGCCGCATCGCGCTCGGCGACGTCCTGCTTTCCTCCGGCGACATGCACCTGGCGCCGGAACGGCGACGAGTCGGCATGATGTTCCAGGAATACGCGCTTTTTCCTCACCTGAACGCAGCACAGAACGTCGGCTTCGGCTTGCGCCGAGCGTCCCGAGCCCAAAGGGAAGCGCAGGTCGCCGACATGCTGGCACTCGTCGGCCTCGAGGCCGCAGGCGAGAAGCATCCGCACGAACTCTCGGGTGGTCAGCAGCAGCGCATCGCGCTCGCCCGCGCACTGGCGCCGGCGCCGTCGCTGCTGCTGCTCGACGAGCCCTTCTCGAACCTCGACGCCGGAACCCGCGAGCGCCTGACGATCGACGTACGCAAGATCCTCAAGCGCTCGGGTCAGACCGCGCTGCTGGTGACCCACAACGAAGCCGAGGCACGCGTCATGGCAGACCGGATCTTCGTCATGCACAACGGAAGGCTCAAGGCCCGCTGAGCCTTGCGGCCACGCGTCGGATCGCGGATTCGGCATCGATGCCGATCTGCGCTCCGTTCCAGGCATTCGCAAGGGCCACCTCGCTCGCGGCACGAGCCTCAGGCCAGCAGTTCCTCCGTGATCAGGCGCCAATGTCGCTCCTCGACCGGCGTGATCGACAGCCGGTTGCCCTTGCGCAGCACCAGCAGGTCCTCGAGCCTCGGATCCGCGCGCATCTGCGCCAACGATAGGAGCCGCGTCTTGCGCACCACCTGCACGTCGAGCAGCAGCCAGCGCGGCGCGTCATGCTTCGACGCGGCATCGAAATACGGCGAGTCCGGATCGAACTGGGTCGGATCGGGCCGCGTCTGGGAGGCGACCCGCGCGATGCCGGCAATGCCCGGCTCGGGACAGCTCGAGTGATAGAACAGCACGCCGTCGCCGACCTTCATCGCGTCCCGCATGAAGTTGCGCGCCTGGTAGCTCCGAACGCCGGTCCAAGGCACGGTCGAACCGGCCGCGGCGATCGCGTCGTCGATCGAGCATTCGTCCGGCTCGGACTTCATCAGCCAGTGGTGGGTCGTCATGAAAGCGGATTGTGCCGCCGGCCTGCGCGACCATGAACGCGCCGCCATAATCCCGCGATGCGACTACTCCACACCATGCTGCGCGTCGGCAATCTTCAGCGCTCGATCGACTTCTACACCCAGGTCCTCGGCATGCAACTGCTGCGAACCTCCGAGAACCCCGAATACAAATACAGCCTGGCCTTCGTCGGCTTCGAGGGCAACCCGGCCCAGGCCGAGATCGAGCTCACCTACAACTGGGGCACCGAGAGCTACGAGATCGGCACCGCCTATGGGCACATCGCCCTCGGGGTGCCGGATGCGTACGCCGCCTGCGAGAAGATCAAGGCAGCCGGTGGCAACGTGACGCGCGAAGCCGGTCCCGTGAAGGGCGGCTCGACGGTGATCGCCTTCGTCACCGACCCGGATGGCTACAAGATCGAACTGATCCAGCGCAAGGAAACCGAGGCCGGCGCGGGCCTTCGCTGAACGCCTCGCCGGCTGGGCTGCCGGCCGATCAGCAGCCGAGCAGCTCCGCCAGTTCGATCATGTCGCGCGCATGCAGGTCGTTCTCGCTCCGCGCGGACACATCCTTCGGCTGGTTCGGCCCGAATTCGAGAGCCCGCTCGATGTAGGCGGTCCGCAGGCCGCAGGATCGCGCCGCGGCCAGGTCGTCATGATGCGCAGCGGCGAGCATCACCTCGCGCGGCGCCACATCGAAAACCTTCGCCACGCCGAGGTAGGTGCGCGGATCCGGCTTGTAGGCCTTGAAGACCTCGGCCGACAGCACGCAATCCCAGGGCAGGCCCGCCCCCTTCGCCATCTCGGTCAAGAGCCCGATGTTGCCGTTGGAAAGGGTGCAGACGATGTACTTGCGCTTGAGCCGTTCCAGGCCCGGCACCGCATCGGGCCAGGCCGGCAGCCGGTGCCAGGCGCGGTTGAGTTCCCGCCGCTCGGCCGGTGGCAAGGCCTCGAAACCGAATTGGCGCAGCAGGCCTTCGAGGATGCCGTCATGAAGATCGTCGAGCAAGGTGAAGCCGCCCGCGGCCCCGCCTTGGTCGAGGCGCTCCATGACGCCCTTCATGGCCGGCTGGTACCCCGAACGCCATGCGAGGGCGAATGCGCCGCCATCGACACCCGGCAAGATCCGTTCGGCTTCGGCCGCGATGCCGCCGTACCAGTCCACGACCGTTCCGAAGACGTCGAACGCAATGACCTGGAGCCGGCTCGGGTCGAAAGCGTCGTTCAAGTTCCTGCTCCCATCGGTCGATGAATCAAGCCCGCGAATGCGCGCCGCCGGTCAGCGCTTGAGCTGGCAGGCCTCGCGCGCCAGCGCCTCGATGCGCGGCCAGTCGCCGGCGGCGATCGCGTCGACCGGCACGATCCACGATCCGCCGACGCAGGCCACGTTCGAAAGCGCGAGGAACTCGTGCGCATTGCCGCCATGCACGCCGCCGGTGGGGCAGAACTTCACCTCGCCGAACGGTCCTTGCCAGGCCTTCAACATCGCGAGGCCGCCGGCCTGCACGGCCGGGAAGAACTTGAGCTCGGTAAAGCCGTCCTCCTGCGCCTGCATGATCTCGCTGCCGGTGGCGACGCCGGGCAAGAGCGGCAGGCCCAGGTCGTGGCAGGCCTTGCCGACCGAGCGGGTGTAGCCGGGGCTGACGCCGAATCGCGCACCCGCGAGCGCCGAGGCCTGGGCATCGGCGGCGCTTCGGATGGTGCCGGCGCCGGCAACGGCCTCGGGCACCTCCTTCGAGATGACCTCGATGCATTCGAGCGCCTCGCGCGTGCGCAGCGTGACCTCGAGCATGCGAATGCCGCCCGCCACCAGGGCGCGGGCCAGCGGCACTGCGTCCTTCACGTCGTGCAGCACGATGACCGGGATGACCGGCGCGTCGCGCATCACGTCGACGGAAGTCAATTGGGTGGGCAGTTCGTTCATAGCCATGTGCAGGCTCCTTCTTCGGCAGCCAGCGCGTTCCGGCGCATGCCAGCAAACAGGTCGCGCCCGAGGCCGAAGCCGTTGTCGGTGCGCAGTTCATCGGGCATGGTCGCGAGTTCGCGCGCCGCCCATTCGTCGTCGGGTACCAGCACGGCCAGCGTGCCGGCGATCGAGTCGAGCCGCACCAGGTCGCCGTCGCGAACCTTGGCGAGCGGCCCGCCGGCAGCGGCTTCGGGCGAGACATGGATCGCGGCCGGCACCTTGCCGGAGGCGCCGCTCATCCGCCCGTCGGTGACCAGCGCGACCCGGAAGCCCTTGCCCTGCAGCACCGAAAGCGGCGGCGTGAGCTTGTGCAGTTCGGGCATGCCATTGGCCTGCGGACCTTGCCAGCGCACCACGCAGACCACGTCCCGCTCGAGCTCGCCATCCGAAAAGGCCTTTTGCAGCGCGGCCTGCGAATCGAAGACCCGGGCCGGCGCCTCGACCACGTGCCGATCGTCCGGCACCGACGAGACCTTGATCACGCTGCGCCCCAGGTTGCCCTCGAGCAGCTTCAGCCCGCCGGTGGCGCTGAAGGGCGCCGACGCCGGCCGCACGACCGCCTCGTTCTTCGACGGCGCAGCAGGCTCCCAGCGCAGCACGTGCTCGGCCGAAGGGTCGCCGCCGAGCACCGGGACGTTGGCGTATTCGGCGATGCCGCCCGGCCGCACGCACAGCACATCGTCATGCATCAGGCCGGCGCCGAGCAGTTCGCCGATCACGAAGCCGGGGCCGCCCGCGGCCTGGAACTCGTTGACGTCGGCGCTGCCGTTGGGATACACGCGCGACAGCAGCGGCACCACCTCGGACAGCTCGGCGAAATCGTTCCAGTCGATCAGGATGCCGGCGGCCCGCGCCACTGCCACCCAATGGATCAGGTGATTGGTCGAGCCGCCCGTGGCCAACAACGCGACCATGGCATTGACGATGACCCGCTCGTCGACCATGAGGCCGATCGGCGGCACCTCGAACGGCGCATCGGAAGCCTTGCCGAGCACCGTGCGAACGGCTTCGCGGGTCAGCGCCTCGCGGGTCGCGTCGCCCGGCTGGATGAAGGCGGTGCCGGGCACGTGCAGGCCCATCGCCTCCATCAGCATCTGGTTGCTGTTGGCGGTGCCGTAGAAGGTGCAGGTGCCTTGAGCGTGATAGGCCTTCATCTCGGCCTCGAGCAGCCCTTCGCGGCCGACCAGGCCCTGCGCCGCCTGTTCGCGCACCTTCGACTTGGCGGTGTTCGACAGGCCCGAGGGCATCGGCCCCGCCGGCACGAACACGGTCGGCAAATGGCCGAAATGCAGCGCGCCGATGAGGAGGCCCGGCACGATCTTGTCGCAGATGCCGAGCAGCAGCGCGGCATCGAACATGTCGTGCGTGAGCGCGATCGCGGTGCCCATCGCGATCACGTCGCGGCTGAAGAGGCTCAGCTCCATGCCCGGCGTGCCCTGCGTCACGCCGTCGCACATCGCCGGTACGCCGCCCGCGACCTGGGCCGTGGCGCCGAGCCGGCGAGCCTCGTGCTTGATGAGGTCGGGATAGGACTGGAACGGCGCATGCGCCGACAGCATGTCGTTGTAGGCCGTGACGACCCCGATGTTCGGCGCCCGTTCGGTCACCACCCGGAACTTGTCGTTGGCCGGGATGCCGGCGACGGCGTGCGCCACGTTGGCGCAGCCCATGCGATCGGAGCCGCGCTGGCGGTTGCGGGTGGCGTGCAGCCGGTGCAGGTAGGCGCCTCGCAGGTCGCGACTGCGTTCGCGAATCCGCTCGGTCACCTGGTGCACGGTGTGGTTGAGGGTCATGAAAACTCCACGGTGCGAATCAGGAAAGGAAAGCCGGCGAATGGTCGGCTACGGTTTCGGGGCACGAATGCGGGCGCGCGAATCAGTCGACCAGCTTCACCTCGACCCGCCGGGCCTCGGCATCGTTGCCGGTCCCTGCAGCCACGGCCGGCTGCTCCAGCCGCACCTTGGCTGCCGGCACGCCCAGGCCGACCAGCACCTCTTGCACGGTCTGGGCCCGCTCCTTGGCCAGCCGGTCGTTCTGCGCCGGGTCGCCGGTGGTGTCGTGATAGCCGGAGACCACCGCGCGCCGGCCGCTCTGCACGCCCTTGATGACGGTGGCCAGCGCCTCGGCGGCGCCCGGTGCGATGTCGGCGCTGCCCGACTCGAAATAGAAGTTGACGACGCCGTTGCGCACCCGGATGCCGGCGCCCTGGGGCACCACCGCGGTCACGGTCTCGGTGACTTCGGCGACGGCGACCGGCTGGTCAGGCGCTTTCGTCACCGCTGCGCCTGCGGCACCGGCGGCGATCGCGAGCGGCCCGGTGGGTGCGAGCGGCGCCACCGTGACGGTCGCGGTGGCCACGCCTGGCCGTGGCCCCTGCATGTAGAGCACCAGCCCGATCACCAGCGCGAGGATGAAGGCGATCAGCCCCAGCACGAATGCCAGGATGAAGTTCTGCTGGCTGTCGTCGTCGCTGGCAAGTGACACGGTTCGTTCTCCGGTGGACAAGGGGCGGTAAATAATGGTGCGGTGAACCATGACCGCGAAATTGTAGGCGTGCCCCCCACGAACGAGACGTCCCCCGGCGCGGCTTCCGACAGCGCCCCAACCGCGCTCGACCCCCGCCACAAGCCGGTCCGCGATCCCAAGCCGCTGCTCGACCGCACCATCCACGAATGGGGCGGCCACGCGGATCTCTGGGTGTTCGGCTACGGCTCGCTGATCTGGCGGCCCGAGTTCGCCTTCGTCGAGCGCAGGCCGGCGCGGGTCCATGGCTGGCATCGCGCGCTCAAGATGTGGAGCCGCGTCAACCGCGGCACCATCGACAACCCGGGCCTGGTGTTCGGCCTACTGTCGGGCGGCAGCTGCCGCGGCATGGTGTTCCGGGTACCGGCAGCCGAAGCGCTGGAGACGCTCGGCCGGCTCTGGCTGCGCGAGATGCCGACCGGCGTCTACGACCCGCGCTGGCTCGAATGCGGAACGCCTTCCGGCCCCGTGCGGGCGCTGGCCTTCACGCTGTCTCGCCAAAGCCCCAACTTCACCGGCGTGCTCGACGACGAGCGCTATTGCCACATCTTCGCGAATGCCGTCGGCCTCTATGGCACCTCGCTCGACTATGCGCAGCAGACCTTGATCGAACTGCGCCGCCACGGCATCCACGATGCGGCGCTGGCCCGCCTGGTCAGACTGGCGGAGGCCAAGCTGGCGGCCGAGCCCGCTTGCGGCGCGGCGCCTGCTCCGCTATACCGGGCGGTGAGCAACGAGGACGACGAGGCAGCAACGCCGCGCGGCCTCGCCGGTCTTGCCGGTCGTCCCGATGCCTCCGGCTAGGTCGAGCCGGACACCCAGAAATTCCGTCGTCAACCAAGGAGCCTTCATGCCACGTCGATTCGCCGCCCCCCTCCTCGCCCTCACCGCGGCCTGCCTGCTGGCCGCCTGCGGCACCATGGGCTCGAAGACAGGAGCGGTCGCGAGCCTCGTGCCCACCGCCGCGATCACGCCGAACCGGACCATGGGCGACGTAACCTTCACCGCCATGGACCACGGCGTGCGGGTGGCCGGCGAAGTGCGCGGGCTGCCGCCCGGCACCGAGCATGGCTTCCACATCCACGAGAAGGGCGACTGCGGCGACAACGGCAACGCCTCGGGTGGCCACTTCAATCCGGCCGGCGGCACGCACGGAAAGTTCGCTGCGCCCGGCAGCCATGCCGGCGAGCTGCCGAGCCTGGTGGCCGATGCGACCGGGGCGGCACGCTTCAGCGTCGAAGTGCATTCGATCTCGTTGACCGAAGGCGCCGCCAACAACGTGGTCGGTCGCGCGCTGGTGGTGCACCGCGACCGCGACGACTTCAGCTCGCAGCCGGCCGGCAATTCCGGGCCACGGATCGCCTGCGCCCTGATCGCCAAGCGGTAAGCGGTAAGCGGTAAGCGGAGAGCGGAGAGCGGAGAGCGGAGAGCGGTAAGCGGAGAGCGGAGAGCGGAGAGCACTAGCGCTAGGGTTCTTCGCGCGGCCTTTCGTCTGCGATAGTGCTGGCGGACAGCATCGCCTCGGCCTGCTTCAAGGCATCCGGCGTATCGATGTCGGTGACGATGCCCGGATCGTCCAACGCCAGTTCGAGTACCCCACCCTGCGAGCGCAGTCCGCGCAGCACCTCGGCTGCGCCTTGCGCGCCTTGAAGCCTCGAAAGCGCCGGACCGCTCCTTGCCGAGAAGCCGACCGGGTGCCCGCGCTCGCCCGCATGGCTCGGATGGACGGCCGCGGCGCCTTTGGCGAGCGCCTCGGCAACCGCTCGAAGCGTGGCCGGCCGGATCAACGGCAGGTCGCCCGGCAAGATCAGCCATCCATTCGCTTCAGGGGTCGCGCGCACGCCCGCGGCGATCGAGTCGCCCATCCCGGGATGACCCGCGTCTTCAAGGTGCCAGGGCAGGCCGCTCGCACGAACCGCAGCCAGGGTGTGCCCGAGCACCGTGCCTTCGCCCAGCCGGGCCTGCAGCTTGGAGCCGATGCCGCCGGCGGCAATGAAGCGCTCGCCGCGTCCGGAGGCCAGCACGATGACGGTTGCGTCGGCTTTCTTCATGCGCCCGAGTATCCGCGCTGGCCTTGCGCAACAATCGCGCCATGAGCTCTCCGAACGACCACCTGGCCGCCTTGCGCAAAAGCTACGAGCGAGCCGAACTCGACGAAAAGAAGAGTGCCGCCGACCCGCTTCTCCAGTTCGAGCGCTGGCTGGCCGAGGCGATCGACGCCCGGCTGCCCGAGCCGAATGCCATGACGCTCGCCACCGTCGGCAGCGACCTGCGGCCCTCCACGCGCATCGTGCTGATCAAGGGCTTCGACGCACGGGGCATCGTCTGGTACACCAACTATCACAGTCGCAAGGGCCGCGAGCTCGCGGGCAATCCGTGGGCCGCGCTGCAATTCCACTGGGTCGAACTGGAACGCGTCGTCCGGATCGAGGGACGGGTCGAACAGGCCGGCGCCGACGAAAGCGATGCCTACTTCGCCAGCCGGCCGCTCGATTCACGCATCGGTGCCTGGGCCAGCCCGCAAAGCGAGGTCATCGGCGGTCGCGACGTGCTGGTCAAGAACGCGGCCGTCGAAGCCGCCCGCCACCTGCTCTCGCCGCCGCGCCCGCCGCATTGGGGCGGCTATCGGCTGGTCCCCGATCGGTGGGAGTTCTGGCAAGGGCGCAAGAGCCGTCTGCACGATCGGCTGCGCTATCGCACGGACGAAGGCGGCTGGCTGCGCGAACGCCTCGCGCCCTGAGCCCGTGAGCCGATTCGTCCCTGAGTTCGCGCGTCGAACGGCGCGCTAGAGCCAGCCCACCAGCACCATCACCAGCGAGAGCGTCACCAGCGCCAACGCGGTCGATACCGCGACGCTCGCCGTCACCAGCTCCTCCGCCACCTTGTAGCGCTGCGAGAACAGGAACACGTTCGCGCCGATCGGCAGCGCCGCGGCCACCACCATCACTTGCAGCGGCAAGCCGCGAAGGCCGAACGCGAGGCCGAGCGCCGCGGTCAGGGCCGGGTGTACCAGGTTCTTGATGACGGCCTGGGACAGGGCGCCGCGCCAATGCATGCCGATCGGATTGAACGCGAGCGTGATGCCCACCATGACCAGCGCCACCGGCGTGAAGGCCTGGCCGAGCAGGGCGAGGGGCTTGTCGATCGGCTCCGGCAGCACCCACCCGGTCTGCGCGAACAACAGTCCGCAGAGGATGGGCAGCGGCACGGGATGGATCACCGAGCCGACCAGCGCCCGCCAGACGGTGCGGAGGATGTGCGGCGGCTCGGCCCCGCTCGCATGCGCGTGTTCGCGCGCAACGGCAATCTCCAGCACCAGGGTCGCCAGTGTGAGCAGAACCAGCGCGTGCAGCGAGATCAGGGTCAGCAGAATCACCATGCCCGAAGGTCCGAAGGCGAGCCCGACCAGGCCGATGCCGATCATCACGGTGTTGCTGAAGGTATTGGCCAGCGCGATGACCGCGCCATGGCGATTGAAGCCGCGCCAGCCCAGGGTCGCGGCGAAGATGAGCCCTGCCGCGAGGAAGTAGGCCGCCACCGGCCGAAGGCTCAACTGCTCGACATGCACCACGCTCATCGAGCGGAAAAGAAGAGCCGGCGCGAGCAGCAGGAAGATGAGATTGGACAGGTCCTTGATGGAACCCGGGCCGACCCAGCGGCGCCGGCCGGCGAGATAGCCGGCCGCGATCAGGAGCACGACCGGGAGCAAAGAGGAAATGACCAGCGAACTCACCCGGCGAGCATACCCGTGGCCTCCGTGTTGCGGCCCGCCGCCAATGCGCGCTGCCCGTCCGCTGACTATCATCGTTCGCATGACCATCCCCACCGCCCGCCTCGGCCGCACCGGACTCCAGGTATCGCGCCTCGCCCTCGGCACCATGACCTTCGGCCTGCAGACCGACGAGGCCACCTCGCACCGGATCCTCGACAAGGCCACCGGCGCCGGCATCAACTTCATCGACATCGCCGACATCTACCCGCTCGGCGGCACGTTGGACACGATCGGCCGCACCGAGGAGATCATCGGGCGATGGCTCCGGGCGAAGGGCGCGTCCGCGCGAGGCGACTACATCCTCGCGACCAAGGCGGTCGGCCGGACCGGACCTCATGCCTGGAACCAGGGCGCCTCGCGCAAGCATCTGCTGGACGCCATCGACCGGAGCCTCGCCAGGCTGCAGACCGACCACGTCGACCTCTATCAATTGCACAGCGACGACCGGAGCACGCCGCTGGACGAAACCATCGAGGCGCTCGACACCATCGTGAAGTCCGGCCGCGCCCGCTATGTCGGCGTGTCGAACTTCCTCGCCTATCGGCTGGCCAAGGCGCTCGGCCGGGCCGATCTGCAGCGGCTCACGCGTTTCGTCTCGGTCCAGCCGCGCTACAGCCTGCTGTTTCGCGAGATCGAACGCGAACTGATGCCCTTGTGCGACGAGGAAGGACTGGGCGTGATCCCCTACAACCCGCTCGCGGGCGGCCTGCTCACCGGCAAGTACGAAAGCGGCTCCAAGCCGCAGGAGAACACCAGGTTCACGCTCGGCACCGCCGGCGGCATGTACCAGACCCGCTACTGGAACGAACGCGCTTTCGCGACCGTATCCGAGTTGCAGAAGCTGGCCGGCGAGGCGGGCCTGCCGCTCGCCACGCTGGCCGTCGCCTGGGTGATGGCGAACCCGCAGGTCACCGCGCCGCTGCTGGGTGCAAGCAAGCCCGAGCAGCTCGACGCCACCCTGGCGGCAGCCGACTACCAGCTCGACCCCGCGCTCAAGGCGCGAATGGACGAGCTGACCGCCGAGTACCGCAAGGGCGACTCGCCGCGCTGACCGCGTCGTCCTCGCGTTCTCGCGGGTTCTAGAAGCTCGCGCGCAGCCCCACCTTCAACGAACGCCCGGGCAGAGGCGCGTTCGGATAGGCCGTGCTGGTCAGGATCGAGGTGGCGCTGTAGGCCAGCTTGTCGCCCAGGTTGTCGAGCCGCGCATACCAGGTGAGGCTCGCACGCTCGACCTTCATGCGATAGGTCAGCGCCGCATTCCAGAGCGTGAATGCATCGGTCTCGCGCGCACCGGTCGTGGGCACCCGTCGCTGGGCGGCGTAGTGGTCGAAGCCCAGCTGCGCCGACCACGGGCCGCTCCGCCAGGCCAGGGTCGCGCCGGCCCGCGCCGGCGAGATGCGGGGCAAGGGCTCGCCGGTCTCGGTGTTCTTCGCCCGCACCAGGTCGCCGCGCCATTCGAGGTCGAGCGCGCCGGCGTCCGCGCTTCGCCGCAACCATCCGTCGCTTCCGACCAGGCGGACGTTGCCGCTCGCCTCGATGCCGGTGAAGCGGGCGCGCACGCCGCGGTACGCGTACTCGGCCACCGCGTCCGGGAAAACGAGCCCGTCGTCGCTCTCGACCGGTCCCGGGTTCAGCTCGCCCTCCTCCCCCCGCAAGTTGCCGGTGGCGGCCAGCCCGATGTAGTTCTTGAAGCGCGTCGCATACGCGTTGACCTTGGCCCGGTGATTGCCCGACTTCCACTGCAGCCCCACATCGAGCCCGATCGACTTCTCCTTCTGCAGGTCGAAGTCGCCGACCTCCCAGGCGGCGGTCGCCACGTGCGGGCCGTTCGCGAAAAGCTCGTAGTCCTTGGGTGCGCGCTCGGTGTACGCCAGGTTGGCGCTCAGCTGCCATTCGGGCGCCAGGTCGACCAGCGCGCCGAAGGCGGCGCTGTGCGGATCGAAGCGTCGCTCGCCGATCGCGAATCGGGTCACTTCCGGATCGAGCGGATAGCCGAGCGACCTCACCGAGACGCGTTCGGTCCGGGCGCCGAAGCTGAGGCGCCCCCACGGCGCCGCCCATTCCTCGTGCAGGAACAAGGCCCGCGTGCGGGTTCGGCTGTGCGGCGCGAAAGCTTCCTCGCCATCCGCCGAGAAGTTGCCGCTTTCGCTGCTGAAGCCGACGACGCCTTCAAGTGGCCCGAGCTTCGCGTGCCGCGCCTCCAGCCGGAAGTCGTTTGCCTTGTTGGCAAAGCGCGTGCCGGCTTGCTGGCCCTCGAACTCGGTATGGCGGTAGTCGGTGCGGCTCAGCTTGGTCCGGATGCTGGAGAAAAAGCCTCCGGGTCGAAACTCGCCTTCGAGCACATAGCGATCGCTCCGCATGCCGATGCTCACGTCCGGTTCGGCCACCGTGCCGTAGTCGCTGCTGTAGCTGCTGACCGATGCGCCCAAAAAGCCGCGATCGAAGAACACCGAGCCGCCGAGCGCTCCGCCCTGGGCCTGGTTGGCCGAATTGCAGATCCTGCGTGCGACCCCCGGACGCTTCGGGTTCTCGCAGGCGAGTTCGATCGGCACGCGGGTATCGGAGGCATCGCGGTTGAAGGCGTCGACATGCAAGGCATAGCGGTCGTTGCCGCCCTCGAGCACCACGCCGCCGCTCTTCTCGCGGCTGCCGCTCGCGTAGCCGAGGTCGGCCCGCCCGCCGAAGCCTTGCAGCGGCTCGCTCGGTACCCGGTTGTCGATGAGGTTCACCACGCCGCCCACCGCACTGCCGCCGTACTGGAGCGCCGAGGGGCCGCGCAGCACCTCGATGCGCTCGGTGACCAGCGCATCGACCGGCACCGCATGGTCGAAGCTGAGCGCCGAGGCATCCGGCGCGGCGCCGCCGTTCTGGAGGATGCGGATGCGGTCGCCGTCCTGTCCGCGGATCGACGGTCGGCTGGCGTTCGGGCCGAAGTAGCTGCTGGCGACGCCCGGCAGGTTGTTGAGGGTTTCGCCGAGCGTGGCGCGCGATCGCAGCAGCAACGGCTCGTTCTGCAGGACGTCGATCGGTGCGATCGCATCGGCCGAGCCGAGCGGGTTGCCGGTCACCGTGATCTCCTGCAGCGACGGCGTCGTCGCCGGATCGATCTGGGCATGAAGGGAAGAAGCAATAAGGCAGAGCACGGCAGCGCCGACAGCGCTGCGGCCGAATAAGAAGGTCATGTTGAAGCACTCGAAGAAATCCGAAGAGAAGCCGGTCCCGGCGCGCTCGAAAGCGACTCGGGACAACGGCGAGCAAGGGAGAACTAGCGAGTGATCGGAGGCCCGCGCGCGTCGAAGAGCGCGACCCAGCGGGCCAGTGCCTCGCCTTCGAGATAGGCGAAGGTGGCGGCCGGCAGGAAGACCGGCAGCAACACGGCCGGCACGCAGAGCGGCGCGGCGCCGTGGCTCAGTTGATCGTAGAGGCGGCAATCGGCATCGCTGTGCGCGCCGAAGAGCGAGAAGCCACCGGTCTGCGACGACATAGCGGTCGGCGCTTCCGCCACGGCGGAAGAAAGGGCTTTCGACGGGTGCGCCTCATGCGCCTTGAACGTGGGCGCCCCGTGCCTCGCCAGGCTGCCCGCCGCCTGCTGCACCTTGCCCGACATCGCCGGCGCGCCGTGCAGGCTGCCGTGCACCAGCCCGAGCGTGGTCGCCAGCCACACGGCCGCCATCAACACGCAAAGGAGTGCGCGCGTGAATGCCGATGACTGCCGAAGCTTCAAGCCGCTCAGCCCTTCTTGACCTTGGCCGCGAAGGTCTTCTGGAACTTCTCGACCTTCGGTCCGACCACGAAGGCGCAATAACCCTGGTTCGGGTTGTGGAGGAAGTAATCCTGGTGGTAGGCCTCGGCGGTCGAGTAATTGGCGAGCGGCTTGACCTCGGTCACGATCGGCGACCGATAAGTCTTACTGGCCTCGATCTCGCGAATGACCTCTTGCGCAACGGCAGCCTGCTCGTCGCTGGTGGTGTAGATGCCGCTCCGGTATTGGGTGCCGACATCGTTGCCCTGCCGATTGAGCGTGGTCGGATCGTGGATCACGAAGAAGATCTCGAGCAATTCGCGCAACGAGATCCGGGCCGGATCGAATTCGAGCTTGACCACCTCGTTGTGCCCGGTACGGCCGGTGCAGACCTGCTCGTAGCTCGGGTTCAAGGTCTGGCCGTTGCTGTAGCCCGACTCGACGTCGACCACGCCTTCGACCCGGTCGAACACCGCCTCGGTGCACCAGAAGCAGCCGCCGCCCACCACGATGGTTTCGGTCCGGGATGTGGTCGAGTCCATTTGCGCTCCGAAATCTTCGAGAAAAAACGAAGCCGCGATTGTGGCGCCTTGACGCTCCCAGGGTCGCTGACTACATTACTAACCCGCCAGTCAGTAAGAGATCATGCCCGCGCCGCGCTTCCTCAGCGACACCTTCTGCCCCTCACGCGCCAAGCGCGAACGCCGCAAGGAGGCCCGTCCGGGCGAGCTGCTCGAAGCCGCGCTCGACCTGTTCGTCGCCAAGGGCTTCGCGGCGACCCGGTCGGAAGAAGTCGCCGCCCGGGCCGGGGTCTCGAAGGGCACCCTCTTTCTTTACTTTCCCAGCAAGGAAGAACTCTTCAAGGCGGTGATTGTCGAGAACCTTTCGGGCCGCTTCAAGGAGTGGAACCAGGAGTTCGCGGAGTTCGAGGGCAGCACCGCCGAAATGCTTCGCTATTGCATGCGCATCTGGTGGGAACGGGTCGGCTCCACCAAGGCTTCGGGCCTGACCAAGCTGATGTTGAGCGAGGGGAACAACTTTCCCGAGTTGGCGGATTTCTATCGGCAAGAGGTGGTGCGGCCCGGCCACGCGCTGCTTCGCAAGATCCTGAAGCGGGGCATCGACAGCGGCGAGTTCGCGCCCATCGACGTCGATCACGCGATCTACGCGGTGATCGCGCCGATGATCTTCCTCATGCTCTGGAAGCATTCGGCCGCGATCTGCGTCGACGCCCAGTCGAACATCGAGCCCGAAAGGTACCTCGAGGTACAGGCCGAACTGGTGCTGAACGGCTTCCTCGCGGCAAAAGGGAAGGCGTCGTGAAAAGGCCGCTCAAGTGGATCGTCGTCGCACTGATCGCGCTGCTTTTGATCGGCGGCATCTTCCGTGCGATCGGCGCCCGGCGCGCGCAGCAGGCGGCGCTGGCGAGCGCCGCGGCGCCGACCGAAACGGCCGTGCAGCTCGGCACGGGCGACGTGCTGCGAGTCGCGCAGCGCGAACTGGTCCAGGCGCTGCCGGTATCCGGCACCTTGCGCGCCATCGATTCGGCCGTGGTCAAGGCGCGGGTCGCAGGCGAATTGCGCGGCCTCACGGTTCGCGAAGGCGACTCGGTCACGGCCGGACAGATCATCGCGCGGGTCGACCCGACCGAATACCAGTCGCGTGTCGCGCAGGCCCGCGAGCAGGCGGATGCGGCCCGAGCGCAAGCCGAGGTGGCGCGCCGCAGCTACGACAACAACAAGGCTTTGGTCGAACAGGGCTTCATCTCGAAGACGGCACTCGACACCTCGCTTTCCAGCCTCAATTCGGCACTGGCCACGCACCGGGCGGCACTGGCGGCCGTCGACATGATGAACAAGTCGCTCGACGACACGATCCTCCGCAGCCCGATCGCCGGGCTGGTCGCGCAGCGCCTGGTGCAGCCGGGCGAGCGGGTCGGCATCGACACCCGCGTGATCGAGGTGGTCGACCTGCGCCAGCTCGAGGTCGAGGCGACGCTTTCGGCAGCCGACTCGGTCGCGGTGCGCATCGGGCAGCGTGCGTCGCTGCAGATCGAGGGCGGCGGCGTGGCGCCGACGGGCAACAACGACCGCCGGGTGGGCGCGGGCGTGCTGCGCATCAACCCGACCGCGCAAGCCGGCAGCCGCAACGTGCTGGTCTATCTGCGGCTGGACAGCAGCACGGGCTTTCGCCAGGGCCTCTTTGCGCAGGGCACCATCGACGTCGGCCGCGAGCGGTCGCTGGCCCTGCCCCTCAACGCCGTGCGGATCGACAAGCCGTCGCCGTATGTGCAGGCGGTGGTGGACGGGCGCATCGTCCATCGGCCGGTCGAGCTCGGCTCGCGCGGCGAAGTGGATGGCCAGGCCATGGTCTCGGTCAAGGGCCTGGACGAAGGCGCCGTGGTGGTCGCCGGCACGGTCGGCGCGCTGCGCGAGGGCACGTCGGTCAAGCTGGCCGCCGGGCTCGCGCCCTGACCGGATCGGACTGGACGAACAAGCATGTGGTTCACCCGCGTCAGCCTCCAGAACCCGGTCTTCGCCACCATGCTGATGCTGGCGCTGGTGGTGCTCGGCATCTTCTCGTACCAGCGGCTGCAGGTCGACCAGTTCCCGAACATCGACCTTCCGGTGGTGGTGGTCCTCACCGAATATCCCGGCGCCTCGCCCGAGATCGTCGAGAGCGAGGTCACCAAGAAGCTGGAGGAAGGCGTCAACTCGATCGCCGGCATCAACGCGGTCACCTCGCGCAGTTACGAGGGACAGTCGGTGGTCATCATCGAGTTCCAGCTGTACGTCGAAGGCCGCAAGGCCGCGGACGACGTTCGCGAAAAGGTGGCGGCGGTGCGGCCGCTCTTTCGGGACGAGGTCAAGGACCCGCGCGTGCTGCGCTTCGACCCGGCGTCGCGGCCGGTGTGGTCGGTCGCGGTCCTGCCGGAGCCAGCGGCCGCCGCGCCGGTTGGCGCACCGACAGGCGCAGCAGCTTCGGCCACGGCTGGCACCCGCGTGCCCACCGCCGTGGAACTCACCAACTGGGCCGACCAGGTCCTGAAGAAGCGCCTCGAGAACGTCCGCGGCGTGGGCTCGGTCACGCTGGTCGGCGGCACCAAGCGCGAGATCAACATCTACCTCGATCCGCAGGCGATGGAGGCCTTCGGCGTCAGCGCCAACCAGGTGGTCGATGCGGTGCGCAGCGAGAACCAGGCGCTGCCGGTCGGCGCGGTGCGTTCGCTCGAGCAGGAGCGGGTCGTGCAGATCGATGCACGCATGGAGCGGCCGGAGGATTTCGGCCGGATCATCGTCGCTCGCCGCGGCGGGTCGACCGCTGCCTCCGGCAACGGCATCGCCAACGGCAGCAGCGCCCCGGTTCGCATCGACCAGGTCGCGACCGTGCGGGACGGCGCCCAGGAGATCGACAGCCTCGCCCTCTACAACGGCCAGCGAACGCTGCTCCTCTCGGTACAGAAGGCGCAGGACGAGAACACCATCCAGGTGGTCGACGGCCTGGTCAAGGCGATCGCCGAGATCCAGCCGCAGCTGCCGCCGGGCGTCAAGCTCGCACCCATCGCGGATGCCTCGCGGCCGATCCGGGTGGCGGTGACCAACGTGCGGCAGACCCTGATCGAAGGCGCCTTGCTCACGGTGCTGATCGTGTTCCTGTTCCTCAACTCGTGGCGCTCCACCGTCATCACCGGCCTCACCCTTCCGATCGCGCTGATCGGCACCTTCTGGTTCATGGCGATGTTCGGCTTCACCATCAACATGGTCACGCTGATGGCGCTGTCGCTCTGCGTCGGCCTGTTGATCGACGATGCGATCGTGGTGCGCGAGAACATCGTGCGGCACGTGCAGATGGGCAAGGCGCCCTACACCGCCGCGCTCGACGGCACGCAGGAAATCGGGCTCGCGGTGCTCGCCACCACGCTGTCGATCGTGGCGGTGTTCCTGCCGATCGGCTTCATGGAAGGGATCATCGGCAAGTTCTTCCACGAGTTCGGCATCACCATCGTCGCGGCGGTGCTGATCTCGATGTTCGTGAGCTTCACGCTCGACCCGATGATGTCCAGCATCTGGCATGACCCGGCCATCGACCGGCACGGCCGCGATAGCCCGCCGGTCGGCTGGTACGACAAGACCATCGGCCGCGTCACCGGACTCTTCGATCGAGCGACCGAGCGGCTGGCCGACGGCTACCAGGGCATCCTGCGCTGGGCGCTGGTACACAAGCTCAAGACGGTGTTCGCCGCGATCGGCATCTTCGTCCTGAGCATCTTCATGGTGCCGCTGCTCGGTACCGAGTTCGTGCCGAAGGCCGACTTCTCGGAGACCGCGGTCAGCTTCTACACGCCGGTCGGCTCGTCGCTCGAAGTGACCGAGGCCCGCGCGCGGCAGGTCGAAGGCATCCTGCGCGAGATGCCCGAGGTGCGCTACACGCTCACCACCATCAACACCGGCGATGCGGCCGGCAAGATGTATGCGAGCGTCTACGTGCGGCTGGTCGACCGGACGCAGCGGGTTCGCAGCGTCGACGAGATGTCGCCGGTGCTGCGCCAGCGGCTGCAGAGCATCCCCGGCATCACGGTCACGCACGTGGGCCTGCGCGATTCGGTCGGCGGCAACAAGGTGATCGAGTTCTCGCTGCAAGGGCCCGACCTCAAGGAACTCGAACGGCTCACCACCCGCGTGATGGACGCGATCCGGCCCATCCCCGGCCTGGTCGACCTCGATTCCAGCCAGAAGCCGAACAAGCCGACCGTGAGTGTGGTGGTGCGCCGCGACGCAGCGTCCGATCTCGGGCTGGGCGTCGCGCCGATCGCGAACGCGCTGCGCACGCTGGTGGCCGGCACCACGGTCGGCAACTGGCGCGCGCCGGACGACCAGACCTACGACGTGAACGTGCGGCTCGCACCAGAAGTGCGCAACTCGCCGGCCGACCTGGCGCGGCTGCCGTTCGCCAGCACCACGATGGGCGCGAACGCCGATGGCTCGAGCCGCATCGTCCGCCTGCAGCAGGTGGCGGACGTGCGCGAATCGACCGGCCCGAACCAGATCAATCGCCGCGCCCTCGCCCGCGAAGTCGCGATAAATGCCAACACCTCGGGCCGCTCGGCCGGCGAGGTCTCGGCCGACGTCCGCGCCGCGCTGGCGGGCATCGCGTTCCCGCCCGGCTACGGCTGGCAGTTCAGCGGCTCGACCAAGAACATGCAGGAGTCCTTCGGCTATGCGGTGTCCGCCCTGGCGCTGGCGGTGATCTTCATCTACATGATCCTGGCCAGCCAGTTCAAGAGCTTCCTGCAGCCGCTGGCCCTGATGACGGCCTTGCCGCTGACGCTGATCGGCGTGGTGCTGGCGCTCCTGATGTTCCGCTCGACCTTGTCGATGTTCTCGGTGATCGGCGTGGTGATGCTGATGGGCTTGGTCACCAAGAACGCGATCCTGCTGGTCGACTTCGCGATCCGTTCGCGCGAGCCCGGCGTGGCGCCGGACGGCAGCGTGGTGCCGGGCCTTCCGCGCGCCGAGGCCTTGCTGCTGGCGGCGCGGGTGCGGCTGCGGCCGATCCTGATGACGACGCTCGCGATGATCTTCGGCATGGTGCCGCTCGCGTTCGCGATCAGCGAAGGATCGGAGCAGCGCGCGCCGATGGGGCAGGCGGTGATCGGCGGCGTCATCACCTCGTCGCTCTTGACGCTCGTGGTGGTGCCGGTCGTCTACTGCTACATGGACGACCTGGCAGCCTGGGCCCGGCGCCGGAGCAGCCGCCGGGCCGTGCCTAAAATCGAGCGTTTGTCCTGAGGCCCCGAGCCTCCAACGCCTGACCCTGCCGCATCCCCGCCGCACCGGACCCGGAAAAAACCCATGAATCCCACCCCGACCCTGGAGCGACTTCGCTTCAACATGATCGAGCAGCAGATCCGCCCCTGGGACGTGCTCGACTTCGACATCCTCGACCTGCTGTCCCGCATCCGCCGAGAAGACTACGTGCCCGAGCCGCACCGCGCGCTGGCCTTCTTCGACATGGAGCTTCCGCTCGAAGGCGCGACCGGCCCGGCGCATCCGAGCCAATGCATGCTCGCGCCCAAGGTCGAAGCCCGGATGCTGCAGGACCTGCACATCCAGAAGCACGAGACCGTGCTCGAGATCGGCACCGGCTCCGGCTTCATGGCCGCGATGCTGGCCGATCGCGCCAAGGAAGTGCTCACGCTCGAAATCGATGCCGGCCTTGCCCGGCAAGCCGCCGAGAACCTGCGCCGACACGGCGTGATGAACGTCGAGGTGCGCCAGGCGGACGGCTCGGTGCCCCTTCCGAGCGGACCGACCTTCGACGTGATCGTGCTGAGCGGCTCGGTCGCCCGGCTGCCGCAGAACCTGTTGGGTTCGCTCACCCTCGGTGGCCGCCTGGGAGCCATCGTCGGCGACGACCCGATGATGCGGGCCAACTTCGTGACCCGCGTGTCCGAAGGTAAGTGGAACACCCTGCAGCCCTGGGACACGGTCGCGCCCAGGTTGCAGAACTTTCCGACGCCTTCGCGCTTCAACTTCTGAACGACGCCGTGATCGACCAGATCCGTCCCACCGATGTCGCCGCCTGGTTCGGCACGCATCCACCCTCCCCATCCGGCGCAAAGCCCGTGCTGCTCGACGTGCGCGAGCCCTGGGAGCGCCAGGTCGCCAGCGTGCGGCCGGAAGGATTCGCGCTGGTCGCGATCCCGATGAACGAAATTCCGCGGCGGCTGTCGGAGCTCGACCCCGACCAGCCGATCGCCTGCCTCTGCCACCACGGTGCCCGCAGCCAGAGCGTCGCACTGTTCCTCCAGAACAACGACTTCTCGAAGGTGGCCAATGTCGCAGGCGGCATCGATGCCTGGTCCCTCCAGCAGGACCCGTCGGTGCCCCGCTACTGAATTCATCGTTCTCTAGGATCTCTATGCCCGTGTTCCGGCCTACCCTGCCTCGCGCAGCGTTCGCGACCCTGTTCGCTGCGTCGATCGCCCTGCCGGCCCACGGCCAGAGCCTGATCGAGCTCTACGAGTCCGCACGCAACTACGACGCGACCTACCAGGCGGCGCGGGCGCAGTTCGAAGCCAGCGTGGCGCGCGCGGCGCAGGCCCGGGCCGGCATCCTGCCGGCGGTCGGGCTGTCGTCGGGGCTTTCGCGCACCGAACTCGGCATCGACTCGCCGCTCGGCAACACCTCGCGCGGCTACAACACGCAGAACATCGGCGTCAACGCGACGCAGCCGATCTATCGTCCGGCCAGTTGGGCGACCTACGAGCAAGGCAAGCGGCAGGCCGAGATCGCGCAGGCGGTGCTGACCACTGCGGATCAAGACCTGGTGGTGCGGGTCAGCCAGGCCTACTTCGACGTGCTGGCCGCGCAGGACACGCTGGCCCTGGTGCGTGCGCAGAAGGCGGCGGTGGGCGAGCAACTGGCCTCCGCCAAGCGCAATTTCGAGGTCGGCACCTCGACCATCACCGACAGCCGCGAGGCCCAGGCCCGCTACGACCTGGTCATCGCGCAGGAGCTCGCCGCCGAGAACGACCTGCAGGTCAAGAAGATCGCGCTCGACCAGCTGGTCGGCGTCACCGGCAGCAACCCGACCGCGCTGGCCGCGCCGGTGGTGCTGCCCGAAGTGGCGCCGGCGGACATGGGTTCGTGGGTGGCGCAGGCCGAGGACGTGCATCCGGCGATCCGGCAGGCGCGCCTCGGCGTGGATGTCGCGGCGCTGGAGGTCGAGAAGGCCGAAGCCGGCCACAAGCCGACGCTGGACGCGCAGCTGGGCTACAACGTCACCAACAATCCGCAGGGCACCAGCACCACGCTCGGCAAGTCGCGCATCAACGCGGCGACCGTCGGCGTGGTGTTCAACCTGCCGCTCTTTGCCGGCTACGCCACCGAGAACCGCATCCGCGAGACGCTGGCGCTCGAGGAGCAGGCCCGCAGCACGCTCGAATCGACCCGCCGCAGCGTGACCCAAGCCACCCGCGCCGCCTACCTGGGCCTGGTTTCGGGCGCTGGCCAGGTCCGGGCGCTCGAGGCGGCCGAGGCATCGAGCCAGAGCGCACTCGACGCCAACCGGCTCGGCTACCAGGTCGGCGTGCGCATCAACATCGACGTGCTCAATTCGCAGAGCCAGCTGTTCCAGACCAAGCGCGACCTGGCGCTCTCCCGCTACAACGTGCTGCTCGGCAACCTGCGGCTTCGGCAGGCCAACGGCACGCTCACGGCCGAGGATCTTCGGCCGGTGAACGGCGCGCTCGCGACCGGCGGAAGGCCGGCGGTCGACAGCACCGTGACGCCGGGGCAGCCATCGCAGCAACGGCAACAGCAGCAGCAGCAGCAGCAGCAGCAGTCCCCGCCGCAGCAGCGCAGCCCGGCGCTGGTCGAGCCGCAACGACCGCCTGCCGCCATCCCGGTGGTGCCGCCGGTGCCGGTGCCGCAGTTCTCGCCACCGCCGCCTGCGGTTCCCACCGCGCCGCCTCCGCCCGTGATCCTGCCGCCGGGCCGCTAGCAATCGATCGGCACGTGCCGGGCTTGAGCCCGAATCCCGGGCCGAGGGGCCGTGCATGCGAGTCCGCGTCGAGCCGCTTCATGCACCGCACGGCTCAGCTCGGCTTCTCGTCCTACAAACCAGCCGCTCACCTGCTTCGTATGGGCAGTTGAACCTACCAGGCGTCATGCGATTCCATGCCGCCGGGTTGTTCGATCTCGATCCATCAACCAGCAGGAAATCCTATGAAGAAACTCATCATCGCCGCAGGCGTCTCCGTGTTGCTCGCCGCTTGCTCCGGCACGAGCATGGGCCAGTCGGGCGGCATGGGCATGTCGGGCAGCATGCCTTCCGTTATGGTCGGGGGCGCGCCGATGTTCCCGAACAAGGACATCGTCGACAACGCGGTCAATTCGAAGGACCACACCACGCTGGTCGCGGCCGTCAAGGCAGCGGGCCTGGTCGACACCCTGAAGAGCCCCGGCCCGTTCACCGTCTTCGCCCCGACCAACACCGCCTTCGACGCATTGCCGGCCGGCACCGTCCCGACGCTGCTCAAGCCCGAGAACAAGGCGACCTTGACCAAGGTGCTGACCTACCACGTCGTCCCCGGCAAGTACGATGCCGCTGCGCTCGGCAAGCTCGTGATGGACGGCGGCGGCAAGGCGATGCTGAAGACGGCCAGCGGCGACATGCTGACGGTGACCGCCAGCGGCGGCAACGTCATGGTGACCGACGCCAAGGGCGGCATGGCCACCGTCACGACCGCCAACGTCTACCAGTCGAACGGCGTCATCCACGTGGTCAACAAGGTCCTGCTGCCGGGTTGATCCCGCGGCAGGGAAGTTCGGTCGGTTTCCGCGCCGTCAAGGGGCGGCGTCGACCGAGCTTCTTGCCGAAACCGGGCCGGCTCAGTCCAGGCGAGGCTCGGCCCGCTCTTCAAGTCCGGGGCCGTCGTTCGACGAACCGACATCCTTCGGCGGCTTGGGCTGGGCCTGCTCGGCGATCGCGAGGATCGCCTTGGCGGTCCGCTCCGCCGCACCGCGATTGGACGACGCGAAGCCGAGCGCAGCCTCGGCCATCTGCTCCCGTCGCTCGGGCTTCTCGATCAGCTTCAAGGCGGCCATCACCGCCTGCTCCATGTTCTCGACCCGCTGCGACGCACCGGCCGCGAGCGACAGCTCGGCCGCCTCGGCGAAGTTGAAGGTCGACGGCCCCAGGATGACCGGGCAACCGCAGGCCGCCGCCTCGATCAGGTTCTGCCCGCCGAGCGCCTCGAAACTGCCGCCGAGCAAGGCCGCATCGGCCAGGCCGTAGTAAAGCGCCATCTCTCCGAGCGAATCGCCGAGCCAGATCTCCGACTGCGCGGGTGCGCCTGCCGCACTTCGGCGCGCGACCGCGAAGCCCTGCGCTTCGATCAGCGCGGCGACCTCGTCGAAGCGCTGCGGATGGCGCGGAACGATCATCCATTGCACCGACTGCACCCGGCGCGCGATCGACTGGACCGCATCCTGCTCGGGCGGCAGCGGCGCCAATGCACCCAGCCGCTTGAGCACCTCGAGCAGCTGGACTTCCTCGCCGTCGCGCGAACTCGCCAGCATCACCACCGGCCGCGGCAATTGCGGCCGCAGGCGGGTTGCGGTGTTGAGCTGGCGCTGGTCGGGCGACGCATCGAACTTCAGGTTGCCGAAGATGCCCGCCACCTTGGCCCCCAGAGACACCAGGCGATGCGAGTCGGCTTCGGTCTGCGCCCACACGGCCGCCAGCGACGAATAGGCGGGCCGCGCCAACCAGCCCAGGCGCTCGGCCGCGGCCAGCGACTTTTCGTTGAGCCGCGCATTGGCGAGCACCAGCGGAATGCCGCGCTCCGCACAGGCCGCCGTCATCACCGGCCACACCTCGGTCTCCATCAGGATCCCGATTCGCGGCTGAAATCGATCGAGGAAGCGCTTGACGGCCACGGGCGAATCCCAGGGCTGCCAGACCTGCAGGTCGCCTTCGGCCAGCAGCTTGGCGCCTTCGTCGCGGCCAGTGGCGGTGCCGTTGGTCAACAGGATCGGAATCTCGGGATACTGCCGCCGCAGCTCCTCGATCAGGATGCCGGCAGCCCTCGCCTCGCCCAGCGAAACCGCATGGATCCAGCACCAGCCGGTACCGGCGAGCTTCTCGTCGTAGATGCCGAAGCGTTCCTCGACCGCATGCGCATAGCCCGGCTCGGCGACCGCGCGCCTTCGCAGCTTGCGGCGAACCATGGGCTCCGCCAGGGAGGTGAAGGCGCCGTACAGGCGCAGCAGCAACGAACCCACGCTAAGAATCGATGTTGGCCAGGGGAAAGGAGGACCTCGAGCGGCGGTTCAATGCGCGGCTTCGGCGATCGTCGCGTCGGGCTTGACGGTCTTGAGCAGCGTCATGAACTCGCTCTGGATGCGATCGAGCGCTGCCTGGGTCTGCCCCTCGAAGCGCAGCACCAGCACCGGTGTGGTGTTCGATGCGCGAATCAGGCCGAAGCCATCCGGCCAGTCGACTCGAAGACCGTCGATGGTGAGCACCTTGGCCTTGTCGTCGAACTTGGCCGCCTTCACGAGACGCTCGACCAGCTGGTGCGGCTCGCCCTCGGCGCACTTCACGTTGAGTTCGGGTGTGGAGAAGCTGGTCGGAAGCGCGTTGAGCATGTCGCTCGCGTTCGGGCCCTTGCTCAGGATCTCGAGCAGCCGGCAGCCTGCATAGGTGCCGTCGTCGAAGCCGAACCAGCGCTCCTTGAAGAAGATATGGCCGCTCATCTCGCCGCCGAGCGGCGAATCGATTTCCTTCATCTTCGCCTTGATGAGCGAATGGCCGGTCCGGTAGATGAGCGGCTTGCCGCCTGCCGCCTCGATCGCCGGGGCAAGGCGTTGCGAGCACTTGACGTCGTAGACGATGGTGCCGCCCGGCACGCGCGACAGGACGTCCTGTGCGAACAGCATCATCTGCCGGTCCGGGAAGATGTTCTGGCCGTCCTTGGTGACGATGCCGAGGCGGTCGCCGTCGCCGTCGAAGGCGAGGCCCAGCTCGGCGTCGCCCTGCTGGAGCGCCGCGATCAGGTCACGCAGGTTCTCGGGCTTGCTGGGGTCGGGATGGTGGTTCGGGAAGTTGCCGTCGACCTCGCTGAAGAGCTCGGTCACCTCGCAGCCGATCGCCCGCAGGATGGCCGGAGCCGAGGCGCCGGCGATGCCGTTGCCCGAATCGACCACGATCTTCAGGGGACGCGCGAGCTTGATGTCGCCGACGATGCGCTTCGTATAGGCCTCGGTCACGTCGACCTTGCGAACGCTGCCGCCCGGGGCAAGCTGGGCGCTGTCCTGCTCCATGACCTGGCGCAGCGCCTGGATTTCGTCGCCGTAGATCGCGCGGCCGGCCATCACCATCTTGAAGCCGTTGTAGTCCTTCGGGTTGTGGCTGCCGGTGACCTGGATGCCGCTGGTGGCGAGCGTGTGGGCCGCGAAGTAGAGCATCGGCGTGGTGACCGTGCCGACATCGATGACCTCGACGCCGGTGGCGACCAGGCCCTTGATCAAGGCCTCGACCAGCGAAGGGCCCGAGAGCCGCCCATCGCGGCCGACCGCCACCGACTTCTCGCCGGCTGCTCGGGCAGCGCTTCCGAAGGCCTTTCCGAGGGCCTCGGCGATTTCCGGGTCGAGCGTGGAAGGAACGATGCCGCGGATGTCATAGGCCTTGAAGATCGACGCGCTGAGCTGCATAAAACTGCCTCGGGAGTGTTCGGACGGTGTCAAAAAACGAGAACCATTGTAGGCATGACCCATCTCCTGAACATGTCCGGAAATGGCTATATCGCCGCTCATGCGCTCGTATCATGCAGGCATGTCCTCGACCCAGCTGCCCCCGCCCGAGCTAGAGAGCGACGCCTGCTATCTCGCCATGAAGGCGCATGACGCACGCTTCGACGGCAGCTTCTTCACGGCGGTGAGCTCGACCGGCATCTATTGCCGGCCGGTCTGCCGAGTGAAGCTTCCGCGGCAGGAAAACTGCCGCTTCTTCCGGCATGCCGCGCAGGCCGAGGCAGCAGGCTACCGGCCTTGCCTTCGCTGCCGGCCGGAGTTGGCGCCGCGGGCCGCGAGCTGGTCGACCGAAGATGCCTCCCGCATCCTGGCCCTTCAGGCGGCACGCCTCATGGACGAGCCGGATTCGTGGGGCGACGACGGCCCGGGCGCCGCGCAGTTCGCCGACCGGCTCGGCGTGAGCGACCGGCACCTGCGGCGGATCTTCGAGAAGCAGTTCGGGGTGTCGCCACTTCAGTACCTGCAGACCCGGCGCCTCCTTTGTGCCAAGCAATTGATCGCCGACACCCGGCTGCCGATGACGCAGGTCGCGCTGTCGAGCGGCTTCTCGAGCGTGCGGCGCTTCAACGCGGCTTTCGTCGCGCACTACGGGTTGAATCCGAGCACGCTGCGGCGGGTGGGCGGCGAGCCTGGCGATGGCGGCAAGGCGGTGGAGGTGCGGCTGGGCTTTCGACCGCCGTACGACGCCGCGGCCATGCTGGGCTTCTTCGGGCGCCGCGCGCTAACCGGGATCGAGCGCGTGGACGTGGCCGGGGCTGGCGCACGGATGCCGACGCTGGCTCGCACGCTGCAAGTGATGCAGGGCAGCCGGCAGCATGCGGGCTGGCTGCGGCTCGGCTTCGATCCGGCGCGCGAGCAGGTCTTGCTCCAGGTGGGCGATTCGCTCGCCGCCGTATTGCCGACCGTGATCAGCAGGGTGCGCGCCCTGCTGGACCTCGACGCCGAGCCGATCGCGATCAATGCCGCGCTGCATGCGAGCTTCCCGCAAGGCGACGGCCTGCGAGTGCCCGGAACGATGGACGGCTTCGAGCTGGCGGTGCGGGCGGTGCTCGGGCAGCAGGTCACGGTGGCGGCGGCGCGCACCTTCGGCAGCCGCCTGGTGCAGACCTTCGGCGAGCCGATCGCCACGCCGATCGAAGGGCTCGACCGATTGTTTCCATCGCCGGAAAGCCTGGCGGCCGCGACCGGGGATGCGCTCGGCAGCCTCGGCATCGTCCGCCAGCGCCAGCAAGCCCTGCAAGCCTTGGCGGTCGAAGTGCGCGACGGTCGCCTGAGGCTGCATCCCGGCGCCGACATCCCCGCCACGTTGGCCGCGCTGCAAGCGTTGCCGGGCATCGGCGACTGGACCGCCCAGTACATCGCCATGCGCGCGCTGCGCTGGCCGGATGCCTTCCCGGCCGGCGATATCGCGTTGCAGAAGGCGCTGGGGGTCGGCTCGGCCCGTGCGGCGATCGAGGCATCGCTGCGCTGGCGGCCCTGGCGCAGCTACGCGGTGCTGCGGGCCTGGCACAGCTTGCCTGCCGGCACCGCTCCGCCAGCAGCCGTACCGGCCGCGAACACCATGGCCGATGCGCCGTCGCGGCCCCGAGCCCGCCCTGCAAGGTCGACCTCCAGGCAGCGCGCCGAACGCAGCGCCGCGCCCTCCCCCACAACCGGCTTCGTCGCCTGATCGCACGCCATGAAATTCAAGACCCGCCGCCTGCACAGCAGCCGCATCGCGAGCCCGCTCGGCAGCCTCACGCTGGCCGCCACCGACCAGGGCCTTGCCGGCGCCTGGTTCGAACAGCAGCGCCATTGGCCGGACACCACCGGCTGGCTCGTCGCCGACGAGCATCCGGTGCTGCGCCAGGCCGAGGCCCAGCTGGCCGAGTACTTCGCAGGCGAGCGCCAGCACTTCGACCTGCCGCTCGACCTCTCGCACGGCACGCTCTTCCAGCAGGCGGTCTGGCAGGCGCTGCTCGCCATTCCGATCGGCAAGACGCTGAGCTACGGTGCGCTGAGCGCCGGCGTCGGCAGCCCGGCGGCGGTGCGTGCGGTGGGTGCGGCGGTCGGCCGCAATCCGATCAGCGTGATCGTGCCTTGCCATCGCGTGATCGGTGCCAAGGGTGCCCTCACCGGCTATGCCGGCGGGCTCGATCGCAAGACCGCACTCTTGTCCCTGGAAGGTGCGCTGTGAACGAAGGCGAATGCGCGGCAGCCACCACGTCCGACACGCTCCGGCCCCAGGCAACCGCGCCCGCGCCGAACAAGCGCCGCTGGCTGGTCGACATGGTGTTGCTGGCGGCGCTGTGGGGTTCGTCCTTCCTGTTCATGCGGATCGGTGCGGCCGAGTTCGGCGCCTTGCCGACGGCTGCGGTGCGGGTCGGCATCGGCATGCTCTTCCTGCTGCCGCTGGTGTTCTGGCGCGGGCAATGGCCGGCGCTTCGGCAGTGCTGGAAGCCGGCGCTCGGCATCGGCATCCTGAACTCGGGCCTGCCGTTCGCGCTGTTCGCCTTCGCCCTGCTGACCATCAACACCGGGCTCGCGGCCATGCTCAATGCGACCGTGCCGATGTTCGGCGCCCTGGTGGCCTGGGCCTTCTTCGGCGACCGGCCGGACGCATCCCGCAGCCTCGGGCTGGTGGTTGGCTTCGCCGGCGTCGCGATGCTGGCCGGCCGTGGCGCAGGTTTCCATGAAGGCGTCGATGAAGGCGCGGTGTTGCTCGCGATCGGCGCCTGCCTGGCGGCCTGCGTCTGCTACGCCTTCGCTGCCAGCCTGACGCGCAAGCACCTCGGCGGCGTGCCGGCGATGGCGACCGCCACCGGCAGCCAGATCGGCGCGACCCTGGCACTCGCATTGCCTGCGCTGTGGCTGTGGCCCGAACACATGCCGAGCCTGCGCGCCTGGCTTGCGCTACTGGTGCTCGGCACGGCCTGCACCGGCTTCGCCTACATCCTCTTCTTCAGGCTGATCGAGAACGCCGGTCCGGCGCGGGCGCTCACGGTGACCTTCGTGGTGCCGGTGTTCGCCTTCTTCTATGGCGCGGTCTTCCTGGGCGAGCGCATCACGCAGTGGATGCTGATCTGCGCGGTGGTCATCGTCGCCGGCGTGGCGCTTTCGACCGGCATCCTCAAGTTCGGCCGCAAGCGTGCGCCTGCCGCCTGAGCCTGGGCGGCGGCGGCAATCAGCCGCCCGCCTCAGATCGATCCGGCCACCACGTTGACCGACAAGGCCAGCACCAGCATGTTGAAGGCGAAGGACAGCACGCTGTGCACGAGCGTGATGCGCCGCATCTCGCGCGAGGTGCATTGCACGTCCGAGACCTGCGAGGTCATGCCGACCACGAAGGCGTAGTAAAGAAAGTCGAAATAGTCGGGGTCGAGCTTGCCCGGGAAGTCGAGGCCCGGACCGGTCGGCACATCGCTTCGTTCGAGCTGGTAGTAGCGGTGCGCGTAATGAAAGCCGTAGATCGTGTGGATCATGAGCCACGAGCCCGCGAGCGCCACCACGCCAAGCGTCAGGTGACCGATGCGCGCGCCGCCGCTCAGGGACTTGACGTTCTGCAGCAGCATCGCGATGGCCACCACGCTGGCGCCGACCACCACCAGCATGCTGGCGAGGATGAGCGCGCTCGGCTGGTCGAGGGCCGCTGCGCGCGCCCGCGTCAGGTCCGCGTTCGAATGTTCGGCCAACCACCACGCCGGCAGCAGGTAGACGGCGGCGCCGACGCACCAACCCATCAGGCCGCGCGACATGGCATCGAAGGGCCAGGGCGCCAAGGCCACCAGCGAGCCGACCATCGCGCCCAGCAGCAGCCGCTGCCAGCCGCTCGAATGCCACAACCTTTTTTGCATGCGCGACTGTAGCCTGGGGCAATCCGTCCAATGCTCTGCCGTATCGGCAGACAGCACAATGCGCGAAGTGCCTCCATTCGAACCATGACCCGCAGCCATCGACTTCTCGCAGGCCTTCGCATCCTGTTGCTCGCAATTGCGGCGATCGCCGTGTCGACCGCGGCGTCGGCGCAAGCGGCTGCTTCGACATCGACATCGACATCGACAGCCGCCCGAGCAGCTGCGCCCGGCCGGGTGCCCGACACCATCGCGCAGCGCGCCGCCGCCTGCGTCGCCTGCCACGGCCGCGAAGGCGCGAGCACCAACGCCGGCTACTTTCCTCGACTCGCCGGCAAGCCGGAGGTCTACCTCTTCAACCAGCTGCGCAGCTTCAGGGACGGCCGCCGCTTCAACACCGACATGGTCCACCTGGTGCGTCATCTTTCGGACGACTACCTGCGCGAGCTGGCGCGCTACTTCGCGGAGCTCGACCTGCCTTATCCGAAGGTCGCGGAAACCAGCGACGCGCCAGAAGCCACGCTGCAGCAAGGCCGCAAGCTGGTGTTCGAAGGCGATCCGGGCCGCGGCATTCCGGCCTGCGCGCAGTGCCATGGCCAGGCGCTCACTGGCGTGCTGCCGGGCATTCCGGCTCTGGTCGGCCTGCCGCGCCTCTACCTTTCTTCGCAGCTCGGCGATTGGCTGACCGGCAGCCGGCATGCGCTGCCGCCCGACTGCATGGCCGAGGTCGGGCGCAAGCTGAGCAATGCCGACGTGAACGCGGTCGCCAGCTGGCTGGCGCTGCAGCCCGTGCCGGCGAACGCCAAGCCGGCCGCCACGCCGCCCGGACCCCTGCCGATGCGCTGCAGCGCGATGGAGAACTGACGCCATGCGTCGTTCATGGATCCACCGTCGAAGCCTGCTGGTCCTGCTGGCCATCATGGTCCTGCTGCTCGCCCTCGCCGCCGTGCTGGTCGCGCTCAATTTGCGCGGCGAAGACCCGCTGCCGGACCATGACGCCGCTT
Organism: Burkholderiales bacterium 8X; assembly: GCA_902506565.1. Lineage (GTDB taxonomy): Bacteria > Pseudomonadota > Gammaproteobacteria > Burkholderiales > Burkholderiaceae_C > Variovorax. Next base: position 1,036,869 of record LR732703.1, on the reverse strand, counting down.
TCGAAAGCACGCCCGCCCTGGTCGAGCGCGGCCGCTACCTGGCGCTGGCCGGCAACTGCGCCGGCTGCCACACCACGCGAGGTGGCGCAGCCTACGCGGGCGGGCTCGGCATCGAGACGCCGTTCGGCACCGTTTTCGCGAGCAACCTCACACCGCATCCGACGGCGGGCATCGGCAGCTGGAGCGCGGCGCATTTCTGGCGCGCGATGCACAACGGCCGTTCCAAGGACGGGCGGCTGCTCTACCCGGCCTTTCCGTACCCCAGCTTCACGCAGGTGACCCGCGAAGACTCGGACGCGATCTACGCCTACCTGCGCAGCGTGCCAGCGGCCGATCTCGCGAACACGCCGCATCGACTCCGCTATCCGTACAGCACCCAGGCGGCGCTGGCGGTCTGGCGCGCGCTGTCGTTCGAACCCGGCAGCTTCGTGGCCGATCCGGCCCAGCCGGCCGAATGGAACCGCGGCGCCTACCTGGTCCAGGGTCTCGGCCACTGCATCGCCTGCCACGGCAGCCGCAACATGCTCGGTGCCACCGAAGACAAGCTGGGCCTCTCGGGTGGCCTGATCCCGAACGAGAACTGGTATGCGCCTTCGCTCGCCTCCCCTCGCGAGGCAGGCCTTGCGGGCTGGCATCGGTCGGAGATCGTGTCGCTGCTCAAGAACGGCACCACTGCCAGGGCCTCGGTCATGGGCCCCATGGCCGACGTGGTGTTCCGCAGCACCCGGCATTTGAGCGATGCCGACCTGCAGGCGATGGCGGCCTTCCTGCAGAAGCTGCCGGAGCAGACGGCGGCAGCCTCGCCGGCAGAAGCGCCGGCGCCTGCCGCCAGCCGGCGCGATGTCGGCGTGATGGAGCGCGGTGCCCGCATCTACGACCAGCAATGCGCCTATTGCCACGGCGACAGCGGCCAGGGAGCCGCCGGTGCCTACCCGCCCTTGGCCGGCAACCGCGCGGTGCAGATGACGACCACCGTCAACCTGATCCAGATCGTGCGGCGGGGCGGCTTCCTGCCTTCGACTGCCGGCAACCCGCGCCCGTACGGCATGCCGCCCTTCAACCACGCGCTGGACGAGGACGGCATCGCTGCCGTGCTGACCTACATCCGCGGATCCTGGGGCAACGACGCAGCGCCGGTCAGCCGTGCGGATGTGATGCGAAGGCCTTGACCTTGCCATGATGGCAAGGTTCAGACTACGTCTCATGAAAGACAGCCTGACCCTTCCACGCGCCCCATCGGACCGTGGTTCCATCTCCGACTCCGCCGAGTCGCCGCGCTCAGCCGACTCGCGACCGGCAGTCCCCGCTTCCGAGACCTTGCAGATCGAGGGGATGAGTTGTGCGTCCTGCGTGATGCGCGTCGAGAAGGCCCTCGGCAAGGTACCCGGCGTCAGCTCCGCCACCGTCAACCTGGCGACCGAGCGGGCCGAGGTCGAACTGAGCGATGCGACGCTGGCGCCCGAGCAGCTGATCGCCGCCGTGCAGAAAGCCGGCTACGGTGCGACCCGCGTTGTGCCGGACGCCTCGCGACCTGCAGGCCCGACCGGCCGACACGTAATGGAATGGTGGCCGGCCGCGCTCGGCGCGATCCTGTCCCTGCCGCTCGTGTTGCCGATGTTCGGACTCCTGATCGGCCGCGACTGGATGCTGGATGCGGCATGGCAGCTTGCATTGGCCACGCCGGTGCAGTTCGTGCTCGGCGCGCGCTTCTACAAGGCGGGCTGGAAGGCGCTTCGGGCCGGCACCGGCAACATGGACCTGCTGGTCGCCCTCGGAACCTCGGCCGCCTACGGCATGAGCGTCTACCTGCTGCTCGCGCAGCATGGTCATGGGGGGCAGCCGCCGCATCTCTACTTCGAAGCCTCGGCGGTCGTCATTACTTTGGTGTTGCTCGGCAAGTGGCTGGAAAGCCGCGCAAGGCAACGCACCACCGAGGCGATCGGCGCGCTCAACGCCTTGCGTCCCGAACGGGCCCGCATCCGCGCGGCCGACGGCAGCGAACGCGAGATCGACATTCCGCAAGTGCGGATCGGGGATCTGGTCCTGATCCGGCCCGGAGAGCGCGTGCCGGTCGACGGCCTGGTGACCGAAGGTGCCAGCCAGGTCGACGAATCCTTGATCACCGGCGAAAGCCTTCCGGTTGCCAGGCATCCGGGGGACCGGGTCACCGGCGGCTCGCTCAACGGCGAAGGCGTGCTGCTCGTGCGAACCACCGCGATCGGCGCCGAATCGACGCTCGCGCGAATCGTCCGCCTGGTCGAGTCGGCGCAGGCCAGGAAGGCGCCGATCCAGCGCCTGGTCGATCGGGTCAGCGCCGTCTTCGTGCCGGTGGTGATCGGGCTGGCCCTGCTCACGCTGCTCGGTTGGGGCATCGCCGGCGGCCATTGGGAGCAGGCCGTGCTGAACGCGGTCGCGGTGCTGGTGATCGCCTGCCCGTGCGCGCTCGGTCTCGCGACGCCCACCGCGATCATGGCCGGCACCGGCGCAGCCGCGCGCCGCGGCGTCCTGATCAAGGACGCCGAGGCGCTGGAGATCGCGCACGAGCTGAAGGTCGTCGCCTTCGACAAGACCGGCACATTGACCGAGGGCCGGCCCGAGCTGGTCGCCTGTGAAGCCGTCGACGGCGACACCGCGTCGTTGCTGCGGCTGGCGGCTTCGATCCAGTCGGGCAGCGAGCATCCGCTCGGGCGAGCGGTCGTCGCAGAAGCCGGCCGACTCGAGATCGACCTGTTGCCCGCAGCCGAGGCCCGCGCCGCTGCCGGGCGCGGCATTTCGGCGCGAGTCGACGGAAAAGAACTGCGATTGGGCAGCGCGCGCTGGATGAAAGAACTCGGCGTGCCGCTCGGTGCATTGGCACAGCGCGCGGAGGCCTTCCAGGCCGAAGGCAGCACGGTGTCCTTCCTGGCAGCCATCGACGCCGGCGCAGGCCCGCGGCTCCTCGGACTGCTCGCCTTCGGCGACGCGCCGAAGCCCGGCGCCGCCGAAGCGATCCGAAGCCTGCAGGCCTTGGGCATTCGCACGGTGCTGGTCAGCGGCGACAACCGCGGCAGCGCCGCTGCGATCGGCCGGTTGCTCGGTATCGACGAGGTGCATGCCGACGTGCTGCCCGAGGACAAGGCGAAGCTGGTCGCGCGCCTCAAGGCCGATGGCGTCCGGATCGCGATGGTGGGCGATGGCATCAACGACGCGCCGGCCCTTGCTGCCGCGGACGTCGGCATCGCGATGTCGAACGGAACCGACGTGGCGATGCATGCCGCGGGCATCACCCTGATGCGCGGCGAGCCGAGGCTGGTGGGCGATGCCATCGATATCTCGCGCCGCACCTACGCCAAGATCCGCCAGAACCTGTTCTGGGCCTTCGTCTACAACCTGGTCGGCATTCCGCTTGCGGCGCTCGGCCTGCTGAGCCCCGTGATCGCCGGTGCGGCGATGGCCTTCAGCAGCGTGAGCGTGGTGGCCAATGCCTTGCTGCTGCGCCGCTGGAAAGGAAGCCCGACGTCATGAAGCGTGATCCTTCCGCCACATCGCCCTTCAACATCGGGCAGGCTGCCGAGCTTTCGGGCGTGTCGGCCAAGATGGTCCGCCACTACGAAGCGCTCGGCCTCCTGCCGAAGGTGCTGCGTACCGAATCCGGCTACAGGCAGTACACCGAACCCGACGTGCATACGCTTCGCTTCATCCGAAGGGCCCGCGACCTCGGCTTCGGCATGGCCGAGATCGCCGAGCTGCTGAAGCTGTGGCAGAACAAGCGCCGCAGCAGCGCCGAGGTCAAGCGGATCGCGCTGGCGCACGCGAGCGACCTGGGCCGAAAGATCGAGGAACTCACGGCCATGCGACGCACGCTGGAGCACCTGGCGGATTGCTGTCATGGCGACGAGCGACCGGAGTGTCCGATCCTGGGCGAGCTGGCGCAGGGGCGAGAGGCGTGAATCCGTCGATGAAAAGGATTGCGGCGAATCAACTGCATACCTTCGTCTAGCACCTGAAGAATTGCTCAGATTGCCACCCGTTCCGGGGTGTTTTGCGGCCATAGACTCGCGCGGCTGCCTGATGCGCGCAGTTGAAGCAAACAACCCGGGAGTCACGCCTTGAGCTGCGCCTTCTTCGTCGCGACCAATTCTTGCTTGCGCCCAACTCGCCGCCCATCGGCATGAGATTCGCCGACGCGAGACCGACGACCTCATCCACCATCTGGCCTGCACCTGCCGAACTCGCCGGCTCTCTCGTGGCGAGCACCGTGGTGCATCTATTGCTGTTGGTTCCGACACTCGTGACGCTGCAGATCTATGACCGCGTGCTCACCAGCCGCAGCCACGAGACGCTGCTCATGCTGCTCGTCGCCGCGGCCCTTTCCCTTGTCGGTTGGTGGGTTGTCGAGACGGCACGGGTGCGATGGCATGCGGCTCGCGCTGCAGGTCTCGATGCGCATCTCACCGACGCCCTGATGCCCCTGATCGTCGGCACGCAGGCCGGGCAGTCCGGCGACATGGCGCAGCAGCTCTGGCGAGACATCGCCACCTTGCGCGGCTTCGTCGGCGGTCCGGCGATGCTGGCCGTCATCGACTTGCCGTGGTGCCTCGTCTATCTGTGCCTCGTCGCGGCTTTCCATCCCATGCTCGGGATCGTTGCCCTCGTCGGCATGCTGCTCCTCGTCGCGCTTGCATGGCTTGCGGATTGGCGGCTTCGCCGCATCTCGGCGGAGGCCGAGCACGCGCAGTCGCGAGCCCAGGACAAGTCGTCGGAAATCGCAACCTTCGCCGAGGTTCTCCAGGCGCATGGCCAGCAAATCCACGTGTGCGCCAGCCTCGGCAGGATCAGGAGCACGGCGTCGGACCTCCGCCTCGCCGCCGAGTTGCCAGGCCACAACCTGAAGAACTTCGGAAAGCTTGCTCGCCATGTGCTGCAGCTCGCCATGCTTGCCGTGGGCGCGTGGCTGGTGTTGCGCGGGGAAGCGACCGGCGGCGTCATGATTGCCGGCAGCATCCTCCTCGGCAAGGCGTTGATGCCGCTGGAAGTGCTGATCGGCAGCTGGAAGCATCAGCTCGAAACCCGCAAGGCCCTGAAGCGGCTGCGTCAGGCTGCCGCCGCGCAGGTTCAGCTTGCCAAGGACCAGCCGCAGACACGGCTTCCCTCCAGTCGCGGCGGGCTGCAGGTGGTGCAGCTGGCCGTCCGGCATGCAGCGAACGAAGCCGCCATCCTGCACAACCTGGGCTTCGAACTTCCCTGCGGTGCCGCCCTGGCCGTGCTGGGCGGCAGCGGCAGCGGCAAGAGCACGCTGGCGCGCGTCCTTGCAGGCGTGCTGCCGGCCACTCACGGAGAAGCCAGGCTCGACGGTGCGGCGATCGAGCAATACGAGCAGGAGAGCCGGGGCCGGTCGACCGGCTACCTGCCGCAGGAAGTGATGCTGCACAGCGGCACCATCGCTCACAACATCGCACGGCTTTGGCAACCGCGAGACGCATTGACGGCCGAGCAGAGCGAAGCCGTCATCGCTGCCGCTCGGCGCGCCGGTGCGCATGACCTGATCACGTCGCTCCCGAACGGCTACGACACCATGCTCGGCAACGCGCGAGATACCCGGGTGCTTTCCGGCGGTCAACGGCAGCGCATCGGGCTCGCCCGCGCGCTCTACGCCACGCCAGGAGCGGCCAGGCCCAGCCTGGTGGTGCTCGATGAACCGAACAGCCAGCTCGATGCAGAAGGCGACGCAGCCCTGGAACGCTGCCTGCAGCTTCTCGGGCAAGAGCGCACCACCGTCGTCTTCATCACCCATCGGCCGCAGCTGATCGAAATGGCCAGCCACGTGCTGGTGCTGCGCGCAGGAACGGTCGAGCAATTCGGCCCTCGAGAACAGGTACGGCAATGGATGGCACGGCGAAACGAAGCCAGGTCGGCCGCCGCACCGCGAGCTTCGGTCGAGCAGGAGGCCGTGCGTTGAGCCAAGCATCCTCGACCGGCGACGCCTTGGCGCCATGGCAGCAGGAGATGCGCCGTGCGACCCGCCTCGGCGCTTGCGGCTCCTTGCTGGCGATCGTGGCGCTTGGCCTGTGGGCCAGCCTCGCGCCGCTATCCGCTGCCGTGATCGCCGAGGCGACGGTCAAGTCAATCGGCAATCGAAAGTCGGTGCAGCACGCCGAAGGCGGCATCGTCGCTGCCATTCATGTCAAGGACGGCGACCTGGTGGCGCAGGGCCAGGTTCTGCTCACCTTGGGCGACAGACAGGTGACAGCCAATGCAGAGGCGCTGCGCGAGCAATGGGTTGCGAGCAGCCTCAGGGCGCAACGCCTCGATGCGGAGACCCGCGGCGTGAGCTTTCGCCCCGAATTGCCGGCTTTGCGGACCGACTCCGGTACCCCGTTGCACATGACCAGCCTGGGCCGGCGTGAGCAGGAGCTTTTCGACGCGCGCGCCAGGCAACAGGCCCAGCAATCACGATGGCTGAATGAACAGCTGCTGCACATCGACCGAGAAATCCAGACCCAGCGCGACCTCATCGGCACCACCGAAGCCGCGCTGACCCTCGCGCAACGCGACCTCGTTGCCAACGAACGGCTGCGAGCCGAAGGGTTCATCAGCGAAGCCCGGTGGACGGAGCTGCAGCGCCTGGCGGCCGACTACCGGGTTCGGACCCAGGGCGGAGCGAGCCAGCTCGCGCAAGTACGTCAAAAGGAGGCCGATACACGGCTGAAGCTCGCCGCACAGACCACCGAGTTCGCCCGCGCTGCCGCGGACGAACTCAAGACCGTCACTGCGCAACTTTCGCAAATCGAACAGGCCCTGCGTCCTGCAATCGACGCGGAACTGCGCCAGCAGCTCCGAGCGCCCGTTGCGGGTGAAGTCGTCGGATTGAAGGCCCACACGATCGGCGCATCGATCGGTCCCCGCGAGTCGGTGATGGAAATCGTGCCGCAGGGCTCTGGCGTGTTGATCGAGGCTCGCGTGGCGGTTACCGACATCCGCGATGCGCAGCGCGCCATGGCGCTCGGGACGCCAGCGTTCGTGATGCTTCCGGCCTACCGGGCGCGCTCGACGCCGCAGGTTCAGGCGCGCCTGAGCTACGTCGGGGCCGACCGTGCGAGCGATCCCGCGTCGCAGCAATCGGGTGTCCCTTACTACGTGGCGCACTTGGAGGTCAGCAGAGAAGCATTGGAGATTGCCGGAAAGCTTGCAGGGCAGGAATTGCTGCTTTCCCCTGGGATGCAAGCGGAAGTGTTTATTCCGACCAGGGAACGAACCGCATGGGCTTACCTGTTCGACCCTTTGCTGGATGGAATCAGGCGCAGCTTGCGGGAACGGTAGATCGATGAAGCTCGTCTGCGGCTGCCGCTTTCGCAGAGGTGAGCGTGATGGAGAAGTCAAAGCGGATGAATCGTCACAACAAGGAGGTCGATAGATGATGAAGAAGCGAAGAAGTAGATGGGAATGGCAGCTGCGGCTGCCGTGGGGCATGGCTCTCGTGGCAGCAAGCCTGTTGCCGCGCGCGGCGATCGCGGATATATGGATTCCGCCGCGGATCGAAATCAAGCCCGTGCCTGACTCCACGCCTGCGCCCCCGCTCACGCCAAATGCACCGAGGATGGTTCAAGAACTACCTACCGAAGTAAAACGAATGATCGACGCCGCCCGGCGATTGCACGAAGAGCCGGGGCTTTTGTTGGATCGGCGAGCGATTTACTCGGTACTAGATGCTCGTTTCATAAATAAGAAAATTTCTGTCTCTACAGAAGGCACGAAGTCGATGGGCGAGGGTTTCGAGCCGGAGCAGTCGTTGCAAGTCAAAGATTGGCAAGGAAGCCTTTACTACGTTGAGCATGAACAGCTAGCGTCATGGACCCTGGTAGTCAAGCTCGATTACAGGGGATACCGCGACTGCTTTCACTCGAGGCTAGTTGAGGCTTATTGGGGACAGCCCTTCGCCTTTCGGCCACTTGGTGTTCACGGACCGTTTGAAGCGGGACCGCACGACGGTTACCCATATCGACAAGAGTTTGTCAGCAAATTTTCGGACGGTGCGAACATAACATTTGGCATAGCTAATGGTGGATGTTTGACCAGTATCAGCATGAGCAATATTTTTAAATTCAAGGAGTTCAGCAATGACCGTATTTACAATTGATGATAAAATATTTGGCGCGATCAAAAGTTTTCCAGGAGTCGCAGCTAATGCTGTGCAGAATCTTGTAATTGCTTTGAATTCAAACCGATCTGCTAACGAGACGTTGTCGCTCGCGGTGACTCGAGGTGACTTGGTGATTGAACTGGCCAATTCCGATCTATTAAGTCAAAACAATGCGAGCGCTCTCTATAGCAATGACCGGGGAACGCGCAATTTTATCGAACGAGGCAACAAATTCGCCATCCAACTCGACCCGGCCTGGTTCGTTGAACAGAAAACTGCTGAAGGGACCGCACCCGCAGCCTTTACCAAGCTTCAAACCGCTCTGACCTCCATCGGGTTCATCGCTCACGAGGCCGATCACTCCAACAACCAAGCCTTGTACGACGAGGCCTATCAATTGCGCACCAAAACACCAGCAGAACTTCGTCCGGACCTGACCGGTGCAGCACGGAGCGCGGCTTCGCTCGACTTGGTGATGAAAGCGGAGGTTCTCGGCTGGTACGCAGAACTGTCGGCGATTCGATCGGCCGCCGCTGCCGACCATATTTCGCAAGGCCAATACCAGGCCCGCACTGCGGACAGCTTCTATGCCGGCTTGATCAAGGTGGAATCGCAGGGCAAGGCATTGGGCTTGACCGGAAGTGCGCTCATCGACTACATCGGGACGAACGGCAGGCCAGTCATCTCAGGAATGTACGTCGACAGGTATATCGATGCGTACCTTCAGGCAGGCACGGACAAGAACGAAGTTCGCGGCATCCTCACCTACGTCCTGAACGATCCCAATCAGGTCAAGGGGTTCTCCGAGGATCTCGGACCAGAGGGCACCTACATCAGTTCTGCCGTCTACAACAATGGCGACCGGGTCACCACGATCTATGGAGAGGGGCACACCCGAACCAAAGAGACCCTACAACCCGACGGCACCTATCGCACCACTGAAACCCACTCCGTCACCGCCTACAACCCGGACGGCAGCTTTCGCGACCAGACGATCACCAGGCACGATGCAAGCGGTAGCCAGACTCGCACCGAGGTCGACGGCGCGAGCGACAACTCCGACTACTCGAGCCGCACCACCACCATCGATTACCAAGGCCGCGTCGACTGGTCCTACGACACGCTCGACGACGGCAGCACGACCTGGAAGGATTACGACCAGACTGGCAGCCGCGGCGACAGCATCTGGATGAGCCACACGGATGCGCAAGGCCGCAGCGACTGGGTTCACGTCACCCAGGACGACCGCAGCATCAACTGGATCGACTACGACCAGCAGAACCTCTACGGCGCGGCTCGCTGGGAGTCGCGCACTGACGCGCAGGGTCGGCTCGACACGGTCGACACGGTGATGGACGACGGAAGCCGCTACAACACGAACTACGACGAGACCGGCAGCCAGGCATGGAGCCGCATCGAGTCGACCTACGACGCTTATGGCCGAGCGGACACGTCCACCGAGTTGCTGGACGATGGCCAGACCACCTGGACCGACTACGACCAAAGCGGCGTTCGAGGCGACCGCGCCTGGATCACCCACGCCGATGCGGCGGGCCGCACGGACTGGGTGCATGTCACCCAGGACGACGGCAGCGTCAATTGGACCGACTACGACCAGCTGGGTGCGAATGGTGCCAACCGTTGGGAATCGCGATCCGACCCGCAGGGTCGCGTCGACTGGATCAACGTGGTGCTGGACGACGGCAGCCGCGACTGGATCGACTACAACGAGACGGGCGCCTCCGGCTGGACGCGAGTGGAGTCGCACTTCGACTGGGCCGGGCGCGAAGACTCGGCCAACTTGTACACAACCGACGGCGGACGCCTCGCCTACGACTACGACCAGGAAGGCAGCCACGGCTGGCGCCGGGTGGAGACGAAGTTCGACGCGGCGGGAAACCAGGACTTCACGACCCGGTACTTCGATGACGGTTCGCGCTTCTATGTCGACAACGATTTCTACGGCTTCGGCAAGCACAAGCTGCTCGGCTTCAATGCGCTGGGCCAAGGCATCTACCACGGCGAGCAGATCCGAGGCGCCGTGGTGTCGGTGGCGGGCTCGTTCAACCCGGCCTGGGGCGAGGGCATGAACGTGCAGGCGGTCATCCCGACGAGTGCCGGCCCTCAGCCCAAGTGGTCGCCCACGCCGCAGCATTTTCCGGAGTACGACCCGTATCCCAACGCGCATGCGGAGGTCGGGCCGATCGAGTACTTCGGGCCGCTTTGAGGCGCTAGGTCGACGGGGCCGTCAACGCACCCGCCCCTTCACCGCCCAGGCGAGGGCCGCGTAAGACCGCGGCCCATCCTCATCCCCGTCGAGGTAGGCCGCCTCGACCGCCTTGCGAAGCCGATCACGATCGGCTTCCTCCAGGCTCCTCACGTACTCTGCATGCGGACCGTCGCTGCCCTCGTAGGGCCCCCAGTAGTCCGCGAAGCCGCCGAACGCCATGCGGATCGCAAGGGTCGACTCCTGCACGTCCTCGAGACCCGCACGGCGCCAGGCTGCGACCAACTCGCCCGGGCGTGTCATCGGGCGGGTGTAGTTGCGAGCGCGTTGCGCACCGGCTCGCTCCGGATCGAGCACGGCCGCGGTGTCGCAGAAGATGCGATTGGCGACGAAGCCGCCTCGCACATCCCAGACGGCGGCCGCCACGACGCCGCCGGGCTGCGCCACGCGGCACATTTCCTGGATCGCCCTGTCGACCTGCGGCACGAAGTGCAAGACCAGCAAGGACAGCACGCGATCGAAGCTCGCATCCGGAAACGGCAGCGCGCAGGCATCCCCCACCTCGAAGGCGATGCGAGGATCCTGGTTGTGGCGCTTGGCGTGTTCGATGTAGGGCGCCGCAAGGTCGACGCCGCTCACCTTGCCGGAGCCGGTGCGCCTGGCGACGGCAAATGCGAGATGCCCGGTGCCGCATCCGACATCCAGCACCCGCTCGCCCTCCGCGGTGCCGACGAAGTCCAAAAACGGGAGCGCCAGCTGCCGGCTCCAGCGGCCCATCAACTGCTCGTAGGCGTCACCGCGGTGCGCCACGAAGGTCGAAGAAGATGCAGTCACCGGAGTCATGGGCTTTCTCCTCGACGCGCGCCGGGCGCGGATGCCGGGCGCGGATGCCGGGCCGTGGGCCCGGCGGTCGGCCGAGTCTAGGTTCGGCCCTCGCGAAGCGTCAACCGCACCCACCGCTGGAGCAGCCTCGCCGCTTTCACCTATCCTCGCACCGCATCCGCAAACAAGGAGGAACGGCGACCTCGACGCCAGCACGGACCATGAGCGCCTATCGCGTACTCGTCATCGGAGGCTACGGCTTCTTCGGCAGCCGGCTGGTCCGGCGCCTGGCGCGCCAGCCGAACCTGCGGGTGATCGTTGCCGGCCGTGCGCTGGCCAAGGCCGAGGCTCTGGTGCGCGAGCTCGAACCGGAGCATGGCGCCTCGTTCGAGGCGATCGAGGTCGACGCATCTTCGCCGGACCTGGCGCGGCAGCTGCGCCGAACCGGCGCCGAGCTGGTGATCCACACGTCCGGTCCCTTCCAGGACCAGGACTACGGCGTCGCAAGGGCCTGCGCCCAAGCCGGCCTGCACTACATCGACCTGGCGGATGGCCGCGCTTTCGTGAGCGGCATCACGGCGCTCGATGAAGAAGCCCGGGCGGCCGGCATCTTCATGACCAGCGGCGCCAGCTCGGTGCCGGCACTGTCTTCGGCAGCGGCCGATCGCCTCGCCACGGGTCTCGATCGAATCGACGAGATCGACATCGGCATCTCGCCCGGAAACCGGACCGAGCGCGGCCTGGCGACCGTCGCCGGCATCCTGAGTTACTGCGGCAAGCCGCTGCCCAAGGACGCCGGCGGGCGCACCTCGATCGGCTGGCTCGGTTGCTCCCGCTTCACCTACCCGCCACCCGTCGGCTCTCGGCTGCTCTCGCCTTGCGACGTGCCCGACCTCGCGCTCTTGCCGCCCCGCTATCCCGGCACGCCGGTCGTGCGCTTCGGTGCCGGCCTCGAACTCGCGGTGCTTCATCGCGGCATGAACCTGATGGCCTGGGCAGCCCAGGTGGGCTGGGTGCGCGATTGGTCCGCACATGCCGGCTGGCTTCGGCGCGCGGCGGACCTGTTCAAGCGCTTCGGGTCGGATGCGGGCGCGATGCACCTGCGGCTTTCCGGCATCGATCGCGAGGGTCGCGAGGTGGCACGGACCTGGATGCTGTCGGCGCTCGCCGGGGACGGACCCTTCGTGCCCACGTTGGCCGCATCGGCCCTGGCCCGCAAGCTCTCGAACGGCACGTGGCCGTATGTCGGCGCGCGGCCGTGCGTCGGCTGCCTCTCGCTCGAGGATTTCGCGTTGGAGGCGGAAGGGCTGCAGATCACGATGGGCGAGGCGAAGCCATGAACCGCCGAGGGTCGATGTACCAACAGGCGCTGGGCGCGCCGTTCGACCGGTTGCATCCCGCGCTTCGAAAGTTTCACCGGCTGCAAGGACGGCATGTGCTGTTCGGCGAAGTCGAGACCCACGCGCCGGCGAGCATGCCTGCCAAGCTGCTCGCACGCTGCCTCGGCACGCCGCTTCGAAGCGGTCGAGGCGAGATCCGGTTCGAGCTGGACGCGCCGGCCGACAGCGAGTCGGCCCCTGTCGAGAGCTGGACCCGCCACTTTCCAGGCCGGACGATGCGGTCCCGCCTGGCGCTGGCGCAGGGCGCCATCGTCGAACGGCTCGGCCCGGTGCGGCTGGCCTTCATGCTGCAGGAGCACGAGGGAAGGCTTTCGATGCGACTGGTCCGGATGCATGTCGCAGGCGTCCGCTGCCCTGGTTGGCTCCTGCCGCAGGTGCTGGCCGAGGAGACCGGCGGCGATGGTCGGATCGAGTTCCGGATCTCGGCAAGCCTTGCCCACATCGGCGAAGTCGCCGGCTACCATGGCCACCTGCTCTTGCCCGGGACCGCTTCATGATCGTCGTCTTCGATGCCCAATGCCTCCTGTGCAACGGCTGGGTGCGGTTCCTGCTGCGGCATGACAAGCGGGGCGTGCTGCAGTTCGCATCGATCCAGGGTCGCTCGGGTTCGCAGCTGCTGTCCGCAGCCGGGCTGCAGGTCGAAGGCTTGCAGACCCTGCTCGTGGTCGACGGCCAGCGCTCATGGCAGCAGACCGCTGCCATCTTCCGGATCCTGCACGCGCTCGGTGGCGGCTGGCGGGCCAGCTGGCTCGCCTGGTTGATCCCGGCGCCGCTGCGCGACGCGCTCTACGGCTTCATCGCTCGCAACCGGTACTGGATGTTCGGCCGCAGCGAGACCTGCATGCTCCCGGACGAACGCACCCGTTCGCGCTTCCTCGATTGAGGCCACCGAGACCCTCGACGCAGCCCACTCGGCAATGAAGCTCTCAGGCTGCGCCGCGACGGGCTGTCTTCCGACACCTGCGACGCTTCCGGCCCGCACAATGAGGAAGGCAGCAGGCTTCATCACCGGATCACAGGATCTCCCAGCACATCATGGCCGTGACCCCTCCCGATTCCGGTAGCAGCCCGGGCCCTGACGATCGCGATGCGAGCCGAACCCACGGACGCCGCGAAGCTTCGGGCGGCGCCGTCGAAAGCGACGGGTTCGCCGTACCCGGCAAGCGGCCCGGCCTGCTGCCGGGCTCGACCGACGGCTTGTCGGCTCTCGCGATCCTGGTGCCCGAGCTGAAGCTCATGGTCGGCCTGGTCACGGCCGGCGTGATCATCGCGGCGCTCTATTTCGGGCGCGACATCCTGATTCCGCTGGCACTCGCCTTCCTGCTCGGCTTCGTGCTCGATCCGCTGGTGATGCGGCTCAAGCGCTGGGGCCTGCCGCGAACCCTCTCGGTCGCGCTGGTGGTGGTGTTCGCGCTTGGCATGATCGGGCTGGCGGGCGTGTTCCTCAGCAGCCAGGTGAGCGCCCTGAGCGCGCAGCTGCCGACCTACCAGAGCAACATCAAGAGCAAGTTCCGCGACCTGCGCGAAAGCGCCGGCAAGCCCGGCATGTTCGACGGCGCGGTGAAGACATTCGACACCCTCAAGAGCGAGGTCGACAAGGCTTCGACCCCGATCGCCACCGAATCGGGCCGGCGCAGCAGCGCACCACCGGCGCCGCAGCGGGTACAGGTCGAGCCGCGGCCGCCCACGTCCTTTCAGCAGGCCCTGAGCTGGCTCGAAGCCGCGAGCGGACCGCTGGCCAATGCCGGCATCGTGCTGGTGTTCGTGGTGCTGGTGCTGCTGGACCGGCTCGATCTTCGGGACCGGCTGCTGCGCCTCTGGGGCGGCAACCTCCACCGCTCGACCGATGCGATGGACGAGGCCGGCGAGCGCATCAGCAAGTACCTCACGATGCAGCTGGTGGTGAACCTCACCTACGGCATCCCGATGGCGCTCGGCCTCTGGCTGATCGGCGTGCCGGGCGCGATCCTGTGGGGCGCGGTGGCCGCGGTGATGCGCTTCGTGCCCTACGTCGGCCCGATGATCTCGGCGGTGTTCCCGATCGCGCTGGCCTTCGCGGTCGACCCCGGCTGGAGCATGGTGCTCTGGACCATCGGCCTCATCGTGCTGCTCGAGGTCTTGAGCAACAACTTCGTCGAGCCCTGGCTGTACGGCGCCAGCACCGGCCTGTCGGCGATGTCGCTGATGGTGTCGGCCACCTTCTGGACGGCGCTCTGGGGGCCGGTCGGCCTGATCATGTCGACGCCGCTCACGGTCTGCCTGCTGGTCATCGGCCGCCACCTGCCGCGGCTCAAGTTTCTCGACGTGCTGCTCGGCAGCCAGCCGGCGCTCGACACGCCGACCCGCATCTACCAGCGCCTGCTGGCCGACGATGTCGAGGAGGCGATCGACCTCGCGACCGAACTGTCGACCGGCGGCAAGGTCGCGGCCTTCTACAACGAGTCGGCCCTTCCGGTGCTGCGGATGGCCACGGTCGACCATGCCAGCGTCGCGACTGCCGAGCATCGGCACCGGGTCGTGATCGGCATGGATGCCCTGATCGACGAACTGGTCGAGCAGAACCCGCCGCCGGCGGTCGGCGGACTTCCGAGCGCCGTCTGCATCGGCGGCAAATGGGAAGTCGACACGCTCGCCGCGCGGATGCTGGCCCATGCCTTGTCGCTCGAAGGCCAGCCGGCCGAACACCGGCCGGCTGCCATCGTCAGCGCCGACTACATCGCCAAGCTCGACCTGCGCGGCGCGCAAACCATCTGCCTCTCGTACTTCAGCGCCGACCCGCAGGTGCAGGCACGCCATTTCTGCCGGCGCCTGAAACGCCGCTGGCCCGACCTGCACATCATCCTGGCGCTCTGGAACGCGCCGCCCGAACTGATGGGCGAAGACGCCGTCAAGCTGCTCGGCGCTGATGCGGTGGTGACCTCGATCAGCGAAGCGGTGGTGCGGGTTTCCGCACTGATGGGCGCCAACCTGCCGGAAAGCTTCCAGCAGGCGCCGGTGCCCGAGACCGACAGCGAGCGGCTGCAGGCGCTCCGCGCGAGCGGCGCCCTGGACACGCGGGCGCAGATCATCTTCGACGTGGCTGCGAAGCGCGCGGCCGACATCTTCGACGTGCCGATGGCGATGGTGACGCTGATCGGCGCGGACGAACAAATGGTGAGAGGCGAGTTCGGCCGCCTTGCCGATGCGGGCGATGCCGGCGGCCATGGGCACCGGGGCGAAGCCTTCAACATGCCGCGATCGATGTCGATGTGCGGCCACGTGGTGGCCAACGGCCAGACCATGGTGGTGCCGGACGTCAGCCGCGACCTGCGCTTCGCCGGCAATCCGGGGCTGCGGAGCAAGGGCGTGCGCTTCTACGCCGGCGCCCCGCTGCGCGACCCGGGCGGGCACGTGCTCGGCACGCTCTGCATCCTCGATGCGGAGCCACGCACGCTCAACCAGCGGGAGGTGCGGCTGCTCGAAGCCATGGCGCTCGACCTGATGGGCGTGTTGCGAGAGAGTGCCGTGCAGTGGGGCGAGGCGACCCCTGCGCTGACCGACGAGACCGTGCCGCCATCGGCCACCGTCGGGCAGCTTCTGCCGTCGACGGGCTGAGCGGCAGCGACCTTCAGTTGGCCGACCGGCGGCCCGATCTGACCTGCTTGGCGCGCTGCGCCTGCAGTTCGCGCAGCTCCGCCAGCTTGGCGGGGCAGTCCGCCGAGGTCGCGATCAGCTGCAGGGGGTTGCGGCGCAGGTTGCTGATCTTCTTCTCGACCTCGATCGGGTCGCGGTGGCTGGACACGAGGCCCGCGGCGACCATTGCCTTCGACTGCTTGAGAAATCCCTTCTCGAACAGCGGCGTGCCGCAGCGGGCGGCGATCACCCGCCAATCGCTCTCCTGCGATTCTTCGGCGGTCGGCGGGCGCAGGCTGTAGGCGCTTTGTGCATGCGCTGTCGACGCCATCAGCGCGGTGGCAGGGAGGCAGATCGCCGCGGTGGCGACGACAAAAGACAAACTGGACTTCTTCATGAGGCGATATCGATCATCCATCAACCCGGCGTTCGATTGCGCTTTCAGGTGGGACGTTTTTCACGTTGACTTCCCCTTTGCGATTGAGAGCGCGCCTGTCTCCGGAGGCCGTAGGACGTCGCGAATCTGCAGGGTAGGACTCGCGAAATCCGCGGCATCCTTCACGGCTCTTCACGGCTCTTCGCGCGTGCCGTGGTCGGCACCGATCGATCGCGCTTCGGTCCTGTGACTCGGCTCGCCTAAAGTGCCGGCATGAAGCCGAATCGTGCCGCCCTGCCCTCCTCCGAAGCCCGCAGAACCTTGCTGCGCGCAAGCCTTGCCGCGGCCTCCCTCGGCTTTCCGCTGCTGCGGCTCGGCGCCCAGACGCCGAGCAGCGCCGATCCGTTCGCGCTCGGCGTGGCGTCCGGCTATCCGCGGGAAGACGGCGTCGTGCTTTGGACCCGACTTCTGGCCGCTCCCCTTCGCGCCGATTCAGCAGGCGAACCACAGGGCCTCGGCTCGCGCAACATCGAAGTGAAGTGGGAAGTCGCGACCGACGAGCGCTTCCGTCTCGTTTCGGCCAGTGGACGCGTGCAGGCCCTCGCCGCCGAGGCCCATTCGGTGCACGTCGACGTGCGCGGCCTGCAGCCGGGTCGTGACCATTGGTACCGCTTCGAGGCTGGCGGCGAGCGCAGCCCGGTCGGGCGCACGCGCACTGCGCCATCGTCCGCCAGCGCCCAGCGTGGCGCCCCAGCCATCAACATGGCCTTCGCCGCCTGCCAGCAGTACGAGCAAGGCTTCTACGCCGCTTACCGCGACATGGCCGAACGATCGCCCGACCTCGTGGTTCACCTCGGGGACTATGTCTACGAAAGCTCCTGGGGCTCTCGCCACGTGCGCAAGCACGGTAGCGGCGTGCCGGCCACGCTGGCCGAGTTTCGCGACCGTTACGCGATCTACAAATCCGATCCCGACCTGAAAGCCGCCCATGCCGCGGCACCCTGGCTGGTGACCTGGGACGATCACGAAGTCGCCAACGACTACACCGACGACATCTCGCCTCGAACGCCGGATCCGGCCGAGTTCCTCGCGATGCGAGCCGCCGCCTACCAGGCCTGGTACGAGCACATGCCGGTGCCGCCCAGCATGAAGCCGAAGGGCGCCCTGGCCACCATCCACGGCCGCTATCGCTTCGGCCAGATGCTCGACGTGCTGATGCTCGACACCCGCCAGCACCGCAGCCACCACGCCTGCGGTGCGACCAGCGGCTTTCCGGTGACCGACTGCGACGAGCGCAGCGACCCGCAGCGCAGCATGCTCGGCATGGCGCAAGAAGCCTGGCTGGCCCGCGAACTCGCGCAGCCGCCGACTCGATGGACGCTGATCGCTCAGTCGACGCTGCTCGCCACTGCCGACCGCAAGGCCGGGCCCGAACGCTCTTACTGGATGGACGGCTGGGACGGCTACCCGGCCGCACGCACGCGCCTCCTCGAAGCCGTGGCCGCGCATCGTCCGCGCAACACCGTCGTCATCGGCGGCGACGTGCATGCCTTCTACGCCGCCGACCTGAAGCCCAGCGCCGACGCAGCGCCGATCGCGACCGAGTTCGTCGGCGGCTCGATCAGCTCCGAAGGTCCGCCTCCGGGCAGCGTGGCGACCTTGCTGGCGGAGAACCCGCATGTGCGCTTCGGTCGCAGCGACAAGCGGGGCTATGCGCTGATGTCGTTGGATGCACGCGGTTGCGAGGTCGAGTTCCGTGCGGTGGAAGACGTCAAGCAGCGTGAGTCGAAGGTCGCCACCCTCGCGCGCTTCGCGGTGGAAGACGGCAAGGCGGGCGTCCAGCCTGGCTGAAGGGCGCCGCGGCGCCGGCGCCGTTCGTGCCGTGCTACGACACGACCTGGTAGTACAGGTTCTGCGGATGCCGCGCCTGCGCAAAGAAAAACCAGCGATCGGCCAGCAGGCCCGGCGCCTGCACCAGCACGGCCGCCGCGAAGGCAAGGCTCGACCCGCTGAAGACGCCCCAGGCCAGGAGCAGCGCAGGCAGGACGAAGCCGAGCACGATCAGGGCAGCCTTGACCTGCTTCAAGGCCGCGAGCGTGGCGCCATGGAAGAACTCGCGGGTGTTGAACGAACCGGCCGACATGCCCATCGACTTCTGCACCAGCCGATCGGCACGGATGCCGGTCGCCGATTGCAGGTTCGACTTGGGCTTGAGCGCCGCATTGCGCCGCAGCGCCAGCAGCCGGGTGGCCAGTGCGACGAGCGTCACCACCAAGCCGGTCGGCCCGGTTGCCTGCAAGAGCGCCTGTTCGCCCCGCCAGGCAGCCAGGGCGCTCGCCAGCACCAGGCCGGACGACAGCCCCAGCATGACGAAATTGACCAGCGTGAGCGGCTGCGCCCATTCCTGGATGAAGCGAAGGCAGGCGTAGATCATGGCCGTGCAATACCAGAGGAGCGCGGCCACCCCGATGGCCAGGATCGCCAGGAGCGGCAACCAAGGGCCCGAGGCACCGCTTCGAAGCGCCAGCCACCAGAGCGCCACCACGCCGATGAAGGCGGGCAGCACGATCACCTCGCGCGAAAGCCAGGAGGTGCGCCACATCATGGCCGCCCGCCAGGCACGCTCGGGCCGCCCCAGGTGCCCGAACGAGGCGCCGAGGCCGATCACGAGCAGGATTTCGGCCACGATCAAAGCCGTGCTCGCGAAGCCCGGCGACACGCTGGCGCCGGCCAGGCTCGCCAGCGCCACCACCACCACCAAACCCTGCGCCATGCCGATGAGCGCGGTGAAGAAGACGACCGAGAACGCCGGGTTCATTGGAAGTGCCCCGTATCGACATCGGCCTTGCCCGGGCCCGCCGTCTCGGTGATGCGCCGCGGCAGGTATTGATTGGCCGGCGAGGTCTCCCACTCGGGCATGAGCGAGTAGCCGCCCCGTTCGCGGATCGCGATCGAGACCTCGGAGTCGGGATCCTTCACGTCGCCGAAGAGCCGGGCACCCGTCGGGCAGGCCTTGACGCAAGCCGGCTTGCGGTCGGCAGGCGGCAGGTGTTCGTCATAGATCCGGTCGACGCAGAGCGTGCACTTGGTCATCACCTGCCGCTCTTCGTCCAGCTCGCGGGCGCCGTACGGGCAGGCCCACGCGCAGTACTTGCAGCCGATGCACTTGTCGTAGTCGACCAGCACGATGCCGTCTTCCTTGCGCTTGTAGCTGGCGCCGGTCGGGCACACCGGCACGCACGGCGGGTCTTCGCAATGCAGGCAGCTCTTGGGGAAATGGATGGTGTCGGTGCCCGGGAAGGCGCCGGCCTCGTAGGTCTGCACGCGGTTGAAGAAGGTGCCGGTCGGGTCGGCACCGTACGGCTTCTCGTCGGCCAGCGGCCCGGCGCTGCCGGAGGTGTTCCATTGCTTGCAGGAGGTCACGCAGGCGTGGCAGCCGACGCAGACGTTCAGGTCGATGACCAGCGCCAGCTGCTTGGCCAGCGTTTCTCCCTGGTGCGCCCGCACGCGGGCGGGCGCCGCCTCGGCGCGAGCAGCCGGCGCGGCCTGGCTCGGCATGATGCCGGCCGCGTTCGAGCCCATCAGGTCCTTCAACCACTGGATCATTTCTTGCGCCCCGCGAAATAGGTCAGAACATTGGCAGCCTTGCCGAGCACGCCCGGCGTGGTCGGCATGCTGGCGATCTGCGGAAAGCTGGCTTCGGCTTCGTCCGGCTCGGCCGGCCGGAGGCGAACCCGCACGTCGTACCAGCCGGCCTGGCCGGTGATCGGATCGGAATTGCTCACCGTGGTCGAACCGTTCGCGCCGGCGAAGGGCAGCTCTTCGCTGATCAGGTGATTGAGCAGGAAGCCCTTGCGTGCCTCGTCGGCGCCCGGCGCCAGCTGCCAGGCACCGTCGGCCTTGCCGATCGCGTTCCAGGTCCAGACCGTGCCGGGCTCCACTGCCTCGCTGTAGCGCAGCATGCAGCGCACCTTGCCCCATTGGCTTTCGACCCAGCACCAGCCGCCGTCCACGATGCCGGCCGCCACGGCCGTCAGCGGATTGACGTGCAGGTAGTTGTGGCTGTGGATCTGCCGCAGCCACGCGTTCTGCGAATCCCACGAGTGGTACTGCGCCATCGGCCGCTGCGTGATCGCGTTGAGCGGATAGGCCTCGGTGTCGGTGGCCGCATCCTCGAGCGGCGGATACCAGAAGGGCAGCGGATCGAAGTAGGTGTCGATGCGCGCGCGCAATTCGTCCGGCGGCTGGCGTCCCGGGCTCTTGCCCTGCGCCGCGAGCCGGAAGCTCTGCAAGGTATCGGAATAGAGCGCGAGCTGCACCACGTCGTTCTTCTGCCGCCAGCCCTTGTCCTTGGCGAAGTCGAGGTACTCGCGGTTCCAGTTGCGCATGTAGTGCATGGTCTCCGGCATGTGGTACTGGAACACGCAGTTGTTCTCTGCGTAGGCCTCCCACTGCTTCGGATTCGGCGCGCCGCGCAAGTGCTCAGTGCCGTCCTTGCCGCGCCAGCCCATCAGGAAGCCGACGCCGGGTGCCGATTCGAAATTGACGACGAAGTCCGGGTAGCCGGTGAACTTGCGGCCACCCTCCGGCGTGGTGAAGGCCGGCAGCTTGAGCCGCGAAGCCAGCTCGACGATCACCTCCTGGAACGGCTTGCACTGTCCCGTGGGCGGCACCACCGGGATGCGCACCGAATCGACCGGACCCTCGTACTCGGAGATCGGCCGGTCGAGCATGCTCATCACGTCATGACGCTCGAGGTAGGTGGTGTCGGGCAGCACCAGGTCGGCGAAGGCGACGGTCTCGCTCTGGAAGGCATCGCACACCACCAGGAACGGAATCATGTACTCGCCATCGGCATCTTTCCGATTGAGCATCTCCCGCACCGCCATGGTGTTCATGCTGGAGTTCCAGGCCATGTTGGCCATGAAGATCAGCAGCGTGTCGAGCCGATAGGGGTCGGCCTTGACCGCATTGGTGATGACGTTGTGCATCAGGCCGTGCGCCGACAGCGGATGCTCCCAGGAAAACGCGTGGTCGATGCGAATCGGCGAGCCGTCCGGGTTGATCGCCAGCTCGTCCGGGTTGGCCGGGAAGCCGAGCGGCGCCGCGTTGAGCGGTGTGTTCGGCTTGATCATCTCGGGCGAATTGAAGGCCCTGAAGTTCGGCACGATGTGGCGCGGGTAAGGCGCCTTGTGCCGGAAGCCGCCCGGCGCATCGATGGTGCCGAGCACGCTCATCAGCACGGCGAGCGAACGCACCGTCTGGAAGCCGTTCGAATGCGCCGCCAGCCCGCGCATCGCATGGAAGGCGACCGGCCGGCCTTGCGTGCTCGGATGCTTCTTGCCCCAGGCATCGGTCCACGGAATCGGCAGTTCGAAGGCCTGCTTCATCGCGGTCTCGCCCAGCTCGAGTGCCAGCTTGCGGATGCGCGCCGCCGGGATGCCGGTGATGGCCTCGGCCCACTCCGGCGTACAGCTCTCGGCCCGTTCGCGCAACAGCTGGAACGACGGCGCCACGCGGGTGCCGTCCGCCAGCACGTAGTGGCCTTCGAGCGCCGGATCGCAGCCGTCCGCGATGCCTTCCGGATACGCCGGCTTCACCGTGCCGTCCGCCTTGTCCCAGACCAGCTTGTTGTGCGGATTGCGCCCGTCTCCAGGCGCGCCGCGCTCGGGGTCGAAGGCGAACAGGCCCTGGCGTTCGCAGTCGTCGAGCACCACCAGTTGCGGCGCATTGGTGAAGCGCTTGAGAAAGGCGTGGTCGATCAGGTCCTTGTCGAGCAGTTCGTGCAGCAGCGCCATGAACAAGGCGCCGTCGGTGCCGGGCTTGATCGGGATCCACTCGTCCGCGATGGCCGAATAGCCCGTCCGCACCGGGTTGATCGAGATGAAGCGCCCGCCCGCCCGCTTGAACTTGCCGAGCGCGATCTTCATCGGGTTGCTGTGATGGTCTTCGGCGGTGCCGATCATCACGAACAGCTTGGCGCGATCGAGGTCGGGGCCGCCGAACTCCCAGAAGCTGCCGCCGATCGTGTAGATCATCCCGGCGGCCATGTTGACCGAGCAGAAGCCGCCATGCGCCGCGTAGTTGGGCGTTCCGAATTGCCGTGCGAAGAGCCCGGTCAGGGCCTGCATCTGGTCGCGGCCGGTGAAGAGCGCGAACTTCTTCGGATCGGTCGCGCGGATCCGGGCGAGGCGCTCGGTCAGCATGTCGAACGCGCGCTCCCAGCTGATCGGCTCGAACTCGCCCGCGCCGCGCTCGCTTCCCGGCTTGCGCATCAGGGGCTGCGTGAGGCGCGCAGGCGACACCTGCTTCATGATCCCCGAGGCGCCCTTGGCGCAGATCACGCCCTGGTTGAGCGGATGGTTCGGATTGCCGTCGATGTAACGCACCTCGGGCCCGCGTTCGCCTTCGCGAAGATGCACGCGAATGCCGCAGCGGCAGGCGCACATGTAGCAGGTGGTGGTCTTGATCTGCGTCTCGGCGGTCGGCGTCGGCGCGTCCAGCGGGTCGTGGAGCGGCTCGCTCGAAAGGAACTTGAACACGCGCGTTTCCTTTGTTATCGGTCTCGGAACGGTCGGGGGTACGCGCGATCTTAGGTCGCGGGCAGCAATCGAAAAAGCCGAGAATATCGCTCACGATGACCGGAAAAACAGATCAAGCAGAAAGCGCCGAAGATCGTTCGGCACGCCTTCGGCTCAACCTCCGCCAGCTCGAGGTGTTCGTCGCCACGGCGCGCGGCGGCAGCACCCGCGCCGCGGCCGATCGCATCGCCCGATCGCAGTCGGCCGCCAGCAGCGCCCTGGCCGAACTCGAAGGCGCGCTCGGCGTCCAGCTCTTCGACCGACTGGGGCGGCGATTGGTGCTCAACGAGAACGGACGCGCGCTGCTGCCGCGGGCGCAGGCATTGATCGACCAGGCCGGCGAGATGCAGACGCTCTTCAACGGCGAACATGCGGCGCCGCTCAAGGTTGCCGCCAGCTTCACGATCGGCGAATACCTGCTGCCGGAGCGCGTCACCAACTGGACCCGGCTGCATCCGCAAAGTCGCGTCAACCTGCACATCGCGAACACCCGCGACGTGATCGAGGCCGTCGCCGGCTTCGAGGTCGACGTCGGCTTCATCGAAGGCCCGCAGACCCATCCCGATTTGAGCGTTCGCGCCTGGCTCGACGACGAACTGGTGATCGTCGCCGCGCCGGGTCATCCGCTCGCCAGGCGGGTCGCGACCCACCGGCAGCTGGCCCAGGCCACGTGGGTGCTGCGCGAGCATGGCTCGGGGACTCGGCAGGTCACCGATGCCTGGTTGATCCAGAACCTCGAACAGGTGGAAGTCGGCTTCGAGCTCGGCAGCACCGAAGCGATCAAGCGGGTGGTGGCTTCGAGCGATGCGCTCGGCTGCCTCTCGCGCCATGCGGTGGCGCAGTCGCTGGTCGATGGGCACCTGGTCGAGCTGCGCACCCGCTTGCCGGTGGCGCACCGCCGGCTGGCCACGGTGATCCATCGCGAGAAGCGGCTCGGCCGCGCGACGGCAGACTTCCTGCGGCATTGCGGCGCAAGCGTGCCGCGCGCCGCGCCTGCACGCTAGCCCCGCAAGGTGGTCTGCAAGCCGATCAAGACTTGCGACGCAGGCTCAGCATGTACTGCTCGGCGTTGCCATCGTTGATCGATGCCCAGGATTGGAGATCGTCCAGCGCCGCACGCCATTGCGTGTGCACCTTGGCGAAGAGCGGGCTGGCGGCCGATTCTTCCTTCAGCACTTCGAGCGTCGCCTTGTTCATCGCGTCGAGCACCGACTTGGGCCAGTAGCTGAGCTTGGCACCGGCGCCGACGATGCGCTTCAAGGCCGGCATGTTGCGCGAGTCGTACTTGGCCAGCATGTCGCTGTTGGCCTGCGCGCAGGCCGCCTGCAAGGCCGCCTTGTACGAAGCCGGCAGCGCCTCCCAGGCCTGGCGGTTGACGATGAAGCAGAGCGATGCGCCCATCTCCATCACGCCCGGACCGTAGTAGTACTTGGCCACCTTCGACAGCCCGAGCTTCTCGTCGTCGTAAGGGCCGACGAACTCGGCGGCATCCAGCACGCCCTTTTCGAGTGCCGGGTACACGTCGGAGCCCGGCAATTGCGTGGGCGTGACGCCGAGCTTGGCGTACACCTTGCCGACCAGGCCCGGCACCCGCATGCGCAGCCCCTGGAAGTCTTCCGGCTTCTTGATCTCCTTGCGAAACCAGCCGCCCATCTGCGCGCCGGTGTTGCCGCACGGAATCTGCACCACGTCGAACTTGGCGTACACCTCGCGCATCAGCGCCATGCCGCCGCCATGCATCATCCAGGCGGTGTGCTGGCGAGGCGTCATGCCGAAGGGCACGCCGGTGTCGAACACCAGCGCCGGCTCCTTGCCGACGTAGTAGAAGCCCGCCGTATGGCCGCACTCCACGGTGTTGGCCTGCACGCCATCGAGCACCGACAACGCCGGCATGATCTCGCCCGCGCCGAACGGCGTGATCTCGAATCGGCCTTCGGTCAGCTCGCCGACGATGGTGGCGATGGCGGTCGCGCCGCCGAACACCGTGTCGAGCGACTTCGGAAAGCTCGACGGCATGCGCCACCGGATCTTGGGCGTGCTGCTGCTGCTGCCCTGCTGGGCGAGCGCCGGCACCGCGAAGGCGGCGGCGGCAGCGCCGCCCGACATGAGTGCGCGTCTTTTCATCGAGAGTTCTCCGTGGGATGGGATGGGCTGGCCTGGAGGCAGGTGGGATCGGCTCGCAGCACGCGCCTCGCGAAATACTGGAAGGTCAGGTCGGTGATCGATGGCTTGAGCAGGAAATCGCGCGACTCGCGTGCAAGTTCGGGCGGCACCGGTCGGATGGTGCCAACCGCGGCAGCCTTCAGCTGCACCTGCGCCGCCTGTTCCATCCAGAGCGCCAGCACCGCCGATTCGGCGATCGTGTGGCCGGCGGTCAGCAAACCGTGGTGCGCGAGCAGCAGTGCCCGCTTGTCGCCGAGTGCCTGCGAAATGATCCGACCTTCGTCGTCCGTGATCGGCAGCCCGGGCCACTCGGGCAGGTGGGCGCAGTTCTCGAAGAAGGGGGTCGCATCCATGTGCGAGATCTCGATCGTGCGGCCGATCATCGACAGCGCCGACACGCCCTCGGGATGAGTGTGGACGATCGACTCCACCTTCGGATGGTGCTTGTAGACCCAGAGGTGGAAGCGGGTCGCCGGATTCGGCATCGACACGCCGTCGAGCGCGCGCAGCTCGCCATCGGTCACGATGAAACTCTCGGGCGTGGCCTCGTCGGCGCCGAGGCCGAAGCGCAGCGTCAGGTACGTATCGGGTTCATCGCCGCGAGCCGTGATCTGCCCGGCCAGGCCATTGGCCCAGTGGCCTTCGGCGGCGAGCATCCGGCAGGCCAGCGCCAGCTGCTCCTTTTTCGAATAGCGCATCGGCTGGAGCTTCTCGCGCATCTCGCGATCGACGTTTTCTCTGAGGGCGGTGGGGGTCATGACGGCGAACCTTCGGGGAGGAGGCCTTCGCGAACCGCCAGCAGCAACTTCGGACGAAGCGCGCAGCAGGGCAAGCACGCGAAGGAGTTGGTCAACATGTTGACCAATGTAGGAGGCGACGCCACCTATGTCAACATCTGGCCGTCCATGAAAACCCCTGCCCCGCTACCCACTCCGGCGCTCAACATCGGCCCGCGGCTTCGATCGCTTCGGCGTGCAAGGGAGATGACGGTGGAGGAATTTGCGTTGGCCGTGGACGTGAACAAGGCGCATGTCTCGCGGATCGAGCGGGGGTTGAAGACGCCGTCGATCGGTGCCATTGCGCGCATGGCCAAGGTGTTGGGCGTCACCATCGGGCACTTGGTGGGCGAGACGCTGGACAAGGGCGACATCAAGGTCATCCGGGGCAGCGAGTTGGGCGCGCCGCTCGAAGCAGAAGAGCCCGCGCGGCATGGCTTCATCCCGCTGCTGCACGGGCAATCCGCGCGCGACTTCGAAGCCTTCATGCTGTACCCGAGCAGCGCCGGAGGCGCAGTCGACGCGCATCACGACGGGCAGGAAATGATCTACGTGCTGGGCGGCGCGGTCGAAGTGATCTTCGCGGATCACGTCGAGCGGCTGGAGGCGGGGGATTGCATTCACTTTCCCGGATACCTGTCGCATCGAATCAGGCGGGTTGGTCGGGGGAAGGCGCGGGCGTTGTTGGTGTTGTCTGCGGGGTGAGGTCGCGGGGCAGACAGGCCACTTAAATTCGAGTCCTCCTGAATAGTTGACTATCTGGTTTTCGTTCAAGAGCAATGCGATGAGCTCATCGATCTTCGCAACGACGTGCGGTCGCTTTGGGCACCTAGCCGATCGTTACGCAACGCCAAGCACGACCAGCTGTATTGGCAGTCCCTGCGTTGCGCTCACATCGGCGCGAGAAGTGGCCAGCTCTGCGAGAACATCGATCGCCATGGCGTACTGGGTGGGCGCCATTGCTGCAAGTCGAGATGCGCCCGGCCACAGGACCAAGATCTTTTCTTCCGGAAGCCGGTACAGACCTTCCCAAAGCGAGTCGGCTAGGGCATCCCAACTATGGTCGTTCTGCAGCGGCGGATCCAACGGCAGGGAGTGCTTGATGCTGGCGAAGAACCCTTTTTTTAGTCCCGCTATCGTCGGCGAGCAGGAAAACGCGCCAGGCAGCCTGACGGCAGGAAGACGTGATCTGATCTGCTTGGGGCACATCAACCTCGAAAAATCCCGATCGACAGCTCATTCCGAACTTACCTTACTGCGCAGACGCTGGTTGCGCGTTTTGTGCATAAAGAAGGCACAGCTTCATTCCGGGAAAGCCTGAACTGCACGTGATCTCCTGACGCAAGGCGTGATCTGAGCGAGATCTTGCCTTGATGCCAGTGACGACCCGGCCGTGGGTAACGCGTCGTTTATCTATGCTCAGCATCCAGCAGGCGAAAGGTTTCTGGACGCAACGCAAGTTGGACGAGGGTGGTCCCATCGGCTCTGATAAATTCGACCTCATACGCTTCTCGGGGGCAATCAAACACAGCCACAACTGTTCCAATCGCGCCTTTCTGAAGAAACTCGCTGGGCAATTCGTCGATCAGTTGCACAAGATCGAATAAACGAGGGCTCTTAGTTTTGCTCATTTTACAAAAAGAGTTGTAAGCTCGGGTGTTGTCGATTCCGGCTTATAGATCCAGCCGGTCCGAACAACCGCTGTTCCATTGGGCCCCGATACTGCAATGTCCACGGTAAAGCGCGTGCCATATTGATCTACCTTACCCTCGAAAGCTCGATTGTTCATTATCCCGTGATGAAGTTGCTTGAGAAGGTCATCAGCGTTTGCCTCTGTAAATCCCAGAACATTTTTAAAAACCAGAGCCTTGTGACGTCCAACCGGATGCGCAGCGTTCAATGAATATTGTGTCAGTTTGCGTGGATCAATGATGGCACGATTTGCACCGACAAGGTAAAACTCACCTTCTTCGAAACGTACTTCATTCCTAGAAGATTCGCTGCTTGGCGAACTTTCATTCAATGTGCTCTGCGGTTTTCTACCGCTAAAAACTCCGACGACCTTGTTGCTCGCTTTGAGCGACGTGCTCAAAGCCATGGTCTGCACGTTCAGAGCAGCCTGCGCAGAGGCCGAATTCCCAACCGCCCACCCCATAGCGATCTTGCTCAGTGGCTCCTCACCTGGGTTATTAGGGTCTCCTCGAAGTCCGGTAATTCGATCGCGCATCCAGTCGGCAACTTGGGTCAAGTCGCCTTGGCTCTTGTCGGGCTCAGCACCCGAGATGAAACTTACGCGGTAAGAGTCATAGATCTGATCAACAGTGTATTTACCTTTCGAGGCTAGAGACTGCTTGCTACACCAGACGCGAATTTCTTCATCGGTTGGCAGGAAGCTCGAGGCGACTGCGTTGAAGTCTTTTCTGATGGATGTGCATAGCGCGCTGCTGCTGCCCGTGCAGTCTTGAAGGGCCTTGGTGGTGGTTGTGTCCTTGAGGAAGAGGTCTGCGAGTTCTTCCAACTGGGCGGGTGTGCAGGTGGTCCGGCATTGATTGGCCAGGCTGAGCATCCGCGATGCGTCCGCGTGAGCCATGTAGTTGTTGATGACCGCATTGCTGCCAGCTTGGCTTGCCAAGTTGATCTGCGTTGCATCGCCTCCAGCCAGGGCCACCGCCAGGCCGCCGACCATCGAGGCGAGCTGCACCGTGTCGTCTCGCTTGGCCCAGGTGCGGCTGTTGGGGTCGAGGACGAATTGGTCGAAGGGGAGCTCCAGGCCGCCTTGCGGGGTGATGGTGCGGCGCACCTCGACCGGCTCGCTCTTGTCTCGCACCAGCTCCATGTGGGCGTCGCTGTTGGTGGTGCGGGCCATGGAGAGCTCGATGCTGCCGAGGGCCTCGATGCGGGCGCTCTGGTTGTCCAAAGAGGTGCCCTGGCCAGTCGCATAGCGATTCGCATCCAGCGCTCCTCCGATGTAGAGGTCGCCGGCGCTGAAGATGCCGGATCGTGCCGCCCTGGTTGTCGATGCCGTCCGCGCTCTTGATCTTGACGCTCGCCGCCTCGATCGTTCCCTTGTTCACCAGCTTGCCGTCGCTCGTGAGGATCAGGTCGCCGGTCGAACTTAAGGTGCCGAAGTTGCGAACACCCAAGCCGTGCTCGGTGCCATTGAGGAAGATCTTGCCGGCGTACATGCCGCCCAGGAGTGCGACATCGAGGCGGAACTGCGGACGCTCGCCCCTTCCTTCAACAGGCTTGGCTTCACCGGTCGCCGCATCGATCTCGTTCGCACCACCAGTGGCTTGCAGGTAGTTCGCCCAGATCGCGGAGTTGACCTTGATGGCACGAGCGAGGATCGCGCCGTAGTCGGTGCGGCTCAGGTCGAGCCCTGCGCCATCGACGGTGATCGTGCCGTCGCGAACGACGTAGCGCTCCAGGCCTCCCAGCGCATTGACCTCCGGAGTTCCCGTGGTAAGCGTCGCCCGGCTCGCGTTGATGAACGCGCCACCATCCACCTGAATCCCCGAAGGGTTCGCAATCACAACCTCGGCCCGCTGGCCGGCGACTTCGACCGGCCCACGAAGCAACGACGGATCGTTGCTCCGAACCTCATTCAAGATGACCCGAGCCGCACCATTCGCAAGCCACGGGTTCGCACCGACCGCGCCGCCCAGATTCGTCTGCGCCCCGGTCCTGCTGTTGTTCAGGATCGCGCCCTTGCGATCCACATCGAACTGCTGATAGAGGTTGCGCGAAACCCCTGCAGCGGATGGCGCCGTGATGTTCACCATCGGCACGCCATTCGGCGTCATCAGCA
The DNA here is from genome assembly GCA_902506565.1 of Burkholderiales bacterium 8X. Lineage (GTDB taxonomy): Bacteria > Pseudomonadota > Gammaproteobacteria > Burkholderiales > Burkholderiaceae_C > Variovorax. The sequence continues at coordinate 1,006,985 of LR732703.1, read as the reverse complement.
CCTGCGGCCGATGCATCGCAGCCGCCGACGGCAAGGCTGCAATCTGCGCCACCCCATGAACCGGCGCAGCGATCAGCGAGACCATCAGGAGCCCGCCGACAACGCGCCTCAAGCAATCACGCGAAGCGCAGCAACCCTCTTCCAGCGCGCAAACCGCACGCTCCTTGTCGTTCTTCATTTCTCATCCCTTGACCCCCCGCGAGCCGTGACAGGCTCGTACGCAAGAAGCGGGCGGATTGTGCAGTCCACATAACCCCGCCGCAATGCCCTACTCAGCTATGTCGCCAAGCAAAGTCATTCGAAAGAATTCACTTTCACAAAGAACGAGAAACCAAGGTCTTGAAAGCCGCTCCAGCCCAAACCACAGAGTCCACAAAGCCCACAGAGTCCCCAGATTCCACCAAATCCACCGAACCCACCAGCCGCGCCCGATTCCATCAAGCCCCTGCCCCACTCGCGACACCTTCTTCGGCCAGAACGAGGAGCTGGCGCGGCTCGCGCAGGGCATGACCGACGAGCAGATCGACCGGCTCAAGCGCGGCGGCCACGACCTGGTCAAGATCCACGCGGCCTATGCGGCGGCAGCGGCCCATCGCGGCCAGCCGACCGTGATCCTCGCGCACACCAAGAAGGGCTACGGCATGGGCGCCGGCCAGGGAAAGATGACGACGCACTCGCACAAGAAGTTCGAGAGCGCCGACCTCGTCGGCTTTCGGAACCGTTTCAACCTGCCGCTCACGGACGAAGAGGCCACGTCGCTCGCTTTCTACAAGCCAGCCGACGACAGTGCGGAGATGAAGTACCTGAAGGACCGCCGCGCCGCGCTGGGCGGATCGATGCCGAGGCGCGAGACCGCCTGCGACCTGGTGCCGGTGCCCGGGATCGCGGCGTGGGCGCAGTTCGCGCTCGCCGCCGAAGGCAAGGACATGAGCACCACCATGGCCTTCGTGCGCATGCTGGGCGCGCTTCTGAAGGACAAGACGCTCGGTCCGCGCGTGGTGCCGATCGTGGCCGACGAGGCGCGCACCTTCGGCATGGCCAATCTGTTCAAGCAGGTCGGCATCTATTCGAGCGTGGGGCAGCGCTATGCGCCCGAAGACATCGACACCATCCTCAGCTACCGCGAGGCGATCGACGGACAGATCCTGGAAGAAGGCATCAGCGAAGCAGGTGCCATCGCGAGCTGGACAGCCGCTGCCACCAGCTACAGCGTGCATGGCCTGGCCATGCTGCCCTTCTACATCTACTACTCGATGTTCGGCTTTCAGCGCGTGGGCGACCAGATCTGGGCCGCGGCGGACCAGCGCGCGCGGGGCTTCCTGCTCGGTGCGACCTCGGGCCGCACCACGCTCGGCGGCGAGGGCCTGCAGCACCAGGACGGCACCAGCCACCTGGTCGCCGCAACCATTCCGAACTGCAGGGCTTGGGACCCGGCATTCGCCGGGGAGATGGCGGTGATCGTCGACCAGGGCATGCGCGAGATGCTGGTCGAGCAACAGGATGTTTTCTACTACATCACGTTGATGAACGAGAACTACGCGCAGCCGAGCTTGCCTCCCGAGCTTCATGCCGACGTGCTTCGCGGTTGCTATCGGTTCGGGCGCTATGGCGAGCCCCAGGGAGACGCCGCCGTCACGCTGCTCGGTTCGGGCGCGATCCTGACCGAAGCCATCAAGGCGGCTCGGCAGCTCGCGGCAGATGGCATCGCGGTCGACGTGTTCAGCGTGACCAGCTGGAGCGAGTTGGCCCGCGACGGCGCGGCCTCGGCGCGCGCGGCGCTTGCGTCTGCGTCCGTGCACGCCGTACCGCAAGAAGCGCCGTTCATCACCCGCCAGTTCGCTTCCGGTGTCGGGCCCATCGTCGCGGCCACCGACTACGTGCGCGCCGTGCCGGAGAGCATTCGCGCATACCTTCCCGAGGGCCGCCGCTATGTCACCCTGGGCACCGACGGTTTCGGTCGCAGCGACACGCGTGCGGCATTGCGCCGGTTCTTCGGTGTGGATGCGGCGAGCATTGCGAATGCAGCTCGAAGGGCGCTGGCCTGAGTTGAAGCCTCTGCGGCATACCGGCGGCTGCGAGCCAGCGGCCACCTCCGCTCCCGACTCCTTGTAAGCTCCACCCCGGAAGGTTCACCTGAACCTTTCCATGGATGAGTTGCGCCACCCTGTTGCGCACATTCGAGGCACTTCATAGCAAACGCAGGGTCATGCCGAGCGAATTAGTCAAGCGAGCGATCTTTCACTGCGCCCGTCGCGGCGCAGAGCCGGGCGATCTGGCCGAGGCGGTCATCGGCGCGCTTCGTCCGCTCCATGCCGAGCTGACACTAGTGGTTGGCGCGCAGGCCGCATCGGCGCTGTTTGCTCATGCGGTACACCGCACCCGGGCCGCCGTCGGATGGACCGTGCCGACGGCCGAGGTCATGGCCGACACGATGTTCGACGCTTTACGCGACGATCTGGCCAACCGAACGTTGACCGATGGCCTGTCCGCGGGTGAGTTCCTGCTTTCCACCCTGGTCGATCATCTCGTCTCCCTGATCGGCCAGCCCTTGACCCGTCGCTTGCTGCATTCGGCATGGAGCGCCCCGGACGCAGACTACAGCTCAGAGGAGAGCCTCCAATGACCGAGAAGGTGGTTATTCAACGCTTGCCCACCGGCGTGCCCGGGCTCGACGCCCTGCTGACTGGTGGATTGGCCGAGTATTCGTTCAACCTGATCGCCGGCGCCCCCGGCTCCGGCAAGACGACGCTGGCGCACCAGATCATGTTCTCGCTGGCCTCGCCGGCGCGCAAGGCGCTCTTCTTCACGGTGCTGGGCGAGCCGCCGCTCAAGATGCTGCGCTACCAGCAGCAATTCAGCTTCTTCGACACGAGCAAGGTCAACGAGTCGATCCGCTTCATCAACCTGGCGGACGACCTGGCGGCCGGCAACTACGCGCAGGTGCTGGCGCGCATCGTCGAGGAAATCGAGCGCTTCCAGCCGGCGCTGGTGGTGGTGGATTCATTCCGCTCGGTGGTCGGCGCGGCGCCCACCGTCGGCAAGGACGAGCTCGACCTGCAGCATTTCGTGCAGCGGCTGGGCATGGTGCTCACCGCCTGGCAGGCGACCACTTTCCTGATCGGCGAATACGTCGAGATGGAGGCCGAGGCCAATCCGCTCTTCACCGTGGCCGACGGCATCCTGTGGATGAGCCAGGAGGTCGAGCGCAACTCGACCGTGCGCAAGATCCAGGTGATGAAGATGCGCGGCCATGCCACCATTCCGGGCCTGCACACCTTCCGGATCGGCGACGACGGCGTGCGGATCTTTCCGCGCACGGTGCCGAGGCTGCCCGAACTGCCGAGCCGTGCGGCAGCTGACCGGGACGTGACACCCGCACGGCTCTCGATGGGTATCGCCGGCCTCGACGAGCTGATGGGCGGCGGGCTGCCGGCCGGGTACTCGCTGCTTCTCTCCGGGCCATCGGGTGCGGGCAAGTCGCAGCTGGCGGCCGCCTTCCTCGCCGAAGGCGCCCGCAGGGGCGAAAAGGGCGTGATCGCCGCCTTCGAACGGAGCCCCGCGCGCGCGCGCAAGACCCGGCTCGACGAGCTGATCGCCAGCGGACAGGTCGCGGTGGTCGACACGCAGGGGCTGGACATGTCGGTGGACGAGACGCTGTTCGCGCTCACCGAGCAGATCGAGCGCAACGGCGCGAGCCGGGTGGTCATCGACTCGCTCTCGGGCCTCGAGCTGTCGCTGGCGCCGAGCTTTCGCGAGGACTTTCGGGAGGCGCTTCATCGCATGGTCTCGGTCCTGACCGGCATGGGAACGACCGTGCTGCTGGTTTCGGAGCTGGAGGACCGATATGGCGAGCTGCGCTTCAGTCCCTACGGCGCCGCGTTCCTCACCGACGCGATCGTGGTGCAGCGCTATGTCGAGATGGGCGGGCAGATCAAGCGGGTCATGGGCGTGGTCAAGCTTCGCAACAGCGCGCACAGCCACGACCTGCGGCCCTACGAGATCACGGAGGACGGCTTGGTCATCGGGCCGCGGATCGTCAACATGGATGCGTTGCTGACCGGCCACCCGCGTCCACTCGCTTCGCCGGGAGCCTAGCCATGGACGACGGCGCAGGCAGGCTGCACAAGGCGACGGGTTCCCCGGGCGACCGGTCGAAGGCTCGGGCCGGCGGCAAGGCCGGTCGCTCGCTCGCGGAGCGCGAGGCCGACATTCGCCGCCGCGAAGCCGAGCTGGATGCCGCCGAGAAGCGGCTCGACGACCTGCGCGAGGCAAATGCCAACCTGGTGAACGCGGCGTTGGCCGCGGAGCAGCTCGAAGAAATCGCGCGCAAGACCCACCGGCAGCAGAACGAGTTCATCGCGATGCTCGCGCATGAACTTCGCAACCCGTTGGCGCCGATCCGAAGCGCCGCATCCTTGTTGTCCCGCCTCGACACGGACGATCCGCGGCTCGAGACCATCGGCAAGGTCGTCGGTCGCCAGGTCGCCCACATGGCGAGTTTGCTGGACGACCTGCTCGACGTGTCGCGCATCACGAGCGGCAAGGTCAGCCTGCAGCGGCGGCCGGTCGACATTCGCGAATTCATCGACCTGGCGGTGGAGACCAACCGCGCCTTGATCGACAACCAGCAACAGAAGCTGAAGCTGGAGATTCCGGCAACCCCGATTCATGTCGATGGCGACCCGACCCGGCTCGGCCAGATCATCGGCAACCTGCTGCACAACGCGGCCAAGTACACGCCGGCCGGTGGATCGATCGGCCTCGCGGCCTGGGTCGAAGGCGATTGGGTCAAGCTGCGCGTGGTCGACGACGGCATCGGGATCTCGCAGGCTTCGCTGGCGGGCATCTTCGACTTGTTCGTCCAGGAAGAACGTTCGCTCAGCCGCAGCCAGGGCGGGCTCGGGCTCGGCCTGGCGGTGGTGCGCAAGATGGTCGAGCTGCATGGCGGCACGATCTCGGCGCGAAGCGACGGCACCGGCTGCGGCACCGAGTTCACGGTGTCGTTGCCCCGCATCGACTACCTGCCGGAAAGCGAACATCCTGCGCAAGAGGCGGCGTTCCGGCCGGCGCGCGTGCTGGTGGTGGACGACAACCAGGACGCGGTCACGATGCTGTCGATGCTGCTGGAGGTGTCGGGATACCAGGTCGACGTCGCGGCCGACGGGCCGAGCGCTCTCGCCAGCTTCGAGAATTTCAGGCCGGAGGTCGTGGTCTGCGACATCGGCTTGCCCGGCATGAACGGCTACCAGGTGGCGGAGCGCATTCGCGAAGGCGGAGACGAAGGCGAGGGCGAAACAAGCGACTCGCATGCGCCGGCCGCTTCGACCAGGCGAACCTTGCTGCTCGCGTTGACCGGCTACGACTCTCCGGCCGACCGGGCGCGGGCGATGGCTGCAGGCTTCGACAAGCATTTCGCGAAGCCGGCCGATTTCGGCGAGATGCTGCGCTTGATTCGGAATCACCTCGCGTCGAACTCGGGTCAGGCGAAGATCCGCTGAGCGGATTGCGCGGCAGCTTCGGCGCGCAGCTTCGGCGCGAGGCACCGCGGTCTTTAAAGCAGCATGAAGGCGGCCGCAGCGATCGCCGTCGGGCCGAGGGCGCCCATCAGCAGGCCCCCGGCACCGATCGTCTCGTCCGCGAAGCCTCGCTTGAGCAAGGCGACGCCCGCGGGGTTGGGCGCATTGGCGATCACGGTGAGCCCGCCGCCGGCAACGGCACCGGCCACCAGCATGTACTTCGCCGGATCCGAGATACCGACGATGAGCGAGCCCAGGTACGTGAGCGCCGCGTTGTCGGTGATGGCCGTGAGGCCGAGCGCGCCGAAGAAAAGCGCCACCGGCGATAGCCCGGAGACGATCGGCTGCAGCCACCATTGCTGCAACCCGCCCAGCACCACGAGGCCTGCCAGGAAGAAGCCGACCAGCAAGGCCTCCTTGATGATCAGCGGACTCTGGTGGCGCTCGTAGGCCTGCGTGAAGCCGAGGAACATCAGGAAGAGGCCGAGGAACACGATCGGATGGTGCGCGAACAGCACCACGCCGGCGAGCAGCACGAGATGCACCGCCACCACCGACATCGGTACGCGGTCGGCTGGCGGCAACCGGTCGTTGCCGACAGGGGCCGCGTGCAGGTGGCCGCGAAGCAGGAAGGTGGCGATGGTCGCGTTGACCAGCACCGCGAGCGCGGCCTTCCAGCCGAAGGTCGCCAGCATGAAGGCGCTGTCCCATTGCCAGGTGGTCGCGACCATCAGCACCGGCGGCGCGGCGTACGAGGTGAGCGTGCCGCCGATCGAAACGTTGACGAAGAGCACGCCGAGGGCCAGGTACTTGATGCCCTCCGGAACCTGCGGCCGAAAGATCTGCGGCGCCAGCATGAGCGCGGCGATGGTCATCGCGGCCGGCTCGGTGATGAGCGAGCCGAGCAACGGCACCGCGGCCAGGCCGAGCCAGGCGGTGGCGACCGGGGTACGAATCGGCACCAGCCGGGCCACCAGGTCGACCGAGGCCATCACGGTTCGCAGCACCGGCCGCGAGGCGGCGATCACCATTACGACGAAGACGAACATCGGCTCGGTGTAGTTGCGCGATTCGAGGTACGCGAGCGCCGGATCGCCGCCCGCGACCAGGGCCATCAGCAGCATCAGCACGATCGCCCAGAAGCCGAAGACGACTTCGACTTCGCCGAGCAGGTGGAAGAGGCCCGCGTGTCGCGGATAGCGCAGCGACAGGCGTTCGAACTGCTTGACGCTGAAGGTGTGGAGCAGGGCGACAGCGAAGACGGCTGCCGCGATCCATTGGATCGGGGTGTCGGACATGGTGGCGGGTCGTGGAGGAGCCGCGAGGCGGCCCGACCTTCGCAACACCTGGGACGCCCGGATCGGCGCCCCACCCTTGAGCGCGAATTCTAGGTCGGCGGTCGAAGCGGCCAGGCTATGCGGTCATTGCCCGGCAAGCGTCGGCGCAGCGCCTGCAGGCGGCGCACTGCCGGCAGTGGTCCATGTCGTGCTTCGCGCATTCCTGGCTGCAGGTTTCGCAGACGGTCGCGCACAGCTGGCACAGCTGCGGGGCAAAGCTGCTGCCGCGGGCCATGTAGCCGGCGGCCAGGCGGCAGATGGCGGCGCAGTCCATGTCGAGCGCGATGCAGCGCGACATCATCTTCACGTCGTCTTCCTGCAGGCAGGCAGTCGAGCAGAAGTCGCAGGCATCGGCGCAGGCATTGCATGCATCGATGCAGGCTTGGTTGGCGAGGTCGGTCATGGTCCGGCTCCTGGTTTCAAGCGTTGTGGACCTCGTCACTTTCTGCGTCGGACCGCGCGCCCGGGGTAGGACAACGGAGAGTTCGGGCGTTGCATCGGCCCTCAGCGGGCGAGCGGCGGGTCGGCGCGGCCGGCCTGCACCGGCTCATCCGTGGCGGCGGTGTCCACCGCATCGGGGGCCATCGGCTTGCGCACCGCGGCCACCATGTGCTCGGCCAGCGTGTCGTAGAGCGGCCGGCTGATCATGCGGGACACCAGGCTCGCCAGCATCGCCGCCGCCATCAGGCTGAGCACCATCGCATGACCGTCGACCATCTCCATCACGATGATGAAGGCCGTGAGCGGTGCCTGCGTGACGGCCGCGAGAAACGCCGCCATGCCGAGCGCGATGAGCGCCGGGCCCAGGCTCGGATCGGACAGCAGCGCCACCGCATGACCGAGACCCGCGCCGATCGAAAGCGACGGCGCGAAGATGCCGCCCGGCACGCCGCACCAGGCCGTGAGCCAGGTCGCGACGAACTTGAGCAGCGTCGCGATCGGCGTCAGCTCGGCATGGCCCTGCAGCATTTCCTTGACCGCCTCGGAGCCGGAGCCGAAGGTGGCGCCTCCGGTCGCGAGGCCGATGATCGCGATGACCAGGCCGCAGATCGCCGCGAAGGCGACCGGCCGCCGCGCGCGCCAGCGGTTGAGCCGCTCCGGCACGCCGGTGATCGACGCGATCAGGAGGCGCGAGAAGACGCCGCCCGCGGCGCCGCAGACCAGCGTGACCAGCACGCCCGGCCAGAGCGCGCCCGGCCAGCGCAGGTCGGGCACCCGGATCACGCCGAAGTAGCTGGTGTTGCCGAACACCGAGACCGCCACCAGGCCGGCCAGCACGATGGCGGTGATGATGAGTCCGCTCGCGCGGGATTCGATGCGGCCCGAGAGTTCCTCGATGGCGAAGACCACGCCGGCGAGCGGTGCGTTGAAGGCGCCGGCGATGCCGGCCGCGCCGCCCGCCAGCAGCAGCTCGCGCGTGCCGATCGAGGAGCCGCGCGACAGCCATCGCCGCGCATGCTGCATGACGCCGGCCGCGACCTGCACCGATGGACCCTCGCGCCCGATCGACAGCCCCGCCGCGAAACCGGCCGCGCCCAGACCCATCTTGGCGAGCGTGAGGCGCAGGGACACGAAGCGGTGATGCTGGCCGGCCGGCAGATCGGGATGAAGTGCCGCCTTGACCTGCGGTATGCCGGAGCCGCCGGCCGTTGGCACCCATTTGCGCGTGATCCAGACGATGCCCGCTGTGAGCAGCGGCGTGGTCACCAGCACCAGCCACGGGGTGTGGCCGAAGCCCTTGAAGAACTGCGCGCTCACCCAGTCGCTGACGAGCGTGAAGAGCACCACGAACCCGCCGGCGGCCACCGCGTAGGCCAGCACGATGGTGCGGTCGAGCCAGGTTCGCCAGCTGGAAAGCTCGCTTCGAAGATGGGCGAGGAAGTCGGGTTCGTTGTGCACGGGTCTCTATCGGAAGCGAGCCCATTGTGCACAGCGACCCATGCCGCGTTCTACTCCTCGACGAAGGCCTCTTCGCGCCTGGCCTTGACGGCAGGCAGCAGGACGATCGCCAGCAACAGCACCGCCCCGACCAGGAGCCCGGCGGAGATCGGGCGCGTGACCAGCACGCTCCATTCGCCGCGCGAAAGCAGCAGGGCCCGCCTGAGGTTCTCCTCCATCATCGGCCCGAGGATGAGCCCCAGCAGCAAGGGCGCCGGCTCGCAGCCCAGCTTGAGGAAGGCATAGCCCACCACGCCGAAGAAGCCGACCATCCAGACGTCGAAGGTGTTGTTGTTGGTCGAGTACACGCCGATGGCGCAGAACAACACGATGGCGGGGAACAGCCAGCGGTACGGAATCGAGAGCAGCTTGATCCACATGCCGATCAGGGGCAGGTTGAGCACGATCAGCATCAGGTTGCCGATCCACATCGAGGCGATCAGGCCCCAGAAGAGCTCGGGGTTGCTGGTCATGACCTGCGGCCCGGGCTGGATGTTGTGGATGGTCATCGCGCCGACCATCAGCGCCATCACGGGGTTGCCCGGGATGCCGAGCGTGAGCAGCGGGATGAACGAGGTCTGAGCGCCCGCGTTGTTGGCCGACTCCGGCCCGGCGACGCCGCGGATGTTGCCCTTGCCGAACGGGACTTCGCCCGACCGCAGGCTGATCTTCTTCTCGAGCGTGTACGACGCGAAGGCCGAGAGCAGCGAGCCGCCGCCCGGCAGGATGCCGAGCGAGCAGCCCAAGGCGGTGCCGCGCAGAACCGCAGGCACCATGTTGCGGAAGTCTTCCTTGGTCGGCATCAGGCCGTGCAGCTTGGCGGTGAAGACCTGGCGCTCTTCCTCGCTCTTGGAGAGGTTGGCGATGATCTCGCCGTAGCCGAAGATGCCCATCGCGATCGCGATGAAGCTGATGCCGTCGGTGAGCTCCGGAATGTCGAAGCTGTAGCGCGCCACGCCCGAGTTCACGTCGGTGCCGACCAGCCCCAGCAGGAGGCCGAGCATGATCATGCAGATGGCCTTGAGCAGCGAGCCGGATGCCAGCACCACCGCGCCGATCAGGCCCAGCACCATCAGCGAGAAGTATTCGGCCGGGCCGAACTTGAAGGCGAGTTCGGTCAGCGGCGGCGCGAAGGCCGCGAGCACCAGCGTGCCGACGCAGCCCGCGAAGAACGAGCCGAGTCCCGCGGCCGCGAGCGCCGGGCCTCCGCGCCCGGCCTTGGCCATCTGGTGGCCGTCGATCACCGTGACCACCGAGGACGACTCGCCCGGCAGGTTGACCAGGATGGCGGTGGTCGAGCCGCCGTATTGCGAGCCGTAGTAGATGCCGGCCAGCATGATGAGCGCGGCCACCGGCGGCAGCGCGTAGGTGGCCGGCAGCAGCATCGCGATGGTCGCGACCGGGCCGATGCCGGGCAGCACGCCGATCAGGGTGCCGAGCAGGCAGCCGACGAAGGCGTAGATCAGGTTCTGGAACGTGAAGGCGGCTTCGAAGCCGATGGAGAGGTTCTGGATCAGGTCCATGGCGTTTGCTGCCTCAGCCGGTGATGAAGGTGGGCCAGACCTGGAACTGGAGACTGAGCCCGATGATGAAGGTGAGATAGCTGCCGATGGCCAGGATGGTTCCGAGGATCAGCGCGGTCTTGAGCTTGAAACGCGGCCCGGCCAGGCTCGAGATGATCACCATGATGTAGATGGCGACCATCAGCCCCATCGCCGGAATGCCGATCGACGGCAGCCCGCCCAGCAGCACGCCGAACACCAGGTTGGCGCCGATGATCAGGACGAGCGGCCGCCAGGCGATGCGGCCGACCGGGTCGCCGCCCGGCGGGCCGGACGAGAGCGAGGTCAGCATCACGATGCAGCCGCCGATCGCGAGCATCGCGCCGAGCACCAGCGGAAAGTAGCCGGGCCCCATGCGGGCGCCGGTGCCGATCGAGTAGTTGGTCGCGCCGATCGAGAAAGCCAAGCCGACGCAAGTGAACATGAGGCCGGACAGGAAGTCCTTCTGGCTCTTGATTTTCATGAGTGGAGGGGATCGAGGGTAAAGAAAAAGGCGAGTGGCGCGGTGCTGTCGGCGCCATCGAAAGCACGCGGCCACGGTGCGTGGTCAGGCTCTCGTCGGATACATCATGTTATGAGGCTATTTATATCATGGCATGAGTAATTACCCTGCCGCGAAACCGCGCGGCACGGCGGTTCCGCGGGGCAGGGCGCTGCTACATTGATGCGTCCTACCGCCTACCCGCCATGCCCCCAAAACCAGGCCCGACCGATAAAGAGCGCTTCGAAGCGCTGTCGGATTTCCGTTTCCGGCTGCGCAGCTTCCTGCGGTTCAGCGAGGACGCCGCGCGAGACGAAGGCATCACGGTGCTGCAGTACCAGCTGATGCTGCACACGCAGGGCTTCCCGGGCCGCCAGTGGGCGACCATCGGCGAAATCGCCGAGCGGCTGCAGGCGCAGCCGCATGGCGTCGTCGCGCTGGTGTCGCGTTGCGAGGAGGCAGGGCTGGTCGAACGCCGGGCGAGCGAGGTCGACCGCCGGCAGGTCGAGGTCCACCTGCTGCCGGCCGGCCGCAAGAAGCTGGCGAGGCTGGCCAGCCTGCATGCCGACCAGCTCGCCCAGCTGGCCGAGGCGGTCGGGCTGGCCAGCAGTCAGCCCGACTGAGCGCCGGTTCGAGCGGGCGCCGGCGCCGCCGGGACGCCCGCCTTCGCGAGCCGTCGCTCGCCCTTGCTCGCGCTCGTTCGCCCTCGCCCTCGCGCTCGCTCGCCGTTTCTCCAAGGTACTTCTCTCCACCCCGCGGCTTGCTGCCGGACATGGCACGCCGCTTGCATCACAACTTGTACACAAGACAGGATGCTTGATGATGGTGCATGACGCGGTCTCGCCGGGCGAGTCCGGAACGATCGAAGGAAAGCCCGAGGCGGCCTGGATCGCGCGATTCGATTCGCCCATCCAGGGCAGGGCGCAGGGCCCGCTGGCCGGGCTGCGCTTCGCGATCAAGGACAACATCGATGCCGCCGGCGTGCCCACCACCGGTGCCTGCCCGGCCTTCGATCGGCATCCGACTGAGCACGCGCAAGTGGTGCAGCGGCTGCTCGATGCCGGTGCCACCCTGGTCGGCAAGACCAATCTCGACCAGTTCGCCTGCGGCTTGAACGGCACCCGTTCGCCCTACGGTGCGGTGCCGAACAGCTTCGACGCGCGCCAGGTGTCGGGTGGTTCGAGTTCGGGCTCCGCCTATGTGGTCGCGACCGGCCAGGTCGACTTCGCGCTCGGTACCGACACGGCGGGCTCCGGGCGCGTGCCGGCGGGGCTCAACAACATCGTGGGACTCAAGCCGTCGAAGGGTTTGCTCAGCACGCGCGGCGTGATGCCGGCTGCGCAGAGCGTGGATTGCGTCTCGATCTTCGCGCCGACGGTGGCGATGGCGCTGCGGGTCTTCGAAGTGGCGCGGGGCTTCGATGCGGCGGACCCGTATTCGCGAACTCTGCCGCTGGCCACATCGCGCCTGCCCGATCGCTTCCGCTTCGGCGTGCCGCGCGAACTCGAGTTCTTCGGCGACGCGCTCTCCGCGGCGGCGTTCGACGAGGCGATCGAGCGCATGGCGTCGCTCGGGGGCGAGCGCGTGCCGATCGACTATGCGCCCCTCGCCGAAGTGGCGGGCCTGCTCTACGACAGTGCGCTGGTCGCCGAGCGCTACGCCGCCTTGCGCGACTTCTTCGACGCCTACGAGGCCGAGGTGATCGAGCCGGTGCGCAGCATCCTGGCGAGCGGCCGCGACCACGACGCGGTCGACCTGCTGCAGGCGCAGACGCGGCTTCGCAGCCTGGCGCAGCAGGTCGCGCCGATGTGGCAGGGCATCGACGTCTTGCTGGTGCCGACCGCGCCGACCCACTGCACCATCGCGGCCATGCTCGCCGACCCGGTGGTGCGCAATCGCGAGCTGGGCGCCTATACCAACTTCGTCAACCTGCTGGACTACGCGGCGCTCGCGGTGCCGAGCAGCATCCGGCCCGACGGCTTGCCTTTCGGCATCACGCTGGTCGGCCCGTGCGGCAGCGACCTGCAGTTGGCCGAACTCGGGCAGCGCTACCACCATGCGGCGGGCGGCAAGCTCGGCGCGACCGACGAGCCCTTGCCACCGCCCGCGCCGATGCCGCTCGCCGTCGACAGCGTCCGTGTCGCGGTGGTGGGCGCGCACCTGTCCGGCATGCCCCTCAATTCGCAGCTCACCGAACGCGGTGCACGGCTGGTCGCCGCGGCGACCAGCGCGCCCGACTACCGGCTCTTCGCGCTGTCCGGCACCGTGCCGCCGAAGCCCGGGATGTTGCGGGTCGCCCCGGGCGCCGGCGCATCGATCGCGTTGGAGGTCTGGGAGATGCCGCTGGCGGCCTACGGCAGCTTCGTCGCGCTGATCCCCGCGCCGCTCGGCATCGGAACGCTGACGCTTTCAGACGGCAGCAGCGTGCAGGGCTTCGTGTGCGAATCGATCGCGCTCGAAGGCGCCGAAGACATCACGCATCACGGCGGCTGGCGCGCTTATGTCGCTTCCCGGTCGCAGGCAGCCGGCGCCTGACACCCGGTTCATCCACCCTTTCATCCAGAGCAGGACGACCATGACATCACCGATCTCGACTTCCGAATCATCCCGCCGCAGCTTGCTCAAGGCCGGCGCCGCCGGGCTGGGCATGCTGGCGATGCCTGCCATCGTGCGCGCGCAGTCCACCAAGCTGCGGATCGGCTTCTGGCCTGTGGCGGCCGGGCTGCCGTTCTTCGCCGCGATCGAGAAGGGCTACTTCAAGGAAGCCGGGCTCGACGTCGAGCCGCTCAAGTTCGCGGGCGCCCAGCAGGTGATGGAGGCGATGCTCGCCGGCCGCTCCGACGGCAGCGCCAACGGCACCGGCTCGGCCAACCTCGCGATCGGCGAGATCGCGCAGCCGGGGCTCTTCAAGATCTTCTGCACCAACCCGAGCAACGCGAAGTTCGTGCTCGACGAGTTCATCACCGGCAAGGACAGCCCGATCAAGACCATGGCCGACCTGAAGGGCAAGAAGGTCGCGTCCGGCCCCGGCATCCAGAACATGACGCTCGCCAAGACCATGCTGGAGCGGGCCGGCGCCACCGGTGTCTCGGTATCGGAGCTGCCGATCGGCCAGCACATTGCCTCGCTGGTCGCGGGGCAGGTCGATGCCTGCTACACGCTGGAGCCGACCGGCACCATCGGCCGCATGAACGGCACCACCCGCGTGATCGAGGCCGGCGTGGTCGCCAAGTACATCCTGGGGGACCCGATGGCACCGTGGCACGGCGGCGCGGCCAGCCTCACCACCGAATACATCAAGAAGAACCCGGAAGTCGCCAAGAAGTTCATCGCGGCCTACGCCCGCGGCGTGGAGCTGGTCCGCAGCAAGCCCGAGGACGCGCGCCCGTACATGAAGGGCTACACGGCGATCGAAGGCCCGCTCACCGCCGAGGTGCCGCTCGCCTCGTACATGCTCTACAACGAGTTCACGCCGGCGGCGCTCGGCTACTTCCAGAAGTTCTACGACCTCTTCACCGAGAAAGGCATCTTCGAGAAGAAGGTGCCGGTCGAGCCGCTGCTCTACAAGGCCTGAGGCGATGGCTTCGACCACCGACTCCGCGCACCGCTCCGCCGGCGTGCCCTGGACGCCGCCCACGGCTGCCGCTGCCGCCGCCGCTGCCGCCATGCCAAAGAAGCCCGCATGGGACCGCTGGCTTCCGGCCATCGGGCCAATCGCGCTTTTCATCCTGTGGGACCTGGTGGTGCGGCTCGGCTTCATCAAGCCGATCCTCTTGCCGCCGCCGGCCGACACGGTCGCGACGCTGGTCACCGGGCTGGCCGGCGGCCCGCTGCTGCTCGACTTCGCCGTCACCGTGTGGCGCACGGTGCAGGCCTTCCTGATCGCAGCAGTGGTGGGCATGCCGCTCGGCGTGCTGCTCGGCAGCAACGAGAAGGCTTATCGCAGCGTCGAGTTCCTGATCGACTTCTTTCGGTCGACGCCTTCATCCGCGTTGATACCGCTCTTCCTGCTGATCTTCGGCGTGTCGGACATCAACAAGGTGGCGATCGCCGCCTTCGGCGCCTTCCTGATCGTGATCTTCAACAGCGCCTACGGCGTCATCAACGCCCGCAAGCAGCGCGTGATGGCGGCGAAGGTGATGGGCGCCTCGCGCTGGCAGGTGTTCAAGGACGTGCTGATCTGGGAGAGCCTGCAGCCAAGCTTCGTCGGACTTCGCTCGGCGGTCTCGATGGCGCTGGTGATCGTGATCGTCGCCGAAATGTTCATCGGCTCCGACAACGGCCTCGGCCACCGCATCATCGACGCGCAGCAGGTGCTCAACGTCAAGAGCATGTATGCGGCGATCCTCGCGGCCGGCGCGCTGGGCTATGCGCTCAACATCCTGTTCCTGGTGGCCGAGCGCCGCATCGTGCATTGGAGCGGCAGATGAAGACGGCCACCGACATCGTCCGCAGCGGCCCGGTCTATGCCGACGTGCCCAGGCCTCGCTTCGAGCCGGGCCCCGCCGGCACCCACATCACCATCCGCGGACTCACCAAGTATTTCGCGGGCTGGCCGCTCTACGAGAACTTCGACCTCGACATTCCCAAGCACGCGATCGTCTCGGTGTTCGGGCCGAACGGCTGTGGCAAGAGCACGCTGATCAACATGATCGCCGGGCTGGTGCCGATCGATGCCGGCGAGATCCTGTTCGACGGCAAGTCGCTCGAGGACACCAAGATTGGCTACGTGTTCCAGAACTACCGCGAGGCCCTGTTCCCGTGGATGCGAACCATCGACAACATCGCCTATCCGCTGAAGCTCGAAGGCCGCTCGAAGGCGGAAGTCGATCGCCGCATGGCCGAGCTGGTCGCGTCCTTCGACGTCAAGTTCGATCTCAACCGCTATCCGTACGAACTGTCGGGCGGGCAGCAGCAGACCGCCTCGATCATGCGGGCGCTGGCGCCCAACCCCGAAGTGCTGTTCCTCGACGAGCCGTTCTCGGCGCTCGACTTCGAGATGACGCTTTTCATCCGCGAGAAGCTGCAGGAGGTGTTCGTGCAGACCGGCACCACCATGCTGCTGGTTTCGCACGATCTCGAGGAAGCGGTCTACCTGGCAGACCAGGTGCTGCTGCTGACCAAGCGGCCGACCCGGGTGGCGGAGATCCTGCGGTACGGCGATGCGCGTCCTCGCACCGTCGAGACCTTGAGTTCCGACAGCTTCGTGGCGATGAAGAAGCGCAGCCTCGACATCTTCCAGCGCGAGGTGCGGCGATGAAGCCGGCCGAGATCGAGGCATACGTCGATGCGGCATCCGCGGTGCTGGGGCTTGCGCTGCGGCCGGAGCATCGGCCGGGCGTGCTTCGGTATTTCGCGTTGGCCGCGGAGCAGGCCGCGTTGCTCGAAGCGGTGCCGCTCGCGATGCACGTGGAACCCGCGCCCAGCTTCGTGCCGGTGAGCCCGCGGGAGCGCGAGGCATGAAAGCAGCGGGCGCAACGGCAGGCGCACTGATCCTGAAGGACGCCGCTGCGATGGCCGAGGCGGTGCGTTCGGGCGCGACCAGCGCGGTGTCGCTGACGGAGGCGAGCCTCGCCCGCATCGCCGCCACCGATGCGCGTGTCAATGCGTTCACCGATGTCCTGCGTGAGCGGGCGCTGAGGCGGGCCGGCCAGGTCGATGCATCGCTTGCATCGGGTGCGTCCGGTGCAACCGGTTCGTCCGCTCATGGCGCGCGCACGCGCGACCTGCCGCTGCTGGGCGTGCCCTTCGCGGTCAAGAACCTGTTCGATATCGCGGGCCTTGCGACCCTTGCCGGATCGCGGATCGAGCGCGAGGCCGATCCCGCCCGCGGCGACGCGCTGCTGGTGCGGCGACTCGAAGCGGCCGGCGCGGTGCTGGTCGGCGCACTCAACATGGACGAGTACGCCTATGGTTTCACGACCGAGAACAGCCATGTCGGTCCGTGCCGCAATCCGCATGACCCGAGCCGCATTGCGGGCGGCTCGTCCGGCGGTTCGGCTGCGGCGGTGGCGGCGGGGCAAGTGCCGCTGACGCTGGGCTCGGACACCAACGGCTCGATCCGGGTGCCGTCCTCGCTCTGCGGCGTCTTCGGGCTGAAGCCGACCTTCGGGCGGCTGCCGCGCACCGGCAGCTATCCCTTCGTGTCGAGCCTCGACCACCTCGGCCCTTTCGCTCGCTCGGTGCGCGACCTCGCCTTGGCCTATGACGCGATGCAGGGCGCGGAGGCCGATGCGAACGTGCGCGATCCGGGCTGCCTGCAGCGCGATGCCGAGCCGACATTGGCGCAGCTTTCGCACGGCGTCGGCAGCTTGCGGGTCGGCATCCTCGGCGGCTACTTCCGGCGCCATGCGCAGCCGGATGCGAACGACGCGGTCGATCGGGTGGCCGCCGCATTGAACGCGCGCAAGGTGGTGGAGCTCCCGATGGTCGAGGCCGGCCGCGCGGCGGCGTTCGTCATCACCAATTCGGAAGGCGGCGCCTTGCACCTGCCCGACCTGCGCCGGCGGCCGCAGGACTTCGAGCCGCTGTCGCGCGACCGCTTCCTGGCCGGTGCGCTGCTGCCGGCTGCCTGGGTCGCGCGCGCGCAGCGGGTGCGGCGCTTGTACGCGGAGCGCGTGGCGACGGTGTTCGAGCGATTCGACATCCTGCTGGCCCCGGCCACGCCGTGCGCTGCGACGCCGATAGGCTCCGAGTGGCTCGAACTCGACGGCAAGCGGTTGCCGCTGCGGCCGAGCCTCGGCCTGCTGGCCCAACCGATCTCGTGCATCGGGCTGCCGGTGTGCACCGTGCCGATCTGGAATGCGCACCCGAGCCTTCCGATCGGCGTGCAGGTCATCGGTGCGGCCTGGCGCGAAGACCTGGTGCTGCGGGTGGCGGCCGCGCTTGAAAGCGCCGGCGTCTCGCATGCGCCCGTCGCCACAGCCTGAAGCTGGATCCCAAACATTTCCGAACCCTTCCGACAAGCCGAGCCATGTCCCTGGAAATCAACCGCGCCGATGTCGTCGCCGAAGTCACCGCCGCCTTCGAGCGCTACGAGCGCGCACTGGTCGCCAACGATGTCGCCGTGCTGGACGAGCTGTTCTGGGACAGCCCGCACACCTTGCGCTACGGCGCGACCGAGAACCTCTACGGCTACGACGAGATCAAGGCCTTCAGGGCCGGTCGGCCGGCCGATGGCTTGCAGCGCGAGCTGCTGCGCACCGTCATCACCACCTACGGCACCGACTTCGCGACCGCGAACGTCGAGTTCAGGCGGCATTCGAGCCCTAGGACGGGGCGCCAGAGCCAGACCTGGATGCGCACCGCACAAGGTTGGCGCGTGGTCTCGGCGCATGTGAGCCTGCTTCCCTGAAATCGGCCGCCCGGCCTCGCGCCGGGCTGGTACGGTTTATGCACACCATCTTGTATCCAAGACGAACTTTCATCTTCAACAACCCCCGGAGCCAGATCCATGAGCCCAATCAACCGTCGCGACTCCCTCAAATCCCTCGCGGCGCTCGGTGCCGCCGGCACGCTCGGCGGCTGGAGCGGCCTGGCCGGTGCGCAGGCCAAGCCGCTGACGGTCGGCGTGATCTACGTGGGGCCGCGGGACGACTACGGCTACAACCAGGCCCATGCCCAGGCCGCGGCGGAACTCAAGAAGATGCCCGGCGTGAAGATGGTCGAGGAAGAGAACGTGCCCGAGACCGCCGCGGTGCAGAAGACCATGACCGGCATGATCGCGCAGGACGGCGCACGGCTCCTCTTTCCGACCTCGTTCGGTTACTTCGATCCGCACATCCTGGCGCTCGCGCCGAAGAATCCCGAGGTGCGCTTCTCGCATTGCGGCGGCATGTGGAGCGAAGGCATGCCCAAGAACGCGGGCAGCTTCTTCGGCTACATCGACGAATGCCAGTTCCTGAACGGCGTGGTCGCGGCCCACATGACCAAGAGCAACAAGATCGCCTTCGTCGCGGCCAAGCCGATTCCGCAGGTGCTGCGCAACATCAACGCCTTCACGCTCGGCGCCCGCTCGGTCAAGCCGGGCATCACCTGCAGCGTGATCTTCACCGGCGACTGGTCGATGGCCGTGAAGGAAGCCGAGGCGACCAACAGCCTGGCGGACCAGGGCTGCGACGTCTTCACGATGCACGTGGACGGACCCAAGGTGGTGGTCGAGACCGCGGCCAAGCGCGGCAAGATGGTCTGCGGCTATCACGCGAGCCAGGCCAAGCTGGCACCCAACGCCTACCTGACCGGCGCCGAGTGGAACTGGATCACCGCGTACAAGACCATCCTCGAAGCCGCCCAGGCCGGCAAGCCGCATCCGAACTTCCTGCGCGGCGGCCTGAAGGAAGGCTACGTCAAGATGTCGGCCTATGGCGCGATGGTGCCCGACGCCGCCAAGAAGCAGGCCGACGAGACCAAGGCCAGGATGGTCGCGGGCAGCTTCGACATCTTCAAGGGTCCGCTCAAGGACAACAAGGGCAAGGAGGTGCTGGCTTCGGGCAAGGTGCAGAAGCAGACCGACATCGATCTCGAGAAGATGAACTACCTGGTCGAAGGCGTCCAGGGCAGCTTCTGACGCGCGAGCCGCCATGCGCCAAGCCTTGAAGGAAGTCGCCCTGCCGGCGTTCGCCATTGCGGCGGCGCTGCTGCTGTTCGGCATCCTGGTCTGGTTCGCGGGGGTCGACCCGGTCGACGTGTGGCTGACGCTCTTCAAGGGCGCGTTCGGCGACTGGTTCTCGTGGCAGAACACCTTGCAGCGGGCGGCACCCTTGATGCTCACGGCGCTGTGCGTCGCGATTCCGGCGCGGGCCGGCCTCATCATCATCGGCGGCGAAGGCGCACTGGTGCTGGGCGGCCTGGCCTGCGCGGCGACGTCGTACCTGTTGCCGCTGCCGATGAACATCGCCGGCAGCGTGATGGTCTGCATGGCGGGTGCGATCGCAGGCGGCCTGTGGATCATGCTGGCCGGCTGGCTGCGCCAGTTCCGCGGCATCAACGAGACCATCAGCAGCCTGCTGCTGGCCTACATCGCGATCGGCATCTTCAAGCACCTGGTCGAAGGTGCGCTGCGCGACCCATCGAGCCTCAACAAGCCGTCGACCTATCCGCTGCCGGCGCCGCTCCTGATCGGCGGCATCGGCGGCTCCGACGTGCACTGGGGCCTCGCGATCGGTGTCGCAGCCTGCATCGGGCTCGGCTTCTGGCTGCGGGCGACGGTGTCCGGCTTTTCGGTGCGGGTGGTCGGCGGCAATCCGCGCACCGCGCAGCTGGTCGGCCTGCCGGCGACCCGACTGGTGCTCGCCGCCTGCGCGGTCGGCGGCGCCTGCGCCGGCACGGCCGGTGCGATCGAGGTCGCGGCGGTGCATACCAACGCCAACGCCTCGATGATTGCCGGCTACGGCTATGCCGGCATCCTGGTCGCGTTCATCGCGAGGCATTCGCCGTTCGCGATCGTGCCGGTGGCCATCCTGTTCGGCGGCTTCGGTGCGGCCGGCAGCCTGCTGCAGCGACGCCTCGGCTTGCCGGATGCTTCGGTGCAGGTGCTGCAGGGCATCGCCTTCGTGCTGATCCTCGCGAGCGAAGGCTTGCGACGGATCGACTGGAAGACGCTCCTCATGAACCGCATGCCCAAGCCGGTGCAGCCCACTTTTTCGAAGGAGGCCGCATGAGCCCGGACCAGTGGGTCGCGCTCCTTGCCGGCATCGTCGGCGGTGCGCTGCGCGTGGGTGCGCCGTTCCTGTTCGTGAGCCTGGGCGAATGCCTGACCGAGAAATCAGGCCGCATCAATCTCGGTCTCGAAGGCGTGCTGGTGCTGTCGGCGATGGCGGCCTTCGGCGGCGCCTGGCTGACCGACTCGGCCTGGCTCGGCGTGCTCGCCGGGGCCGTGGCCGGTGCCTTGCTGGCGCTGCTGCACGGCTTGCTGTGCTCGCTCGACCGGGTCAACGACGTGGCGACCGGCATCGCGCTGATGCTGTTCGGCACCGGGCTCGCGTTCTACCTGGGCAAGCCCCTGATCCAGCCCCAGGCGCCGCAGCTGCCGTCGATTCCGCTCGGCGCCTGGAGCGACAACGCAGTGGTGCAGTCGGCGCTGCAGGTCAATGCGCTGGTGCCGATCGGCCTGGTGCTGGCGCTCTTCCTGTGGTGGGCCTTCGCGCGGACACGGGCAGGGCTCCTGGTGCGCATGGCCGGCGACTCGGCCAACGCCGCGCGCGCGCTCGGCTATTCGGTCAACGGCATCCGCATCGCGGCGACCACCGCGGGTGGCGCCATCGCCGGCCTCGGCGGCGCATCGCTCACGCTCTTCTATCCGGGCAGCTGGAACGAAGGCATCTCGAGCGGGCAGGGCCTGATCGCGGTGGCGCTGGTCATCTTCGCGCGCTGGAGTCCGCTGCGCTGCGTCGGTGCAGCGCTGCTCTTCGGCGGTGCGGGCGCGATCGGCCCGGCCCTGCAATCGATCGGCGTGGGTTGGGGCTACCACCTCTTCAACACCGTGCCCTATGTACTGACCCTGGTGATCCTGGTGCTGACCTGCAAGCCGGACAGCATCGCGATCGGCAGCCCGGGCGAACTGTCTTCCATTCGATGAGGTATTCATGAGCGGTCTCGGCGGTCTCAACAAATCGGCGCACGGCGTCGTGGTCGGCCTGGTGCAGTGCCAGCTGCCGGTGGTTCGCACGCCGGACGAGCTGGCGGCGCAGGTGCAGCGCATCGTCGGCCTGGTCGGCAAGGCGCGGCGCAACCAGGGCACCATGGACCTGGTGGTGTTCCCGGAGTATTCGCTGCACGGGCTCTCGATGGACACCTCGCCCGAACTCATGTGTACGCTCGACGGCCCCGAGGTGGCGGCCTTGCGGCAGGCCTGCATCGACCACACCATCTGGGGCTGCTTCTCGATCATGGAAGCCAATCCCGGCGGCAATCCGTACAACAGCGGCCTCGTCATCGACGACAAGGGCGCCATCCGGCTCTACTACCGAAAGATGCACCCGTGGGTTCCGGTCGAGCCCTGGGAGCCCGGCAACGTCGGCGTGCCGGTCTGCGACGGGCCGAACGGCTGCAAGCTGGCGCTCATCATCTGCCACGACGGCATGCTGCCCGAGATGGCGCGCGAGGCTGCGTACAAGGGTGCGGAGATCATCCTTCGCACCGCGGGCTACACGGCGCCCATCCGCCATGCCTGGAAGATCACCAACCAGGCCAACGCCTTCTGCAACCTGGCCTACACCGCGAGCGTCTGCCTGTGCGGCAGCGACGGCAGCTTCGATTCGATGGGCGAGGGCATGTTCTGCAGCTTCGACGGCACGGTGATGGTCGAGGGCGGCGGCCGGGTCGACGAGATCATCACCTGCGAACTGCGGCCCGACCTGGTGCGAGAGGCCCGCACCGGCTGGGGCGTGGAGAACAACATCTACCAGCTCTACCACCGCGGCTATGTCGCGGTGAAGGGCGGCGCGCAGGACTTTCCGTACACCTACATGCGCGACATGGCGAACGGCAGCTACCGGCTGCGCTGGAGCGACCAGGTGCAGGTGGTCGACGGCACCGGCTTCGGCTTCGGCGCACCCGTGCGGGCTTACAAGGGCGCCGAGTCGCATCCGCTGGTGCCGCAGATTCCTCCGATGCCGCCGGCGGCCGGCGAGCGCTCATGACGACCGTCGCCGCCCAGCCTTACGCCTGGCCCTACGACGGCGATTTGCGTCCGGACAACACGGCGCTGATCGTCATCGACATGCAGACCGACTTCTGCGGCAAGGGCGGCTATGTCGACGTGATGGGCTACGACCTGTCGCTGGTGCAGGCGCCGATCCAGCCGATCGCGCGAACGCTGGCGGCGCTCCGGCCGCTCGGCTTCCAGGTGATCCACACCCGCGAAGGGCATCGGCCCGACCTGGCCGACCTGCCGCCGAACAAGCGGTGGCGTTCGCGCCAGATCGGCGCGAGCGGCGTCGGCATCGGCGACCTCGGCCCCTGCGGGCGCATCCTGATCCGGGGCGAGCCGGGCTGGGAGCTGATACCCGAACTCGCGCCCGTCGGCGGCGAAGTCGTCATCGACAAGCCGGGCAAGGGCGCCTTCTATGCCACCGACCTGGAGCTGGTGCTGCGCACCCGCGGCATTCGCAACCTGATCCTGGCCGGCATCACCACCGACGTCTGCGTGCACACCACCATGCGCGATGCCAACGATCGCGGCTTCGAGTGCCTGCTGCTGTCGGACTGCACCGCCGCCACCGATCACGGCAACCACCTGGCGGCACTCAAGATGATCACGATGCAGGGCGGCGTCTTCGGCGCGCATGCAGAGTCAGCGGCGCTGCTGGAAGCGCTGGCCTAGCCGAGGCCTCGAACTCATGGCGAATCCCCAACTGCACGACCCGGAACCGGCCCGCCGCATCGGCGCCTTGCCTGCCGGCACCGGCGCCCTGGCGCTCGACACCTACCAGCTCACCAAGCGCTTCGGCGCCTTCACCGCGATGGACAGCGTGACGATGCGGGTCGAGCCCGGCAGCGTGCATGCGCTGCTCGGCGAGAACGGCGCCGGCAAGAGCACGCTCGTCAAGTGCGTGGCCGGCTTCCAGCGCGCGGAGGAAGGCAGCATCCTGATCGACGGGCGCGAGCAGGACATCTCGCACCCGACCGTGGCGCGCTCGCTCGGCATCGGCATGGTCTACCAGCACTTCACCCTGGCGCCCGGCATGACGGTCGCAGAGAACCTGCTGCTGGCCGGCGGCAAGACGCCCGCGGTAATCGACTGGAAGCGCCAGCGCGCCGAACTCGAGGCCTTCCTGGCGACGACGCCTTTCCGGCTCGACCTGGACGTGACGCCTTCGTCGCTGGCCGCCGGCGAGAAGCAGAAGCTCGAACTGCTGAAGCAGCTTTACCTGAAGCCGCGGCTCCTGATCCTGGACGAGCCGACCTCGGTGCTGACGCCGCAGGAGGCGGACGAGGTGCTGGGCCATGTGCGCGCCTTCGCGCAGAGCGGCCTGTGCACCGTGCTCATCATCACGCACAAGTTCCGCGAGGTGATGGCCTATGCCGATGCGGTGACGGTGCTGCGACGTGGCAAGGCGGTGAAGCATTGCCGGGTCGCGGAGACGCGGCCGGCGCAGCTCGCCGCATCGATGATGGGCGAGGGCGAGGGCGAGGGCGCCGGCGATGTCGGTGGCAAGGCCGATACGACTGGCAATTTGAGTTTCACTCCCACTCCCACTCCCACTCCGACTTCCCTCACGACACCGATCACCGGCCGTGCCCTGCATGCGGCCGCAGCCGTCCCGCACGACGCGCCGGTGGTCCTTGAAGTGGTCGACCTGGTCGCGCCGGGCGATCGCGGAACGCTCGCGGTCGACCGCCTTGGCCTTCGGGTGCGGGCCGGCGAAATCCTCGGCATCGCCGGCGTGTCCGGCAACGGCCAGCGCGAGCTGGTCGAGGCTTTGGTGGGGCAGCGGACACGCCTTGGCGGCAGCGTCACGGTCAACGGCGCGCCCTACCGGGCCACCCGCGCCGAAAACCGCCGCATGAAGGTGCGCAGCCTGCCGGAGGAGCCGCTTCGCAATGCCTGCGTCGGCGACCTCAGCGTGGCGGAGAACATGGCCCTGCGCGATTTCGACCAGCCGCCGCTCGCCAGCGGCGGGCTGCTGCGCTTCGGCATGTGGCGAAGCCGCGCACGGGAGTGGATCGCCGAGTACGGCATCAAGACCCAGGGCGAAGGCGCGGCGATCAGGAGCCTGTCGGGTGGCAACGTGCAGCGCGCGGTGCTGGCACGGGAACTGGCCGGCGAGATCGCGGTGCTGATCGCGGCCAACCCGGTGTTCGGCCTCGACTTCGCCGCCGTCGCCGAGATCCACGGCCGCATCATGCAGGTGCGGGCCAGCGGCGGCGCGGTGCTGTTGGTGAGCGAGGACATCGACGAGCTGCTCGAACTCGCCGACCGCATCGTGGTGATGAGCGAGGGCCGGATCGTGTACGAATGCGATGCCGCATCGGCCGAGCGCCACGTGCTCGGCGCCCACATGGGCGGCGGTGACCATGGCAACGAACATGGCGACGATCATGGACGACCGCGCGAAGCCTCGGCCGCAGTGGCGAGCGACGCCGAGGAGCCTGCATGACGACGACAAGCCCTGCGCTGCGAATGGACGCAGCCCCCTTCGTCTACGACTTCGAAGTTTCGAAGACGGCGCTGGTGATCATCGACATGCAGCGCGACTTCATCGAGCCCGGCGGCTTCGGCGAATCGCTCGGCAACGACGTGGCCTTGCTCGAAGCCATCGTGCCGGCCACCCGGACGATGCTCGCTGCCTGGCGGCGTGCAGGTGGCCTGGTGGTGCACACCCGCGAGGCCCACCGGCCCGACTTGTCGGATTGCCCGCCCGCCAAGCTCAATCGCGGCAATCCGCGGTTGCGCATCGGCGACCGCGGGCCGATGGGCCGCATCCTGGTGGCGGGCGAACCCGGCAGCCAGATCGTCGAGGCGCTGGCGCCGGTCGACGGCGAAATCGTCATCGACAAGCCGGGCAAGGGTGCCTTTTACGCCACCGGACTCGACGAACTGCTGAAGGCCCGCGGTATCGCGCACCTGCTCTTCGCCGGCGTGACCACCGAGGTCTGCGTGCAGACCACGATGCGCGAGGCCAACGACCGCGGCTACGACGGCCTGCTGCTGGAGGACTGCACCGAGAGCTACTTTCCGGCGTTCAAGGCCGCCACGCTCGCGATGATTCGCGCGCAAGGCGGCATCGTCGGCTGGACCGCCCCGAGCAGCGCGCTGCTCGCGGTCCTGTAGAGCAGTCCAGCGACTAACATCCCGCGGTGGCTACCGTTCAAGCTCCCCGTACCGTTCGCAAACCTGTCCGCTCCGCCCCGGCCGTGCCGATCGCCGCCGAGCCTCGGCGAACCCTCGCGGTCGATCCTGCGACCTTGTTCCGCACCCGTGCCGACGAGGTCTATGCACAGCTCAAGCGCGATGTCGCCGAGTTCCGCATGGTGCCCGGCGACCGCTTCACCGAGAACGAGGTGAGCGAGCGGCTCGGCGTCTCGCGCACGCCGGTGCGGCAGGCCTTGTTCCGGCTCCAGCAGGAGGGCTATGTCGAGGTGCTGTTTCGAAGCGGCTGGCGGGTGCTGCCTTTCGACTTCGACCAGTTCGAGCAGCTCTACGACCTGCGCATGGTGCTGGAGACCACGGCGGCCCATCGCCTGTGCGAGACCGACCGGCACATCGATCGCGGCATGCTTCAGGAACTGGCCGACATCTGGCTCGTGCCGAATGCGGAACGCTCCACCGACGCCGCCCGCGTCGCGCAGTGGGACGAGGCCTTTCATTGCTCGCTGGTCGCGGCCGCCGGCAATGCCGAGATGGCCCGGGTACACCGCGACCTGACCGACCGCATCCGCATCATCCGACGCCTCGACTTCACGCAGCAGCCGCGCATCGACGCCACCTACGACGAGCACGCCAAGATCCTGAAGGCGGTGCGCGCTCACCGCGGCGAGCAGGCCGCGATGCTGCTGCGGGCGCACATCCAGACCAGCCAGGCAGAGGTGCGCAAGATCACCTTGCACCAGGTACACCTGGCGCGTCACGCGGCCGGCTAGCTGGCCGCGGGTCCCGTTCGAGTCGAAGCCAGCCGCTCAGCTTGCGGCAGGTTGTTCGACGACCTCAGGGCCGGATGTCCGGCGACGGCATCGTCGGAACGCCTTGCTCCTTGGCCGCCTTCTCCTGCGCGCGCAAGGCCGCCTGAAAAGCCGGCCGAGCCTTCAGCCGCGCCCAATAGGACTCGACCGCCGGCGTGAAGCCCTTGTCGAGGCCGAGGTGCTCGGCGAGCAGCAGGGCATAGCCGACCGACACGTCCGCGGCGGTGAAGCGCCCCGCACACAGGAACTCGCGCTCGGCCAGGAGCGGCTCCAGCGTGCGAAGGCGCGCGAGGAACCACTTGCCGTAGTCCTCCGCAACCTGCGGCTGGCGGCGCTCGCCGGTCTCGAAGTGGGCATAGCGCAGCACCAGCGTCTGCGGAAAGGTGAGGGTGGCTTCACCGAAATGCAGATGGTTGAGGTAGGCACCGAACGCCGGATCGGCGACGTCGACATCGAGCCGGCCCGGCGAGAAACGGGCCGCCAGGTATTGGCAGATGGCGGCCGATTCGGTCATCCGCAGGTCGCCGTCAAAGAGTGCCGGAATGGTTCCGAGCGGGTTGATCGACAGGTACGAACGCGCATGCACGCGCGGCGGAAAAGGCAGCATCCGGAGCTCGTAGTCGAGTCCGATCTCCTCCAGCATCCAGAGCGGCCGAAACGAACGTGCGCTGACGCAGTGGTGCAAGGTGATCATGTCGGCTCCTGGGTGGGGTCCGGCGAGTTTAGAGACCCCACAAACGGCAACAAGTCGCGCCGGCGCGCAATGACGCAACGCCTTATTCGCAAGGCGCGAGAAAATCGGGAAAATCCTTTTCGATCCTCCGTGATGCGGCGCCTTGTCGCCGTGCACCCGACACGCTTTTCATGAATTCATCGCCTTCCGCTGCAGACACCGACGCGAACGATCCGCTGGGCGGCGACCGACGCTTCCAGATCCTGGTCAACGGCATCAAGGACTACGCGATCTACCTGCTCGATTCCCAGGGGCGGGTGAGCAGCTGGAACACCGGCGCCCAGCGCCTCAAGGGCTACATGGCCGAGGAGATCATCGGTCGGCCGTTCAGCACCTTCTATACGCCCGAGGACGTCGCCACCGAGCTGCCGAGCCGAGCCCTCCGCACCGCCCGCGAAGAAGGCAAGTTCGAAGCGCAGGGCTGGCGGGTCCGCAAGGACGGCACCCGGTTCTGGACCAGCGTCCATATCGAACCGGTGTTCGATTCGGACGGCGTGCTGATCGGCTATGCCAAGGTCACGCGCGACCTCTCGCAGGTCCTCGATACCGAGCAAGCGCTTTTCGCGAGCGAAGAGCGATTCCGGCTGCTGGTGCAGGGCGTTCGCGACTATGCGATCTACATGCTCGACCCGTATGGCCGGGTCAGCAACTGGAATGCCGGTGCACAGCTGATCAAGGGCTATCTGGCGCACGAGATCCTCGGCCAGCACTTCTCGCGCTTCTATACGCCGGAAGACCGCGAGCGCGGCGAGCCGGCTCGGGCGCTGCAGGTGGCGCTCACCGAGAAGAAGTACGAGAACGAGGCCTGGCGGGTGCGCAAGGACGGCTCGCGGTTCTGGGCCAGCGTGTTGATCGATCCGATCTATGACGAGTTGGGCCGGCACATCGGCTTCGCCAAGATCACCCGCGACATCACCGACCGCAAGCGTGCGCAGGAGCAGATGGAACAGGCGCGCGATGCGTTGGCCCAGGCCCAGAAGCTCGAAGCCATCGGCCGGCTGACCGGCGGCGTGGCGCACGACTTCAACAACCTGCTGACCATCATCCGTTCGTCGGTCGAGTTGCTGAGGCGAAGCGGCGACGACGAGGAGCGGCGCAACCGGTACGTGCAGGCCATCGCCGATACGGCCGATCGCGCGGCGCTCCTGACCCGGCAGCTGCTCGCCTTCGCGCGGCAGCAGCCGCTGCGGCCCGAGGTCTTCGGCGTCGATGCGCGCATCGAGGCGATCCGCCAGATGATCGAGACGCTGCTCGGCGCTCCCATCGAGCTCGAGCTTCGGTTCGAGCAGCCGCTCGGCCGCGTGGAGGCCGATGCGGGGCAGTTCGACACGGCCGTCCTCAACATGGTGATCAATGCGAGGGATGCCATGCCGGAAGGCGGACGCCTCGTGATCTCCGCCCGCAACGTGGACGAGGTGCCGGGCGTGCGCGGGCATGCGGCCGCACGCGGCGAGTTCGTCGCGCTGTCGATGGAGGACAACGGCACCGGCATCGAGCCGGAGAACCTGCGCCAGATCTTCGAGCCCTTCTTCACGACCAAGGGCATTTCCAAGGGCACCGGCCTCGGCCTGAGCCAGGTGTACGGTTTCGCCAAGCAGTCGGGCGGAGAGATCGAAGCCCGCAGCCGGCTGGGCGAGGGCACCTGCTTCACGCTCTACCTGCCGCGCACCGCCAAGACCCAGCCGGTCGCTGCAACGGACGCTTCGGCCGAGATGCCCGAACCGAGCCGGAGCCTCTCGATCCTGCTGGTCGAGGACAACGACGAGGTCGGCCTCTTCGGCCAGGGCGTGCTGGTCGAGATGGGCCACCTGGCCACGCGCGCGGCCAATGCGCAAGAGGCGATCGCCATCCTCCAGCAGCGACATGCCGAGTTCGACCTGGTGTTCTCCGATGTCGTGATGCCCGGCACCAACGGGCTCGAACTCGCCCGGCAGATCCGCCGCACCTGGCCCCGGCTACCGGTGGTACTGACCAGCGGCTACAGCCACGTGCTGGCCGACGAGCGAAGCCGCGAGTTCGATCTGCTGCAGAAGCCCTATTCGGTGCGCGAACTCCAGGCGCTGTTCGAGCGCGCATTGGCGACATCGAAGCGCTGAGCCGGGCCGCGGTCGAAGGCCTTCAGGCCACCGCGCGCGCCATGCTCGCCGGCACCGCGTAGGCGAGCGGCGCCAGCGCCTCGCCGATGCGCCGCATCTGGTCGGCATTCACCAGCCCGGAGAGCATCTTGAGGAAGCGCGGCTCCATCGTGCCGGAGACGATGTACTGCCAGCGGTAGGCCTTGAGCACCACCGACGCGACTTCTCGTGCCTGCTCGCCCTCGGGCTCGAAGCCGCTCGCTGCAAGGAAGTAGGCCGCGTCGGCCGCCGCCTGCGCCTGCAGGATGCCGTCGATGCCGCCGACCAGCGCGATCAGGTCGCCGACCGCTTCGTCCCGCTCCGCGTCGGACGCGATCCGGGCGTCTTCGCGGCGCCATTCGAGCTCGTCGACGATCACGTGCTGCGATTCTTCCTTCCAGTGGAAGAGAAAGACATCCTTGAAGAGCGGCGAGAGGCCGTCCGCGCCGTCAATGCTGGCGCGGTAATGCGCGAGCGAGAACAGCTCGATGTCGCAGGTGAGCGCGAGCACCGCCCAGGTCGACTTGCCGAGCACGAAGGCGGCGACATCGTTCGCGGCGATGTCGAAGCGGTAGCCCGCCGGCATCTGCGCACCGGCCATGCGTTCGATGCGGCGGAACAGTTCCTGGTGCTTCAGTTCCTCGTCGGTCAGCCGCACCATCGCCTCGAACGCGACCTGGTCGCCGAAGCCGTGGTCACGGCTCAGCTCGAGCATCTTGACGCCGATGAAGCGTTCGACCAGCGCGAACATGTTGGCGTAGGTGCGGCCCTGGACCTGGCCCAGGAAGCGTTGCTGGTCGAGATCGAGAAACGGCAATTCGCTCGCGAGCGCCAGGCCGTCCGGCAAGAACTGCTGGTCGAGGTCGAAGCTGCGGCCGCGAATGACGTCGCGGTCGATGTCCCAGCGCACGCGCTTGGAGGCTTCGATGGTCCTCGCATAGCGCTCGGTGGTGGGCGGCAGCGGGTCGCCGGGGACGGCAGGTGTCGGCTGGATGGAAGAAGAGGCTGTGACGGTTTGCATGGCGTTGCTCCTGGAGTGGGGTGCCTCGATCCTCCGCCCGGACGGAGCTCTTCGCATGAGGCGGATGTCCCGCCTTGCGCCCTATCGCGCCGCCCTTGTCGGCGCGCCATGGGCTGGCCGTCCCAAGCCAGGCAAGACAGAATCGGCGGCATGCCCGCACGACAGGAACTGCGCTTCTGCACCTCAGGGGACGGCACCCGGATCGCGGTCGCGGCGATCGGCTCCGGCCCGCCGCTGGTGCGGGCTGCGCACTGGCTGAGCCATGTCGAGCACGACCTGGAAAGCCCGGTCTGGAAGCCCTGGCTGGCGGAGCTTTCGCGGCATCGCACCTACATCCGATACGACCAGCGCGGCTGCGGGCTATCCGACCAGGTGATTTCGGACTTCTCGCTCGACGCCTGGGTCTCCGACCTGGAGGCGGTGGTCGACAGCCTGGGTCTTCGGCGCTTTCCGCTGATCGGCATGTCGCAGGGCGGTGCGGTGGCCGTGGCGTATGCGGTCAAGCATCCCGAAAGGGTTTCGCACCTGATCCTCGCGGGAGCCTACGCGCGGGGCGCACTGCAACGCGAGATCACGGCAGACGACCGGCTCGAGGCAGAAACGCTGGTCAACCTGATCCGGCTCGGATGGGGCCGCGACAACCCGGCGTTTCGCCAGGTGTTCACGAA
The DNA here is from genome assembly GCA_902506565.1 of Burkholderiales bacterium 8X. GTDB lineage: Bacteria > Pseudomonadota > Gammaproteobacteria > Burkholderiales > Burkholderiaceae_C > Variovorax. Next base: position 975,994 of record LR732703.1, on the reverse strand, counting down.
CCAGTTCATTCCGGGCGGAACCCAAGCCCAGCATCAATGGTGGAACGAGCTGGAGCGGCTGACCGCCACGCCCGAGAACGCGGCAAGGACGCTCGCGGCGTTCCATCGTGTGGACGTGGCGCAGGACGCGACGCGGGTCGGCGTGCCGACGCTGGTGCTGCACGCGAGAGGCGACGCGAGCGTTCCGTTCGACGAGGGGCGCCGGCTCGCAGCCCTGATCCCGGGCGCGCGCTTTGTTCCGCTGGATAGCGACAACCACGTGCTGCTCGACTCCGAGCCCGCCTGGGGCGAATTCATGCAGGCGGTCGGCGCCTTCCTCGGCAACGACGCCGGCGAGTCCCGCAGCGAGGCGTCGTCGTTGACGCCGGCCGAACGCGAGGTGCTCGCCCGGATTGCGCTCGGCCTCGGGAACCTGGCCATCGCGCAGCAGCTCGGCAAGAGCGAGAAGACCGTGCGCAACCAGGTCTCCAGCATCTTCGAGAAGCTGGGCGTGCGAACCCGGGCCGAGGCGATCGTGCGGGCTCGCGATGGGGGAGCCGGGCGGTCTTGAAGAAATCCTGCGCCGGGCGCGTATTCCGCAGGGCGTACGTATCGCCGGCGGGATCGATCAGGCGATGTCCTGCGGGAAGACGGGCGCCCTCGTGCGAACGTCGGTCGCCTGTCGAACCAAGAGGCCACCACCATGTCTGCTCCACCGTCCAATCAAACTGCCGAGCTCTCGGTGACGACCCAGCCTTTCTCGGTGAAGGCGAAGGTCGAGGTGACACCCGCCGGCTTGCTGGCGATCGCCGTCCTCGTGGGCGGGATCTTGCTGGGGACGGCGGTGATCGTGGCGGTGGCGAAGAAGCGCTAGAGGGCGCCATAGCCCCGTCCCTCAGTCGAGATGTGCGACCGAAGCCTCGGGGTAGAGGTTTGGAAGAAGAATGTTCAGCGCGGACAGAGGAAAGCCGAGGCTGAGGTCGGCGCGATGGCTTTCGCTCTTCAGCAATCCATCGGCCACGAAGCGCGAAATCGTCTTTCGAGCCGATCTTTCTTCCAACCCGGTCATGCGAATGAAGTCGCCGCGCGATATCGAACCGACTGCCGCAACCGTCTGCAGCGGCAGGATCGCCTCGTTTCGGTACTCGGGAATGCGGTCGGTCAAACGGCGCACGGTGACGTAGGTCTTGATGCGGTCACTCAGCTTGGGCAGATCGAGCAGCGCCGTCATGAAGGTGACCTGGTCTTCGCAAAGATCGATGAAGAACCTGCACCATTCCCAAAGCATCTTCTGGCTCAGGTTGCCTCGGCCGTCGAGGTCGCCCTGGCGCGGTCCGTCGGCAGCGTCGAGCAGTTCGTAGTAGCGATCCCGCTTTCTGGCAAGGCCCCTGTTGACCGACCACAGCCCGCCATTCATTCGGAACAGTGCGCAATGGCTTTGCAATCGCACCGCGCGTCCATTGCCATCCTCGAATGGATGCGTCCAGGCCATCCGGTGATGTGCCGATGCAATCGTGTAGAGCAGCGCGTCGACCCCCTGCAGGCGGCCGTAGACCTCGTCCATCCGGGCGAGGAAGCGTGGTACCGATTGCCAGGTCGGAGGCTGATGGCGGCCGACCGAGACATCGTGCTTGCGCAACTCGCCCGGTTCAATGGCTCGATCCTGGTCGGTTGTCCTGTCTTCGATGCTCAATCGTCCGTAAAGGCTGGCGTGCGAGCGGCAGAGGAAGTTGCTGCTCAACGCATCGGCCTCGCCTGCAACAGATTGTTCGAGATCGCGTTCCGCCTCGATGTGTGCCAATGCAAGTCGCTGGCGCCTGGCGACATCCGGTTTGGCCGAAAAATCATGCTTGAGCGCGCGTTCGATGTTGGCGGGATGGGTGCCCTGGCCCTCGATGCGATTGGAGTAGTAGGAGTTCATCGACCGGACGACCTCGCGCAGCGCCTCTCGGGCCTCGGGGCTCCTGGAACCTTTGAGTTCCGACGACCTTTCCAGCACCCGGCGTGTTGCCTCCCGAAGGTCGTCCAACTGCGAGGCAGGCAGCAGCGGCTCGAATTGAGGAGGCTGGTCGTAAACGGCGACTGGGGTAGGTGGGACAGACATCTGTTTCCGGTTCTGTTGCCGGTTCAGTCTACTCTAAAGTCCTTAAATATCAACAGCTTAAGCGAACTGAGCTCTGCTTACATGGTTGCGATTTTCCGGTTTATTTTCCGGTTCAGCTGCGGTGTTTAGCGGGTTGAGAAGTTATCGATGATGAGCGTGGGCCCCGCGCATCGACTCGAACAAGCATGGCTTTCGCCGCAAGCTCCTGATCCTCAAGAAGCCTTGACCGACCACCCCGCGCGCTGGTTGCCCCTGTCGTTCTCGTACTCCCAGCGCGTGCCGCAGGCATCGCACCGATAACTGGTGATCGTCACGGTGCGGCCACCTTGGTCGCCCTCGCTTCGTTCGGCCTTGCGATTCGAGGTCTGAATGAGTTCGGCATGACCCGGCGCCTTGCGCCAGTGTTGCTGGATGCCCGCGCAGGAGGCGCACATCGCGGGTTCGTTCGGCGGGGTATCGGTCGGGGGCACGGTCGTCATGGGGTCAGCCTTCTTCTGCGAGGTCGTCTCTGTTCGGATGGGGCCGCCATGCTAGCAACGATGCGAGGCCGGCCGGACCTTAGCGAGCGCTTTTCAGGAACCGCGACACGGTGTCTTCAAAGGCCGGCAGATCGGTCTGCGCATGGCCACCCGGATATTGCGTTCGAATCAGCTCCAGCCCCTGGTACTGGCGGCTCGCAAGGCGTCGGTACATGCCTTCGACATGCGGCTCGTTGCAGCCGGTGATGCAGCTCCCCAGCATCACCGTGACCGGCAAGGCGCCGCCGGCCAGCGCCTCGGCCATCGACTGTTCGAGCTTCTGAAGGTCGGCCGGCTGCTGCCAGAAAGCACCTTCGATCGATACGAAATGCGTGAAGGCCAGCTTTCCCGGCGCCTCCAGGAAGAGCGCGCCGAGCGCGATGTTGCCGCTGGTCGAGAGGCCCGTGAGGATGCGGCGGGTCTTGTCGGTCCGGTACCGTGATTCCACGGCCGGGATCAGTTCACCGACCAGGAAGTCGTGATAGTCGCTCGCGCCGGGAAAGTTGTAGTCGGTCTGCCGCCTGCCGGTACCGCCGATCGCCACCAGGATGGCCTTCGCCTCGCGCCGCTCGAGGATGGCGCGGAAGTTCTCGTATCGACTCGTCCGACCGTTGAACTCCGCATCACCGTCGAGCGCATAGATCACCGGATAGGCTGCTGCGTCGCTGGCGTAGCTCGGCGGTACGTAGACCTGCATCGTGTAGCTGACGCCGAACACCGCCTTGGATTCGATGGTGAAGCTCCCGCTCTGCGCGGCTGGCGTCGAGACGGGGGTCACCGGAGCGACCGGAGCCGAGGCCGCGGGAGCGGCGACCGTCACCGGAGCGAAGACCGGGGCACCACCGCCGCTCCCACCACCGCCACCGCCGCATGCGGCTTGCAGCCATGCGCACGCGAGGACGATCGCGGCGTGCAAGAGGCGGGGTCGGCGTTCGCCGGCTAGGAGGTGTCTCGAAGGTCGGGTCATGCCGGGATTGTGACCAGGATGACCGGCTGCGGTCGAGCTGGAGACGCTTCCCTTGGACGGAAAGCAGAACTTGCAGCATTTGTTGCATCGCGGCCCTTGGCCGGGTGTCTCAGGCACCCGGCCCCTGCCCGGCGGGCAAGGTACCAAGCGCGGGATGTACTTGCGATGGTTGCAGTTGCCCATCCGGATGGTGAGGTTCTTGTTCATCGCCTTGCCGATCGGGAACGTGGAGGCCTCGGGCGAGTACACGCCGATGATCGAGAACGTTCCGGCCTTGCGTTCGAATTCGCCGGCGAGCTGGTCGGCTTCGGCGGCTGCCGGTCCGGAATGCGGCCTCTGCGCATCCACGCCGACTGCATACCACGGCGCCGAATGCAGGCGTTGATCGGATGCGCTCGATCGCCGCCGTGGCAAGTCGGACGCCTGCGCCCGCGCGGGGCCGGTCCTTCGCACCGCCCGGTTCGCAAAGGCACGCCGCTTGCCAGCGACCCTTCGATGGACCGCAACAGCACAGGCCTCTCGACACCCTGCAGGACAGCGCGACATCTGCTCGAATTGCTCTGGCTGCAGGCGCCCGACCATGCCTTCATCCTTCTCGACGTGGAGGGCAAGGTGGTGGGCTGGGGCGGCGCTGCGGCCGAGACCTTCGGCTATCCGGAAGGCGAGATGCTCGGCCAGCATTTCGAGTTGCTCTTCACCGACGAAGATCGCTGCCAGGGTCTGCCGGCGTACGAACGAGAGGTCGCGATCTCGGCCGGCCGTTCGGACGACGACCGCTGGATGCAGCGCAAGGACGGCACGCTGGTCTGGACTTCCGGCTCGCTGATCGCCTTGAAGGAAAACGGGCGACTGGTGGGCCTCGCCAAGCTCGTGACCGACCGCACCGACAAGCGCGCGCAGCTCGAAACCCTGCAGAACCGTCTTGATGCGGCCAAGCGCGGGCTCAAGAAGAAGAACGAATTCTTCGGCCGGGTGATCCACGAAGTCCGGAACGCGCTCTTCCCGGTCGTGAGCGCGATCGCGCTGCTCGAGAAGACCCCCGGCGCCGAACGCGGCAAGCTGCCGATGGCGGTCATCAAGCGGCAGGTCGCGCAGATGGAGCGCATGATGCTCGACCTCGCCGATGTGGCGCGCTTCCATGTCGGCAAGCTGCAGCTCGCGAAGCAGGATCTCGACCTCGGCAAGGAGCTGGCCGAGATCGTCGAGGCGGTTCGCGAGACGACCGAGGCCAAGCAGCTGGCCTTGACCGTCATCGTTCCGCCGTCCCCGGTCGTCATCCACGCCGACCGCCAGCGCGTCCACCAGATCGTCTACAACCTGCTGCACAACGCCATCAAGTACACGCCTCCCGGCGGCCAGGTCTGGGCCTATTGTTCGAAGGAGAGCGAGCATGGCGTCGTGAAGGTCGAGGACACCGGCATCGGCATCGCGCCGGAACTGCTGCCGGTGATCTTCGACCTCTTCACCCAGGAGCATCCCGAGCAATCGGAAGGCGGCTTCGGCGTCGGGCTGTCGCTGGTGAAGGAGCTGGTCGACGCGCATGACGGCTTCGTCGAGGTGAAGTGCGACGGCAAGGGCAAGGGCTCGGTCTTCGCGGTGCGGCTGCCGCTCGCCCGGCACTGAAAGGCGGTGCACCGCCCGGGCTTCCACCCTGTTCAGGGCGAGCCGGCCGTGCTTATAGTCCCACCCAGATGACGACCACCTGGCTGCTCGATTCGCCGCCCGCCGGCCACCTGCTGGATGCGAGCGCGGTGGCGCGCCTGCTCGATGCGGGCGATGCGCCCGAGCCCGCGCTCGACATGCTGGCCTTCGTCAACCATGTCGTGCCGGTCGAATACATCTCCCTAGTCGAATACGTGGGCGGCGTCCCGTCGCAGGTGGCGGGGCATTCGAACGGTCGGCATCACAACATCACCGGCGAATGCTTCGCGCTCTACAAGAAGCGGTTTCGCCGGGCGGACGAGCTCACCCGCCTGGCCGCCCGAATGGCGGACGACGGCGTCGGTGTCGGCAAGGGTGCGGTGACGGCCTTCCTGTACGACGTGGCGGACATTCCCGATGCCGACTGGCGCGAGCAGATCTTTTTGGATCGGGGCCTCACCGGCCGCTTGAGCTTCTTGTATTCGCCGCTGCCGCGCACCTTGTTCGCGATCAACCTGTACCGCGACCGGGACGACGGGCGCTTCGAAGAGGCCGACCTGGCGCGGCTCCTCGGCCTGGCGCCGATCCTGCAGCGCGCCCATCGCAATGCGCTCTTCGCGCACCAGGTGTCGCCGGATCTCGACCTGCGAACCGCGCAGAACGAACGCAGCCTCGCTCGAACCGCGCCCCAGCTTTCAGCGCGCGAACGGGCGGTGTGCGCGCGCATCGCCTGCGGCATCGGCAGCGACGGCATCGCCGCCGAACTGGGCGTGGCGGTGGCCACCGTGGCCACGCTGCGCAAGCGCGCCTACGCCAAGCTCGCGATCCACGGGCGGCAGCAGCTTTCGCGCTTCACCTGCTGAAGCGGACCGGGCCTGCTCAGGGTCGGCCCGGAGCCTTTCGTACCCTTCGCCGGGGACAGACGCCGAGTCTTCCCGAACCTACATTGCCAGCCAACGCTTTTCTTCTTGCTTGGAGTCGGCATGTGGGTTCGCAATTGCTGGTACGTGATCGCCTGGGAACATGAGATTCCGGAAGAGGGAATGTTCACCCGCATGGTGCTGGGCGAACCGATCCTGGTGTACCGAACCGAAGGCGGTGCGCTGGTCGCGCTGCAAGACCGTTGTTGCCATCGGCATGCGCCGCTCTCGCGCGGACGCCGCGAAGGCGATTGCGTCCGCTGCGGCTATCACGGCCTCAAGTTCGATGCGGCCGGTACCTGCGTCGATGCGCCTGGGCTTGCGAGCATTCCGGTCAAGGTCCGCGTCAAGAGCTATCCGGTGGTATCGCACAACCGCTGGGTGTTCGTCTGGATGGGCGACCCCGCGAAGGCCGACGTCGCGCTGCTGCCGGACAACTTCTCCTGCGACCACCCGGATTGGCGCTACAAGCCGGGCTATGTCCACTACGACACGCCCTACCTGCTGGTCTGCGACAACCTCCTGGACTTCTCGCACCTGAGCTACGTGCATGAAGCGACGCTGGGCGGCTCGACGGCGATCGCGCAGGCGGTGCCGACCATCGAGAAAGTGCCCCGTGGCATCCGGGTGACGCGGCACGTGCCGGACGTTCCGCCATCGCCATTCTGGAAGTCTTTCCAGAGCTTCGATCGCAACGTGGACCGCTACTTCATCTACGACTTCGTGCTGCCCGGCACCTTGCTGATGAAGTCCGGCGGTGCGCCGGTCGGCCAGCCCGAAGGCGACCTGAGCGGCGGCGTGCAGCTGCACAGCTGCCAGACGCTGACGCCCGAGACCGCGACCACCACGCACTACTTCTTCCAGCAGTCGCACCGCAGCAGCATCGCCGACCCCGAGGTGACCGAGGCCATCTACCGGGGCCTCGTGACCGCTTTCGAGGAAGACCGGGAGACCATCACGGCGCAGTTCCTCAACATCGATCCGCAGGCGCCGATGCTCCCGCTCGGCATGGACCAGGCGCTGGTGCGCTTTCGCCGATTGCTGCAGGACGAGGTCGAGCGAGAGAAGCAGCAGCCGGCCCTTGCCTGACGACAACCACCACGAAGGAGACCTTTCTCATGCGCCGCTTCATCTTCGGCTTCGGCCTCGTCCTGCCCTGCCTCATGGCCGCCTTGCCGCCCGCCGCCTCGGCGCAGGGCGCCTATCCCACCAAGCCGATCCGGGTGGTCGTGACCGCGCAAGCCGGCGGCGCCAGCGACTTCGTCGGGCGACTGATCGGCGAGCATGCATCGAAGTCGCTCGGGCAAGCTTTCGTGATCGACAACCGAGCCGGCGCGAACGGTGCCGTCGGCCTCGGCGAGGTGGCGCGTGCCGCACCCGACGGCTACACCATCGCGGTCACGCTCGGCGATTCGCTGATCAACAACGTCGCGCTCTACAAGACGCTGCCCTACGACCCGCAGCGCGATTTCGTGTTCGTGACCCAGGTGGTGCGCAGCCCCGCCATCCTGTCCGCAAATCTGCAGCTGGGCGTGAAGAACATGGACGAGTTCAAGAAGCTGGCGGCGCGGCCGAACCAGCAACTGAGCTATGGCACCTGGGGCCCGGGCGGGCTCGGGCATCTCGCGGGCGAAGCGCTCAACCGCAAGCTCGATGCCGGCATGGTGCACGTGCCGCAGCGCGGCGAGGCGCCGGTGATGGCAGACCTCTTGAGCAACACCGTGAGCGTCGGGCTGACCTCGGCCGGCCTGGCCCGGCAGCACGTTCAGGCGGGCAAGATCGTGCCGCTCGCGATCATGGGCCGCGAGCGTTCGCCGGTGCTGCCGGAAGTGCCGACGATGCGCGAGCTCGGCTTCGAGGATCCGCTCTTCGAGGCCGCGGTCTGGATCGCCTTCGTCGCACCGGCGAAGACCCCGCCGCAAGCGATCGAGCGGCTGACCGCCGCCTTGCGCGCGGCCGCGGCGCTGCCGGAGGTGCAGGCTCGCATGGCCGAGCGCGGGCTCGAGACGCTCAACACCACGCCGGAGCAGTTCAACACCGGCTACAAGCGCGACTTCGACGTCATCACCCGACGGATGAAGGAGTTCGGCATCGAAGCGCAGTAGGCCCGCTCGCTACTCGGGCTTGATGTTGCCGGCCTTCACCACCTTGGTCCAGCGCTGCAGGTCGTCGCCCAGGAACTTGGCGAAGTCCTTGGGCGTGCCGCCGAGCGGCACCATCGCGTTCTGCTCCAGCGTCTTCAGGAAGACCGGCGATTGGAGCGCCTTGTTCGAATCCCGGTTGATCTTCTGCACCACCTCGGCCGGCATGCCGGCCGGGCCGAGCAGGCCGCCGTACACCGGGAACTCGAAGTCCGCAAAGCCTGCCTCGGCCATGGTCGGCACGTTCGGCAATTGCGGCAGCCGCTTGTCGGAGGTGATCGCCAGGACCTTGATGGTGCCGGTGTTGATGTGCGGCAGCAGCGCAGCAGCCGAGGTGAAGTAGGCCTGCACGTGGCCGGCGATCAGGTCGTTGAGGGCAGGGGCCGCGCCCTTGTAGGCCACGTGCGTGATGTCCATGCCGGTCTGCTGCTTGAGGAGTTCCATCGCGAAGTGGCCGCTGTTGCCGATGCCGGGCGACGAGTAGCTGAGCGTCGGGTTGGCCTTCTTGGCATAGGCCACGAACTCCTTCATGTTGTTTACCGGCAGCTTGGCGTTGACCGCCAGCGCGTGCGGCGCATCGACCAGGTTGACGATCGGCGTGAAGTCCTTGATCGCATCGAATGGCAGCTTCTGCAGTGCCTGGTTCATGGTGGTCGGGCCGGCGGTGCCGAGCGCGAGGGTGTAGCCGTCGGGAGCCGACTTCGCGACGTACTGGAAGGCGATCGCGCCGTTCGCGCCGGGCTTGTTCTCGACCACCACTGCGCTGCCCCAGGCGGTGCCGAGTTCCTGCGCGATCAGCCGCGCGATGATGTCGTTGGCACCGCCCGGCGCGAAGCCGACGACGATCTTGACCGGCTTGTTCGGATAGTCCTGCGCCATTGCGGGCGCGCTGCCGACCAGGGCTGCGAGGCTTGCTGCCGCGAGCCATCGCAAGGTCTTGTTGGGTTTCATGTCGTCGTCTCCGTTGTAGTTGATGAGGGCGGATGCAGGGGTCAGGTGGTATCAAGCGGTATTGGTCAGGTCGCGAACCCGGATGAGGAGGGCGCGATCGTCGCCCGCAGCCTTGATCGACCGGCTTTCGGTGGGGCCGACCGAGAACACGTCCAGGCGTTCCATCTCGACCGGCCGGTCGTTCCAGACCACGACCGGCCGGCCCTCCAGCGCGACGAACACCTCGCGGCATTCGCTTCCGGCCATCGTGCGCGATTGCATCCCGGCCGGCACCTCCAGGAAGTCGACCTGGATGCGGTGCGAGGTGCGCAGCGCAGCCCGGTCGTCGCCGCTCGCGATCAACCGCCGGATCAGCAGGCCCTCCGACTCCTCGACCCGCAGCTGCGCGAAGCGGGCGATGTGCTTGCCTTCGACTTCCTCCGGCGAACTGTCGACCAGGTCGGTCGAGACCTCGAAGTCCAGCGGCAGGCCGGCGGCTGCATCCGCAGCGGCGATCTCGGGTGTCACCTTGATGCCCTTGCGTGCGTCTTCGAGCGTGGTGTCGAAGATCGAGAGCATCTGGCTTTCGCGAGGCGCATCCTCGGTGGCTTCGAACTTGCGCAGTACGTTGAGCGGCAGCGAGAAGGCGTCGTAGGTATCGAGCCGCGCCCGGTGCCGGCCCTTGTCGCCGAAGTCGACGAAGTAGCCGGCCCGGATCGGGATGAAGATCTCCGGATAGTCGTGGGCATGCAGCGTGGGCCCGTTGCCGCTCGACGAGTCGATCGAGCCGATCTGGAAGTTGTGCCGCACCCGGACCGGTGCATTGGGCGCTCGGCTGATCATGCGGATGATCTTGCGCTGGCGGCCTTTCTCGCTCACGTCCGAGTAGGCGGCTCGGTCCCAGTCGAGCGTGGCATAGCGGGCGAAGGCGCCTTCGGGCAGGAAGTCCGGCACCGGCAGCGGCGGGTTGTTCGGGTTCGGGCTGCTCATGGTCGGAGCGTCGTCAAGGGTGGTGGAGTTAGGGGTCATCATGAAGGTGCGTTGCTAAGATCGAACGAAGAAGAAACCAGGAGCGAAGCGGCGAGTTGCCTATGGAAAACGCGATGCGAAAGCTGGACCTCCATGCATTGAGGTGCCTCTGCGTGCTGGTCGAGCAGTCGCATGTCTCGCGTGCCGCCGACCAGCTCGGCATCAGCCAGCCGGCGATGAGCACCATGCTCGCGCAGCTGCGCGAGGTGTTCCAGGACCCGTTGCTGGTGCGGACCGCGAAAGGCATGGCGCCGACGCCGAACGCACTGCGCATCGCGGCCAGCGCGCGGGCTGCCCTCGACACGATGGAAGAAGCCTTCTCGCTGACCCGGGCCTTCGATCCGGCGACCGCCGAAACCGTGTTCCGCATCAGCGCGACCGAATCGGTCGGCTTCCTGCTGTTGCCGCGGCTGACCCGGCTGCTCGAGCAGGTCGCGCCGAACGTTCGCCTGGTCTTGAGTCCGTCCGAGCCGGCACGGTTTCGCGAGCAGCTCGAGGAAGGTCGGGCCGACCTGGTCGCCGGCTTCCTGCCGAATCCACCTGAGGCGCTCTACACCGCCATGCTGTACGAGCAGGAGCTGCGGGTGGTGGCCGCGGCTGCGCATCCACGCATCCGCGGCACGCTGACGGGCGAGCAGTTCCTGCAGGAGCGCCATGTTCGCTACAAGCCGCTGCATGGCGAGTCGAGCATCGAGCAACACGTCGAGCAACTGTTCGCCGCGCAGGGCCGCACCCGTCGCATCGCGGTGACCGTGCCGTCGGCGCTGGCTTCGGCATCCATCGTCGCTGCATCGGGTCATATCGCGACACTGACCCAGGCGGTCGCCGAGCATGCGGCCAAGGCCGATGCGCTGCAGGTGCTGGTGCCGCCGTTCCCGCTCGGCGTGGCGCGTGTCTCGCTGTTCTGGCACGAGCGAACGCATGCGAGCTCGGCCCATGTCTGGCTGCGCCAGGTGATTCGCGGCCTGTTCCATGGCGAAGCGACGGCCATGCTGTCGGCGAAGTCGGCACGGTCGGCGGTTCATTCGGCGCCCTCAAGCTGAAAGCTGCCGCGCAAGAAACGCCACGATCTCGGCCAGTCGCCCGCCCTGCGGGTTCACGTGCCCGCCCGGATAGATGGTCATGTGCTTGTCGGCCGCGGCCAGCGCGTCGAACACCTCGAACTGGCCTTCGCGCGTGAAGATCTCGTCGTTCCATTGCAGCGAGAAGAGCGTCGGGCATTGCACGCGCCGCGCATCGTCCACCAGGCGCGCGCTGTGCACGCGAGAAGTGCCCCACATGCCGATCACCGCGGCGCGGATGAAGCCCGCCTGTGCCAAGAAGGGCAGGCCATAGGCGGTGCCCATCGAGAGGCCGTAGTAGCCGACCGCCGAACGGTCGATCGCCGGAAGCTCGCTCAAGGTATCGAAGGCGGCCTGCCAGTCGGCGACCATCGGCTCGACACTGCCACCGGCTTCCCAGAGGCGGCGGAACTCGTCCCGCACCTCGAGCGGCGCGGCGGGCTGGGTCCGGCGTTCGCCGTGCACCGGGCCGTCGATGGCGGCGACCACGAAGCCATGTCGGCCGACCAGCGGACCGATCATGTCGGTCACCGCATCGGAGCGCTTGTCGCCGGAGCCGCCATGTCCGACCAGGACCAGCGGACGAGGACCTTCGCAGACCGGGAACCATGCAGCCAACGGCACCTTGCGGCCGCCGGCGTCCGAGGAGAAGCTGCGTTCGACGATCGGGTACGGCAAGGAATCAGGCATGACGCCATCATTCCGAGCCTTCCTGCGCCAGGCAATGGCGAGGCTGCCATACGCGTATCCGGGTTTCCGGATAACGCGGATGGCGTCGGCGAGGGCTAGGCTTCGCGCCGCGCGAAGCCGAGCAGCACGCCCAGGCCCACCATCGTGGCGCCGGACACGCGGTTCATGAGCCGCGCCCGTGCCGCGCGAGCGACACCCGATCGAAGCAGCCGATGCGCCGCCAGCACCGCGCCGATGTCCACCAGGGTATTGAGCAACACGCAGATGCTGCCGAGCAGCATGATCTGCGGCACGAAGGGCTCGGCACGCGAGACGAACTGCGGCAGGAACGCGAGGAAGAAGAGGGCGGTCTTCACGTTCAGCAGTTCGACCGCGATGCCGTCGAGCAAGGCCCGCCGCTCGCCCTTCGGCGCCGTCGCTTCGATCGACGGTGCCTGCTCGCTGCGCAGCAGGATGCGGATGCCGAGGTAGACCAGGTAGATCGCGCCCAGGTACTTGACGAGGCTGAACGCGAAGGCCGACTGCGCGACCAGCACCGACAGCCCGAGCGCCGCGGCCAGCACGTGCGCCATGCCGCCGATCGCGGTGCCGATGCAGGAGGCCAGGCCCTCCCGTCGGCCGTTGGAGATGGTGCGCGCCACCACGTAGGCGATACCCGGACCCGGCGTCACGGCCAGGACGAGGGCGGCGGCGAGGAAGGCGATGAAGGTGAGGAAAGACATGCGATGAATCTTGCCACGGCCGAGTCAGGCGTCCTTGAAACTGATGCTGACCCGAAGGCCGCCTTCCGGCGAGGCCGCGCCGAAGCGGAGATCCGCATCCAGCAGCCTGGCGTAGCGCGCGACGATGGCCAGGCCGAGCCCTGCGCCGCGGCCCATCGTGCGGCCGGCGGGGCCCTGCGACCAGCGCTCGGTGAGGCTGTCGCGCACCTCGGCCGGAATGCCCGGGCCGTCGTCCACCACCGAGAGCGTCCGCCCGCTCGATTCGATCGTGATCATCCGCCCGCCGTAGCGCAGCGCGTTGTCGATCAGGTTGTCGACGATGCCTTCGAGCAGCGTCGAATTCGCTTCGATCGTGATCGCGTCGTCGAGCCCGCTCGCGCCCAGGTCGACCCCCTTGGCATCGGCCGCGGGCAGGTGCCGCAGCACCGCCTTCTGCACGAACTCGTCGAGCCGGAGCTGCTCCCGCTTGAAACCGGTCTCGTCCGCGAGCGCCAGGCCGAGCAACTGGTCGACCAGGTGGCTCGCGCGCGATTCGCTGGCGGCGATGCGTTCCAGTTGTTCGCGCCAGGCCTGCGGCTCGCGCTGCGCGAGTCCGTATTCGGCCAACGCCCGGATGCCGGCAAGCGGGGTGCGCAGCTCGTGGGCCACGTTGCCCGCGAACTCGCGTTGGGCGCTGACGCTTTGTGCGAGCCGATCGAGCAGCGCGTTGACCGCTTGAGTCAAGGTCTCGAGTTCGCGCGAAGTCCGCGTGACGGCCAGCGGCTCGAGCGCGCTCACGTCGCGCCGGTCGAGCGCCGCCTGCATGTCCTGCAACGGCCGCAGGTCGCGGCGAATGCCGAGCCAGAGCCAGGCTGCCAGCAACGCAAGCAAGGCGATCTGCGGCGCGATCGAATAGAGCAGCAGCCGCTCGATCAAGGCATTGCGGGCCCGGGTGGTCTGGGCGATCAGCACGCGGAACGGGTTCGATCCGGCATGCGTCAAGGTCACCGCGCGGAGCGACCGACCTTCGAAGACGATGTCCGAGAAGCGATGGGTCGAGCCGTCTTCCGGCTGCGGCGCATCCAGCCCGGGCTGGCCCCCGATCAGGGCGCCATCGGGCCGCAGCACCGCGAAATACACCGATTCGGATTGGTCGAAGAGCACGCTGGTCACTTCGCGCGCCGACAGCACCAGTTCGACGCCGCGTTCGCTGGCCTCGACATTGGCCGAGACCGAATAGGCATCGTCCAGCATCGCGCGGTCGAAGGCCTGCTCCGCGAAATAATTGGCCACGCCCACCGCCACCACCGTGCCGACCAGCCAGGTCATCGCCAGCGGCAGCAGCACGTTGCGCAGCACCCGCCCGGTAAGGGTCGGGGCTTGCGGCCGGAGGTCCGCCGCGGCGTCCGTCACTCGGTGGCTTCCAGCAGGTAGCCGATGCCTCGCAAGGTGCGGATGCCGGCGCCGCTCGTGGCCAGCTTCCTGCGCAGCCGCGAGATGAAGGCCTCGAGCGCGTTGTCGCCGAGCGATTCGTCGAAGGTCGACAGCTTGTTGGAAAGCTCCCGCTTGCTGACCGTGCGCCCGGGCGGGCTCATCAGCTCCCACAGCACCTCGAACTCGCGCGCGGGCAGGTCGAGTGCCGAGCTGCCGACGAAGAAGCGGCGCGCCTTGCGATCGAGCTTGAGTTGCGCGATGGCGGCGACGTCCTCGGTGCCCTGGGCCCGGCGCACCAGCGCGCGAAGCCGCGCCTCGACCTCGGCCAGGTCGAAGGGCTTGCCGAGGTAGTCGTCGGCGCCGGCATCGAGGCCGGCGATCCGCTCGTCGGTGCGGTTGCGGGCGGTGAGCACCAGCACGGGGGTGCGGTCGCCGCGGGCACGGGCCTGGCGCAGCACCGCGAGGCCGCTCGCGAGGCCGCTGGTCGGGCTGGCGGTGGCCGGCAGGTTGAGGTCGAGCAGCACGGCATCGAAGGGCTGCACCCGCCAGAGGTGATCGGCATCCTCGACATTGATTGCGGTATCGACCCGGTTGCCCGCGTCGCGCAGGCTCCGCAGCATCACGTCGCGCAGCACGGGGTCGTCTTCGACAAGCAGGATTCGCATCGGCATTCCAGGAGCATTCGAAAGGTTGGAACTCGCAGGGCCGCATTGTCCGCGCCCAGCAAAAAGCCGCCCCGAAGGCGGCTTGCAGGGCGAGGGGCCGGGTACGGCCCGCCGCACCTCACTCTTCGACGAAGGCCTCTTCGCGCTTGGCCTTGATCGACGGCAGCAGCACGATGCCGAGCAGCAAGGCGGCAGCCACCAGCAGTCCTGCCGACAAGGGACGCGTGACGAACACGCTCCAGGTGCCGCGCGACAACAGCAGCGCGCGTCGCAGGTTTTCTTCCATCATCGGGCCGAGGATGAAGCCGAGCAGGAGCGGCGCCGGTTCGGTCTTGAGCTGCAGGAAGAGATAGCCCACGAAGCCGAAGATCGCGACCATCCACACATCGAAGGTGTTGTTGTTGGTCGAGTAGACGCCGATGGCGCAGAACAGCACGATCGCCGGGAACAGGAACTTGTAGGGCACGGTCAGGAGCTTGATCCACATGCCGATCAGCGGCAGGTTCAGGATGATCAGCATGGCGTTGCCGATCCACATCGAGGCGATCAGGCCCCAGAACAGCTCGGGGTTGCTGGTCATCACCTGCGGACCCGGCTGGATGTTGTGGATGGTCATGGCACCCACCATCAATGCCATCACGGCGTTCGGCGGAATGCCCAGCGTCAGGAGCGGAATGAACGAGGTCTGCGCACCGGCGTTGTTGGCCGACTCGGGCGATGCCACGCCGCGGATGTTGCCGCGACCGAAGGGTACTTCGCCCGGCTTCATCTTGATCTTCTTCTCGAGCGCGTAGGCCGCGAAGGCCGCCAGCAGCGCGCCGCCGCCCGGCAGGATGCCGAGCGCCGAACCGAGCGCGGTGCCGCGCAGCACGGCCGGCAGCATGTTCTTGAAGTCGTCCTTGGTCGGCCACAGGCCCTTGACCTTGGAGGTGAACACTTCGCGCTCGTCATCCGGCTGCGACAGGTTGCCGATGATTTCGCCGTAGCCGAACACGCCCATGGCGATCACCACGAAGCCGATGCCGTCGGTGAGTTCCGGGATGTCGAAGCTGAAGCGCGCCACGCCGGAGTTGACGTCGGTGCCGACGATGCCGAGCAGCAGGCCGAGCACGATCATCGCGACCGCCTTGAGCAGCGAACCGGAAGCCAGCACCACTGCGCCGATCAGGCCCAGCACCATCAGCGAGAAGTATTCGGCCGGGCCGAACTTGAAGGCGAGTTCGGTGAGCGGCGGCGCGAAGGCCGCGAGGATCAACGTCCCGACGCAGCCCGCGAAGAACGAACCGAGGCCCGCGGCCGCGAGAGCCGGGCCGGCGCGGCCCTGCCTTGCCATCTGGTAGCCGTCGATGCAGGTCACCACCGAGGACGATTCCCCGGGCAGGTTGACCAGGATGGCGGTGGTGGAGCCGCCGTACTGGGCGCCGTAGTAGATGCCGGCCAGCATGATCAGCGCCGAGACCGGCGGCAATGCGTAGGTGGCGGGCAGCAGCATCGCGATCGTCGCAACCGGACCGATGCCCGGCAGCACGCCGATCAGCGTGCCCAGGATGCAACCGACCAGGCAGTACAGCAGGTTGGTGAAGGTGAAGGCGACGCCGAAGCCGGTCGCCAGGTTGTGAAAGAGTTCCATGTGCGTGTCCTCAGCCCGAGATGAAGGTGGGCCAGACCTGGATCTGGAGCTTGAGCGCCCAGATGAAGGCGATGTAGCTGCCGACCGCGAGGATGGTGGCGAGCACCAGCACGTCGCGCAGCTTGAAGTGGTGGCCCGCCAGGCTCGCCACGATCGTGAGGGCGTAGATGGCGATGATCATTCCCATCGCGGGCAGGCCGATGCTGGGCAGGCCGCCGAGCAAGACGCCGAAGGCGAGGTTGGCCGCGATCACGAAGAAGAGCGGCTTCCAGGCCCACTTGCCGATCTTGCCGCCGTCGGCGGTTTCGACCACCAGCGCCTGGAACATGATGGCTGCGCCCAGCAGCACCAGCAGCACGCCCAGCATCAAGGGGAAATAGCCCGGGCCCATTCGGGCGCCGTCTCCGATCGTGTAGTTGGTGGCGCCGATGGCGAAGCCACCTCCCACCGCGGTGAACATGACTCCCGAGTAGAAGTCAGCCTGACTCTTGATTCGCATGTGTCTCGACCTTCGTTTGAGGAGGGTCGAGGGTCGTTGCTAGCACCTGACTCGTGGCTGACCGGCACTGTACGGACTTCCACGTACCGTCCGCGGACGGCTGCGCGGCCGGTCCTGGCGTTCCTGCGCTTGCGGGGCGTGGAGCGTCTGGGAATCAAGGGCCGCTGCGAGCGGCTGGCGGGTCTGCGCCATCAGCGCGGCCGCCGCGACCCGGGTCATGCAGCTTCGAAGCAGGTCGGGGTCGAAGTATCGAAAGCCGCCTTCGAGTGCCGAGGTCGACACGAACAGATGGCTCGGCAGGGTCGCGAGCGCTGCCGGGCTCTGGTGACCGAAGCAGCCGGCAAGCGCCAGCGGCGCGTCGCCGATGGCGCTGCGCATGCTCGAGAGCTTGCGATGCGATTCGGCACCCGTCTCGCCGCCGGTGGTCGGAATCATCCCGAGTTCGTGTGCCCTGACGGCGGCGACTTCGGGATGCGGCTCGTCCGGATGGTGCGGCAACGCGACCGATGCGAACAGCCGATGCTGCGGATTCGCCTTCAGCATGCTGGCCGCCTCGAGCGCCTCTGCCGATGCCTGGCTGCTGGTCACGTCGCGGCGGGCGGTCCAGGTGGCATCGAGCCGGCATTGCAGGCTTCGATGCAGCGCGGCCGCCGGGCCAAGGGTCGAATAGCCGGCGCCGACCAGCTTGTCCGGCCACGCGGCCTTGAGCTCGCTCACCACCATGTGCAGCAGGCCGTCGTCGTTGTCGGCGTTGTCGAAGAAGATGCCGTCGGCACCGAGCGTGAAGGCCAGTTCGGCATTGCGCACGGCCTGTGCACGGTCGAGAACGTCGATGGCCGGGAAGATGCAGGGTCGATGGGGTGGCATGGCAGAGCGCAGACGGGTGCGAAACGGGTACGAAGGCGACGCAGTCGATGCATCGGGTCGCACGTTGATAGCACTCGCCCTCGCCTGGCGTTCTGGCGCGCAGGCGCCGCACGCTTGTGGGCAGTGTCCGACGACACTTTCTTTTTAAGTGGATGTGCCGATGACAGCGGGTGCCTGGTGCGGCTGGGCCGCGGATGTCACACGGGGGTTGCTGCCGATCCGTCTCGCGCAGCCTCGCGGAGTCGAATCGGGCTCAACAGTTCGGCCGTGATGCCGAACGAAGCCGGATGCGCCGGCACCGGCAGCCCGCGTGCCAGCGCGGCGCAGCTCTCGCCCATCGCTGCCGAGGTCTGGATGCCGTAGCCGCCCTGCGCCGCCAACCAGAAGAAGCCGGGCGCCTGGTCGTCGAAGCCGCCGACCAGATCGCCATCGGCGACGAACGATCGCAGCCCGGCCCAGGTACGAGTCGGCCTCCGGATGTCGATGGCCAATGCCTCCTCGATCCGGTGCATCGCGAGCGCGATGTCGAGTTCCTCCGGCTGCACGTCTTGCGGTTCGACCGGGTCGGCATTGGCCGGCGAGCCGAGCAGCATGCCGGCGTCGGGCTTGATGTACCAATCCTCGCTGGCGCCGAAGACCATCGGCCACTGCGCGACCTGCTGCCCCTCGGGCGGCGCGAAGACGAAGGCCGAGCGGCGGCGGGGTTCGATGCCGATCGGCTCGACGCCTGCCAACCTCGCGACCTGGTCGACCCAGGCGCCGGCGGCGTTGACCACCACCGCCGCTTCGCAGGCGGCAGGTGCTCCGGCAGCGCCATGGAGAACCCGCCACTTGCCGCCGGTGCGCTCGATCGCGCGCACTTCGGCATTGCAGACCAGCCGGCCGCCTGCATGGCGCATGCCGCGCAAATAGCCTTGATGAATCGCGTCGACGTCCATGTCGGCCGCATCCGGCTCGTACACCGCGCCGGCGAGCCGGTCGGGCCGCAGGGCCGGGCACAAGGCCAGCGCTTGTTGCGGGTCGAGCCGCCTTGCCTCCGGCGAGATGGCGCGCAACACCTCCCAATGGGTTTCGAGCGCACCGAGCTGGTCGTGCCGCGCCACCATCAAGGCGCCGCGCGGCGTGAGCAGGGGTTGCTCGCAGAAGCCGGGCGGCGGATGTTGGAGGAATGCGCGGCTCGCCATCGTGAGCGCCCGGACCTGCGGCGTCCCGTAGCTTTCCATGAAGAGCGCGGCGGAGCGTCCGGTGGCGTGATAGCCCGGCTGCGACTCGCGTTCGAGCACGACGATGCGGCCGTGCGGTGCCAGCCAATAGGCGATGGCGGCACCGGCGATGCCGCCGCCGATCACGATGAAGTCGGCGGTCTCGACCGCGGAGCCGGAGGCTTTTGAAGTCATGGCGTCTATGCGTTCTGCTGGAGCTGGACGGAGCGTCGCCCCGATGCTACGGCCGAACAAGTGGACGACCACCCTGGTCGCCCGAAGCAGCGATGGCAATGGCTATTGCAGCGCGCCCCATCGATCCACGGCCGGTTCGGCCGAGGCCCAGTTCCAACGGCTGCCTCGGCCGCATACGGTCACCGCATACCAGCCACCTGCCGAAGACTGCTCGTCGGCTGCCGGCTCTTCGTCGACGGTGAAAAGGGCTTCCTTGCAGGTGGCGATCGGCGTCGTGAATGCGCGCACCACCCTCACGCGGCCTTCGCGGTTCTGGTACGGCACGGCATGCCGGACTCGCCAGGCGCCGGTCTGGCCCACGGCGAGTCGACCTGCGGCTGCGGCGACCTCTTCCTGCTCCTCGTGCATCCACCGCCGGAGCAAGGCGTCGATCGAGGCATCGACCGCTGCCTTGACGCCGATGCCGACCGCGACGCCGGCAGCGGGATTGCCGCTGACGCCGCTGGTGGCAGCGCCCGTGGCCGCGCCGGCCAGCCCGCCGACTGCCTTGCATCCCGCGAGCGCCGCGAAGACCAAACCGCAGGCCGCGCAGGCCGCGTACGCGGTGATCCGCGAACGTGCGCCGCTTCTCATTGCAAGGCGCCCCAGCGCGCAGTGGCCGGCTCAGCCGAAGCCCAGACCCAGTCGCGGCCCTGGCGGCAGATCGAGGCGACGTAGAAGCGCGCTTCCTCGCCCTTCGGCGATTCGACCGAGAACACGATCTCCTTGCAGGCGAGCGCACCGCTGCTGATGATCCGGCTGACCGTCACCTGGCCCTGCTCCTCGCGCTCGAGCGGTACCGACGGCTTGGTCCGCCAGGCGGCCTGCTTGCCGACCGCCAGCGGGCCGGCGGTCGCGGACAGCTGGCGCTGGGTCTGGTCATGGATGCGGCGCTGGCCGTACTGGACGCCGGCGCGGGCTGCGGATTGCACGCCGATGCCGATGCCGGTGGCCGCTGCCGCGCTATCGGTCACGGCGCCGGCGATCGAGGTTCCGGCGATGCCCGCTGCTGCCGAGCCGCTTTCCGCGAGCAGGGAACTGCAGCCGCAGAGCAGCAAGGGTGCCGCCGCCGCAAGGGCGCATGCAAGGCGGAGCGATCTGAAGGTGGCGCGAAGTCCCATGTTGTCTGCCGTTTGCTTGTCTCGATCGGCCCAAGCTACGCCGGGTCGATCGTGCCGCGACGTAGGTTGCTGCCGCGAGGGCGGGACCGCATTCGGGCAAGCCGGTGCGCTGCGGCGGGCCGTCAATCGGCGTTCTTCCTGCGCGGCCTGGCCGGGCCTTGGACCATCAGATCCACCAGCGCCTGTGCGGCCGGCGACAGCCAGCCACCGCGCTTGGTGACGATCGAGATGTCGCGCGACACCACCGGCTCGGTCAGCTTGCGCACGACCAGGCCGCGCTCGGGGCTGCGCATGGCGTAGGCCGATGGAATCACCGCCACGCCCATGCCGTACTGCGCCATCCAGATCGCGGTCGACAGGAAGGTCACTTCGTTCGCGACCTCGAGTTGCACGCCGGCCTGTGCGGCTGCGGCATCGATCAACGGGCGAATGCCGTAGCCGGGCCTCACGGTAACGATCGGCTGCTGCGCCAGATCGGCCCAGCGCAGCACGCGGCGCTGCGCGAGCGGGTGGTCTGCGCGGTAGACCAACGCCAGATGGTCGCCGAGCAGCTTGCGGGTTTCGACGTCTGCTGCGGCACGCTCGGGCGTTCCAAGGCCGAAGTCCACGTGCTCGCCGACCACGCGGCCGATGAACTGGTCCGGCGAGCAATCGTCGATGACGATGCGAATGCCGGGATAGCGTTCTGCGAAGCGCGAGACCACCGGCGGCATCAGGATCTCGCCGAGGGTCGGGGTGACCGCCACCCGCACCCGACCGCGGCGCAGCTCGGACAAGTCGCGAAGGCCGGCGCCCAGAGAATCGACATCGCGCAGGATCCGCTCCGCCACCACGATCGCTTCGGCCGCGGCAGGCGTGTGCTGCAGCGAACGCGTGGTGCGATTGAAGAGCCGGGTGCCGAGCCCCTCTTCGAGCTGCCGGATCAGCACGCTCACCGCCGATTGCGTGATCGACAGCTGTTCTGCCGCGGCGCTGAGCTTGCGCAACTGGTAGACCGCCCGAAACGCACGCAGCTGGCGAAGGTTGGGCGAGAACGTGCTGGGCGACGGGCGTTGATTCATGAAGTCGCAGCATAAGTGCTTCGGAATTCTTCGTTTTACCTGCTGCTTCGAAAGCGCTTCAATGCGGTGATCCATCAGGAGACAAACATGAAAAGAATCGTGCGCAGCCTTGCCGCGTCCTTGGCGGCCGGTTGGCTTGCCGTGGCTTTCGCCCAATCCGCGGCACCCGTTGCACCGGCTGCACCGGCTGCGCCGGCCGCGGACTTCCCGAAGCAGCCGATCCGGATGGTGGTGACCTTTCCACCCGGCGGCAGCGCCGACGCGGTGGTGCGCATGCTGGTGCCGCGCCTGAACGAGCGCCTCGGCCAGCAGGTGGTGGTCGACAACCGGCCGGGCGCCGGCGGCAACATCGGTCTGTCGATCGTCGCCAAGGCGCCGCCGGACGGCTACACGCTCGGGGTCGGCGCAGCAGGTGCCCTGTCTGCCAACAGCAGCCTCTACGAGAAGATGCCCTTCGATGTGGCCAAGGACTTCAAGCCGGTCGGCATGCTGGCCGCCATTCCGTTCGTGATCGTCGGGCATCCTTCGCTCGCGGCTCGCAGCCAGAAGGAGTTGATCGCACTGGCGAAGACGCAGCCCGGCGGGCTGTCGATCGGCCACGGCGGCAACGGCACTGCGATGCACCTGTCGGCGGCCCTCTTCGGCCAGATGGCGGAGGTCAAGCTGGTCGAGGTGCCGTACAAGGGGTCGGGCCCGGCCGCGCTCGACGTGCTCGGCAACAGCGTGCCGCTGGCCGTGGTCGACCTGCCGGCCGCCCTGCAGCACATCAAGGCCGGCAAGCTGATCGCGCTGGCGGTCACGAGCCCGGAGCGGCTGCCCCAGCTGCCGGATGTGCCGACCGTGTCGGAAGCGGGCCTTGCAGGCTACGACTCGACCGGCTGGTTCGGCGTGGTCGCGCCGGCCGGCACGCCGGCTGCGATCGTCGACCGGCTCAATGCCGAGATCAACCGGGCCTTGAAGGACGAGCAGATCGTGGCCGCAATGCGCGGGCTGGGCGTGGAGCCGGCGCCGTCCCGCCCCGAAGCCTTCGATGCGTACATCAAGGCCGAGACCGGCAAGTGGCGCAAGGTCATCAGCCAGGCGCGCATCAAGATCGACCAATGACCATGCAGCAGGCGAAGACAGAGACGCGAGAGATCGAGGCCGACGTGTTGATCGTCGGCGCGGGCCCGGTCGGCCTGACCATGGCGATGGACCTGGTCGGGCGCGGCGCGAAGGTGGCCATGGTCGAGATCCGCCGCTATGCGGAGCCGCCGAACGTCAAGTGCAATCACGTGGCCGCGCGCACCATGGAGCGCTTCCGCAAGCTCGGCGTGGCGCAGAAGCTCCGCGATGCCGGTCTGCCGGCGGACTATCCGAACGACGTGGTGTTCCGCACCAGCGCCTCGGGCATCGAGCTCACGCGCATCCCGATCCCCGGCCGGGCCGAACGCTATGTCTCGCGCGAAGGTCCGGACACCGGCTGGCCAACGCCCGAGCCGCCGCACCGCATCAACCAGATGTTCATGGAGCCGATCCTCCTGGAGCACACGGCGGCGCTCGCGGGCGTGACGCTTTTCAACCGCACGCAGCTGACCGGCTTCGAGCAGCTGGCCGACGGGATCGAAGCCAGCGCAGTCGATCTCGATGGCGGCCCCGAGCTTCGCGTTCGCGCACGCTACCTGGTCGGCTGCGACGGCGGCAGCTCGATGGTGCGCAAGGCGATCGGCGCGCGCCTGGAAGGCACGCCGGTGATCCAGCGGGTGCAGTCGACCTACATTCGCGCACCTCGTTTGCGCGACCTCCTGCCCGGCAAGCCGGCCTGGTCGTACTACTCGGTCAACCCGCGTCGCTGCGGCACGATGTTCGCCATCGACGGCATCGAGACCTGGCTGGTGCACAACCACCTGAACCCGGACGAACCCGAATTCGATTCGATCGACCGCGACTGGTCGATCCGGCAGATCCTGGGCGTGGGGCCGGACTTCGAGTACGAGGTGATCAGCAAGGAGGACTGGGTTGGCCGCCGCCTGGTCGCGACCCGGTTCCGAGACCGAAATGTGTTCATCGCAGGCGATGCGGCTCACCTGTGGGTTCCCTATGCCGGCTACGGCATGAACGCCGGCATCGCGGACGGGCTCAACCTGTCCTGGCTGCTGGGCGCACGGCTTGCCGGCTGGGGCGACGAGGGCATCCTGGATGCCTACGAGGCCGAGCGGCAGCCGATCACCGAGCAGGTCTCGCACTTCGCGATGGAACACGCGGCCAAGATGATCAAGGCCCGTCGGCAGGTGCCGGCCAACATCGAGGCCGCCGACGCGGCCGGCGAGCAGGCGCGGCGCGAGATCGGCGACGAGGCCTACGAGCTGAACGTGCAGCAGTTCTGCTGCGGCGGGCTCAACTTCGGCTACTTCTACCAAGGCTCGCCGATCATCGTGGCCGACCAAGAGCAGGCGCCGCCCTACAGCATGGGCGACTTCACCGAGTCGACGGTGCCGGGCTGCCGCGCGCCGCACTTCTGGCTGGCGGACGGGCGTTCGCTCTACGACGCGTTCGGTCTCGGCTACACGCTGCTGCGGCTCGATCCGAAGGTCGATGTTTCTGCGCTCGAATCGGCTGCAAGGGTTCGAGGCATGCCGCTCGCTGTGCTCGACATCGACCCGTCGAGCGTGCCCGCCGCCTATCGCCACAAGCTGCTGATGGTGCGGGAGGACCAGCATGTGGCCTGGCGGGGCGATGCGGTGCCGGCGGATGCGGCCGGGCTGCTCGCAACGCTGTGCGGCGTCAGGGCAGCCGCGACGCCTCGGTCTTGAACTTGCCGGCCTGGCTGCGCATGCCCGCCGCGATCGGTTGCCAGATGCGCTCCGGAAAGCGCGCGGGCAGGCGGGTCTCGACGGCATCCAGGGCCGCATCCACCGAATCGACCATGGCTCTCATGGCCTGCCAGACCGGATCGCCGCCGTTCTTGATGGCGAGTTCGTGCCAGTGACGCGCGCGAATGCCATGGACCTCGTCGTGCGCATTCTTGGAGCGCAGCGCCATCGCGAGCCGAAGCTCGCGAAGGTGCAGCTGCCCGCGACCCCGGCCGATATAGGGCCAGACCGACAGCACGTCGTAGAGCGGCGCCATGTCGTAGGCGTTGCCCTGCCGCAGGAAGATCGAGAAGTTCTTCGCATGACCGTCCGGCGCAGCCATCAGCCAGAAGGCCAGCTGAGCCAGCTGGAACGCGGTGCGGTCGGTGGCCGCATCGTTGCCGGATGCCAGCAAGCCGAGCGCGTTGGCGACCGAAGGGCCGCCGTCGGCCTCGTACTTGAGGCGCGGCGAAAGACCGAGCGCCTGGCAGAAATCCTCTTGCGGAAGCCGCGCGATCCACTTGCCACCGTCCATGACGGCGCGGTCGAAGCGTTCGACGATCAGGGCGCGCTGACTGCCGAAGGTGGCCATCTGGGTTCGCGCGATCGGCAACCCGAGCGCTGCGACGATCTGTGCGCAAAGCCACTCGTTCTCGACCGAGTCGAACATCTCGATCCGGCTGTTGTTGGCGATCAAGCCGAGCGGCAGCTTGAAGATGTGCGTGCTCGGAGTGGCGCCGAGCGGTCGGCACCAGCGGCCGTCGATCCGCAGGAACGCCGTCTTCTCTTGTGCGCCGGCGAGCGAAATGCGAAAGGACGGCGTCGGGTCGGCGCGGCCGGCGAGTGGATCGGCGGGAACCGCCAGCAGCGCCGCCTCGACCTGCGAGGGCGTGAGCGGTTCGCAATCGATCCGGTTCCAGCCGACCGGCTCGGTGCCTTCGGGCAACAGCTGCACCGCGCCGACGCAATCGCGCCCGATTGCCTGCAGCAGCGCGAAGGCATCGAGCGCGCGGGTCTTGAAGCGGGTCGCGATGCGCTGGCGGATGCGATCGTTGTCCGGCAGCAGGTTGTCGAAGTAGTTGGCGACGACCTCGCCCTTGATCTCCAAGGTGCGCGTCAACGGGAGCGAAAGCGAAAGCGGGCGGGACTTGTCGGATTCGAGCCAGGATCGAGCGTAGGTGAAGCTGTGTGCGCCTCGCTGCACGCGCCACACGCCGACGGGCTCGCCGTTCATCCAGGCGTGCAGTGCCGAGCTCACCAGGAGCCCTTCTTGGCACGAATGACTCGGTTCGATTCGGGTTGCGGGACGGCCTTCTTTCGCTCGGCGCGTTCGGCGCGTTCGGCTGGTGCAGTCGATGCTTTCGCCTTGCGAGGAGGCTCCGCGCCGCCGGCGCGCAAGACCAGGAGTGCATCCATGGCGGCAAGCACGCGCATGAGCTGTTCCACGCTCACCACGCCTGGATTGCTTTCGATCTCGGCAATCCGCGCTTGGCCGACGCCGAGCAGTCTGCCGAGCGCCGCCTGGGTGAGGCCGCGTTCCTTGCGCAGCGCGCGCAGGTGCTGCTTGAGTTGGGGTGCAAGGTGGATCGGGAAGTCCATGACGATGTGGTGCGAGGAACTATTTCGGCTAGCTCCGATATTTACAATAAATCGGCCCGAGGCGATATTTGCATTTCATCTGCCAGAACCAGTAAACATTGAAGTAGCCCTACTCGATCTACCGGGCGGTGGCAAGTCGCGAAGTCGCTACAGGCAAACGCTAAGCACACCTCCGGCTCGCAGCCGGCATGATGGCAGCAAGCAGCTCGGCGTTTTCGAGTCGTCCGGGCATTCACCCACCTTCATCCAGTTCGTTCCAGGTAATTCATGACCCTTGACTCCGGCAGCATTCCTCGTTTCGACGTGCAGGGCGGCATTGCGCACATCACGCTGGCGCGGCCCGCGCACCGCAATCGCTTGCACAACGAAGATCTTTCCACGCTGATGGACCTGTTCGGGCGCATCGATGCCGATCGCTCGATCCGCGTCGCGGTGCTCCGGGCCGACGTGCTGCCGGAGCGCCCGGTATGGAGTGCCGGCTACAACACCGGCGACTTCGATGCCGGCCCGCCGAAGGTTTCCTTCGAGCAGGTGGTCGATGCGCTCGAACGGCTGCGGCCGGTCACGATCTGCGCATTGAACGGCAGCGTCTACGGCGGCGCGACTGATTTCGTGCTGGCATGCGACCTGGCGTTGGCGGCCGACGGCATCGAGATGCGGATGCCGGCTGCAGCGCTCGGACTCCACTACTACGCGAGCGGCATGGTGCGCTATGTGTCCCGGCTGGGCATCGCGGCGGCCAAGCGGGCCTTCCTGACGGCGCAAGCCTTCGATTCCCAGGCACTGCTGCGAATCGGCTATGTGCAGGAACTGCTGCCGGCCGATGCGCTGGATGCCCGGGTGGCCGAGCTGGCGAATTCGATTGCCGCGCTGGCGCCGCTGGCACTGGAGTCGCTCAAGCAATCCCTCAACGAGATCGCCCGCGGCGACATCGACCTGGCACGGCTCAACGGCCGTCAGCAGGCCACGATGGCAAGCGCCGATTTCGCGGAAGGGCGCGACGCCTTCAAGGAGCGGCGCGCTGCCGTGTGGAGGGGTCGCTGACATGGCGCGGATCCAGGCAGGCACGGCGCTCGCGCGATTTCGGGTGCTCGATCTCTCGCGGGTACGGGCGGGACCCACTTGCGTTCGGATGCTGGCGGACTTCGGCGCCGACGTGATCCGCATCGAGCCGCCGCCGGGCATCGATGCCAACGACGACATATTCATCGACAGCCGCGACGGCGGCGACTTCCAGAACCTCAACCGCAACAAGCGCTCCCTCACGCTCAACCTCAAGAAGCCGGAGGGCAGGGCGCTGTTCATGCGCCTCGCGAAGGATGCCGACGTGGTGGTCGAGAACTGGCGCCCCGACGTGAAGGCCAGGCTGGGGCTGGACTACCCGTCGCTGCGCGCGGTCAACCCGCGCATCGTGCTGGCCAGCATCTCGGGTTACGGGCAGCAGGGGCCGTACGCGTCGAGGCCGGGCTTCGACCAGGTGATCCAGGGCATGGGCGGCTTGATGTCGGTGACCGGTCATCCGGGCCAGGGTCCGCTGCGCGCCGGCCTCGCGGTTGCCGATTCAAGCGCCGGCTTGTATGCCGCGCTCGGCATCTTTGCAGCCTTGCTGGAGCGCGAGCAATCGGGCGAGGGCCAGTGGGTGCATACCTCGCTGCTGCACGCCCAGATCGCGATGATGGACTTCCAGGCGGCCCGCTACTTGAACGATGGCGTGGTGCCGGTCCAATGCGGCAACGACCATCCGAGCGCGAGCCCGATGGGCCTGTACCGGGCGGCCGACGGCAGCCTCAATATCGGCGCGGCGGGCGGCGGCAATTGGCGCCGGTTCTGCGAAGCGCTCGACTGCGGGCATTGGCTGCTCGACCCGCGCTTTGCGAGCGACCGCCTGCGCATCCAGAACCGGGCCGAGCTCTCGGAGGAGATCGAGACGCGCTTCATGACCCGGCCGGTCGCGCATTGGGTCGACTTGCTGAATGCGGCGGGCGTTCCGGCCGGTCCGGTCTACGACATGAAGCAGGTCTTCGACGACCCGCAGGTGCAGCAATTGAAGGCCACGGCAGAAGCCGAGTCGCGCTCGGGCAAGACCTGCACCTTCGTCACGCAGCCGGTTCACCTGGAGCGCACGCCCGCCTCGGTGCAGACCGCCGCGCCGGATTGCGGCGAGCACACGGACGAAGTGCTGCGCGAGGCGGGCCTCTCGGACAACGAAATCGCGCAGCTGCGCACCGCGGGCGTGGTCTGACGGCCGCTCCGCACCATCAAGGAGATTGCATGTCTTACCCGTTCCGAGTTCGAGCATCCATCGCCACCACGCGCCGCCGCGGCTTGCTGCTGGTCGCCTCGCTGATGTTCAGCAGCCTGGCGTGGTCGCAGGCCTACCCGGGTCGGTCGATCAAGATGGTGGTGCCGTTCCCGGCCGGCGGCGGCGCGGATGTGGCGGCACGTGCGTTCTCCGACCGGCTCTCGGCGCTGCTCGGGCAGCCGGTCGTCATCGACAACAAGCCCGGCGCCTCCGGCAACATCGGCGCGGAAATGGTTGCGCGGAGCCCGGCGGATGGCTACACCCTGCTCTTCGGCAACGAGTTCCTGGCGACCAATCCGCTGCTGTTCCGCGAGATCCGCTACGACACGCTGAAGGACTTCGTTCCGATCGCCAAGGTGGCGAGCTCGGCGGTGGCGATCGCGGTACACCCGTCGCTCGCGCCGCGCAACATGGCCGAGCTGATCGCGCTGGCGAAGAAGCAGCCGCTCAACTACGCGTCGCCGGGGGTGGGCACCGGGCCGCACCTGTTCGGCCAATTGATCGCGCTCAACGCCGGCGTCACCTTCAACAACATCCCCTACAAGGGTTCGGCGCCCGCCATGGCGGATGCGGTCGGCGGCCAGGTCGACTTCATCATCTCGACCTTGGCGCCGATGGTGCCCTACCTCAGCTCCGGCAAGCTGCGCGGCATGGCGGTGACCGGCGCCAAGCGATCCCCGCATGCGCCGGACATTCCGACCCTGGCCGAGACCGGCTCGGTCGCGCAGCGCTACGACGTCTGGTACGGCGTCGTGGCGCCGGCGGCGACGCCGCCGGCGATCGTGGCCAAGCTGCAGCAGTCGGCCGCGCAGGTGCTGCGCGATCCGGAACTGGTCGGCAAGCTCCGAGCAGCCGGCTACGAGGTCGAGCCGATCAGCGCGGACGAGTTCGGCGCAGAGATTCGCGCCGACATGGAGCGTTGGACCCGGGTCGTTCAGGAAGCGAAGATTCAACGCGAGTAACTCGAGTCACGCGAGAGACCGATCATGAAATCCTGGTGGATACGTACCCTCGAAGGCGGCATGGCCGTCGAAATGCGCGATGTGCCGGAGCCGAGCCCCGGGCCCGAGCAGATCGCAGTCCGCCTCCATGCTGCATCGCTCAACCGCGGCGAATTCATTGCCGGGCATGGCCTGCACGCCGCAAACGGGCCGGCCCGCCCGGCAGGCTTCGAAGGTGCAGGCGAGGTGATCGCCGTCGGCTCGAAGGTCGGCGTGCAGCCCGGCATGCCCAAGGTCGGCGACCGGGTGATGGGCCGCTGCGACGGCGCCTTCGCCGAGCAGGGCTGCATGATGGCCGAAGAAGTCTTCCCGGTGCCGCCTTCGCTCGATTGGGAGCATGCGGCCTGCGCCACGCTGGTGTATGGCACCGCGCACGACATGCTGATCGCCCAGGGGCGCCTCGCCGCGGGCGAGTGGCTGCTGGTCACCGGCATCTCGTCCGGTGTCGGCGTCGCGTCCTTGCAGGTTGCGAAGGCCTTGGGCGCCAAGGTGATCGGGACCTCCGGATCGGCCGCCAAGCTTGCTCGGCTGAAGGAGATGAACCTCGACCTCGGCCTCGAAACCCGAGCGCCGGACTTCGTGCCGGCGGTGATGGAAGCGACCGGCGGCCGCGGCGCCGACCTGGCTGTCAACAACGTCGGCGGTTCGATGTTCGCAGCCTGCGTGGAGGCATTGGGTTTCGAGGGTCGGCTCGCCACCGTCGGCTATGTCGACGGCATCGTCAAGGCCGAGATGGACCTGATGGCCCTGCACAAGAAGCGGCTGCACCTCTTTGGCGTCTCGAACAAGATGCGAACCGTCGCGCACCGCGTGGCGGCTGCGCGCGAATTCACCCGCGACCTGCTGCCGTTGCTCGAATCCGGCAGGCTGCGCCCCATCGTGGATCGGGTCTTCGACTTCGACCGGCTCGAGGCTGCGAAGGAGAGCATGGTGCGCGGCGACCATCTCGGGAAGATCGTGCTGCGGATCCGCTGAGCGACGGCATCGACCTGGGCCAGCTCAGTTGCTCAAGGCTTGGCGCCGACCATCGCGACGACCAGATCCGCGTAGTGCTCGCCCAACTGTTGCGGCGTAAAGCGACCCCTCGGCGAATACCAGGTCAGGACCGAACGACAGAGCGCGACGATCGCGGTCCTGACGATGCTGATTTCCTTGATCTTGAATTCGCCGCTCGCGCAACCTTCGCGGAGGCACTGGTCGATGATGATTTCAAGGGTGTCGCGGATCTTCACGATCTGCTTTCGCTGGGCCGCGTTCAGCGAGTTGAACTCGCGGTTGGCGACCAGCGAGGCCTTGTACATCTTGGCGGGAAAGGCGACGTAGTCCTGCACCAGGCGCCGGAGCCTTTGCGTGGGGCTGCCGCCCTCTTCGGACGTGGCCGTCAGCTGCTCGAGCAAGCGCTCGGCCACCAGCAGCACGATGGTGAACAGCAGTTCGTCCTTCGACTTGAAATGCACGTAGACCGCCGCGGGGCTGAGCTTGGCGCGCTTGGCGATCTCTCGAGTGCTCGACGCATGGAAGCCGTTCTTCCAGAAACTGTCCACGCCCGCCAAGAGCAATCGACGGACCGAAGGACTCTCGACATGGTGCTGGAACAGCTCGGGTAATCCGCCCTCGGAAGCAATCGGAAGAGGCTCGGCGGAAGCCGCCCTGAAAGCGGCCCGCTTGGGTCGGGTTGCCATGTTGTGGTGTCGGGTGTTTGTCGCTTTGGCCTGAGGTTCTACCACAGCAGCAATGGGCCGCCCGGCCGAAGCGCGCCGCTCAGAAGGCGCTGTGCGTCGGGAACACCGGTGCGCGCTTTTCCTTGATGGCAGCCATGCCTTCCTTCAGCTCGGGGCCGGTGAAGCCATGGAATTCGAACGCGAGCGAGGCATCGAAGATCGGGCCCGCCATGCGCAGCCAATGATTCATCGTGTACTTGGTGAGCCGGATGGCGGTGGGTGGCCCGTCGGCCAGCTGCGACGCGATCTCGATCGCTTTCGAGTCGAGCTCCGCATCGTCGACCGCCAGCGACACGAGCCCGATCTTCTCGGCCTCCTCGCCTGTGATGGTCGTGCACAGCATCAGGTGGTACTTGGCGCGCGCCATGCCGCAAAGAAGCGGCCAGATGATGGCGGCATGATCGCCCGCGGCAAGTCCGAGGCGGGTATGGCCGTCGATCAGCTTGGCCTTCTTCGCGACGACGGAGATGTCGGACATCAGAGCGCACACCAGGCCGCCGCCCACTGCCGGACCGCGCACCGCGCTGATGATCGGCTTGGTGCAGTTGATCATGTTGTAGACCACGTCGCGCGCCTCGCGCAGGTTCTTCATGCGGACCTCGTGGCTGTCGACCATCTCCTGGACCATGTCGAAGTTGCCGCCGGCGCAGAACGCATCGCCGGCGCCCGTGAGGATGACTGCGGCGACGCTGTCGTCGTACGAGATGTCCTGCCAAACACGGACCATCTCCGGATGCATGACCTCGTCGATCGAATTCTTCTTGCCGGGATTGTCCATGGTGACCCTCAGCACCCGAGGGTGCGGGCGGTCGAATCGCAGGCGTTGATAGCCGTCGTAGAGCTTCTCGGACATGGTTGCCTTTCTGTGCGGTTGTCGAGTCCGGCGTCGGAGGCGCTATGGCCTTGACCCGGCCTGCAGATTATCTTAGCATAAGCGCGTGCTTAGTTACCAGTGAGCAAGCGCTTAGATCAAGACGCCCCACCGCGCAGGTGCGCGGCCAAGGAGAACATCAGATGCCCGTGGTCAACGACGACCTGCTCGATCCAGAGATCGTCCAGAATCCATCGCCTTATTACCAGTTGCTGCGCGAGGACCACCCGTGCTACTGGAACGAGCGTTGGCGTGGATGGGTGCTGACCCGCTACGACGATGTCTATGGTGCCCTGCACAGCGCGAAGATGCTGGCCGATCGCATCACGCCGTACTTCGAGACGCGACTCAATGACGAGGAGCGGGCACGCTTCGCGCTCACCTACGAGGTGCTGCATTCGTTCGTGGTGTTCCTCGACCCGCCGGAGCACACCCACCTTCGCAAGATCTTCAGCCGCGCCTTCACGCCCAAGGCGGTGGCGACCATGCGCGGCGTGGTCGAGGGCTACGTCAAGGATTTCTTCGATCCTTGGGAAGGCCGTCACCAGGTCGACCTCAATCGCGACTTCGCCTACCCGTTCCCGGCGAACGTGATCGCATCGATCATCGGCGCACCGCGTGAAGACGTTCACCGATTCCACAAGTGGGCAGACGGCCTCACCACGCTGCTGCTCGCAGGCGTCGGAGATGACCAGCGCATGGATCGCGCGCAGGACGCGTTGATCGAGTTCAAGGCCTACCTGAAAGGGCTGTACGACGAGCGCGTCAAGCATCCGCGCGACGACATGATGAGCTGGCTCATGGAGGTGCAGCGCCAGGACCCGACGCTCACGCCCGACGACGTGCTGCATTCGTGCATCCTCCTGGTGAACGCCGGACACGAGACCACGCAAGACCTGATCTGCAACACGCTGACCACGCTGCTGCAGACGCCCGATCAGCTCGAGTTGCTGCGCGCCGCCCCGCAGCACATGAAGACCGGCATCGAGGAAGGCTTGCGCTACAACGGCCCGCTCAAGGGAACCATGCGGGTTGCCGGCGAGGACATGGCGATTCACGGCAAGGAGGTGCGCGAGGGCGATCGGATCCTGCTGCTCATGGGAGCCGCCAACCGCGACCCGTCCAAGTTCGCGGATCCGGAACGCTTCGACGCCACGCGCAACCCGAATCCGCACCTGTCGTTCAGCCATGGCATCCACTTCTGCCTGGGTGCGCCGCTCGCCCGGATGGAAATGGAGATAGCGTTCAACGAGCTGCTGCGTCGTTTTCCGAAGATGGAACTCGCGAGCAGCATCAAGTGGGATCCGCGCATCCTCGGCCGCAGCATCGAGGCGCCGGTCAACATCCGGCTGGACTGAAATGGCCGAGCAAAGAAAACTCATCCGCGTGGTGGTCGACGGCCACCTGTGCGTCGGCGCCGGCATGTGCGTCGCGAGCCATCCCGAGTTTTTCGCGATGCAGCCGGACGGGCATGCGGCTTATGTCGCGGGCACCCTGAACGAAGCAGCCGCGCTGGAAGCCGAAGAGCTCTGCCCGGTCTCCGCCATCCAACTCATCTACCAGGACTGATCGCCATGGCCACCAAGGGACGCTGGAAAACCGCCATCGCGTATGGCGACAAGGACACGGTCGTGCTGCGCGGCTACAACCTGGGCGAGATGGTCGGCAAGATGTCGTTCGCCGAGGCCTTCCTGCTGTTGGCGCGTGGCGAGCTGCCGCCGCCCGGGCATGCGGAAACGCTCGACGCCATGTTCGTTTCGGTGCTGGATCACGGCATCGTGCCGTCCAGCATCGTGACCCGGTACCTCGCCTCATCCGGCACTCCATTGCAGGCCGCGGTCGCGGGCGGAATCCTGTCCTTCGGCGATACCTACGGTGGCGCCTGCCAGCAACTCGCCCAGCAGCTGGTTCGCTTCGGCGCGTTGGTGGAGCGCGGTTCGCATGATCGGGCGTCGGCGGCCGCGGCCATCGTGAAGCACTTCGCCGATCGCGAGGAAAAGATCCCCGGCTACGGTCATGCGCTCCATCCCGAAGGCGATCCGCGCGTGCCGCGCCTCTATGCGATCGCGGATCGGAACGGCGTGACCGGCGATCATTCGCGCCTGGCGCAGGCGGTCGAGCTCGAGCTGGGCCGCGCCAAGGGCCGGCCGATCCGCATGAACCAGGACGGCGCGCTCGCCGCGATCGGCCTGGACCTCGGGCTCGACTGGGAGATCGTGCGGGCCCTGGCCTTCGTGCCGCGCAGCGCTGGGCTTGCGGTGCACGCGGTCGAGGAGATGAAGCGCGAGGCCGGCTGGCGCCATGTACCGGATGCGGAAGTCGACTACGACGGCCCCGCGCCGCGGCCGTTGGGGCGCGAATGACGATGCTCCCCGTGCTGCACGCCCTGCGCGTCGTCGAGTTCACGCACATGGTGGCCGGACCCTCGTGTGGCCAGGTGCTCGCCGATCTCGGTGCGCAAGTCACCAAGGTGGAACCGCCGCAGGGCGACGTGACGCGGCGGATGGGCCCGATCACCGGCGACGTTGCCGCGCTGTATGCATCCACCAACCGCAACAAGACCGTGGTCTGCCTCGATATCACCCGTCCGGACGAGGCCGAGAAGGCTCGCCAGTTGGCGATCGAAGCGGATGTCGTGGTCTCCAACCTGGATGCAGCGATGCTCGTCCAGGCTGGCCTGGATGCAGCGCGATTGCGCGCCCTGAATCCGCGCCTGATCTGCGTCCATGTCACCGGCTTCGGCCCCGACGGACCGGCCGGCACCGACGGGCTCGCGCAGGCCTCGATGGGAATGATGTCGATGACCGGCTCGATCGAGGGCCCGACCTTCCGCACCGGGCCTTCGGTGGTGGATGTCTCCACCGGTATCTGGGCCGCGCTCGGCGTGCTCGCGGCGCTCGAGAACCTGCGCCAGACCGGGCAGGGCGATTTCATACAGGCGTCGCTCGCCGACACCTGCCTCTACATGCAGTACCCGCAGTTCACGATGTTCGATGCGGCATCCGACGTGGTTCG
This sequence comes from Burkholderiales bacterium 8X, assembly GCA_902506565.1. Lineage (GTDB taxonomy): Bacteria > Pseudomonadota > Gammaproteobacteria > Burkholderiales > Burkholderiaceae_C > Variovorax. The sequence goes on along the minus strand of LR732703.1, from coordinate 941,260 downwards.
CCGCAACGGCAATCATTCGATGGTCTCCTGCACGCCCATGTTCGATACGGCCGATGGACGGCTGCTGGTCACCGTGCTGCACCGGCGGCATTGGCAGGCGTTGTGCGAGGCCGCGGGCGCGCCCGAGCTGGTCGACGACCCCGCCTTCGCGACCAACGAGCAGCGCTGCGAGGCGCAGGCCCGGATCGAGATCTTGCTCAACCCCGCGATGCGCAAGCGCACCCGCGCAGAGTGGACCTCGCAATTACGGGCGGCGCGGCTGCCCTGCGGTCCGGAGCGGGACTATGCGGAGGTCGTGTCGGATCCGGCGCTCCATGCACGGGGCATGTTCTACCGCCTCGACAACGGCGAGGGGCATAGCCTGCAGGTCCGCATGCCGCTCGACTTCGAGACCACCCGCCGTGCCATGCCGAGGCCGCCGCCTGTATTGCCGCTCTCCGAAGGAGCCGATCGTGCCTGAGCGCGACCGCTTCGGCTGGTCGCGGCGCGAGCAGGCGCTGCGAGAGCAGGCTGCCGCGATCGCGGCGGCGCACGCCCCGGCCGCCGGCGCTGCCTTGTCGCTGGCGGATCTCCGAAAGATTTTTCGTGCCCTCGAACCGACCGGTTATCTGGGATCGATCCTGCCGCCGGAGGCTGGCGGCAAGGGACTCGATGTCCTGGAATTCGCCGCCCTCAACGACGGCCTCTCGCCGTCGCTAGCGCTATTGGGCAATCACAGCGTGCAACGCTACCTGCACGGGTTCGGCGACGCTGCGCAGGTGGCGCGATTCATGCCGGGCCTGCTCTGCGGCGAAGAGGTCGGCGCCATCGCAATCACCGAGCCGCAGGCCGGATCCGATCTGTCGCGCATTGCCACCATCGCGCGGCGCTCGGGCGGCGGCTATGTGCTGTCGGGACGCAAGACCTGGATCACGCACGGCTTGGTCGCGTCGATGTTCATCGTGCTGGCGAATACGGGTGACCGCGAAGTTCCCGAGTTCACCCGGTTCATCGTGCCGGGCGACACGCCGGGATTGCGACGCACCGCCTTGAGGCCGGTGGGCCTGTCGCACCTGAGCTTCGCTGAAATCGAGTTCGGCGACTGCGAAATTCCCGCAGAGCTTCGGCTCGGCAGGGAAGGCGAGGGCGCCGCGGGCGCCAAGGCCGCGTTTCCGATCGCGCGGATGTTGGCAGCGCTGCAGGCCCTGGGTATCGCCCGGGCTGCGCTCGACCTCGCGCAGGACTACGCGCGCCAGCGCACCGTGGCCGCTCATCCGTTGTCGGCGAGCAGCCTGGTACAAGAGGGCCATGCATCGTTGTCGGCGCGCTGCGAGGCGGCGCGTCTCCTGTGCCTGCGGGTTGGCGCCGACCTCGGCGCGGACGATGCCTTGCCGCTCGCTTCGTCGGCCAAGGCGCTCGGCGGTGAGCTTGCGTTGCAAGCCTGCCATTGGGCAGCGGACTGCATGGGTTCTTCCGCGCTCGCGGTCGATCATCCCATCGCGCGCCTGCAAGCCGATGCGCGAATGATGTCGATAGTCGACGGCACCTCGGTGCTCAACCACCTGGTGGCCGCACGGCGGGGTATCGCTGCAAGGGCGGCGCGTGCGGTGAGGGCGCCGGCATGAACGATTCGATCGTCATCATCGGCGCCGGCCATGCTGCTGGCGAACTAGCAGTGGCCTTGCGCCAGGGCAAGCCGGGTTGCCGCATCACCTTGATCGGCGAAGAAGTCTGGTTGCCCTATCAACGCCCGCCGCTCTCGAAGACCTGGCTTTCGCAGGCAGACGCTGCCGAAGAGTCACTGCTGCTGCGACCACCGGCGACCTATGCCGCTGCCGACGTTCGATTTCTTTCTTCGACCCGCGCCATGGCAATCGACCGGGTCCGGCGCCGGATCGACTTGTCGAGCGGCGAAACGTTGCACTACGACGGCCTCGCGCTCGCCACGGGCGCGCGGGTTCGGCGCTTGGTGGCGCCCCAGGCCGAGCAGGCGGAAGGCTCCGGCAACTTTCACTACCTTCGCACCATCGACGACGTCAAGCGCCTGCGGCCGCAGTTCCGCGCCGGCGCCCGGATCGCGATCGTCGGCGGCGGCTATGTCGGGCTCGAAGTGGCTTCGGCCGCGATCAAGCACGGCCTGAAGGTGACCGTGCTGGAGGCCCACGCCCGCGTGCTGGCACGCGTGACCGCGCCCGAGGTTTCCGCCTTCTACGAGGATGTGCACCGCGCTGCCGGGGTCGATCTGCGTTGCAACGTGGCACTCGCTGGCTTCGACTTCGCACCGGGGGGCGATCGGGTCGCCGCCGTGCGCTGCCGAGCCCATGACGGCCGCGACTTCGCGGTCGAGGTCGACCTGGTGGTGGTGGGCATCGGCGTGGTGCCGAACACCGAACTCGCGCAGGCCGCCGGCCTGCCGATCGACAACGGGATCGTGGTGGACGAGTTTGCCCGCACCGCCGATTCGGCGATCGTCGCTGCCGGCGATTGCACCAGTCATCCGAACCCGGTGGCCGACGGCTTGATCCGGCTCGAGAGCGTACCCAACGCCGTCGAACAAGCCCGAACCGCGGCCGCCACCCTGTGCGGCCAGCAGCGCCCGCATCGCGCCGTGCCCTGGTTCTGGTCCGACCAGTACGACCTCAAGCTGCAGATGGTGGGCCTGTCGCGCGGCTACGACCGCCTGGTGCTGCGCGGCTCGATGGCGGGGCGATCGTTCGCGGCCTTCTACCTCAAGGACGGCCGCGTCGTGGCGGCCGACATGGTGAACCGGCCGAAGGATTTCATGCTGGCCAAGCGCATCGTCGCGGGCCGGATGCATGCCGACGAATCCGCCCTGGCGGACGAAAGCTTCGATTTGAAGAGCCTGGCGCCGGCGCCCGCCGCCCAGGTCTGATCTGAAACCACCAATCCCATCCGCCATGCCGAGCGTCCGATTCATCGAACATAACGAGACCGAATACCTGGTCCAAGCCGAGGCCGGCCATTCGGTCATGCAGGCTGCGACCAGCAACCTGGTACCCGGCATCGTCGCCGATTGCGGCGGTGCCGGAAACTGCGCAACCTGCCACGGTTACATCGACGAGGCCTGGATCGACCGGGTGCCGCCGCCCTCCGAGGACGAGCAGGAGATGATCGAGGCCGGCTGCATGCATTCGCAGCCCAACAGCAGGCTGACCTGCCAGGTCGTTCTGACGCGCGAACTCGACGGCCTGGTGGTGCGCCTGCCGGTTTCACAGACCTGAGCCGGACCCGATCCGGAAAGCCTCTGACCCAGGGCAGACACTGTTGACAGCGAAACAGCGCCGTCCTAGGATAAGCAAGTGCTTAGTTTGAGCTAAGCGGACGCTTATAAGTCCGCGACGGAACAAGTTTGGAGACACGAGAGCATGCCGGTCGCAACCCCGCCGAATGTCACCCGCCTGGCCGACCTGGTCGGCATAGCAGCTCGTCGCCATCCGTCTCGGGTCGCGATCGAGTTCGAGGGCGGCGAACGCAGCTACGGCCAGTTCTGGAATCGGTCCCTCCGCTGCGCGAATGCCTTGCTCGGAATGGGCCTTCGAAGCGGCGACCGGGTCGCACTGTTCGCGCAGAACAGCCCGGATTACCTGGAGGCCTACGTCGGCATCCAGTTGGCGGGGCTGGTCGCGGTACCTGCAAACTACCGGCTTACCGCGCCCGAACTGTCTTACCTGCTCCAGAACTCCGGCGCGGCCGCACTGCTGATGGGGGCCGAGTTCCTGCCGCTGTTGGCCGAGCAAGACCCGGCTGCACGCATCCCCTTCGGCCGGATCGTGGTGTTCGGCCCGGCTGCCGATCACGAGTTCGCCTACGAGCGGATCATTGCCAATGCGCCGGCGAAAGACTTGCCATGCACCACCGGCCCGTCGAGCCCCGGCGCGATCTTCTATACCTCGGGCACCACGGGCTTCCCGAAGGGCGCCGTGATGAGCCATCTCGCCTTGCTGGTTCGCTTCGCCTCGTGGGGATGGCGCTACGGCATCACCGAGGAAGAGGTGACCTTGGTCCCGGGTCCGATCTTCCACCAGTCCTTCGGTTCGATCGCACTCATCTCGCTGTGCGTCGGCGCCCGGGTGGTGCTGCGCACCGAGTTCCGCGGCGAGGAAGCGCTCGAAGACCTGCAGGAGCGGGGCATCACCTGGTGCTTCCTGGTGCCCAAGATGCTGTCGACGCTCATCGAAAGCGCGGCGGGTGGTGCCAAGGTCGGGCCCTGCAGTCAATTGCGCGGGGTGATGAGTTCCGGCGCCCGCCTGCCGACGCCGGTCATCGAAGGTTTCGAGGCCCTCTTGCCCGGCACCCGCTTGAGCGACAGCTACGGCTGGACCGAAAGCGGCTGGATCACCTACTGCCGGCACGAGGACATGATGCGGACCAACCGGTCGCTCGGCCAGGCATCCTTCGGTTGCGAGATCGCGATCCTCGACGAAGAGGGCCGGACGCTCGGGCCAGGTGAACCTGGGCAGATCCATGCCTGCAACCCGGTCCCCTTCCTCGGCTACCACGACAACCCCGAAGCCACGGCCGCAATGCGCACCGGCCGCTGGGAGACCGGCGGCGATGTCGGCCTGATCGACGAGCACGGCTTCCTGCACATCCTCGACCGCAAGCGCGACACCATCATCAGCGGCGGAGAGAACATCTATCCGGCCGAGATCGAGCGGGTACTGGCCGAGCATCCCAAGATCCTCGAGGTCGCCGTGGTCGGCGTACAGGACGAGACCTGGGGCGAGTCGCCGCGCGCCTGCGTGGTGTTGCGCCAGGGCGAGCAGATGAGCGAGCAGGAGCTGGTCAGCTTTTGCTCCGGCAAGCTGGCCAAGTTCAAGCATCCGAGGTCGCTCTTCACCCTGGATGTGCTTCCGCGCAACAGCATGGGCAAGGTACTGCGCAGAGATCTGCGCGAACGGTTCTGGAACGAACGAAAGGAATGTTCATGAGCAAGCCTCCTAGGGGTCTCCTGGCCCGCCTCGCGGCATTGACCGTCGCCGGCTTCGCGCTGGCCGCGCCCGCGCTGGCGCAGACCGTCAAGATCGGCATGGTCAACAGCCTGACCGGTCCGCACGCCGGCTTCGACCTGCCGGCCAGCGAGGGTGTGCTGATGGCCGTGGACGAGATCAACAAGCGCGGCGGCATCACGGTCAAGGGCAAGAAGCTCACCTTGGCCGTGGTCTCGGAAGATGCGCAGTCGAAGCCGGAGTTCGCCGTGAGCGGCGCCCAGCGATTGCTGCGCGACGACGACATCAAGGTGGTGTTCGGCCTCATGACCAGCGGGCCGGGCGTGCCGGCAGCCACGCTTTTCGCCAAGAGCGAGGTGCTCTACTTCGGCGGCTTCACCCTGATGGATACCTTCCTGGGCAAACCGGGCTCGGAGCTGCTCTTTCGCACCCTCAATGCCGACGCGGCCACTGCCAAGTCCTTCGTGCCGGCGGGCGTGAAGGAACTCGGCATCAAGAAGGTCGGCATCATGCTGCCGAACGAGGACGTGAGCCGCAGCATCGTCTCGATCTACAAGCCGCTCCTCGAACAGGCCGGCGTCGCGGTGCCGGTGGTCGAGTACTTCCAGCCCGATACCTCGGACTTCGCTCCGGTGCTGCGCAAGTTCCAGAACCAGGGGCTGGACGGCATGCTGACCGGTACCAACGATCCGATGGTCGAGGCCATCGTGCGGCAGAGCACCGAGCTCGGCGGCCTGCCCAAGAAAATCATGTACCGCGGGGGCTCCGGCCAGCCGGGCATCAAGTACGCCAAGCAGATCGACGGCTTCCTCTGGCAGATCCTGACCCGCGACCTGGAGTACGGCGCCGACCCGAAGGTTCGCGCCTGGACCGATCGCTACAAGGCCTTCACCAAGAAGGAGATCTCTCCCAACACCTACTGGGCACTGTGCTACTACGACACCGTCTTCATGCTGGCGCAGGCGATGGAAGAGACCGGCTCCACGACGGACCTCAAGGCGATCGCGGCCAGGATCAAGTCGATGCGCTACGACGGGGTGCGCTCGATGCGCTTCGACAAGGACGGCAGGGCCGAGTCGGACATCGACATCGGCATGCTGAAGGACGGCAAGATCACCTCGGTCCGCGCGAGCGTCCAGTAACCTGCGAGCAACCCGCGAGGCCCCTCCGGCCTCGACTTCGAAAGACCCGACATGTGGATCGACATTGCCCAGACGGTGCTGGACGGACTGATGGTCGGCGGCCTGTACGCCACGGTGGCGGTCGGCGTCACGCTGGTATTCGGCATCATGGGCATCCTCAATTTCGCCCATGGGCAGATGGTGATGCTGGGCGCCTACATCGCCTTCTTCTGCGTCACGGCGGGCCTCGGCTTCTGGGCCGGGCTGCTGCTTGCAATGGGCGGCATGGCGCTCTTCGGGTTGATCCTGGAGCGGCTGATCTTTCGCCACACGCTGACCGACCACATGACCGGGCTCACGGTATCGCTGGGGGTCATCATGGTGGTCGAGAACCTGGCGGCGGCTGTCTTCACGCCGGACCATCGCACCTTCGATCCGCCGCTCACCGGCAGCTTCCAGCTGGCCGGCATGACGTTGTCGTCGCAGCGAGTCCTGGTGCTGGTCCTGGTGCTGGTGCTGGTCGCCGGCTTCTACCTCTTCCTTCAGAAAACACGCTTCGGCAAGGCAATCCGTGCGATGGGGCAGAACCGCACCGGCGCCGCCCTTGTGGGCGTGCAGATCACGCATGTCACCGCGTGGGTCTTCGTGCTCGGCAGCGCCATGGCCGGCGCGGCCGGCGTGCTTTACGGCAGCCTGTTCGCCATCACGCCCTACATGGCTGCCGGCCCGCTCATGAAGGGCTTCATCCTCACGGTGCTCGGCGGGCTCGGCAGCGTGCCCGGCGCGGTGTTGGCGGGCTTCCTGCTCGGGCTTGCCGAGAGCTTCGGCTCTCGCTACCTGTCCGCATCTTTCCGTGACGGCTACGGCTTCATCCTGATGATCGTGACGCTGCTCTACTTCCCGCGAGGGCTGTTCGGAGCGAGAGGCAAGGCGCGCGTATGAGTTTCGCCTTCGGACCGGTCACATCGCCGGCCGCGCCTGTCAAATCGGCGGGTGGGACAAGCCATCCGCTCGCCATCATCGCCCGCTGGGCGCCTGCGTTCGGCTGGCTGCTGCTTGCGCTGTTGCTGGCGGTGCCGGTGTTCGGCAGTTCGCGCTACCTGGTCTACCTGGGCACGCTGATCGCGCTGCAGGCCGCGCTGGCCACTTCGCTCAACATCGTGATCGGCTATGCCGGGCAGTTCGCGATGTCGCATGCGGCGTTCTACGGCTTCGGGGCCTATGCGTCGGCGTTGCTGGTCACCAGCTTCGGGCTGGACTTCTGGATCGCGGTGCCGGTCGCGATGGTCATGGCGGCTGCCGTCGCTGCCTTCATCGGTTATCCCGCGCTTCGCTACACCGGCGGAGTGCACCTGGCGCTGATCACCTTCGCCTTCGGCGAACTCGCCCGGCTGGTGGCCGCCAACTGGCATACGGTCACCGGCGGGCCGATGGGCATGCGGGTCGCGTATGCGCCGAGTCCGCTGTTCGGCTTCGAGTTCTCGACCGCGCGTGGCCTCTACTGGCTTGCGGTCGGCATGCTGCTCGTTACGCTGGCGGTGGTGTTCTGCATCCAGCGCTCCCGATTCGGCCGCGCGCTGGTCGCCGTGCGCGAGGACGAGACGCTGGCCTCGTTCCTCGGCATCAACGTCATGGGCCACAAGCTGGCTGCCTATGTGCTGAGCTCGATGCTGGCCGCGATGGTGGGTACGGCCTACGCGCCGGTGATGAGCTTCATCTCGCCCGACCTGCTCAATGCGCACGAGACCATCTCGCTGATCGGGGTGCTGATCCTCGGCGGCGTCGGCACCATCGCGGGGCCGATCATCGGCACGCTGGTGTTCTTCGGCATCCCGGAGCTGCTGCGCATGGCCCGGCTCTATCGGCTCGTGATCCTCGGTGCGGTGATCGTGCTCGTGGTGCTGTTCATGCCGCAGGGCATTGCCGGCCTGATCAAGCAGCGGCTCGAACGCTGGAAGCGCGGCGCCGGCCGAGCCGCGGGTGCACGAAGCTCGCAGGACGCGAAGCAGCCATGAGCCTGCTCCGCATCGACGACGTGACCCAGCAGTTCGGCGGTCTGGCCGCCGTCAAGGGCGTGTCGCTGGAAATTCGCAGGGGCGAGCTTTGCGGGCTGATCGGGCCGAACGGCGCCGGCAAGACCACCCTGTTCAACGGCGTCAGCGGCTTTCTCTCGCCGACCCGCGGCCGCATCCACTTCGACGGCGAAGATGTCACCGGCAAGGCGCCGCACGCGCTTGCCGCCAGAGGATTGGTGCGCACGTTCCAAGGCGCACGGGTCTTTCCCAAGCTCACCATTCGCGAGAGCCTTCGCATCGCAGGCCACCTCCCGCATGGACGAGGCGCCCGGCGACAACCCGTCATCGCCGACGTGATGCAGGAGTTCGGTTTCGAGAAATATGCGGACGAGCCTGGCGCGTCGCTGCCCAGTGGCGTGATGCGCGAGCTGGGCATCGCGATGGCCATTGCCACCGGCGCGATCATGTTGCTGCTGGACGAGCCGGCGGCCGGACTGAGCGCCGAGGAGGTCGCCAACCTTCAGCGGGTGATACGCCACGTTCACGCCGCCGGCGTCACGGTGTGGGTCATCGAGCACAACCTGCATTTCCTGATGGGCCTCGTCGACCGCGCCGTGGTGCTGGACGCCGGCGCCCTCATCGCCGACGGCCCACCGCGCGAGATCACGCAGGACCCGCGGGTGATCGAAGCCTATCTCGGAGCCGAGGCCGCCCATGCTGCAGGTTGAGGACCTCGAGGTTTCCTACCAGAGCGTGGCGGCGGTGCGCGGCCTCTCGCTCTCGGTGCCGCAAGGACAGATCGTCGGGCTGGTCGGCGCCAACGGCGCGGGCAAGACGAGCACGCTCAACGCCATCACCGGCCTGGTGCAGCGGCGCGGTCGTACCCTGCTGGGCGGCCAGGACATCAGCCAATGCAAGACGGCCGATATCGTGCGCCGCGGCCTGGTCCAGGTCGCACAGGGCCGGCAACTCTTCCCCGACATGTCGGTGGCCGAGAACCTGGAGATGGGCGGCTTCCTCCAGTCGCCTGCCAGCAAGCGCGAGATGACCGAGAAGGTCTTTGCCCAGTTCCCCGTGCTCAAGGAGCGTGCAACGCAGCCCGCCGGCACGCTCAGCGGCGGCGAGCAGCAGATGCTGGCGGTCGCGCGTGCGCTGATGGCGCGGCCCAAGGTGCTGTTGATCGACGAGCCGTGCCTCGGCCTCTCGCCCAAGATGGTGAGCCGGCTGGGAGAGGTGATCCGGCAGGTGAATGCCGACGGCATCTCGATCCTGCTGGTCGAGCAGAACACCGCCTTCGTCTTCGGCCTGACCAGCTACGCCTACGTCATCGAGAACGGCCGGGTCGTGCTCGAAGGAACGCCCGACCTGCTGCGCCGGAACGACAAGGTGCGCAGCGCCTACCTGGGAATCTGAAATGTCGAATGCGGTCGTGGTGACGGTGGATGCCGAAGGCATCGCCACTCTTTCTTGGCAGCCGAAGGGCGATTCGAACCGGCTCACGCCGGAGGCCCTCGGCCAGCTCGAAGCCGCGGTCGACGAGGTGCTGGCTTCGACATCGATCCGTGCCGCGATGATCACTGGGGCCGGCGACGAGTTCGTCGGCGGTTGGGATGCCGAATGGCTCCTGGAGGCCATCGCCGAAACCGGGGCTGGCGCCTTGACCGCCCAGGTCGAACGCCTCAACGCGGTGCTGCGCCGAATCGAAACCTCGCCCAAGCCCTTTGCAGCCGCGATCGGCGGCAGCGCGCTCGGGCTCGGCCTGGAACTGGCGATGGCTTGCCAGCGACGGTTCGCGGCGCGTCGTGCCGACCTCCAGGTGGGCTTTACCGATCTGAAGCTCGGACTGCCTCCGGCGGCAGGCGGCGCCTTGCGGGCGGCCAGGCGGCTCGGCGGCTCGGCGGCGCTTCCGATCCTGCTGGGCGGGCAACCCCTCACCGCGGCTGCGGCCTTGGATGCCGGGCTGGTCGACGAATTGGCGGTGCCCGCGGAGCTTGCCGAGTCGGTTCGCCGATGGCTGGTGCTGGCAGCAGCCCGGCTCTCGCAGCAACCGGCGCAGGCGGCGGTGCGAGCCATGCTCCTCGAAGACGCCGATGCGCCATTCGAAGCTGCGCTCGAGTCCGCCGCAGATCGATTCGTCGAGGTGGCCCGTGGCCCGGTTGCGCGGCACATGGTTCGCACGCTCGGCGCGAGCGTGCAACGTGCCAACAATCTTGCGAGCCGCCCGGCAGGATTTGCCAGGCGCCGCATCGCCGAGGTCGGCGTGCTCGGCGCAGGACTCATGGGCAGCGGCATTGCCTTGGTCGCTGCGCGCGCCGGTCTGCCGGTGGTGCTGCTGGATGTCAGCCGGGAGGCGGCCGAGCGCGGACTCGGCAAGTTGCGCCAGCAGGAGCAGGCTGCCGTGGCTGCGGGCCGCATCGACGCGGCCGCGAGCAGCGCCACCCTCGAACGCATCCGGCCGACCCAACGCTACGAAGACCTCGCCGGCGTCGACCTGCTGGTCGAAGCCGTGTTCGAGGATCGGGAAGTGAAAGCCGAGGCCACCCGTCGCGCCGGGGCCGTGATCCCGGCTCATGCCCTGTTCGCGACCAATACCTCGACGCTGCCGATCTCCGGGTTGGCCGAGGCGTCGGATCGACCGTCGCAATTCATCGGTCTCCACTTTTTCTCGCCGGTGCCGCGGATGCCGTTGGTCGAGGTGATCCGCGGCAGGCTCACCAGCGACGAAAGCCTGGCCGGCGCGCTGGATTTCGTGCAGGCGATCGGCAAGACACCGATCGTCGTCAACGACTCGCGCGGCTTCTACACCACCCGCGTGGTCATGGCCTACCAAGCCGAGTCGTACGACATGCTGGCGCAGGGTGTCGATCCCGATCTGATCGAGGCCGCCGGCGTCGCCGCGGGCATGCCGGTGCCGCCTCTCGCCCTGTCCGATGCGGTGGCGCTCGACCTGGTGCACCAGATCAACCTGCAATCCCGCAAGGACCTGGGCGAGGCCTATCGTCAGACGCCGGGCTACGAGATGGTGGGCCGACTGGTCGAGGAGTTCGGACGCATCGGCAAGAAGTCCGGCAAGGGCTTCTACGACTGGAGCCCGGACGGCAAGAAGCAGCTCTGGCCGGGGCTGCGGGACGCAGCCGCGCAAGGCAGGGTTCATGCCGCCACCATCGCCGACTTGCGCGATCGCCTGCTGGGCGCACAAGCGCTCGAGACGGCGCGATGCCTCGAGGAGGGCGTGATCGTCGATCCCGCTGAAGCCGACGTCGGCGCGATCCTCGGCTGGGGCTTTGCACCCTGGACCGGCGGACCGCTTTCCTACATCGACGGCATGGGCAGCGCCCGATTCGTCGCGCGGTGCGATGAACTGGCGGCAAGCTACGCGGCGCCACGGCTGTCTGCGCCTGCGGCGCTTCGGCGCATCGCGGCCGCCGGCGGCACGGTGTACGGCAGCCGCTGGCATCGAGGTTGATGCCTACAGCGGGCCCACGTCGCCATTCTTGGCGGACGCGGTGGCCGCGCGGAAGATGATGAATCGCCCGAAGCCCTTCAACTCCAGAAGAACTCGCGTCGCCCGCCATCGACAGCGAGCAGGGCGCCATTGATGTAGGAAGCGTGCTGCGAACTTAGAAAGACGACTGCGGCCGCGACCTCCTCGGGTTCCGCGGGACGCCCGATCGGATTCTGCGAGCGCACGCGTTGCTGGAAGTCGTCCGGCAGTCGGGTGAGCATGTCGGTCCGCACGAAGCCGGGCGCCACCGAGTTGATGGTGATGCCGTCTTCGGCGATTTCCTTGGCGACCGTCCGCGTGAAGGCAGAGATCGCTCCCTTCGCGGCAGCGTACGACGACAGCCCCGGACGCCCACCCCCGGTGTAGTGGATCGAGGAGGTATTGACGATGCGGCCCCAGCGGGCCGCACGCATCGCCGGCAGGGCTGCCCGGGTGCATAGCCAGGTCGCACGCATGTGGCTGTCCATCACCGCATCCCAATCGTCTTCCGTGATCTGCTCGGAGGGCCTGCCGAGCCGCCGACCGGCCAGGCCGGCGTTGTTGACGAGGATTTCGCAAGGTCCCATCGATTCGGCAATGCGGGCAAAAAGCGCAGCGACCTGGCCTGCATCCGAGACATCGGCGGGAAACGCCTTCGCGTCCGCTCCGCCTTCGCACAGCCGAGCCGCAGCAGCCTCCGCGCGCGAGGGATCGAGGCCATTGATCGCCAGCCGCGCGCCTTCGGCCGCGAACAACCTGGCTTCGGCCAGGCCGATGCCGCGGCTCGATCCGGTCACCAATACAACCTTGCCTCGTAAGCCCATGTCCATCGTTGACACCTCCGGATCGCGAGCATACACTAAGCGCTCGCTCAAACCCATCTAAGCAAGCGCTTAGTAAACAGCGTCGATAGAAAGTGGGTCGGATGACTGGCGAACAGGCAGCCGCAGCCGACAACCAGAACGAGGCAAATGCATGGTGATATCCGTCAACGACGATCTTCTCGATCCGGCGCTGCTGGCCGACCCGTATCCCTATTACCGGGAGTGCCGCGAAACCCGGCCGGTGCACTGGAACGAGCGCTGGCGCGGCTGGATCGTCTCGAAGTACGAAGACGTGTACGCCGGACTGCACGACTCGCGCATGTTGGCCGACACCATCACCCCGTACTTCAAGGAGCGGCTTTCGCCCGAAGATCGCGAGCGCTTCGCGCTGACCTACGAGGTGCTCAACAGCTGGCCGGTGTTTGTCGATCCGCCCAAGCACACGCAGCTTCGCAAGATCTTCAGCCGATCGTTCACGCCCAAGACGGTTCAGACGATGCGAGGCATCGTGCAAGCCTTCGTTGGCGAGTTCCTGGATGGTTGGGAAGAAAAGCGCGAGGTCGACCTGATCAACGACTTCGGCTTTCCGCTGCCGGCCAACGTGATCGCCACCATCATCGGTGCCCCGCGCGAAGACCTCGACCGCTTCCATGCCTGGTCGCATGAACTCAACGAGCTGCTGCACGGCGGTGTTGGCACGCCGCAGCGCATGGAACGCGCGCAGGAGTCGATCATCGAGTTCAAGGCCTATCTGCAGGACCTCTACCAGCAGCGCCTTGCATCTCCCCGCGACGACATGATGACCTGGCTCATGGAGGTGCAGCGCAACGACGCTACGCTGACGCCGGACGACGTGCTCTATTCGTGCATGCTGATCCTGAACGCGGGGCACGAGACCACGCAGATCATGATCGGCAACACAGTGTCGTCGCTGCTGCAGACCGATCAATGGTCCCGCCTCGCCGAGCAGCCGCAGCTGGTCAAGTCCGGCATCGAGGAATGCCTTCGCTTCAACGGCCCGATGAAGGGCACGATGCGCGCGGCCGCCGAGGACATGGTGATCGGAGGCGTCGACGTGGCCAAGGGCGACCGCGTCATGCTGCTGATGGCTGCGGCCAATCGCGATCCGGCGCAGTTCGCCGACCCGGAACGCCTCGATATCGCGCGCAATCCGAATCCTCATCTGGCCTTCGGGCACGGCATTCATTTCTGCCTGGGTGCGCCTCTTGCCCGGCTCGAAGTCGAGATCGGGCTACTGGAGATGACCCGACGCTATCCCAAGCTCGAGCTCGCCGGGCCCGTGACCTACTCGCCGCGCGTGCTGAGCCGAGCGGTCGAGTCGCCGCTCACGCTGCGCATCCGTTGAACCGCCGCACCGAAGGAACGACCGCATGACCGTGGCCGCCTGGATTCGACGCTGTGCCGAGCGTTCTCCCGACAAGCTCGCCTACGTGGACGGCGAACGCCGCCTCACGTTCGCGCGCTTCAACGAACGCGTGAATCGCCAGGTGAACGGCTTGTATGCCGAAGGGTTGCAGCGCGGCGACCGGGTTGCGGTGCTGATGAACAACCACGTCGAGGCGGTCGAGGCACTCGGCGCCGCTGCGAAGGGTGGCTTCGTGCATGTGCCGGTCAACTTCCGGAGCGTGCCGCGCGAGATCGCCTACGTGGTCAACCATTGCGGCGCGAGCTTGCTCTTCGTCGAGAAGGAATATGCCGCCAAGCTGGCAGACGCGGGCGCAATGCCCTCGCTCAGGAGAGTGATCGTCTTCGACCCGGACGATTCGACCTGTGAGTACGAGCGATGGCTCGCGCGTCAGGACGCGGCCGAGCCGCAGGTGGACGTCACCGCCGACGACAACTTCTTCATCTGCTACACGAGCGGCGCCACCGGAACGCCGAAGGGAGTCCTGCATCAGCAGCGCCAGAGCGTCGCGCATGCACCGGTGGTCGTGATCGGCTACGAGTTCACCCGCGACACACGCGTGTTGCTGGTCTATCCGCACAACTCGATTGCGTCGATCAACATGTTCTACGTGCCGGCCTGGCTGCTGGGCGCCTGCGTCGTCTTCACCGACCAGCGCAACTTCGACGCGGACCGATGGCTGGCATTGGTCGAGAAGGAGCGCATCACCCATTCGCACCTGGTGCCGACGATGTTGTTCCGCGTGCTCGAGAGCCAGCGGCTCGGCAGCACCGATACCGACAGCATCGTGACCATCGGCTACGGCTCGGCGCCGATGCCGACAGAGCGCATCGAGCGGCTGCAGGAGGTCTTCGGCAACGTGCTGATCCAGGGCTACGGCATGACCGAGGTCTCGTCGATCGCCGCTTACCTCGACAAGCAGGATCACCTCGACGGCATGGGCGGGGATCGAGCCCTCCTCAACTCCTGCGGCCGCGCCGCGTTCGGAACCGAGCTGCGCGTGGTGGACGACGACGACCTGGACGTGAAGCCCGGCGAGGTCGGCGAGATCGTCTTCCGCGGGCCGCAGGTCATGACCGGATACTGGAACGACCCCGAGAAGACCGCCGAGACCATGCGCAGCGGCTGGCTGCACAGCGGCGACATGGCGACGCTCGACGAGCGCGGCTATCTCACCATCGTCGACCGCAAGAAGGATCTGATCATCAGCGGCGGAGCCAACATCTCGAGCCGCGAAGTCGAGGAGGTCTTGTACTGGCACCCGGCGATCCGGGAAGCCAGCGTGATCGGCAAGCCGGACGAAGAGTGGGGCGAGCTGCCGCACGCGTTCGTGTCGCTGCATCCCGGCCGCACGGTCGGTTCCGAGGAACTCGTGGCTTTCTGTCGCGAGCGGCTCTCTGGCTACAAGTGCCCGCGCACGGTCGACATCATCGAGGAGCTTCCCAAGAACGGGCTCGGAAAGATCCTCAAGGCAGAACTCCGGACCCGCGTCGGGCCCGGCTCCAACAGAAAGGCGAACCCATGAAGGAATACCGGACCTTCGATGTCCACTACGAGGACATCTCATTCGAGCAGCGCGGCCATGCGGCCTGGATCACGATTCGGCGCGAGGGGCGCGGCAATTCGTTCCGCCGCGAGACGCTCGAGGAAATCCGCGGTGCGGTCGAGCGGGCCGGCGAAGGGCCGGGCATTCGCAGCGTGGTCATCACGGCGGCCGGCAAGCGCTTCTTCTCGACGGGGGGCGACGTCACCGACTACAACCTGCGCTATGTCGACGACCTGACGGGCATGAAGTCGTATGAGCGTGCGATGGAACGCACCTTCTCGGAGATCATGCATTGCCCGAAGCCGGTGATCCACAGGGTCAACGGCGATGTCGTCGGTGGCGCCAACGCCTTTCACCTGGCAGCCGACTTCGTGGTCATGAACCGCACGGCCAAGCTCCAGCAGGTGGGCGTCGGCGTGGGCAGCGTGGCCGCTTTCGGCCCCGTGCAATGGTGGCCGCTGATGGTCGGCGACCGCCGCGCGCGCGACGTGCTGATGGCGCTCAAGCCGGTGACCTCGGAACTGGCCGAGCAATGGGGCGTGGTCAACACGGTTTGCGACTACGAGGAGCTCGATGCGGAGGTCGAGAAGATCGTCGACAACCTGGCGCGCATGTTCCCGGAAGCGTTGCGCTACACCAAGGTGGCGCTGAACCACCAGAAGGAGCTGATGTTCCGGGAGATGACACAGGCACGGGAGTGGTGCACGCTGCATTTCCCGTCGATGGAATCCCGTGCCGGCTTCGGCGCATTCTTCAACAAGAAGCCGGTCGACTCGAACCCCAGCTGGCAGGCGCTGGATACCGGGCACAACACCGTGGCGCCCTATGGCGGCTACAGCGTGCATTGCAAGGCCTGCGGTGCCGATCACCTCCCGGAGGACCACCGGTTCTGCGGCGTTTGCGGCGAGGACCTCGAAAAGAAGAAGGCGGCTGCATGAGCCACGCCGAGCGCAACTACCTGGTGACCGCTGCGGCCGGTGGGATCGGCGGCGAGCTGGTGATGCTGCTGCTCGCAGGCGGGGCCGGCGTGATGGCCTGCGACATCAGTGGCAAGCGGCTTGCGGCGCTCGAGGAGCGTGCAGGGTCGATGCGCGATCGGCTGGCGACGCTCAAGGTGGACGTGGCCGACGAACAGGGCGCTGGCCTCGCTGCTGCCGCCGCGATCGAGCGCTTCGACGCGGTGCATGGCCTCGCCAACATCGCGGGCGGCATCGCCGGCATCGGCGAGGACATCATCGACCGGCCGATCGACCGCATCAGCGCCGCGGAATACCAGCAGACGGTGAGGCTGAACCTCGACAGCGCGTTCTTCATGACCCGCGCACTGGTGCCGCACTTTCGGGAGCGGCACTACGGCAAGGTCGCCAATGTCGCGTCGCTGGCAGCCTTCGGCAACTTCGACCACATGGGCAATGCGGGCTACGACGCTGCCAAGGCCGGCGTGGTCGGGCTCACGCATACCCTCTCGCGCAGCCTGGGTCCAGACGGCATCCGCGTCAACGTGGTTGCGCCCGGCTCGGTCCATACCGAGAAGGTCAGGCAGGCCTTCAGTGCAGATTTCATCGAGCTGCAGCGTCGACGCATTCCGCTGCGCGAGCACGTCGGGCCGCTCGATGTCGCCAAACCCCTGGCCTTCTTCCTCTCGCCGGATTCGGATGCGGTGAGCGGCGAGGTGCTGCGCGCCAGTGGTGGACTTCGTTGACAACCTAAACACGCCGCAAGGTGATCGGAGACAGACATGCACGCGATCAAGACCGGGGCACTTGCCCTGACGACGGCTGCTGCCGTCATCTGGCCCACATGGGGTTTCTCTCAGGACAAGCCGCCCGTGAAGGTGGGCGCGGTGCTCAGCATGAGCGGCGCGGCGGCGGTGTTCGGCATTCCGGAGCGCGACACGCTCAACGCGCTCATCAAGGAATACGGCGGATCGATGGACGGGCGCAAGGTCGACTTCGTCTTCTGCGACGACAAGACCAACCCGACCGAGGCCGCGCGTTGCGTCACCCAGCTGATCAATGACGAGAAGGTGGTCGCGATCGTCGGCCCCGGCACCGGCGGTGGCATCCTGGCCGCCGGCCCGGTCGCGCAGCGCCTGCAGGTGCCGTTGCTCGGCCCGGCGGGCACGGTCGCCATCACCGACAAGAACAACGCCTTCTACCCCTGGATCTTCCGGATCGCGCCGAACGACACGGCCGGTATGGAAAGCATCTGGAAGCAGGTGGTGCGCAACGGCGCCAAGAAGGTCGCGGTCGTCTACCAGGAAGATGCCTACGGAAAATTCGGCGCCGAGTTCGCACAGAAGCTCTCGAAGGACCTCGGCTTCACGATCGTCGAGTCCGTCGGCGTACCCTACACCGCGACCGACCTGACTCCGCAGGTCACCAAGTTCCGCAATGCCGGTGCCGACGCGATCTTCATGCAGCTCTCGGTCACGTCCCTGGGCGCCAGTTTCTTGAAGGCGGTCAACGAGGTCGGACTGAAGGTGCCGGTCTACGCCAACAGCGGCCTGGCGCAAAAGGGCTTCATCGATGCCGCGGGGCCGATGGGCGAGGGCGTGCGGGTGCTGTCGATCGGCAACATCCCCTACGACCCCACGCCGACCGAGCAGAAGCTGGTCGCGATCCTCACCAAGAATGGCTACAAGCCCCAGGGTTGGGGCGAAATCCTGGCTGCCAACGGCTACATGACGATCGCCGCGGCGCTGCGCAAGATCGACGGTCCGGTGACCGGCGAGAAGATGCGCGACACCATCGAATCGCTCTGCGGCTTCGAGACCATCACCATGGGCAAAGGCTGTTTCAGCAAGGACAACCATGATGGCTGGGGCGCCGATGCGGTGATCCTCACCACCGTCCGCGGCGGCCAGTTCCGCTCGGACGCCAAATAGCCGGGGCCGGCGGCGCGAGCAGCACAAGCAGCGATGTTCGAGTACATCTTCCGCGGCCTTCTCAACGGCACGGTCTACGCCTTGCTGGCGTTGCCCATGACCTTGATGTTCACCACGGCCGCCACCGTCGATTTCGCGATCGGCGCCTATGCGCTGCTGGCAGCCGCGGTGGCCACCGCCATCCCGGGGCCACTCGGTATCGCAGCGGGCCTCTCGTCTGCGTTGCTGGCATCGGGGGTGATGGCGGTGGTCTTCGTGCTGCTCAAGCGGACCAGCAAGGAAGGCATCCGGGTCGCCCTTGCCAGCTTTGGCCTATCGCTCGCGATATCGTCGATCGTGCTGATCGTATGGGGCACCAAGCCCTTCGTCCGGCAGACCTTCGCCACCGTATTCGAGTTCGGCGCGTTGCGCGTGAATCCGCAAGGCCTGCTCAATGGGCTGGTCGCGTTGTGCCTGGTCGGCCTGACCTGGCTCGTGATCAAGCGAACCCAGCTCGGCCGGATGATGCGTGCGGCGGCGGCCAACCCGAGCGGCGCCGAGCTGGCGGCCATACCGGTCATCGGCGTGCAGTGCGGCACGCTGTTGGCTGGCGGACTGCTCGGGGGCATCGCCGGCCTGCTGATCCTGCACAGCTCGGGCATGGACTTCACCGCCTCGCTCGGCCTTACCTTCATCGGCTTCGCCGCAGCCATCATCTTCGGCATCCACAGCCCGTTGCGCTGCCTGGCCGGCGGGCTCGCGATCGGCGTGATCGAAGCGCTGAGCGCCGGCTATACCAGCGGCATGGTGACCTCGATGGTGCCGTCCCTCTTCATGCTGATCGTGCTGCTGTCGGGCCAGCTCGGCGCCGGCCGTTACAGCGGAGACCGGCCGTGATCTTCTCTGCGCGCCGCCGCAATACCTGGATCATGCTGGTGGTCGGCGGCCTCGCCTGCGCGTTGGCGCCGCTCAGCCCGACCTGGCTCGACACAGTCATCCACACCGGCATCTTCTCGCTGATCGCGCTGTCGGCCGGACTGAGCTTCGGGCAGGCGGGCATCCTGTCGATGGCGCAGGGCGCGTTCGCGGCGATCGGTGCGTATGCCACGGCTGTCTGCGCGACCCGGCTGGGACTTCCGGCCTGGATCGGACTGGCCTTGGCCATGACGCTGCCAGCAGCGCTGGCCTGGGGTCTGGCGCGCACCGTCACGCGCATGCCCGAGCTCGCCACGGCGCTGGCCACTCTCGCACTCGCCACGCTGCTCGAGATCGTGGCGCGCAATTGGGATTCGGTCACGGGCGGCTATGTCGGCATCGCCGGCATTCCGCCGATCGCGGGTTTCGAAAGCGGCTGGCGATTCAACATCCTGGTCTGGGTCTTCGTGCTGCTGGCGGTGCTGCTCTACGAGAACCTGATGAATTCGGCGCATGGCCGCGCGCTCAACATCGTCCGGCACGATCGCACGCGCGCCATGGCCGACGGCATCGCGGTGGCGCCGCTCCTGAGCGCGATGCTGGCGACGTCGGGCGCCATGGCCGGCGCAGGCGGCTGGCTCTATGCGCACTACATCACCTACATGAGCCCGCAGTCCCTCGACACGCATGTGTCGATCTCGGCGCTGCTGATGGCCGTGGTCGGCGGCGCCGGCTACATCCTCGGCCCGGTACTTGGCACCTTTCTGTTGAACCTGCTGGCCAAGCTGCTGCCCGCGCAGGAGGCGCAGGGCCTCTTCTACGGCACGGCACTGGTGGCGATTCTCGTCATCGCTCCCGAAGGTCTGATGGGCTGGCTGCACCGGCTGGCACGACGCATCGCAGCGCGCCGCGCGCGCAAGCGCCCGGCCACGCACCAGCAAGCCGTTGAGGCCGCGCAATGAAGAACGGCCTGCTGGAAGCGCGCGACGTACGGATGGTCTTCGGCGGCGTAATCGCGCTCGACGGCGCAAGCATCTCGGTGCAGCCCGGCCGGATTACCGGCCTCATCGGGCGGAACGGTTCCGGCAAGAGCACCTTGTTCAATTGCCTCACCGGCTTCCTCGCCCCGACCACTGGCTCGATCACGCTCGACGGCGTGGAGATCTCCGGCCTGCCGCCGCACCGGGTGGTCCGTGCAGGTATCGCCCGGACCTTCCAGACTCCTCGCATCGACTTCCAGACCACGGCACGCGAAGCGGTGCTG
Organism: Burkholderiales bacterium 8X; assembly: GCA_902506565.1. Lineage (GTDB taxonomy): Bacteria > Pseudomonadota > Gammaproteobacteria > Burkholderiales > Burkholderiaceae_C > Variovorax. The sequence goes on along the minus strand of LR732703.1, from coordinate 920,850 downwards.
TGCGGCCTGTTTCCACAGTTGCGCCACGGTTTCATCGCGTCCTTGCTCGGGTTGCCCGGCGCATTGGCCGAAGAGCGAGACCTTCACGGAAAGGTCGATGCGGTAATCGCTCGCATGCGCATGGAGGCTTGGAGCGCCAGCCAGGCCAGCAAGCTGTCGATGGGCCGTGTGCGTACGGTCGAAGTGGCACGCGCGATCGCCGCGGACGCGCGCTTCCTGCTGCTCGACGAGCCCGCTGCCGGTATCGGCAAGGACGAACTCAAGGTACTCGCGGAGGAGATCCGCGGCCTCGCCGATCGCGGCATCGGCGTGCTGCTGGTCGAGCACAACTTCTCACTGATCCGGATGCTCTGCGAAGAAGTCACGGTGCTGGATGCGGGCGCCGTGATCTTCCGCGGCACGCCCGAGGGTGCGAGGCGCGACGAACGTGTCATGCAGCTGTACCTGGGCGCTGCTGCCGCCGGAGAGGCCGCATGACCCTTGGTATTGGCGGGCTCCACGCCGGTTACGGCCGCATCGAGGTCTGCAGGCACATCGACCTGCAATTGGCCGACGGTGAGTTCCTCGCGGTGCTGGGCGCCAACGGCGCGGGCAAGAGCACCCTGCTGGGCGCCATCGCCGGCGTGGTCGCGCATCGCGGCAGCATCGACCTGGACGGCACCCAGCTCGCCAGCTTGAACGCGCGAGAGCGGGCGCGAAGCGGACTCGCGCTCGTTCCCGAAGGGCGCCGCAACTTGTTCTCGCCGCTCACGGTCCACGAAAACCTTCAGTTGGGCCTGCGACTTCTTCCAGCTGCCGATCGAACCCGGCTGCTCGACGAGATCTTGTCGATGTTCCCGATCCTCGGTGCGCGGCGAACACAAGCAGCCGGCTTGCTGAGCGGAGGCGAGCAGCAGATGCTGGCGCTTGCAGTGGCCCTGGCAAGACGCCCCTCGGTGCTGTTGCTCGATGAACCATCGCAAGGCCTCGCACCGCTCCTGTTGCAAAACCTGGCCGAGCAAATCCGGGCGCTGCGCAGCATGGGCCTCGCGATCGTGCTCGCCGAGCAGAACCACCGCTTCGCTGCCCAGCTGTGCGATCGCTACGTCGTATTGGTAGCAGGCGAAATCGGCGACGAGGGTAGCCGCGACCAGTTGCAGGATGCCCAGCATGTCGCCCACGCCTTGATGGCGGCTTGACGCGGCGGTCGACCGATGAAAGAGCCCGTCCCACGCCGTCCCATGCACCTGCGCCGTCTGGAGATGCGGGCCTGGGCGCGAGACGACGGCCTATGGGACGTCGAGGCTCATCTTCGGGACGAAAAGCCTTTCGACTACATCGATCCGGGCCGCGGATTGCAGAAGGCAGGCGACCCGGTGCACGACATGCGGCTGCGCCTCACGGTGGACGACGAACGGGTGATCCGCGATATCGAGGTCGACATGAACGCGGTTCCTTTCGGCACCTGTCACGAAGTGACGAACAGCCTCAGGCCGCTCATCGGGGAGCGTGTGGGTCCAGGCTGGCGCGCCTTGTTGAAGCGCATCCCGCACAGCGCGACCTGTACCCATATCCATGAATTGCTGGTGCCGCTGGCCACGGTGGTGCATCAGGGGATGGCGCTCGGTCGTGACGGCGAAGGCCGGGTTGCGCTCGAGCCCGACCCGACGCTCGAGAAGAAGCCGTTCTTCGTCGACGACTGTCATTCCTGGCGGGCTGACGGCGCAGCCGTGGCGCGCTTCTACCCGCAGTTCAGCCGTCGAAAGGCGCCTCCGACATGACCTGTCCCGAACGGCCGGCCGATCCACGAGCCCATGTGCTCTGCTGGAGGGAAAGCGGCGTGGCGCACCTGCGATTCAATCGACCGGAGGCCCTCAATGCCATCGACGAACGAATGGCGAAGGAATTCCTCGGCGCTTGCCAGACGATCGCGGCCGACGAGGAGGTACGCGTCGTCTGGATGTCAGGCGAAGGACGCGCGTTCATGGCGGGCGGCGACGTGGCTGCCATGCATGCAGATCCACAAGGCGCCTCGGCCTTGCTGATCGAAGGCATGCACGGCGGCATGCGCGTCTTGGATTCCCTTGCAACGCCGATCATCGCCAGCGTTCATGGGGCCGTCGCCGGTGGCGGCATGGGTGTGATGCTGCAAGCCGACCTGGTGCTTGCGGCGGCAGGCACGCGCTTCACGATGGCCTACCCGTTGATCGGTGCCAGCTGCGATTGCTCCACCTCGTGGGGCCTGCCGCGAATCCTCGGCCTCAGGCAAGCCATGGAGTTTGCGTTGTTGTCCGAAGCGATGGCCGTCGAGGAGGCGCTGCGGCTCGGCTTGATCAACCGGGTTATCGCTGCGGACGAGCTGCACGCCGAGGCTGCTCGGTGGGCGAAACGCCTGGCCGACGGTCCCACGGAAGCATTGCGCCAGATCAAGAGGTTGCTGCGTGCGTCGATGGGCAACGATCTGGATCGGCAGCTCGATGCGGAGGCCCAGGCCTTCGCACGCTGCGCGGCGACACAGGATTTCGTCCAGGGCGTCGAGGCCTTCCTGGGTAAGAAGCGCCCCGCCTTTATGGGTCGCTGAAGGCTGCGACCGCCCGGGCTACAGCCGCCGCGTATACCGAAGCTGGATGAAGTTCTCTCCGGGATTCGGCCGCTTGATGCCCGCATTCGAAAAGTGTTCGACACGCAGCGCGATCTCGTGTTCCGCGCGTTGGCCGAAGCGGCGTCCGATCGCCAGGTGGGTGCCGAAGTTGAAGCGGGTCGAGAACGCTCTTTCGCGGCTTCGATAGATCGACGAAGTCACGGTCAGTCCCACGCCCGTGTCGACGAACCACGGCGAGCCCTCGTCCGGTCGGTAGCGGAGCGACGGAACGATCGCCCATTGCGACAGGTGGGCCTGGTCGGAGCGAATGCCGGATCGAATGTGCCAGTAGGCATAAGACACTTCCAGGTTGCTGCCGAGCTGGCCGCTACCCAAGGTCCAGCGATACGGCAAATCCCAGGTGATGCCGGCCGCGGCGGTTTGGACTCCTTGAAGCGACGAGCCCGCCTGCACGAAGACTCCGGCTGGCGACATCGAAACCTGGGCATCGGCAGTCGACGGATAAAGGATCGCAGCAACGACTGCGGTGACGAGCGCCGCCGCGACCGATGCGTGGGATGTCGCGTGTCGATTGAATCGAGGAAGGTGGGAAGGGAGCGGTTTGCCGGGAGTGAAGTGTCTGAAAGTCTGGAACATTGCAAAGTGTCGATGCATCAACCGTGCCTGGTATCTCGGAGTCGTCGAGCAGCACTGCGACACTCCTCACTTGACTGTTGTCGGCCCAGTGTATTCAAGCAATGAAGTCTTGAATGTCAGTGGTCGATTAGCAACTCTGCCATGCGCGTTTCGAAGTCAGTCTCGGGGCAGGTGGGCAATGCATCAGCGAACCACCACGTTCTCGACCAGGAAGTCGAGCACCGCCCGTACCCGGGCCGGCAGGCGCCCGGGCTTGCCCAGGTACACCGCGTGGATCGGCGCTGCTTCCTGCGGATTGAACTCTTCCATCACCGGCACCAGCCTGCCCTCGTCGATGTCCTGGCCGACGTGATAGAGCGACAGCCGCGCCAGGCCGATGCCGGCGAGCGCGAGGCGTCGCAGGGTTTCGCCGTCGCTGGCGCGCACGTTGCCGACCACCGGCAGGTCGAGCGGCTTGCCGTCGACCCGAAGCGGCCAGCCGGGCAGGTTGCGGCGGTAGTTGGTGCCGAGGCGGTTGTGCGCTTCCAGCTCTTCGGGCGTGCGAGGGGTTCCGAAGCGCGCCAGGTAGCTGGGTGCGGCAACGATCGCCTGCCCGGTCTCGCCGAGCCGCCGCGCGACCAGGTCGGAGGGCGGAAGCGGCCCCCAGCGGATCGCGATGTCGGCCCGTTCGTCCATCAGGTCGACCACCCGATCGGTCACCGAGATGTCGATGGTCACCTCGGGATGCCGTTCGAGGAAGGCCGGCAACAGCGGCACCAGCACCAGCTGGCCGAAGGACACGCTCGCGTTGATGCTGACCCGTCCGCGCGGTGATGCGGCCGCCGCCGCGCAGCGCTCGGCTTCGTCCAGGTCGGCCAGCACCTGCGTGCTCCGCTCGTAGAACTGGCCGCCTTCAGGCGTGAGCTGCAACTTGCGGGTGGAGCGCTGGACCAGCTGCACGCCGAGCCGCGCCTCCAGCCGCGAGACCAGCTTGCTGATGGCCGAAGGCGTCATGCCGAGTACCCGGGCCGCCGAGGAGAAGCCGCCGCGCTCCACCACCTGCACGAAGGCCTCCATCTCCCCGGAACGGTTCACTTCGGTGCGCGGCATTGATGATTTGAAGTCACAGGTGCAAGTCTGGTCGGCATTCTAGTCATCGCCGACCGGCGACGGCACCATCGAGAGATCATGCCAATCGCTCTTCTTGCCCTCACCGCCGGCGCCTTCGGGATCGGCACCACCGAATTCGTCCTGATGGGCCTGCTGCTGCAGGTCTCGGCCGACCTCTCGGTCTCCATTGCCAGCGCCGGATTGCTGATCTCGGGCTATGCCCTCGGGGTCGCGATCGGCGCGCCGCTCCTGACCGTCGCCAGCCGCAGCCTTCCGCGCAAGACGGTGCTGCTCGCCTTGATGGCGATCTTCACGCTCGGCAACATTGCCTGTGCGCTGGCGCCGAACTACGGATTGCTGATGGCGGCGCGGGTCGTCACCGCGCTGGCGCACGGCACCTTCTTCGGCGTCGGCGCCGTGGTCGCGACCGGTCTGGTGCCGCCGAACAAGCGTGCTTCGGCGATTGCCATCATGTTCACCGGGTTGACGGCCGCGACCGTGCTGGGCGTGCCGGCGGGCGCATGGCTCGGGCAGCATGCCGGATGGCGCGCCACCTTCTGGGCCGTGAGTGCGATCGGTGTGCTGGCGTTCGCGGTGTTGGCGGCATTCGTGCCTCGCGAGACAACCCGTGTTCGACCAGGCCCGCTCAAGGAAGAACTCGGCGTGCTGGCGCGGCCGCAAGTGCTGCTGGGCCTGTCGATGACGGTGGTCGGCTATGCCGGCGTCTTCGTCGTCTTCACCTATGTGCAGCCGCTCTTGACGCAGCTGACGGGGCTCGGCGATGGTGCGGTGTCCGGCGTGCTGCTGCTCTTCGGAGGGGGCATGGCGCTCGGTAACATCCTCGGCGGCAAGCTCGCGGATCGCGGCACCATGCGGGCCGTGCTGGCGACGCTCGGCGCGTTGGCGATCGTATTGGGTGCGCTGCAGTTCGTCATTGCGACCCCGATCGCGGCGATCGCCTTCTTCGGCATCCTCGGCGTGGCCTCGTTCGCCACGGTCGCGCCGCTGCAGCTGCGGGTGCTGGAGAAGGCGCCGGCCGCTGGTCAGAACCTGGCGTCGAGCCTCAACATCGCGGCCTTCAATCTTGGCAACGCAGTCGGTGCCTGGGCCGGCGGCGTCACGATCGAACACGGCCCCGGCCTGGCTGCGCTCGGCTGGGTCGCCGCGACGATCACGCTGGGTGGGTTGGGCATTGCGCTGTGGAGCCGATCGCTCGAACGCCGCGAATCCGTGCCTGAGGCGGCGTGTGCCGCTGCCTGAGAGACTGACCGATCGAGGTCAGGTCGAGCAAGCGGCCCCGCGTGCGCGGGCGACTTCGCTTCAGCCAGGAATGTTCGGTTCGACCAATTGCGCGAGCGACACCAGCGATTCCTGCCAGCCGAGGTAACACATCTCCGCAGGGATCATCGGCGGAATCCCTTCCTGCGTGATCGACACGTCGGTGCCGCAGGACACCGGGGTCAGCACCACGGTGGTCTTCATGGTGCCCGGCAGTTCGGGTGCATCGAAGCTTGCCTCGTAGGCGATGCGTCGGCCCGGCTCCAGCTCGAGGTAGGTGCCGCCGAACGAGTGACTCTGGTTGGCGCCGAAGTTGGTGAAGGTCATGCGGTAGCGGCCGCCGACCACCGCATTCATCTCGTGGACCTTGCCGACGAATCCGAAGGGCGGGAGCCATCGCTCGTAAGCGCCCGGCTCGACGAATGCCCGGTAGATTCGCTCGCCGGGTGCGCGAAGCACGCGGTGAAGCCGGACGGTCTGGGTGGAATCGCTCATCGCATGCTCTCCTGAAGGTGTCGTGTCGCGGGGCGTCGATCGAACCCCGCCGCGATGACGCAGCGCCTTCGGCTGAGCCCGGGGCTGGAACGGAAGCCGGGCTTGCTGGTGGGATTCTTCTTTCGATCGATTGGACGCATTCTGCCGATGTCGTCGGGGCCGGGCGACCTACACGACAGGCGATGATCGCGGACCCTAATCGCTCATCCATGCAGCCATCCCGAGACACCACCCGTCAAAGCGCGCCGTCCGAGCACGGGGCGACCAGCAAGCTGGGCGCCGTCGCGCGCCGCGTGTGGCAGGCCGCCATGGCCACGCCCGGGTTGCGAGTCCTCCTGCTGGCGGTGCGCAACTACATCGTCCACCAGAGCGCGAACCAGGCAGGAAGCATGGCGTTCTCTTCGGTGCTGGCGATGTTCCCGTTGTTGATCCTGGCTTCGGCCGCAGCCGCTTACGTCGGTCAGCCTGGCGATGCCGCGGCACTCGCGAGGCGGGTGTTGGAGTATTCGCCGCAAGTGGTCCGCGATGCGATGCAGCCGGTCATCGACCAGGTGCTGGCCCAGCGCAGCCAGGCCTTGCTGACCATCGGGCTGCTGGCGACGCTCTGGGCGGCGTCGTCGGGCATGCAGGCGGTGCGTACCGCTCTCAACAAGGCCTATGGCATCGAGCGCGGACTGCCGTTCTGGAAGGCGCGCATCAAGGTGACGATCTTCACCGTCATCGCCGGCGCCGCCGTGCTCGCCGTGTTCAGTTCGGTGATCATCATGCCGTACGTCTGGCGCTGGGTGGAGGCCAGCACCGGCACCGAGGAGGAGGTTTTCTGGCTTCGCAACAGCGTGCGATACGGGCTCGCCTTCGTGACGCTCGCGCCTTTGTACGCGGTGCTGTATGGATGGCTTCCCGACACGCGGCTCCGGATCTCGACCGTCATTCCCGGCGCCATCGTCGGCGCCGCGTTGTGGGTGGGCGCCGGGGCGATGCTGTCGTACACGCTCCGCAACGCGGGCAATCTCGCCTTGCTGTACGGCGGCTTCGCCGGCATGGTCGCGACGCTGGTGTTCCTTTACATCAGTGCGACCACGCTGATCTTCGGCGCCGAGATCAACGGCGTGCTGCGCGAGGGCGCAGCTTCCGAGCCGGACGGCAAGGCTCCCTGAGCGGGCGTGCCCGGCTCAGCGGGCGCGGCTCGTGAGCGCTGCGGGGTTCGGCCAGGCGGGCCGTTCTGCCGCGCCCGCCCGCAATCGGCGCACCGAAGGCGAACGGCCGCCCAGCCGCGCACGAGCGCGCATGCCCGACGCCGACTCGAAGTCGTGCGGCACGATCAACACGTCGCCGCCGTGATCGCGCAGCACCTGACGTGCGGTGCTTTCGAACAGGAAGTCGGTCAAGGCGCCCGCGGGATGCTTGCCGACGACGAGCAGTTCGGCGCCGCTGCGCTGCTGCTGCACCAGCAGCTGGCGAGCCGGATTGCCATGGCCGATGGCAGACCTCACGCGGTTGCGCCGGGCATCGTAGGAGTCGGTCAGCCAGAACATCCGGTCTCGGGCATAGCGTCGGCCTTCCTCGCGATAGGCCTTGATGGCGCGCTCGGAGACCTCGGCATAGCGCAGCTTGCCTTCGAAGGCGGTACTGACCGCATGGAACAACTCCACGCTCGCACTCGCCTCCAGCGCGAAGCCGACTTCGACCAGCCGGTGGGATGCTTCCGAAAAGTCGACGCCGACGATCAGGCTTCGGTACGGCTGCCGAGGAGCGCGGCGCACGACCAGGACCGGCCGACGCGCCTGGCGAAGCACGGCTTCGAGCGGCTGACCGCAGAACAACGAACGAAAACCACGGCTGGGCGCGATGCCCCAGACCACCAGGTCTGCTCGGCGGCTCGCAGCCTGGATGTCTTCGGCGGTCCGCGCAGCCTGGTTGGCGGCTCGCACCTGGATGCCGTGGCATTCGGCCAGCTGCAGGGCGTGGTGCGACAGCCTGACCGCGGCGTCCTGCGGCGCATCGTCGCCGGGCTGCAGGTACGCGAGCAGTTCGAGTACCCCGCCGTGCGCGGCGCACAGCTGCGCGGCTCGGCCGAGCGCATGGTCGCCACGTCGAGAAAAATCGGTCAGGGCCAGGATGGAATGAATGTTCATGGGTGGACTCACGAGGTCAAGGGCAATAAAGGGGATGGCTCGCGCAACCCGCTCGCGCGAGACGCGAGCGCGCGAGCGAGCGAGCGAGGGCAGTGCAGGAGCGAGACGACCCCGCGCGCGTCGGCGCAGCAGGTCGAGGCCGGGAAGAATCAGGTCGAGTAGTCGCCGGCCGCTTCGGGCTGGAACTGGATGGCGGTCACTTCACTGGCGCACTGGTCGCCGTTCGGTGTCTGCCACCTGGCGATGCCGCCGACTCGCAGGCCGAGCAGGCCATTGCCGACCGGGGAAAGCACCGAGATGAAGCCGGCGGCCGGCTCGGCGTCTGCCGGATAGCAGATCGTGAGCACCTGCCGGCGACCGCTTGCGAGGTCGAGCAGCTCGATGCGCGAATACATCGTGACCACGTCGGGCTCGATGGCGCGGGAACTCGTGACCTCCGCGTTGGCGAGCAGGTCCGACAGGCTCGGCGGGGCGGAAGGCCCGGCCAGCTTGTTGAGCCGGGCGAAATCCAGGTCGGTGAGCAGGCGCTCGCCGTTGATGGTTGCATGCATGACGCACTCCAATCGAATGCGAGCGTCGCCCGCGATCGGGCGTCGTCGCTGACGCGCTGGATGGTGGTTGCCCGGCGGTGGAGGTTTGCGCTGGAAGGTGAGAAGCGGACCGCCGGGCTCAGGAATGTGCGGGCGTCTGCTGTCGACGCGCCTTGCTGGCCCGGGCACGCGCGACGGTCGCTGCGAGAAACAGCGCGGCCAGGACGGCGTGGGTACAAGCAAGGGCGATGGTCATGGGTCCAGTCTATGCAGCCCGGCGAAACAAGCAAGCAATGGCCTCACGCGTCTTGCCAGATTGAAGTCGCCGCGCCTCGCCCGTGCATCGATGGGCTAGGGCTTGGCGGTCACGCGCGATGCACGGTCGTCTGCATCGAACGAGATCGTCGCCGGCCATGGCCGCCAGGTCGCGCCGAGCGCAGGGTCGTTCGGATCGCCGCTTCGCGCAAACGCGCCGAGGCTTTTCATCATCGCGTTCGACAGCGACTGTCGGCCTGCCTCGTTCTGCCGCGTGAACAGGAACTTCGAATAGAGCGAGGGCCCGAAATTGCCGAACACGAAGGGCAGGTCGAAGGTGTGCGCCGCGCCGAAGATCGTGTCGAGCGGACGCGGCAGCGAGTCCCAATCGAAGTCATAGGCCCAGACTTCGGTTTGCACCGATCGAAGGGCCTGCATCACGTCGGTCCGCATGGCCTCGAACCAGATGCGGTCGAGCCTGCGCGTTCGGTCGTCGAAGCCGGTTGCCGGCTTGTCGGCCGGAAGGTAGCCGGCAGGAATCCATTGCTCGATCGTGGTGCCGGCCGGTGCCTCGGGGTCGTAGCCGTACGCCAGCTTGAACACGGCGGCATCGTCGAGGAGGCGACCGCTTGCGCCGCCGAGTTCCGGGCGAATGGCGAGCAATTGCGGGAACAGCTTGGTCTCGTCCCGCGTCTTGCCTGCCAGCACCGGCACCTTGACGTAGCGCCCCGCGCGAATGGCGGCGATCGGATCTTGGGCCAATACCCAGCCATCCGGTATCGGATTCGAAACCGCGAGCCCGCGCGGGCCCAAGCGCGTGCGAATCGTCGTGAGCAAGGCATCGGCACTTCGGCCGCGTAAATAGTCGGCCATCGCGGACGTGCCTTCGGCCTGTCGGATCCGGATGCGTGCTGCTCCCTCATCGGGCGCGAGTCCATCGGCGATCAACGATTCGGCCAGCAGGGCATCGCCCCGCATCGTCCAGAGCGGACGCGGCTGGACGGCAGCGATGGAGCCAGGCGGCAGGCTGGCCGGCGTGGAGATGCCGCCGCTCAATGCCACCAGCCGGTGGAAGAGCGGCGCGGGCCGGGCGACCATCATGGGCGAGGTGAGCAGCGCATAGACGTTGACCGCGCCGGCCGATTGACCCATCAAGGTCACGCGCGCGGGGTCGCCACCGAAGCGAGCGATATCGCGCTGGACGAACTCGAGCGCCTTGACGATGTCCAGCAAGGCGAAGTTGCCGGAATCGTCCTCGGCGTTGCCGGTCTTGAGCGGCGCGGCATCGAGAAAGCCGAAGCTGCCGAGCCGGTAGTTGACCGAGACCACCACCGCGTCCTGGCTCCTCGCCAGCGCAGCCCCGTCGTAGACCGGGTCGGCGGTGTAGCCGGTGATGTTGCTGCCGCCGTGGACGAAGACGATGACGGGACGGGCGTGTGCAGCACCCGAGGCCGCGGCCCAGATGTTGAGATAGAGGCAATCTTCCGAACCCAGCGTTTGCCCGAGCGTGCTGCCGATCGTCTCGTCGTAGCGGTTGTGCAAGCCGGGGCCGTAGAGGCGCCCGGTCTGCACGCAAGCCGGTGCGAAGGCCTTCGCCGAGCGCGGCGAGCGCCAGGGCGCCGGATCGACCGGCGCCCTCCATCGCAACGCGCCGACCGGCGGCCGCGCGAATGGCACGCCCTTCCAGCTGTACGTACCCTGCGACGATGAATCGTCATTGCCGACCACGGTGCCGAGCGAGGTCCTGCGCTCGGGGCCGGCGGACGAACCGATGCTCGCGCATCCCTGGATCAACGACAGCGCCGCGGTGGCGCAAAGCAGGGCGAGGCGGATCATGGCGCGGCCTTTCTGGTTCGGACTTCGGGTGTTTCGGCGAAAGACTACTCGGCGGTGATGTTCGCCGCCTTGATGATCTGCGCCCACTTGCGGGTCTCGGCGCCGATGAATTCGCCGAAGGCGCTGGCCGAGCCGCCTCGCAGCTCGAGGCCCGCCGCCTCGGCTTTCTTCCGGATCTCCGCATCCGCGAGTGCCGCGTTGGTCTCCTTGTTGAGCCGCTCGACGATCGGCGCCGGCGTTCCGGCCGGAGCCATCAGGCCGTACCAGCCGTAGCCGACCACGTTGGGGAAGCCGAGTTCGCGAAACGTCGGCGCGCTGGGGTAGACCGGCGTGCGCTCCTCGGTGCTCACGGCCAGCACGCGCAGCTTGCCGGCCTGGATGTGCGGCACGGCGGTGGACACTGCCGTCAGAGTCGCGTCGATGCGACCCGCCAACAGTTCGGTATAGGCGGGCGCATCGCCGCGGAAATGGGCGTTGATGCCCTTGAGCTTGGCAACACGGAGCAACAGTTCGGCCGTGAGGTGCGGCGCGGAACCGGCACCCGGCGTCCCGAAGTTGAGGCCGTTCGGCTGGCTCTTGCCGTACTGCACGAACTCGGCCAGGGTCTTGTAGGGTGCATCGGCGTTGACCACCAGGAACAGCGGCGCGATGGCCGTGCTCACGATCGGCGTGAAGTTCTTCTTCACGTCATAGGGAAGGCTCGGGTAGAGCGCCTCGCCGATCGCGATCGGCGCCGCGGCATGCAGCAAGGTGTAGCCGTCCGGCGGCGCATGGGCGATGTACTCGTTCGCGATCCGGGTGCCCGCACCGGCGCGGTTCTCGATCACCACGCTTTGCTTCAGCTGGCGTCCCAGGAAGTCTCCGAGGAGCCGGGTGAGGATGTCGTTCGAGCCGCCCGCGCCGTACGGCGACACCAGCCGCAGCGGCCGGGCCGGCCAATCCTGCGCCAAGGCGGGAAGGGAGAGGGAACCGGCCCAGCCGAGAGCGGCGGCGCCCAGGATGTGTCTGCGGTGGATCGTCATGCTTGTCTCCTTTTTTGTCGATGTTCGTTGCGGTTCTCAGACCCGTCGCAAGGGCGGGTAGGCGAAGCGGTCCTCCAGGTGGATGGCCTGGGGTTGGTAGAGGCGCAGTACAACGTAGAACTGCTCGCCGGGCGGGCTCGGCAGCCAGTTTTGATCGGAGCCGGGGTCGTCTGCTTGCAGCCGGATCGACAAGCTGCCGTCAGGCTCATGGCGCAGCCCCGGTGTGCGGTCGCCGATCGAATGGCGGCCGATCGGGTTGGCCACCAGCAGGCAATCGCTCCGTCGATACATCGTGAGCGACCAGAAGGCCCCGACCTGCGGCCCCGCGCCCGGTGCGAAGCGCAGCTCGTAGGCATGGCTTCCATTCAAGGGCCTGCCCTCGGCGTCGACCTCCGCGGTCGGGTACATGGCCTCCTCGATGCCGAGTGCGCCGATCAGGTTGCGTGCGACCCGGGCGCGGGTCAGGTAATCCTGATGCCAATGCGTCCGCACTCGGACCGGAATCGCCCAGCCGCCACCGAGGTCGTGCGGCTGTTCGCGACTGCGCAAGTCTTCGTAGACGTGCGGCACTGCATCGGCGAGTCGCTCGACTTCTTGCGGCCAACGCAGCGAGTCGCCCGCGGAGGGCGGATCGCGTTCCAAGGCTTCATCGACGGTGGCGCGATAGAGATGAGCAGAAGGAACGCTGCTGTCTCGCGCGTCCAGCCGGGTATCGAGTCGACTTGCGGCATCGCTGCCGTCGAGCCGCCGGAGCCGCAGCTGCGTCTGAAGCCCACGCACGACCTCGACATCGGCTTCGCTCTCGACCAGCACGCGCCCGATGATCCACACGTCCATGCCTGGCGCCGCGATGACCCGGGTCACGTCGTCCGGCACGCTGCCCTGCCAGCCCGGCCCATGCACCAGCGTCCGCTGCGGCCGGTTGCCGGAGGTGCGGCGGCCGACGTATTCGAAGGGATTGGTCCATGCGTCGAGCAGGCCGAGCGTCCAATAGCGATCGCCCATCTCGGGAGATTCGATCAGCACCGGTCCGTCGGCCAGGTCGAGCCACGCGTTGCTGTAGACGGTGTCGTTGTTCGGGCTCACGACTTCGCGGTCTTCGGGGCCGAGTCGCCGATGGGTGTGCGTGAACTGGTTGACCCAGCGCAGCGTCGAATCGCGCTGCTCGGATGCGAAGCCGAGCGTCGGGTGTCGCCGTGCGGTGGTGGCCGCACGCATTCGCATCATCTCGAAGAGCGGCAACGTCTGGATCACCGCGCCTCGTGTCTCGCCGAAGTCGGCGCCGACGGCGGCAGGCGGAATGCTGGTCTGGGTGGATTCGGTCATGGTTCAGGCGACGGCGCCGATGCGCCGGAGGTACTGGATCTGGTCGGGGTCGTAGCCGGCTTCGGCCAATACTTCATCGCTGTTGGCGCCGCATCGGGGCGCGCAAGTTGGCGAGTGCGGAGGTGCATCGCCCAGCCGGTACGGAAGCCGCAATGCCTGGTAGTGCGAACCTTCCGCGCCGCGCGCTTCGACCAGCATCTCGCTCTGCCGGAAATCGGCGCTTTGCAAGACCTCGCGATAGCTGCGAACGGCACCGGCCACGATCTGGTTGTCGCCGAGCAGGGTGACGCATTCTTCGCTCGTGAATTGCGAAAGGCAGTCGCGCAGCACCTCGCGCAAGGCCGCTCGGTTGGCGACGCGCAGCAGGTTGCTGGCGAAGCGCGGATCGCTCGCCAGCTCGGGCCGACCGACCACGCGGCAGAAGCGTGCCCAGTGCTCGTCTGCATAGGCGGACAGCACGATGTGACCGTCACGGGTGGCGACCACTTCGGCCGCCGGTGCGTTGTTGGGCTGCCCATCGCCGATGCGGGTCGGCTCCGGTGCGCCGCCGAGGTAATCGCTCCAGGTCGTGGCTTGCAGGTGAATCGCGACTTCGAGGAGCGAAGTCTCGAGGCTTTCGCCAACCCCGGTTCGCTCGCGGCCGAACAAGGCGGCGAGCACCGCCTGTGCGCCGAGGTGCGCCGCGGCGGCGTCGATGATCGGCACGCCCACCTTCTGCGGCAGCCGATCGGGCTCGCCGGTGACCGACATCAAGCCGCTCTCGGCTTGCGCGGCAATGTCGTAGCCCGGCCGGCCTGCCGAAGGGCTGCGGCTCGGAAAGCCTGCGATCGACAGGTACACGATTCGCGGGAAGCGCTCTCGCACGGCATCCGGGCCGATGCCGAGCTTGTCGACCACGCCCGGTCGCAGGTTCTGGATCAGCACGTCGCTCCGGGCGATCAGTCGCCATGCCGCCTCCCGCCCCGCATCGCTTCGCAGGTCGAGCGCGATCGAACGCTTGCCGCGGTTGTAGGCCCGGATCATCGATTCGCCATAGCGTCCGATGTGCCTTGCCTGGTCGCCGGTCAACGGCTCGACCTTGATGACCTCGGCGCCGAGTTCGGCCAGCACCATGGCGGCGCCCGGGCCGGCGATGTACTGGCCGAAGTCGAGCACCCGGATGCCTTCGAGGGGCGATGCGGGAGGCGGGCGGTCGATGCGCGGATCGGGGTTCATGGAAGCCGACGGTAGCGCCTTGCTTCGTTGCTGGAAATTCGCTTTTTGTGATGTTGTGATTACCTGGGGTGATCACCTGCCGTGGCATGGGTTGCTGAGCAAGGTTTGGGAAGTGGTGAGAGCTTTTGTCTTCACACCTTTTTGAGGGGCAATGGATGAGCTGACGAATCGCCGGCACAATGCGCCGGCCTCTTTGCGTACTAGCTTGTCACGGCTTGCGGGGGGTCAAGGGTTGAGAAATGAAGAACAACAGAGGGCGTGCTGTGTGCGCGCTGGAAGAGGGTGGCTGCGCTGCGCGTGATGTCTTGAGGCGTGCTGTCGGCGGGCTCTTGATGGTTTCGCTGATCGCTGCGCCTGTGCAGGGCGCGGCGCAGATCGCGGCCTTGCCGTCTGCGGCGGCGATGCATCGGCCGCAGGTCCTGGTGACGCCGAACGGCGTGCCGATGGTGAACATCACCACACCTTCTGCGGCGGGGGTGTCCCGGAACATCTACCAGCAGTTCGATGTGGATCGCAAGGGTGCGATCCTGAACAACAGCCGGGCTGGGGCGCAGACGAATCTCGGGGGTGCTGTCGGTGCGAACCCGTGGCTTGCGAATGGGGCGGCTCGGGTCATCCTCAATGAGGTTCGAAGCAACGATCCGTCGCTCCTTCGTGGGCCGGTGGAAGTTGCCGGGCAGCGGGCGGAAGTCGTCATCGCGAATCCTTCGGGGATTCAGGTGGATGGCGGTGCGTTCATCAACGCGAGCCGGGCGACGCTCACCACTGGAACGCCCGAGGTCAATGCGCTCGGCGGCCTGGAGCGCTACGTGGTGCGCGACGGCACGATCACCGTCGATGGCGCAGGGCTCGACCTGAGCCGCACCGACTACGGCGCGATCCTCGCTCGCGCCATCAAGGTCAATTCCGCGATCTGGGCGAACTACCTGCAAGCGACCGGCGGTGCGAACGAGATCGATGCCGCGACCGGTGAAGCCAAGCCTGTCGAAGGCAAGGGCGAGCGACCGCAGTTCCGCCTGGATGTCGCCCTGCTTGGCGGCATGTACGCCGGCAAGATCTTCCTGAACGGCAGCGAGCATGGCCTGGGTGTTCGCAACTTCGGCACGCTGAGTTCGACCGGCGACCTGATCCTCACGTCCGACGGCAAGTTGGTGAACAAGGGGACGATCGAGGCGGCGAGCGTCAAGATCAAGAGTTCGGAAGGCATCGACAACCAGGGCGGCACGATTCGCCAGACGCAAGCCCTTGGAATCACGGTCGCTGCGGCGAACCTCCAGAACACAGGCGGCACGATTGGAGCGGAACCTGTGCGGCCGCCTCCGAAGCCGGACGGCAACACGCCCATCCTTGACGGTGCCGACGGGAGCGGCGGCAATGGTGGCGGTAGCCAGAACGCTGGCACCGGTGGCAACGGCGCCAGCGGTGGTCAGGGCAACGGCGCACAGCCCGTGGTCGAGGAGGTAGCACCATCATTGCCTCCACCTGCCACGACGCCCGGTCACATCGAAACGGCTGGCACTCTTCTCAACGAAGGTGGCCGCATCTACCACGGTGGGGCGATCACGCTGCAAGCGCAGCAGCTGAACAACGCAGGCGGGAGCATCCAGGTTGCAGACGCGGCACTCGGCGGCGCAGTGATCAACACGGACGGCAAGTTCAGCGCAAGCGGTCGGCTTGCGATCGACGCCGAGCGCATCGACAACACCAAAGGAACGATCCGCGCAGGCGAAGCACAGCTTCGCGCAAGCGCAATCAACGCAGCTAATGCAGCTAGTGCAGCCAATGCCGCCGGCGCCACTGGTGCCGCTAGTTCTGCCAGTGCCGTCATCGGATCGATCGACAACCGCGGCGGCAGCATCGCGGCTACTGGTGCGCTGAGTCTCGAAGCCGTAAGCATCGACAATTCGGCTGGCTTCATCGGTGCAGAAGGCGCACTGGCGTTGAAGGCGCCGAGCATCACAAACGCTGGGAGTGGCCGCATCGCCGGCCAATCGTCGGTCGCCATTCATGCGCAGGCTGCAACCGGCGGCGCCTCTTCCCTCTTCGACAACCGAGGCGGCCAGGTTCTCGCAGGCACGGACCTTCGCATCGACGCTGGTGCGGTCGAGAACGCAGGCGGCAGCCTGCTCGCGAATCGCGATCTTCGTCTGGATGCCTCTTCCTTCACCGCTGAAGGCCAGATCGAAGCGAGCCGCAACGTTGGAATTGCCGTCCAAGGCGACAGCGCGAACCGTACCGCGGTTCGCGCCGGCGCCGACCTCAGCTACACCGCAGGCGGCACCTTCACCAACACCGGCAAGCTGAGCGCTGCCAAGACCCTCGACGTCAGCGCCGCTGCCATCGACAACATCGCTTCCGGGGATTTGGCTGGCGGCGTCACCAAGCTGCGCACCCTTGGCACCCTCACCAACCGAGGCGTCATCGACGGCAACGACACCGAGATCGACGCAGGTTCGCTCCTGAACATCGGCACCGGCCGCATCTACGGCGACTTCATCTCGATCGGCGCGGGCACTCTCCGCAACGACACCGAGACCGTCGCCGGTAAAGCCACCTCCGCCACCATCGCCGCCCGCCAGAACCTGGACATCGGCGCCGGCTCCATCGTCAACCGCGAGCACTCCTTCATCTTCAGCGCCGGCGACCTCTACATCGGCGGCAGCCTGGACGCCGATCGCTACGCCACCGGCCAGGGCACGTCCCTCGACAACCAGAGCGCCCGCATCGAGGCCCTCGGCACCATCGAGCTCTCCATGGCCCGCACCACCAACAGCGACGCTCACATGGAGGTCGTGCGCGAGAAGGGCGAGCCAGTCGAGGTGCGCCGCACCATCACCCCGCAAGGGGGTCTGGAGTTGCCGTTCGACCAGTTCGTCCTCGATCCCAATAGCCGCACCTGGGCCACGACTATCAACGGCCAGCTCCTCAAGGTGCCCGGCCTCGGCTCCACCAGGACCACCTCGGGTGTCACCGCCTCCAGCGAGGTCGTCACCGCAACGGGCAGCGCCTTGAGCGGCGGCCTCCTTGCCCTGCAGGCCGGCCAGAACCTCACCCTCGAAGGCTCTTCCCTCTCCGGCGACACCGGCGTGCTGTTGCGAGCGGGCAACCAGCAGCTGTTTCGCGGACCCACTAGTCTCTCCAGGACATTGAAGCCTTCGCGCAACAACGAACCCGAAAGTTCAAAAGTCGTTCTGAAAACGTCTTGACTAGTCGCCCGGATTCGCCAACTCGACCGTGATGTACTGCCGCGCCTCGGAATCGGGAATGCGGCCTCGCGGACCTCGTTTGCGCGAGATTCGGGCCGACGGGGCCTTGGTGCGGATTCTTCTTTCGGGATCGCAAGTTCGCCGTCCGATTCGAAGGATTCGACGTGACCTGCAATCTCGGCAAGCTCTATGGCGCCCTGGCGGCCCTCTTGCTCTGCATCGTTCCTCATCGGTTCGCCTTCGCGGATTGCAACGCGGTCGGGCAGAGCGTGACTTGCACCGGGCCGGCCACGCTGTTTTCACCCTCCTATTCGACCAACGCCAATGGCATCACGCTGACGGTGCAGTCAAACGCGAGCCTCACCACCGTGCTCGGCAGCGCCGCACTGACGGCGACCGGGAGCAATCTGACGCTGAACAACGACGGCGAGATCGATCCCAGCCTGCTCGGCCTCGTGAGCCTGCTGAAGACCGGCGCGGTGCTCGGCAACGGCAACGGCAGCAATCTCACCGTCGGCAACACCGGCACGATCCGCGGCACCGCCGGGCTGCTGGGCCTGTCGCTCGGCAGCCTCGATGGCATGGCCGTGGCAGCGCAGAACGGCGTGGGCGGCACCACCACTTTCATCAACTCCGGCACCATCGGAACGAGACCCTTGCTCGGATTGACGCTGCTCGGCGCCGACGCACCGGTGGTGGCCGCCTACGGCGGTGCGCGGGTCGACATGACCAATGCCGCGAGCGGGCAGATCCAGGGCCGCGTCGCGTTCGAAGGCTCGGCACCGGGCAACCGCTTCGTCAACGCCGGATCGATCGAGGGCAGCGTCTCTCTCGGCAACAGCACCGGCAGCAATCGCTTCGTCAACGTGGTCGGCTCCTCGGTCGCATCGGCTGGCGGCGTCGGTGTCGACCTGCTCGGCCTCGTCGGCCTGGACCTTCTTTTTGCGAGTACCGGCCAGGTGGATGGCGGCAACGGCACGCAGGACGAACTGGTGCTGCAAAACTCGGCCACCGGCATCGGAAGCGGCACCACCGGCAATGGAACGCTGGCAGCCGGTACCTACCGCAACTTCGAACGGCTGACGGTGAACAGCGGCACCTGGAGCCTCGCCGGCAGTGCGCCGCTCGTGAGCGGAACCGTTGCGCTCAACGGTGGCCTCACGCGCATCGGCTCGGCCGCGGTGCTCGGCAGCGGGCCGCTGCAGGCCGGCGGTGGCGCGCTGGAGGCCGGCTCGAACCTGGCCCTTGCCAACGACATCCAGTTGAGCGGCAACGGCCTGGCGGTGCAGGGCACCCAATCGATCGACCTGACCGGCAGCCTGAGCGGCAACGGCAGCTTGCACATGAACGGCAGCGGCGTCCTGACGCTTGCGGGTGCGAATACCTATCTGGGCGGCACCGACCTCTCGTCCGGCACGTTGAGGTTGGCGCAGGCGCAAGCTGCCGGCAGCGGCGCCTTGCGCGCCCAAGGCGGCGTACTCGATGTCGTACCCGTGGCAACCTTGTCGAACGACATCGCGCTCGCCGGTCCGCTGACGCTGAGCGGCCGATCGGATCTGACGCTGGCCGGCACGGTTTCCGGTGCCGGGAGCCTGGTCAAGAACGGCACCGGCGATCTCGCGATGACCGGCGCCAACAGCTTCGCAGGCGGCCTCGCCCTCCAAGCCGGTCGGCTGGTGGTCGGCAACGATCAGGCGCTCGGCAGCGGAACGCTGCAGGCAGCCGCCGGCACGGCGATCGATGCGAGCAGCACGACCTCGCTCGCCAACGCGGTGGTGCTGGGCGGCGGTGTGCTGCAGGTCGGCGGTAGCGCGGCCCTGGCCTTGTCGGGTCCGATCTCCGGCGCGGGCGGTCTGCGCAAGCAGGGTGCAGCCGACCTGGTGTTGAGCGGCGCCAACGGTTTCACCGGTGGCGTGAGCCTCGAAGCCGGGCGGCTGGTGGTCGGCAGCAACTCGGCGCTCGGTACCGGCAGCCTGACCGCAAGCGCCGGCACGGTGCTGGATGCCTCGGCGCCGGTGACCCTTTCCAACGACATCTCGCTCGCCGGCACGCTGTCGCTCGGCGGGTCGCAGGCGACGACGCTGGCAGGCAGCATCTCGGGTGCCGGCGGACTCGTGAAGAACGGCGCGGCCGACGTGGTGCTGTCGGGCAGCAACAGCTTTGCGGGGCCGGTCGCTATCAACGTCGGCAAGCTGCGCGTCGCAAGCGGCCAGGGGCTCGGCAACAGCCGGCAGATGAGCATCGCGGCCGCATCGACCCTCGAACTCGCCGCCGATGCCGCACTCGATTCACTCTCCGGCTCGGGCACGCTCGACATCGGCGCAAGCCATCGGTTGTCGCTCGGCGCGGGCAACCAGGACAGCAGCTTCGACGGTGCGCTGGCCGGGGCCGGACAGTTGACGAAGCTCGGCACCGGCACGCTGCGGCTCGACGGCGCGGGCGGCTTGTCCCGCACCAGCGTCGCCGCCGGTCGGCTGCTGGTGGGCTCCGATGTGGCTCATGCGACCGCGAGCCTGGGCGGCGCCGTCGACGTGGCGGCCGGCGCGAGCCTCGGTGGCACCGGCACCATCGGTGGCGATGTGCAGGTCGCGAACGCCGCCACGCTGTCCCCCGGCGATGGCAACGCTTCCGGCAGCTTGCGCATCGGCGGCTCGCTCGTCATGGATGCGGGCAGCCGCCTGGCGATCGATCTCGGCGCCGGCTCCAACAGCATGAACGTGCCGGGCGTCGGCAGCAGCATCGCGGTGGCGGGCGATCTGTCACTGGCCGGCACGACGGTCGACGTGCGCGACATGGGCGGCTATTCGCCGGGGCTCTACCGCCTCTTCAGCTACGGCGGCAACCTGGCCCGCAGCGGCTCGGGTCTGACGCTCGGCAGCCGTCCCGGCACCAGCCTGGTCCTCCA
This sequence comes from Burkholderiales bacterium 8X, assembly GCA_902506565.1. Classification (GTDB taxonomy): domain Bacteria; phylum Pseudomonadota; class Gammaproteobacteria; order Burkholderiales; family Burkholderiaceae_C; genus Variovorax. Next base: position 900,341 of record LR732703.1, on the reverse strand, counting down.
GTACCTCGATGCAGCCAAGCAGATCAACCTGGTCAACGTGGCCGGCATGTCGCTTAACCTGTGGAATGCCAACGGCGCGGCGGATGCGACTCGCATGGGCGGTGGCAGCGGCGTCTGGTCGGCGACGGCGCCGGCGTGGACCGACGTTGCCGGGCAGGTGACGCACCAGATGCAGCCGAGCGCGGCCTTCGCGGTGTTCGGCGGCGATGCGGGCACGGTCACCATCGACGCCGCCGGCGGCGCGGTGCAGGCGACCGGCATGCAGTTCATGGTCGACGGCTACCGGCTGCAGGGCGATCCGATCGCGCTGGTGTCCAACCAGCCGGGCGATCGCCCGGCGATCGTGGTCGGTGACGGAACGATCGCCAGTGCGGGCTACCAGGCAACCATCGACAGCATCGTCGGCGGCAGCGCAGGCATCGAGAAGACCGGCGCGGGCGAGCTGGTGCTGGGCGCAGCCAATACCTATACCGGCGGCAATCTGCTGAGCGCTGGCCTGGTGTCGGTCGCCTCGGATGCAGCCCTCGGCGATGCCGGCAATGCGGTGGTGTTTCGCGGCGGCGGCCTGCGGATCACCGGCACCGGCTATCACGGTACCCAGCGCGGCCTGGCGCTGGACGCGGGTGGCGGCACCATCGACATCGTCGACGCCGGCAACAGCTTCACGGCAACGCAGGCGATGTCGGGCACGGGCGGGCTGAACAAGGCGGGCGCAGGCACCCTGGTGCTGGCCGCGGACAGCACGCACACCGGCGGCACCACGATCTCGGCCGGCATGCTGCAGCTGGGCGACGGCGGCACCGGGGGCCATGTCGCGACCGACGTCGTCAACCATGGCGTGCTAGCCTTCGATCGGTCGGACGCGATCGTCTTTCCGGGCCTCGTGTCCGGCACCGGCAGCGTGCTGCACAAGGGCTCGGGCAGCACCACACTGTCTGCGCTCAACACCTACACCGGCGGCACGGTCGTGCAGGCGGGTACGCTGGTGGGCAGTGCGTCGAGCTTCGGCAGCGGCGCGATCCGCAACGATGCAACGCTCGTCATCGACCAGGCCACGGATGCGACCTTCGCGAACGTTCTGAGCGGGTCGGGGCAGCTGCGCAAGCAGGGCGTCGGCGTGCTCGCGCTCGGCGGCGACAGCAGTGCTTTCAATGGCGCCACGCTGGTGACGAGCGGCACGCTGGAGGTGCTCGGCGCACTCGGCGGCACGCTGGAAGTCGCGGACGGCGCGATCCTCCGCGGCACCGGGCAGGTCGGCACGACCACCCTGCGGCGGGGCGCGCGCATCCAATCGGCACGCTCGGGTGCCGGCGGCCTGGCCGTGGCGGGCGACCTGCAGTTCGAGCCCGGCTCGGTCTACGACCTGGGCTTCTCGTCGACGCATGGCGAGATCATGGTGTCCGGCGAGGCCCGCATCGATGGCGGCACGGTCATGCTCCGCAGCAGCGGCAATGGCAACGGCATCGATCCTTCGGCGCGATATCGCGTTCTGCATGCCGCGGGCGGGATCACCGGCCGCTTCGACAACCTGCAGTCGAACATGGCCTTCCTCACGCCCAACATGGCCTACGACCCACAGGGCGCCTGGCTCTGGTTCGCGCGCAACCAGAAGGATTTCGACGAGGTCGCGACCACGCCGAACGAACAGGCGGCCGCCGATGCGGCCGACGCACTGCCGGCCTTCAGCCCGTTGTACGGTGCGGTGGTCCAGCTGGACGAAGGCTCGGCCCGCCAGGCTTTCTCGCGTCTCGGTGGCGAGCTGCACGCGAGCAGCCGCACCGTGCTGATGCAGGACAGCCTGGGCGTGCGCGATGCGGCGCTCGGTTCGCTGCGCTCGGCCTCGGACGATGACGGAATGGTCGGCGGCGGCAGCGCCGGTGCGCGGACCGATGGGCTTTCGAAGGCGGCCCGCCGCAATGTGTGGGCCCGCACCACCGGACAGCACGGGCGCACCGAGGGCGACGGCAATGCGGGCACCGTCAAGTCCGATTCCACGACGGTCTTCGTCGGCGCCGACATGCCGGTCGCCGGCGACTGGCGCATCGGCGCGCTCGGTGGCTACACCCGCGGCAACCAGAGCCTGCCCGGCACCTCGTCGAGCGTCGACGAAGACACCTATCACTTCGCCCTCTACGGCGGCAAGCGCTGGTCGAACGGCATCGGGCTGAGGCTCGGCGCCGCGGCAGGGCATCACTCGCTCGACAGCCAGCGCGGCGTGACCTTCGACGGATTCTCGGAACGACTCTCGGGCAGCCGCACCGCGTGGACCAGCCAGGTTTTCGGGGAGGTCGGCCAGCGCTTCGACATCGGCAGCGGCACGCTCGAACCCTTCGCCGGCTACGCGCAGGTCCGGCTGCACGACAGCAGCTTCGCGGAGCGCGGCGGTGCCGCGGCGCTGGCCGTGCGCGGCGCCGACGAATCGCTCGGCTTCGGCACCCTCGGCCTGCGCGGCTCGATGCCGATCGCGTGGAGCGGCATCGACCTGCGGCTTTCGGGCATGGTGGGCTGGCAACGCGCCTTCGGCGATCGCACGCAGAGATCGGTGCAGGCCTTCGCCGGCGGCAACGACTTCTCGGCCGACGGCCTGCCGGTCACCCGCAGCACCATGCTGGTCGAGGCCGGCATCGAGATGCGGCTCGCCCGCAACCTCCGGCTCGGCGTGTCCTATGTCGGGCGCGGCAGCGGCAAGCATCGCAGCCACGGCGCGCAGGCTGCGCTCGACTGGAAGTTCTGAAGACGGTGCGGGCGGAGCGACGCCGCCCGCCGTGCCTTCACAAACCGAGGTAGGCCTGCCGGATCCGCGGATCGCCCGCGATCTCGGTCGACGGGCCTTCTGCCGCCACCCGGCCGTTCTCCACGACATAGGCGTACTGGGATGTGTCCAGCGTCCGCTGCACGTCCTGCTCGGCCAGCAGCAGGCAGAGGCCCTCGGCTTGCAGCCTTCGGATCAGCGCGAAGATTTCGAGCGCCATCACCGGCGCGAGGCCGAGCGTCGGCTCGTCCAGCAGCATCAGCTTCGGCTCGGCCATCAGCCCGCGACCGATCGCCAGCATCTGCTGCTCGCCGCCCGAAAGCGTGACGGCGGCTTGCTGCGAGCGTTCTTCCAGCCGCGGGAAGACATCGAAGACACGCGCCATGTTGCGACGCCAGTTCGGCCGCGCCCGCAGGTTGATGCCGCCGAGCCGCAGGTTCTCGACCACGCTGAGCGAAGGGAACACCATCCGTCCCTCGGGCACCAGCACCAGCCCGTCCCGCACGCGCCGGTCGGAAGGCTGCCGCGTGATGTCCTCGCCCATGAAGCGCAGCCGGCCGCCCTGGACCGGCAGCAGCCCGCACAACGTCTTCATCAAGGTGGTCTTGCCGGCGCCGTTCGCGCCGAGCAGCGCGGTGACGCCGCCGGCGCGCACTTTCATCGACAGGCCCTGGACCACCCGGGTCGCGCCGTAGCCGGTGACCAGGTCGTCGATCTCGAGCAGGGGCTCCGCCTGGGCGTTGTTCATGCATGCGCCCCGAAGTACACCGACAGCACCTTCTCGTTGGCGCCGATCTCGGCTGGGCTGCCTTCGGCGATGCGCTCGCCGTGATGCAGCACCACGATGCGTTCGCACAGCTCCATCAGCGCCCGCATCACATGCTCGATGACCAGGAGCGTCAGCCCGCGAGTCGCATGCAGGTGCCGAAGCGTGTCCAGCATCTGGCCGACCTCGGTCGGCGTCAGGCCGGCCATCACTTCGTCGAGCAGCAGGAGCCGCGCACCGGTCGCGACGCAGCGCGCGATCTCCAGGCGCTTCTGCCCCGAAAGCGTGAGTGAGGAAGCCGGATGGTCGGCCATCGAAGCGAGCCCGATTTCTTGGAGCACCTGCATCGAGGACGCATCCGCGTCCGCGCGGCGGCGCAGGTCGGCGTGGCCGAACATCGCGGCGGTGCGCAGGTTCTCGAGCACGGTGAGCGACGGAAAGGGCTTGACGATCTGGAAGGTGCGGGCCACGCCGCGCCGGCAGATCTGGTCGGGACGCAGCCCGACGATCGGCTGGCCGTCGAAGGCGATGCGGCCCGCGCTCGGCCGCGAGTTGCCGGCGATCAGGCTGAACAGGGTGGTCTTGCCTGCGCCGTTCGCGCCCATCACGCCGACGATCTGCCCGGCATGCACGTCGAAGCTCACGTCGTCGAGCGCAACGAGGCCGCCGTAGCGCTTGCCGAGCCCGCGCACTTCGAGCAGCGCGCTCATCGCGGGCGCTCCGCCTGGCCGTCGGCGGACCGGTCACTCGAGGAAAGCGTCGCCAGCCGCCTCTTGCGGCCACGTGCCTCGGCCCAGCCGACGATGCCGTTCGGCAGCACCACCACGAAGGTGATCAGGATGATGCCGAGGATGATCATGTAGAGCAGCGGTGCCTGGGTCCACAGCAGCTCCTGCACCGCGAAGAGGAACACCACGCCGAGGACCGGCCCGCGGGCGTTGTCGCCGCCGCCGAGGATCGCCATCGCGATCACGGTGATCGAGATCATCGGGTCGAACACGCCGCCGACCACGAAGTAGGTGGAGCGCAGCGCCATCACCGCGCCGACCATGCCGGGTATGGCCGCCGACAGCACGAACGCGATCAGCTTGAAGCGCACCACCGGCACGCCCAAGGTCTCGGCCGCTTCCTCGTTCTCGCGCAGCGATCGAAGACCCTGGCCGAAGCGCGATCGGCTGACCAGGGTGAGCAGCAAGGTCGCGAGCAGCGCGAGTACGAACATCGCGAAGTACACCACCATGATGTCCGGCGTGCCGAAGAGGATCCGGCTGGCGGTTCCGCTGGCAGATTCCGCGGCCATGATGCTGTACTTGACCAGTTCCGCCAGCCCGAAGGTCAGGATCACGAAGTAGGGGCCGCGCACCCGCAGCACCGGCAGCCCGACCAGCGCCGCGAAGGCTGCCGCCAGCACGCCGGCCGCCAGCACCGCCAGCACCAGCGGCACCTGTTGCCAGCTCACCACCACCAGGTAGGCGCCGAGCCCGTAGAACACCACATGGCCGAGCGACACGTAGCCGGTCATCTTCGACAGCACGCACCAGCTTTGCGTGAGCGCAAGCCACATCAGGAGCGTGAGCCCGGTGCCCACCAGGTAATCGTTGGCCACGAAGGGCAGCACGCACAGCGCGATCGCGCCGATGGTCATCGCGGCCGCCCAGGCCCGATCGCCGCCGTTGCGGCCATTGCCGCCATTGCTCATCGAGCCGGTTGCAGGTCTCATCTCAGCTTCGAGCCGTGCGGCGGGCGAGGAGCCCGTTGGGGAACAGCAGCAGGGCGCCGACGAAGCAGCCGTACAGCAGCACCGACCTCAGGTTGGCCGAGGTCAGCGCCACGCCGTAGGTCTCGATCACGCCCAACAGCAACGCGGCTACCAGCCCGGCCATGACATTGCCGAGCCCGCCGAGGATGATGACGATGAAGCCGGCGATGGTGAACGGAAAGCCCGAGAACGGCGAGAACTGCTCGAGCATCGACATCAGCACGCCCGCGAGCGCGGCGCTCGCGAAGCCGAGCGCGAAGCTGCCCCATTGCACCCGGTCGACATCGACCCCGACCACGAAGGCCGCTTCGCGCCGCTCGATCACCGAGCGCATCGCAAGGCCGGCCATGCTGCGGCCGAGGAAGAGCGCCACCGCAATGCAGGTGCCGCCGGCGATCGCGAGCGCGGCGATGCGGTTGCCGGTCATCGCGACATTGCCGACGCGCCAGACCTCGTCGAGGTATTGGTAGGCCCGGTTGTTCGGCGTGAAGACCATCGCCGCCGCGTTCTGCAGGATCATCGAAAGTCCGAAGAAAAGCAGCAGCGAATTGCCTTCCATTCGCCCGGCGTCCGCACCGCTTCGCGCGAGAAGCCGGCGGAACAAGCCGCGATAGAGCGCCCAGCCCAGCAGCGCGCCGAGCGCGGCCACGACCGGCGCCGCGATCAGCGGCGAGATGCCAGCGAGCGTGAAAGCCCAGTAGCCCGCATAGGCCCCGAGCATCACCACGTCGCCGTGCGCCACGTTGAGCATGCGCATGGTGCCGTAGACCAGGTTGAGCCCGAGCGCCACCAGCGCATAGAGCGAGCCGGTCACCAGCGCCGCGAAAAGCAGCTGCCCCGAAAGCAGCACGTCGACGACCGGCACTTACCAGGACTTCTTGGCTTGGTACGGCGCGCTCGCGATCGAGCTCGGCCACACGATCTGCAGCTTGCCCTTTTGCGTCTGCACGAAGGCGGTCGGCGTGATGACGTTCTGCACGCCCTCGAACTTGACCTTCCCGTTGATGGTCTCGAAGGTTTCCTTGCTCACCATCTCGCGGATCTTGTTCTTGTCGAGGCCGGTCTTCGCGACCGTGGTCTCCAGGATCTCGAGCGACATCCAGGCGAGCGCCGAGTTGAGGTAGTCCGGGTCTTCGCCGAACTTCTTGACGTAGGCGTCGTAGAAGGCCTGCGACCCTTTCCACTCGGGCCGCGGCGACCAGTGGGCGATCGTGACCACGCCTTCGGCCGACGAGGCGCCGACCGCCTTCGGGAAGAACGCATCGCTCGGCCCGATGGCGATGAACTGGAAAGGGCTTGCGATGCCCAGCTCCTTGGCCTGCTTGGCATAGAGCACCGAGTCGCCCGGGTAGGCGAGCGCGAGCACCGCATCCGGATTGGCCTGCTTCACCTGCGTGAGGATCGAGGTCATGTCCTTGATGTCCGGCGGGTACTCGGTCGAAAGCTTGACCTCGATGCCGGCCTTCTTCAGCTCGGGCTCCAGGTAGTTCTTGATTTCCTTGGTGAAGGGCAGCACGTTCGACAGCACCACGGCGGTCTTCACGTTGTTGGCCTTCAGCATGGCGGCCATCTCGCTGCCGATCCGGTCCGGGATGGCCGAGGTCGGGAACCAGATGTAGCCGGGCTTGACCTGCCGCAGCGCGACCGAAGCCGCGGTGTTGCCGATCATCGGGAACTTGAACTTCTCCAGCACCGGCGCGATGGCGATCTGGAACGGCGTGCCCCAGGGCGCGATCAGCAGGTCGACCTTGTCGTCGGTGATGAGCTTCTCGTAGATGCGCACCGCCTGCTCGGGCTTGGACTGGTCGTCGTAGCTCACGAACTCGACCTTGCGCCGGGTGCCGCCCACGTCCATGCCGCCACGCGCATTGACCTGCTCCTTCCAGAGCTCGTAGGCATTCGACTGCGACGGCGTGGCATTGGCGAGCATGCCGGTGCGCGCCATCGAGAAGCCGATGCGAAGCGGCTTGTCGACCTGCGCGAAGGCGGCCGGTGCATGCAGCGCGACCAGGGCGGCGGCGATGCTGCCGACGATCGTGCGGCGGTTCGGGGTGGGGCTGGGCATTCAGGAACTCCTGTCGACGGGATGGGACGACGATGCGGCGGGCTGCCGCATCCACGCTGCTGCGAGTGCCGGCCATCCCGCGGGATGTTCGCCACAGGCCACGCTGGCATCGAAGTGGTCTGCACCTTCGAGGATCTCGGACCTGACCGGCACGCCGGCATCGCGCAAGGCCGACGCCATTTCGCCAGCCTGCTTGACCAGGTGGGGAAAGTCGCGGCTGCCGCAGGTGATGAGGAAGGGAGGGCAGGCCTTCGGGTCGATCTGCAGGATCGGCGAGGCGGCGCGATCGGTGCGGGCTTCGTCGCCGCTTCCGAGGAAGCGCGGCCGCGTGTTGAGGCCGCTGCCCTCGCCGAAGCGATAGACGCCGGAGACCGGCAGGCAGCCGGACAGTACATCGTGCGGCAGGCCGCGGGCCTTGCGCCAGGCGCCATCGACCGCGAGCAGCGAGGCGTAATGTCCGCCGGCCGAATGACCGCCGACGAAGAGCCGCATCGGCTTCGCAGGGTCAGCATTGGCGACATGGTTCCAGACCCAGGCCACCGCATCCGCCGCGTCTTCCAGGGCCGTCGGAAACACGTGGCCGGGCGCGAGTCGGTAGCCGGCGCTCACGAAGGTCACGCCCTCGGCGACCAGCGCGGGCGCCATGAAGTGCATCCACTCCTTGTAGCCGCTGGTCCAGCCGCCGCCATGGAAGAAGACGAGCAAGCTGCGCACCGCATCGCCGGCGCCACCCTGATCGGCCTCGAAGACGGTGAGGCCCTGATAGGGATCGGGGCCGTAGGCGGCTTCCTTGCCTTCGATGCCATGGCCGAGCGCCATGATGCGTTCGGCGTACGCGGCGCCGACCGCCGAGAGCGGCTCTTGCGGCGGATAGCGGTCGAGCTTCATGCGGCTTCCTTCGCGGCGCTGCCTGGCGATTCGAGCGCCAGCAAGCCATCGAGCACCCGCTCGGCGCTGAGCGGCAGTTCGCGCAGCCGCACGCCGGTGGCTTGCGCGATGGCATTGGCGATGGCGGCTGCCACGCCGTTGATGCCCAGTTCGCCCACGCTCTTGGCGCCGAACGGTCCGCTCGGTTCGTTCGATTCCACCAGGTAGGCCTTCAGTTTTTCGGGCAGCTCGGCGAAGGTCGGGATCTTGTAGTCCATGAGGCTCGGGTTGGCGAGACGCGCACCGTCCCACACCATTTCCTCGGTGAGTGCAAAACCCATGCCTTGCACGAAGGCGCCTTCGACCTGGCCGCTCGCCATCACCGGATTGATGGTGCGGCCGATGTCGCAGGCCGACCAGGCATTGACGACGCGCACCTTGCCGGTGAGTTCGTCCACCTCGACCTCCACCGCGAGCGCATTGAAGCTGTAGATGCCGATCTGCGAGAACGGCAGGCCCTCGACCACCGCGCGCTTGGGGTCGACCGTCTTCTGGTCGAACACCCAGCTATGGGTGCCGATGATCGGCCCGCCGGCTGCCCAATGCGCCCGGCCGGAGATCTCGGCGAAGCTGACGGCGCGTTGTTCGACGCCCTTGATCGCGACCCGGCCGCCGGGCAGCAATTCGAGATCTTCGACGGCGCATTCGAGCATCTCGCTCGCCTGTTGCTTGAGCTTGGATTCGACCTCGGCCGCGGCGCCGACCACCGAACGGCCGGCCACGTAGGTGACGCGGCTCGCGGTGGTACCCCAGTTGTAGGGCGAGCCATCGGTATCGGGACTGGCGATGGCGACGCGGTCGACCGGCAGCTTCAGCGCTTCGGCGCACATCTGCGTCAGCACCGTATTCGAGCCCTGTCCGATGTCGACCGCACCGGTGTTGAGCAGCACCGTGCCGTCTTCGAGCACCCGCACGATCGCGCCGGATGCCAGGAGGCCGCTGATGTGCGCCGACAGCGCGACGCCGAGCCCGCGCTTGAAGCCGGGCCTGCTTGCAGGTGGCTCGGACGCATGCGGCCAGCCGGACTCGCGCTCGACGATGTCGACGCACTCGCCGAGGCCGTTCGACAGGATCGGTTGCCCGCCGAACCACGGGTCGTCGCCGGCCAGCATGTTCTTGCGGCGCAGCGCCAGCGCATCGATGCCGAGTTGCAGCGCGATCTCGTCGAGCTGCGATTCGGAAGCGAAGGTCATCTGCGGCACGCCGAAGCCGCGGAACGCGCCGAAGCGCATCTTGTGGGTGTAGGCGACCCGGCCATGCGCATGCACGTTCGGGATCCGGTAGGGGCCGCAGTTCATCAGCAAGGCATAGCCGAGCACGCCGGGACTGTCGTCGCCGTAGGCACCGCCGTCGAGCAGCAGCTCGGTCTCACGGGCCACCAGCGTGCCGTCGCGCTTGACGCCGGTCTTCATGCGGATCACGGCGGGATGGCGTGCGCGCACGGTCTCGAAGTCTTCCTCGCGGCTCAGGATCAGCTTGACCGGACGCCGCGCCTTCATCGCCAGCAGCACCACCACCGGCTGCACATGCGCTTCCATCTTGTTGCCGAAGCCGGCGCCGATGCGCGGCGTGAGGCAGCGCAGCCGCGTCATCGGAAGGCCCAGCGACTCGCAGACGCTCGCCTGCACCCGAAAGACCGACTGGTTGGCCGACCACAGCGTGATGCGACCTGCGGCATCGACCTCGGCCAACGCGCCGCACGGCTCGAGCGACAGGTGCGCCTGCGCCGGCGTGCGCCAGGTGTTCTCGACCACCAGGTCGCATTCGGCCCAGGCGGCGTCGATGTCGCCCGAGTGGAAGGCGGTGCGCGAGCACAGGTTGCCGTCGGTGCCGGCATCGAACACCTGCAGGTAGCTCGACGAGGCTTCGTGTACCTGGGGGGCGTCCGGCGCCAGCGCCTGCTCGGGGTCGAGCACGGCGGGCAGCACCTGGTAGTCGACGCGGATCAGGCGCACCGCCTGCCGTGCGATCGCCTGGGTATCGGCTGCGACCGCCGCGACGATCTCGCCGACGTAGCGGGTCTTGCCCTTGGCGAAGGCGGGCTCGTCCTTGATGAAGGCGCCCATGCGGTGCTTGTCTTCGAGATCGTCGCCGGTGACGACCGCACGCACGCCGGGCAGGGCGCGCGCGGCCGCGATGTCGTAGCCGCGGATCAGCGCATGCGCATGCGGGCTCTGCAGGATCGCGCCGTGGAGCATGCCGGGGCGATGCAGGTCGGCGATGTACTGCGCGCGGCCGGTGAGCTTTTCCTGGCCTTCGAGCTGCGGCACGGCCTGCCCGACCGCGCCTTCGTGATCGGCGCCACCGGCGGCATCGCTTGGCCGGGGTGCTGCGGGTTTGTCCAGGACCGTGCTCATGCGTCCACTCCCTTGGCTGCGAGTGCACGGCCCGCCGCCTGCACGGCGGCCGCGATCTTCACGTAGCCGGTGCAGCGACACAGGTTGCCCGAGAGCGCGGCGCGCACGTCGGCTTCGACGGGCTCCGGCACGCGTTCGAGCAAGGCCCGCGCGCTGACCAGCATGCCGGCGGTGCAGAAGCCGCACTGGAAGGCGCCGGCTTCGGCAAAGGCGTGCTGCAGGGCCTGCATGCGCGCATCTTCCTGGAGGCCTTCGAGCGTGAGGATGTCCGACGACTCGCAGTTGTGCGCGAGGCTGAGGCAGGCGCGCATCGGCACGCCATCCACGCTGACGGTGCAGGCGCCGCAGACGCCCTGGTTGCAGCCGCGCTTGGCAGCCGTCAGCAGCAGCTGGTCGCGCAGCACGGTGAGCAGGGTGTCGTGCAGGCGGGCGCCGATTTCGGCTGGTTCGCCGTTGACCTGCAGGCAAACCCGGTCGGCGATCGGCGTCGTGCTGAATGCGTTCATGAAAAAGATCGTTCCTGCAAGGCGGCTTCGGCGCTGCGCACGGCGCGCAGCAACAGCCGCGGAATGAGACGCCGCCGGTAGTCGGCGCTGCCGCGCACGTCGTCCAGCGGATCCGCGAGCTCGACCAGGAGCTCGCCGGCCCGGGCGATGGCCGCATCGCTCTTGTCGCCGGCGAGCAGCGCGTCGGCCTCGTCGCTTCGAAGCGGCGTCGGGCCGCAGGCGCCCACGGCGACGCGCATCGCTCCATCGGGAACCAGGCAGGCGGCGACCGAGGCGGTGGCATAGTCCCCGGCGACCCGCGCATGCTTGATGTAGACGCCGGCGCCGCGGTCGGGCGCCGGCAGGATGACGGCGCTCACCAGCTCGCCCGGCTCCAGCGCCGTCAGGTACCAGTCGACGAAGAACGCCGCAGCCGAGACGCTGCGCCGGCCGCCGCTGCCGGCCAGCTCGATCGTGGCGCCGGCCGCGACCAGTGCCGGCGGATAGTCGAGGCCCGGATCGGCGAACGAGATCGATCCGCCGATGGTGCCCATGTTGCGCACCGTGGCGTTCGCGATCTGCGATGCGGCATGGCGCACCACAGCCTGGCTGCCCAGGTCCAGCGCGCAGGTCGCGGTTTCGCGGTGCCGGGTGAAGGCGCCGATGCGGATGCGACCGTCCGGCAGCTGCGAGATGCCCTTGATCTCGTCGATGTCGGCCAGGCTCACCAGCGCCGCCGGTTCGATCACGCGCGCATTGAGCATCGCGACCAGCGTGGCACCGCCCGATAGCGGCTTGGCCTCCGGGTCCTGTGCGAGCAGGGCAGTGGCCTCGTCGAGCGTCCTGGGCCGGTAGAGGCCTTGCAAGGCGGTCGACATGGTCAGGCAGCTCCCGGCGACGTGGCCGATGCGTTGCCGAGCGCCTCCAGCTTGCGCTGCAGGTTGGCCGCGAATTCCTCGCCCATGCTCTGGGCCTTCTTCTTCATCATGCCGAGCGCGAAGCGGCCGAGCCGGCCGGTGACCGAGACCTCGGACCGGTAGTGAACCATGGTGCCTTCGGGCACGTCTTCGAGCCGCACCTGGCTTTCGGCTTGCAGGTTGCTGGCATGGCCGCCCTCGTCGCCGCGAGTGACCGCCCAGACGTTGCGATCGTCTCGCTTCGTGATCTCGACCAGCAATTCGAAGCGGGCCTTGATGCCCGCCATGGCGATGACGACGACCGCACGATACCGATCGGCGTCGATCGCTTCGAGCTGTTCGCAACCGGGCAGGCAGGACGCCATCAGCCCGGCGTCGAACAGATGGACCAGCAGCGTCTCGGGTGCTGCCGCGATGGGGAACTGGCCTTCGATCAGCATGGGGAGCGACCTGGTTGTCGGCAACGGTTGTCGAATAGCCGGCTCATCGGGCGACGCGTTCGACGATCATCTTCGGATCGACCACTCGCCCGTCCTGCACCACCACCTTGCCGTCGAGCGCGATGGTGCAATTGCGCATCGGCACGTCGTAGTGGCCGCGGGTGATCCGCTTGCCGCCGCCCTGGGTGTTGGGCCCGGTCGAGAAAAGAAAGTTGCCCGGAAAGCTGCGGGCCGCGGCCCGAGCCCGCTCGGGTGCGTCCCCGTACAGCGCGATCGCATCCCAGCGGCATTGCGGATTGAGGCCCCAGCCGAGATGCGACAGCGCGAACGGGTCCTGGTCGGCCTCGGCCACCTTGCCGTCGTTCAGCCATTCGCGCATCAAGGTGGCGTCGAGCCCGCCGTCGATGCTGACGATGTGGCCCCCCCGCACCTCGATCTCGATCGCGTCCTGCACGTAGCGGCAATACGGCAGGATGATGATGTCGCCCGGCGCGATGACCACCCGGCCCTCGGCGCTGCCTTCGTTCGGAAAGGTGTGCAGCAGGCCGACGCCCCAATGGTCGAAGCGGCCCGGCTCGTCGGCCATGCCGTACTGCGTCATGACCGGATATTCGCCGCAGCTGTAGCGAAGGTCGGTGCCGGCCTTGCTGGTGACGTGGACCTGCTTGGTGCCCCTGTACAGCGACTCGGCATGCAGCATCGCCTCCTTGAGGCCGGGCGGCGACTGAAGGTGGTAGAGATCGTCCGGTGCGTCGATGATCATCTGCACCCGAACGCCGTTCTTCTGAACGTCGCGCAGCCACTTGGCGAAGAGCGGCACGTGGAAGATCAGCACCATGTCGACCGCCATCAGCGCCTCGAGCGTGCCCTTGCACTTGCCGATGGTGGGCACGCCGACGCTGGTCCAGCCCGGTATGGCGTTGACGCACATTTCGTAGATGTCGAAGCCGATGTCGTCGGCCGCGGCGAAGGCGGCCTGGATATATTCGCGGCGGGTGCCGAGGTCGCTCACGATGGCGACCGTCTGTCCGGGCGTCACCTTGCACAGCTCGAATTGCTTGCGAAACAACGAGGCCATCTTGGCCGGGTTGAGCTCCTGCGTCCTGATCGCCGATTCCATCCGTGGGTCCTTGCTCGAAGTCGAATCCACTTTATGTTTGGCGCAAGAAGGTGTCAATAGCGAATACCATTCATTTTTGAAAAGCAGGACCGAACCATGGCTCAGAGAAAGAAGGAAGACGTGCGGGAAGCGATCCTGGCGGCAAGCCTCAAGCTGCTGTCGGAGCGCAGCTACATCGACACCTCGATACCGGCGATCGCTCGCGAGGCCGGCATCTCGACCGCCAATGTCTACGTCTACTTCCGCTCCAAGCTCGACATCCTGTACACCTTGTACGAACCCTGGCTCAACGAGCGGCTCGAGCGGCTCGACCGGGCCTTGAAACGGGTCGCGTCGCCGGCCGACCGGCTCGAGAAGCTCCTGGTCACGCTCTGGCGCGACATGCCGCGGGAGACCAACGGTTTCGCCAAGAACATCATGCAGGCGCTCTCGACCAGCAGCGGCGGCGACGAGTACAGCCCGCACCTACGCGAACTGTTCCAGGGTCGGGTGGCAGCGTGGATCGCCGATTGCCTGGGTATGACGCCTGCGCAAAGCCGGACGGTGGCGGGGGTCGTGCTCATGGCTTTCGACGGCTTCGCGATGAACGTGCATCTCGATCATGGGATGGCCTGCGATGCGAAAACTGCGAAGCTCTTCAGCAGCCTGCTTACGGCGAAGGGCGGCATGGCCTGAGTCCAGGCGGGCAGTTCAGGTCCGTGGTTCAGGTCTGTGGTTCAGGTCAATTGCTCAGGTCGGCGGCTGGCGGCTTCGAAGGCGGAGCTCTTGCTGACGTGCCAGCCACACCGACAGCAGCGCCCAGATGGCCGCCAACGGAATCGCCAGCGCCGCCAGCCCCGCAAAGCCGACGCCGAGGGCGCCGAGCCCGGCAGAAATCCATCCGCTGACCGCGTCGCCGCCGCGGTAGACCACGGTCTCGATCGCGTTCTTGGCCTTGTACTTGGCCTCGCGCGAAACCACCGTGAACAGCACTTCGCGCGCGGGACGCGCGATCGCATAGTCCACGGCCCTTCGAAGCGCCTGAGCGCCGGCCAGCACCCAGACCACCGGTGATACCGCGACCGCGGCGAAAGCGAGGGCCGAGGCCAGCGGCAGCAAGACCAGCGCCACGGCGATGCCGAAGCGCTTCAGGAGACGTCCGGTCACGGCGAGCTGCAGCAGCAGGGTCAAGCTGGAAACTCCGAGGTCCACCAGCGCGAAGAACCGGGTGCGGGAGGCCGTGTCGGCGAAGGCGCCGGCGACGATGCGGCCTTGTTCGAAGTAGAGGAAGGTCGAGGCCGCCGTGTGCAGCAGCAGGTAGCCGCACAGGCCGAGCAGGTAGGGCGAGCGAACGATCAGCGCGAGCCCTGCCAGTACGCCGCCGCCGATCGGCCGGTCGTCTGCGGTCGCGGTCGCGCCCCCTGCAATCAGCGGCCCGCTGGCCGCCGAAGCATCGCTCCGCGGGAACAATCCGCGGAAGCAGCGCAGCGCCGCTTCGAGCAGCAAGGCCGCGGCCAGCGTCAGCGCCACCGGACCGAGCGCGCCCACCAGCCAGGCCGCGAGCACAGGGCCCGCGAAGGTACCGGCGGTACCGCCCGCGGCGATGAAGCCGAAGAGCCGCCGGCCCTGCTCGTTGCTGAAGCGGTCGGCCAGCACGCTCCAGAAGATGCTGATCACGAAGAGATTGAAGACGCTGATCCAGACGAAGAAGACGCGTCCCACCCACACGCTCTGGTAGCCGCTCGCGATCAGCGCGCAGAACACCAGGATGCTGATGCCGAAGAAGCGATAGGCCCAGGGTACGAAGCGCCGCGGCGAGAGCCGCGTGACCAGGAGGCCGAAGAGCGGCACCAGCGCCAGCATCGCGACGAAGGTGGCGGTGAAAAGCCATTGCAGTTCGTCGGCGCCGCCGGCAAGGCCCAGCGCATCGCGCAGCGGGCGCAGCAGGTAGTAGCCGCCGAGCAGGCAGAAGAACCAGGCGAAGCCGAGCAGGGCGGCGCCGACCTCGCCGCGCTCGATCGCGACGACGCGACTCAGGATGCGGTGGACGCGGTCCACGGCGCCGAGCCTTCTTCGCAGACCTCCACCACCAGCTCGCGGAACCAACGATGCAACGGATTCGTATGGGTGCGGTCGTGCCAGAGCAGCACCACCGAGAACGGCTCGAGCTTCAACGGCGGATCGAACAGCTCGACCTCGGTGAAGCGGGCGAAGCCGCGCGCCACCCGTTCGGGCAAGGTGGCGAGCAGGTCGGAATCCTCCACGATGAAAGGCACGCCGAGGAAGGTCGGCTTGGTGAGCTGGGTGCAGCGCTGGCGCCCCTGCAGGCTCAGTTGCTGGTCGACCTGCGTGTTGTACCAGGTGGCCTCGCCCGGCTCGACGGTCACGTGGCCGTGCCGGCAGTAGGCATCGAGGTCGGTCGTGTCGGCAAGGAACGGGTGCCCGCGCCTTGCGATGCCGACCAGCCGATCGGTGAAGAGCGGCCGCACCCGCAAGCTGGCCGGAGGGTCGGGAAAGTACGACACCGACACGTCCACCTCGCCGTTGCTGAAGACCTCGCCGAGCCGCTTCGGATTCGGGCCGACCACGCGCAGCGTCACGTTGGGCGCGCGGCGTGCCATCACCTTGACCAACGAAGGCACCAGCAGGAAGTCGATGTAGTCGGTGACGATGAAGGTGATCGTGTCGCGGGCCTGCGCCGGGTCGAAGGCTTCCTGCATGTGGAGCAGGCTGTCGATCTGGCGCAAGGCATCGGCGACCCGCGGCGCGAGATCGATGGCCTTGGCGGTGAGAACCAGCGCGCTACCGCCCTTGACCAGCAGCGGATCGTTGAACAGGGTGCGCAGCTTCGACAGCGCAAGGCTCATGGACGACTGGCTCATGTCCAGCCGCGCCGCCGCACGCGACACGTGGGCCTCCCTCAAGAGCGTGTCGAGGGAGACCAGCAGGTTGAGATCGAGATCGCGAAGACGCACCTTGAAAATTCGATAACGGACATCGGCCAGGCGAATTGCATGACGCCGGGTGGCTGCACTTTAATGGATGCAGATCAAGAAGCAGGAGACGACACGATGACCACTCACACCATGCGCGCACGGCTCGCACGGCCGGATTGAGCGCCGGCCGCAACGCGGCCTTCCCCCCTTCGAATCACACGACTTCCGCGGCCTTCGCCGCGGCGGAATCGGCGCGCCTCCGAGAGCGCTTTTCATCCCCATCAGGAGAAACCCCATGGAACAGAAGATCCCCACCATCCGCGTCACCCGCGAAGAGATGCGCAAGCGCGTCGCCCTCTTCAAGGAGATCAAGGGCTTCGACGGCGGCCTGCCCGACAGCCGCCATCCGAGCGCGATGCGCAAGCTCTACAACATCATCGGCTTCCAACCGCCGGAGAAGAACGACGGCGGGCTGCCGATCGTCTCGCCGGTGGGCGACCAGGCGGCCGAGCATGCGCACATCAAGATCAGCGAGGGCTTCAACCTCGGCTTCTGCGAAACCACGCCGGGCAAGGGGCCGATGATGCACAACCACGACACCAACGAGACCTTCATGCCGATGACCGGCAAGTGGCGTTGTTCGTGGGAACTGGACGGCCAGGTCGAAGCCTTCGACCTCGAGCCCTTCGACGTCATCTCGTTCCCTGCCGGCGTGCAGCGCCGCTTCGAGAACGTCACGTTCGAAGAGCCCGAGAAGACCCATTGGCTGCTGTTCGTGATCGGCGGCAACGTGCCGCAGGCGGAGTTCTCGCCCGAGGCGCATGCCCGGCTGCGAGAAGAAGGCTTCCTGACGGCCGAAGGAAAGTACTGAGTCGATGCGCGAGCTGATCGACAAGCTCGAGAGCCGCTACGCCTGGTCGTCGCTCGAGGACGCGGGCGGCCACACCTGGCGCTGGCTCGACACCGCCGGCCACGGCCCGGCCGTGGTCCTGCTGCCCGGCTCGGTCGGCGATGCCGCGATGTTCGTCCGCACGCTGTTGTCGCTCGGCGAGCGGCTGCGCCTGATCGCGGTGACCTATCCGGCCGTGTCCGAGCCCGAAGCGCTGGCGGATGGACTGAAGGCGGTCTGCGACCACCTCGGGCTGCCGCCGGCGGTGGTGGTGGGGTCGTCGTTCGCGGCCTGGTGGGCGCAGTACTTCGTGCTGCGCCATCCCGATCAGGTGCGCAAGCTGGTGATCGGGAACGGCTTCACGGACGCGAGCGACCTGGCGGCGAACCCGATGTTCGATCCGGACTGGGTTCGCGAGACTTCGCCCGAGATGCTTCATGCCACCTGGCTCGACCGCGTGCGGAGCGCACCGGTTTCGCCGTTGCAGCAACTTCAGCTCTCGATGCTGATGCACCGCCAGTCGCCCGACTACCTGCACGCGCGGTTTGCCGGCGTCACCCAGGCCAAGGCCTGCCCGCCGCTGCCCGTCGCCGACGAGGCGATCACCGTGCTGGACTGCGAAGACGATCCGTTGATTCCGCCGGCGGCACGCGACCGGCTGCGTGCGCGCTACCCGCGCGCCCGCCACCTGCGGCTGCCGAGCGGCGGCCACTATCCGCACGTGCTGGCCCCCGAAAGCTACGAGAGCCTGCTGCTCGACCTGGCCTTTCGCTGATTCCTTCAACCAAGAGAGACAACGATGAACAAGACCCTTCCCTCCCTCCTCGCGACCGCCTTGCTGGCGGTCGGCGTTCAAGCCGCGCATGCCGAGAGCTACACGATCCGCATGGGTGGCGGCCACACCACCGGCACCACCTACATCAAGGTGTTCGACACCTTCTTCGCCGAGGAAGTGGCCAAGCGGGTCAAGGCCAAGACCGGCAACGACATCCGCTTCATCAAGGCCTGGGGCGGCAGCGTCGCCAAGGTCGACGGCGGCATCGAGGCGGTGCAGAAGGGCTCACTGGACATCGCGCTCTCGCCGATCGGATTCGAGCAGGCGCGTGCCGGCCTCCTGAACTACAGCGCCTACCTGCCGTTCACCTCGGACGATCCGGTGCTGCAGCAGAAGGTGGCGAGCCGCATGCTCAAGGAAGTGCCGGCGCTGCAGGCCAGCATGAAGCCGTACAACGCGCACATCCTGGCGCAGATGGTGACCGAGGCCTACAGCGTGGGCAGCACCTTCGAGATCAAGCGGGTCGAGGATCTCAAGGGCAAGCGGATCGCGATGACCGGCACCAATGCGCCGCTCTTCATCCCCACCGGCGCGGTGCCGGTGACGCTCGGCATCGGCGACCACTACCAGGCGATCCAGAACGGCCTGGCCGAGGGCAGCCTGTTCTGGGTCTCGGGCATGGAGGCGTTCAAGCTGCGCGAGGTCGCCAAGTTCTGGACCAAGACCGGCTTCGGCTCGTACAGCACGCTCGCCGCCTTCATGAACATGAACACCCGCACGCGCCTGCCGAAGGAGGTGGTCGCGATCATCGACCAGGTCGCGGACGAGGCCACGGTGATGGTGGCCGAGCAGAGCAAGCAGCGCGACGCCGAGACCGAGACCCGCATCGCCAAGGAAGGCGTGAAGGTCAACACCCTCGGCACCGAGGAACGGGGCCGCTGGGCGCAGCTGGTGAAGGACCTGCCGTCGAAGGCCGCGAAGGAGCTCGACGGCAAGGGCCAGCCCGCGACCGAGGTGATGAAGACGTACATCAAGTTCCTGGGCGAGGCCGGCTACAAGCTGCCCTACGACTACGCGCTCTGAGCTTGCAGGGTCGCAATCGATGACCGCTCCCTGCCGGCTGGCCGCCGAAGCCGGCACGCCGCGCCCGCCCGCCTTGCTCTACCTGGCCAGCGTGGCCGGCCTCTCGCCGCTCGGGCTCAACGTCGCGGTCGGGCTGCAGCCGATCCTGGCGGCGGGCGAGCCGATGGATGCGGGCGGCCGGGCCGCGGCCGTGGCCGTGTATGCACTCGGCCTCGGGCTCGGTCAGCCCGCGGCCGGCGATGCGGCCGATCGATGGGGTCGCCGGCCGACCATCCTCGCCGGACTGGCGCTGGCTGGCGCCGGTGCGCTGCTGGCGGCGTGCGCCACCGGCGGCGTGGCGCTGCTGGCGGGCCGCTTCGTCACCGGGCTGGGACTGGCGAGCTGCCTGGTGGTGCCGCGGGCGTCGCTGCGGGACCTGCACCAGGGGTCGGCCCTGCAGCGCAGCATGGCGATCCTGTCGGTGGTGTTCGCCATCGCGCCGGCGGTGACGCCGCCGCTGGCTTGGCTGCTGGCGCAGCTTTTCGGTTGGCGAGCGCCGCTGGTGCTGATCGCATGGCTCGTGGGCGCCTGCGGCATCGCTGCCTGGCGATCGCATCGCGAGACCCGCCCCGCCGCGACCAGCGTGCCGGATCGCGCGTCCTGGTCCTTGCTGGTGCGAACCCGATCGGTGCAGCGCACCAGCCTTGCGCTCGCGGGCGCGGCGGCGCCGTTCTTCATCGTGGCGGCGGCCGGACCCGCGGCGCTGCGAGAGTCGACCGGCGCCGGGCCGGGCCTGGTGGCGCTGCTGCTCGGCGGCAGCTATCTCGGTTTTGCGCTCGGCAACCAGTGGGTGCGGCGTGCCGCCGCGGTGCCGAGCCGCATCCACATGGCGCACGGCCTGGGCGTGGTCGGCATCGGCATCGCGCTGCTGGCGGCGACGCTGGCGTGGCCTGCGGTGTGGCTGTGGGGCCTCGCGCTGACGCTCTGCGCGATCGGGCACGGCGTGGTGTTTCCCGCAGCGTTCTCGCTGGTGCTGCAAGACCTGCCGAAGCAGGCGGGCCTTGCGACCGCTGCCATCGGCACCGTCCACATGAGCACCGGCGCCGCCAGCGCCTGGATCGCCGGTTCGCTGCCGTTGTCGCCGCAGGTCGCGGTGGTGTCGATGGCGGCCCTGTTGGTGGCGGGCGGTTGCGCCGCCTGGTTTCTCTTTCCCCTTGCAAAGGACCGGACATGAAGTCTTGGATCGATCGAGCGCTGCTCGGTCTTCACGCCATGGGCGCAGCGTTGCTGGCCGCCATGGTCGTCGTCATCTGCTACGACGTGCTGGGTCGCCTGGTCTTCAATAGGCCGTTCGCCGGCACCGCCGAACTGACGGGCGCGGGGCTCGTGCTGCTGACCTTCCTGCAGGCGCCGCACGCGCTGCGCGAAGGCAAGCTGCTGCGGGTCACGTTCTTCCTCGACCGCATGCCGCCCCTGGTGCGCCGCGGCCTGTCGGCGCTGGCCTGGGCGGTCGGCGCGGCGGTGTTCGTGGTGTTCGTGCTCGCCGGCTGGGAGCCTGCGCTCGCGGGCTGGCACAGCGCCGAGTTCTACGGCAACGACGCCTTCCGCCTGCCGGCCTCGCCGCTGCGCTTCAGCCTGCTGGTGCTGTGGATCCTCGGCGCTGCCGTCTGCATCGGGCTCCTGGTGGATGCAGCCAGGGGCCGCGACTCCAAAGCCAATCCTCCGCAACACTAGGAAGCCGCACATGTTTCTCGAAACCTGGGCCAGCGTGCTGGTGCTCGTCGCGCTGGTGATCGCCGGCGTGCCCGTCGTCTTCGCCTTCGCGGGCAGCGCGTTCTTCGGCCTGTGCATCGCCCTCGCCGGACTGTGGCCGGCCATGGACCTGATCGGCCAGACCGCGATCGGCGGCATCAAGGACTACAACTTCGTCGTGATCCCGTGCTTCACCGTGATGGGCATGCTGATCGCGCATTCGGGCGCGGCCGGCGATCTCTTCAACGTGGTGAATCGGCGCCTTCCCGGCGTGCCCGGCCGGCTGGCGGTGGCGACCGTGGGCGGCAATGCGGTGTTCGCCGCGGTCACCGGCGTCGGCGTCGCGGCTGCTGCCGCCTTCAGCCATGTCGCCTATCCGGTGATGCGCGCCAATCGCTACAGCCGCAGCTTCGCGACCGGCTGCATCGCCGGCAGCTCGGTGCTGGGCCTGCTGATACCGCCGTCGGTCTTCATGATCGTGTGGGCCATCCTCACCGAGCAATCGGTCGGCAAGCTGTTCGCCGCGGGGGTCTTGCCCGGCCTGCTGCTGGCGAGCTTGTATGCGGTCTACTGCGCGGTCTTCGCCAAGCTGCGGCCGGAATCGGCGCCCGAGTCGGGCACCGCGGCAGAACCGCCGGAGCGGGGCGAATCGCTGGGCGCACTGTACGTGGGTCTTCTCATCCTGCTGACCTTGGGCGGCATCTGGTTCGGCTTCTTCACGCCGACCGAAGGCAGCGCGGTCGGCATGGTCGGCGCGCTGGTGGTGGCCTGGGCCAAGGGCATGCGGTGGAGCGGCATTCGCGAGGCCTTCATGGAGGCCGGCCGCACCGTGACGCCGATCATGCTGCTGCTGCTCACGGCAACGATGTTCAGCAAGCTGGTGGCGCTCAACGGGCTGCCGCAGGAAGTGCAGGCCCTGCTCGAATCCTGGGGGCTCGGCCCGACCGGCACCATGCTTTTCATGGTCACGGTGTGGTTCCTGCTCGGCTGCATGATCGACAGCATCTCGATCATGCTGCTGACGGTGCCGATCTTCTGGCCGATTGCCATGGCGCTCGGCTTCGACCCGATCGTCTTCGCATTGATCGGCATCCTGGTGATCGAGGCCGGGGTGCTGACGCCGCCGTTCGGCATGAGCGCCTTCGTCGTCAAGGCTGCGGTGCCCGACAGCGAGCTCACGATGCGCGAGATCTTCGTGGGCGTCACGCCCTACTGGATGATGATCCTGTTCCTGGCCTGGCTGATCTACGTCTGGCCGGCGCTCGCGACCTGGCTGCCCTCGCGGATGTAGGTCGCCCGTACCGCGAAGCGAGTTCGCGGCCAGGCGCTCGGGCGGGTGAGCCCGCCGCTCATGCGCTTCGGCCGGGGAGCCGTGCGATCTGCCGGTCGTGCAGCCGCGGCAGCAGCACCAGCATGCAGACGGCGCCGACGAAGGCGCAAGCCATGTCGGCCTGTGCATCCCACGGATCGCCCTGCATGCCGAGGAAGTCCTCGGCGTCGGCGCCGAAGGTGACCGCGGCGATCCATTCGACGATTTCGTAGCTCGCGCTGAAGGTCATCACGATGCACACGGTGACGAAAGGCAGCAGGTGGCGTCCGCGCAGCCGGGCTCGGCGGACGAGCAGTTCGCGGGCCGCCATCGCCGGCACGAAACCCTGCACGAAGTGGCCGATGCGGTCGTACGGATTGCGCGAGAGGTCGAGGAGCTGCATCAACCAGTCGCCCAAGGGCACCCGCGGAAAGGTGTAGGCCGCACCCGCCACCAGTCCCAGGCACTGCACCGCCAGGCCGGCGTACAGCAGCGGCGTCAGCGGAAAGCGCCTGGCGCTCAGCCACAGCACCGGCAACACCACGACCAGTGGCGCGATCTCCATCAGCCAGGTCATTCGGTCATGCGGATCGAAGGCGGAGAGCAGCACGGCCAACCCGACCACCAGGTTCAGGGCGAGCAGCGCACGAGGCCGCGGCGCCGAAATTGCGCGCGCGACGCCATGCGATCGTGGCGGCTCTCCGAGCTCGTGCGCGGTGGGCCCGGCGCGCAGTGCCCGGGTGGAAGAAGCTTCGTTCATCGACAAACCCAACGATCCAAAAAAACCTGCAGCCTCAGCCGAGCTTGACCGGCTGCGAAGTCCTGGCCGAGCGATAGATCGCTTCCATCAGCACGTGGTCCCTCAAGCCTTCTTCGCCCGGCGTGCGAGGGCCTTTGCCGCCCCGGATGCATTCGGCAAAGTGATCCATCTCGGCTGCGAACTGGTTCTTGCGTTGCAGCACCAGCTCTTCCTGCGCCTTGTCGTCGCCGCGGCGCTGCCCGATCAAAAGGCGCTGGCCTTCGTAGTCGTAGGCATTGGGCATTTCGAGCGTGGCGCGCTCCATCTGCAGCCGCTGCCACTTGTCCTCGCGGGCGCCGTAGCTGGACATGCCGTGCGCCACCAGGCCTGAAGGAAAGTGCAGCATGAAGTCGATGGTTTCCTCGACTTCGGCAAAGCGCGGATCGCCCGCCGGGCTGAACTGGCGAGCGTAGACCTCGTCCGGTTCCTCGCCGCTCACGAAGCGCGCCGTATTGAGGCAGTAGAGGCCGATGTCGGGCAACGCGCCGCCACCCGAAAGTGCGCGCTTGTGGCGCCATTGCTCGGCGCCGGTCGGATGCACCGTCTGTACGTTGCCGGCGCTGAACGCGACCAGTCGGCCGAAGGTCTTGTCGCGAACGAACTGCCGTACCCGGAGGTGATGCGGCTGGTACTGGATGCGGTAGGCGATCATCAACGCGACCCTGGCGCGGTCGCAGGCCGCGATCATCGCGCGCGCATCGGCCGAGCTGGTCGCCATCGGCTTCTCGCAGAGCACGTGCTTGCCGATCGCAGCGGCGCGCTCCGTGTACTCGCGGTGCATGGCGTTGGGCAGCACGACGTACACCGCCTGCACCGCGGGGTTGTCGCGCAGTTTTTCGAAGTCGGCATAGCCGTAGCAGGCCTCCGGCGCGATGCCGTGCTGCCGCGCGAGCGTGCTCATCTTCTCGGGCGAGCCCGAGACCAGCGCCACGGGTTTCGCCTGGCCGCATTCGCCGAATGCCGGAAGGATCTCGCTGACCGACAACCGGCCCAGCCCCACGATCGCGAAGCCGACCCGCTGCTCCGGCGGCAGCACCGTCGGCCGCGGCGCATCCGGCCGATCGGCTTCGCCGCGCCACGGCGGAAAGGCGACCTTGCCGTCCTTCACGCCACCGCGGTCGATCGGGCTCGGCCCGGGCAGCGTCTCTGCCGCGGCGCCTGCGGACATCAGCAATCCGGTGGTGGTTCCGGCGCCGATCCGCAGCAGCCTGCGGCGATCGATGACGGTGGTTGGGTCGATGGGCATCCGGCGTTCCTCGCGAGCTTGGGTTGCCCGGACTTTTCCGCCGGCAGGCCGCGTTGCACGTCAGCCGAGATGCCGCATAACCATCATCTTGTTGCGGGCGATTGCCGCCGATACGAGGCGGTCGCGGTCAGTCCGCCTTGGCGCCGGAGGCCTGCACCACGGCCTTCCAGCGGACGCGCTCGCTCTCCGCCTGGCGCGCCATCTGCTCGGGCGTACCCGGAATGCCCTCCAAGCTGTTTTCGCGCAGCTTGGCGTCGAAATCCTTGTCGGTCAGCACCTTGTTGATGGCGCCGTTCATGCGCGCGACGGTTTCCTGCGGCATCTTCGACTGCGCGACCAGCCCGAACCAGACCACCGTGGTGAGCGACGGGAAACCCAGCTCTGCGGTCGTCGGCACGTCGGGCAACTGGAACCAGCGCTTGTCCGATGTCACCGCCAGCGGCCGCAGCCGCCCGCCCTTGATCTGCTGCAGCAGCTGCGGCATGTTGTCGGTATTGAATTGCACCTCGCCCGCCACCGCGGCCTGCATGGCCGGACCGTTGCCCTTGTACGGCACGTGCACGATGTCGATCTTGGCGGTGGTCTTGAGCAGCTCGTTCAGCAGGTGACCGGTGCTGCCGATGCCCGCGCTCGAATACGCGACCTTGCCCGGGTTCGCCTTGCTGTAGTCGATCAGCCCCTGGAAGCTGGTGACCGGCAAGCTCGGCGGTACCACCACCACGTTGGTGGTCTGCGCGACCAGCCCGACCGTCTTGAGGTCGGTCACCGGGTCGTAGCCCATCGACTTGAACAGGAACTGGTTGATGGAGATCTGCGACTGGCTCACCATCAGGAAGTAATGGTCGTCGTAGGTCGACTTGACGAAGGATGCCGCTCCCAGGCTGCCGCCGGCGCCGCCCTTGTTCTCCACCACCACCGGCTGCCCGAGTTCATCGCCGAGCTTCTGCGCGAGCAAGCGGGTCAGGATGTCGGTCGACCCGCCAGCGGCGTACGGCACCACGATGCGGATCGGCCGGTTGGGCCAGGCGGCTGCGCTTTGCGCGAAGCTCGAGGCAGAGGCTGCGATGCCGGCTGCGAGGCCGAGTGCGAGCAGTACCTTGCGGCGACCGAAACGATGGGTTGTCTGCATGGGTGTCTCCTTTTTGTGATGGGTCAACGAAAGCTTCTGCCGATCAACGGCGCTCGGCCAATGCCTTTTCGCGCAGGGCCGTCAAAGTGGTGCGCGGCGTGATCGCCTCGGGGTCGACCCGAAGCTCGATCAGCGCCGCGTGTTGGAAGGCTCGTGCGCGCTCGAAGGCCGGCGCGAAGTCTTCGGTGGCCTCGACCACCTCGGCGTGGAGTCCGTAGGCTCGCGCCAGTTGCGCGAAGTCGGGGTTCTCGATCGCGGTGCCGTACACGCGCCCGGGGTAGTGCATCTCCTGGTGCATGCGAATGCTGCCGAAGATGCCGTTGTTGACCACGATGAACACGATGCGCAGGTCGTACTGCTTCGCAGTCGCGAGTTCCTGCATGCTCATCTGGAAGCAGCCGTCGCCCGCGAAGCAGACGACGCATCGATCGGGATGCGCCAACGCCGCCGCGCAGGCCGCCGGCACGCCGTAGCCCATCGCGCCGCTGGTCGGCGCGAGCTGCGTGCGGAAACCCCGGTAGCGATAGAAGCGATGGACCCAGGCCGCATAGTTGCCGGCACCGTTGGTCACGATGGTGTCGGCCGGCAGGACCTCGCGCAGATGAGCCATTACCGCACCCATGTCGAGTGCGAGCGTCGACGCCGGTGGCGCGAGCGTGGCGAGGTAGTCGGCGCGGGCGGCGGCGGTCCAGTCGGCCCACGGCGCGTCGCCGGGTTGGAACAAGGACGGCAGCGCGGCCGCGGCCGAGCAGAAGGCCGCCATGCCCGAATGGATCGCCAGCGTCGGCTGGTAGACCCTGCCGAGTTCGCCCACATCGGCATGGATGTGGGCCAGTATCTGCGCGGGGCAGGGCGCCGCGACCAGGCTGTAGTCCTGCGTGGTGGTTTCGCCGAGCCGGGTGCCGAGCGCGACGATGAGGTCGGCCTCGCGGACCCGCTTTGCCAATGCGGCGTTGATGCCGATCCCGACGTCGCCGGCGAATTGCGGATCGTGGTTGTCGATCAGGTCCTGGCGCCGGAAGCCGGTGCCGACCGGCAGGTCGAAGCGCTTCGCGAAGCGCGCCAGGTCGTCGCAGGCCTCGCGGCTCCAGCCGCCACCGCCCACGATCAACAGCGGCCGCCGAGCCGCTGCCAGCAGCTCGCGAAGGCGATCCAGGTCGTCTGCACCGGGGTTCGCCTGCACGGGCGAGTAGGCCCGCGTGTCGGCCACGGTCATGGTTTCGTACAGCAGGTCTTCGGGCAGCGCCACCACAACGGGACCGGCGCGCCCGGACGACGCGACCTGGAACGCGCGTGCCAAAGTTTCAGGCAGGCGCTCTGCCCGGTCGACCTGCACCGCCCACTTGGTCATCGGCCCGAACACGGCCTGGTAGTCGAGTTCCTGCCAGGCTTCGCGGCCGACGGAGGCGCGGCTGACCTGGCCGACCAGCACCACCAGCGGCGTCGAGTCCTGCCGAGCGGTATGGATGCCGATGCTCGCGTTGGTCGAGCCCGGTCCACGGGTCACGAGGCAGACGCCCGGCACACCGCGCAGCTTGGCATGCGCCTCGGCCATGTGGGCTGCGTTGCCTTCCTGCCGGCAGGTCACCAGCCGGATCGAGTCGCGCGCTTCGTGCAGCGCGTCGAGCACCGGCAGGAAGCTTTCGCCGGGCACGCTGAAGACGGTATCGACGCCGTGGATGCGGAGCGCATCCACCACCACCTGGCCGCCGGTGCGAGGCCGCAGCTCGGCTGCGGACGATGGAGTCGGTCTCTCGTTCATGCAGCAGCTCCTTCGGCTGTGTCGGCTCGGTGCGCGGCGACGAGTTCGTGCTTCTTCACCTTGCCGAGCGGCGTGCGCGGCAGCTGGCTCACGAAGCGATAGCGGCGAGGAATCTTGAAGCCGCCCAGCGACTCGCGGCAGAAGGCGATCAGCTGCTCGGCCGTGGGCGGGTCGCCGCTTTCCTGCAGCACCAGTACGGCCAGCAGTGCCTCGCCGAAGCGAGCGTCCGGAACACCCACGACGGCTGCTTCGCGCACCTGCGGATGGCGCAGCAGCACGGTCTCGACCTCGCGCGTGTAGACGTTCTCGCCACCGGTGATCACCATCTCCTTCTTGCGGCCCAGCACGTGCAGCCGGCCGTCGGCATCGAGCCGGCCGATATCGCCGGTGTGGAACCAGCCATCGCGCCAGGCGGCCGCGCTTTCCTCCGGTCGTTTCAGGTAGCCGCGCGAAACCTGCGGGCCGCGCACCGCGATCTCGCCGGCCTCGCCGCTCGCGACCTCCCGGCCGGCTTCGTCCAGGAATCGCAGCTCGG
Source organism: Burkholderiales bacterium 8X (assembly GCA_902506565.1). Classification (GTDB taxonomy): domain Bacteria; phylum Pseudomonadota; class Gammaproteobacteria; order Burkholderiales; family Burkholderiaceae_C; genus Variovorax. The sequence goes on along the minus strand of LR732703.1, from coordinate 872,580 downwards.
TACCCGGCAACGGCCGGCCTGCGGCACGCAGCAACTCGGGACGCGCTTCGTGCAGGGCACGGCGATGTTCGTGCGCATCGAGCAAGGCGATGAACGGCGCGGTTTCGGTCAGGCCGTAGCACTGGTGAAAGCCGGCCTTCGGGAACGCTGCCATCGCGCGTCGCAGAACCGACTCGTCCATCGGCGCGCTGCCGTAGCTCACGAGCCGCAAGGCCGGCAGCGGGCGGCTCGCCGGATCGGCATCGTCGAGCACGCGGGCCACCATCGTCGGCACCAGGCTCAGGATCGTGATGCCGTGCCGGGCCGCCGCTTCCAGGACGCCGGTCGCGCTGAAGTCCGGCAGGTAGGCATGGCTGCCGCCGAACAGGCTGACCACGGTCGACTTCAGGTCGGTCGAATGGAACATTGGCGCGACATGAAGGTAGACGTCCTCCGAAGAAGCCTCCATGACGCGGGCGAGCTGCAGCGCGTTCGACAGGATGTTGCGGTGCGACAGCGGCACGCCCTTGCCGCGGCCGGTGGTGCCGCCGGTGTAGAGCAGCAAGGCCTCGTCGTCTTCATGCGATTCATGCAGGTCCAGCGGTTCCGCGGCCGCTGCCCGCTTTGACCAATCGTCGCTTCCGGTGTCGTCGATATCGATCGGGATCATCCGGTCGCGCCAGCCCGAAAGGTGTGGATCGCTCGCGATCGACGCCAGGCCGGTGTCGACGAAGAGTCGCTTGCAACCTGCGTCTTCGGCCAATTGCTCGATCTCGGACGGTGCGAGCCGGTGGTTGATCGGCACCGGCACCAGGCCGCTCCAGTAGCCGGCATTGATCAGCGCCGCCTGGCAAGCGCTGTTGCGCGCCAAGAGGCCGAAGCGCTCGCCGGGACGCAGCTGCAGGTCGCCGCGCAGCAACCGCGCCGTGCGGGCGATGCGCGCGACCCATTCGGCCCAGGTCGAGCTGCCGGCGTTTTCGTGCAGCGCCGGAAACTGCGCGTACACGCTCGCATTGCTGCGCAGCATCGAGCCCAGGGTCGTCGTCACAGCTTGCGGGCCTTCGCGTTCCAGTGGCGCTCCAGGTTGCGCACCAGTTGTTCGCTCAGGTGGCAGAAAGCCTGGTCGCGGGCGTAGGTGGCCATGTACGCGCGGAAGGTGTCCATCGGTTCGGTCTGCACCCGCATCGCCTTTCGGTTGGCGCCGGCGCTGACCATGCCGGAACCGGTCGCGTTGGCCACGCAGGCGCGCACCGCTTCGTCGATGCGATCTGCCGGCACCACTTCGTTGGCCAAAAGGCGGCCTTCAGGCGTGTCGGCATGGAAGGTGCGGTCGAACATGATCGCCTCGCGCGCCAGCCGCTCGCCGACGAAGCGCGGCAGCCGGATGTTGGCAGTGCCCGGCAGGATGCCTTCCTTGCGTGCGGGCAGGTTGAAGTAGGCGCCTTGCTCGGCAATGACATGGTCGACCACCAGCAGCAACTGGCAGCCGCCGCCGATCGCGAAGGATTCGACCACCGCCACCCAGAGCTTCTCGTGCGTGAGCTCCGGCTCGTCCATCGGCGCGTCGAGGCTGTCGACGAAGTCGTGCGCGAGGATGCCGCGGTAGAGCTTGCTGTGCATGCCGAGGTTGCGATACAGGAACGACAGATAGCTCTGCTTGCCCTGGTAGATCCGCGTCAGGTTGATGCCCGAGCAGAACACCCGGCGGCCCTGGTACTTGGGATGGTCGACCACGCTGCCGCGCAGCACGCCCATGCGAACGCCGGGGTGCATCAGCACCAGGTCGACCGCCGACTCCATCGGGCCGACCGTGGTGTCGTCCTCGGAGTTCAGGTACCGCTCGTTGTGGATGTAGACATAGGCGGTCTCGCCCTCGACCTCGATGCGGATCGTGCCCAGGTCGGCCTTGCCGGTGCGCACGAACTCGGCGAGGCGCTCGCGCGATGCCGGCATCGGCCGCAGCATCGAACGCACCAGGTGCAGACCGCAGGCGCGGTCGCTCATCACCTGACTCACGAACAGGCCTTGCGCAATCTCGAGACCATCCTTGTCCTGCTGCATGCGGACGGCTTCTTCCGCCAGTTCGGCCGCCGACGGCAGGATGCCGGGGAGGCGTGCGGCGCCGGCCCAGAGCAGGTCGTCCACGCGAAGCGAGCGGCGCCCGTGCTCGGTGAGCTCGGCATAGAGCGCAGTGGCATGGCGCCGGAACAGGTCCCTGGCCGCGCCCGCGCACAGGTGGACCAATGTCTCGCCGGCACGCTTTTGCGCCGGGTTGCGCTGCGATCGAAGCGGCATGCGCGCGAGCAGTGCGCGGGCCAGATTGCAGGCGATGCGCACCGGACGCACGTCGTCATCCAGGGCCCCCGCCGACCCTGCCGCCTGCTGGCAGACGTCGAAAGCCGCGAGGCATTCGTCGGTCTCGGATGCCGGCAGTCCGGCGGCGCGCAGGCGGCTGATGCGCTCGTCCGGTGGAATGAATTCGATCATCGTTCTTCGTTCGGAAAAGAGGCAGGGCGGCGCTCGACCTTGGACGTGGCCAGGTCCGACCGCCGACGGTCGGGCTCGTTCTCTTCCGCGGCCGGGCGGCTGCCCGTTGTCTCCTCGGCCAGAGTGCGGCAAGTCTGGGCGAGCGAGCTTGCACCGGCAATCGACAATATGTCGCGCCGGCCGAGGAAAACTCACGCGCCGGAAGCCCCGCCTTTCGCGCGCCGCGGCTTCTTGCCCGAGGGCGCCTGCTGCGGCAGCTCCCAGCCCATGGACGCCGCCAGGCTGGCGATCGAATCCTCGGTATCGCGGCCTTCGCGCACCAGCCAATCGCAGAAGGCGCGCACCACCGGCTGGCGGGTTGCGAGCAGCGAAACATTCGAGTAGTACTGCCGCTGCATCGCGCCCCGCAATCCGAACGGCGCGCACAGCCGTCCGGCGACGATGTCGTCCACCACCAGGAAGAGCGGCACCAGCACCACGCCCAGGCCCTCGGCCGCCGCTTGCAATGCGAAGTACATCTGCTCGAAGTGCAGGGTGTTGGCGCCCTGCAGGTCGGCCACGCCCATCGCTTCCAGGCAGTCCGGCCAGCTGTAGGGCTCGGTCGCGTAGCGGATCAGCGTGTGATGTCGAAGGTCTTCCGGTGCTTTCAGCCGGCCCTGCTCGAGCAGGTCGGTGTGGCACACCGGAACCACCACCTCGGTCATGAAGGGTTCCGACTTGCAGCCCGCGAGCGGCGCATGCGCACCGCGGATCGCGATGTCGTAGCCGTTCTCCTGGAAGTTGACCGGCGCCAGCGAGGTGGTGAGGCGGATCTCCACCTCGGACCGCTGCCGCTGGAAGCTGGAGATGCGGGCGATCAGCCAGCGCATCGTGAAGGTGGGCGGCGCATTCACGCCGAGCGAGGTCGGCGCATCGCGTTGCGCGAACTGCATCGAGGCGACCGCCAGCCGGTCGAGCATCGACGTCACCTCGGCTGCATAGCTGCGTCCCGCATCGGTCAACGCCAGCTGCGAGGCCGAACGCCGGAACAGGGCGCTGCCGAGCCAGCTCTCGAGCAGCGCGACCTGCCGGCTGACGGCGCCGTGCGTCACGTGCAGCTCTTCGGCAGCCTTGGTGAAGCTCACGTGGCGAGCAGCGGCCTCGAAGGCGCGCACGGCGTTGAGGGGCGGAAGTTTGCGAGTCATGTGGGGCTCGATATTGACTGGCTGCCGGATCGAAGAGCGTGAGCTTAGATCACGCCACGTCAGCTTATTTCGGTTGGTGGATCGAGCGGCATCGGCAGACACTTCCGCGCTCTGAAGGCGGTGCCGTGCGTGCCGTCCGAATCCCGAGGAGACAGGTTTGACCCGAAGATCCGCAGCGGCCGCAGTCGGTCGCAACGCCGCCGCCCGCATCATCCACGCCCGGACCGCACCGTGAAGGCCGCACCCTTCGATTACGTGCGCGCCGAATCGCTCGACCATGTGCTGGAGTGCCTTGCACGCCATGGCATGGACGCCAAGGCGATCGCCGGCGGCCAGAGCCTGGTGCCGATGATGGCGATGCGCCTCGCACGCCCCGCGGTGCTGGTCGACATCAACTGCCTTCCCGAGCTGAAGCAGGTCGCGATCGAGCCGACCCATGTCGCGATGGGCGCGACCACCCGCCAGCGCGACGTGGAGGACGACCAGGCCTTGTGTTCCGCGCTGCCGCTGGTACGCCAGGCGCTGCGCTGGGTCGGCCACGTGCAGACCCGCAACCGTGGCACCGTCGGCGGCAGCATGGTCCATGCGGACCCGTCGGCCGAATTGCCGCTGGCCGCGAAAGTGCTCGGTGCGACCCTGCGCCTTCGGAGCCAGGACGGCGGCGAGCGCGTGCTGGCTGCGGACGAGTTCTTCCTCGGCCCGATGTTCACGGCGGTCGGCGAGACCGAATGCCTGGTCGAGATCGAATGGCCGGTCTGGCAGGGCGCGGGCGTGGTCAGCGCCTTCGACGAGACCGCGATGCGCAGCGGCGACTTCGCGATGGCCTCGGCGGCCTGCCAGTTGCAGGTCGATGCCGACGGCATCTGCCGGCGCGCGGCCTTCGGCCTGGGCGGCGTCGACGGCATTCCGCTGTCGTTCCCCGACCTGGCGGCGCAGCTGGTCGGCCAGCGCATCGACGCCACGTCCGCGCGCGAACTGGCCCATGCGGCCGCCGATCGCGCCGAGCCCGGGTCGGACCTGCATGCCGACGCCGACTACCGCCGCCACCTCGGCGCCGTGCTGCTCGCGCGCACGCTGCAGCGGGCCGCGGCCGGCGCCACCGCGGCGGCGCACTAGCCGGGCCGGAGCCGCGCGCCACCCCTTTCCAGAAAGAGCCTTCATGTCCCCCACACCGATCACCGTCCAGATCAAGGTCAACGGCGTCATCCAGCCTCGCACCATCGAGCCCCGCACCACCCTGGTCGACTTCCTGCGCGACCATCTCGGCCTGACCGGCACCCATGTCGGCTGCGAGCACGGCATCTGCGGCGCCTGCTCGGTGCTGCTCGACGGCGACCCGGTGCGCTCCTGCTGCATGTTCGCGGTGCAGGCCGATGGCCGCTCCGTCACCACGGTCGAAGGGCTGGCGCCGCAGCGCGGCTGCCTGTCGAAGATCCAGGACGCCTTCTGCGAGACCCACGCCCTGCAATGCGGCTACTGCACGCCCGGCATGCTGATCGCCTGCCATGCGCTGGTCGAGAAGACGCCGACGCCGGACGAGGCGCAGATCCGCGATGCGATCGGCGGCAACCTGTGCCGCTGCACCGGCTACCAGCAGATCGTCGACGCGGTGAAGCTCGCCACCAGCCCGGGCTACGAGGTCAAGCTCACGCCCGCGGCCGAAGCCGCCCGGCAGTCCCGCGATGTCGGCCACACCCATTTCAGGGACGGTACCCATGCTTGAGCCGAAGCACGCCGCCTACCAGGCCTTCAAGTTCATCGGCCGCCATCGGCGCGCGGTCGAGCATCGGCGCTTCGTGGTCGGGCAGGGCCGCTATGCGGCCGACGTGGTGCCGGCCGGCCTGCTGCATGTGGCGATCGTCGCGAGCCCCTATGCCAGCGCCCGCATCGTGTCGATCGACACCTCGGCCGCGTTGGCCGTGCCTGGCGTGCATGCGGTGCTGACCGGCGAGGAACTCACGCCCGAGCTGGAGCCGATGATGCCCGGCGTCGACGCGCCGCAGGTCACCCGCTATCCGCTCGCGACCGGGGTGGTGCGCTATGCCGGCGAATGGGTGGTCGCGGTGGTCGCCGAGACCCGCGCGCTGGCCGAGGACGCGAGCGAGCTGGTGATGGTCGAGTACGAGCCGCTGCCGCACGTGGTCGACCCCGAGGCGGCGATCGAGCCCGATGCGCCGCTCGTGCATCCGTCGCACGGCTCCAACGTGATCTGGCGCCGCAAGTTCACCTGGGGTCCGGTCGACGAGCATTTCTCGGCAGCGGCCCACGAGCTGAGCTACCGGGTGCGCTGGGCCCGCAGCTCCACCGTGCCGATCGAGACCTTCGTGGCGACCTGCGCCTGGAACGACGCCACCCGCATCCTCGATGTCTGGGCCTCGATCCAGATGCCGAAGTTCCCGGACCTGCTGGCCAAGTGCCTGCGGCTTCCCGGCAACGACGTGCGGGTGCATTTCGATGTCGATGTCGGCGGCAGCTACGGCGTCAAGCGCGGACTCAAGCACAGCATCCTGGTCGGCTACCTGGCCAGGAAGCTCGGCCGGCCGGTCCGCTTCCTGGAGGATCGGCTGGAGAACATGCGCGGCGGCGACATGCAGGGCCCCGATCGCATCTTCGACGTCACGCTGGCCTTCGACGACGACGGCACGATCCGCTCGATGCGCATGCGGGCGCTGGACGACATCGGCGCCTACTCGGGCCGCTCGCCGCTGCAGCTCGGCAAGCCGGTCGGGGCCATCGTCGGGCCGTACCGGATCGCGAGCGTCGAATACGACGCGATCTCGGTCATGACGCACAAGACACCGCAGGAGGCAGTGCGCGGCTTCGGCCAAGCGCCGACCAACTACGCGATCGAGACCGGCATCGACAAGGTGGCGCGCTTCCTCGGCATGGACCGCATCGACATCCGCCGCCGCAACCTGATCGGCCATGACGAGTTCCCGTACCTGATCCCGAGCGGCACGCACTACGACTCGGGCGACTACGAGGCCGTGATGGACAAGGCGCTCGACGCGGCCTCGTATCCGGAGATCCTGCGCGAGCGCGACGCCTTGCGCGAGCGCGGCCTGCTCGCGGGCATCGGCATCTCGACCTGCCTCGAGCCTTCCGGCGGCAACTCGGCCTTCGAGCCGCTCTTCAATCCGAAGAACAAGACGACGACCTGGATGGACTCCTGCCTGATCCGGATCGACCTCAATGGCGCGGTGACCGCGATGATGGGCACCTCGACCTCGGGCCAGGCGCACGAGACCCTGGTCTCGACGGTGGTGGGCGAAGTGCTCGAGCGCGAGCCCGACAGCATCCGGGTGCTGCATGCGGACTCGCTCAACGCGCTGCCTTCCAACAGCCCGGTCGGCAGCCGCATGGCGATCATGCTCGGCGGCGCCGCGGCGGGCGCCGCCAAGATCCTGCGCGAGAAGCTGATGGTCATCGCCGCCCACAACCTCGGGTGCGCCGTCGATGCACTGGCGTACGAGAACGGCAACGTGTTCCTGCGCGACGAGCCGTCGCGACGGATGACCTGGGACGCGCTGGTCGAAATCGCGCATCGCCACTACCACCAGATGCCGGACGGCATGGAGCCGGGCCTGCAAGAGAAGTTTTGCTGGGAGGTGCCGACCGGCGGCCAGCTGCCGACCGAGGACGGCCGGATCCAGATGTACCCCTGCCACTCGTTCGAGTCGCACGTCATCCTCGCGAGCATCGACCGGGACACCGGCAAGACCGAGTTGCGGCGCTACGTGGTCGGCCACGATTGCGGCGTGATGATCAGCCCGGACGTGGTGCACGGCATGACCTACGGCGGCGTCGCGCACGGCCTCGGCGCCGCGCTGATGGAAAAGTTCGCCTTCTCGGACGAAGGCCAGCTCTTGTCGGGCACCTTCATGGACTATCTCTTGCCGAGCTCGGAAGAAGTGCCGGCAATCACGATCGTCGACCACTGCACGCCCTCGCCCCTGACCGTTTTCGGCCAGAAGGGCTCCGGCGAGGCTGGCTACCTCGGCAGCCCCGCCGCCATCGCCAGCGCGATCAACGACGCACTGGCGCCCGCGGGCGCTTCCATCGACTTCCTGCCCATGACCCCGCAAGCGGTCTGGCGCGCCCTCCAGAACCCCATTGCACCGAAGGTCCGTCCATGAACACTGCAACTCAACGCGCCGGCGATATCGCCTTCCAGGTTCACGGAGCGGATGACGGCGTTCCCGTGGTGCTGGCGCATTCGATCCTGTCGTCGGGTGCGATGTGGTCGAGCCAGGCGGGCATGCTCGCATCGCACGGTTATCGCGCGGTGTGCATCGATGCACGCGGCCACGGCGCCTCGGCCGCGACCGCGGCGCCCTACGACATGGACGGGCTCGCAGCCGACACCGTCTCGGTGCTGGATGCCCTCGGCATCGCGAAGGCCCACTATGTCGGGCTGTCGCTCGGCGGCATGAGCGGCATGGGGCTGGGTCTCGGGCATGCCGACCGGCTCCTGAGCCTGTGCCTCTGCGACATGCGTGCCGACACCCCGGCGGCTGCGTCGGCGCCGTGGGACGAGCGCATCGCCATCGCCCGTGCCGCCGAAAGCTGCGCGCCGCTCGCCCAGCCGACCCTCGAACGCTGGTTCGGCCGGCCGTTCCTCGATGCGAATCCGGATGACGCGGCAAGGCTGCTGGCGATCGCGAAGTCGACCGCGGTCGAAGGCTTCGTCGGCTGTGCCGAGGCCATCCAGCGCATGGACTACCTGCCGCGGGTCGATCGCATCGCGGTGCCGACGACGCTATTGGTCGGTTCGCGCGATGGCGTGCTGCCGGATGCGATGCGCGAACTGGCCCGGCGGATTCCGGGCGCGGTCTTCGAGGAGATCGATGACGCCGGGCACCTGCCCAACGTCGAGCGGCCCGAGGCTTTCGATGCCGCGCTGCTGCGCCACCTGGCGCGGGTCGCCGCCTAGTTCTTTCCTTTTCTTCTCACGCTCTCAATATTTGAAGGAGACATCCATGCACGAGCATCTCAAGATCGAACAGGACGGGCGCCTGCTGCGCATCACGCTGAACCGCACCCAGGACAACGGCGTCTCCGACAGCATGGCCTCGGCGCTTTCGGAGGCCCTGCTGAGTGCGCACGACAGCGCCGACGCGGTGCTGCTGCGCAGCGCCGGGCCCGACTTCTGCACCGGCCGCATCCGCGATGCGGGGCCGACGCCCGCCGCGAGCGAGGCCTATGCGCGGCGCGACGAATACGACGGCATCTTCGGCAGTTACCACGCGATGCGCGGCGCCAAGGTGCCGGTGATCGGCGTCATCGAAGGCCGCTGCATGGGCTTCGGCACCGCGATCGCTTCGCTGTGCGACGTGAGCTTCGCGAGCGACGCGGCGACCTTCAACATCCCGGAGATCGGGCACAACGTGATGCCGACCATGGTGATGTCGGCGGTGTACGACCGCATGAGCCGCAACGCGATCCTGTACATGGCCTATTCCACCGACTTCATCGACGCCGAGCGCGCGCTGGCCTACGGCATCGTCAGCAACGTGGTGCCGGCGGACCGGCTGGAGAGCGAAGTCGATCGCTTCTGCCAACTGCTCCTGAGCCGCCCGCGCCCGGCGATCCTCGGCCTCAAGGAATATCTGCGGGTGGCCCCGCGAATGGACGAGCAGGGCGCGATCGACTACGCGCGCAGCCTCCATTCGATGGTGAACACCTCGGCCGCGATGAAGAAGAAGCACTGAGCGCGCCATGGAAATCAACGGCAGCCAAAGCATCGGTGCACCGCGCCAGAAGGTGTGGGACGCGCTCAACGATCCGGTGGTCCTCAAGCAATGCCTGCCCGGCTGCGAGTCGGTCGAGCGGGTGAGCCCGGAGGAGTTCCGGGTGGTGATGGCCGCGGCGATCGGGCCGCTTCGCGCGCGCTTCAACGGCAAGCTGAACATGACCGAGTCGCGGCCGCCCGAATCCTGCACGATGGTGTTCGAAGGGCAGGGCGGCGTGGTCGGCTTCGGCAAGGGTTCGTCGTCGGTGGCGCTGGTCGAGACGGCTGAAGGCACCACGCTCAACTACACCGCCAACGCGCAGGTCGGCGGCAAGCTCGCGCAGGTCGGCTCGCGCTTGATCGACAACGTCGCGCGGAAGATGGCGGACGACTTCTTTACCGCGCTTCGGCGACAGCTGGTACCGGGCTCGGATGCGGGCACTGCCAAGGGCGGTGCCAACGCTGCGGCCGCCGCCGCGCCGCCGGCGGCGGGCACCGCGGGCGCACGTGCCGGCAACACGGCCGGAGCCGCCGCGGCGGCGCGGCAACCCGCGACCGACAAGGCCGTGACGGCGAGCGCCGCCGGCCATGCGTCGACACCGACATCGACATCGACTTCGTCGCCGACCCATCGCGCGCAGCCGGGCATGACCGAGCCGCAAGCCGCGGCCGCCATCCCCGCCCTATCGACCGCTGTCCCGAGTGCGCCGGCGCAGCATCTCGCGTCGCCGCCGGCGGCCGCCGGCCAGCAGCCGCCACTGACCGCGATGGTGCCGGCCTGGTGGCTCGCCGTCGCCATGGTGCTGGGCGCGGCTGCGTCGCTCGCCGGCGTCGTGCTGGGCCGCTGAACCGACGACCAAGAACCAAGAACCAAGAACCGAAATCAAAGAGAAGGAGTCACCGATGACATTGCAAGCCCCATCCCCGCTTCGCCGCAGGACCGTCCTCATGGCCGGCGTTGCCGGTGCCGCCGCCGTCGCAGCCGGGTCCGCCATTGCCCAGAGCGGCAAGGGCAAGGTCGTGAAGATCCTGGTCGGCTTCCCGCCCGGACAGGCCACCGACATCGTGGCCCGCCTGATGGCCGACCAGATGCAGGGAGTCACCGGCGACAACTACATCGTCGACAACAAGCCGGGCCAGGGCGGCAGCATCGGGCTCGGCCAACTCGCCAAGTCGCCGAACGACGGCAGCGTCATGATGCTGGCGCACATGTCGGCGATCGCGACGAATCCGCACATGTACAAGAGCGTGCCCTACGACTCGAACAAGGATTTCTCGGCCGTCGGGCTGGTCGGCGACCTGCCCTTCGTGCTGGTCTGCCATCCGTCGATGCCGTTCACCGACGTGCGGGGGCTCATCGAGTACGCGAAGGCGAACCCGGGCAAGCTGACCAATGCGTCCTCCGGCAACGGCACGGTCTCGCACCTGGCGATGGAAGACTTCAAGCGCCGCACCGGCGTCGACATCGTCCACATCCCCTACAAGGGCAGCGCACCCGGCCTGACCGACGTGGTCGCGGGCAACGTCTCGCTCGCGCTGGAGACCGCGGCTGGCGTGCAGTCCTTCGTGCAAGTGGGCAAGCTGCGCGCGCTGGGTGCCGGCACCACGCAGCGCCTCGGTGGCGTGCTCAACGTGCCCACCCTGCAGGAGCAGGGCATCGCCAACTTCAATGCCGTGACCTGGCTGATGCTGCTGTATCCGGCCGGCACGCCGCGCGACATCGTCAAGGGCACCTACGCAGCCATGACCAAGGCGATGAAGACGACCGCGATCGAGGAGCGGCTCCGGGCCGTCGGCGCATTGCCGCGCTACAGCAACAGCCCCGAGGAAGCCGACGCGCTGATTCGCAGCGAATTCACGCACTGGGGCGAGATCGTGCGGCGGAGCGGCACCAAGCTGGACTAGGCGCAAGTTCGGCGGAGCCTGATCGATCGGTGCTGCAGCGGCGTTGGTTCAACCGAGCCGCTGCAGCCCATACACCGACCCACACGCAGCCTTCAACGCCTCCACCATCACCGCCGCTCCCGGCGACAGCACGCGGTCGGTGCGGGTGACGAGGCCGAACGAATCCATGTGGCAGGGCATCTCCACCGGCAGCACGGCCACCATGCCGTGCGAAGCGTAGTACTGCCCGACCTCGGCCGCGAGCACCGCAACCCGGTCGCTCTGCGCGAGCATCGCCGTGATGAAGAGCAGCGCCGAACTCTCGATCACATCCACTGGCGAGGCGAGCCCGCTCTCCTGGTACATGAGGTCGAAGCGATGGCGCAGCACGCTGCCGGTCGGCGGCACGATCCAGCCGAAGCCGGACAGCTGCTGCAGCGTGATGCCTTCGGCTTGCGCGAGCGCGTGGCCGGGGCGCACCACCGCACAGACCCGTTCCTCGGTGAGCGGCTCGTAGCGCAGGTTGGACTTGTCACGGTCGGCCGAGAGGCGGGCGAGCAGCACGTCCAGCTCCCCTTGCTCGAGCCGCTGCAAGAGCACCGGGCTGGTCTCGATCTCGACCGAGACCCGCAGGTTCGGCCGCTCGCGTTTCACCTCGGCGACCGCCGTGGGCAGCAGCGCCAGGCCCGGCGAAGTGATCGCACCGATATTGACCTGGCCGAAGCGCCCGGCCTGGATCGCGGCCACCTCGTCATGCGCCTCCTGCAGCGTGGCGAGCGCGATGCGGGCGTGGCGGATCATGGTCTCGCCGTACCAGGTCGGCCGCATGCCGCGCGGCAGCCGGTCGAAGAGCGAGACGCCCAGCACGTCTTCCAGGTCCTTCAACAGCTTGGATGCGGCCGGCTGCGCCATGTTGAGCACGTGGGCGGCCCGGTGGATGTTGCCTTCTTCGGCCAGCGCGACCAGCAGCAACAGCTGCCGGGTCTTGAGGCGGGCGCGGACGAACCAGTGCGAATAGGCGGTCATCAGGGTTTACGTTGATCCGGGAAACGATATCGATTCCAGCGAAAAAACGATTGGAAAGATATCGGTGCAATTCCCATACTCCGCACAGCGCCTCGAAGCGCAGCGTTCCAGACGTTTCGACATTCAAACAGCCAGGAGACACACCCATGACTTTCACTCGCCGCGCGCTCGTCATCTCGACAGGCCTTGCCGCCGCCTCCGTCGCCGGCCTGCCGGTCAGCGCCTTCGCGCAGAAGAAGCTCGTGCTGGGCTTCGCGCAGGTCGGCGCAGAGAGTGAATGGCGCACCGCCAACACCGAGTCGATCAAGTCGTCCGCCAAGGAAGCGGGCATCGAGCTCAAGTTCTCGGATGCACAGCAGAAGCAGGAGAACCAGATCAAGGCGATCCGTTCGTACATCGCGCAGAAGGTCGACGTGATCGCCTTCTCGCCGGTGGTCGAGACCGGCTGGGACACGGTGCTGCGCGAGGCCAAGGCGGCCAAGATCCCGGTGGTGCTGACCGATCGATCGGTCAACTCCAAGGACGACTCGCTCTACGTCACCTTCATGGGCTCCGACTTCGTCGAGGAAGGACGCAAGGCCGGCCGCTGGCTGGTCGAGAAGATGAAGGACCAGAAGGGCGAGGTCAACATCGTCGAACTGCAGGGCACGGTCGGCTCGGCACCGGCCATCGACCGCAAGAAGGGCTTCGAGGAGATCATCAAGGCCGACCCGAAGTTCAAGATCATCCGTTCGCAGACCGGCGACTTCACCCGGGCCAAGGGCAAGGAGGTCATGGAGGCCTTCCTGAAGGCCGACGGCAAGAAGATCAACGTGCTCTACGCGCACAACGACGACATGGCGATCGGCGCGATCCAGGCGATCGAGGAGGCCGGCATGAAGCCGGCGAAGGACATCACGATCATCTCGATCGATGCGGTCAAGGGCGCCTTCGAGGCCATGATCGCCGGCAAGCTGAATGTCTCGATCGAATGCAGCCCGCTGCTCGGCCCGCAACTGATGAGCGCGGTCAAGGACATCGCCGCCGGCAAGCCGCTGCCCAAGCGCATCGTGACCGAGGAAACCATCTTCCCGATGGAAGTCGCGGCCAAGGAATTCCCGAAGCGCAAGTACTGACCGGTGCAGGCGCACGGCGCGACCACCAGCGGCATCGGCGTCGATCGGGTCGGAATGAGCGAAGAAGCGGCCACCGCCCCGGTCCTGGAGCTGCGGGGCATCCACAAGTCCTTCGCCGGCATTCCGGTGCTGAAGGACGTGGAGCTCAGGCTCTATCCGGGCGAGATCCATGCGCTCATGGGACAGAACGGCGCCGGCAAGTCGACCCTGATCAAGGTGCTGACCGGCGTCTTCGGCGCGAGCGGCGGCGAGATGGCGCTGGACGGCTCGCCGATCCGGCCGGGCTCCCCGCTCGAGGCGCAGAAGCTCGGCATCAGCACGGTGTACCAGGAGGTCAACCTGTGCCCGAACCTCTCGGTGGCCGAGAACATGTTCGCCGGGCGTTATCCGCGGCGCGGCGCGGCGCAGGCCTTTCGGATCGACTGGGCCGAGGTGAATCGGCGCGCCGAATCGCTGCTGGCGCGCATCGGCCTGCACATCGATGTCACCCGCCTGCTGTCGAGCTATTCGGTGGCGGTGCAGCAGATGGTGGCCATCGCGAGGGCGCTGGGCGTCTCGTCCAAGGTGCTGATCCTCGACGAGCCGACATCTAGCCTCGACGACGACGAGGTACACAAGCTTTTCGAGGTGCTGCGCCGGCTTCGGGGCGAGGGCCTGGCGATCGTCTTCGTCACGCATTTCCTGAACCAGGTCTATGCCGTGTCGGATCGGATCACGGTGTTGCGCAACGGCAGCCGGGTCGGCGAATGGCGCGCGGCCGACCTGGGGCCGCAGGCCCTGATCGCGGCAATGCTCGGGCGCGAACTCGCCGCCCAATCGTCCCGCCCCACCGCACTGCCGGCGTTGGACGAGGGCCAGCCTGCGTTGCTCGAAGCGGAGGGGCTCGGCCAGTCCGGCCAACTGCAGCCGATCGACCTTCGGGTGAGGGCCGGCGAAGTGCTGGGCATCGCCGGGCTGCTCGGCGCCGGCCGTACCGAACTCGCGCGGCTCTTGTTCGGACTCGAGTCGCCGGACCGCGGCCTGCTCCGCATCGACGGCCGCGAGGTCCGCTTCACGACCCCGGCCGACGCGATTCGCCAGGGCATCGCGCTCTGCCCCGAGGAGCGCAAGACCGACGGCATCGTCGCCGACCTGTCGGTGCGCGAGAACATCGCGCTCGCCTTGCAGGCCCAGCGGGGCATGCGCCGCTTTCTTTCGCATGCCGAGCAGAGTGCGCTGGCCGAGCGCTTCGTCGAATCGCTCGGCATCAAGACCGCCAGCATCGAGACGCCGATCGGTCTCCTGTCCGGCGGCAACCAGCAGAAGGCCATGATTGCGCGCTGGCTGGCGACCGAGCCGCGGCTCCTCATCCTCGACGAGCCGACCCGCGGCATCGACGTCGCGGCCAAGCAGGAAATCATGACGCAGATCCTTCGTCTCGCCGAGGGCGGCATGGCGGTGGTCTTCATCTCGTCCGAGATGGGCGAGGTGGTGCGCGTCGCCCATCGCATCGTGGTGCTGCGCGACCGGCGCAAGGTCGGCGAGCTGCCGGGCGGCAGCAGCGAGGACGACGTCTACGCCTTGATCGCGGCCGAGCATGACTGAATCGCCCCCGCGCTTCCTTGCCAGGGCATTCCAGCATCGGCTGCTGTGGCCGGTGGTGACGCTGCTGCTGCTGCTGGCGCTCAACGCCGCCTTCAATCCCGGCTTCCTGCGGCTGGAATGGCGGGACGGCCACCTGTACGGCAGCCTGGTCGACATCCTCAACCGCGCGGCGCCGCTCGCACTGGTCGCGCTCGGCATGACGATGGTGATCGCGACCCGCGGCATCGACATCTCGGTCGGCGCGGTGGTGGCGATCGCCGCGGCGGTGGCAGCCTGGATGATCGGCGGCGCGGTCACGCCGAATGCCAGCCGGTTCCCGCTGCCGCTCGCGCTGCTCGCGGCGCTCGCGGCCGCGCTCGCCTGCGGAATCTGGAACGGCCTCCTGGTCGCGCGCATCGGCATGCAGCCGATCATCGCGACGCTGATCCTGATGGTGGCAGGGCGCGGCATCGCGCAGCTGGTCACCGGCGGGCAGATCATCACGGTCTACTACACGCCCTTCTTCTTCCTGGGTGGCGGCTACCTGTTCGGGCTGCCGTTCTCTGTCTTCATCGTCGCGGCCCTGTTCGGGCTCCTGTACCTGGCGGTCACGCGAACCGCGCTCGGCCTCTTCATCCAGGCAGTCGGCATCAACCCGACCGCGGCGCGGGTCGCTGGCGTGCGGTCGCGGCGGCTGGTGGTCGGCGCCTATGCGTTCTCCGGCCTGTGCGCCGGCATCGCGGGTCTGCTGATCAGCTCCAACGTGAAGAGCGCCGATGGCAACAATGCAGGGCAGCTGCTCGAACTCGACGCGATCCTGGCCGTGACGCTCGGCGGCACCGCCCTGACCGGCGGGCGCTTCAGCCTGGTCGGCAGCCTGATCGGCGCCCTGATCATCCAGACGCTCACCTATGCGATCTACTCGCTCGGCGTGCCGCCCGAGATCAACCTGGTGGTGAAGGCGGTGGTGGTGTTCCTGGTGATGCTGCTGCAATCGGCCGAGTTCCGTAGCGAGCTGCGTGCCTGGGTGCAGAAGCCCTCCGTCCACGAGGTGCGGCCATGAGCGTCGCGCTGCCACGGGGGAATGAGCGAAAGACGGGAGCCGACGGCGGGAGCGAACGCCGGCCGGGCCCCACGCCGCGGGCAGCGCCACCACGCCGCGCAAGCCTCAACCCCAAGTACTTTCCGCTGGCTGCGACGATCTCGCTGTTCGTGCTGATGGCCACGCTCGGTTCGGTGCGCTACGACGGCTTCTTCTCCGCCCAGGTGTTCCTCAACCTGCTGATCGACAACGCCTTCCTGGTGGTGGTCGCGGTCGGCATGACCTTCGTGATCCTGTCCGGCGGCATCGACCTGTCGGTGGGTTCGATGATCGCGCTCACAACGATGGTCTCTGCCTCGCTGGTCGAGAAGCAGGGCTGCAGCCCTGCCGTGGTGATTCCGCTGGTGCTGCTGATGGGCACGGCCTTCGGCGCGTTCATGGGCTTTCTGATCGAGCGCTTCCGGCTGCAGCCCTTCATCGTCACGCTGGCCGGCATGTTCCTGGCGCGGGGCCTGTGCTATCTGATCAGCATCGATTCGATCAGCATCGGCAACGCTTTCTATACCGAGGTGTCGCAGGTCCGCATTCCGATCTGGGGCGAGGCCTCGGTCTCGATCAGCGCGGTGATCGCGATCGGGGTGGTGCTGGCGGCGGTGTTCGTCGCGCACTGCACGCCGTTCGGCCGCGCGGTGTACGCGATCGGCGGCAGCGAGCATTCGGCGCTCCTGATGGGTTTGCCGGTGCGCTCGACCCTGATCGGCGTCTACACGCTTTCGGGCTTCTGCTCGGCGCTCGCCGGCGTGATCTTCACCTTCTACATGCTCTCCGGCTACGGCCTGCATGCGGTCGGGCTGGAGCTGGACGCGATCGCGGCCGTGGTCATCGGCGGCACCTTGCTCACCGGCGGCGTCGGCTACGTGGTCGGCACGCTCTTCGGCGTGCTGATGCTCGGCATCATCCAGACGCTGATTTCGTTCGACGGCAGCCTGAGCTCGTGGTGGACCCGCATCGTGGTGGGCGCGCTGCTCTTCGTCTTCTGCCTGCTGCAACGCTTCTTCGGTGCGCGCGCGCCGCGGCATTGAGCGGCTCCGTCCATTTCTTCAAGACCTTACAACCAGGAATCCCGCATGCCGGCTGCCCCTTCCAGGAAACTGCGCTCCACCGAATGGTTCGGAACCAACGACAAGAACGGCTTCATGTATCGCAGCTGGATGAAGAACCAGGGCATCCCGGACCACGAGTTCGACGGCCGCCCGATCATCGGCATCTGCAACACCTGGTCGGAGCTGACGCCGTGCAATGCGCACTTTCGGAAGATCGCCGAGCACGTGAAGCGCGGCGTCTCCGAGGCGGGCGGCTTTCCGGTGGAGTTCCCGGTGTTCTCGAACGGCGAATCGAACCTGCGGCCGACCGCGATGCTGACCCGCAACCTGGCCAGCATGGACGTGGAGGAAGCCATCCGCGGCAACCCGATCGATGCGGTGGTGCTGCTCACCGGCTGCGACAAGACGACGCCGGCCCTGCTGATGGGCGCCGCGAGCTGCGACATCCCCGCGATCGTGGTCACCGGCGGGCCGATGCTCAACGGCAAGCTCGGGGGCCGCGACATCGGCTCGGGCACGGCCGTATGGCAGCTGCACGAATCCTTCAAGGCCGGCGAGATCGACCTGCATCAGTTCCTGTCGGCCGAGGGCGGCATGTCCCGGTCCGCCGGCACCTGCAACACCATGGGCACCGCCTCGACGATGGCCTGCATGGCGGAGGCATTGGGCACATCGCTACCGCACAACGCCGCCATCCCGGCGGTCGATGCGAGGCGCTACGTTCTGGCGCAGATGTCGGGCGCCCGCGCGGTCGAGATGGCGCGCGAGGGGCTCGACCTCTCGAAGATCCTGACCCGCGAAGCCTTCGAGAACGCGATCCGGGTCAACGCGGCGATCGGCGGATCGACCAATGCGGTGATCCACCTGAAGGCGATCGCCGGCCGCATCGGCGTTCCGCTGGCGCTGGAGGATTGGGCGCGGCTCGGCCACGACACGCCGACCATCGTCGACCTGATGCCTTCCGGCCGCTTCCTGATGGAGGAGTTCTATTACGCCGGCGGCCTGCCCGCGGTGCTGCGCCGGCTCGGGGAGCATGGCCTGCTGCCGCATCCCGGCGCGCTCACCGTCAACGGCCGCTCGCTCTGGGACAACGTGCGCGACGCACCGAGCTACAACGACGAGGTGATCCGGCCGATCGACAAGCCGCTGATCGCGGACGGCGGCATCCGCGTGCTGCGCGGCAACCTGGCGCCGCGGGGTGCGGTGCTCAAGCCCTCGGCGGCGACGCCCGAGCTGCTCAAGCACCGCGGCCGCGCCGTCGTGTTCGAGAACCTGGAGCACTACAAGGCACGCATCGTCGACGAGTCGCTCGAGGTCGACGCCGATTCGATCCTGGTGATGAAGAACTGCGGACCGAAGGGCTACCCGGGCATGGCCGAGGTCGGCAACATGGGGCTGCCGCCCAAGCTGCTGCGCCAGGGCGTGAAGGACATGGTCCGCATCTCGGATGCCCGCATGAGCGGCACCGCCTACGGCACGGTGGTGCTGCACGTGGCGCCCGAAGCGGCCGCCGGCGGTCCGCTTGCCGCGGTGCGCGATGGCGACTGGATCGAGCTCGACTGCGAGGCGGGTCGCCTGCACCTCGACATTCCTGATGCCGAGCTGGCCGACCGAATGGCGGCGCCCGCCGAGCCGGTCATGGCCGCGCCGCCCGCGATGGCCGGCGGCTACCAGCGGCTCTACGTCGAACACGTGCTGCAGGCGGACGAGGGCTGCGACCTGGACTTCCTGGTCGGCTGCAGGGGACATGCGGTGCCACGCCATTCGCATTGAACGGATCGGTTGGAATACGGGACATGACTTCACCTATCGACAACCGAGCCGGCGATGCCGCAGCGGCCGCCGCTGGCAGCTCGGACCATTTCGCGCGCTACCCGAGCCTCGTGGACCGATGCGTGCTCGTGACCGGCGGCGCCACCGGCATCGGCGCGAGCCTGGTCTCGCACTTTGCCCACCAGGGTGCGCGGGTCGGCTTCCTCGACATCGACGCCGCGGCGGGCAGGGCGCTCGCCGAAACATTGGCGGATGGCAGGCATGCGCCCTTTTTCGTCGAGGTGGACATCACCGACATCGCGGCGCTGGTCGCGGCCATCGAGCAGGTGCAATCGCGACTCGGCCCGATCGCCGTGCTGCTGAACAATGCCGCCAACGACCGCCGCCACACGATCGAGGAAACCACGCCCGAAAGCTGGGATGCCGGCATCGCGGTCAACCTCAAGCACCAGTTCTTCGCGGCTCGCGCGGTCTCGGAATCGATGCGCAAGAACGGCGGCGGGTCGATCGTCAACCTCGGCTCGGTGAGCTGGATGCTCAAGCAGGGCGGCATGCCGGTCTACACCACCGCGAAGTCCGCGGTGCAGGGTTTGACGCGCAGCCTGGCCCGCGACCTCGGCCGCTTCAACATCCGCGTGAACACGCTGGTGCCCGGCTGGGTCATGACCGAGAAGCAGGTGCGGCTCTGGCTCACCGATGCCGGCCGCGAGGAGATCGCCCGCGGACAGTGCATCGACCAGGCGCTGATGCCGGAGCACATCGCCCGCATGGCGCTATTCCTGGCCTCGGACGACAGCGCCATGTGCACCGCGCAGGACTTCGTCGTGGACGGCGGCTGGACATGAAGGCCGAGCTGTTGGTCGATGACCGCGCGCTGCTCGGCGAATGCGCGTTATGGTGCGAGCGAAGCGGCGCCCTGTACTGGACCGACATCGAGCGATCCACCATCAGCCAATGGCGGCAGGCGGATGGCCAGCTGCGCCGCTGGACCTTGCCCGAGCGAGTAGGGTGTTTCGCGTTGTGCGAGTCCGAGACCCGGTTGCTGCTGGGTCTTGCCTCGGGCATCGCGCTCTTCGACATCGAGGACGGCGCCCTGTCGGACATTCGCAAGGTGCTGCCGGAGGGGTCGGCTGAGCGCCTGAACGACGGTCGCTGCGACCGCCAGGGCCGGCTGGTGTTCGGCACCTTCAATCCGAAGGAAGAGGCGATCGGGCACTTTTACCGGGTGGGCCCGGACCTCGCCATCGAGCGTCTGGCATTGCCGCGCGTCGGCGTGGCCAACAGCATCGCCTTTAGCCCGGATGGCGCCACGATGTACTACACCGATTCGCCGAGCCGGATCATCCACCGGGTAGATTACCGCGCCGACGGCACCTTGGGCGAGCCCGAGCCTTTCGTCCGGCTGCAGCCGCATGAAGGTTTCGCCGACGGCTCGACCGTCGATGCGGACGGCGGCCTCTGGAATGCGCAATGGCGCGGCGCGTGCGTGGTGCGCTACGACGCCGACGGACGCGAGACCGCACGAATCGCGATCGGCGCATCGCAGGTCACCTGTCCGGCCTTCGGCGGGCCGGATCTCGATCGGCTCTACGTCACCTCGGCGCGCGTCGGGCTCGACGAAGCGGCCTTGGCGAAGGAGCCTGCAGCGGGTGGCGTGTTCGCCGCGCAACCCGGCTGGCGCGGCTTGCCGGAAAGCCGCTTCGTGCTCGCCCGATGATGGCCAAGGCGTCGGTCACTTCGCAGGTCTACGGGCAACTGGCCGACGGCCGGACGGTGCATCGTCATGTGCTGGACAACGGACGCGGTCTCTCGCTCAGCGCGATCGACCTGGGCGGCATCGTGACCGAGCTTCGGGTGCCGGATCGGAGCGGCACCATCGGCAACGTGGTGCTGGGCTTCGCGGCCCTTGCCGACTACGAAGCCCGCAATCCGCATTTCGGCACCATCGTCGGCCGCTGCGCCAATCGCATCGACCGCGGCCGCTTCTCGCTCGACGGCGAGGACTTCCAGCTGCCGATCAACGACGGCGCGCATTCGTTGCACGGCGGGCTGCTCGGCTTCGGCAAGCGGTGTTGGAACATCGAGCCGCTGCCGGTGGTGGACGACTGCGCCGCCGTCGACCTCTTCCTGGTCAGCGAAGACGGCGACCAGGGCTACCCCGGTCGGCTGGAGGTGCGGGTGCGCTACACGCTCACGCCCGAGGGCGAGTGGCGCATCGACTATCACGCACGATCCGACCGCCGGACCATCGTCAACCTGACGCATCACGACTACTGGAATCTGGCCGGCGGCGGCAGCATCCTCGGGCACCGGCTCTCGATCGCGGCCAGCCGCTATTGCCCGGTCGACGAAGGCCTGATCCCGACCGGCATCGAAGACGTCGCCGGAACGCCCTTCGACTTTAGGCTTTCGACGCCCATCGGCGTGCGCATTCGCGCACCGGACGCGCAACTGATTCGCGCCAGGGGCTACGACCACAACTGGGTGCTGGATCGCGGCGAGCCGTCCGCAGCGTCGGCATCGTCGACATCGTCGGCGCCGGGCGAGCTGCGCCCTGCCGCGCGGCTGGAAGACCCGGCCTCCGGTCGATCGCTCGACGTCGAGACCACCGAGCCGGGTCTGCAGTTCTATTCGGGCAACTTCCTGGACGCCACCCTGCTCGGCAGCGGCGGCGAGACCTATCGCCAAGGCGACGGACTGTGCCTGGAGACCCAGCACTTTCCGGATTCGCCCAACCATCCCGGATTTCCGTCCGTGGTGCTGGAGGCGGGCACGCCGTACACCAGCAGCACGCTGCACCGATTCGGGCTCTGTTCGCCCGAACGCTCACCATCGAGATCACCATGACCGATTCCGCCACCCGCCGGTACCGGGGCCTGTTCCCGGTGGTGCCGACCACCTTCACCGAGGACGGCCAGCTCGATCTGGCAAGCCAGCGCCGCGCGGTCGACTTCATGATCGACGCCGGTTCCGAGGGGCTGTGCA
The DNA here is from genome assembly GCA_902506565.1 of Burkholderiales bacterium 8X. Classification (GTDB taxonomy): domain Bacteria; phylum Pseudomonadota; class Gammaproteobacteria; order Burkholderiales; family Burkholderiaceae_C; genus Variovorax. The sequence goes on along the minus strand of LR732703.1, from coordinate 850,708 downwards.
TCCTCGCGAACTTTTCCGAGCAGTTCCTGCTGGCGGATGCAGAGCGCGAAGTGCTCACCCGCGCGATCCTGGAGCATGTCGCAGGCCGCGTGCCGGTCATCGTGACCACCACCCACTTCAGCACCCGGGTTTGCGCCGAGCGAAGCCGACATGCGCAGGATCTCGGCGCGGCGATGGTGATGGTGATGCCGCCGTACCACGGCGCCACCTTCCGGGTCGGCGAGCCGCACATCGAGGCGTTCTACAGACGGCTGTCGGACGCGATCGACATTCCGATCATGGTGCAGGACGCGCCCGCGGCCGGCACGCCCTTGTCGGCCGCGTTCCTCGCGCGGATGGCGAAGGAGATCGAGCAGCTCGCCTACTTCAAGATCGAGAGCGCGGGCGCGGCCGCCAAGCTGCGCGAGCTGATCCGGCTCGGCGGCGATGCGATCGAGGGGCCGTGGGACGGCGAGGAAGCCATCACCCTACTGCCCGACCTCGAGGCCGGCGCGACCGGGTCGATGACCGGCGGCGGTTTTCCCGATGGCATCCGGCCGATCCTGGATGCCTACCGAGAAGGCCGGCGCGACGATGCGATCGCGGCCTACGAGCGCTGGCTGCCGTTGATCAACCTCGAGAACCGGCAATGCGGTTTCCTGGCTGCCAAGGCATTGATGAAGGAGGGCGGCATCATCGACTGCGAAGCGCCGCGGCATCCCTGGCCGACGCTGCATCCGGCCGCCCGGTCGCTGTTGATCGAAACGGCGCGGAGGCTCGACGTGCTGGCGCTGCGCTGGCGAGGCTGATCGCACCCACCGCACCCACCGCACCCACCGCACCGATCGGCGCCGGCTGCGGGCTCGATCCGGCGCCGGACCAGCCGGCTATTCCGCCCGCTCGGGCCTGGTGCTTCGGCGAACGAATTCCGCCAACGCGGCTTGCCGGTTTTCCAGCGCCAGGTTGCGATGGATCGCCTCGGCCAGGTCGCCGTCCTGCGCGGCGATCGCCTTGATCAGCTTGCGCCATACCGAAAGCGATTGCTGTCGCCGCCGCGGCGTGGTGAGCCCGAGCCGCACATAGCGGCCGATGCGCTGCGCGAAATCATCGATGTAGGCGGTGATCGCGACACTGCGCGACACGGTCATCAGGTACGACACCAGTTCGCCGCTCAGCCGGGCGTAGTCGTCCAAATCTTCCTTGTGGGTTTCGAGTGCCTGCAAACGCCGCTGCAGGTGGCTTAGTTCTTCATCGGTCCGGTTGAGCGCCGCGCGGCGGCTGCCCAGGCCGAGCAGCACCGCCCGGATCTCGAAGAAGTCTTCCAGCTCCTTGGCCGAGAGCTGCGTCACCTGCGCGCCGCGCTGCGGCAGGATGGTGACCAGGCCGCGGCTTTCGAGGATGCGCAGCGCCTCCCGAATGGTCGCCCGGCTCACGCCGAAAGATTCGGCCAGCTCGGTTTCCTTGAGCCGTTCGCCCGGTGCAAAGGCTTCTTCGACGATTCGCAGACCGATCTGGTTGGCCACCTGCAAGGGCAGCGTGTGGGTCAGTTGAAGCGCGGAAAGCCGAGGGTCCATGGCGGCCGATTCTAGGCAGGAGGCAAATCCGGGATTGACCCTGATGGACGGTCTTCCATACAATCCAAATGTCGACAATCTTACAAAGGAGACAGCATGGTTGATGTCATGCAACGCCGGGACTTCATTGCCGCGATGGCCGCGCTCGGCCTCGCGGCGCCCGGCCTTTCAAGCGCGCAGGCCGAATGGATGCCGAGCAAGCCGGTGCGCATCATCGTGCCCTTCACCGCCGGTGCGCTCACCGACATCATTGCCCGCATCTACGCCGACAAGCTCTCGCAGCCGCTCGGCCAATCGGTGGTGGTCGAGAACCGTCCCGGTGCCGGCGGCGTCTCGGCGTCGCAGATGCTGCTGAGCCAGCCGGCGGATGGCCACACGCTGCTGTTCGTCTCGTCCGCCCATGCAGCGAACCCGGCGCTCAAGTCGAAGCTGCCCTACGACACCGAGAAAGACTTCTCGGGCCTGGCCTTGCTCGCCTCGTCGCCGAGCCTGGTGGTGGTGCGCGAAGACCATCCGGCCAAGACGCTCGCCGAGTTCGTCGCAGCCGCCAAGAAGAACCCGGGCGCCATGACCTACGGCTCGGCCGGCGTCGGCGCCGCCACCCACCTGACCGGCGCGTACTTCGCGGCGGAAGAGGGCATCAACCTGCTGCACATCCCCTACAAGGGCGTGCAGGAAGCGGTCAACGAAGTGATGGCCGGCCGGCTCGACACCGCCTTCCCGCCGATCGCGCTGGCCCAGGCCTTCATCAAGTCCGGCAAGCTCCGGGCGCTGGCCGTGACCAGCCCGCAGCGCGCACCGTCGATGCCCGACGTGCCGACGGTCGCCGAGTCCGGCGTGCCCGGCTTCGATTCGAGCATCTGGTACGCGCTCGTGATGCCCGCCAAGACGCCGCGGCCGATCATGCAGGCGCTGGCCTCGCAGTTCGTCAAGGTGACCGAGATGCCCGAGATCGCCGAGAAGCTTCGCTCGCAGGGCCTCATCGCCTCCAAGCTGACGCTGGGCGAGTTCGACAAGATGATTTCAGCCGACATCCAGAAGACCGCCAAGCTGGTCAAGGCGGTCGGCATCCAACCCGAATAGGAGAAGCACGCATGCAAAGAATGACGGGTGGGCAAGCCATCGTCGAATCGCTCCAGGTCGAGAAGACGGCGCACGTCTTCGGCCTGATCGGCTCCGCCGGCATGGAGATCTTCGACGCGCTCTACGACGCGAAGTCGATCGATTTCATCGGCGTGCGGGACGAGCGCACCGGGGTTCACATGGCCGACGGATACGCCCGGACCAAGGGCACCGCGGGCGTCTTCCTCGCCGGGCAGAACGGTCCGGGCGCGACCAACCTGGTGACCGGCCTCGCCCAGGCGAATGCGGCCTACTCGCCGGTGGTGGCGCTCGCCGGCTCGCTGTCCTCCGCGCACGTCTATCGCGACGCCTTCCAGGAAGTCGACCAGCAGGCCTTGTTCAAGCCGGTGACCAAGAAGACCTGGACCCTGACGCAGACCGCCCGCATTCCGGAAATGATGGGCGAGGCTTTCCGCTGTGCGATGTCGCCCCGCCGCGGGCCGGTGCTGCTCAACCTGCCGCGCGACCTGCTCGCCGAGAGCGCGGACTTCGAGCCGATGCGAGCGGGCGGCCTGGCCTTCGACGGCGGCTTTACCGGGAGCCGCGATTCGATCGAACGGGCGGCCGCGTTGCTGCGCGGTGCGCGCCATCCGCTGATCCTCGCCGGCGGCGGCGTCAAGAACGGACGGCATCACCAGAAGGTGCTGGCCCTGGCCGAAAGCCTCAACGCGCCGGTGGTGATGTCGCCGGGCCACGGCGATGCGATCCCCTGCACGCATCCGCTGTACGCAGGGCAGATGGGCCCCCGCGGCAATGCGGTCGCGTCGGACCTGGCGCGGACGGCGGACGTGATCCTCGCGCTCGGTACCCGGCTCGGCTTCAACACCACCTTCTATTCCTTCGACAACCTGAACCGCGAGGCCCGGATCATCCAGGTCGAGAACGAGGCGACCGCGATCGGCCGCTTCTTCCCGGTCGAGGTCGGCATCTTCGGCGATGCCGGCAACGTGACCGACGACCTCGCGGCAGCCTTGCGCGGCCATGACGCCGGCGGCTGCAAGGCCTGGGCCGATACCTTCATGGATCGGCGCAAGTCCTTTCTGGCACAGCTCGATGCCGACGCCGGCAGCGCGGCCGACCCGCTTCAGCCCGGCTTCCTCTTCAAGACGCTGCGGGACGTGCTGCCGGACGACTGCATGTACACGATGGACGCGGGCACGCTCTGCCTGCAGGCCACCGACAAGCTGCGCTACGCACGGCCGCCGGCCTTGTTCACGCCGCTCGATTTCGGCCTGGTCGGCTTCTCGTATGCCTGCGGCCTCGGCGTCAAGCTCGCGACGCCGGACCGCACGGTGGTCAGCCTGATGGGCGACGGCGGCTTCGGCATGACCGCGTCCGAGATCGGGACCGCGGTGTCGCACGGCATCAACACGGTCTGCATCGTGATGAACAACGGCTGCTGGGGCGCCGAGAAGGCCTACCAGCGCGACTTCTTCGGCGAGCGCTACATCGGCGCCGACGTGCCGAACCCGCCCTACGACCGACTCGCCGAGCTGTGGGGCGCCAAGGGCTTCCGCGTCGACAAGGCCGCCGACCTCGCGGCCACGGTGCAGGCGGCGGTCGCCTGCGGCAAGCCCGCCGTGGTCGACGTGAAGGTCGACCCGAATGCGCTTTACAGCTTTCGTCGCGATTCGTTCAAGCATCGGGACAAGTCGGCATGAGTGCATCGTCGATCGCCTCCGGGTACGACTACATCGTGGTTGGCGCCGGCTCTGCCGGCTGCGTGCTCGCGGCCCGGCTCACCGAGAGCGGCCGCCACCGCGTCTTGCTGCTGGAAGGCGGCGGCGCGGACGACCATGTCTGGATCCACATTCCGCTCGGCGTCGGCAAGCTGCTGACCAACGAGCGCTATGCCTGGAAGTTCGAGACCGAGCCGCAGACCTTCTTGAAGGGGCAGTCGATCTACTGGCCCCGGGGCAAGGTGCTCGGCGGTTCGAGCGCGCTGAACGGCATGGCCTACGTGTGGGGCGACCCGCGCGAGTACGACAGCTGGGTCGATCGCGGCATCGACGGCTGGCGTTTCGAGCAGCTGCTGCCCTACTTCAAGCGCATGGAGTCGAACGGCTTCACCGACCATCCGCTGCGCGGCCGCGACGGCCCGATGCGCATCACGGACCGGGCGGTGCGCGAACGCGACCGGATCTCGGAGGCGTTCGTCGAGGCCTGCAGCCAGGCCGGCATCGAGCGCACGCCCGACTACAACGCGGTGCGCTACGAGGGCGTCCGCTATCTCGAACAAACCGCCTACAACGGTCGGCGCTGGAGCGCCGCGGTCGGCTATCTGAAGCCGGCACGCCAGCGCAGCAACCTCACCGTGGTGACCGGTGCGCTGGTTCGCCGCGTGCTGATCGAGGGCCGGCGCTGCACGGGTGTCGAGTTCGAGCAGCACGGCCAGGTGCAGACCGCGCTCGCGCGCTGCGAAGTGGTCTTGTGCGCGGGCGCCGTGCAGTCGCCGCAGCTGCTGGAGCTGTCGGGCATCGGCGCTGCGGATCGGCTGAGGTCGCTCGGCATTCCGGTGCAGCGCGACCTGCCCTCGGTCGGCGAGCACATGAGCGATCACCTGCAGGTTCGCTGCACCTATCGCACCTCCATTCCGGAAACCATCAACGACCTGATGCGCAGCCCCTACGTGAAGGTGAAGACCGCGCTGCAATACGTCTTCACGCGCAAGGGGCTGCTCGCCAACACCTCGTCGACCGCGCATGCGATCACGCGCACCGCGTCGGCGGACGACCGGCCGGACGCGATGATCCGGGTCTATCACATCAGCGGCAAGGATCGCTATTCGCGCACCAAGGGTGCCGGCATCGATCCCTGGTCGGGCTTTTCGGTCGGCGGCTTCGTGCTGTATCCGGCTTCGAGAGGCAGCATTCATTGCGCGAGCGCCGACCCCAAGGCCTTGCCGCGGATCCAGCCCAACTACCTGGCCGAGGAATCCGACCGGCGTGCCACCGTCGACCTGCTCAAGCTGGTCCGCCGGGTGGCGCACCAGCAGGCGATGGGCAAGGTCGTGATCGCCGAGGAGCGTCCCGGTGCCGGCGTGGTCGACGATGCCGGCCTGCTCGACTACGCACGCGAGAGCGGCCAGACCGCATGGCACACCGTCGGCACCTGCCGCATGGGCCGCGATGCGGGCGATTCGGTGGTGGATTCGCGGCTCCGGGTCCATGGCATCGCGGGCCTGCGGGTGGCGGACGCTTCGGTCATGCCGACCATCGCATCGTCCAACACCAACGCGCCCGCGCTGATGATCGGCGAGAAGGCCTCCGAGATGATCCTGGCCGACGCCGGGCTCTGGTAGAGAAAGAACCGATGACCGATCCACAAGACCACCGGCCGCCGACGCCGCATTGCGACGACCATATCGCGCGCGGCGACTGGAACCCGCTCTGGAACCAGCTGCGGGAGCTCGACCCCGAGTTCATGGAGGCGTACCTCGCGTTCCGCAGCGTGCCGCATCGCAACGGACCGCTGCCGCCGAAGTTCAAGGAGCTGGTGATGGTCGCGATCAATGCGGCGACCACGCATCTCTACGCACCGGGCGTGCGCCGGCACATGCAGAACGCGCTGCGACTGGGCGCCACGCCGGAGGAGGTGCTGGAGGTGATCCAGCTCACGACGGTGATGGGCATCCATGCCTGCAACCTGGCGGTGCCGATTCTTTGCGAGGAGATGGCGGCGATGAAGAAGGCGGACGGGGCTTCTTCGGCCTAGGCGAGCGGCCGCGCGCGCCGGGCGCCCAGCCCCCTTCGACAGCGGCGCGCAGGCCTAGGCCGAACCGGCGGGGATGCCGCCATCGGCTGCCGGCTTGCCGTCTTTCTCGCGTTCGGCGAACGCGCGGAACAGGGCGTTGCGCTCGTCCAGTGCCTGCTGCGTTGCCGGAACCATGATCGGCGCGCCCTCGCTGGCGAAGGCCTGGCACTGGTCCACGTACGGCCGCAGGCGTTCGTGGTAGTCGCCGGCCGCCGCAACCGCGTCCCCGCCGTGCTCGGTCCAGGTCGTCGCCAGGGTTTCGGCGGCCACCATCGCGAGGGTCGTGCCCATGCCGGACAACAGGGCCGCGCAATGGCCGGCGTCGCCGATGACGGCGACATGGCCCTTGATCCAGCTCGGCATGTGGGTCTGGCTCACCGAGTCGAAATAGAAGCCCCGTGCCGCAGGATCCGCGAAGGCAGCGCGGAGCGCAGGAACCTGCCAGGCGTCGACGCGGGACAACAGCTCGTCGATGATGCCGCGCTGGCGATCGAGGTCGCGGTAGTCGTAGCCGAGCTCGGCGCTGGCGGCGAGCATCATGGCCTGTGGCCCGTCGCCGGCATCGCGCACGGCGATCGTCAGGCCCGGCACGTTCAGCATCGCGCGTTGCCAGGTGCGATCGTTCGGCAGGTCGACCAACGCCACGTAGTAGCCGAAGTGCCGCACGTAATCCTTCTCGGGTCCGAAGGCGAGCTTTCGCACGTTGGAGTGCAGGCCGTCCGCGCCGACCACGAGGTCGTAGCGTGCGCTCCTGCCGTCCGCGAACGACACGGCGACGCCCTCCGGGTCATCGACGAGGGTCGCGATCGAGGACTCGAAGCGGAACTCGACCTCGCCGGGAATCGATTCGAGCAGGATCCGGTTGAGCCGGTCGCGGGTGATCTCGACATCGTGTTCGGTCTCGTTCGCGAACCAGCGCAGGTCGAGGGTTGCGACCTGCGCGCCGGTGCCGTCGAGAACCGGGAAGGGTTCGATGAGGGAGACCCGCTCTTTTTCGATCTGCCGCAGGATGCCCATGCGTTCGGCCGTGGCGAGAGCGCGGCCGCGCACGTCGATCGGCGCACCGCCGGGGCGCAGGCCGGCGGCACGTTCGACCACCGTGACCCGGTGGCCATGGCGTGCGAACCAGTGCGCCGCGGAGAGTCCCGCCATGCTGGCGCCGGAAACGAGGACGTTCATCGAATATCTCCGCGGCGTGTCGAAGGCGCTCGAAGGAATCGAAGGATCTGTTCCGCCAGGCGCTGCGGCGACTGGATCGCGGCGACATGGCCGATGCCGGGCATCGGTACGGCCTCGGCATGACGGATCGTGTCGGCCATCGACAGCGTGACCTGCGGCGGCACCACGCGGTCCACCTCGCCTGCGAGCAGGAGCGTGGGGGCCGAGATGGCGCCGGCACCTTCTGCGATGGCGGTCTGCACCGTCTGGCTGCGCCGGGACGATCGGGCCGATTGCGTACGCGCGTTCGCGAACAGCTTGCGCAGCGCCGGCCGCTCTGCGAGGAACGCCTCCGGGAAGAACCAGGTCGCCAGTTCCTCCGCAGACCCGGGCAGCTGGCTTCGAAGTTCGGCCAGTCGCGCGGCATCCGGGCAGGCCGATTCGTAGCTGCCAGGCAGCGGCCAGGTACTGCCCAGCACCAGCCGGTCGACCGAAGCCGGATGCAGCAGCGCGAGCGCCTGCGCGACCCGGCCGCCGAAGGACGAGCCGAACACGTGCGCCCGGCCGAAACCGAGTGCCTCGATGAGCCGCATCGCATCGCCGGCGAGGTCGGTCAATGTCGACGGGCGTTCCGGCCCCTCCGTGTCGCCGCAATCGCGCTGGTCGTAGGCGATCACGGTGAAATGTTCGGCCAGGTGTGGCATCAGCTCGGCGAACATGTGGCGCGAGGCTTCGGCGCCATGCATCAAAACCAGTGGCGGTCCGTTGCCCCTGCGTTCGAAGCCGACCCGCAGCTCGCCGACCTGGAGCAAGCCGGTCACGCCGCGTTCCCTTCTTCCTGGTCCATCCAGAAGGTCATCTCGATCTTGAGACCGCGCGGGTCGTGCAGAAAAAGCTGATGGATGTCCCAGCCGGGGATCGGTGCCTCGGCGAATCGAATGCCCTGCGCCGCGAGGTGGGCCCGCATCTCGGCCAGGCCTCGCGAGCGGAACGAGATGTGGTCGACATGGCCGGTGACCGGCTCCGCCAGCTGGTCGGGCGTGACCAGGTTCGCGTAGAGGTGAACGATCGGCTGGCCCTGCGCATACAGCCATGCGCCAGGCGCCGGGATCTCCGGCCGTGCGCCGACTTCGAGGCGCAGGACGCGCGTGTAGAAGTCGACGAGCGGCGGCAGTTCCGCCGGCGTGCAGCGGATCGTGAAATGGTGCAGTGCGGAGACGGGCATGGGTTTCCCTTGATGTGCCGAAGGGCGCTATCGCATCACGCCAGGCAGCCAGAGCGCGAGGCCCGGCCATGCGATGAGCGCGAAGGTCAGCAGGATGGTCAGTGCCAGGAACGGATAGCAGCCTCGGAAGATCACATGGGTCGGTACGTCGGGCGCCACGCTGCGCATCACCGCGACCGTGATGCCGACCGGTGGACTCACCGCGGCCAGTTCCATCATCACGCAGAGGAAGACGCCGAACCAGACCTTGTCGACGCCGGCGGTCGCCATCAGCGGCATCACGAACGGCAGGCTCAAGATCAACATGCCGAGGCCGTCGAGCGCGGTGCCGAGCAGGAAGTACAGCACCAGCATCGCGAGCAGCAAGCCGGTGGTGCCGAGCTTCCAGCTCGCGACCATCGCCACGAAGTCGGCGGTGACGTTGGTGTGAACCATGAAGCGGGTGAACATGATGCCGGTCACCACGATCACGAACACCATGCCGGAGGTCTGGATGGTCTGGCGCAGCGCCTCGGCCAGCGCCGGCCAGCGAAAGCGCCGCATCGCCACCGCGATCGCTAGCACGCCGACCACGCCGATCGCCGCGGATTCGGACGGCGTCATGATGCCGCCGTAGATGCCGCCCAGCACCACGATGATCACCACCAGTGCGGGCATCAGCTTCTTGAGCGAGGCGATGCGCGCCGGCCACGGATAGCTCGGCCCGCGGGGACCCATCTCGGGCTTGACTGCGCACCAGATCGCCAGCACCGCGCAATAGACCACCGTGAGCAGCAGGCAGGGCAGGATGCCGGCCATGAAGAGGTCCGCGATCGAGGTTTCGGTCCAGACGCCGTAGATCACCAGCAGCGTGCTCGGCGGCACCAGCACGGCCAGCGTGCCGGCGGATGCGAGGGTGCCGGTGGCGAGGCTCAGGTTGTAGCGGTACTTGCGGAATTCCGGCATCACCATCGGGCCGAGGGTGGCGACCGACGCGATGCTGCTGCCGGTGACGGCGCCGTATGCCGCGTTGGAAAGCACCGCCGACACCGCGATGCCGCCCGGCATGTGGCCGAACCATTTGCTGATGCAGTCGTACAGGTCGTCGGTGATGCCGGTGCGGTAGGCGAGCTGCCCCATCAAGAGGAAGAGCGGCAACGCGATGAAGACGAACAGCGTTCCGTTCTCCCACAGGGTGAGGCTCAGCTTCGAGGCGCCGGCGGCGAAGCCGGTCACGTAGAACTCGCCCAGCAGACCGACGATCGCCATCGCCCATCCGATCGGTATGCCGAGCAGGATCAGCGTCAGCATCGCCGCGATGGCGATGTAGCCGACCGTGATCAGGCTCACGGCCGAGCCCCCGGCCGGAAGGCATCGCGAAGGCGCTGGACCGTGCGAAGCGAGAGCTGCAGCAGCCCGAAGAGCATGCACAGCGCAAGGAAGAGACTGATCGGCCAGTAGGGAATGTCGATGAACTCGGCGCCCTCGCCGCGCGAGTACATGCCGGGCAGCTCGCGCAACTGCCAGTAGGCGACGACGCCCATGAAGACGGCGCCGCAGATCGAGCCGGCGGCATCGGCCAGGGCCCGCGTGCGTGGCGAGTACTTCTCGTAGAGCGTCTCGGTTCGAACATGGCCGTTCGAGGCGGTGGTGAACGGGATCGCCGCCACGAACAGCACCAGCAACGCGAGCGTCGCCACCTCCTGCGACCACTGGAACGGGTGGCTGAAGAAATAGCGGCCGACCACGTCGATGGAGATGACCACCACGATCAGCGGCAGGATGACGAACGCGGCGATGTCGCGCAGCAGCTTGGGAAGTCCGACGTTCATCCAGTAGCCGCCGAGCGCGGTCGAATCCAGCTCGGGCGGAGCCAGCCCCTGGTCGCGGGCCTCCTGCGATTCGAGGACCGGATCGCTCATTGCTGCACCGCGACCGGCTGCTCGATCGAGAGCTTCATCAGTTCGTCGGGCGACATCGACTCGTACTTGGCGCTGAGCGACTGGATGTCCTTGAGCAGGGCCTTGGCCGGCATCTTGTCCTTCTCGAGGTCGGCGGCCCAGGCGTCGACCACCGGCTGCAGCTTGTCCTTGAAGCGCTTCAGCTCCGCTGGCGGCAGCGTGATCATCTCGACGTTGGCGGCCTTGTAGGCTTCCTTGGCCTTGGCAGAGAACTCGATGCCCGAGATCTTCGCGTTCTGCATGGCCGAGGGTTCGAGGCCGCGCAGGAACAGCTGCTTCAGGTCCGGCGGCAGCTTGGCGACCGCGTCGGGGTTGTAGCAGGTCCAGGCGCCGCCGCCGGTCACGCCCAGCGTCGTGTGGTGCTTCGCGACCTCTTGCAGCTTGAAGGGTATGAAGCCCGCGTCCACCCAGAAGACCGCGTCGATCACGCCCTGCTGCAAGGCGGTGTAGAGCTCGGGATAGGGCAGGTTGACCAGCGCCACGCCGAGGGCCCTGGCGACATCGGGTGACATGCCCTGCGCGCCGACCTTCAGGCCCTGCAGGTCCTCGAGCTTGCGGATCGGCTTCTTGCTCAGGATGTCGGCCGGCTGGAAGGCCACGTGCATGCCCCAGCCGACGCCTTGCTTCTTGAACTCGGGGACGAAGTACTTCGAGGCGACTTCCTGTGCGATGCGGGTTGCCGCCATCGGGTTGGCCGGCGTCACGAAAGGCTGTTCCCAGACACGGGACAACGACATGCCGCGGCCTTCGTAGGTCGGGTAGCAGACGCCCCATTCGCCCACGCCGGTGCGAATGCCCTTGAATCCGTCCTTGGCGCCGAACAGGCTGCCCGAGCCGTATTCCTTGATCACCAGCTTGCCGTTGCTCGCGGCCGCGATGCGCTTGATGTTGGCCTGGGTCGGTGGCACCAGGAGCGAAGCGGGCGGCGACGGGTGGCCGTACTTGAATTCGATCGGCGGGCCCACATAGGTGATGGCGGGATTGCCGGTGCTCACCTTGCCTGCCAGCCAATCGTCTCCCAGGTCGGCGTGGGCGAGGCCCGCGGCCAGCAGCAGCGCGGCGGCTGCGAGCGGATGCAATGCGGTGCGAAACATGTCAGATCCTCGTTGGTTGGAAGGGGTCGATGAGCTTGGCGGCGCCGCTGGTCAGTCGGCGTCGAGCGTATAGAAAAGCGTCGGTGACGGCGCAACCCAGCGGGCGGCGCTCAAGGCGAGCAGGCGCAATGCCAGGACCTCGGACGGCTGCCAGCCGCCACGGGTGCCGAAGACGTTGAAGGTCGCATAGCACATCCGCTCCTTCATGAGCGGCACGTTGACCGCGGCGTTGAGGCCGAGTGGCCGCATCTGCGCGAAGTCGTCGAAGGTCTGTTCGAGCGCCTCGCTGCCCTCGGTGACGAAGACCTGCCCCTTGGCGAACAGGCTTTCGGTCCACGGCGTCAGCGTCTTGCGCTTGCGCCCTTGCACCGGAAAGCGATCGCCCCTCGAGGAATAGAAGCGCTGCAGGTGGATCTCGTTGCGCGGATCGTCCCGGGTGGTCACGTTCAACTGGATGCTGAAGATCCCGGGGCCTGCCAGGATCCGGCGGCAGAAGTCGATCTGGCGAAGGGCGGCCTCGGCATCGGGTGCTTCGGCCAGCGCGTCGAGCAGGTTGTCGAAGAGTGCGAGGTCGAGGGTCGAGCCGAGGGCGGCCGGGTGGTTTCGCTGCGGGGACATGAAGCGCAGTCTAGGGTCGGAGATTCACCGCAACGTGCAAAGAAATGATGACGGTATAAGGTCGGGGTTATGACTTCGTCCGATCATTCCGCACGGCTTCGCCACACCGCCGGCTCCCGGCTCAAGCTGCGACACCTCATGCTGCTGCAGAGCGTGGAGCGGCACCGAACGCTGAGCCGGGTCGCGCTCGAACTGAAGGTCAGCCAGCCGGCGATCACCAAGGCGCTGCACGAGATCGAGGACATCTTCATGGCGAGCCTGTTCGAGCGGACGAGCCGAGGGCTCATTCCGACGGCGGCCGGCAGGGCGGTGCTTCGATTCGCGCAGGTGACGCTGGCCGACATGGCATCGACCGCCGAGGTACTCACCGCCATCGAGACCGGGCTCATCGGCCGGGTCCGCATCGGCATCACGCCCCAGGTGCCCGAAAGCCTGCTGCATGCGGCGCTCACGCACCTTCTCGACCAGTCGCCGCGGGTGTCGGTGCTGTCGAGGGAAGGCACCACCGACGAACTGGTCGAGGCGCTGTCGGCCCGCGAGATCGATTGCGCGATCGGCCGCTCCTTCGATCACAACGTCGGGGTCGACATCGAGCAGGAGCCGGTCTACGAGCAGGAGCCCTGCCTGCTGGTCTCGGCAGGCAGCAGGACGCGTCTGGCGCGCGGGCCGCTCGACTGGGCGCGGCTCGCGAAGCTGGACTGGATCTTTCCGCCGCCCAACACGCCGATGCGCCGGACCTTCAGCACGATCTTCCTGAGCGTCGGGGTGCAGCCGCCGTCACCGATCGTCGAGACGATGTCGCTGCGAACGATCGAAACCGTGCTGCGCAACATGCCCAACGGCGTGACGATCCTTGCGAAAGACCTGGTCGAGGATCTGGTGCAGCGCGGCGACTGCGCGGCGCTGCCCTACAAGCTGAGCTGGAACCTGCCGCCGGTCAGCCTGTTCGTGTCGAGGCACATGTCGAATGACCCGACCATCCGGTCCCTGGCGACCGCGATCCGCCTGGCCGCGCAGCGAACGGTCTCGACCGTGCGCCTGACGCGCTGATCGGCGGTCGACCGGCCGGGCGACACATGGACCCTGGCCGCAGTGGCAACGCCATCAGGCCGGAACGAAGGTCAGTTTCAACACGTCGTCTGGCATTCGCTCGTGGGCCTGGAGCCGGAGCAGCGGGCGAGCGCGGGAGAAGTAGGGCTTGCCCTGTCCGACCGCGACCGGGTGGAGGTAGATGCGGTATTCGTCGATGAGGCCCAGCTCGCCCAGCTGGCCTGCCAGGTCGGGACCTGCGACCTCGATCTCTCCGGCTTGCGAAGCCTTGATCTTGCGGATCGCGCCGGCGAGGTCGCCTTCGACCAGCGTCGCGTTGGGTCCGACCGACTTCAGCGAATGCGAGACCACCCACTTGGGCTGCCGCCGCCAGGCCTCGCCGAATGCGCGTTCATCCTCGTTCCACACGTCTTTCACCTCGTCCCAGTAGCGCATCACCTCATACATCCGCCGCCCGTAGATGCTGCCGGCCTGGCCACGAGCCTCTTCGACGAAGTGACGGAAAAGCTCCGGCCCGGGCGCGAACGCCGTGTGGTCGACATAGCCGTCGAGGGACTGGTTCATTCCGAAAACGAGCTTGGCCATGTCAGGTCCTTTTCTGTTGAAGCATCGATCGCGGCGCTTCGGAGCGGGCGAGCCACAGCCCGCTCGCGATGATGAGCGCGCCGCCGCCCAGCGTCCATGCATCCGGCGTGGCTTGCCAGAACATCCAGTCGAGCAGGATGCCCCAGGCGAGCGCGCTGTACTCGAAGGGCGCGATGGCGGCGGCCTGCCCGTGGCGAAAGGCCTCCGCGATCAGGAGTTGCCCGAGAAAGCCGCTCACCGCCAGGCCCGCCAGCACCGCTGCATGCTCGGCCTGCACCGCCACCCAGCCCGGCGCCGACAGCAGCAGGCCGCCGACGGCCATGCCGGCCGTGGTCCAGAAGACCAGCGCGGCACTCGACTCGGTCCGGCTGATGAGCCGGCCCAGCATGTTCGACAAGGCGTAGCAGGCGGCGCCGGCGAGCACCGAGATGGCGCCGATGGTGAGGAAGGCCTCCTGGTCCGGCCGCAACGCAACCACCACGCCGACGAAGCCGAGCCCGATCGCGATCCAGTGCCTCGGCTGCACCCGCTCGCCGAGCATCGGCACGGCGATCAGCACCATTAGGAGCGGCGCGATGAAGCTCAGCGTGTAGGCCTGCGCCAAGCCGAGGCTCTTGAGGCCGAAGACGAACAGCACCAGCATCGCCATGTTCAGCATCACCCGGAGCAGGTGCAGCCGCCAGCGCAGCCCGCGCTTGAACACGCTGCCGGCTTCGCGCCGCCACGCCACATAGGCGCAGACCAGGGGAAGGGCGGTGAGGCCGCGCAGCGCCATCACCTGCACCGGCGGGTAGTGCCCGGCCAGGTGCTTCAAGAGGGCGTCCAGGCAGGCGAAGAAGGCGCAGGCCAGCAGCATCGCGGCGATGCCGCGCAGGGTTCCGGTCGGGTGCAAGGGCAGCTTGTCTCTTGTTGGGGGAGGCGTCGGGTCGATCCCGCTCGACCGCCGAGCATAGCTACTGCCCGCCGGCCCGATGCCGGGTCGTGGTGCGCGTCCTACAAGCGCTCGAAGGTTTCGCCGCCGATGGTCGCGGCCCTTCCGATCCACGATCGGCATCGTTCATTCGAAAGAAGGTCGAACATGAAGCTGACTGGATTGCTTTCCTCTGTACTGATCGGCGCGGTCGCCAGCGCGAGGTCGATGACGCCGATGGCGAGCATCGCAGCCGCGCGCCTCCTCGGTTATCGAACGCCCGGACACCTAGCGCTCATCGACCGCCCGTTGTTCCGCTACGGCGCACTGGCGATGGGCGCGGGCGAACTGGCCGGCGACAAGATGAAGAGCGCGCCGGACCGCACCGTGTTGCTCGGGCTGACGGCCCGCGTGATGAGCGCCGGCATCGCAGGCGCCGCCCTGGCGCCGCGCGGACGCGAGCAAGCGGGCGCCGCGCTCGCGGTCGCGGCAGCCGTGCCGCTCGCCTACCTCACGCTGGCGGGCCGCAAGCGCGCGATGGCGGAGATCGGCCAGACCCGCAGCGGCTGGATCGAGGATGCCCTGGTCATCGCCGCCGGCGTCGCAGTGGTCGCGCTGACGGTGAGCCGCGAGGACTAATCGGCTCGGGTATCGAGTGCCGGTTTGATTGCGCCGCATCGGCCGGGCCGTCGGCGCGACTCGATCGCGGGATCGGCGCCGGGTTGCCTAGAGCCGCGGCGCCTCGGGCAGCCCGAGCACCTTCTCGATGGCGAGCCCGATCGCCAGCAGTCGCCGGTCGCTCCCGAGCGGCCCATCGATCTCCAGGCCGACCGGCAAGCCGCCGCTCGACATGCCGGCCGGTTGCGCCAGGCCCGGCAGGCCCGCATTGCTGCCCGGGTCGACGTTCCTGATCAGCACCATGAACTGCGCAGCCGGTCCGCCCGGCTGCTCGATGCCGTTGATCGACACCGCGCCGGTGAACTCGGCATCGATCGGCGCGGGCAGGATCGGCACCGTCGGGAACAGCACGCCCTCGACCCGGTGCGATGCGAAGTAGTCGGCGTAGAGCTGCGCGAGCCGCGGCCGATGCACGCGGATCGCCTGGTCGTAGGCTTCCTTCGGCATGGTCGCTGCGAGCCCGAATACGCCCTTCACGTCGGGGCTCTCCACGCGCGCGATCACCTCGTCCATGGTCAGCCCGACCTGTTCCTCTTCCAGGAAATCCTTGAGGTCGCGGCGATAGAACTCGTACAGCGCCACCGGCATCGAGATGGCCTCGTTGATCTCGCGGATGCCTTCGAGGTCGGCATCGACGAACACCACGCCGGCCTCGCGGAGGCGGCCGACGGCGGTCTTCATGACGGCTTCGACCTCGGCATCCAGGTTCTCCCAGAAGTAGGCATGCGGAACGCCGAGCCGCAGGCCGGCGAGCGACACGGCCTCGACCGGCGGGCTGCCGGTGGCCACCGAATCGAGCATTGCAACGTCGGCCACGCTGCGTGCCATCGGCCCGACCGTGTCGCGGGTGCGCGAGATCGGCACCACCCCGGCGCCGTCGTAGCGCCGGTCGGCGCCGCCGTTGCCGATCGAGGGCCGCAGCCCCACGATGCCGCAAAAGGAAGCCGGATTGCGGACCGAGGCGCCGGTGTCGGAGCCGAGCCCGCCGGGTGCGATGCGGGCCGCCACGCCGGCCGCGGTTCCGCCGGACGATCCGCCGGGAATGCGGTCGGTGTCGTAGGGATTCCGAACGAAGCCGCAAGCCGCGTTGCTGGAGGTGCTGCCGAATGCCAGCTCGTGCATGTTGGCCTTGGCGAGGACGATCGCGCCGGCCTGCAGGAAGCGCTCGAGCACCGGCGCATTGCGCTTCGGAACGAAGCCGCGCAAGGCGTTGGTGCCGGCGCTGGTGGCGATGCCACGGGTCACGATGTTGTCCTTGACGTAGAGCGGGAGGCCGGCGAGCGGACCGAGCTTCTCGCCGTTCGCTCGCGCCGCATCGACGGCGCGAGCCGCTGCCAGCGCGCCCTCTTCGTCGAGGGTGATCCAGCTGTTGAGGTGCCGAAGGTCCTTGGCACGCTGGAGCAGCAGCCGCACATAGGCTTCGGCCTGGAGATCGCCGCGTTCGAGCGCGGCCATGGCGTCGACCACGCCGAGTTCGAGGATCTGCTCTTCGGTCATTTCACGCGCGTTCATCGGAAGGGTCTTTCAAGAAGGTGAGGGGTCGAGCAAGAGTCGAGCCCGGCATCAGCCGCGCTCGATGGGAGCGATGCGGCCGAGCGGGGCCACCAGTGTGCTCTCGTGCAGCGCTTCGGTGATGGTCGCGACCAGCGGGCGGTAGCGATGCACCGGCCCCCAGAAGGCCACGACCAGCGTGCCCGATGGCACCGCCATGGCGCAATGCAGAAGCCGCAGCTGCCCGGCGTCCAACTCGTTGCGAACCATCGCGGTGGGCAGCACCGCGACCCCTTGCCCGGCCGCCACCAGCCGCGCCATCAGCGCGAGCGAATTGCAGGTGCTGAGATGCGCGGGCTCAATGCCGGCGGCATCGAACCAGGCGCTGATCGCGCGGAAGATGGTCGAGGGGCTCGGCATCGTGAGGATCGGCATGCCCGCGAGGTCGGCGGGCGTGAGCGGGCGATCGGGCAGCGACGTGTGCGGCGCCGCGAACCAGGCCAGCTCGATGAGTCCCACCGCCTGCACCGTGATGCCGTCGCCGACCTCGGGGTCGGTCAGCACGGCCAGGTCGAGCTCCTTGGCGTTGAGCTTGCGATTGAGCGCCGAGCTGACGTCGAGCGTGAGCTCGATCTTGAGGTCCGGATAGCGGGCGACGAAGCGCGGCAGCAGCTTTGGCAGCGTCATCAGCGCCACCGATTCCACGGCGCCGACCCGCAGCAGGCCGCGCAGCGTGCGGCTGCTCTGGCTGTGCAGCGCGATGTCGTCGCTGAGCTTCAGAAGCCGGTCGACCGAGTCGACGATGGCGCGGCCGTGGGTCGTGAGTTCGGCCCGCTGGTGCGTGCGGTCGAAGAGCCGGGTGCCGAGCGTCGCCTCCAGCTCGGCGATGCGGCCCGAGACCGTCGGCTGGGTCAGGTGCATGTGGCGTGCAGCCGCATGGAAGCTGCCGAGGCGAGCGATCCAGTAGAAGGCTTCGAGTTGAGCGATCGAGGCACGCATGATCGGAAAATCCTATCACCCGCACGGCGATTTCCGATTACCGGCCGAGTCGGTGCCCGGCCTACATTGGCCGATCTACCAGCAAGGACTCCATGCAACAGATCGGATTCGATGTCGGCGGCACGTTCACTGACCTGGTGGTGTCGGATGCCGAGCACCGCATTCGCACGCTCAAGGTGCTGTCGACGCCGGACGATTTCAGTCGCGGCATCCTCGCCGGCATCCAGACGATGGTGGGCGCGAAGGTGCTGGAGCCGAAGGCGATCGAGCGCATGGTGCATGCCTTCACGGTCGCGACCAATGCCTTGCTGACGCGCACCGGGGCACGGGTCGGTCTCATCACGACCAAGGGCTTTCGCGACGTGCTCGAGATCGGGCGGCTGCGCATGCCGCAGCTCTACGACATGGATTGGACGAAGCCGGTGCCGCTGGTGCGGCGCAGCCTCCGGCTGGAGGTGACCGAGCGCCTGTCCGCGACGGGCGAGGTGGTCACGCCGCTCGACGAAGCCGAGGTCGAGGCCGCCGTCGATGCGCTGGTCGCCGCCGGCGTCGAGTCGATCGCGGTCTGCCTGCTGCATTCGTACATCGATCCGCGCCACGAGGTGCGGGTGGTCGAGATCGCGCGCCGGCGTGCGCCGGGGCTGACGGTTTCGGCTTCGCACGAGGTCTTGCCCGAGATCCGCGAGTTCGAGCGCACCAGCACCACCGTGGTGAATGCCTTCGTCAAGCCGGTGGTGAGCGACTATCTCGGGCGGCTCGAAGTGGGCCTGGATGCGGCCGGCATCGCGGCGCCGCTGATGATCATGCAGTCGGCCGGCGGCGTCATGAAATCCGGAACCGCGCGAAGGCTCCCGGCGTACTGCATCGAGTCCGGCCCGGCGGCCGGCGCGGTGGGCGCCGCCTCGCTCGGCCAGCTGCTCGGCCTTCCCAACATCATCGCCTTCGACATGGGCGGCACCACCGCCAAGGCCTGCCTGATCGAGAACGGCGAGCCTCGCCTGACCGCGGAGCTGGAGGTCGGCGCGGCGCTCAACGCCGGCCAACGGCTCCTGAGCGGCGGCGGCTACGTGGTGCGGGCGCCGGCCATCGACCTGGCCGAGATCGGTGCGGGCGGCGGCAGCCTGGCCTGGATCGACGCCGGTGGCGCCTTGCGGGTCGGTCCGCGCAGCGCCAGCGCCGTGCCAGGCCCGGTCTGCTACGGCTTGGGCGGCGAGGTGCCGACCGTCACCGATGCCAACGTCACGCTCGGCTTCCTCAACCGCGGCCACCTGCTCGACGGCGCCATGCCGATCGACAGCGGCGCCGCCGAGGCGGCCATCCTGAAACGGATCGGCGAGCCGCTCGGGCTCGAGGCGCATGCCGCCGCCTGGGGTATCCATACCGTGGCCAATGCCACCATGGTGCGGGCGGTGCAGGCCGTCACCAGCGAACTCGGCCGTTCGCCGGCGGACTTCACCATGATCGCGTTCGGCGGCAGCGGCCCGGTGCATGCGGCTTCGCTGGCGCTCGATGCCGGCATCGGCCATATCGTGGTGCCGCCGGCATCGGGCGTGTTCAGCGCCTTCGGCCTGCTCTTCACCCGCATCGAGCATCGGCTGGTGCGCACCTGCGCCATGGATGCAGACCGGGTCGACCCGGCACGCATGGAAAGCCTTTCAGCCGACCTCGGCCGCGAGGCGGACGAGCTGATGCGGGCCGAGGGCGTCGATCCGGACGACAGCGAAAAAGCGCACCAGCTCGATCTTCGCTATCGCGGCCAGAGCTCCGAGATCGCGACCGACCTCGCGATGCCGCTGTCGGCCGCGTCGATCGCGGCTGCGGTCGAGGCCTTCCACCGCGAGCATGAACGCACCTACGGCTACTTCAGCCCGGGCGAGACGGTGCAGCTGGTCAACCTGCGGCTGCGGGTGCGCTCGCGCAAGGGCAGCACGGCCCAGGTCGATGCCGGCAGCGTGATGCCCGCCCTGCCGCCCGAGCGCGAAGGCCGCGCCGGTAGCCGCCGCGTCTACTTCGGTGACCGCTGGGGCTGGCAGGAAGCGCCGGTGGTGAGGAGGCCGGGCCTCGCGCCCACCATTGGGCCGCTGATCATCGAGGAATACGACACCACCATCGTGGTGCCGCCCGGTGCCGAAGTGCGGCTCGATTCGACCGGCAGCCTGCGCATCGACCTGTCGTCCCTCCTGTAATGCCATGAGTTCCTCCGCCACCTCAGCCACCTCGTCCGCCGTCGCCGCAGCGCCCAGCCTGCGCGACCCGATTCGCCTGGAACTCCTCAAGAACGCCTTCGCCGCCATCTCCGATGAAATGGCCGCGACCGTGGTGCGCACGGCGCGCTCGTACGTGATCAAGGAGGCGATGGACTTCTCGACCGGCCTGATCGACGCGCGCGGCAACCTGATCTCGCAGGGCCTGTGCCTGCCGATGCACATGGGTTCGTTCCCGCCGACCATCGAGACCGTGCTCGCCCGATTCGAAGGCGACATGCACGAAGGCGATGTCTACATTACCAACGACCCGTACACCGGCGGCGGCACGCACCTGCCGGACATCTACGTGTTCAAGCCGATCTTCCACGAGGGCGTGTTGCTCGGCTTCTCCGCGGCCATCGGCCACCAGACCGACATCGGCGGCCGGGTCGCCGGTGGCAATGCCTGCGACAACACCGAGATCTTCCAGGAGGGCCTGCGCCTGCCGCCGGTGCGGCTCTTCGACAAGGGCCAGCTCGACGTCGACCTGATGGCGATCCTGCAGCTCAACGTCCGGCTGCCGGACAAGGTGCATGGCGACGTGATGGCGACGGTCTCGGCCTGCACCCGCGGCGAGCGCGCGATGCAGGCGCTGGCGCGACGCTACGGCGTGGCCGTGCTGCAGGCGGAAATGGACCACCTGCTCGACTACACCGAGCGCATGACCCGGGCCGAACTCGCCACGCTGGCCGATGGCGAATGGGCGTTCGAGGATTTCCTGGACGACGACGGCTTCACCGAGGACGCGATCCGCATCCGCTGCAAGGTGGTGAAGAAGGGCGGTGGCCTGACGGTCGATTTCAGCGGCAGCTCGGCGCAGGTGCGCGGCTCGATCAACCTGCCGATCTCGATGACGCAGTCGTGTACCTACGCGTGCGTGCGCTGCATCATGGACGCCGGCCTTCCGACCAACAGCGGCTTCATGCGCGCGATCAAGGTGATTGCCGAGCCCGGCACCATCGTTTATCCGACCACGCCGGCGCCGGTCGCGGCCCGCGGCCTTACTGCAATGCGCGCGACCGAGGCGATCTGGGGTGCGCTCGCCCGCATGCTGCCGGCCAAGGTGTTCGCCTGCGGCGCGCAAGGCGACTTCGGCGTGACCATCGCCGGCTACGACCGCGAGCAGCAGCCCTTCGTGCTGCTCGAGTTCCTGTTCGGCACCTGGGGCGGTCGACCGAACAAGGACACCAACGACGGCCTCTCGTCGCTCGCGGTCAACTACTCCAACTCGCCGGTCGAGGTGGTCGAGACCGAGCAGCCGCTGCGCATCGAGGCCTACGGCTTCCGGATGGATTCGGGCGGTCCGGGCAAGCACCGGGGCGGCGTCGGCATGATGCGCAGCTATCGGCTCACGGGCGTGCCCGAGGCGGTGCTGCAGGTGCGAAGCGATCGCCAGAAGTTCCAGCCCTACGGCCTGCACGGCGGGCACGACGGCGCATTCGCGGCGAACTTCCTGACCGGCGCCGCGGTCGGGTCGACCGGTCGCACGCAGCTGCCGGGCAAGTTCATGCGCACCCTGCTCAAGGGCGAACTCTATGAAGCCGTTCTCGCCGGCGGCGGGGGATGGGGCGACCCGCTCGAACGCGATCCGGCCGCCGTGCTCGACGACGTGATCGACGGCAAGGTCTCCGCCGATGCGGCCTGGCGCGACTACGGCGTCGTGATCGAGCCCGGCCAAGCCGCAGGCCGTGCCGGCCGGCTCGACGATGCGGCCACGGCCGCTCGCCGGCAAGACCTGCGCGCCGCGCGCGCCATGCGAGGCGAGGGCTGATCGATGTTTGGCACCGGGTTGCCGCCGACGCCCTTCCTCGCGCTCGACCTCGACCGCTTCGAGCACAACGTGCGGCGCATCGCCGATGCGGTGGTCCGGCATGGGCAGAAGCGCTGGCGCCCGCATGCCAAGTCGATCCGCTCGACGGAGATCGTCCGGCGACTGATCGCCGCCGGTGCGCAGGGCGTGACCTGCGCCACCGCGCGCGAGGCGCGGGTGATGATCGACGGCGGCATCGAGGACGTGTTGATCGCGTCGCAGGTCGCACAACCGGCGGACCTCGAATCGGTGGCTCTCTTGAACCGACGCGGCTCGGTCGCGATCGCGGTCGATGGCCGTGCCCAGCTGGCGTTGGCCGATGCCGCCGCACGCAGGGCCGAAACCCGCATTCCGGTCGTGATCGAAGTCGACATCGGGCTCGGCCGCGCGGGCGTATCGCCCGGCTCGGCGGGTATCGAATTGGCACGGCTCGTGCAAGCGCATCCGCACCTGCACTTCGCCGGCTTCATGGCCTGGGAGGGCCATGCCACCCGCATCGCCGACCCGGCCGAGAAGCGGCTCACCATCGAGCATGCCGTGCGCCAACTGACCGACACCGCCGCGGCATGCCGTGCCGCCGGCATGCCGACGCCGATCGTGAGCTGCGGCGGCACCGGCACCTTCGACATCACGAGCGAGCTCGATGGCGTCACCGAACTGCAGGCGGGCGGCGGGGTGTTCGGCGACATTCGCTATCGCGAGGAGTTCCACGTGCCGCTGGAGCCGGCCTTGACCCTGCGGTCGACCGTGCTCGCGCGGCCGACCGCGCGGCGCATCGTCTGCGATGCCGGATGGAAATCGCTGGCGGTCTATCCGACCGCGCCGCGGCCGGTCGGGCTGCCCGCGGGCTGCACGCTCGCGCATTCGGCAGAGCACCTGGCGATCACCTTGCCGGCCGATGCCGACTCGCCGGCCGTCGGCGAGCGCATCGACCTTCAAGTGGGCTATGCGGACGCCACCACGTTCCTGCATCGCCTTATCGTCGGCTTCCGCGGCGACCGGCTCGAGACCCAGTTCGAGCTGGCCGGCACGCCCTCTTCAATGGCCACCACCGGAGCAAGCAACCATGAATCCTGATCCAGGCATCGGCAGCAACAAGCGCGACTTTCTGAGGGGCACCGCGCTCCTCGGCGTCGCGGCGACCGGCCTCGGCGCCGCACTGGCACCCGACCGTGCCATGGCCCAGGCTCTCGAAAGCGGCATCCGGCCGGAATCCACGCTCGGCAAGGTGATCAAGTCCGGCACGCTCCGGGTCGGCTATGCGCAGACCGGTCCGTTCTTCTACAAGAACGCCAAGACCGGCGAGCTGGGCGGCATCTACTTCGATGCGGCCAACGACCTCGCCAAGCAGATGGGCGTGAAGGTCGAGTTCAAGGAAGTCACTTTCCAGAACGCCACGGTGGCCCTGCGCCGCGACGACTACGACGTGTTCGGCTCGGCCCTCACCTACACCATGGCGCGGGCGATGGCGGTCGACTACATCGGCCCGCTCTACGAGATCGGCAGCCTGTTGATGGTGCACAAGGACAATGCCGGCCGCTTCAAGAAGCTGGCCGACTTCAACGATCCCGGCGTCACCTTCTCAGTGGTGTCGGGCGGCAGCGAGGAGCCGCGCATTCCGGTGCTGTTTCCGAAGGCCAAGCTGATCACCACCACCGGGCAGGCCGAGCTCGGCGCCGAGCCGGTGCGTGCCAAGAAGGCGGATGTCTGGATGAGCAGCCAGGTCGCGGTGCAGCTGATGGTCAAGCGCACCAACTGGGCTTCGGGCTTCGACGTCGAGAACCCGATCGACCGCCGGCCGAGCAGCTGGGCGGTACGCTACGGCGACTATGAATGGAAGAACTTCCTCGACTTCTGGGCTGGCTACATGCGGGTGAACGGCGAGACCGACCGGCTCATGAAGCTGCACATCGAGAGGCTCGGCAACGCTTGAACGCCGCTGCAGACGCCAGCGCCCAGCGGGTCGCAAGCGGCGCATCCTCAGCGGAGCAGTCGGCGGCAGCGCCCTGCATCCGGGTGGTCGGACTGCACAAGCGCTTCGGCGACCAGGAAGTGCTGAAGGGCATCAGCTTCGACGTGCATCGCGGCACGGTGCTGAGCATGATCGGCGCGAGCGGCTCGGGCAAGAGCACGCTGCTGCGCTGCATCAACCGCCTGGAGACGCCGAGCGCGGGCGACATCCTGATCGAGGGCGAGTCGGTCTGCCTGCGCAACGGCAAGCCGCGCTCGATGGCCGACGTCAACCGGATCCGCCGCGACCTCGGCATGGTGTTCCAGCAGTTCAACCTGTGGCCGCATCTGACGGTGCTGCAGAACATCATGGAAGCGCCGCGCAGCGTGCGCGGACTGTCGCGGGCCGAAGCCCGCGCCGTCGCACAGGAATGCCTGGACCGGGTGCACCTCGGCGACAAGGCCGACGCGTATCCGGCACGGCTTTCGGGTGGCCAGCAGCAGCGCGTCGCGATCGCGCGGGCGCTCGCGATGCGGCCGAAGGTGATGCTGTTCGACGAAGCGACCAGTTCACTCGATCCGGAGCTGACCGAGGAGGTGCTGGCCGTCATGCGCGACCTGGCCCGCGAGGGCACGACCATGATCGTGGTGACCCACGAGATGGCGTTCGCGCGCGAAGTGTCCGACCATGTCATGTTTTTGCACAACGGACTGGTCGACGAGCAGGGCCCGCCGGCAGATCTGTTCTCGGCGCCGCGGTCCGAGCGGCTGCGGCAGTTCTTGACGCGCGCCAAGGCTTGAGAAGGGTCTGGGCGTGTCCGACTCGTTGCGCGAAGTCCTCGACCTGACGCTCTTCTGGGAGTACCGGCAGATCCTGCTGAAGGGGCTCGCCACCAGCCTCGGCGTCTTCGCCTGTGCGGCGGTGATCGCTCTCGCCGCCGGGCTGGGCGTCGCGCTGCTGCGGGTCAGCCGGCTGCGCGCCCTGCGATGGGCCGGCACCCTGCACACCGAGATCTCGCGCAACTCGCCCGACTACATCATGATCGTCTGGGTGCATTTCGTGTTGCCGCTCCTGATCGGCGCGGTGATCGGACGGCGCATGGAGTTCAACCCCTTCGTGTCGTCGGTCATCGCGCTCGGCTACGTCTACAGCGGCTACTTCGCCGAGACCTTCCGGGCCGGCATCGAGGCGGTGCCGCGCGGCCATGTGGAGGCGGGGCTCGCCTTCGGCATGAGCGAGCGCCGGATCATGTGGCGGCTGATCCTGCCGCAGGTGGTGCGGCGCATGCTGCCCGAATCGACCAACCAGTTCATCTCGATGTTCAAGGCCACCAGCATCGTGTCGCTGATCGCGGTGCCCGACCTGATGTACCAGGTGTCGATGGTGACCGCGCAGGAGATGCGGCCCTTGCCGCTCTACACCGGTGCGGCGCTCGCCTACTTCGTGATCGTGTTCGGCGCGGCCAGCTTGCTGCAGCTGTTCTCGAGCCGGTGGCGGGCCAAGGTCTTCGCCTGACGGGATCGACCAACATGGGCAACTGGCAACGACTCGTCTGGGACCAGCGCGATGCTTTCATCGCCGGCTTCGAGGTCACGCTCGCGGTCTGCGCCGTGTCCTTCGTGTTCGCGCTCCTCGGCGGGCTGCTGCTGGCGCTGGTTCGACTTTACGTCCGGCCGCTCCGGCCGCTGGCGGTGGTGCTGATCGAGTTCTTCCGCGCGACGCCCGCTCTTGTGCAGCTGCTCTGGGTCAACTATGTGTGGCCGGAGGTGTTCGGCTGGCCCAACACCTTCTTCTCGGCGGCTTGCGTCGCGCTCGCGCTGCAATCGAGCGGTTACCTGGCGGAGACCTTCAGGGGCGCGCTGGAGGCGGTGCCGAAGGGCCAGCTCGAAGCCGCGTCATCGCTCGGGATGTCGCGCTTTCGGGCCTTCTGGCGCATCGTGCTGCCGCAGATGCTGCTCGACGCCGCGCCGTCGATCGGCAACCAGTTCACCGTCATCGTGAAGTCATCGGCGCTGGTCTCGGTCATTGCCGTACCGGACCTGATGTTCCAGTCGCAGAAGCTGGTCAACCGCTGGTACGAACCGATCGAGATCCTGACCGCGACCGC
This sequence comes from Burkholderiales bacterium 8X, assembly GCA_902506565.1. Taxonomy (GTDB): domain Bacteria; phylum Pseudomonadota; class Gammaproteobacteria; order Burkholderiales; family Burkholderiaceae_C; genus Variovorax. The sequence goes on along the minus strand of LR732703.1, from coordinate 824,418 downwards.
CGCGATCTACATCGTCTTCATCTTCATCGTGTCGGCCTTGCTCAAGGCGTTCGCCGACGGCATGCGGCGCCGCTTCGGCGTGTCGAGACACTGACCGGCGGGCCGCGAGCGGCTCGCCTGCCGGCTCAGGCGGCGCGCATTCCGGACTGGATCAAGGCGGTGAGCGCATGCGGCTGCAGCGGCTTGGCCAGGTGCGCGTCGAAGCCGGCTTCCTCTGCCTTGCTGCGGTCCTGCGGCCGGGAGAACGCCGTCAGGGCGATCGCGAAGAAGCGCGGCTTGTCGGTGGTTTCGCCCAGGTGGCGCAGCTGGCGGATCAGGTCGTAGCCGTCGCGCCCTGGCAAGCCGATGTCGCTCACCAGCACATCCGGCCATTTCTGTTCGCTCTGCTGCAGCGCCGAGACATAGTCGTGGGCCACGCGAACCCGGGCACCGGCATCGGCCAGCACCACCGAGAGGATCTCGCTGGCATCGACGTTGTCTTCGACCACCAGGATCTCGGTGGCTTCGAGCTGTCGATGCGCTGCCGGCCGCTCCATGGCGGCAGACCCATCGCCGGTGCGGGGAGCGTCGCCGGCCCGGAGCGGGCCTTCGCTGGGCGGCTCGGTCGCCAGCAGCACGCCGAGCGCGGCGCCTTGCCCTTCGCCGTCGCTGTGGGCATGCACCGATCCGCCGTGCAGCTCCGCAAGGTGCTTGACGATCGACAGGCCGAGACCGAGTCCGCCGTGATGCCGGTTGTCGGGCGAATCGCTTTGCGCGAAGCGGTCGAACATCTGGCCGAGGAAGTCGCGCGATATGCCGCGGCCGTGGTCCCGGACTTCCAGCGACAACCTGTCGTCCCGACGCGAAAGGGTGACCACGATGGTGCCGCCATCGTTCGAGAACTTGATCGCGTTCGAGAGCAGGTTCCACACGATCTGCTGGAAGCGGGTGGGATCCAGCCAGGCCGGGCCGATGGCTTCCTGCTCGATCCATTCGACTTCGAGGCGCTTGGCCGCCGCGGCCGTGGCCAGGGCCTCGATCGAAGCGACCACCAGCGGACCGGGCTCGATCCACTCGCGCTGCAGCCGGAGCTTGCCGGAGCTGATCCGGGACACGTCCAGGATATCGGCGATCAACAGGGCTTGCGCCTTGACGCTGCGGTCGATGGACTGCAGGCCCTTGTCGAGCAAGTCCGCGGTCCGGGTGCGGGTGCGAAGCAGGTGGACCCAACCCGCGATCGCGTTGAGCGGATTGCGCAGCTCGTGCGACAGCACCGCGACGAAATCGTCCTTGGTGCGGCTGTGCTGCTCGGCCGCGAGGCGCGCCGCCTGTTCGCGCTCCAGCAGTTCGGCCTGCCGCCGTTCGAGCTCGAAGCGCTGCGACACGTCGACCACGGTTCCGACCCGCAATCCCGGCTCGATATCCGCCGACATGGTCCAGGCGAGCCGCACCCAGTTGCCGTCCGGCTTCACCAGCGGAAATTCGCCCTGCCACTGCGAACCGGCCGAGACCGGCTCGGTGGTCCGTTGACGCACCAGGTCGCTCCAGTCGGCCGGTGCCAGCGCGCACACCGGCTGCCCGATCAGGCTGCCGGCGTCGCGCTCCAGCATCGCGAGCAAGGCCGGATTCGCGTCGACGAAGCGGCCCTGGTCGTCGATCAGCGCCATGCCGGCCGGCGCCTGGTTGTAGATGGTGCGAAAGCGCGCATCGCTCCGGCGCAACTGGTCTTCCGCCATGCGGGCACGGATCAGGGCCTGCAGCGTGGCGATGAGCACCGCCTGCTCCACCGGATGCACCAGGTAGGCATCGGCACCTGCGTCCAGGCCGGCCACCTTGTCCTCGTTGCGGACGAAGGCAGCCGAGAGGTGGATGACCGGCAGCGTGGCGGTGGTGCGTTCGCGGCGGATCGCCTGGCAGACCTCGAAGCCGTTCAGGTCCGGCAGGTGGACGTCCAGCACCACGGCCGCGATGTTCTCGCGGGACAGTGCCAGCGCCTCGCCGCCGGTGCCGGCCTCGACCGTCTTGAACCCGGCGGCGCGCACGGTTCGCGCCGTGGCGTAGCGGGTGGTCGGGTTGTCGTCCACCACCAGCACGCGATGCCGGGACCGATCGATGGTGGTCGTGATGACCGCGGCCGCCGTGTTCATTCGCGGTCCTGGCCCGCCGGCTCGTCGTCCGGCATCTGGACCGGCAGGATCACCGAGAACACGGAGCCTGCATTCAGCTCGCTCGCCAGCGTCACGCGGCCGCCCAGGAGCTGCGCGAGCTGCCGGCTGAGCGACAGCCCGAGGCCGGTGCCGCGCAGCCGCTTCTGCACCGGCGAATCCACCTGCGCGAAGTCGTCGAACACCGCCGCATGGTGCTGCGGCGCGATGCCGATGCCGGTGTCGGCCACCGAGAAGCAGACTTCATCGCCTTGCCGCACCGCCGACACGCGCACCTCGCCGCGCGGCGTGAACTTGAGCGCATTGGAAATGAAGTTGCGCAGGATCTGCGACAGCTTGCGGTCGTCCGTGAAGAGCCGCGGCAGGTTCTCCGGCTCCTCGAAGATCAGCACGGTCTCCGGGTTAGTGAGCACCGGCTTGAACATGCCGCGCAGCGCCGAGAACAGGTCGACCATCTCGAACCAGGCGGGCGAGATCTCGACCCGGCCGGCTTCGATCTTGGCGAGGTCGAGCAGGTCGTCGACCAGCTCGGCGAACTCGGTGGCCGAAGTCTCGATGAACGTCACCTGCCGCTCCTGCTCCTCGGTCAGCGGGCCGTCCATGCGATCGAGCAGGAGGCGGGTGATGCTGCGGATGGCGCTGACCGGCGTGCGGAACTCGTGGCTCATGTACGCGAGGAACCGGCTCTTGAGTTCGGTGGCCTGCTTCAGCTGGTCGGCCTGCGTGTCGAGTTCGCCGTAGAGCGCCACCACGCCGCGGTTGGTCTCGTCGAGTTCGTCGCGCAGTTCGGCCAGCTCGGCGCGGCTCGCCTCCAGCTCGGCTCGCAGGCGTTGCAGGGCTTCGGATTCCTTCGTGTCCGACGAGTGCGGGGTGGCCTCGTGGTCGCTGGCGTCGGTGGTCGCCATGGCTAGTCCTTCCTGCGCAGCACCACGATCGTGGCGTCGTCGCGTTGTCGACTGTGATCGCGAAGCAGCAGGGCCGCAACTAGCACCGGGTCGAGCCGCAGGGCGCCTCGAATGCGGTCTGCATTCCAGCGGGTGTCGATGCCGTCGCTGTGCAGCACCAGCAAGGCATGCTCCGGCAGCGCGAGCTGCGTGACCTCGGGCCTGCGGATCTGCAGGCCGGCGGTGCCGTGCTGGGTCGCGATCGATCGGTCGTACACGCCCGAGACCACTCGCCCGACCACGTTGCCCGCACCCGCGTAGGCGAGGCCTGCGGCACCGGCATCGAGCGCCGCGATGCACACGGCGGCGCCGCGCGTGCCTTGCAGCGCCGCATGCACGCGCTGGACCCAGTCGCCGACCGGCGCCGGGCCGGCTGCGGGCGCAAGCCGCGAGAAAGCTTCGGTCGCGGCCTGTGCAGCCTTGGCCGCCTCGGGACCGTGGCCGAGCCCGTCCGCGACCAGCAGGCGCCATTGCGCGTCGTGCCGCACCAGCATCCAGCCGTCGCCGGACACCTGTTCGCCCGGCGCGGTGATCGCGATGGCGCCGAACTCGAAGGCCGGTGCCTGCGCCGGATCCGATCCGGGCACTCGGTCGGCCGGCTTGCCCGCGACACGGGCAACGCAGACGGTGCCGCCCAGCTGCGAGGAATGGATATCGAATTCGGAAGCCAGCCGGCGGATCGCTCCCAGCCCGGTGCCCGGCGTGCTGCCGCTCGACTGGCCGTCCTGCAGCGCGAGCGCCAGGTCGGCGATGCCCGGGCCGTCGTCGATCGCCACCAGCTCCACGTCCTGCGCATGCGGACGGAACGCCAGCAGCAGCCGGCCGCCCTTGGCATGCCGGACCAGGTTGGTGCCGAGCTCGGTGACGCAGAGCGCCAGCCGACCGGCCTGCACCTCGTCCATCCCCGCTTCGGCGGCGAGCTGGGCTGCGAACCGGCGGGCCTCGCCCACCCGGCTCGGATCGTCGATCGGGATGAGCCGGTGCGTCCAGCCGGCGACTACTTCCACTTGGTAATGCTCACTCGGGTTCCGCGACCGGGCGCTGAGTCCACCACGAAATCGTTGACCAGCCGCTTGCTGCCGGGAAGCCCGAGACCCATGCCGCTGCCGCTGGTCCAGCCGTCGGTCAAAGCGAGCGCCAGGTCGGGAATGCCGGGCCCTTCGTCCTCGAAGCTCAATTGCAGGCCCTGCCGGCCGTTGCGCTCGACAAACTGCCAACGCATCTCGCCGCCCTTGCCGTGAATCAGCGTGTTGCGCGAAAGCTCGCTCGCCGCGGTGATCATCTTGGTCTGGTCCACCAGCGAGAGCTTGAGCTGCTGGCAGAGGCTGCGCACCTTCTGGCGGCTGGCGACGATGTTCTGCTCGGATCGGAGCGGCAGCGTGCCGGTGGGTTCAGCGTCCAAGTGCCATCTCCTGCCGGGCGTTGTCCAGCAGGGCCATCCCGCGTTCGACGTTGAGTGCCGTGCGAACGCCTTCGAGCGACAGGCCGAGCTCGACCAGCGTGATCGCGACCGCGGGCTGCATGCCGACCACGACCGTGGTGGCGGACAGGATTCGCGCGATGCCCGAGATGCTGGTGAGGATGCGGCCGACGAACGAATCGACGATCTCGAGCGCCGAGATGTCGATCATGACGCCGGTGGCGCCGGTCTCGGCGATGCGGTTGGCCAGCTCGTCCTGCAAGGTCAGCGCGATCTGGTCCTGCAGGTCGACCTGGATCGTGACCAGCAGGGTCTTGCCGAGGCGAAGGATCGGGATGCGCTCCATCTCAATGGTCCCGCACGATCCGCCAGCCGGTCTTCTGGAGAGCGAGCGCGAGCGCGTCGGCCAGCGAAGCCTTGGTGCTGATGCCCTGCAGGTCGATGCCCAGGTGAACGATGGTCTGCGCGATCTGCGGGCGGATGCCGCTGATGATGCAGTCCGCGCCCATCAGCCGGATCGCGGCGACGGTCTTGAGCAGGTGCTGCGCCACCAGGGTGTCGACGGTCGGAACGCCGGTGATGTCGATGATCGCCAGCTCGGAGCCGGTGTCGACGATCTGCTGGAGCAAAGCCTCCATCACCATCTGGGTGCGGCTGCTGTCGAGGACACCGATCATCGGCACGGCCAGCACGCCTTCCCACAGCTTGACGACGGGCGTCGAGAGTTCGAGCAGTTCTTCCTGCTGGCGGCGGATGATGTCCTCGCGTGCCGCCTGGTAGGTCTGCACGGTGTGCTGCGCGAGGGCGTCGATCGCGGTGGACACCGTCCAGAGGGCGCCGGCCAGCTCCTGCGGCCGGTCGGCCAGCCGGCGCTGCACCTTCTCGAAAAGCGGCTTCTTCAGCGCCAGGATGAAGGCGCTGGTCGCGCCGGCCGATTGCCCTTGGGCAGCACGCGAACGCGACAAGGCCGCCAGTGCTTCGCGCAGCGAGGTCCAGCCGGTGCCCTCGAGTGCGGTCGGGTCATGCTGTGCGGCCAGCCCGGCCGCCAGCAGTCGCACCAGCCCCGATGCTTCGTTCGCGGCACCGGAACCGAGCGCCGGATCGGCTTGCCGCGCGGCGGCCATCCAATCGTCGATCACGGCTGTTTCGTCGGCACGCAGGACGTCTTTCAGGACCTGGAAATCATCGGGCATCGGTTCTCCTCGGATGGGGTCGGCCACACGGCGGGGCCATATTTTTGCGAGGTGATCGTACCTGCTGGCGCGGCGGTGCGAAGTGGCGGTCCGGCAAAAAAGATGTCCTGCTCGATGCAGGCGCATTGAAGGTCGTTCGAACGAGCGGGTCGGAAGCCGCAGCGCCACGCGATCGGCGCCCGATACGAGCTGAGGTTGCCGCGTGATGATCGTCAGGTCGGCAGGCTCGAATACCACTCCGCGTAGGGCGTGTTCTTCGCGAGCTTCCGATTGAAATCCGGCGCCCCGTCGGTCCACCATGCCGGGCCCCGTTCACCCAACGCGCGCTTGGCGCGATCGACCTGCTGCCGCGCGGTCTGCCGCTCCGATGCGCTTTGCTCGCCGCGCAAGGCACGCCGAGCCGCCATCAACTCCTTGACCCACCGATCCCGCACCTCGTCGGCCAGGTCCGGGCGGGTCTTGCGCCACAAGCGGCCGCGCACCACGAAGTAACGGCCGTCGGGTGTGCTCGGGTACGCATCCGGCCCGGCATGCTCGGACCGTCCACGGCTTGGGGACGTGCGTCGCAGTCTGATCGGCCCGTGCAGCGGCGCATCGAGCGCGACTTCCGACCCGCCCTGCAGCACGACGAGTTCGCCGGCCAGCGCCATCGTGACAGCCACCTCCCGTACCTGCGGCATCAATGGGCGCCAATCATCGGGCTCCAGCGCCCGCGCGACCTCCGAGGGGCAGATTGTCTTGGGCGCTTCGCGCTGGTCGAGCAGGGTGTCGATGGCTTGGGCAATACGTTCGTCCGATACGTCCATGGACGCGATGGTCGCAGGTCTTGCGGAACGCTCAGGGAATATAGGCAGGGACGTCGTTCGGATCCAGCTTGAGGTCGATCAGCAACGGACCCGAACGCTCCTTCGATGCTTCGATCGCGAGCGGAAGTTCGCGCTTGTTGCGCACGGTGACACCACGGGCGCCCATGGCGCGCGCGACCGCGACGAAGTCCGGCCAGGCCAGCAGCGCCAGTTCTGCCGGAAGACTGCGGTCGCGGAACTGGATGTGTTCGGCGCCGTAGCCGCCGTCGTTGCACAGCACGATGACGAGGTCGAGGTTCTCTCGGATGGCGGTGTGCAGCTCCTGCAGTCCGCCGAGCATGAAGCCGCCATCGCCGATCAGGAGCAGCGTCGGTCGGCTGCGGTCGGCGAGCGCCGCGCCGATGGCGTGCGGGAGCCCGGTGCCGATGCATCCGAATTCGTGGGTGGGCAGGAAGGCGGCAGGTTCTTCGACCTGCACGCGAATCCACGATTCGATGACGAAGCGGCCGACGTCGGTCACGAAGGTTCTGTTGCGAGGCACCGCGGCGTCGATCGCCTCGAGCGCAAAGCGGATGTCGATCGCATCGTCCCGGCTCAGGTCGACCCAATCCTGCACGGAGCCCGCCGTCTCGAGCCTTGCCGCCATGTCCGCATCGAAGAACTGCGAAGGCGGCATGTCCGCCTCTTCCAGCAGGCGCAGGGCCAGCTCCGCGAACAATCCGGGATCGCCGAGGATTGCCGCATCCGGCGTACAGCGAGCCCCGATCGCCTTCGGGTCGTCGTTGATCTGGACCAGCCGCTTGCCCTTGATCATGTCGCCCCGCATCGTGGTGAAGCGGGTCATGGTGGCGCCGAACGCGATGATGCAGTCGCTTGCGGCGATCACGTCGAGCGTCGACGGCGTGCTCAGCGTGCCGAAGATGCCGAGGTTGTTCGCCTCGCCGCGGAAGAGATCCTTGGCGCGAAGCGTGGTGGCGACCGGCGCATCCAGGCGGCGCGCCAGCTTCAGCAGAGCTTCGCGCGCCTGGGGATTGGCAGCGCCCCGCCCGGCCAGCACGATGGGCCGCTTGGCACTCGCCATGATGCCGACCGCATCGTCCACGTCGGGGCCTTCGGTGACCGTGGCCCTGCGGTCGACCGCCTTGTAGATGGCCGGAACGAAGCCGGCCAGCTCCTGCCACTGGAACTCCACCGGCATGTTGAGCACTATGGGTCGTCGTTCGGTTGCGGCTCGCCGGAACGCCGTCGCCACGTCCTCGGCGATGGTGTCGAGCGCGCGCATCTGCTCGAAGCCGGCGCCGGTGGCTGCAACGAGTTCGCGCTGGTCGACCGACTGCTGGTGCCACTTCTCGCGAACCGCCGTATCCGCGCACACCAGCACCACCGGGAGACTGGCCTTGACGCCTTGCACGAGGGCCGTGATGACGTTGGTGAGCGCCGGCCCGTGCGTGATCGTGCAGACCCCCACGCCGCCGCCGATGTAGGCATGGCCGAGCGCCATGAAAAGCGACCCGACCTCGTGTGCCGAGCCGACGAACTTGCCACCGCACTGGCGAACGTAGCTGTTGACGAAGAACAGGTTGCCGTCGCCGATGAGACCGAACATCGTCCGGGCGCCGTTCGCCCACACGGCCTGGGCGATGGCCTCGTGGCCCTTGATCTGCGAGGTGTTCATAGGTGCTGGTGTCGAGTGCGGTTTCAGTCGAGAAGGATGTTCAGGGACTTCGACACCTGGCCCCACTTCTGGTAGTCGGCCCGCATGATCTGGCCGAACTCCTGGGGCGTGTTGGCCGGTGCCGGCAGCGAAGCCTGGGCGCGAATCCAATCTCCCATCGCGGGCTCCGCGGTAGCGGCGACCAGTGCCGCGTTGAGGCGCTGGACCGCAGCGGCTGGCGTTCCGGATCGCACCGCCGAGCCGAACCAGGCGACGACTTCGAAGTCCGGATAGCCCGATTCGGCGATCGTCGGCACGTCCGGCAGGATCGCGAGGCGCGACTTGCTCGATACGGCCAAGGCCCTCAATTTGCCGGACTGCACGTATTGGATCGCGCTGGCGACATCGATGAATTGCGCATCCAGCTGGCCGCCCATCAGGTCGTTCAAGGCAGGGGCCGACCCCTTGTAGGCGATGAAGGTTGCCGGAATCTTGGTGGCCGCCTTGACCATCTCCATGCCGATGTGCGCCGGCGTGCCGGCACTGGACGCGGCGTAGTTGTAGGGCGCGGGCCGCGACTTCGCGGTGGCGATGAACTCGCCGATCGTCTTGACCGGCGATTGCGCGTTGACCAGCAGCACGAACCACGAGCGCGTCAGCTGCGCCACCGGCTCGAAGGCGGTGTGGTCGTAGGGCAGCTTGCTGTAGATGTGCGGATTGATGATGAGCGAGCTGGGATCGAAGATGAAGAGGGTTGAGCCGTCCGCGGGTTGGCTCAGGACGTAGTTCACCGCGACCGCGCTGTTGCCGCCGGGCCGGTTGTCCACCAGCACCGGGACCTTGAGGATTTCCATCAGCCTCACGCTCAGCTGGCGGGCCAGCGCATCGGTCGAGCCGCCGGCGGGGTAGGGCACCACCAGTCGCAGCTGGCTCGGCGCGGCCGGCTGTGCCCACAGGTTGGTGCTGCCCAGCACGGAGGCGGACGCCAAAGTGGCGAGCAGATCCCGACGATTCAGACGCGAGGTCATGTGGTCTCCTTTGAAATGTGCAGCACGCGCATCGGCCCGGCACCGGAAGCGTCGGTGGAAGGGCTCGCGGCAGCGCCTTCCGCATCCATCATTTCCTGGAGGACGCGGCGGAACTGCGTCAATCCGAGGTCACAGGCGATCGGCATCATCGGCTTGGCAGGCGAGTTGTCGATCATCTGCTGCTGCGCCTCGATCATGGTTTTGTCCTCGATGAAGGCAGCCCGTTGGCTTTGCGTGACCGACTCGGTCACGACCGCATCGTCCAGCCGGAAACCATGCGCCAGCATGAAGAAATAGTGGGTGCTCGTCTCGGTTTCGGGCGTGAGTGCCTGGCAGCTCTGGAAACACAGCGCATCGGAAAAATCGTCGTCCGCGAGGCCGGAGGACTTGAGTCCCGAATCGAGTATCAGCACGCCCGGAACCACGAAGTCGTACTTGAACCAGCGGTCGACTTCGCCGGGAAAGGAGCCGAGCCGCATGTGATACGGCGCAGGGACGGTGTTGCGAACCGGGCGGCTGACCCGCACGCCACGCGGAAGGCGGGTGACCTCGGGCCGTGACTCGGCGATGTTGGGCGAGCCGCCCAAGGTCTTCTCGTGCACATAGGAGAGGTGCGAGAAGTCCAGCAGGTTGTCGCAGATGTAGAGATAGTTGCTCTTGTAGAGCAGGTACGAAGGCGACCAGCGCCAATCCGGATGCTCCATGGCGAAGGTGTTCGGAATCAGCGATTCGTCGGCCTTCTCGGGATCGCCCATCCAGATCCAGATCCATCGCCGGAGCTGGACCGTCGGGTAGACCCGTTGGCCGAACTTAGGCGGAATGACGTCTTGTCCGGGGATCTCGATGCACTTGCCGCTCGAGTCGTACTTGAGGCCGTGGTACATGCAGCGCACGCAGTCGCCTTCCTTGCGGCCCATGTGAAGCGGTGCGTGGCGATGGCAGCAGCGGTTGTCCATCGCGACCGGCTTGCCGTCCTCGGTGCGGTACAGCAGGACCGATTCGCCGAGCAGGGTGCGCTGCAGCAGGTTGTCGGCCAGGACTTCGTGGTCCCACGCGGCCACGTACCAGCAATTTTTCAAGAACATGGTGTCTCCACTGTCTCCATCCACACACTTCCGGGCGGCGCCGGGCCGCCAGCGCTCAAGCGATCACCGCGCCGCCATCGACCAGCACCCGCGACCCGGAGGCAAACGGCGTCTCGGCCAGGAACAGGACCGCCCTGGCGATGTCCTCGGCCTGGCCGACGCACGCGGCAGGCAGGCGCTTGGCGGTGTCCGCATACATCTTCTGCCGCGCCTCGGCGTCGAGTCCATCCCACAGCGGCGTCGCGATCAACCCCGGGGAAACGCTGTTCACCCTCACCGGCGTGAACTCCAGTGCCAGGGCACGCGCAAGCGCGTCGAGCGCCGCATTGATCGCGCCCTGCAGCACCGAGGTGGCACGAGGCCGATCGGACAGGTAGCCCGAGACCAGCGTGAGCGAGCCACCATCGCGAATGCGAACCAGCCGTGCGACCCGGTAGGCACCCCAGAACTTGCTGTTCATCGCTTCATAGGCGCTGGCCAGCGGCAGCTGGCGGGCCGGGCCGCCCGGCGTCTGCGCGGCGGAGATCACCACGTGGTCCCAGACCTCGTTGCTCGCGAAAAACTCCTGCACCTTCGCATCGTCGGTGACGTCGAGCACGGCGGTTTTCACGTTGCCGCCGATCGCGCTGGCGGCAGCGTCCAGCTTGCTGCGGGAGCGCGAAGCGATGGTGACCTTCGCACCCTTCGCCGCGAAGGCGGCCGCGGTGGCCTGTCCGATGCCGGAGCTGCCGCCGATCACCAGGACGCTGTTCCCAACCAGTTCAGACATTCGACCATCTCCGTTGTTGGTTCATTTCGCCGGGGAGCCGTTGCAATCGGACCATCCGGGCGTCGTTCATTGCAGGGGCGAGATCGCAGTCGGCAGGCAGATCGTGGACTGCATCTGGGTCGTCAACCATGCCGGACCGCCCTTGGGCGGCCAGATGCCCTGCTGCACGGATTCACTGCGCGCCTTCGAGCGCTGTTCGAGCGTCGCGGTCGGCCAGATCGAGGTGATGCGGGGCGCCCCGTCCAGCGTGTACATGGCGATCAGGCAGGGCGACATGGCGTGGCGGGCCGGTAGTGCGGCCTGCCATGCTTCCAGCGTCGGGGCAAGGCCGCCGGGCTTCAGCTCGTAGGTGCGGATCTCGAAGAAAGGGCCGAAGCGGCCGGTCTCCACCGGCGGCAGCCAGGGAAACGATGCATAGCCCTGGGTCTCGAAGCGGACCGCGAATTCGGCGCAGCCGAACGGGTCGCCGCTCAGCAGACCGCGTTGTCGCTCGGCCTGCAGCTCGGCTTCGTCTTCGAACCCGCGCAATACGTAGAGCCGATTGAGTTCGCCGATATCGGACAGCCAGCAACCGAGCAGCCTGCCCTTGGCTTCCGGTGCACCGGCGTACTCGCCGACGCGTGGCGCTGCTTGCGCAGCCGTACCGAGGCGAACGGTGATCGTCGCGAGTTCGTAGTACATCGTTCAGCCTGTCTCTCTGGAGCTTGAAGGTTGCTGCCGCATCCTAGCCCTGGCGGGAAGGCGTGACATGCGATGTTTGTGAATGACGCCGATGACCTGCCGGCATGTCGATGCGGGCGAGGAGTCGCGGCTTCGAGCCTGCCGAAAACTTCATGCCTGTCCGCCGGATACCGGGCCGCCGAGGACGGGCGCGGAGCGGCCGGCAGCACCGTCTCCCATGTAGATATCGACAACGTCGGGGTTGCGCAGCAGCTCGGCGCTCGTTCCTTCGAGTGCGAGGCGGCCGGTCTCGAACACGAAGCCGTAGTCGGAGAGCTTCAATGCCATGCGGGCGTTCTGCTCGACCAGGATGATGGTCATGCCTTCGCGGTGGATGGCGGTGACGATCGATGCGAGCTGCGCGATGATCACCGGCGCGAGCCCGAGCGAAGGCTCGTCCAGCAGCAGGAGACGCGGCCGCGACATCAGCGCCCGGCCGATCGCGACCATCTGCTGCTCGCCGCCGGAGAGGCGTCCCGCCAGTTGCTGCGCACGGTCGCGAAGCCTCGGGAAGTAGCCGAACACCTGCTCTAGGTCTGAGCGAAAGCGCGCATCGCGCCGGCGCAGGTAGCCGCCCATGCAGAGGTTCTCGTGCACCGTCAGTTCGGGGAAGAGCCGCCGGCCCTCCGGCGACATGGCCATGCCGTGCAAGGCGGATTCATGCGGCTTGATGCCGGTAATGTCGACGCCGTCCAACCGGATGCTGCCGGACCTCGCCGGCACCAGTCCCATCAGGCATTTCAGGAAGGACGACTTGCCGGCGCCGTTGGCGCCCAGGATGCTCACCACCGAACCGGGCTCGACCGTGAGATCGATGCCCTCGAGCGCGATGGCATTTCCGTAGGCCACCGACAGGCCGCGTACCTCGAGCCTAGTCAAAGCCGGCTCCCAGGTAGGCTTCGATGACCTCGGGATGCGCCACCACCTTCTCGGGCACGTCGATGACGATGGTCTTGCCGTAGTTCAGGGCGAGGATGCGATCGCAGACCCGCGTCACCATCTTGATGTCGTGCTCCACCAGCACCACGTCGACGCCGCGCATCGACCGGATCTGCGCGATCAGTTCGCCCATGACCTCGGTCTCTGCCGTGTTGAGGCCGGCAGCGGGTTCGTCCATCAGGAGCTGGGTGGGCCGCTGGGCCAGGGCGATCAGCACGCCCAGCATCTTCTGCTTGCCGTAAGGCAGATTGCCGGCCAGCGTGTCCGACACGTCCGAGAGCCCCGCGAACTCGAGCAGCTCGCTCGCCATGTCCCGAGCCCTTGCGGCGCCCTCGGCCACCACGCCCTTGCGGAAGAACCAGGTCGGGCGGCCGATGCATGCGAAGACACCGCTGCGCCTGACGTTCTCGAACGCGGTCTCGCGCTTGAACACGGTGGCGGACTGGAACGTGCGGACCAGCCCGCGCCGCGCGATCGCATCGGTGGCGAGCCCGGCGATCGACTCGCCGCGAAACCGGATGCTGCCGCTCGACGCGGCGAGCACGCCGGTGATCACGTTGAACATCGTCGTCTTGCCCGACCCGTTCGGGCCGATGATGCCGAGGATCTCGCCGGGCATGGTGCTGAACGACAGGTTGCTGATCGCCGGCACGCCGCCGAAGAACTTGTGGAGCCCCGAGACTTCGAGGATCGGTTGGCTCATCGATCGGCACCTTTCCTCGCGCGCCATATCCTCGCGATGACGCCGTGAATGCCGTTCGGCATGAACATCAGGAAGACGATCAGCAATCCGCCGTACAGCAGCTGCTGGTACTGCTTGGCATCACGCAGGAATTCCGGAAGCGGCACCAGCAGGAGTGCCCCGAGCACCGGTCCGAGGGGATGCGCCGCCCCGCCGATGACGTTCATCACGATCAGGTTGACCGCAAGCGAAAAGCCGTAGTCCTCGGGCGTCACGAGTGTCAGGTAGTGGCCGTACAGCGAGCCGCCGAGCCCGGCCAGGAAGCCGCTGAAGCAGAAGGTGAGCAGGCGGTAGCGGCGCGAGTCGATGCCGAGCGACCGCGTGAGCAACTCGTTCTCGTCGAGCGAGCTGATCACCGCGCCGAGTTCGCTTCGGTAGATGGCGCTGACCGCCGCGTAGGTCGAGGCGGCGAACGCCAGGGCCATCCAGTAGAAGCCTGCCCGGGTGGTGATCTGGTAGCCGAGCCAGCTCGGGCGGGGAACCCCGGCAAGCCCGCCGCTTCCGCCGAAGAGGCCGACCCACTCCACGAAGGTGAGCACGATGATCTCGCCGGCGGCGAACGTGAGAAGGACGAAATAGACGCCCTTGATGCGCAGGAACAGCAGGCCCACCAGGAAGGCGACCAGCGTGACGCTCAGCGCCGCGGCCAGCATTGCGAGCGGAAAGGGCAGGCCGAGCCGCATCATGAAGAGCGCGGAGCCATAGGCGCCGAGCCCCATGAGCGCGCCATGCATGAGCGAGATCTGTCCGATACGCAGCATCAGGTTCATGCTGAGCGCCAGCACGACGTAGATGCTCACCATGACGCCGATGTGCGTCAAGAACGGCGATCGCACGGCGAGCGGCAAGGCGGCCAGGATCAATGCCACGCCGATGATCCGGAAGCCGTTTTTCATCGGCCCATGAGACCTGTCGGCTTGAGCAACAGGATGACCACCACGAGGCCGAAGGAGACCATCGTCGCCACCGTGGTGTTGATCAGGGTCGCGAACACCGACTCGCTCAATCCGAGCACCACCCCGCCGAGCACCGCGCCCGGAATGCTGCCGAGTCCGCCGAGGATGACCACGATGAAGGCTTTCAGCATGGGCTGCGAGCCGACATACGGATAGACGGTGTAGATGGGCGCCATCAGCGCGCCCGCGAAGCCCGCCAGCATGGCGCCCAGCCCGAAGCCGAGCGGATGGATCAATCTTGGCCTGACGCCGAGCATCGAGGCGATCTCTTCGTCCTGCACCACGGCACGCATGGCGAGCCCGGTCTTGGTGAAGCGCATGAATGCATAGAACGCTCCGAGGATGACCACGGCGAAGACCCCGACCACCAGCCGATCCCTCGGGACGATCACGTCGCCGAGGCGAAAGACGCCCGACACCGGCCTCGGAACCGAATGCTCTTCGGTGCCGAAGATGATGAAGGCGGCCGCCTGCAGCGTCATCGAAAGCGCGATCGCCATGATCATGCCGTTGAGCTCGCGGCCGACGAAGCGCCGAAAGAAAATGCGCTCGAGCGCAGCGCCGAAGAAGCCCACCGCGATCGCGGCCACCAGCACCGCCAGGTAGTAGTTCCAACCCAAGGTTCCGGCGAGCACCAGCACGATGAAGGCCGAGATCATGTAGAGCTCGCCATGCGCGAAGTTGACCACCCGCATGATCCCGAAGATCAGCGTGAAGCCGAGCGCCATCAGGATGTAGACCAGCCCCGAGGTCAGCCCGTTGATCAGGATCTTGATGCCCAGCTCGATCATGCGTCGTGGCTTGCCTTGGCCTCGCAGAGCTCGTGTTGGCCGCTGGTCAGTCCATCCGACCGACGATGACCTGTTCGCCGTTTTTCACGAGGCCGATGAAGGTCGGCGTAAGGATCTGCTGGTTGACGCCGTACTGCTTCTGCCCGCCCCAGCGGATGTTGCCCTGGATGCCCGCATAGGGCTCGGCCTTGGCGAGGGCATCCCGGATTTTGTCGGTGTCCTCGACTGTTCCCGCCTTCTGCATCGCGTCGAGCAGCATTCGCGACGCGTCGTAGAAGTAGACGGTGATCTCGTTCATGGGCGGCTTCAGCACCTTCTCGTACTTGGCCTGGAGCTCCTTGTAGTTCGGGGTCGTCACGTCCGCGGCCGCGTAGCAGATCAGGCCTTCTGCGAATTCCTTGCCGGCGGCGGCGACGATCTGCGGCACGCCGGGCCCGCCGATCTTGACGAACTGGCCCTTGAAGCCCAGCTCTCGCGCCTGGCGCATCATGAGGCCGGCCGTTCCGGGCGGCGTGGTGCCCAGTTCGATGATGTCGGGGCGGGTCGCCAGCACCCGGGTCATGACCGGCTGGAAATCCTTCAGGCTGCGTTCGAACAGCTCGGCCGACACCATCTTGAAGCCCTCGCCCTCGTAGATGCCCTTCAGCAGCTTCTGCGAAAACCAGCCGGTCTCGTCGTTCGGCTCGAGTTGGGCGACCGTCTTCAGCTCGGGCTTGTTCTTCTTCAGCCAGCCGACGATGGGTCCTGCGAACTCTGTCTGGGTCGGAAAGCCCCGGAACGAATACCTGGTGTTCGCATCGAGCGCTTTCTCGGAGAAGGCCCCGATGATCGCCACCACCTTGTTCTGTTCGAAGAGAGGCTTGATCGCCAAGGCTGAGGCCGAGCCCATGGGACCGACCACGAACCGGACCTTGTCCTGCTCGATGAGCCGCGTCGCGCCGGTGAGTGCCAGAGCGGCCTTGTATTGGTCATCGTACGAGACCACCTCAATCTTGTAGGTCTTCCCGCCGACCTTGAGGCCGCCCTTGGCGTTGGCTTCGGCGGCTGCGATCTTGATGCCGCCGTCCTGGGCCAGGCCCCACTCGGAGCCGGGCCCGGTCAGGGCGCTCACGACGCCGATCTTGAGGGTCTCGGTCTGTGCGGCGACATCTGCGCCGGCGACCAGCCCGATCACCGATGCGGCCGTGGCCAGTGCGATTTTCAGCAGGTGGATCTTCATCTTCGGTCTCCTTCTTTGTTGTTGCAGCTCGGGCGGCTGCGGTTTTGTCATCCGCGATGCGGATCGGGATCGAAGTTGGGCCCCTTGCCCTTGAGCGGCGGCATGTCCCAGGCGCCGGAAGTGAGGCGCCCGACCTCGGATTGCACGCGCACATCCAGCACCGTGGGCTTGCCGCTGGCGAGAGCCGCACTGAGTTGCCCGGCAAGATCGCCCGGCCGTTCGACCCGAACGCCGCGTGCGCCCATGGCCTCTGCCAACATGGCGTAGTCGGTCCATTGGAGCTCGCCCGTGCTTTGCCGGCGGAAGCGCGTGGCGAACTCTCTTCCTTGTCCGAAGAATCCGGTCTGGATGTCACGGATCGAGACATAGCCGCAGTTGTTCCAGACCACCCACACGATCGGCAACTCGTATTCGACCGCGGTGGCGACCACGTTCGAATGCATCATGAAGCCGCCATCGCCGACGACCGCGACCACCGGGCTTTCGGGCCGGGCCAGCTTGGCGCCCAATGCGCCCGCGACGCCCAAGCCCATCGACGCGAAGGCGCCCGATTGCAGCAAGCGTCCCTTGGCCGGCACCTTCCACTGCTGCACCATCCAGCTGTGATGTGCGCCGATGTCCGCCAGCATCACGGCGTCTTCCGGAATCGCCTTCTGCAGCTCGTTGATGACCCGATCCGGATGAATCGGCACCGCGTCGGAGGAAGAGGTCGCAGCCAATGCCTTCTGCCATTCGTGCCGCCAGTTCTCGATCGAATCCCGCCAGGCGCCGGTGTTGGCGGGTCGTGCCGCCTTCCTGCCCTTGACCGCGCCGAGCAGTTGCTCGAGCACCAGGGTCACGTCGCCGACGATGCCGAGAGTGGCCGGATAGTTCTTGCCGATCTGTCCTGCGTCATGGTCGACATGGATCAATCGGGTCGGTGGAATGCTATGAGTGGCACCCGGTATCCATCCGCTGGTACCGCGGTCGCCGAATCGAGTGCCCAGGGCAAGCAGCACGTCGCAGCTTCGCGCTGCACGGTTTCCGGGATAGACGCCGTCGCGGCCGGTCGGGCCCAGGCACAAGGGGTGCCGCTCGTCCATCGCTCCCTTGCCTTGCGGCGTGGTCGCGACCGGCATGTCCAGAAGCTCGGCCAGCTCCGTCAAGAGCGCACCCGCCTTGGCCAGCGTGCAGCCATGGCCCGCGAGGATGAGTGGGCGGGTCGACGAATGCAGCAGATCGACGGCACGCTCGATCGCCTCTGGCGCACCTTGGGAGCGAAGAGCGACCTGACCGCTCCAGTCGGGTTGCGCGTCGTCCGGCGCATCGGTGGTTTCAGCGAAGACGTTGAACGGTACGTCCAGGTGGACCGGTCCGACTCGGCCGGTCAACATGGTCGAGTAAGCCTGCCGCATCATGTCCGGCAGCATGTCCGGACGGCTGGCCTGATAGCTTCGCTTGACGTAAGGCCGCATGGCGCTCACGAAGTCGGCCTGGTAGTGATGTCCCAGCTCCTGGAACGGGCCCTTGTTGAATTGCTGCGTCGGCACATTGCCCGTGATTGCGAAGATCGCGGACGAGTCCGCCATCGCGCAGGCAATGGCCGCCTGGATGCTCACGGAGCCGGGCCCGCAAGAGGTGAAGGTGGCGACCGGTTGCCCGCTGACCCGGAAGTAGGCATCGGCCATGAAGCCGGCCGTCTGCTCGTGGTGGGTCGAGATGGTCTTGATCCGGTCCTGGCGGTCGAGGGCGGCGTCCATCAAGGCCACATCGCCGTGTCCGCACAATCCGAACAGATAGGGCACGCCGCGTTCCACCAGGTGATCGATGATGATTTCGGCGCCTTTTTTTTCCGGCATGGGTGCTGTCTCCGAGAGGGAAACCCATGCTATGGGTTGGCGCGGGCGGTGACAACGCGATTTGTTCTGATCTCCCCGATGAGACTTCGGAATACCGCGAGCAGGCTCAGTGGGCGAAGCCGTCCTCGACGGGCGATGCCGGCCAATGCGCCAGGTCGGGCGTGCGCGGCGCCTCGGCAAGCCATCTGCGAAAGGCCACGATCTTCGCCAGCCCGGCTCGCTCGCGAGGGCAGACCAGGTGGTAGCCGGTCGGACGCCGCAACACCGGCGTGAAGGGCGCCACCAACTGGCCGTTGGCGATGAATTCCCGGACGTACTGGTATTGCCCCATGGCGACTCCCTGTCCCGCGATGGCGCACTGGTAGGTGACGCCCAGGTCCTCGAGGTGCACGTGGCGAGTGGCGGCTGCGAGCTCGATGCCGGCCGCCGCGCACCAGTCGGGCCAATCGGACTCGCGGAGGTTCAGGTGCAGCATCGTGCAGCGCGCCAGGTCGGACGGCTCCTCGAGCCGGAGCGCGTCGCGCATCTTCGGGCTGCAGACCGGCGTGAGTTCGTCCATGAATAGCGGGTCGCTCTCGAGGTTGTGCCAGCGCCCGAAGCCATAGCGAATGCCCAGGTCGACCTTGTCGCGTTCGAAGTCGACCGGATCGCCCGCGCAGACCAGTCGCACTTCGATGTTCGGATGACGCTGATGAAAGTCCGGCAAGAGCGGCGTGAGCCAGCGAACCAGCAGGTTGGTGTAGCCGCGAATGGTCAGCACGGTATGCGTGCTGGTCGTGGCCAGGCGATCGGTGGCGTGGGTGATCTTGTCCAGGGCCTCGGTGATGGCCGCGGCGTAGGTCTCGCCGACCCGATTGAGTTCGACCCCGCGCGGCGTTCGCTCGAAGAGCTCGAACCCGAAGAAATCTTCCAGCAGCCGAACCTGGCGACTGACCGCACCTTGCGTGACATTGAGTTCGTTGCCCGCCTTCGTGAAGCTGAGATTGCGGGCCGCCGACTCGAAGGCCCGCAAGGCGTTGAGCGGAGGGAGCCTGTACTTCACCTGTCGTTGCATTGCCTGTCTTCCTGGTTGGATGCCGCTGTCGCTCGCGAGCTTATCAATCCGGCTCGACCGAGCTCCGGGCGAGATGCCAGGCATTACCGCTCGTCATCTCTCACCGTACAAAAAATCGATTGTTGCGGCCGGAGGGACCACGTCTAATTTCCTTTCGAATGCGGCGGGCGCCGTGTCGCCCTGTTCACCACCCGGATACCCCATGAACTTTCAACTTTCAGACAGCCAGCGACAGATGGTGTATGCGGTGCGCGAACTGGCGCAGGGTGAATTTAAGCAACGTGCCCCGCAGTACATGGATGGCACCTTTCCCTGGGAGAACATGCGCCAGCTCGCCAAGATCGGCGTCTTGGGCATGTCGGTGCCGGAAAACTACGGCGGGATGGGCCTCACGGTTTTCGAGTCGGCCCTGATCCTGGAGGAGCTCGCCAAAACCTGCTACGTGACCGCCATGGCGGTGCTCGGAGAGGCAGGCGTGCAGACCCGGGTGATCTCCACCTATGCGCCCGAATCCATCAAGGACAGGATCTTGCCGCGTGTTTGCAGCGGCGATTGCATCCTGGCGGTCTGCATGACCGAGCCGCATGCAGGAACCGATGTCGCCAACTATCGGACCAACACCGTGGTCAAGGCGGACCGGCTGGTCCTGAACGGAACCAAGACCCTCATCAGCCGGGCGAGGGAAGCCGGCATGTTCGTGGTGTTCACCCGCATCGACGGCACCCCTGGGCGCGAGGGCATCGGCTGCGTGCTGGTCGAGGGCGGAACTCCCGGCCTCGAGGTCACCGGCACCTACCACACGATGGGCGGCGAGAACCTTCACGAGGTGCAGTTCAACGATTGCGAACTGCCGGTGGAGAACCTGGTCATTCGCGAGGACGGCTTTCGAAAGCTGCTGAGCGCATTCAATACACAGCGTTGCCTCAACCCGAGCATCTCGCTCGGCCTGGCAGAAGGTGCTTTCGACGAGGCGGTCAAGTACGTCAAGGACCGGGGCCTCTTCGGCAAGCCGCTTGCCAACTCGCAGGGCGTGCAATGGAAAATGGCCGACATGCTGAAAGACATCGAGGCCGGCCGCGGACTGCTGTATCGGGCCTGCGCGACGGCGAATCCGTTCCCCGACCCGTTCCAGGCGGCGATGGCGAAGGTCTTCAACAACGAGATGTCGCTGCGCGTCACCAGCGAAGCCTTGCAGTTGCACGGCGGCTATGGTTTTACCGACGAGTACCCGGTTTCGCGCCTTTATCGTGGCGCACGCTACGGATCGCTCGGCGGCGGTTCTTCGGAATCGCTGCGCGACCTGATCGGCAAGCGCATCCTTTCGAAGGATGCCGAGACCACCGACGGCGTGCTCGGCCTAGGGTTGTTCTGAGATGCGAGTCGCATGGCGGAGGCTTCTTTGACCGAATCTGTTCGTTGCTTGATCGATGGCGAGTGGATCGCGCAACCCGTCGGGTTCACCACGGTCGATCCTTATCGAGACGAAGTGGTTGCTGAGGTGCCGGATTGCGATGAAGAAGTCGTGACCGCCGCCGTGTCCGCGGCCGTCGGCGCCGCCAAGAAAGTTGCCGCCACGCCGGCGCGCGAGCGCGCGGTATTGCTGAAGCGCATGGCCGCGGCGGTTCGCCAGCAGGCTTCGGACATTGCCAATGTCATGTGCCTGGAGACCGGCAAGCCGATCGCCGATTGCCAGGTCGAGGTTCTGCGCAGTGCCGACACGCTCGAGCTTTCGGCAGACGAAGCCGTGCGCCTGTGCGGCGAACTGATCCCGATGGAGAGCTCGGCGATCGGTGCCGGCAAGCTCGGGTTCACGCTGCGGGATCCGGTGGGCGTGGTTGCCGCGATCACGCCGTTCAACGCGCCGGTCAACCTGTGTGCCCACAAGATCGGCCCGGCCATCGGTGCCGGCAATGCGGTCGTGCTCAAGCCGGCGCCACAGGCATCCGCCACCATTCATCGTTTCGTTCGCGCGCTGCAGGACGCGCAGCTCCCCCGGGGTTGGCTCAACGTGGTCTATGGCCATCAGGCCGGTGCGACCATGGTGGAAGACCCACGGGTCCGCTTCATTTCCTTTACCGGATCTTCGGCGGTCGGCAAGCTGGTCAGCCGCGCCGCCGGGCTCCGACGCGTCGCCCTGGAGCTCGGCGGCAACGGAAATACCGTCGTCTGCGAAGACGCGAGGGTCGACGAGGCCGCGACGATCTGTGCTCGCAATGCCATGCGACTCGCGGGGCAAAGCTGCATCTCGGTGCAGAACATCTGGGTCCACGAAAGCCGCGTGGATGCCTTCGTCCAACGCATGGTGGCAGTGGTTCGGGAATTGAGAACAGGCGATCCACTGGACCCTCGCACCGAGGTCGGAACGGTGATTTCCCGCCAGTCCGCGGAACGGATCCACCGACTCGTGCAAGCGGCGATCGGCGCGGGGGCCGAGGTACTGTGCGGCAACCGGCAGCTGGGTGCGGTGGTCGATCCCACGGTGCTGCGAAACACGCCGATCGACCAGGAGGCGGTCGCCGGCGAGGTGTTCGGGCCGGTGGCCAACGTGCTTGCCTTTCGTTCCACCGACGAGGTGGTCGAGGCCGTCAACCGCGGCCCGTTCGGCCTCCAGGCCGGTGTGTTCACCGAGTCGATGCGAACGGGCCTGGCGCTGGCGCGGGAGCTCGAGATGGGCGCCGTCATCGTCAATGGCAGCTCGACCTGGCGCTCGGACCAGGCGCCCTACGGCGGCGTGAAGGACAGCGGCATTGGTCGAGAGGGGCCCAAGTACGCCATGCGCGAAATGACCAACGAAAAGATGGTCGTCTTCAACATCTAAGGCGAGGGTCGACCATTGCTCTTGATCGAATCGGACGGGAAATCGTTGTGGAGGCGTGCCGGCATTGAAACGCCGCCTTCGGTGCTGGTGCATCGCGGACAGGACCTGGCGTCGGTCGAACTGCCTGCAGCAGGGCGGTGCCTGACGAAAGCCCAGGTTCCGGTCGGCGGTAGGGGCAAGGCCGGCGGCATCGTCGAGTGCGCTGACCCGGCCGCCGTGCGCGATGCATTGGCACGGCTGCTCGGATCCCAGCTCAAGGGCCACACGGTCCATGCCTGCCTGCTCGAAGGTTTCGTTCAGGGCGAGGAGCATTACCTTGCCGTGCTCGCCGATCCGACCGGTGGCGGCGTGCGGCTGCTCTATTCGCAGGCGGGCGGCGTCCAGGTCGAATCCGCGAACCAGGGCGGTGTCGGCTTCGATCAAACGGTCGAGGCCGAGCTGCCTGCAGTCATGACCGCGCTGGCCGAACTCCGTGCGGCGCTGCCCGAGCCATCCGCCGCCGCCATCGCCCGATGCGGCGAGCAGCTGGCCGCGCTGTTCTTCGAGCACGAGCTGCTCGTTGCGGAGATCAACCCGCTGTTCGTCCACCAGGGCCGGGCGGTGGCCGGCGACGCGAAGGTGGTGATCGACCTGAATGCGATCGAACGGCAGCCGGTGCTGATGGAACTGCTGCAGGCCGGCAAGGCGCATTACCCCGACGCCTGGCACAAGGTCACCGAGGACTACGACTTCATCGAGATCGATCCGGATGGCGAGGTCGGGCTGGTGACGACGGGTGCGGGGCTTTCGATGATGCTGCTCGACGAGCTGATCGCCGGCGGCGCGCGGCCTTTCAATTTCTCGGATGTGCGGACCGGGCAGATGCGCGGCGATCCTGCACGTCTCTTGCAGATGATGACCCGCTTCCGTGAAGCGAAAGGCGTCAAGGTGGTGTTGATCAATGTCTTTGCCGGCATCACCGATCTCGCAGAGTTCGCGCAGATCGTGGTGAAGGCGTTGGCCAGGATGCCCGATTGGAACCTTCCGATGGTCGCGAGGCTGATCGGCAACAACGTCGAGAAAGCGCGCGAGATCCTGGCCGCACAGGCGCCTCAGGTCCGGGTCGTGGAGCATCTGGACGACGCGGTCCGGATGGCGCGGGAGCTGGCTTCGTCTCGCGACCCTGCAGGGAGCCGGAATGCTTGAGACGCTCGGCAGGAACACGCCCATCCTGGTGCAGGGCATCAGCGGCCGCATGGGACGGCTACACACCCGTTTGATGCGGGGTTACGGCACCCACGTCGTCGCCGGCGTGTCGCTCACTGCGGATCTCGCGGAGGTCGATGGCGTTCCGGTCTACGCATCCTGCCTGGCCGCGGCCAGGCACGGCGCGGTGGTCAGCATGATCATGGTTCCGCCGATGCAGGTGCGGCAAGCGGTGATCGATGCGGTTGAGGCCGGCATCAAGCTGGTGGTGACCGTGGCCGAGGGAATCCCGGTCCATGATGCCTTGGCAATTCGCGCGCTCACCCGGAGCGCGGGAGTCATGTGGATCGGCGGCTCGACGCCCGGCTTGTGCATCCCCGGGCAGATCAAGCTGGGTTTCTTGCCCGACGTGTCGTTGGCACCCGGTCCGCTCGCCGTGCTGTCGAAGAGCGGGACTCTTTCGTACGAGGTCTGTCACCGACTCGTTGCCGTCGGCGTGGGGCAGAGCATCTGGATCGGCGTGGGCGGCGATGCCGCGAAGGGCGTTCGCTTCGCCGATCTGCTGAAAGGAGTGTCCGAGCGACCCGGCACGAAGGGCATCCTGATCCTGGGCGAGGTGGGTGGCGACGAGGAAGAGGAGGCTGCGCGCGAGCTGGAGCGGCTGCGGCTCGACCTGCCTGTTTTTGCGCTGATCGCCGGCAGGGAAGCCAAGGAAGGCGTCAGCATGGGGCATGCCGGCGCGATGGTTCTCGGGCAGGCCGGCACGCTGGCCTCCAAGCAGGCTGCGCTCGAGCGCGCCAAGGTTGCGGTCTACCAAAGCATGCACGCACTCGTCGAAGGCGTCGCTTCTCGGCTGGCCCGCTGAGCTGGGCATACTCGACGCATGTCGAGACCCTTCTTCTTGTTCGCTACGGCGGCCCTGCTCGCCGCCGGCCCGTCGCTCTCTGCCGAAACCGCTGCCTGGGTGGAAGAGGTGCCCTTCATCACCACGCCCGACCACGTGACGCTCGCGATGCTGGAGCTGGCCGAGGTCGGCGCGGCGGATCACCTCGTCGACCTGGGTTCGGGCGATGGGCGCATCGTCATCACCGCGGCGCGCCGCTTCGGCGCGAGCGGCCTCGGCCTGGAGATCGTTCCGGACCTCGTGGCGCGAAGCGAGGCGAGTGCCCGGCAAGCAGGCGTCGCCGACCGCGTGCAGTTTCGCGTGCAGGACCTGTTCGAGGCCGACTTGTCGAAGGCGAGCGTGATCACGATGTACCTGCTGCCCGAAGTCAACCTTCGGCTTCGACCGCGCATCCTGGCGCTGGCGCCGGGCACGCGCATCGTCTCGCACGATTGGGACATGGGCGAATGGGAGCCGGATCGCACGATCACCCTGCCGGTACCGGACAAGGCGGTCGGCCGCGAGAAATCGAGCCGCCTGCACCTGTGGCGCGTTCCAGCGCCGGTGCAAGGGCGTTGGTGCGCCGGGCCGACCAAGCTGGAGATGACGCAACGCTTCCAGACCTACCAGGCCCGGCTGTCGGTCGGCGGCCGAGACCACGCCTGGTCCGGTCGCCTGCAGGGTGCCGCGCTGCTGCCGGCGGTGGATGCCGGCTATCGCCCCCGCCTGGCTTGGCGAGAGGGCACGTTGCAAGTCGAGGCCGGTGCGCCCGGGCTGCCGACGGGTACGCGCCTGACGGCGTGCTGACCACGGTCATGGCGCCGATCCGGACGCCGACCGAATACGAGACCTGCTAGTCGGAACACCCGCGAGCCCGACCGGGCGAATCGGACGCACGCGGGTCGTCGTCTTTCGGGTCTTGCACGGGCAAGTTCGAATGATCGTCGAAGGCCTGGTTGCTGGCTGCTTCGCTGACCGTGAAATCGTTCACGGCGTCCGGCATCATGATGTTGATCGACCCCGCTTCGCCGCAGGCGATGTAGATCGTCGGATCGGTTCCCGGAATCGTGAGGCAGAACGCCGGGCTGCCGCTCGCTTCGAAAAGGTCGAGCACAGCGTCGATCACTGCTTGCTCCAACGGCATCGGATAGGTGGTCATTCAAAAAAGCGAGTTGCGCGGCGCGCTGCACGATGCCGCTGGTGTCCTGACTACGACCGGACCAAGTGGCCCGGACCGCCTTCTCAATGCGCCGCTGCTCGAGTCGGTTGACCAAAGTTTAGAAGAAAGTAGTAGCTTCAATTTTGATTGCCGCGATAGGCGCAGCCAATCGTTCTAAGTAGCTGACCGCTTTCGCGGAATTGGGCATCAGCCGCTTCCAGGTCTAGGGCAACACGCTCCTGAGCGCCACCGAGATCGATCGGCGGGTCGCACCGCTCGCGGGGTCGGGCTGCAACTTCGACGACATCCGTCTCGCCGTGCGGGCGTTGCAGGCGCCGTATGTCCAGGCGGGCTAAGCCACGGCGATCGTCTCGCTTCCCGAACAGGAGCTCACTTGAGGTGGTTCGCATCCAGGTGAGCGTGTCATCGTGACGGACGGGGCCACCCGGCAGCTCCAACGGCGGCGCGGCTGGCGCGGCAGTCGATTGCATCGTCCGCTAGGTGAGTGCCGGCGGCTGCCTGGCGGTGTGCTGGACGCGGACATGGCGAGATGCGGACAGCAGCGAATCGCTTGATTTCGTGCTGCCATCGATGGCAGAGTCAGGGCCTGCCACCTTTGCGCCGATCGTCGGCGACGCCTCATGAAAACCTTGCAAGACCAGCTCGCCCAGTACGCGAGCTACCACCGGGACACCCGCAACATCGCAACCCATTTCATCGGCATCCCGATGATCGTGCTGGCGATCGCCACGCTGCTCTCGCGTCCCCATCTCGAGGTCGGTGGCTGGCCGCTCACGCCCGCCTGGGTCGTCACCGCGGCGACCTGCATCTACTACCTGAGGTTGCATCTCGGCCTGGGTGTGCTGATGTGCGCCTTGCTCGGTCTCACGCTGGCCTTCGGCAACTGGGCGGCCGCCATGTCGACCAGCGCCTGGCTCTCGATCGGCATCGGTCTCTTTGTGGTCGGCTGGATCTTCCAGTTCGTCGGACATGGCTGGGAAGGCAAGAAGCCGGCCTTCGTCGACGACCTGGTCGGCCTCATCATCGGTCCGCTATTCGTCACCGTCGAAGCCTTGTTCGTGGTCGGCGCCATGCCGCGCCTGCGGGCCGAGATCGAAAGCCGTGTCGGCGGCACCCGCTCGGGGCGCAAGAGCGTTGCGTCATGAGCATTCGATCCGCATTCCGCATGAGCCGCAGGTGCTGTCTGTCATGAAGCACCTGACCTTCGCAAGCGTCGTTCGGCGAACCGCTGCAGTAGCACTCGGCGGTTTGCTGATGCACAACGCCCTTGCGCAATCCGACGACCAAGGCGTGGTCTACACCCGCGCCCGGCTCACTTCGTCGTACGAAGAACCGAAGGGCCGGCTCTATGTGCGGCTCAAGCTGCTGCCCAAGGCCAAGCTTCCATTCGCGACCCAGACCTTCCGCCTCGCCGACAAGTCGCTCATCTCGGGCATACCCGATGGTGCGTCGGTGAAGTTCACCGCAAGGCGGATCGACGGCGAGAACACCGTCACCTCGCTGCAGCCTGCTTCCGAGTGCCAGCGCTTCCAGCCCTGCGACTGACCACGCGCCCGCTTGGCGCCGACCCGATCAGGGCATCGCATCGCCTATGTTGCCCCAGGTTCCCACGTTGGCCGCCTTCAAGAGTGGTGACGCATGGCCTGCCATCGCGAGTTCGTCGGCAGCGGTGACCAGATCGGGTCCGAAGCGGGTCATGCTCTTCGCGGAAAGCCGCGCAGAGGGTCCGGCAATGACCACCACGCCGGTGGTCTTCTCACCCTTGCGACGAATCGGCGCAGCCATCGAACTCATGCCGGGCGCATAGGCATCCTGGATCATCGCGTAGCCGCGTTTCTGGGCGGACCGCAGCGCGGACTGCAGGGCCTTGAGCGAAGTCGGTGCGTTCGGACCGAACTGGCGCGGCGTGCCCAAGCCCTGCTTCAGGACTCGCGCAGCCACCTCGTCGTCAGGCAGCGTCATCAGCCAGGCATGGCCAGCCGCGCTGCATGAGAGGCGGAGGTCGATGCCCATGTCAGGGTCGTACAACAGCCCGGACTTGGCGCCCTGCGCCTTCGCCACCAAGGTCAGGCGTTCTCCGTCCACGATGGCCAGGCGCACCAACTCTTCGGTGGCGCGGGCCAGGCGATCGATAACCGGCTGGGCGATGTCGACCACGCCGGAGCGGCTCAGGAAGCTCAAGCCCATGGACGCCATCTTGGTGGTGAGTGCGTAGTCGCCCTTTTGCGGCATCTGCCGCACGTAGCCGTAGGCGATCAGTTCCTGCAGCGTGCGGTGGCAGCCGCTTCGCAGCATGTTGAGCTCGGTCGAGATGCGTGCGAGCGCCACCCCATCCGGGAAGGCCACCAGGTATTCCAGGATGGCAAGTGATTTCTCGAGCGCGCCGCTCATCGTCTTCTCCTTTAGTCAGTGGCGGCCAAGATCATAAGCGCACGTTCAAAAGTTGAATGACTTGTAAAAGCTGAATGCCATTCAAGAAAGCTGCTTATCATCCGCCTTCGCCGTAGAGCCCAACTTCAAGGAAAGACAAACATGACGTTCTCATCTCTTTGCCGAAGCGCCGTGGCCGTGCTAGGCGCCTTGGCCTTCGCGTCGGTCGTCCCGTCGGCGTTCGCGCAGGACATCAAGGAGCGCAACCTGAAGTTCGCCTTCAGCCTCGCCAAGGATCATCCGCTGGGGCAGGGCGCGCAGAAGTTCGCCGACCTGGTGGGTCAGAAGAGCGGCGGCAAGATCAAGGTCGCGCTGTTCCCCAACGCGGTGCTCGGCGGCGACCCGCAGAACCTGTCTGCGGTTCGCGGCGGCACGCTGGACTTCGCGTCGATGGCAACCGGCCTGCTCGCCGGCATCGACAAGCAGTTCATGGTGTTCGACTTTCCGTTCCTGTTCGGCAGTCCGCAGGAAGCCTATGGGCTGGCGGACGGTCCGGTCGGCACCAAGCTGCAGTCGGGCCTTGCCAAGCACGGCCTGGTCGGTCTCGGTATCTGGGACCTCGGCTTTCGGAACATGACCAACAGCAAGCGGCCGGTCGCCCGGGCCGAGGACATGCAGGGCTTGAAGATGCGCGTGATCGCATCGCCCATCTACCTCGACCTCTTCAACACGCTTGGCGCCAACCCGGTGCCGATGACCTTCGGCGAGGTGTACGGCGCACTGGAATCCAAAGCGATCGACGGTCAGGACAACCCGGTCGGCGTGATCGAATCCGCCAAGTTCGCGGAGGTGCAGAAGTACCTGTCGCTGACCCGCCATGTCTACACCGGCATGCCGGTCCTCATGAGCAAGAAGACCTGGGACGGCATGTCCGAGACCGAGCGCCGGATCATCACCGAGGCCGCCAACGAGGCGAAGCTGGAGGAGCGGCGAATCGCGCAGGCGAAGGAGTCCGAGTCCATCGACAACCTGCCCAAGACCATGCAGGTCAACGAAGTCACGCCGGCCGAGCTGAGCCGGCTTCGCCAGAAGGTGCAACCGGTGGTCGACAAGTTCGCCAAGGAAGTCGGCGAGCCGCTCATGACCGAAGTCAACGCCGAGCTGACGCGCCTGCGCGCCGGCAAGTAGGAGCAGGCCGTGGCGCTTCTGGGGCAGGGAGCCATCGCCATGTGGTGGGACATGGCGCCCGAGCATCGGGTCGAGTTCGAGGACTGGCACACGCACGAGCACTTTCCGGAACGCATGGGCATCCCCGGGTTTCGGCGCGGCTCACGTTGGTCGGCCGTCGACGGCGGGGAAGGCTTCTTCGTGATGTACGAGCTGGAGGCCTACGAGACGTTGGTGTCGCCCGCATACCTCGCGCGACTCAATGCGCCGAGCCCATGGTCGACGCGGATGATGCCCCATCACCGGAACATGGTTCGAAGCCAGTGCCGGGTTCTGGAAAGCCGTGGCGGCGCGTTGTCGCGGTATGTGCTGACCTTGCGCTTGTCTCCGGTAGAGGATGCGAGCGAAGCGCTGCGGAGCCATTTCGGTCGGCTCGCCGAGCAGCTCTCGAACCGGCCCGGTATCGCCGCCGGGCACCTGCTGCAGAACCAGACGCCCCAGCTTGCGATGACCACCGAGCAGAAGATCCGCGGCGGCCCCGATCCGACTGCCGACTGGATCTTCCTCGCCTGCGGCTATGACCGGGCGGCGCTGGAGGCGCTGCTCCAAGACGAGTTGTGCGCCGAAGCATTGAAGATCGCCGGTGCGGCTTCGGGCGGAGTGTCCGGCTTGTACGCGCTATCGCACGCCAATACGGCTGAAGACATCTGATTCGGCGCGCCGGGCTACAGCGGCAGGCAATGCAGCTGCGCGCTGGGTGACTGCAGCTTGTCCGCGTACCAGCCGTCGCGGGCTGGCGAGATCAGCGCGGTCAGGCCCGCCATCAATTCCACGCGGTCGTTGGCCTTGGCCTGCCGATAGCACTTGCCAAGGCTTTCGAGCGAAGCCTTGAGCGCTGCTGCCTGCCGAGGGTCCGACTTTTCCATCGAGGCCGCGCTGTCGGCCAACCACTTTTCATACGACGCCAGCGTCTGTTCCGGGATCTGCTTCAAGGCGTCGGCGGGAATCATGGATGCATAGAGCCTCTGCAGGCTTTCCTCGCCGCTTCGCGCCATGCGCAAGCTCACGCCGTAGTGGGCTTCGAAGGCGCCCTGGCGGTAGATCACCTTCTGCACCTTGTAGTCGAGCGTGCCCTGGTCGCCTCCGAGTGTCTTGACCATCTCGCGCGCCTTCGCGGAATTCGGATCCTTGTCGAGGTCGACCTGCAAGGCCTGTGCAATGTCGGAATCCGAGGGGAAATGAATGCCATGGCGATCGTCGGCTCCGCGGCTGCAGGCGGTCAGTGCCAGACACGCTGTTGCCGCCGCAACGAGAGAGTGTGTTCGAAGACGATTGGAGATGGCAGGAGCATTCATTGGATGGAACTAATTAGCTAATAGAGACTGGATCGATGAAAGTGGGCACCAGCATCTTGTAAGACGTCTCTGACGCCGGTGAGGTGATGGCTGACGTAGTTGTGAATGGATGTCGCAGCAATGACCAAATAGAAGTGTCTGAAGCGTTCACTCACCGGCGTTTCGAAGTTGACAGCTTGCTCACTCGCGACTAGTCGACTTCATCACGTGCTGGGGCGCGCCACATCCGGCCCGGGACTCGCGCCTCCGACTGGAGGCGACCCGCCTTTCAGGCACTTGCAAGGCTTCGATTGGCTGGACGCTTCGTCTCGCTCGCCGAACTCACCAAATCGCATTCGAGAACTTTCGGCTCAGCAAAGTGTTAAGTGTGGCTTAAAAAGGTAACGAAAGAAAAGCAACTGTCTGACTTACAACTGTGACGGCACTTGTCATAAAGGCTTGCTAGATTGCAGGCGGCGGCCTTGAAGAGGCTGCATTTTTCAACCTCAACCCGATTCAATCAGGAGTGTTTTTATGAAGAAATTCGCTGTAGCCGGCCTCGTCTCGATCGCCTTCTTCTCTGCCAATGCGTTTGCGCAGAGCGGTGGTATCAGCATCCCCGGAGTCGGCAAGGCCAATGGCTCGACCGGCTCGGAAGTGACCAACAGCAAGATTACCGTCAGCAACAACTCCGCGAAGAATGTGATCGCGGGTGGTGGCTCTGCCGGTATCAAGATCGCAACGATCGAGATGAGCGGCATGGCCAACGTGAACAGCGTGAACGTCACCGGTTCGAAGGTCAAGAACAGCGAAATCATGGTTACCGGCAACACCGCCGAAGAGATCAAGGCCATCGGCGGCACCGCCAACGTCAACTCGGTCAACATCAACTGAGTCGGGCCCCGCACTCCCACCCGCCTTTCTGCCCTTGAACCCAACGCCGCTGGAGATGCCTTTGCCGATCGCCCCTTCGCTACAGCACAAGAACCTGCTCGTGATGGCGCTCATCGGCGCCGGGCTCATCCTGCCGATGGCGGCTTTCGCGCAGGAAGGCGTGTTGCATGGACTCGGCTGGGTCACGGCCCGGCCGGGTAGCGAAGTCGATGGGCGCTCGAGTGCCATCGTCTCCGGCAATCGGGCACCTGCGCAGGTCAGCGCGAGCGGCGGCAAGGGGAGCGCCGGCTTGGGGCTCGCCGGGTCGGCCGAACTCGTGTCGACCGCGCAGGCCAATGCTGTCGGGCTGTCGGCCTTGCGCATCGGCAACTCGCAAGTGAGCGTCCTGCAAAACCAGGTGCAGGGATTCGTGAGTGCCGTCGGTGGCGCAGCGACGGCCAACACGCTACTGGTGTCCGGTGGCGCGGGCCGTCGTCCCTTGAGCGACAGCCGCCTGGTGCTGTCCGGCAACACCGCATCGAACATCGAGGCGATCGGCGCCAAGGCATCGATCGCCTTGGGTGCAGCCGGCTCGCTTCAACTGCCCGGTCGGGCAACGGCCAACAGCTTGCTGGCCGACGAATCCGACTTGCGGCGCGTCACCGCGACCGGCACCGGAAACAAGGCGGAAGGCGTCCAGTCGATCGGCGGCGCCGCGCTCGCCAATGCGACCACGCTGGCCCGTACCACGGCCGAGGATCTTTCCATCGTCCAGGGCAGCAACACCGCGCGCGATGTGCGTGCGGGTGGCGGCTCGGGCAGCATCGGCGGCGGCGCCATCGCGTCGGCCGACTTGAGCGGCGTCGCAGCCGCTAATTCGTTCACCGCAGCGGGCAGCCAGGTCAAGGGCGCCCGCATCACCCAGCAGGCCAACGATGCGAACGGCCTGCAGGCGCTCGGCGGCAGCGCGCTGGCCAACTCCGTCAACCTGGCGGACTACAACGGAAGCGCGCTGCGCCAATACCAGGCGCTGCAGTCTGGCAACCGCGCGTCGCAGGTGGAGGCCAGTGGCGGCAGCGGCTCGGTCCTCAAAGGGGCCCTTGCCGATGTCCAGATGTCGGCGTCGGCGATGGCCAACAGCGTCTCCATCCAGCAGGGCGATCTGCAGGGCGCGACCCAGCACACGCTCACCGGCAACCGGGCCGACAAGGTCCAGGCGGTGGGCGGAGCAGCCGCGGCCAACAGCATCTGGCTGCAGTCTTCCACCGCGAAGAGCAGCAACATCACCTTGACCGGCAACGAGGCGAACGGCATCGACACGGCGGGCGGCAGCGCCAGCATCGGCGGCGGTGCCGTCGGTTCGTTCGAACGCAACGGCCGGGCGCTGGCCAACAGCGTGGCCCTCACCGGCAACGCCACTTTGCAGAACACACCGATCACCGTCACCGGCAATACGGCGCGCGCCGTGCAAGGCTCGGGCGGTCTCGCCGCGGCCAACAGCGCCCTGCTGAGCGAAGGCAAGCTGCAGAACGGCACGCTCGCGATCTCCGGCAACACCGCGGCCAACGTGCGCGCCACCGGTTTCGAAGGCAGCGTCGGCGGCGGGCTCTTGTTCTCCAGCAAGCAGAACGCGATGGCGCTGGCCAACAGCCTCGGCATCTTCGGCTCGACCGTCGATGCCGGCTCGGTCGCGATCTCGGGCAACAGCGGCCGCGACCTGTCGGCCCAGGGCGGCAAGCTGGTCGCCAACAGCGTGAGCGTCGAGAAGGGCGAAGGCGGCGGCTCGCGGCTGTCGGCCAACGTCGCGATGTCCGGCAACAGCGCCAGCCAGGTTTCGACCGGCGCCAGTTCGATGGCGGGCCCGGGCCGGGTCTTCAGCGAGCAGAGCACGGCGCGTGCGGCCACCAACGCGGTGGTGCTGTACCAGGATGTGCGCATCGATGCGGGCTCGCCGGTGTCGGTCACCGGCAACCGCGCGAGCAACGTCGGCGCCGTCGGCGGCACCGCCCTGGTGAACGCGCTCGCCGGCTATCGCGAATCGAGCGTGAGCGGCAGCCCGATCCAGCTGACGAACAACACGGCCAGCGACATCGCCACCGGCGGTTCGTACAACCAGGCTGCCGGCATCGGCAGCGCCAAGAACGGCATCCTGGTCGCCAACGGCATCTACCTGGAGGGCGAAGGCGGCGTGCGCTTGTCAGGCTCTCCGGTCGGCATCCAGGGCAATGCCGCCAACGGCCTGCGCGCCGATGGCGGCCGCATCAATGCCAACTCGCTGGCCTTGAACGGCAACGGCGACATGCAGGGCAGCCCCGTCCAGCTTCGGGACAACCGCGCCTCGAACGTGACCAGCCGCGGCGACGAAGGCACGGTCGCCGGCTACGCGGTGATCGACCGCGGTGTCGGCCATGCCAGCGCCAACGCCATCCAGGTGCTGGGCTCGCTTCGCGCGAGCAGCCTGCAGCTGCTGGGCAACACGGCTTCGAACATCACGGCGGAGAAGGGCGTCGCCCTCGCGAACAGCGTCATGGTCGACAAGTCGGGAGCGCTCGAAGCGACGCCGACCACCCTCACCGCCAACACCGTCGAAAGCGCCGGCACGGACGACGGCAAGACCGCGGCGGTGAACAGCGTGCTGAACGAAGGCCGGATCGCCGGCTCGTCGGTGTCGATCGCCGGCAACCGCGGTAGCGCCCAGGCCGGCTCGGGCGATGCCAGCGCCAACAGCCTGCGCAATCGCGAGGGCGGCCGGGTGGCCGGCAGCACGATCGCGATCTCGGGCAACCAGGGCCGGGCATCGCAGAAGGGCGCGATCAACAGCGTCGACAACCAGGCATCGATCGGCGCGAGCAACATCACGATCCTCGGGAATAACGGCTCGGTCGAAGGCGGCGGCATCGCCAACAGCGTCATCAACAACGGCAACATCGCCGGCGGCCAGATCCAGATCCTCGGCAACCAGGGCACGGCGCAGGGCAACGGCATCGTCAACTCGGTCGTCAACGAAGGCCGCATCGGCGGCGGTGCCGTGGTCATCACCGGCAATTCCGGCACGGCCCGCGGCGGCATGGTCAACAGCGTTCGCAACCGCGGCAGCGGCAACATCGCAGGCGCCCAGGTCGTCATTTCGGGCAATCGCGGCAGCAGCAACGGCGGCGGCACCGTCAACAGCATCGACAACCAGGGCAGCCTGAGCGGGCGCGTCGCCATCCTCGGCAACCAGGGCAGCGCCCAGGGCGGCGGAACGGTCAACTCGGTGGTCAACCGCGGCGTGATGGCGGGCAACATCGTGATCTCGGGCAACCGCGGTTCGGCCAGCGCAGGCGGCACGGCGAACTCGGTGGTCAACCGCGGCGTCATCACCGGCAGCGTGACCATCGTCGGCAACCAATCCGTCGCCGGGGTCGGCATGACGACCGGCAGCGTGCGGACCCAGGGCGGCGTGATTTCGGGTGCAGCCGGCGTTGCAGGCAACACGCCGTGGGCGGCCAATCCGGGAGTCACCCTCGTCAAGCCGTCGACCGGCATCGTCAACCGCACCGTGACGGTCGGCCCGGCCGTCACCGTGCTCAGCATGTAGGAACTTGCGATGCGATTGCTCAAAGTCATCTTTCTTGCGGCGGGCCTGGTTGCCATGGCCGGCGGCGCTTCGGCGCAACTCGTCAACTACGGCGAGGCCCTGGGCGCCTACAAGGATTCGAGGGAGGCCGGCGTCAAGCTGGTCGACGGCGTGACGCCGGGCGTGACCGCGAAGGCGCGCGTGGCCCGCGCGCTGGCGCAGAACCGGGTGGTCGACCAGCAGGCGCTGGTGCAGCCCGACGGCACGCTGATGCTGCCGCCCAACCAGACCAACCTGGTGATCCGCACGGACTACAGCAATGTCCAGCAGAGCGCCGACGGAACTTTGAGGATCGCCAGTCCCACCATCCAGGGCAACGTCAGCGGCAACGTGACCTTGTTCGTGGAGGGTAGGGGCGTCGAGAACATCACGGTGCTGAACAACGGCCGGTGATCGAATGAATAACAACAACCCTTCCCTGACAACGCATGAACTTGCACCATCACTCGCGCTTGAAGCGCGGCCTTCTCGCGCTCGCGGCAACTGCCGTCCTGACCGGATGCGCCACCACTGAGAACACACTCGGCGACGCCGATCGGCTGCTGGCGGACCGGGAGGCCGCCAAGCAGTTGCCCACCGCCAATCTCAGCAGCTACGCCACCTCGCTTTCGCGCTTCGGCCGGATGCTGGACGTCTACAAGGACGGCGATCCGGTGGTTTACATGCAGACCCGCAGCATCCTGGATGCGACCAACCTGTCGAATCCGCTGGTCGGCTCCGAGATCCCGGGCGACATCACCGAAATGGTCCGTACGGCGGTCAACCGCATCGGCGCCCGCATCGTCTACGTGCCCTACCACCCGGACTACCTGATCTCGCAGGCGCAGCTCGGCGCCAAGTTCGGCGTGACGATGCCGGACTTCCTGATCACTGGCGCGCTGACCGAATTCGACCGGGCGCTCTCCGGCGCCGGCCGTTCCAACTCGGCCACGGTCGACTTCGGCCGCGGCCGGGGCGAGACCGCGCTGGGCGCCGACGTGAAGCGCACCGCGATCCTGTCGGCGCTGGCGCTCGACCTCAACCTGGTGAGCTTCAGCACCCAGCAGATGGTGCCGCGCATCCAGGCCTCGAACGTCATCAAGGTGCTGAACTTCACCGCCGAGGACAACGCGAGCCTCGGCTTCTATGGCGACTCCTTCGGCTTCAAGCTCGAGGGCCGCTACCTGCAGGGACGGCATTCAGCGATCCGCACGCTGGTCGACCTGAGCGTGCTCGAGCTGATGGGCAAGGCGACCAACACGCCGTACTGGCGCTGCATTCCGAACGGCGTGCCCGATCCGGTGGTGGTCGACAACATGCGGGCCTCGTTCGAAGGCCTGACGCCCGAACTCAAGATCGGACTGGTGCAGGTGATGCTGCGCAAGTACGGGCAGAACGTCGAGGTCAACCAGAAGCTGGACGAGCCGACCCGCAATGCCATCCGGACCATCTATGCCGCGCGCTATCCGCAGGTCGGCGAAAGCGTCGACGTGCTGACCTGGCAAGGCTTCGAGCCCTTGTTCTTCGGCGTGCCGATGCCGTGGGATCTTCCACCGACCGCGCAGGCCACTCAGGCGGTGCCGGCGAAGGCAGGAAGCTGATGACCGGTTCGATGCTGCAACTGGCTTTGCAGGCAGCCTTCGTCTCGGCCGTCGCGCTGCAGGGCCTGCAGGTCCATGCGCAGGCCGCGGCAGCGCCGGGCGTCGGCGTCGGCACGGCTGCCAGTGCCGGTGCGGCCGGCGCTGCTGCCGCCGCTGCTGCCAACAACAGCGGTGCGGCGCCCGGGCTGCCCGGTGGGCTGCCGCGCTCGGCGGTCGCGGCCGGCTCGGGCGCGGCGGTGCCGACACCTTCGCAGTCGTCGCCCACGCCCGGTGCCGGCGCGCGCTATGTCGAGTCCTGCCAGCAGGCCATCGAGCGCGGCGTGGTCAACCCTGGCTGCCAGGGTCCGCTCTACCAGAGCGAGATCGCGCGGCTGAAAGAAGACGCGCTTCGCAGCAACAACCCCAATCTGTTGACGATGCTGGGCGATGCCTATCAGAGCAATCGCAGCGGCGTGTCGGACATCGGGCAGGCCTACCGCTGGTACCTGCTCGGCGCGGTACGCGGAGATCCTCGGGCCATGCAGCGCCTGAGCGAGCTCTACCAGAACGGCCGCGGCGCCAAGCAGGACAACATCAAGGCGCTCGGCTATGCGCGCCTGACCGAGCGGCTCGCTCCGCCCGGAAGCACCAGCGCCCGGCAGGCGAGCGAGGCCATCACATCGCTCGGCGGCGAGATGGCGGCCGAGGAGATGGCGCTGGCCGAGCGATTTGCCAACGATCTCGAGACCACCATCCGTAGCCAGGGCGGGCTGCCATCCGCAGCGCCGGCCGCAGCCGCGCCGGCGCCGCAGAACGCGAACACGCTGTCGCGCCTGCCGGGCATGGGCGCCGTGCAATCCGACGGCGCATCGAGGCGCCCCGATGCATCAACCCGCAGTCTCCCGGGACGCGACAGCCTGTCGCCCGAGACTCGCCAGCCATGAGGAGTTCTTCCCGCATGCGTCTTCTTGACACCTTTCTTCGACTTTGCTGCTGCGCGACCGTGGTCGCCGCAGCGATGCCTGCCGGGGCTGCCGGCACGGCGGTGATCGACAACCCGGGCACCGGCACCAACCGGATCGAGGTCACCGGCAACCGGGCCGAAAACGTTCAGGCGCCATGCGCCGACGGCAGTACGCGGGCGAATGCGCAGGGTGCCAACGTCAACAGCGTCAACGTCGATCGCCGGGCGCTGCAAGGCAAGACGGTCATCGTGACCGGCAGAAACAGTCGCGACGTCCATGCCGACGTGAATTGCGAGCGAGGCGCAAGGCCCGCCGGCAACGTCAACAGCGTGAACATCCGATGACTCGCGCCGTTCTCGTTCCGTTGCTGCTGGTGGCCGCGGCAATCACCGCCTGCGGAGAGAAGGATGCACCCGCAGCGGCTTCCGGCGCGCCTGCGGCAAGCGCCAACGCCGCTGCCACGAGCACACCGGCGGCACCCAACACACCTGCCGCTGCGCCTTCGTCTTCGCCTGCGCCGGCCGCTCCTTCGGCAACGGCGCCGGCTGCCACACCGCCGGCTGCAGCAACTGCCACGGCTGTTGCGCCCCCCGCTACGGCCGCCGCGCCCAAGCAGGTGCCACTCAGCGTCCAAGGCGTCGCGAATGCAGGCCTGACCGTACGGGTCAAGAACATCGAACTCGGCGAAGACGCGACCATCCTCACGGTGAGCGCATCCTTCGGCAGCCGCGAAACCAACTTCACCAACCTCGCCGAAACCAAGACCTACCTGGTCGACGCGTCCGGCAACCAGTTGATGTTGCGTCCGCCGGACGACAACCGCTACATGCGCATCGTGTCGGGCGACACGATGGAAGGCCGGCTGGTGTTCCTGGGCGCCGTCGCGCCGGGGACGTCGCAACTGCGCCTGGTCATCAACGAAGGCAACACGCCCGACAACACGGCCGGTCCGGGTCTCACCATCGCGCTGCCGCTGCAGCAAGGCGGGACATGAGTCGAGCGCCGCGCGCAGCAGCGCTGGTGCTGTGGGCCTGCGCCAACCTGGCGCCGTCCGCGATGGCCTTCACCGTCGAGCGTGTTCCGCGCAGCCTGAAGGACTCGCTTAGCAGCTTTGCGCGCGTGGCCGATGCACCGAAGACCGAGTTCCGCAAGGTGCCGCCCGCGGGCAGCCTGTCGAGCGGCCCATCGGCGTCGCGAATCGAGAGCGCGCCCCCTGCAAGTACGGTCTTTCGGGTGGCGGAGGTGCCGCCCGCGCGCGTCGCCGCCACGCGCGAGCTCTTGACCGAGCTCAAGGCGCGCCAGACCGAGCGCCAGGCCATCGTGATCGACCTGCCGTCGGACGTGCTGTTCGATTTCGACAAGGCCGAGCTGCGGCCGGATGCGCGCGAATCCCTCGATCGTGCCGCCGAGCTGCTGAAGAGCTACCCGGATGCGCCGGTCGCGATCAACGGCCATACCGACGGCAAGGGCACGGACGCGTACAACGACGCCTTGTCGATGCGCCGCGCGCAGGCCGTCGCGGCCATGCTGCAGGCCGGGCAGCCCCGGCAGCTGTCGGTGCATGGCTTCGGCAAGAAGCGGCCGCTGGTGCCCGACGTCAGAATCGACGGCAGCGACGATCCCGAAGCGCGGCAACGCAACCGGCGGGTCGAGATCGTCATCCAGCCGCCCGATGCCGCGGCGGCCATGCCGAAGAAATCTTGAGGTACGACCATGGCACTCATTCCATGCCCCGAATGCGGCAACCAAGTCTCGACGCAGGCCGTCACCTGTCCCTCCTGCGGTTCGCCGGTCAACGGCAACCGCGTGCCGCCGGCGGCGGGTAGCGCTCGCGAGCCGATGGTCAACGCTGGCTTGCTGGGCAAGGTCGCCGCGGTGGTTGGCGCCTGGCTGGTGGTTCCGTGGATCGTGCGGCTGCTGGCTTTTATCGCCGGCATCGTGATGCTCGGCGTGATGTTCATGTCGGCGCGCTGAGGCCAGGCCAGGCCCTCGTCGAAAGCGGGAGGAGCTCTTCGAGCAGTAGCTGCCCGAGCTGGGCCCGCCGTCCTGCGTCCATGCGCGAGTTGATGCCGATCACGCCGATGCCGGCTTGCACCCGAGGCGAGACCTGGATGCCCAACCCGACT
Organism: Burkholderiales bacterium 8X; assembly: GCA_902506565.1. GTDB lineage: Bacteria > Pseudomonadota > Gammaproteobacteria > Burkholderiales > Burkholderiaceae_C > Variovorax. Next base: position 785,037 of record LR732703.1, on the reverse strand, counting down.
CCGAAGACCTCGTTCGACAGGAACGGCACCTCGGCGTAGCGCGTGGTCCGCGTCTCGCGCACCAGCCGGAAAAGCTGGTCGCGTTCCAGGCCGCGCAGCTTGTAGTCCCACGCATTCGCGTCGTATGCGGCGCTCACTTCGGCATCCCCGAGCGTGGCCAGGATCGACACGCCGACGGTGCTCAGTCCCAGTGGCCGCACCACGCCTTCTTCCGCCAGCAGCGACTTGATGGAAAGCGGCCCGACCTCCCGCTGCAGGCACACGACGTTGGGCCCGATGCGCATCATCAGGTAAGCGACATCGCCGCTCTTGCGAGCCACCCGCATCAGCACGGGCCGCAGCATGTCCCTGATCGCGCTGTGATCGGCCACCGCGAGCGCCAGCTGCGTCGCTTCGATGCCCAGGCGATAGCGCTTCGAATCCTCGGATCGGCCGACGAATCCTTCCTCCACCAGGCAGCCGAGCGCGCGATGCACCGTCGACTTGTCGAAGCCGGTCTGCACGACCAGGTCCGTGAGGCGCAACCCTCCGGCGGCTTCGTTCAAGCCGATCAATCTCAGCAGGCGAAGCAGCTTCGCCGAGCTGCCCAAGTTGGCAGGACGCTCCAAGTTCTCTCCTGGCGAGAAAAAAATGCGATTGGGATTGTAGGAAGCGGTGTGCCGTCTGTGAAATGCACACATCGGAGACAAACCGTGCAGTGCAAATGAACAACGAGCAGTTGCTTGGCGTCGAACCGCCGGCCGCAGTGCGCCACGAATGGCTGTACGACGATCGGCTGGTCGCCTGCTTCGCGGGTAACCAGCGCACCATCGTCGCATTGCTGGACGACGCGGTTTCTCGCAACCCGTCGGGTGCCGCCGTGGAGCAAGGGGAGACCTGCTGGACCTACGCCGACCTGGAAGGTCGCGTCGAGAAGGTCGCCAGCGCGCTGCAGGCCGCGGGCACTCGAAGCGGCGACCGCATCGCGGTCTTCATGGGCAATCGCCCGGAGTTCATCGCGCTGCTCCACGCCATCTGGCGAGTCGGCGCGATCGCGGTGCCGATCGGCGAGCGGCAGTCGCGCGCGGATGTCGCGCGGTTGGTTGCGCACTCCTCGGCGTCGCTGCTCTTCCATGAGAGCGCCTTGCAGCCGCGAGTGCCTGAAAGCCTGGCTGAGAGCGCGTCGCCATGCCTTTGCATCTGCCTCGATGCGCCGACTGCAGGCCATGTCGAAGGCTTCGAAGCGTTCTTGTCGCGCGGCACCGGCGCCTGCCAGCGTCAGCCGATCGACGAGCAAGCACCCGCCTGCCTGATGTACACCTCGGGCACGACCGGGCAGCCCAAGGGTGCCCTGCTGTCGCACCTCGGCTTCTGGCATACCGCGGAGAACTACCGGCGACACATGCGATACGGCGCTGCAGAGCGCTTCCTGCTGACCGTTCCGGGCTCGCACATCTCCGGGCTGGTCGCGGTGGTGCTGGCTTGCCTGCGAGTGGCAGGTTGCCTGATCCTCGCCCGCGAGTTCCGCGCGGCGGAGACGCTCGACCTCATCGAGCGCCGCCGCATCACCGCGGCGGTGATGGTGCCTGCGATGTACAACCTGCTGCTGCTGGAGCCCGATGCCGGCCGGCGCGACCTGTCGGCCTGGCGCATCGGCCATTTCGGTGGTGCGCCGATGCCAGCGGTCACGATCGAACGCCTTGCCGACTGGTGGCCGCAGCTGGAGCTGCACAACGGCTACGGCGCCACCGAGACCACCTCGGCCGTCACGCTCGGACTCTCGTCGTCGTCGCGAGCCGACCGCGAGTCGGTCGGGAGCGCGCTGCCCTGCATCGACCTGCGCGTGCTCGACGGGCGAGGGCAGGAGGTCGCGCCAGGCGAGACCGGCGAACTCTTCATTCGCAGCCCCGGCAACGCGATCGGCTACTGGAACGATGCCGAGGCCACCCGGCAAGGCTTCGTGGCCGGCTACTGGCGCTCCGGCGACTTGTGCAGCCTGGACGGCCAAGGGCGGGTACGCCTGCACGACCGCTTGAAGGACGTCATCAATCGCGGCGGTTTCAAGATCCATGCGAGCGAGCTCGAAGCGCACCTGCAGCGGCACGCGCGGGTGATCGAGGCCGCCGCGGTGGCGCGACCCTGCCCGGTGCTCGGCGAACGCATCCATGTCTTCGTGCAGGCGAGCGGCCCGATCGCGCTCGAAGAGTTGCGCGACCACTGCCGCGGCGAGCTGGCCGACTACAAGCTGCCAGACGACCTCACCCTTTCCGACCAGCCGCTTCCGCGCAACCAGAACGGCAAGCTCGCCAAGCCGGTGCTGCGAGCGCAAGCCGCCGAACTGGCCGCCCGATCCACCTCTTCTCGAACCGACTGAATCGAACATGAGCCCATCGCACCCACCTGTCTACATCCTCGGCGGGCACCAGTCCGACTTCGCACGCCATGCCCAACGCGAAGGCGATGGGCTCTTCGAGCTGCTCCGCAGCTCGGTGCTCGCCGCCTTGCAGGATGCGAAGGTCGAAGCCCGCGAGATCGACTGCTGCCATGTCGGCAACTTCATCGGCGAGCTGCTGCAAGGGCAGGCACACCTGGGCGGCATGTTCGCGGCGATCGATCCGGCGCTCGATGGCAAGCCTTCGGGTCGGCACGAGGCGGCCTGCGCTTCCGGCGGCATCGCGATGCTCGCCGCCATGGCCGAGATCGAGGCACGGCGCTACGACTGCGTGCTGGTGAGCGGCGTCGAGATCGAGCGCCACGTGCCCGGTGCAGTGGCTGCCGGGCATCTGGGTGCGGCCGCATGGGTCGGCGAGGAGGGCGCCGAGGCGCGCTTCGTCTGGCCGTGGATGTTCGACAGGGTGGCCCGCGAATACGACCAGCGCTTCGGCATTCGCTACGAACATCTTGCGCGCATCGCGGAGATCAACATACGAAATGCGCGTCGCAACCCGCTCGCGCAGACCCGCACCTGGCATTTCGAAGAAGGCGCATTCAGTGCAGACGACGAGAAGAATCCGGTGATCGAAGGCATGGTGCGCCGCAACGACTGCGGGCAGCTGACCGATGGTTCGGCAAGCGTGGTGCTGGCGTCTGCCGCCTTCGCGCGCAGCTGGGCCGATCGGCACGGCATCGCCTTCGACGGCATCCCGCGCATCGCTGGCTGGGGGCACCGCACCGCGCATCTGCAGCTCGAGAAGAAGCTCGAGGCGAGCGCCGGCCAGCCCTACGTGTTCCCGCATGTGCGCGACACGATCGCGGATGCCTTCCGCCGTGCCGGCATCGCCGACTGGCAGTCGCTCTCGGGCATCGAGACGCATGACTGCTTCAGCCCGACCGAGTACATGGCGATCGACCACTTCGGCATCACTCGACCGGGAGAGAGCTGGCGCGCGATCGAGGAGGGCTGGATCGAGCCGGACGGCCGCATTCCGATCAACCCGAGCGGCGGCTTGATCGGCGGCGGGCATCCGGTCGGCGCGACCGGCGTGCGCATGGTGCTCGATGCAGCCCGCCAGGTGAGCGGCCGTGCGGGGGAGATCCAGGTCGAGGGGGCGTGTCGATTCGCCACCTTGAACCTCGGCGGCAGCGCGACCACCGCGGTCTGCTTCGTGGTCGAGACCGAGGCCGGCATCGCTGGAGGCAAGGCATGAGCGCGTCCGTTCGGCAGAAGCCCAAGGTCGAACCGCATGCGCCGGTGCGGCCGCGAGAGAATTTCGAGGAGAACAACGTCGGGACCGCGATGGCACTGGCGATGCGCGCCGCCGGCATCGACACGGTCTTCGGGCAGTGCTGCCCGATTCCCTTCTTCATCGCAGCCGATCGGGCCGGCATCCGGCAGATCGGCTATCGCACCGAGAACGCGGGCGTGGTGATGGCGGACGGCTATGCACGCAGCACCGGCCGGATCGGCGTGGTCGCGGCGCAGAACGGCCCGGCGGCGGCCTTGCTGGTAGCCGGCCTGGCTGAGGCGCTCAAGGCATCGATACCGCTGCTGGCGCTGGTGCAGGACATACCGCGCAGCGGCCAGGATCGCCACGCGTTCCAGGACCTGGATCACGAGGCGATGTTCAAGCCGGTGGCCAAGTGGGTCCGCAAGATTCCAATGGCGAGCCGCGCCGGGGAATATGTCGAGCGCGCCATCAGGGCAGCCTGCACCGGGCGCCCGGGTCCGGCGGTGTTGATCGTGCCGCACGACATGGTGAACGAGGCGGTGGCGGACACGCGACCGCCGATCGCCCTCGCGCCCGAGATGGCGCGCGTGCCGGTCGATCGGTTTCTGCCAAGTCGCCAGACCCTGTCGAAGGCAGCGAAGACCCTGATGGCGGCCAAGCGCCCGTTGATCGTCGCGGGCGGCGGCGTGCATTCGTCGAAAGCGTGCGCATCGCTCGTCCGCCTACAGGAGGCCTGGCAGGTTCCCGTTGCGACCACCAACATGGGCAAGGGTTCGATCGACGAATCGCATCCGCTCAGCATCGGCGTGGTCGGCTATGTCATGGGTGCGCGCAGCCCGAGCCGCCATCTGCTGGACTATGTGCGAAGCGCGGATGCGGTGCTTTTCGTCGGCACTCGCACGAACGAGAACGGGACCGCATCTTGGACGCTCTTCGACTCGGCCGCGCAGTTCATGCAGATCGACGTGGATCCGGACGAGATCGGCCGCAACTATCCCTGCCAACGTCTGCTCGGCGATGCCGGCGCAACGCTGGATGGCTTGCTCGAAGAAGGCGTCCGGCTGGGGCTGGATCACCATGCGGGCGGCGCTGCGGTTCGGGACCTGATCGCGACGGCGCGCGCGCTGCACCGCGCGGATCTCGAAGGCTCGATCGCCATGGACGCGATGCCGATGCGGCCCGAACGACTCGTCCGGCAGCTGTCCGAACTGGCGGGGCCGGAGGCGATCTGGGTCGCGGACGCGAGCTACTCGTCGCTCTGGGTGGCGCAATACGTGCCCTCGCGCCGGGCAGGGCAGCGCTTCATCACGCCGCGAGGGCTCGGTGGATTGGGCTGGGGGTTGCCGCTCGCCGTCGGCAGCAAGCTCGGCTGCCCCGATCGCACGGTGATCGCGGTGGTCGGCGATGGTGGCTTCGCGCATTGCTGGTCGGAACTGGAAACGGCGAAGCGGCACGGCGTCAAGGTCATCGTGGTGGTGCTGAACAACGCGATATTGGGCTTCCAGCGAGACGCGGAGTTGTGCCGTTTTGGCCGCTTCGCCGAGGTCTGCGCCATCGGCCCCTTCGACCATGTCGCGATCGCCCGAGCCTGCGGTTGCGACGGCATCGTGATCGACGATCCGCACGCGATCCGGGCTGCCTTCGATGCCGCGATGGCCTCGCCGCTTCCGTTCGTGATCGATGCCCTGGTCGATCCCGAGGCCTTCCCGCCGATCACCGCTTTCGACGTGCTGCTCGGTCATGAAAACGGAACGGCGGCCGGGCCCGATTCGCATTGAGGATCGAAAACATCGCTTTGGCGCATCGTGCGCTCTTCGCGCACGGTGCATGGTGGTCGACAACAAGGAGACATGAATGACGAAGGATTCCATGAACGACGGCGCGGGCTTCCGGCGACGGAGCCTGCTGAAGGCGGTGGCCGGCGGCGCGGCCGCGGGCGTGGCGGGCTGGCCGAGCCTCTCGGGAGCGCAGGCCGAGTACCCGGCACAAGCCATCGACCTGATCGTGCCGTGGCCGCCCGGCGGTCCGAACGACGTGGTGATGCGGGCGCTCGCGAATGCGGCAAGCAAGCCGCTCGGGCAGCCGCTGGTCATCATCAACAAGCCCGGGGCCGGCGGCACCCTCGGTACCGCTGCGATGGCGGCGACCGCCAAGCCGGACGGCTACACCATCTCGCAGTTCATGGTCAGCATGCTGCGCTATCCGCACATGCAGCAGGTGAGCTACGACCCGCTCAAGGACTTCAGCTACATCATCGGCATCGGCGGATCGAGCACCGGCATCATCGTGCGGGCGGATGCGCCGTGGAAAAGCTTCAAGGACATGATCGAGTACGCGAAGGCGCATCCGGGCGAGGTGTCGTACGCATCGACCGGCCAGGGCACCACCTTGCACATGGCGATGGAGGAGGTCGCTCGCCAGACCGGGGCCAAGTTCTTGCACGTGCCTTACAAGGGTACGTCGGAGACCACGGTCGCCTTGATGGGCGGCCAGGCCATGCTCCAGCTCGACACCATCGGGGTGCCGATGGTGCGGGCAGGCAAGGCGCGCGTGCTGGCCTTGTTCACCGAGAAGCGCAATCCGAAGCTGCCGCAGGTGCCCTCGCTGAAGGAGCTGGGCATCGATGTGGTCGCGACCTCGCCCTACGGCATCGCCGGCCCGCGGAACATGAGCCCAGCGGTCGTCGCCCGATTGCACGATGCCTTCAAGCAAGCGATGACCGATCCGCAGTTCGTATCGACGCTCGAGGACAACGCGCAGGAGCCGTGGTACCAGTCGGGCGCCGACTATGCGCGCTGGGCCGTGCAGGCGTACGAGACGGAAGGCCGTCTGGTCAAGGCCATCGGGATGGGCAAACCGGGCTGACCGGCGCGACGACCCTCGCTCGCTCTCCATGGGCTGACAATGGCCGGCAGAACCATTCACTCACCCAAGCGAGAGACCCATGCGAATCGCGACCTACAACATCAATGGCATGAATGCCCGCCAGCCCGTGCTGCTGCGCTGGCTCGAAAAAAGCCAGCCCGACATCGTCTGCCTCCAGGAACTGAAGTCGCCGCAAGAACGCTTTCCGCGCGAGGAGTTGCAGGCACTCGGCTACGAGTCGATCTGGCATGGCCAGAAGAGCTGGAACGGCGTGGCGATCCTTGCGCGCGGGATGCAGCCGGTCGAGATCCAGCGCGGCCTTCCCGACTTCGCGGACGACACCCACAGTCGCTACCTCGAAGCCGAGGTGGGGGACCTGACGGTGGCCTGCTTGTACCTGCCCAACGGCAATCCGGCTCCCGGTCCGAAGTACGAGTACAAGCTGCGCTGGTTCGAAAGCTTCATCCTTCGTGCCGCGGAGTTGATGGCGAGCGGCAAGCAGGTGGTGCTGGCCGGCGACTACAACGTGATCCCGACCGGGCGAGATGTCTACAAGCCCGAGCGCTGGGTGGACGACGCCTTGTTCCGTGAAGAAACCCGCGAGGCATTCGGGCGCCTCATGGCGCAGGGATGGATCGATGCCGTGCGGAGCCTCCATCCGGACGCAACCATCTACACCTTCTTCGATTACTTCCGCAATGCGTTCCAGCGCAATGCCGGGTTGCGCATCGACCACTTCCTGCTGAGTCCGGCGCTGGCGCCGCGGCTGCGCGCCGCCGAGGTGGATCGGGAAGTGCGCGGCTGGGAAAAATCCAGCGATCACGCGCCGGTATCGATCGAGCTGGCCTGAACGGATCAGGGACTTCCCGAGCCCCGGGAGCGAGCGGTTGCCCCGCGTGTCAACCGTGCTTGCCGGCGCTCCAGCCGCGTGATCCTGCAGCTTCGGCGGCCACCTGGTCCGGCACGGCTTCGAGCGGCGTGGCCATGGTGTCGTTCCAGCGATTGAGGAAGCCGAACATCGCGACCACCGCCAGGATCTCGACGATCTGTCCGTCGGTCCAGTGGCTTTGCAACGCTTCGAACTGTTCGTCGGTCACGCCGTTCGGCTGCGATGACGCAGCGATGGCGAAGTCCAGCGCAAGCCGCTCCTTGATGCTGTAGAGCGGACTGCTCTGGTAGTCCCACACGGCGGCGAGCTTGTCGGCATCGATGCCGAAATTCTTCGCACCCAGCAGCGTGTGCGCCTGGCAGTAGATGCAGCCGGAGACCTTGCTGGCCACATGCCCGATGAGCCGCCTGAAGCCGAGATCGACTTCGCCCTCGGGGTCCATCACGGCAGCGTTGAGCTGGGCGAATGCCAGAACGACTTTCGGCCGTCTCTGCATCGTGAGAACGCTGTTCGGCGTGAAGCCGAGCGTGCCGAGGAAGAAGTCGAAATGCGGTCGGAGCGAGGGCGTGGTTTCGGGCGGAAGGGGGGAGAGGCGGGGCACCGTTGATCCTTGAAGACACGTGAAGGCGGTGATTGTCGCGCCCCGATCCCGCCCGACTTCATGGCGCTCCCCGAAGAGACGACTCAGTCCTGCATCCGGCTCTGGTCTGCGGCCCTGACGTTGATCGACACCTCGGCCAGCTTGGAGCTGTACGAGTCGCCGCCGTAGATTTCCTTGGTGGCCGCCTTCAGCTTCGCGGCATCGTCGCGCAGCTTCAGGGCCTTGGCCATTGCACCTGCCGTGCCGAAGCCCGAGATGCCGTAGTGGGTCATGCGCTGGTACTGCGCAATGATCACGACGTCGAGCAACGGACCCTTCTTGGGCGCTTCTTCGGTCGTGTGCTTGATCGCTTCGGTCACGAGGCCTTCCATGCCCTTGCAATGCTCCTTCGAGACCTTCTCGCCGGCGGCGGCGATCAGTTCCTTGAGCACCGCCGTGTGCTTGGCGATCTCACCCTGCGAGTTGGCAAGAAGCTCCTTGAGTGCCTTGTCGGAAGCCTTGGAAACCAGCTTCTTCACGCAACGCTGCATCTGGTCGTTGGCAGACCAGAGGTCCTTGAGTTCGTCGGTATAGAGATCCTTGAGGCTTTCGGGAGTGGACATTGGCGGCTAGCTGATTGAGTTGGGAGAACCCGGTTCTATCGCCTGCCCGCGACGCGAGGTGAGCGCTCAGGACTCGCCTGCATGTAGGCAAGTAGCGGCGCAGGTCGCGATGCGGCTCGGCCACTCAGATGCGCCGGAGCCCCAGGTCCTGCCGCAGCGCGCTCAGGAAGTTCGGCCAGTACGGCAGGTCGCTGCCCATGAAGCGTTGTGTCATGAGCACCGCGCCCAGGTCCTCGGCCGGTGAGAAGAACCATTTGGTGCCGGCCAACCCACCCCAATGGACCTGGCCTTCCGCCATCGGGAGGCCGGCGGTTTCCTCGGCGACCACGGCAGCGGCAAAGCTGTGGCCGCGCCCGGTCTGCACGGGTTGTCCGGGGAACTGGACCCACATCCCGAGGGGCAACTGGTTGCGGGTGAGTAGCGGCATGGTCTCCGGCCTCAGCAGGGGGGCGCCACCCCGAAGCAGCGTCTGCACCAGCTTGCCGAAGTCGCCGAGCGATGTCACCAGGCCGCCACCGCCGCCCAGGAAGGGCATGCGCTGCAGGTAGGCACCGCGGTACGGCAGGTGGTCGGCGCGCGCAAGCCCAGGGCGGAGCGGCTCTTCCATGCTGCCGACATAGAGCGCCGCCAGGCGCGACTGCTTGTCCGCCGGGATCGAGAAGAAGGTGTCCTCGAGACCCAGCGGCTCAAAGATGTGCTCGCCGAAGTAGTCGTCGAGGCGCTGGCCGGACACCAGCTCGATCACACGGCCGACGACGTCGATGCCGACCGAATAGTTCCAGCGCGTGCCGGGTTCGAACAGCAGCGGCAGGCGCGCGAGTGCCTCGGTCATCTCGGCAAGGTCGAGCGAAGGCTGGAGGATGCGTGCCGCGTTGTACGCATCGCCGATCGGCGTGCCGGGCTGGAGGAAGCCGTAGGTGAAGCCGGCCGTGTGCGTGAGCAGGTGCCGGATGCGAACGGGCTCTCGTGCCGGCACCGTGTCCTCGATGCTGGTGGCACCAGGGCGCATCACTTGCAGGTTCTGGAACGCCGGAATGTGGTTGGCCACCGGGTCGTCGAGGTCGAGCCGACCCTGCTCGACCAGCTGCAACGCAGCGCAACTCGTGACCAGCTTGGTGTTGGAGAACGCGCGAAAGAGATGGTCTTCTCGCAGCGACTCGCTCCGTTCGCGATCGGCCCAGCCGAGCCAGTTGCGAGCGAGCGACTCGCCACCTCGGAAGATGGCATACGAAGCGCCTGCAAGCTGCTCGCCATCGATCGCCGCGCGCAAGGCGGCATCTGCTTCGGGAAAATTCATGCGGTTCGGCTCCTGGATCATCGAAGGACGATGGACTTGATTGTGAGGTGAACGGCGAAGCTGGCCCGCGGGGCCCGCAACCGGGCCCGGTGTATAAGTTGGCAGGCCTGCACGCGGATGCAGCTTCGAACCCGCGCCATTCGTCGGCGCTTGCGGACCGTCACCCCGAACATGAATCTCAGCCAAGTTGCAAGCATCGGCGACCTGCGCGCGCTCGCCAGGCGCAAGTTGCCGCGCATGGTCTTCGACTACATCGATGGCGCTGCGGGCGAGGAAATCACCGCGCGCCGAAATCGCAGCGCATTCGACGACATCCACCTGCTGCCCGCTCCCCTGGTGGACGTGTCCGGGCGGCAACTCGGCACGAAGCTCTTCGGTCAGGACGTCGCCTTCCCGGTCGTCATCGGGCCGACAGGCTTGAACGGCGCCTTCTGGCCGGATGGCGACCTGGCGTTGGCGCGTGCGGCGGCAAAGGCGGACATTCCTTTCGTGCTCAGCACCGCAGCCACGGTGCGACTCGACAGAATCGAAAAGGCCGCGGGCCGGCTGCGCTGGTTCCAGCTGTACATGATGAACGACCGTGGATTGGTCGATGCCTTTTTGCAGCGCATCTTTGCGAGCGGCTTCGAGGTGCTCCAGCTGACCGTGGACACCACCGTCTCGGGCCGCAGGAACCGGGATATCCGCAACGCCTTCACCCTGCCATTTCGCTGGACGCTGAAGAACTTGCTGGACGCCGCGATCCATCCGCAGTGGGCGCTGGGCATGCTGCGTGCGGGCCCGCCGATGCTCCGCCTTTTCGAAGACATCGCAGGCGCGCCGCCGCGCGGCGCGACGATCAGCGACGTCATGCAGCAGCAACTGAGCAGCTGCTTCTGCTGGGACGACCTGGCGTGGTTGCGGTCGCGGTGGGCCGGGAAGCTCGTCATCAAGGGCATCAGCTCGCCGGACCAGGCGCGCCGATGCATCGACGCCGGCGCGGACGGCATCGTCGTGTCGAACCACGGTGGTCGCCAGCTCGACGGTACCCGTTCGACGATCGAATGGCTCCCGGCGATCTTGGAAGCGACCGGCGCTCGCATGACGGTGCTCGTCGACAGCGGGTTTCGAACCGGAAACGACATCGCGAAGGCCATCGCGCTCGGCGCGGACGGCGTGCAGCTGGGAAGGGCGACGCTGTTCGGACTCGCTGCCGCCGGCGAGCCGGGCGTCCTTCATGCATTGGGCATCCTGAAGGCCGAATTCGACAGGGCCATGGCGCTCGGCGGCGCCTGCTCGGTCGGCGAGATGCGGGGCAGGGTGGAGCTTTCGAGCCCGACGGTCGGCACGATGCCGCCCTCCGACGCTAATCCGCAGGCGCGGGTTCGATCGGCAGCGACTGGACGTAGTCGATGAAGGCCTTGAGCGGTGCCGGCACGAAGCGCCGCCCCGGGTAGTACAGGTAAGGTCCCGAGAACTTCATCCACCACGGCTCGAGGATCGGTCGCAAGGCGCCGCTTTCGAAGTGCGGCCGAAGCCAGTCCTCGAACAGGAAGACGACGCCGCTGCCGGCGATCGCAGCGTCCACCGCCAGGTCGGCGGTCGCGCCGAGCCCCACGATCAACTGGCCTGACGGGTCGACCTCGAGCTTCTCGCCGTCCTGCTCGAACTCCCAGCGCGGCATCGCGCCGCTGCCGAATCGCCCGCGAATGCACGAGTGATCGAGCAGCTCGCGTGGATGCCTCGGCATGCCGCGAGCCGCCAGGTAGCCAGGCGCCGCAGCCGCCGCGAAGCGCTGGAAGCGCGGGCCGATCGGCACCGCGATCATGTCCTGCTCCAGCCGCTCGTCGTAGCGGATGCCCGCATCGCAGCCGGCCGCGAGCACATCGACGAAGCCATCTTCGGCGGTGACGTCGAGCACGATGTCGGGATAGGCCGCGAGGAAGCCCGGCACGATCTGCGGGAGGACCAATCTTGCTGCGCTGACCGGCACGTTCAGCCGCAGCGTGCCGGCGGGCCGGTCGCGGAAGCTGTTGGCGACGTCGAGTGCGGCCTCGACTTCGCCGAGCGCCGGGCCCAGTCGTTCGAGCAGCCGCTGTCCGGCCTCGGTCGGCACCACGCTGCGGGTGGTCCGGTGGAGCAGTCGAACTCCCAGTTGCGCTTCGAGCCGGCGCACGGCCTCGCTGGCGGCCGAGGCGCTGATGCCGATCAGCCGGGCGCCGCCCCGAAAGCCCGCTGCGCGCACCACGGCGATGAAGGCGTTGAGATCACCCAGGTTCGATTTCATTGTTCGGATTTCTGCACGGCTTGTGCCGAGTGTGCCGGCTTATCAGGAAAGCCTGCCGTTCCTAAACTGGCGCCACTTCAAAGGAACCCGTCATGAAATCGATAGCAACCGCCGGCACCTTTGCGCTCGGCGACCGCCAGGTGACCCGTCTGGGCTACGGCGCGATGCAGCTCGCCGGCCCCGGCGTCTTCGGCCCGCCCCGGGATCGCGATGCCGCCCTCGCGGTGCTGCGCGAAGCCGTCGAAAGCGGCGTCGACCACATCGACACCAGCGACTTCTATGGGCCGCATGTCACCAATCAACTGATCCGGGAGGCCCTGCACCCATACCGGGACGACCTGGTCATCGTCACCAAGATCGGCGCGGTGCGCGACGAGCAGGGCGGCTGGCTGCCCGCGATGTCGGCGGCCGACCTGGCGGCTGCGGTGCACGACAACCTGCGCAACCTGAGGCTCGATGCGCTCGACGTGGTCAACCTTCGCATCATGTTCGACACGCACGGCCCGGCCGAAGGCGACATCGAGGCGCCGCTCAGCGCATTGGCCGAGCTGCAGTCGAGGGGGCTCGTGCGCCGGATCGGTCTCAGCAACGTGACGCCGGCACAGGTCGCGCAAGGCCGAAAAATCTGCGACATCGCCTGCGTGCAGAACCAGTACAACCTGGCGAGCCGTGCGGACGATGCGCTGATCGACGCATTGGCCGAGGATGGCGTTGCCTACGTACCGTTCTTCCCGCTCGGCGGCTTCAGTCCGCTGCAGTCGGCGGAGCTGAACGAGGTGGCGCATCGACTCCAGGCGACGCCGATGCAGGTCGCGCTGGCCTGGCTGCTGCAGCGGTCGCCGAACATCCTGCTGATTCCCGGCACCTCGTCGGCCGTGCATCTGCGCGAAAACCTGGCGGCGGCACAGCTCGTGTTGCCCGGCGATGCGGTCGAGGCGCTCGACCGGATCGGCGCCGCAACCGTGTAGCCGTCAGGCCATCAGACAGGCAATCAACGCACCGGCGTTTTCGGCCGCACCCAGCCGATCGACTGCCTCCACCAGGCGCGAGAGCCGGCGGTCGGCTTCGGGCAGCTCGAGTTCGGGCGCCAGGCCTCGAACCAGCGCGACGGTATCGGTCCAGTCGAAGACGAAGCCGGGTTCGTCCTTGCACCTGCCCTCGTGCCGCTCGCCGCTTTTCAGTTCAACCTGCACCCTGGCGCTGCCGTCCGGCATGTCGGCATCCGCATGGGCTTCGATGCGGCTCGCGAGCTCGAGCAAACCGGCGTCGTCGTATTCGAGCGCGAAGTGCGATTGGCGCAGCGCCCGGTCGCGCAGCGCGGCAGCCAGCATGAAGGCGGTGCTCATGACGGCGCCAGCCGAGGTGGCGAAGGGCCCGTGCAAGGCGACGCCCGGGTAGGCCCACTGGGTGGGCGATAGCCACACGTCGATGCGCTCCACCTCCGCCGTTGCGATGTCCCGGGCCGTGAGCAGCGTGAGGAGCGCATGCACCGGCCCCTGGTTGATGGCGCAACCGGGATAGGGCTTGAACATCACCCGATCGATGGCCCACTGGCCAGACGCAGCGGGCGCCTTCGGCAGTTCCGGTACGTCGCCGGTGAAGGCCTTGTAGAAACCGGCAGCGCCTTCGAGCGCCCGCGCGGCGCCCATCAGGCCGCCCTCGGCCAACAGCGCGGCCACCACGCCGGAATGGCTGGCATGACCCACTTGCAAGCGCCACTCCATCGATCCGTCGGCCCAGGTCTGCATCGTCCCCGCGGCGAAGCTGGCGGCGATGGCGAGCGCGTGGGCCGTCCGTTCGGCATCCAGCCCGAGGACGCGCGCGGCACCGGCTGCTGCACCGAAGACGCCGAAGATCGAGGTGGCGCGGAAGCCGCGCGAGACCGCCGCACCGGCCGCCCCTTGCGCGACCGCAGCCTGGGTTTCGTATCCGGCCGCAAGGGCTGCCAGCACGTCCGTCGCCGGGACTCGGCGCTGCTCGGCCAAGGCAAGCACTGCCGGCACGACGTGGCAGCCGATATGCCCATGCGCCGCCTGCAGTGTGTCGTTCTGGCCGCGTGCCGCAACGAGGGCGGCGTTCGTGAAGGCCGCCTCCTGCGGTGATCGACTCTCGCCGGTGATCCACATCCTTGCCTCGCCTCCACCGGTGTAGACGTTCCGGATGGCGTTCCAGCTCAGGTCGTCCTTGCGGTAGCCGGCCATCGCCATGCCGAGGTTGTAGAGCAGGCAGCTTTGCAGTCGCGTGACGACGGAAGCAGGCAGGTCGGCTGCCTTCATACCGGCGGCGACACGGGCGAGGCCTTGAACGTAGGTGGGCATGGACATGAAAACGGTCGATGTGGGTTCTAGTGATGCTGGACCTGCGTTCGCAAGGTCGTGCTCGATCGGGGAGCGAAGGAAGAAAGCTGGCGCGGCGAGAGGGTCAGTGCCGATCGGATGTTGCGAACCAGCTCGTCGGATACCAGGTCGAGGTCCGCCGGCCCGCCGAGATCTGCCAGGCGGGTCATCTGCAAGCCGGGATGGCCGCAGGGATCGATTTGCGCGAAAGGCGCGAGGTCGTTGGACACGTTGAGCGCGATGCCGTGATATGTGCAGCCGCGGCGCAAACGCATGCCGATGCTCGCCAGCTTGCGGTCGCCGACGTAGACGCCCGGCGCGTCGCGACGTGCCGCGGCTTCGATGCCCCAGCGGGCAGCGGTCCGGACGACGGCCTGTTCCAGCAGCTGGATCAGCGCGCCCATGCCGAGGCCGCTCCGGCGCAGGTCGAGCAGGGCGTAGGCCACCAACTGCCCCGGCCCGTGCCAGGTGACCTGGCCGCCTCGATCGCTCGCGACGACCGGGATGCCGCAGGGGTCGTGCAGGTGCTGCGCGCCACCCGAGATACCGAGCGTGTAGACCGACGGATGCTCCAGCAGCCACAGTTCGTCCGCCGTCGAGCGATCACGCTCTTCGCAGAAGGCCTGCATCTCGGCCAGGGTGCCGGCGTAATCGCACGAGCCACGCGAGCGGACCCGCAGCCGGTCGGGCGAGGCGGGGGCCGGGACGGGCAGGAAGGGAGCGCCGCCGGGGCGTACCTCGTCGGCGTTCATGCGGCCAATCGCTGCCTGGCTGTCACCAGCACTTGGTCCGCGCGATAGCTCGAACGCACCAGGGGGCCGGCGAGGCACTCGAGGAAGCCCATGCGAAGAGCAGCCTCTCGGAGCATCTCGAACTCTCCGGGTTCGACCCATCTCGCGACCGGCAGATGATGGGCGCTCGGACGCAGGTACTGGCCCAGCGTGACGATGTGGACGCCGGCGCTGCGCAAGTCATTCAGGGCCTCAAGCACCTCGTCCGTGGTCTCTCCAACCCCGAGCATCAGGCTGCTCTTGACGAAACTTCGGGGAGTGGCCGAGGCCGCATGGCGCAGCACCGAAAGCGTCTGCTCGTAGCCCGCCCGCGGGTCGCGCACCGAATGCGTCAAGCGCCGCACCGTCTCCATGTTTTGGGCAAAGACCTGCACGCCGCTCGCCAGCAGCAGATCGACCTGCGCCAGATTGCCGCGAAAGTCCGGCACCAGCACCTCGACCGCGGTCGATGGCGAGGCCTCGTGGATAGCGCGTACGGTCGCGGCGAAATGCGTTGCGCCGCCGTCGTCCAGGTCGTCTCGATTGACCGACGTCAGTACCACATAGCCCAGCTGGAGCAAGCTCACGGTGCGAGCTGCCCGTGCCGGCTCGTCCGCAGCGAGCCGGCCGGCCGGTTGCCCGGTATCGACCGCGCAGAAGCGGCAGGCGCGTGTGCAGACGCTTCCGAGCAGCATGAGCGTCGCGGTTCCCGCGTTCCAGCATTCGCCGATGTTGGGGCAGCGCGCCTCCTTGCAGACCGTGGCGAGGTCGTGCGCATCGACCAGGCCCATGACCTCGGTGAAGCGCTCGCCCGCGGGCATGGGCGCGCGAGTCCAGGTCGGCTTGCCGCCGAAGGCTGGCGCAGCGCGTGTGCCGCCGGCCTTGGCGCCGTGCCGGATCGCGGTGACCCCTTGCGGCGTCACGTACTTGTCGCCGCTGCGCAGTCCCGCCGATGCCACGGCGACCGACGCTGCCGGCGAAGGTTCGGCGGCGATCGAGATGCCCTTGAAGCTCAGCATGCGGCTCGGTTCTTTCGCTGCAGCGGCGGCCTGCTACATCCCGAGCATCGACCGCGCGATCATCCAGCGGTGGATTTCCGTGGTCCCATGGCCGATGCGCTTGACCCGCGCATGGCGCCACATGCTCTGGATCGGCGTCTCGAGCGTGTAGCCCAGCCCGCCGAGCACCTGGATGCAGCGGTCGGTCACGCGCTGCGCCATCTCGGCGGCATAGAGCTTGGCCATATGCGCCTCGGTGCGCACCGGCTTGTCGTTGTCGTACAGCCATGCCGCCTTGTAGACCAGCATCTTGGCGGCTTCGAGTTCGACCGCCGAGTCGGCGAGGTACCACTGGATGGCCTGGTACTGGCTGATGGTCTTGCCGAAGGCCTTGCGCTGCTTGGCCCACTCGGTGGCGATCGCGATGCTGCGTTCGGCCAGGCCCAGGCACATCGCGGCCAGCACCACGCGGCCGTGCGTCAGTTGCTTGTCTCCCATCGAAAACGCGAAGCCCAGCTCGCCCAGGATGTTCTCTTCCGGAACGCGGCAATCCTGGAACACCAGTTCGTACGGATCGCGGCCGTCGCCCATGGTGCGGATGCGGTTGCCGATCGTGAAGCCGGGTGTGCCCCGGTCGACCATGAAGCAGGTGATGCCGCCCTTGGCGCGCTTGGCCGGATCGGTCACCGCATACACGAAGGCGTAGTCGGCCATGTGCGCGTTGGTGATGTAGATCTTGGTGCCGTTGAGCACCCAGTCGTTGCCGTCCTTGATGGCGCGGGTCTTGATGCCCTGCACATCGGAGCCAGCGTCGGGCTCGGTGAACGCATAGCAGCTTCGCTTCTCGCCGCTGATCACGGTGTCGTAGTACCTGGCCTTCTGCTCCGGGCTGGCTTCGCGCAGCATCGGCTCGGGACTGCCGCCGAAGTGGAACGGGATCGCGTTCTGGCAGATCTCCGCATGGATCATGGCGATGGCCAGCAAGCTCAGGTTGGCGCCGCCTTCTTCTTCGGGAACGTCGAGCGCCCAAAGGCCGACGTCGCGCGCTTTCAGTTCGAGAGCGAGCTTGGTCTCCTTGTCCATCTCCCCGGCCAGGAGGAATTCCTTCTCCAGCGGGTCGAGTTCGCGACGGCGGAACTCGCGCACGACGTCGAGGATGGGTTCGTATTCGGAAGGGGTTTCGAAGTCCATGGTTTGGCGTGATTGGGAACGCCGAAAGTCTAGGAGCCAAGGCTGCTCTGCGCCTAGTCCATGAGCTGGCAAAACTGATATGCTTTCCCGCGCATGACTTCGACCCCAACCGCCGGAGCCCTGGATCTCGACAAGCTGCGGCTCTTTTCGCAGGTGGCCGAACTGGGCAGCCTGACGCGCGTCGCCGTCGCCAACGGCTCGTTGCAGTCGGCCGTCAGCCGCCAGATCAGCGCACTCGAGCAGCAATGCGGCGGCCGGCTCTTTCAGCGCACCGGGCGGGGCGTCAAGCTTTCGATGTTCGGCGAGCAGATGCTGCCGCGGGTCACCCAGCTCCTGGCCGACGCCGATCGATTGGCCAACGACATGCGCAGCACCGGCGGCGTGCCGACCGGCGAGGTGCGCATCGGGCTGGTACCGACCTTGTCGCAACCCCTGGTCAACATGCTCTACCTGCGCCTTCGGGATCGACATCCGGGCATTCGCCTCTATTGCATCGACGGAAGCAGCGGCAGCATCGACGAGTGGTTGTCGACCGGCAAGATCGATATCGGCGTGCCTTTTCGGTATGCACGGGTACCGGCCGCGGAGCATCCGCTGGCGCGGGTCGAAACCTACCTGGTCGGTCCGCCCGGCGACCCGTTGACTCGCCACCCGACAGTGCCTTTCAGGTTGCTCGACGGCGTGCCGATGGTGCTGCCGGGTCTGCCCAACGGCCTTCGAATGAAGCTCGAGCAGCAGGGCAGGCGCCAGGGCATCCAGCTGAACGTGGCGATGGAGGTCGAATCGCTCACGATCCAGAAGGACCTGGCGGCGGCCGGCTCGGCGCACACCATCCTGAGCGGCCATGCGGTGGGTCGCGAGGTTTCCGGTGGACTGCTGCAGGCTTCCCGCATCGTCGAGCCGGGGCTCGACCGGACGGTGACGCTCGTGACCGGTGGCGGCCAGCATCCGACCTCGTTCGCGGCGCGGGAAGTCGCCAAGCTGATCCGCACCATCGTCGAAGAGCTGGCCGCCAACGGCATCTGGCAACCGCCGGCTTCGTAGCAAACGGCGTCGACGTTGGCTTGCCGGTCGACGCGATGCTTCGCGCGAAAAGCATCGCGCCCTGCCATGCTCCAAAACGCATATCTGCTTTCCGGCACCGCCGATTGTTCGGCGAGGGGGCCCCCCATAAACTGCGGCGCTCATTCACTGGAGACAAGATGCTCGCCAAGACGATGCGCCTACTCGCAACCGCCGGTGCCGGCGCACTGCTCGCCGTTTCGAGCGTGAGCGCCCAGCCGGAAAACTATCCCTCGCGTCCGATCACGATGGTGATTCCGTTTCCGGCCGGCGGCGTCACCGACGGCAGCGCCCGGCTGATGGCCAAGGTGCTCGGCGACAAGCTGGGGCAACCCATCGTCATCGAGAACTACGGCGGCGCGAGCGGCGTGATCGGCGCGCAGGCGGTCCTCAAGGCCAAGCCGGACGGCTACACGATCCTGTACGGAACCTCGGGGCCGATGGTCGCCGTCCAGGCCATGATGAAGCCGCCGCCGTACGACACGCTCAAGAGCTTCGTGCCGCTCTATGGCCTCACCGAAACGCCCATGGTCCTGGTGGCCACGACCAGCAGCCCGTACCGCACGCTGGCCGAGCTGATCGACTACGCCCGCAAGAATCCGGGCAAGGTGAACTTCGGATCGCCCGGGCTCGGCACCTCGCCGCACCTGGCCGGCGAGCTTTTGAAGAGCGCTGCCAACATCGACATGGTCCACGTGCCCTACAAGGGCACGGCGGCGGCCAGCGCGGACTTGCTGGGCGGCAACATCCAGCTGATGTTCGACTATGCGCAGCCGATCGCCGGCCATGTCGCGACCGGCAAGCTCAGGCCGCTGGTCCTGAGCACCTCGAAGCGGCTGGCGGTGGCGCCCGACATCCCGACCGCGACCGAGCTCGGCTACCCGCAGGTCAACCTGGCGCCATGGACCGGCTTGTTCCTGCCGATCGGAACCCCGCAAGCCATCGTCGACAAGCTGGTGCCCGCGGTCGAAGCCGCGCTCAAGGATCCGCTGGTGGTCGACAACTTCTACAAGGGCGGGAACAACGCGCTCAACATGCCGCCGGACAAGTTCCGGAAGTTCATCGAGTCGGAGACACCCAAGTGGCGCAGCCTGATCGAGAAGTCGGGGGCCGTGCTCAATTGACTTCCGATTCGAATCCGATAAGCCGCGCGGTCGCCGGCGGCGACCCGGCCCAGGCGCCGTCACCGCCGCTGCGCGAGATGTACCGCACCTTGCTCCTGGCGCGGCTCTTCGACGAGGCGCAGATCCGCTTCTACAAGAGCGGCAAGGAAAAGATGGAGTCCGTGCACTCCTATATCGGCCAGGAAGCGATCGGCGTCGGTATCGGCTACGCCATGGCGGCCGGCGACCAATTGCTGCCGTCGCTCCGGTCGCGGCCCGCCTTCTTCGCTCGTGGCGTGCCGCTGCTTGTGCAGTGGGCTGGCGTACTCGGCCGTGCAGACTCTCCAGGCCGCGGCCTCACCGGGTCGCGCCACATGGCGGCCTTGCAGTACGGCATCGTCGGCACCACCGGCATCCTCGGCGCCCAGATCCCGGTCGCGACCGGCGTCGCCATGGCGCTGGAGGCGCGCGGCGCGGGCGACTGCGCGGTCTGCCTTTTCGGCGACGGTGCGGCCAACCGCGGCGATTGCCACGAAGGCATGAACATGGCCGCGATCTATCGCGCACCGGTCGTCTTCGTCTGCGAGTCCAACGGCGTGGCCGAATCGCAGGAGTGGTCGAGTTACATGCCGATCGACGACCTGAGCGTGAGAGCGCAGGCTTACGGCATGCCCGGCATCCGGATCGACGGCAACGACATCGCAGCCGTGTATGAAGCCGCGCAACAGGCCCTGGCGCGGGCACGCGAAGGCAAGGGGCCGACCTTGATCGTCGCGGACACCTGTCGCTTGCACGCGCACGTCGAAGGACTGCCCGATTTCCGCACCGCCGAGTTCATGAAGACCTGGGCTGGACGCGACCCGCTGCCGCGCGCTCGCGCAGCCGTGCTGGAAGCGGGCCTGGCCAGCGAACGGGAGCTGGACGAGCTGAGGGTGTCGCTCGACCTCGAGATCGAGCAGGCACTTGCGGCGGCGCGCGAACTGCCGGTACTCGAAGCCGAAGGGCTGGAGCGCTACGTCTTCCATGAAGGCGATGCCACAACCACCATTCGGGAGGATCGCTAGCATGGCCATGATGCGATACCGGGCCGCCTTGCGACAAGGCCTGCTCGAAGAGATGGAGCGCGATCCGCGCGTCGTCATGCTGGGCCAGGACATCGGCCGTCTCGGTGGTTCCTTCGCCGTCTCCAAGGGCTTGCTCGAGCGCTTCGGCGCGAAACGCATCATCGAGACGCCGATCTCCGAATCCGCGATCGTCGGCACGGCGGTGGGCATGGCCATGATGGGCATGCGGCCGATCGCCGAACTGATGTTCGCCGACTTCCTGACGCTGGGCATGGACCACCTGGTGAATTCGGCTGCCAAGGCGGTGTTTTCTTCCGGCGGCGTCGACCCGCTGCCGATGGTGGTGCGTACCCCGTACGGCGCCGTTGGCGCAGGCATGCACCATGACCAGAGCCCCGAAGCCTGGGTGGCCAACGTGCCCGGCCTTCGCATCGCGATGCCGGCGACGCCGGCCGATGCCAAGGGCATGCTCGCAGCTGCGATTCGCGACCCGAACCCGGTGCTGTTCATGGAGCACAAGGCGCTCTACAGCATGAATGGCGAGGTACCGGATGGCGACCTGGTGGTGCCGCTCGGCAAGGCCCGCATTGCGCGGGACGGGCGCGATGCCACGGCGGTCGCCTCCGGCGCGATGGTGGCGCTGGCCGAGTCGGCCGCCAAGGCGCTCGCCACCGAGGGCATCGAAGTCGAAGTGGTCGACCTGCGCAGCCTCAAGCCGCTCGACATGGACACCATCCTCGACTCGGTGCGGCGCACCCGCCGGGCCGTGGTGCTGCACGAGGCGCCCCTGCTGTACGGCACCGGCGCCGAGATCGCCGCGCAGATCGGCGAGGCGCTGTTCGGTCATCTGCTGGCGCCGGTACGCCGCATGGGCGCGGCCGAGACGCCCGTTCCCCACCAGCAGTCGCACCGCCAGTGGTACATGCCCCAGGCCGCGCAACTGACCGCGCTGCTGCGCTCGCTGGTTCAACCCGCCTGAAACCCATCGAGGACACCCATGGACCTGTGCATGCCCAAGTTCGAAGAAACCGCCGATTCCGCCGTGCTCGTGAGTTGGCACAAGCAGGCCGGCGACACCGTGGCGCAAGGCGAAGCCCTGGCCGAGGTGGAGACCGAGAAGTTCTCGCATCCGATCGAGGCGCCTTGCAATGCCGTGCTGCGCGAAATTCGCGTGGTCGCCGGCGAAGAGGTCGAGGTGGGCGCGGTGCTGGCGATCCTCGAGCCGACCTGAGCGGCCCCGCCGCGAATTCTTCGGTCTGCTTCTCTCCCACAACATCGTCACGAATCGAAATATGGACACGATCGGTGAGCGCACCGTGCCCGACCTCTTGCGCGAGCAAGCCCTGACCCATGGAACCCGCTGCTGCCTGGTGCATGAATCGCAGGCGGGCGAGGTCGGCGAGCGCTCGTTCCAGCAGATGCACGACGATGCCTTCGCGTACGCGGCGGCTTTCCAGGGGCTGGGTCTGGGCAAGGGCGATCGAGCATTCGTCTTCTTGCGCAACACCGCCGACTACGTGCCTGCCTGGTTCGGCATCCTTTGCGCGGGTGGCGTGATGGTGCCCGGCAACATCTACCTGACCGAGCCGGAGGTGCGCTTCCTGTTGCAGGACAGCGCACCCAGGCTGATCGTGACCGAGTCCTGCTTCCTTCCGCTGATTCGCGCCGCGATCGGAGCGCTTGCAGAGACGCCGACCGTCGTCTCGATGGATGGCCCGGGTCCGGACGATGTCGGCGCCGTCGGTGCGGGGCAGACCATTCACGACTTCCGCACGCTGCCGCGCGATGGCTTTGTCGAAGTGGCCCTGTCCAGCAGCGACCTGGCCGAGGTGCTCTACACCTCCGGAACGTCTTCGAGGCCCAAGGGCGTGATGCATACGCACGCCAACCTGCTGTGGTGCGGCATCAGCGCCGAGGGCATCGGTCCGGAAGATCGCTTCTTCAACAACAAGCCTCTTTTTCATGCCAACTGCCAGTCGACGGTCCTTTCCTGCCTGACCGTCGGTTCGACGGCCGTGATCGGAGAGCGCTACAGCGCGACGCGGTACATCTCCCAGCTGATCCGCCACGACATCACCATCTGCAGCCTTTCGGGCATGTTGTGCCGCACGCTGCTCAACCAACCCGCGTCGCCGCAGGACCGCGCGCACCGGGTGCGCCTGGGGCGCTACGCCATCAACATCTCGAAGGGCGAGATCGAGGCCTTCATCGAGCGTTTCAACATTCCCTTGCGCAACGGCTACGGCTTGTCCGAGGCCATGCTCAGCGTGGTGACCGAGCCTTGCAGCGGGCCGTCGCACTACCCGTCGATCGGCAGGCCCTCGATGGAGCGCGAAGTGTTCATCGTGGACGACGACAACCAACCGCTGCCATCCGGCAGCGTCGGCGAGATCGTGGTGCGCGGCCGACCGGGACGCAACCTGATGCTCGGCTACTACGGCAATGAAGAGGCCACCCGCAACGTGTTCGACGGCGGCTGGCTGCACACCGGCGACCTCGGCAGCATGGATGAAGCCGGCTATTTCTATTTTTTCGGCCGCAAGAAGGAAGTCATCAAGCGCTCCGGCGAAAACATCTCCGCCAGCGAGGTCGAGGAAGTGCTGGTGTCCCACCCGGGCGTGGTCGACGTCGCGGTGATCGGGGTGCCCGATCCGGTGCGGGACCAGGCCGTCAAGGCGTTTGTGGTCCGCGGTGGAAACGCGACGGACAACGAGCCGACCGCCGAAGCCTTGCGGGAACATTGCCGGACGCAGTTGGCCTACTTCAAGGTGCCGGAGTTCATCGAGTTCGTGGACGCACTGCCGCGCAACGCCAGCGGAAAAATCCTGAAGCGCGAGCTGGAGGCGGCACATGCAGCCGCCTGAACCTTCCACTTCTGGCGCGCCGTCGGAACTGCCTGCCGCCATCGCGGCCTGGCGCGACGATGTGCTCGGCCGTCGGCAGGAATTCCGCGTCGGTCTCGTCGATGCGCTCTGGACGCAGCGCTACGCCGTCGCGATCGACGACCTCGACCCGTCGTACTTCGACGAGGCGGCGGCACGAAGCCGCGGACTGCGCGGGCTCGTCGCACCACCCAACTACATCGCGACCCAGCGCGCCGCGGCACTGCCCGGGCCGGCGGAGTCACTGATGCGATCGGACGGGCTGCCGCAGGAGAGCGGTCCGCCGGTAAAAGGACTCGCGGCCATGGGCGGCGGCCAGGAATTCGAGTTCAAGTCACCCGTGTACTGCGGCGAGACCATCGTCGGCGACAAGGAGATCGTGCAAGTCGAGCCACGCGCCGGCCGCAGTGGCGCGATGGTGGTCGTGGTGGAGCAGATTCGCTACTTCAACGCCGATGACGGCGAGCACAAGTTGACCTTGCTCAACACGGTGCTCTACCGCCTGCTCGATCCGGCGGATTCGGCGGAGCCGGCCAGAGCATGATCGGCCACGAAGAAGGCGCTGCAAACTTGCCTCGCCGACAGATCCTGCTGGACGAGGTTCATGCCGGCATGGCGCTGCCCGAGCTGCGCAAGAATCCGACGCCGACCATGCTGTTCCGCTTCAGCGCGGTCACCTGGAACGCGCACCGCATCCACTACGACCAGAGCTACGCACGGCTGGAGGGCCATCCCGACGTGCTGGTGCAGGCCACGATGCACGGCGCGTTCCTGCTGCAGATGCTGCGGGCCTTTGTCGGGGCCGAAGGACAGGTTCTTCGCTTCACTTATTCGAATCGTGCCCGAGCCGTTCCCGGTGAGGTCCTGGTGTGCGGCGGTCGGGTGCTCGAAGTGCATGCAACGGGCGAGGTCGACTGCGAGGTCTGGGAGCGGAAGGAAGACGGAACCGTCTGCGCGCCGGGGACCGCCCGGTTGCGTCTTCCGCGGCGGCCATGACCGCAGCGGTGGAACACGCGCATCGCATTGGCGGCGTGGTGCAGAACTGGATCGAGGCAGGCGCCGGGCCTGCCGTGCTGTTGTTGCACGGCTCGCTCAGCGACTACCGCTACTGGGCGCCGCAGATGGCGCCACTCGCCGAGTCGTATCGGGTACTCGCACTTTCGCTTCGGCATCACTGGCCTGCGGGTGGTGAGGCGTCTGCGAACTGCGGGCTCGACGCCTACAGCGCATCGTCGCAAGTGAAGGATGTCGTCGCGCTCATCGAAGACCGCGAGCTCGGTCCGGTGCATCTCGTGGGGCACTCCCGTGGTGCAGCGGTCAGCCTGATGCTGGCATTGCAGGCACCGCAACTCGTTCGCTCCCTCGTCCTGGCCGACCCCGCACTGCAGATCCACAAGGGCGGCGACTCGTCGTCGGACTTCGCGCTTGCCGCCGTGCAACCTGCGAGCGACGGCGCCGATCCGCGCCGAGAAGCGGCGGCGTTGATCGAAGCCGGCGATATTGACGGCGGCTTGAATCTCTTCATCGACACGGTGAGTGGTCCCGGCATCTGGGCGCGCATGAACAGCCGGCGCAAGCAGATGGCGCGTGACAACGCGCGTTCGCTGGTGGGGCAGTTGTCGGAGGGGCCGCTGGTCTTCTCCGCAGAGGGGATAAGGGCAATGGACGGCCCGGTGCTTCTCATGGGCGGCGAGCGAAGCCCGGCGCCCTATCCGGAGACGAGAGAGTTATTGCGCAAGCTATTGCCCGAAGCACGGCACGTCCAGGTGCCGCGAGCGTCACACGCGATGAATGCAGAGAACCCCGGCGCTTTCAACAGCGAGTTGCTGGCCTTCCTGGACGCTTCTTCTCGCGGGGACATGCCATGACCGGGCCGACCGCAACCGGCATGCACGCAGTCGAGATCGAATCGCCCGGACCGTCGGGTCGATTGCAGCTTTGCCGACGACCGATCCCGACCATCGGAGCCGACGAGGTCTTGATCGAGGTGGCCGCAGCAGGCTTGAACCGCGCCGACATCGGGCAGCGACTCGGACGCTATCCGCCGCCGCCGGGCGCATCCGATCTGCCAGGCCTGGAAGTCTCCGGCGTCGTGGTCGAGGTGGGCTCGCAAGCCGCGCGTTGGAAGGAGGGCGACCGCGTCTGTGCCTTGCTGCCGGGCGGTGGCTATGCGGAATACGTCAGCGCGCCGGCCGCCTTGTGCTTGCCGATTCCGGAGGGTCTCGGCTTCGCGGAAGCGGCGGCATTGCCGGAGGCTTGCTTCACGGTCTGGAGCAACGTGTTCATGCGGGGCGGCTTGGCCGACGGCGAGTCGTTGCTGGTGCAAGGCGGCGCAAGCGGCATCGGCACGCTGGCGATCCAGCTGGCGACAGCCCTCGGCCATCGAGTGTTCGCGACCGCGGGCAGCGATGAGAAGTGCGAAGCCTGTCGTTCGCTCGGCGCAGTCTTGGCGGTGAACTATCGAAAGGGCGATTTCGCAGCGATGGTGCGCGAAGGCAACTCGGGCCGCGGTATCGATGTCATCCTGGACATGGTGGCGGGCGACTACATCGACCGCGAACTGAAGCTCCTGGCGGATGGCGGCAGATTGGTGCTGATCGCCTATCAAGGCGGCACCCGGGTGACTGCGGATTTTTCCGAAATCCGACGACGACTGTGGATTACCGGCTCGACGTTGCGAGGATTGCCGTCAGCCGACAAGGCGCTCATTGCCGAGGCCGTCGAGGCGCGGGTGTGGCCGCTCCTTGCTGCGGGCAAGATCCGCGCGGTGATCGATTCGACCTATCCGCTCGAGGCAGCGGAGCAGGCCCACGCGCGGATGATGAAGGGCGAGCACACGGGCAAGATCGTGCTCTCCATGCCGTCGCAAGGTCGATCGACCAGCGTCGACCGACGCCCCGCCTAGCCGTACAGCCAGCGGGACACCCAGCGCGTGTACCGAGGCATGATGACGTACACCATCGACCCGACCACCACCGCCGCCGCGACCAGGTGTGCGACCCAGTAGTTGCCGAAGCCCGGAATGCGCGGCAGCACCGTTTGCAGGACCGCCGGCACGATCATCGTCAGCGGATAGATCACCGATAGCGTGATCAGGAACTGCTTGTAGCGCTTGGCTGGAGGCTGCCCGGGCGACGGGTGGAACCAGAACTCCAGCCCGTCGCGGGTGTCCACCTTTTCTTGCGCATCCAACAACGGAGCGACTTCCTCGACCAGTTCCCGCCGGGCATCCGACTCGAACCAGTCCTGTGCGTGGGCCAGCGAGTCGAAGTGGATGGTGATGACGTATTGCAGGCCGCCGACCGGCGGATGCAGCACGTTGACCCCGCGGTGCCCGGGGAAGCGGGCCGCGATCGGCACCACCTTCTTGAGCCAGGTTTCGTAGGCCGGTACGCAGCCTTGCTTGACGCGCTGCTCGATGACGGCGGTAACGGTCTCGACGCTGGGCAAGGCGCGCTGCGCGATCTGGGCCAGGGACGCGGCGCGAAGTTCGGGTCGGCGTGGGGCGGCGGACATCGGGCTCGGCTCGGTCGTCGGATGCGGATCGTGCGGGAGGCGTGTGTCGACAGAGCGCTTCTTGTTGCTAGGCGTCGGAGGGTGCGTGCTTGCCGGCCTCCCAGCCCACCTGCCCAAGTGCCCGTCCGGCCACCTCGACCGCGAGTGGTTCGAGCGTCGTCGCCATGGTGTCGTTCCAGCGATTCAGGTATCCGAACAACGCGATGGAAGCCACGATCTCGACGATCTCCGCGTCGTCGTAATGCTGCTTGAGTTCATCGAAGTCGGCCTGCACGGCCTCGTTCGGCTGTCGCGCCGCCTTGAATGCCAGCCCGATCGCCGCCCGCTCGGCAGGCGAGAAAAGGTCGCTCGATTCGAAGTTCCAGAGCGCGGCGATTTTTTCGTCGGAAGCCGTGTAGATGCTCGACAGGTTGGCCATGTGCGACTGGCAATACAGGCAACCGCTGGCGTAGCTCGCTGCGAGGCTGACGAGCATCTTGGTTTCCTGCGGCACCGTTCCTTCGTACAGCACTGCCTGGTTGAGCGCCATGAAGGCCCGCACGATGTTGGGCCGACGCACCATGGTCATGATGCTGTTCGGCGTGAAGCCGCGGGTCTTTCGATAATGTTCGAAACGTTCGCGAATGTCGGAGTCTTCGACTTGAGAGAGTGGAACCGGATCGAGATGGGGCATGGTCTGGGGCTGTGAAGTGAAGCTTTAGGCGAGAGGTTCAGCTTGATCGACGGGTTCCTTCGCCCTGGGAACGCCAGACAGTCCGAGTTCCCGACGACATTGCAGCTCGACCACCCGGATCGTCTGCGGCGCAGCCGCCATATCGAGTTCACTCGGCTCTGCGCTACCCCATTGGTTGATCACCATGTCGATCTGATATCGGCTTTGCCAGCCACTCCCGAGAGTGAGCGCCATGCACTTGGTGAAATCTGCATAGCGCAGAGCCATCTTCTCTCTCGTGTCCGAGAGGTTGGGCGTCGCCGATGCCGATGCTGCCGCCAACACGAAAGCGGCAGCCCTCATCCATTTGAGTTCCTGAAGAAGTCGCATCGTGCGGATTCTAGAACGCGTCTCATCGACTGAAGCTCGGGTCGAGCCGTTCTGCTCGAAGCAGGGATCGATCGCGCGGGAACTTGCAGAGGGTCTGTCGCACAGAGCTGTTGGCGAGCGCCAGCTCGTGCCGACTGTCAACCTACTTTCTTGAAGATGAACATTCAACATTCCTTGCTCAAAACGGTTCTCGCTTGCTCGCTTGCCATCACGACGCTCGTCGCCAGTTCGAAGGAGATGGTGAGCATCGGCGGCGCCGAGGTCAACATGAGATCGGGTCCCGGCACCCGATACTCTTCTCGGTGGCTGCTCGGAGAGGGCTATCCGCTGGAAGTCCTCGGGCGTCGAGGTGCTTGGTTGCGGGTTCGCGACTTCGAAGGAGACAAGGGCTGGATCTATCGCTCGTTGACCAATCGCAAGCCACACGTGGTCGTCGATACGGCGATCGCCAACCTTCGGGCTGCGCCCAGCCGGAGCTCGTCGCTGGTCATGAAAGCTGCTCGGGGCGATGTGCTCAGGATCCTGGAACGCCGCAAGGGCTGGATCCTGGTTCGCCATGAGCGCGGGACCAAAGGATGGATCGCAAGGCGCCTCGTCTGGGGCTGGTAAGCCGGTTCTCCGGACGTTGTCTGACGCATCGGCTCGCCTTGTCGACGGTCTAATGAATGGGAGCCGAACGAACCCGCGAGAAAGCCTGCATGCAACTCATCATTTCCGCGAGCTTGATCCTGGCCATCGTGGTCTGGGGAATCGTTGCGCCAGCTCATGTGGGTGCGGTCTTCGACACCGCGCTGGCCTTGATCACGCGCAACTTCGGATGGTTCTATCTCTGGGTCGTGCTGGGCCTCGTGGTGCTGGCGCTTCTGCTGGCCTTCAGCCGGTATGGCAACCTGAAGCTCGGCGCCGAGGACGACGAACCCGAGTTCTCGATCGGCTCCTGGTTTGCCATGTTGTTCGCCGCGGGCATGGGCATCGGACTGGTGTTCTGGGGCGTTGCCGAACCCATCTCCCACTACGGCACCCCGCCACCCGGAATCGCGCCGAACACGCCGGAGGCGGCGAACGCGGCCATGCGCTACAGCTTCTTCCATTGGGGCCTGCATCCATGGGCGGTCTACAGCGTGGTGGCCTTGGCCATGGCGTTCTTCCAGTTCCGGCGCGGTGGGTCCGGCTTGGTCAGCACCGCGGTGGAGGCACTTCCTTGGCGAGTGTTCCGACACATCGGGCCGGCCGTCAACGTGCTGGCCGTCATCGCGACCGCCTTCGGCGTTGCCGCCTCGCTGGGTATGGGCGCGCTGCAGATCAACAGCGGCCTGAATGCGTTGCTGGGCTTGCCCGTGGGACAGACTTCGCAGCTCGGCATCATCGCGGTCACGACCGTGCTCTTCCTGGTCTCCGCCGTGAGCGGCGTGACCAAGGGAATCAAGTGGCTGTCGAGCTTCAACCTGGTCGTCGCCGCTCTGCTGGCGCTGGCCGTCTTCGTCCTGGGCCCCACGGTTGCCATCATCGACACGCTGACCTCTGCATTGGGCAACTACCTGAGCGAGTTCGTCCGCATGAGTCTGCGAATGACGCCTTTCCGCGAAAGCAACTGGGTGGGCAGCTGGACCATCTTTTATTGGGCCTGGTGGGTCAGCTGGTCGCCGTTCGTCGGCCTCTTCATCGCGCGAGTGTCGCGAGGCCGCACCGTCCGCGAGTTCATCCTGGGCACGGTGATCGCGCCCACCATTGCGGCATTCATCTGGTTTTCGGTGTTCGGCGGGACGGCCTTGAACCTCGAAATCATGCAGCACGTTCCGGTGGCCGAAGCCGTCAAGGCCGATGTGTCGACCGCGCTGTTCGCCATGTTCGATCAACTGCCCCTGGGGACGTTGCTGTCGGGCGTCGCGACCATCCTGGTGGCGGTGTTCTTCGTCACCTCGGGGGATTCGGCCGTGCTGGTGCTCAGCATGATGAGCAGCGGTGGCCATCCGGATCCGAGCGCTCGCGTGAAGATCGGCTGGGGTCTTCTGGTCGCGGGCATCGCTTCGAGCCTGCTCGTCGTGGGAGGACTGAAGTCGGTGCAGACGGCCACGATCGTCTTCGCGCTGCCGTTCACCGTGGTGATCCTGTTGATGGCCGTGTCGCTCTGCCGCGGGCTTCGAGAGGACTATCTCGAAGAACAGCGACGAGAGCGGGTGCTGCGACGCCGCCTGCGCGAGATCGTCGAGCATCCACCTTCCGCCAGCTGACGATGCGCGGGGGCGAGCGTGACTTTCGATCTGCTGAGCGCTTTCGGTAAGGGCTTCCTGTTCGCCCTGGCGGCGTTGCTGCCCATCCTGAATCCCGCCGCCACCGCGCCGATCTTTCTCGGCTTGACCGAGGGCGCGTCGCAGACCACGCGCGCGCTATTGGCGCGCCGCATCGCACGGAACATGTTCTGGTTGCTGCTGGGCGCGATGCTGATCGGCTCCTACGTGCTCGAGTTCTTCGGCATTTCGCTGCCGATCGTGCGGGTCGGTGGGGGTCTCATCGTTGCGGCCAATGCGTGGCGGCTGTTGACCGCCACTCAGGTGGCCGTGGACAGCCGCACCGAGCTTGCGGAGAGCTTCACACCCGACATGGCGAGGCGTCAGGCGTTCTACCCGCTCACGTTCCCGGTCAGCTGCGGACCGGGATCGATCGCCGCCGCGATCACGGTCGGGGTGTCGCTATCGGACGCTCGGCTCTCCCTATCGCTCGCCCGCATCGGAGGTGGCGTGTTGGCACTGCTGGCCTCGGGTGTGCTGCTGTACCTGGCATTCCGCTATGCACAGCAATTGCTCAAGCCGCTCGGCGAGGCCGGCACCGTGATCTTTCTTCGCATGGCCGCCTTCATTCTTCTGTGCCTCGGCGTCCAGATCGTCTGGGATGGTGCGTCCGAGTTGCTCGTCGACTTGCTGCGTGACGGACTGACGTCGCCTCATGCGTGAGTCGCGCTGCAATGGCCGCGCAGGGTCGACTAGCGCACCGCGCCCATCGCAGCCTTGGCGACCCGTCCGATCGTCAATCCCTGAACCAGGATTGAGAAGATCACGACGCTGTACGTCAGCGCAAGGATGACCTCGCGCTCCGGGCCCAAGGGCAGCGACAGCGCCAGCGCGACAGAGATGCCGCCGCGCAGACCTCCCCAGGCCAGCACTCGGGGGGACCCTCGAGGTAACTTGAACAGGTTGCCGGCGAAGGCGACGGGCAAGCCGACCGTGAGCCAGCGCGAAGCGAGCGTCACGAGGATGGCCAGCGCTCCGGCGACCAGCACCGGCGCCGTGAACGCAATCAACAGCACTTCGAGCCCGATGAGCACGAACAGCACCGCATTCAGGATTTCGTCGATGAGTTCCCAGAACATGTCGACATAGCGACGCGTGTGATCGGACATGGCCAACGCCCGGCCACCGTTGCCGATCATGAGACCACAAACCACCATCGCGAGCGGTCCGGACACGTGCAGGTGATTCGCCAGCGCATAGCCGCCCATGACCGCGGCCAAGGTGAGCAGCACCTCCACCTGGTACTGGTCGATGCTGCGCAGCAACCGGAAGGTGGCATAGCCCAACGCCAGGCCGAAGGCGATGCCACCGCCGGCCTCCCGCAACAGCAATTCGGCCGCGACCTCCGGCGTCGGCACGCTGCCGCTCGCAAGCACGCCGAGCAACAGCGCGAAGATCACGACCCCGACACCGTCATTGAAGAGTGATTCGCCGGCGATCACCAGTTCGAGATTCTTGGGTGCGCCGGCGGCGCTGAGGATGCCCATTACCGCGATCGGATCGGTCGGCGATATCAGCGCCCCGAAGAGCAGGCAGTAGATCAACGGCAAATGCACGCCGACCTGCGGAAGGACCGCCCACATCGCCACGCCGACCACCACTGTCGACGCGAGTGTTCCGGCGAAGGCCAGTGTCGCCACCTGCCATCGGTAGTGCCGCAACGCTCGCAAGTCGACGTGGAGAGCACCGGCAAAGAGCAGGAAGGAGAGCATCCCCTGCATCAGCACATCCGAAAAGTCGATCGACCTTAGGAACGACTCCTCGTACTGCCGCAGGCCGAAGTCCAGCCCGACCGCATCGAGCGCAATCAGCACGAGGGAAATGCCCAGTGCGATGGCCATGACGCCGATGGTCGTCGGCAACCGGACGAACCGGTAATTGAGGTACGCAAGAAGCGCCGTCACGACCAGACAGATGGCGGCGATGTCGAGCATGGCGAGCTGCAGTGGAAGGGTTGAGCGACAGCGAGGGCGAGGCGCTATCGTAGCCCGACGTCTGCCAGACGGGCAGCGGTTGGGCTCGACAGTTGCCTATGAAACAAGCTCGTCGTGCAGCGTCTGGCTGGCATGCGGTGCGTCACCGACCGCGCGTTGCGCCTCGCTCAGCTTCGCCTGCATCGCCTGCCTCACGGCCCGATATTCCGGTGAATGAAAGACATTGCGCAGCTCATCCGGATCGAGTTCCAGGTCGTACATCTCCCACTCGCCGGGATAGGTGAATGGCCCGGTACCCGGAATTCCCATCCCGTCGTTGTAGAAGTAGATGAGCTTGTAGCGCCGGTCCCGCCAGCCGTAGTGTGCGGGCGCCTTGTGGAAGATGTCGTCATGCTCCCAATAGCGGTAGTACATGCCTTCCGCCGGCGGAGATGTCGGCTGCCCCTTCAGGTCGCCGGCGAAGCTGCGGCCTTGCATGCGCGGATGAGCGGGCGTCGCCGTGAACTCGAGCAGGCTTTTCGCGAAGTCGACATTGGTCACGATGCCGTCATGCACCTGGCCGGCCTCTACGGCGCGCGGGTACGAAAGCAGCAGCGGCATCCGCATCGATTGCTCGTACATGAAGCGCTTGTCGAACCAACCATGGTCTCCGAGGAAGAAGCCCTGGTCGGACGAGTAGAGCAGGATGGTGTCGTCGAAGTCGCCCCGTGCGCGCAGCCAGTCGATCACCCGTCCGACGTTGTCGTCCACCGCGGCGACGCAGCGCAGGTAGTCTTCCATGTAGCGCTGGTATTTCCAGAGCGCTTCTTCCTCGTAGCCGAGGCCCGGGGGCGGCGTCTGCTTCAGGTCTTCGGCATTGAGGTGCTCGGCGATCCGCATCGCGGCGCGGCGGGCGGACGAACTGCGCGTCGAATAGTCGTCGTTCCAGGTCCTGGGCAGCGGGATGGGCTCGGTGTACAGGCTCGCATGCCTCGGGTGCGGTTGCCACGGCCGGTGCGGCGCCTTGTGCCAGATCAGCACGCACCATGGTGCATCGCCTTCGAGCTGGTCGACCCACGAAAGCGACAGGTCGGTGATGAGGTCGGTCGCATAACCCTCCACCTCGCGCAGGCCGGAAGCGTTCAGGAACCGCGGGTTGTGATACTCGCCCTGCTCGATCAGCACATCCCAATAATCGAAACCTTCGGGGTCGTGGCCGGGGCCGTCGCCCATGTGCCACTTGCCGACCATCGCGGTTCGGTAGCCCTCGGCCTTCAGTTGGGAAATGAAGGTGGGCTGGCTGGCGTCGATCGGTGTCACCAGCGTGGAGACGCCGTTGATGTGGCTGTAGGTGCCGGTCAGCAGGCTGGCGCGCGACGGGGTGCAGAGCGAGTTGGTCGCGAAGCAGTTGTCGAAGCGAACGCCGGCCCGGGCGAGTTCATCCAGCCGGGGCGTGTGGTTGACCACGCTGCCGTAGGCGCCGATGGCATGCGAGGCGTGATCGTCCGTCAGGATGAAGACGATGTTCGGGCGGCGGGTCGGAGAGAAAGGCTGCTGATGCAAAGACATGGATCGCTCGTAAGACTCTTCTAGAGGCGGATCAGGTGGCGGATCGTTCGACCCGCACCTCGCCCGATGTCGCTGGGGATTCAATGCCGGACAGGTCCACCGCCTCCCAGGTGCGGGACTGGATCGACCGGTAGGCCGCATCGATGACCGCGTTGTCGATGACGCCGTCGACGAAGGTCTGCCTCGGCGCCACACCGGCCTGCAGGCATTCGACGAAGTGCGCCAGCTCGCCGTGGTAGCCGTAGACCCACGGTTCCTGCGCGACCGGCGTCATCCAGCCGGTACGGGCACCGGCCTTCTCGAGCACATAGCCGGCATCGCGACCTGCAAAGGCATGCACGCCGGTCGATCCGGTCTCGTCGGTGCCGATCCAGCCATGGCTGCCGTGGATCTCGTTGCGGACGTCGAGGCCGGCCGTGTGGGTCCAGCCGACCTCGACCTGCGCCATCCGGCCATCCGCGAAGCGGACGATCGCGACGGCGTTGTCCTCGGTCGTCACGTCCTGGCGGCACAGGCGGTCGCCCCAGGCCAAGACTTCGACCGGATGGTTGTCCGGCCCGAGGAACCAGCGGCCGATGGCGACGCAATGGCAGCCGAGTCCGCGCAGCGGCCCGCCGCCCATGCGCTCCGGAATGCGTGCATGGGCATGCGGATGACCATGCGCCTCGCGCGCGCGCACCGACAGCACCCGACCGATGGCGCCGCTGTCGGCCAGCTCCTTGGCCTTGACGAGGCCGGGCGCGAAGACTTCGGTCTCGGCATAGCCGTGCCAGACGCCGGCCTCGGTGGCCATGCGCAGGATCTCGGCGGCTTCTGCCGCATTGCGGCCGAGCGGCTTGGTGCAGACCAGCGCCTTCCCCGCGGCGGTGATCTCGCGCACCACCTCGACATGCAGGTCGTGCGGCAGCGCGACCAGCACGAGGTCGACATCGTCGCGCCGCACCACCGCGGCCACGCTGGTCGCCACGTCGGCCACGCCATGACGGTCGGCGAGCGCGCGGCCCTTTTCCTCCGAACGCGCCATCAGCACCACGACCTCGTGGCCGCGCACGTACCGCAGCGCCCGCAGATAGAAGTCGGCCACGAAGCCGGCACCGAGAATGGCGATGCGCACCGAACCTTTCGATTGCGAGGCAGAGGAGAGCGGCGCAAGACTCACTTGCGGCTCTCCATCGCGCGCTCGTAGAGTTCGGTATTGATGAAGGCCTCCGGCGCCACCGGGGTCTTGATGCGGCCGAGCTTCACGAAAAGCTCCTGCATCGAGACGAAGCGCTGGCGCGTCAACCCGCTCTTGTTGTCCGCCAGGATCTGGCTCGACGGCCACCATTCGAGCGCGTCGACCTGCCCCTGCAGCTGCGCCGCCGGGGCGCCCGATGCGGCCGAGGCCAGCGCAACCACGTCCCTCGGGTTCTTGATGCGGTAATCGTTGACCTGCTGCCAGACCTCCAGGAAGCGTTGCACAGCCTCGGGCTTCCCTGACATGGCCTGCTTGGACGCGACCCACGCGCCGACGAATTCGGTCTTGGGAAAGTCCTTGTTGTTCGCGACCACCACGGTGGCCGGCAGGCGATCCCGGATCTGGTTCGCGAGCGGCGAGAAGATCGCCGCCGCATCGATCTGGCCGGCAACGAAGGCCGAGACCACGTTCGGCGGATCGAGCGGAATCCGCTGGATGTCCTTCATGGTCATGCCGGCCGCCTCGAGCGCGAGGGTCAGGATCATTTCGCCGGAGCCGCCATCCGGCACGCCGACCTTGCGGCCGCGCAGATCCTTGACGGTCTTGATGTTGCTGTCCGGCCGCGCCAGCAGGAAGTCGCCGAAGGTCTTCTCGTTGGGCGTGATGAGCACGGCCTGGCCCGAAGCCGGCATCCACACCGCACCGCCTCCGACATAGCCGACATCGAGCGATCCCGCCGCCATCGCCTGGATCTGGGTGGGCCCGTTGGTGAAGGGAATCAGCTTCACGTCGATGCCGGCCTTGTTCCAGAGGTCGAGCTTGTTGGCCGCAGCGATGACGCCGACGCCGTTGATGCTGGTGTCGATGTAGCCGATATTGAGGCTCACGCGCGGGCGGGCTGCCGCGGGCTGCGCATGGGCGTCGGTGGGCACGACCCAGGCGGCGGACAGATAGAGCGAGGCGGCGCCCGCGAGCGCGAGGCCCGTGCGCGCAATCGCTTTGCCGAGGCTTCGGATGGGGTTCATTGGTCGTCGTCTCCTAGAGGTTTGGCGGTTCAGGTGCGGGGGGAAGCGGATGAGGCGGATGAGGCGGATGAAGCGGAAGCGGGGTGATGCACGCCACGCCACACGCGGGCTCGGATCTCCGCGAATTCGGGCGACAGTCGCAGGTCTTCGTTGCGCGGGTAAGGCAGCGGCACGTCGATGATTTCGCTGATGCGTCCGGGCCTCGGACTCATGACCACGACGCGGCTCGCCAGGTAGACGGCCTCGTCGACGTCGTGCGTGATGAAGACGATCGTCTTGCGTTCCTGCTGCCAGGTCGAGAGCAGGTCGTCCTGCATCTGCACGCGGGTCAGGGCATCCAATGCGCCGAAGGGTTCGTCCATCAACAGGAGCGACGGATCGACCGCATACGCTCGCGCGATCGCGCAGCGCTGCTTCATGCCGCCGGACAGTTCCTTCGGAAGCGCCTGCCCGAAGTCCTGCAACCCGACCAGCTTGAGATAGTGCGCCGCGCGTTCCTGGCGTTTCGCCTTGGGCAAGCCCTTGAGGCGCAAGCCGAACTCCACGTTCTCCTGTGCGGTGAGCCATGGAAACAAGGCGTATTGCTGAAAGATGACGCCCCGGTCCGGCCCCGGGCCGGTCACCACGCGGCCATCGACCAGGACTTCGCCGGCGGTCGGCATCAGCAAGCCGCCGATCAGGTTGAGCATCGTCGACTTGCCGCAGCCCGATGGTCCGACCAGGGTGATGAACTCGCCGCGCTCGATGTCCAGGCTCACGCGATCGAGGCTCACGGTGCGGCCCCGTGCGCTCACGTAGACCTTGCTCGCATTCCGAACGGAGATGGCGGCGCTCGCGGCAGCGGTCGTCATGCGCGAACCTCCTGCCATGCGGTGAGCCGTCGCTCGGCGAACAGCAGCAGGCGATCCATCACGAAGCCGAGCAGGCCGATGGTGATGATCCCGACCACGATCCGGTCCGTCTGCAGGAACTGCGTGGCGACCTGCATCATGCGGCCGAGACCGGTCGGCGCGGCGATGAGTTCGGACGCGACCAGCGTGGCCCATGCCGAGCCCAGCGCGACCCGCATGCCGACGAAGAGGAAGGGCAGCGAAGCCGGCACGACCACGCGCCAGAAGATCGTCATGTCCTTCGCGCCCAGCACACGCGCGGCGTTGACCAGCGTGCTGTCGACATTGCGTACGCCCTGGTAGGTGGCCAGCACGCAGGACAGGAAGGACGCGAGGAAGATGACGAACACCTTGGCGTCTTCTCCGATTCCGAGGATCACGATGACGAGTGGAATGAGCGCCAGCGGCGGCACGGTGCGCATGAACTGCACCCACGGCTCCACCAAGCCGCGCGCGAGCCGGTACCAGCCCATCAGGAACCCGGCCGGTATCGCGAGCACCACCCCGAGCACGAAGCCGGACAGCACTCGCCCGAGGCTCGCCATCGAGTTCGACAGCAGCGTGCCGTCACGGATCAGCTCCCACGCGCCGACAGCGACCTGCGGCGGCGTCGGCACGAGCGAATTGGCCGAGCGGGCCGCGGCGAGCCACCAGGCGCCGAGGCCCAGGACCAGCGTCGCCAGGTAGAGCCACGACATGGGAATCTGCCGAGCCGCTTCGGTGCTCGACTCGGCAGTGACCGGATCGAGGGCGAGGGCATCGGCCGTCGCGAGTACCGGGTCAGGAATGGTGGAGCTCATGTCTCGGATCTTCGTCGTGGGGCACAGGGTTGGAGAGGCGCGGTCACGCGTAGAAGAATCGGTCCAGCGCGACGGCCGCTGCGCCGCAGAGGCCGGCATCCGGGCCGAGCCGCGAACGTTCCATGCGGATCGATTGCTGGATGGCGGGGAAGGCGCCGCGCCAGGAGGCTTCGACGATCTGCTCGAAGAGTGCGTCGGGGATGTCGGCCAACGCGCCGCCGAGCAACACGCGCTCCGGGTTGAGCAGGGTGGTCAGGGCGCTGAGCCCCATCGCCAGGGGCCCGACGATGGCGTCGAGCGCCTCCGCCGCGTCGGATCGCTTGCGGGCGGCGGCGTGCAGGGCCGTCAGCGCATTGGGCTCCGGATCGATGCCGAGCCGAGCCATCGTCTTTTGCAACGCGGCATGCGAAAGCACGGTTTCGATGCAACCCCGGCCACCGCACACGCACGCCTCGCCATCCCGGATCACCGGCAGGTGGCCCAGCTCGACCGCACCATGCACGCCACCCGAAAACGGTTGGCCTTGCACCACCAGCCCGGCGCCGAGCCCCGTACGCAGGTAGACGAAGGCGACGCTCGAGATGCCCTTGCCCAGTCCGAAACGCACCTCGGCGAGCGCCATCGATCGCACGTTGTGCTCGACCCTGACCGAAAGGCCGGTGAGCTTTTCGAGCATGTCCGCGACTGCGACATCGCGCCAGTGCAGGTTGATCGAGATCAACATCCGCCGTCCACCGACGTCGACCGGCCCCGGCACGGCCACGCCGACGCCCAGAAGGCTGTCGCGTGCGATGCCGCTGCGCTTGCAGAGCGCTTCGAGCGCCCGCCCGATTCGCTTGACGACGGTTGCGGGGCTCGAGTCGAGCGGGTAGTCGAACTGGTCGGATGCCAGGCGCTCGCCCATGGCATCGAAGAGGCCGAGCTGGACGTTGCCGATGCCGATCTGGATGCCCGCGACCAGGCAATTGGCAGCCTCGATGTGCAAGGCGGTAGCCGGGCGGCCGGCACCTTGCGACGAGAGCGTCTTGCCTTGCACGAGCACGCGACTGGATTCGAGCTCGCCGACCACCCGCGTGATGGTGGTGCCGGAAATGTCGAGCCGCCGCGCCAGCTCCGCCCGTGACATCGGACCGTGTTCCTTGATCATGGAAAGGACGCTTCCACGGATCGATGGGTTGTTCACGCAGGCGGGGGAGTTAATTGCTAAAGGTGAGAAATTAATTGACCTTGGCCTCTTTCGCCACAGGGTTTGCCCGCATTCGGACGGCTTCGCGAGCTCCTTCGCCTCATCACCGGCGAATTGGCAGTTGCATGCGCGACGCCCCGCAAAGTTGCTTTGCATCAAATCGTTCATCGATGCACATCGGGAATCCTAGGATCGGCGCATGAAACCCGCCCATCCCAGCACCCTGGAATCCCACGCACGCGTGCGCGCCGAACTTGATTTTTCCGACCGGCTCGACTACGACGACGCGAAGCGCGGGTTCATCGCGACCCTGCCCGACGCCCACATCGCGGCAGACAGCGGCGGCGCGCCGTCATGGAGCATGAAGCCCTACGGCTTCCTGAAGGGCGAGGCACCCGATACGGTCAACCCGAGCCTGTGGCGGATGGCGCAACTCAATGCGATCCACGGCCTCTTCGAGGTGACCGAGCGCGTCTACCAGGTCAGGGGCTTTTCTCTCGCCAACGTCACCTTCATCGAAGGGGATACCGGCGTCATCGTGGTCGACCCCTTGCAGTTCACGGAGCATGCGCGCGCGGCGATCGCGTTGTACCGCGCTCATCGTGGCGATCGACCGGTCACGGCCGTGATCTACACCCATAGCCACCGGGACCACTACGGCGGCGTGCGCGGCGTCATCGGCCCGGACGACGTGCGCCGCGGAGTCAAGGTCATCGCCCCTTGGGGTTTCACCGAAGAATCGTTCTCGGAGTCCATCCTTGCCGGCGTGCCGATGCGCCGGCGAGCGCTCTTCCAGTTCGGCTGGTCGCTCGAAGCGGGCGCGATGGCGCATGTCGACAGCGGCCTCGGCAAGGCGGTCGGCCGGGGTGGCGACGGCTTCATCGCGCCGACGCAGCTGATCCGCGAGCCGGTCGAAACTCATGTGGTGGATGGTGTCGAGATCGTGTTCCACCTGACGCCCGGCACCGAAGCGCCGGCGGACATGAACATGCACTACCCGGGCCTTCGGGTACTGAACCTGGCAGAGAACGCCTGCCACACCATGCACAACCTCTGCCCCTTGCGAGGAGCGAAGACGCGCGACTCGCTGGCCTGGGCGCACTACCTCAACCAGGCCATCGACCGGTTCGTGCCGCATGTGGACGCGCTCCTGATGCAGCACCACTGGCCGGTGTGGGGCAGCGGGCGCATCGCCGAATACGTCGCCGGCCAGCGCGACATGTACCGCTATCTGCACGACCAGACCCTGCGGCTGATGAGCCACGGCCGCACGCCGCGGGAGATCGGCGAAGAGCTGATGCTGCCGAGCAAGCTGTCGAAGCAGTGGTTCGCACGCGGCTACTACGGCGCGGTCGCGCACAACGTCAACGCGGTGTATGCGCACTATCTCGGTCCCTACGAAGGCAACCCGGCCCACCTCCATGCGTTGCCGCCGGAGCAGGGCGCGAAGAAGTACGTGGAATACATGGGCGGCGCCGATGCGGTGGTCGCGCGTGCCCACAAGGACTTCGACGCCGGCCAGTTCCGATGGGTGGTCGAAGCGATGAATCACGTGGTCTTCGCGGACCCGGCGAACAAGGCGGCGCGGGAGCTTTCTGCCGACGCCATGGAGCAGCTGGGCTACCAGGCCGAGTCCGCGACCTGGCGCAATTCCTACCTGCTCGGCGCGCGGGAGTTGCGCAGCAGCTCGCAAAGCTCGGCGCCCAAGGGGGTGTCGATCAGCCCTGACGTGGTCTCCATCCTTCCGTTCGGCAGCTTCCTCGAGTACCTCGGCATCCGCCTCAACGGCCCGCGAGCCCAGCACATGGACGCCAAGTTCGACTGGCAGCTGACCGATGCGTCGGGCACCGACACCCATCGGATCACCTTGTCGAACGGGGCTCTCAACCACCTGCCGGGCTCGCACGGCACGGGGGCACGAGCGCGGGTGCGCATGTCGCGCGAGCAGTTGGGCAAGTTGTCGTCCGGCCGCGAGGCGTTGCTCGCGGCGATCGAAGCGGGGCAGCTCGATGTCGAAGGGGACGCGGCGCTGTTTCGCGAGTTCGTCGAATGCCTCGACGAGTTCGATCCGATGTTCAACATCCTGGAGCCTTGACGGGCTGGCGCGACATCGGACGCGAAAAACAGAAGGGGCGCCGCAGCGCCCCTTTTTGCTTTTTGTCGTTCTACCGGCGGGTCACTGTCCGGCCTTCGGCAGGTTCAGGCTCTTGATCATCGGGTTCCAGCGCGCGATCTCCGAATTGAGCAGGCGCTCCATCTCGATCGGCGTGCCGCCCTGCGGCTCCATGCCGATGCCCCGGGCACGCTCGATGAACGCCGGGTCGACCAGCACTTCGTTGATCGACTTGTTCAACTTGGCGACCACGTCCTTCGGCGTCGCACCCGGCGCCGACAGGTAGTAGCGCAGCGGCGCTTCGAAGTTGTAGCCCATTTCCTTGAAGGTCGGCGCATCGGGCACTTGCGGCAGCCGCTTCGAATCCATCACGCCGAGCACCCGGAACTTGCCGGACTTGATGTGCGGCAGCGAGCTGGTGATCGAGGTGCCGTAGATATCGATCGAGTCGCTCAGCATGGCCTGGATGGCAGGCGCATCGCCGTTGAAGGGAACATGGTTGGTGCTGATGCCGATCGATTGCTCGAAGGCGATCGGCGCCAGGTTGCTCAGGATGGCAGGGCCGGGGGAGCCGCGGTTGATCTTGCCCGGGTTCGCCTTCGCGTATTCCACCATTTCCTTCAGGTTCTTGTACGGCAGATCGGTGCGGGCAACGATGATGGTCGGCTGGTAAGCGACCTGGGACACGGCGGTGAAATCCTTCTGCGGGTCGTAGGGCAGCTTGTCGAACAGGATCGTGTTGGTGCCCATCATGCCGACGAAGGACATGACGATCGTGTTGCCGTCCGGCTTCGCCCGGGCCACGTAGTCGGCGGCGATCACCGCGCTGCCGCCCGGCTTGTTCTCGACGATGGTGCGGGTGCCTCGCTTGGTGAGTTCGTCGGCCAGCATGCGCAGG
The DNA here is from genome assembly GCA_902506565.1 of Burkholderiales bacterium 8X. Classification (GTDB taxonomy): domain Bacteria; phylum Pseudomonadota; class Gammaproteobacteria; order Burkholderiales; family Burkholderiaceae_C; genus Variovorax. The sequence goes on along the minus strand of LR732703.1, from coordinate 743,047 downwards.
AACGAGTCGGTGCCGCCGCCGGCCGCGAACGGCACGACGATCTTGAGGGGCTGCTGTTGCGCGAAGGCGCTCGTCAACGAGGCGGCCAGCAAGGCGCCGAGCAGGGCGTTACGACGGTTCATGAAGTCTCCTTTGGTTTGTGCCATCGAATTGTTCCTGCGCGGCTTCGCCGTGGGTTGCCGCGTCTTGCAAAGCAGCTTTGCGACGCCGCGCCTGCGGCCGGTTCATGTGGAGCGGGGCGCCAGCCACTGCACGATGCGCGGCCAGGTCCGGGTGGCAGCGCCGACACCGGCGACCAGGCTCACGTGCCCACCCTTGATGACCAGCTCGTCCTTGTCCTTGCTGCCGGCCAGCCGAACCAGGTCGGACGAGGCGTCCCGCGGCACCACGTGGTCATGCTCGGCCACCACGTGCAAAAGGGGCACGCGAATGCGGTCCAGGCTGCAACGGACGCCGCGCACGTCGAGGCCGCCCTCGACGATGCGGTTGTTCAGCACGAAGTCCTTCGCCAATTGGCGGAAGGCCTCGCCGGGAAAGGGCAACGCCTGGGCGCCCCATCGCACGATGCGCAGGTGTGCCTTGGCGAACTCGCGGTCGTGCAGGTTGTTGAGGAGCGTCGCCTGCCCGCTCGCCTTCTGCAGCGGACGCAGCATCTGGAAGGCGCCTTCGATCATCGAGGAAGGAATATTGCCGAGCGTATCCACCAGCAGGTCGGGATCGAGCCCCTGCGAGCTCAGCAGCCGGCGCTGTAGCACCATGCCGTGGCCGTTGATCGGCGTGGCGAGAAGCAGCAGGTTGCGCAAGGGGCCCTGGTTCTCTCGCGCGGCGTACAGGGTCGTGAAGATGCCGCCGAGGCAATAGCCGACCAGGGTGATGCGCTCTTCGCCCGAATGCGCCTGGACCTCCGCGATGCACGCCGGCAGCAGGTCGGCCACGTAGGCGTCGATGCCGAGCTTGCCGTGCTCTGCGCGCGGCAGGCCCCAGTCGACGAGGTACACGTCGAAGCCGGCTTGCACCAGGTGCTCGATGAAGCTCTGGCCCGGCGTCAGGTCGAAGATGTCGGGCTTGCTGACCAGCGACATGACGATCAGGAGCGGCGTTCGATAGACGTCGGGCGTCTGCGGCAGGTAGTGGTAGAGCCGCAGCGTTCCGCTCGCATGCACCAGCTCGCGCGGCGTGCAGGCGGTCTCGCGGGCCAGCTCCGCATCGAGCGCCTCGATCGTCGAGCGCTGGCGCTCGATCAGCTCCTGCGCCGCATTCATGACGAGCGCCTGGGCCGTGCCGGCGCCTTGCGCGTGCGGGCGGGTGGCGCGGCGGTGGGCGAGGCGGTGCGCGTCAGCAGGGCCTCGACCCGCGCCACGGCATCCTCGAGGCGGCCGACGCGCTCCCCGAGCGAGACCACGTCTTCGCGGCTGGGCAGATTCATCGCCGCCAGCGGGCCGGCCATCGATTGCGCGAGCATTTGCTGCTTGTAAAGCCCGGCGTGGATTTCCTGACCGAGCAGGCGCGCCACGTTGTCGTCCTTCATCCAGCCGGTGAGCTGTTCGCTCCAGTCGCGCTCCGATTGCACGAACCAGTCGCGCCAGGCCTTCATCGGGTCGGTGTTCGATGGATCGCTCATGCGGCCGCCACCTCTTCGAGCCACGAAAGCTCGTGCTTCATCGTGAGCGGATCGAGCTTGGTCTTCGCCAGCACCAGGGCGGCTTCGCGGCCGCCCGCGGGCTCGCCGCCGATCGTGACGCTGATCAGCGTTCCGTGTTCCTTGTGCGAAGCGGCCGTGACGTCGAGCGTGCAGCCGTCCTTTTCCAGGAAGGCCAGCAGGCGTCGGACCGCCCGCACGGCGGCCTGCTGCCGCAGCTCGGGCTTGAAGACCTTGCCGACGGCGGTCAGCGGGATGGTGTCGACCGCGTACAGCTGGACCGGAACGGCTGCCCGCTCGGGCGTGCGCGCGGCCGCGTACCGGAGGATTTCCTTGGGGTCGGTGGACGCGAATTCGGGCTTGAGCTGCACGAAGGCCACCGGCAGTTCGCCGGCGTAGGCGTCCGGCTCGCCCACCACTGCCGCGACCGCCACGGCCGGGTGCTGGTAGAGCACCTCCTCGATGCTGGTCGGGTCGATGTTGTGGCCGCCGCGGATCACGAGGTCCTTGGCGCGGCCGGTGATCCAGAGATAGCCGTTGGCATCGACCCGGCCGAGGTCGCCGCTGTTGACCCAGCCGGGTTCGACGAAGGGCGCGTCCGGCGCGCCGGTCGCATAGCCGCTGAAGACGCCGGGTCCGGACATGGTCACCACGCCGATCTTGCCGGCCGTGCACTCGCGCAGGAGCTTGCCGTGCCCGTCGACCTCGACCACGCGCACACGGCTGTACGGCAGCGGATGGCCGACCGAACCCAGGTACACCGGCTTGTCGGGATAGGAAATGGTGTGGCAGCTCGATGCCTCGGTCATGCCGTAGGTTTCGAGGATCGGAATGCCGAAGCGATGCTGGTACGCATCGGCGATCGGGACCGGGATGGCAGAGCCGCCGCCGGTCGCCTTCGCCACGCTGGAGACGTCGCGTCCTTCCATCGGCACGTTCAGGACCGCGCCCAGGATGGTCGGAACGCCGCCGAGCAGCTCCGGCTTGTAGCGCTCGACCAGCTTCCAGATGTTGGGCATCGCGGCCTTGTTGCGCCAGCCGGCCGCCGAAAGCACCACCAGCGTTCCGCCTGCGCAGAGGTGTTGCAGGCCTTGCGTCAGCGCACCACCGACATGGAAGAGCGGCAACCCCATGAGCAGCGTGTTGCCGGGCCTGGTGCGGAACATCATCGCCATGCCCCAGGCCTGGTAGACCTGGTTGCCGTGCGTGAGCGGCACCAGTTGCGGCAAGCCGGTCGTGCCGCCGGTGTGGAAGAGGGCGCCGATGTCGCCTGCGGCGATTTGGCGCCCGCTCATCAAACGATCGCTCGGCTGGCGGTCGGCGAGCGCGTCGAAGTCGTGCTCGATGCCGCGCATCGGACCGCAGCGCCCGACCACCAGGATGGCTTTCAGCTCCGGCAGTTCCTGGCGGATGCGGGCGACCTTGTCCCAGATGTCATAGCCCTCGCGCGGCGCCAGCGCGATCAGCACCTTGGTCTTCGCGGCACGCAGGATGTGGGCGATATGGCCGGCTTCGAGGTACGCGTTGACCGGGTTGGCGATGCCCGCCGCCTGCGCGCCATAAAGCGCCACGAAGGCCTGCGGCACCAGCGGCAGCAGGAGGCTGACCACGTCGGTCGGACCGACGCCCAGCGCGTGCAGCATGTTCGCGACCTGCGTGACGCGGGCGTGGAACTCGCCGTGGGTGATGGTGAGGGGTTCTTCGTCCGGGCTGGCATTGGCCAGGAAGTGCAGGGCCGGGCAATCCGGATCGCGCGCTGCGCCGAGGCGCAATGCTTCGTAGGTGCTCTCTGCCGCGATTCGCTCCTCGTACGGAACCGATTCGAAGACTCGGATGTCGTGATCGGTGGCGAGGCTCGGCCACTCGTTTCCGATCACGCGATCCAGCAGATGCAGGCCCATGGTTGTCTCCGGTGTTGGAGCGCTGGAATCTAGTGGCTGAGGCTTCCGCCGGCGCGGCGAAGCCCGCAAAGCACCGTTGCACAAACCCGGGGGATCAGTGCCGATACCGCCACCTACACTGGGTCGACACGTCATGCGTTCCCCGTTGACAAGAGACAAGGAAGCCTCCCCGATGAAAGCAGCAGTCCTCGAAGAATTCGGCCAGCCACTGGTCATCCAAGAGGTGGAAATCGCCGCACCCGGCCCCAACGAAGTTCTCCTGCAGACCGCCGCCGTGGGCCTGTGCCACAGCGACCTCCACTACATCGAGGGCATGCGCAAGTTCCCGCTGCCGGGGGTGCTGGGACACGAGGTGTCGGGCGTCGTCGCCGCGGTCGGTGCCGGCGTCAAGGACCTGCAGCCTGGAGACCACGTGGTGGGCGCTCTTTCGGTTTTCTGCGGCACCTGCAAGCAATGCCTGGGGCAGCGCTTCGCACTCTGCATGGACACCGACGTCAAGCAGCCGCCCGGCCAGGCCAAGCGCCTGTTCCGCGGGGCGGAGCCGGTCAGCCAGGTCTTCAATCTTTCCGGCTTTGCCGAGCAGATGCTGGTGCACCGCAATGCACTCGTGAAGATCCGCAAGGACATGCCGCTCGACCGCGCCGCGCTCCTCGGCTGCGCCGTGGTCACCGGCACGGGTGCCGTGTTCCGGAATGCACAGGTCGCGCCCGGCTCGTCGGTGGCGGTGGTCGGCTGCGGCGGCGTCGGGCTCGCGGCGATCAACGGCGCGAAGATCGCCGGCGCAGCCCGCATCATTGCGATCGACAACGTGCCCTCCAAGCTGGAACTGGCGCGCAAGTTCGGCGCCACCGATACCTTGCTCGCGAGCGAAGGCGACGTGGTCGCGAAGGTGGTCGAACTCACGCAAGGCGGCGTCGAGTATTCGTTCGAATGCATCGGCATCGCGGCCACGGTCGAGCAGTGCTTCAAGATGCTCCAGCCCGGCGGCACGGCCACCATCGTCGGATTGTTCGGGCCGGGCGTGAAGGCCTCGATCGAAGGCAGCGACTTCTTCCTCGAGAAGAAGATCCGCGGCTCGGCCTTGGGCTCCGCGCGCATCCGCGACGATATCCCGCGCCTGGTCGAGCTCTACCTGCAGGGCCGCCTGAACCTGGACGACCTGGTCTCGCGCCGCATCCGGCTGGAGGACATCAACGAGGGCTTCGCGGCCATGGCCCGGAGCGAGGTGGCCCGAAGCGTCGTCGTGTTCGACGGTGTCGGCGCATGAGCAAGGCAGGGCGCGCCGCGCGCTCGCACGAGATCATCGCCAAGGCCAACGGCATCGATCTTTGCTACCAGACCTTCGGTCTTCGCACTGATCCGCCGGTGATCCTCATCATGGGCATGGGTGCGCAGATGGTGGGCTGGGACGAGGAGTTCTGCGAAGCGCTCGCCGAGCGCAAGCACTTCGTCGTCCGGTTCGACAACCGGGATTCGGGCAGGTCGAAGCGCTTCAGTCGTGCGGGAGTGCCGGACGTCATGCTGGCGATGACCCGCGCCTGGCTGCGCAAGCCCGTGCAGGCGCCGTACCTGCTGTCCGACATGGCGCAAGACGTCTCCGGATTGATGGATGTGCTCGGCATCGAGAAGGCCCACCTGGTCGGCGCATCGATGGGCGGCACGATCGCGCAGACGCTCGCGATCGAGCAGCCGGAACGCGTGCGTACGCTGACCTCGATCATGTCGACCACCGGCGATCCGTCCCTGCCTTCACCCGGCTATGCCGTGCTGTCGACCATCTTCAGGCCGGCACCGCGAGACCTCGCCGGCTACACCGAGCACTACATCACGACCTGGAAGCACCTGCGCGGCAGCACCTCGCCCGAGGAAACCGAGCGCGACCGGGCCCGTGCCGCGCTCAACCATGCGCGCGGCCTCTGCCCGGACGGCGGGGCCCGGCAACTGGTGGCGATCCTTGCTTCCGGCAGCCGTCGCCAGGCCCTGTCCGCGGTTCGGGCGCCGACGCTCGTCATCCATGGCGACATCGATCCGCTGGTGCCGGTGGCTGGCGGCATCGACACGGCGCGCAGCATTCCGGGCGCCGAGCTCATGATCCTGAAGGGCATGGGCCATGCCGTATCGAAGGCGTATTGGCCGCCAATCATCGACGGCATCGCGCAGCTGACGGCGCGCGGTTGAAGCTGGCCGCTGTCGGGACCGGCTTGCTCTCGGTCGAGCGAGATGCTCCCGAGGTTCAGTTCGCCGTGTAGCCGCCGTCGACCGGAACGATCGCGCCGGTCATGTAGCCGGCCAGTGCGGATGCGAGGAACACCACCGGCCCTGCGATGTCGTCCGGGTCCGCAGCGCGGCCCAGGAAGGTGCGCCCGACCATCATCCCCATGCGTCGGCATCGTCCTTGATCTTCTCCGTCATCGGCGTCATCACCAGGCCGGGCGCAACGGCATTGACGCGCACGCCGTGCGGGCCGAGGTCGCGCGCAAGAAACCTGGTGAGCTGGGCGACCGCGCCCTTTGAAGTGCCGTAGGCCAGGTTGGCGCGCGTGGCGATCAGCGAGGTGATCGAGGCCACGTTGACGATCGAGCCGCGGGTCGCTTTCAAGCCGGCGGCGCAGGCCTGGGTCAGGTTGACGATCCCCTTGACGTTGACCGCATAGACCCGGTCCAGGTCGCCCGCGAGATGGTCGTCGTCCAGCGTGGCGGCACCAGGGACGCCGGCGTTGTTCACCAGCACCGAGACCGGCCCCCATGCCTGCCGCAGGTCGGCCACGACCGCGGCGCATTGCACCGCATCGCGCACGTCCAGCGCATAGGGTCGGCAGCGGTTGCCGGATGTGTCGATCGCGGAGGCTGCCAGAGCCGCCTGCGCCGGATCGATGTCGGTGAGCGCGACGCGGCAGCCCGCGTCCAGCAGCCTTGCCGCAATGGCTTGCCCGATGCCGCGGCTCGCACCGCTCACGAGGGCAACCCGGTTGTCGAGGCCGAACGCGAGCACGGCGTCAGTTGGCCTGCTTCGGCAGGTTCAGGCTCTGCAGGAGCGGCACCCAGCGGTCGAATTCGGCCTTGGTGAAGCGCGCGAGTTCTTCCGGCGTGCCGCCGCGCGGCTCCATGCCGATGACGCGGGCACGCGCCACGAAGTCGGGGTCGGCGATCACCTCGTTGACCGCCTTGTTCAGGCGATCGATCGTGGCTGCCGGCGTGGCTGCCGGCGCCGAAAGTGCATACCAGAGCAGCGCCTCGATGTCGAAACCCTGTTCCTTGAAGGTCGGTGCTTCCGGCACTTGCGGCAGGCGCTTGCTGTCCATCACGCCCAGTACACGCAGCTTGCCGGCCTTGACATGCTGCAGCGGCCCGGTGATCGAGGTGCCATGGATGTCGATGTTGTCTCCCAAGAGCGCCTGCAGCCCGGGCGCGTCGCCGGCGAAGGGCACATGCGTGGTGCTGATGCCGGCCATCTTCTCGAAGGCCATCGGCGCCAGGTTGGTGAGGATGGAGGCGCCGGGTGAGCCCCGATTGATCTTGCCGGGGTTGGCCTTGGCGTACTCGACCATTTCCTTGATGTTCTTGTAGGGCAGGTCCATGCGGCCCACGATGATCGACGGCTGGTAGGCGATCTGCGAGACCGGCGCGAAGTCTTTCTGCGGGTTGTACGGCAGCTTGTCGTACATGACGGTGTTGCTGGCGAGCACGCCGAGCGACGACATCAGGATGGTCTGGCCGTCCGGCTTGGCGCGTGCGACATAGTCGGCCGCGATGATGCCGCTCGCGCCCGGCTTGTTCTCGACCACGACCTGCATGCCCCTCTTCGTCAGGTCGGCGGCCAGCAGGCGGACGTACTGGTCGGTGCCGCCGCCCGGCGGGAAGGGGACCACGAACTTGGTCACGTTCTGCTGCGCGAGGGCAGGAACTGCGGCGAGGCCGAATGCGGCCAGCAGCGCGCTGGCGAAAGTGCGACGAATCAACGGTGTCTCCTGGAATGCGGTCGTAGGCCGACGGGCAGTCTAGGGTTGCGAATGCGCGCGATGCTTTCGAAGCCTGAAAAGTTGCTTTGCATGCCTTGAGCCGGCGCGGGCCGGGTGGCTGGCGAAACTCGCCGGCATGGAAACATCGGTGCGCCGTGTCGGGGACAGCCAGGACCTGCTGGGCGAAAGCCCTTGCTGGGATGCGCGGGGCTCGAGGATCTGGTGGATCGACTCGCTGGCCGGACGGGTGCGCAGCATTGCGGTCGACGGCGGGCCGGAAGATGCGACAACCGACGAGGTCCCGGCGCCCTGTGGCTCGATGACCTTGTGCGAAGGTGGCGGCGTCCTGCTTGCCTTGAAGGACCGATTCGCGCACTTCGACCCGGCGACCGCGTCGCTCCAGGACCTGGCGCGCATCGACGTCGAACATCCCGACGTGCGGCTCAACGACGGCAAGTGCGACCCGTGGGGCAACTTCATCGCCGGTACGCTGCACGGCCATCGCAACGCCGGCGAGCCGGTGCGGGGCGGACTCTATCGGCTCGCGGCAGACGGCGGCCTCGAGGTCCTGGCGCGAGACTTCGGCCTCACCAACGGACCGTGCTTCAGCCCCGACGGACGCACGCTGTACGTCGCCGACAGCAGCATCGGCGTGCGCACCATCTGGGCCTTCGACTACGCGCCCGACCAGCCGCTTTCGAGACGCAGGGTGTTTGCCGAAACCGAGGCGCTGGGAGCGGGTCCGGACGGCGCCGCGGTCGACGAGGAAGGATGCCTGTGGTCGGCATTGCCGCGCATCGGCCACCTGGCGCGCTTCACGCCGAAGGGCAAGCTCGATCGCCTGCTCGCGATGCCGACGACGCATCCCACGAGCCTTTGCTTCGGCGGTGCGAAGCTGGACCGCCTCTACGTGACCTCGATCTCGCGCAGCACCAATCTGACCGGCAGGTTGCCGGCCGACGGCGGACTATGGGAGGTGAGTGGCTTGCCTGCGCCGGGTGTCGCCGTGGCGCGCTTCGGCCGCTAGCCGGTCTCCAGCTTCACGCCCTTGAGTTCGTCCGCCAGGAAATCCACGAAGGCGCGCACCTTGGTCGGCAGCGTGCTCGTGCGGCGAAAGACGGCGTAGATGCCGTTCGAATAGGCCCGCACGGCGAACCGGTGCTGCGGCATCAGGCGCACCAGCGTGCCGTCGCGGATGTGTCCGTAGACGGCGGCTTCGGAAAGCAGCGCCACGCCCATGCCGCCCAGGGTCGCGATGCGCAGCAGTTCGCCGCTGTTGGCGCTCAGCACGCCGTGGATCGCCAGCTCGCGCTGCTCGCCGTCTTCGTCGATGTATTGCCAGGTGGTGACTTCCTGGTCCCGCCGATAGGCGAGGCAGGGCACGTGCGGCAGGTCGGACGGATGCTTCAGCCGCGGATGCGCCTTGACGAAGGCGGGGCTCGCGACCAGCACCTCGTCGCTGCTGAGCAAGCGCTTGATGATGAAGGTCGAATCGTTGGACGAGCCGGTCCGGATGTCCACGTCGAAATCCTGCTCGACCAGGTTGACCGGGTGCTCCGAAAGCTCGAACTCCAGGTGGATGTCCGGGAACTTCTGCGAGAAGCGGGGCAAGAGCGGTGCGACCACGCGCAGGCCGATCTGCGTGCGCGAATGCACGCGCAGCCGGCCTTCGGGACGCTGCCTGGTATTGCGCGCCGCGGTCTCGGCGGCGGCCATGGCCTCCAGCACCGTCTCGGCATGTTCGAGAAAGGCCTTGCCGGCCTCGGTGACCTTGAGATTGCGGCTGGTGCGGTCGACCAGTTGCACGCCCAGCTCCTCCTCGAGCGAGCTGATGCGGCGCGAGATCGTGGCGGGCGAGAGGCCCAGGGCGCGGCCGGCTGCCGACAGGCTGCCCTTGCGCAGCGTGGCGACGAACACCCGCAACGAGTCGAGCGCCTTCATTCCGGAACCCGCAAAGAAGGTGTGCGCCGATTGGCGCGTTCACTGCGAATCCTGTTCCTAAGATCACGCCATACAACTTCCATCATCAGGAGCTCTTTCATGGATTTCGGCATCTTCCTGCTCATGCAGCAGCGCAACAAGCACAAGACTTCGTACGAGATCCTGCGCGACGCGGTGGAGCAGACCCGGGTCGCGGACGAACTCGGCTTCGGCGGCGCGTGGTTCGCCGAACATCACTTCACCAACTACGGCATGTGCTCCTCGCCGCTCACGATGATCGCCCATTGCGCCGCGGTGACCAAGAGGATCCGCCTGGGCACCGGCATCGTGGTGGCGCCGCTTTATACGCCGGCTCGCCTGATCGCCGACATCGCGATGGTCGACCAGCTCTCGGACGGCCGCCTGAACGTGGGCGTCGGCTCGGGCTACCAGCAGTTCGAGTTCGAGCGTTTCGGCGTCTCGATCGAGCAGTCGAAGCAGCGCACCCTCGAAATGCTGGACATGCTGGAGCTCGGCCTCGGGCAGCCCAAGTTCAGCTACGAGGGCGAATACTATCGGCAGCCGCCGAGCGCCATCAGCCAGCGCGCGTTGCAGTCGCCGATGCCGCCGCTGTGGATCACCAGCGTAGACCCGACCTTCGTTTCGCGTGCCGTCCGCAACGAGAACCACCTGTTCGTCTCCGGCGGCGACGGCGGTCTCGAGAAGCTGCAGAACACCCGGGCGCTGATCGACAAGACGGCGCGTGCCGAGGGCAAGGACCCGGCTTCGGTCAAGGTGGGATTGCTGCGTGCCGCCTACGCGAGCGACGACAAGGCCGAAGTCGAGAAGTACCTGGACTGCTCGCGCTACCAGCGCCGCGTCGCCTTGAGCATGAAGCGCCGCACCGCGCAGATCGCCGACGACTACCAGGTCGCCGAAACCGCGGTCGCGGGCGAGCCGACGCTCGACGAGTCGCGCGCATTGCTGCCGGTCGGCTCGGTCGACACCGTCATCGAGCGCGTGATCGCCGAGATCCGCACCCTGCGCCCGGTCCACTACTGCTTCCAGACCCAGATGGGCGACTTCGACCAGAAGACCATGCTGCGCCAGCTGGAGACCTGGTCCAAGGTCATCATCCCGACGGTGCAGCAGGAGATCGCCAACGATCCGCCGTACGCACCGGCCAACGTGTCCGAACTCGCCGTTGCCTGAACATCGCGGACCGATTCCGAGCGAGCCGATCATGATCGACCCCTCAGCATTCCGGCAGCTTCTCGGCTGCTTTCCGACCGGTGTCGCGGTGATCACGACCCGCAGCCCCGACGGCAGTCCGGCGGGGCTGACCTGCAATTCGTTCAGCTCGGTCTCGCTGGAGCCGCCGCTGGTGCTCTTCAGCCTTCGCACCGAGAGTCGGCTGGTCGACACCTTCCGCGCCGCCGAGGGCTTCGCGATCAACATCCTCACGCAGAAGCAGGACGGCCTGTCGGGACGCTTCGCGTCGAGCAAGATCGAGAACAAGTTCGATGGCGTGGCCTGGCACGAAGGCGGGCTCGGTCTGCCGGTGCTGCAGGACTGCCTGGCCAGCTTCGAGTGCACGACCTTTTCGTGCCACGAGGCCGGCGACCACCTGGTCTTCATCGGCGAAGTGCGGCACATGACCGCGGGTGCCCAGGAGCAGGCGCTGGTCTTCTACAAGGGCGCCTATCGCGAGCTTGCCGAATCGCTTCGCAAGATCGTGGTCGACGGCCGGCTGGGGCAGCGGGACATCGACGAGGCGTACCGCACCTTGTACGGAACGATGTTGCGGCTCGGATGCGTGCGCGCCAGCGATGTCGAGATCGACGAGGTGGAGCAGGCGGCCGCCGCGATGGAGCGGCAGTCGGAGGATGCGCCGCTTTCAGAGCGGATCCAGTCCACCAGCCGGTTCTTCCATGCCATCGCAGAGGCGGGCCACAACGAGGCGCTCTTGTTGATGGCGCAGACCATGTCCGGCGTGCTTCGCGAGCGGATGCAGCATGTGCTGACGGTACGGCATCGGCCCGACCTGTTCCCCTTGCGCTCGGAGGTGGTGCGCAAGCTCCGCAGCCGCGACGCCGACGGCGCAGCCGCTGCGCTCGACCGGATGATCGACGCGCTGCGCGCCGGCCAGGAAGCCGCACAGCCGCTCGAAGCCTGACCCCGTCGGCGCGAGTGCGCCGAGGATCCAAGACAAGAAAGAGACCATGCAGGACATTGACCTCGACGCCTTTCGTCGTGAACTGGAGGCCTTCGCACGCGACGCGTGCCCACCCGAGATTCGTGCCGTGGTCGCGGCCGGCCAGAAGGTGACCAAGCGCGAGTACCAGCGCTGGCAGGAAATCCTCCACTCGAAGGGCTGGGGCGCACCGGCCTGGCCCGAGGAGTTCGGCGGCACCGGCTGGACCGTGCGCCAGCGCCAGGTCTTCGAGGAAGTGATGGCCGAGAACGACTGTCCGCCGCTCTACCACCACGGTCTCGGCCACATCGGGCCGGTGATCATCCGCTTCGGCACCCCTGAGCAGAAGGCCCGGCTGCTGCCGCGCATCCTGGATGGCTCGGACTGGTGGTGCCAGGGTTACTCCGAGCCGGGTTCGGGATCGGATCTCGCGTCGCTGCAGACCAGCGCCCGGCGCGATGGCGACCACTATGTCGTCAACGGGCAGAAGATCTGGACCTCGCATGCGCACGAGGCCAACATGATCTACATGCTGGTGCGCACCTCGAAGGAAGCGCGCAAGCAGGAAGGCATCTCGCTGCTGCTGGTCTCCATGGCAACGCCCGGCATCACCGTGCGGCCGATCCGCACCATCGACGGCTGGCACCACCTGAACGAAGTCTTCTTCGACGAGGTCCGCGTGCCGGTCGACAACCTGGTCGGCGAGGAGGGCAAGGGCTGGACCTGTGCCAAGTTCCTGCTCGAACGCGAGCGCCTGCCGGCGGCCAACATCGCCCGGCTCGAGCTGGTGCGCCGCCAGGTCACCCGGGTGGTCGAGGAAGCCGCGAGCGCGCCGGGCAGCCAGCGCGATCTCGGATCGCTTCGCTACCGGCTGCTCTTGTGCGAAGCCGACACCAAGGGCGCCCGCGTGATGATGGCGAATGCCACCGACGACCTGATCAACCAGCGTCCGCTCGGCGTGCAACCTTCGGCGATCAAGATGCTGGTGGCCGACGTGGCCCAGCGCCTGACCACGATCGCGCTCGATGCGGTCGGACCCGATGCGGCCCACCGCTTCCAGCTTCGGGATGCCGAGGAGCCGGGGACGGATGGGGCGACCTGGATCCAGAACTACATGTTCACCCGCGCCCGCACGATCGCCGGCGGCACTTCCGAAGTGCAGCGCAACGTGATCGCCAACGAATTGCTGGGAGCCTGAGCCATGACCCTTTCTTTTCCGCCACTGCTGCCTGGCATGCCGCTGGACGCCGCAGAACGCTTTGCCGAGGACAACGCCGGCAAGGGCGAGTTCGAAGGGCAGGACCCGATCCATGAAATGGGTTGGCCCCTCACGCTGATTCCCGAAGCGCTCGATGGCGCCGGCGGCACCCTGGCCGACCTGGGCGCGATCGTGGAAGGATTGGCCTCGCATGGCGTACAGCTGCCGGTCATCGAGTCGTGCGCCATCGCACCGCTGCTGCTGCAGGCTTCGGCGGAGTCGACTTCGACCTGGCTGCCGCCCGTCGCCGAGGGCACGGCCAAGTTCGCGGTGCTCGCGCCGCTTTCGAGGTCGCTGCAGGACGTCGCTTTGGAGGCCCGCCAGCTCGACATCGGCTGGGAACTCACGGGTGCGATCCGGGGCACCGATGACTCGCTCGCGTTCACGCATGCCGTCATGGCCGCCCGCCTGCAAGGAAGCGACGAGATCGGGTTGTTCGTGCTGGCCGCCGATCGCGTGCCCCAGCCTGCAGCCAGCTATCGCACGATGGAAGGCCGGCTGGGCGCCGACTACCTTTTCGATGCCGTCAGCGTGCCGGCCGGTGCCTGCGTGGCGCGCGGCGCGGCTGCGAGGAGCGCACTCGCCCGAGCCGACGACTCGGCCCTGTTGCTGACCGCCGTCGACACGGTCTCGTCGCTCGGGGCGCTGGTGCAGGCCACCATCGCGCACCTGAAGGAGAGAAAGCAGTTCGGCGTGGCGCTGGCCTCGTTCCAGGTGCTCCGGCATCGGGTCGCCGACATGTTCGTGCGCTACCTGGCGGCCCGGGGACTGGTCCTGCATGCGTTCCAGCTTCACGAGGCGAACTCGCCGGAGCTGCCGCGCACCTTGCGGCTCGCCAAGGTGGCGCTGGCGGAGCACGCGCGCTTCTGCGCCGAGGCCGCCATCCAGATGCATGGCGGCATGGGCGTGAGCGAGGAAGTCCTCGCCACCTGTCTGGCGCAACGGCTGCTTGCCTCGGATTTCCGATACGGCGACCGCCTCACGCATGCGTCTCGCCTGCTGGGCGGCCACCGAGACGCCTCCGCCTTCAAACCCAACCCGATCACCAGGAGCGCTTGATGAGCGTCAGTCTCGAAGTCAAGGATTACATCGCCATCGTCCGGCTGGACCGTCCGCCGGTCAACGCCCTCGATCGTGCCACCCGCAAGCGGATGATCGAAGTGTTCGACGAGATCTCCGAACGCGAGGACATCCGGGTGGCGATCCTCACCGCCGAAGGCAATGTCTTCTGCTCCGGCGCCGACCTCAAGGATCGCCCCGACGCCGACAAGGCCGGCGACTTCCTCTTGCACAACCGGCTGACGCGCGAAACCGGCAACGCGATCCGCGAATGCGTCAAGCCCGTGATCGCGGCTGTCAACGGCGCTGCGCTGGGGGCCGGGCTCGGTCTGATGTGCGCCTGCGACATCTTCGTTGCGTCCGAGCAGGCCACCTTCGCGATGCCGGAGATCAACGTCGGCCTCGCGGGCGGCGTGTCGATGCTGCGGACGCTGGTCGGGCGATCGTTCACCCGCCGCATGTTCTTCACCGGCATGCGGGTGCCGGCCGCCGAGCTTTATCGCCGCGGCGTGCTCGACGAGGTGGTGCCGGCGGACCAGCTGATGCCGACCGCGATGCTGATCGCCGCGGACATCGCTTCGAAGAGTCCGATCGCGATGGCGTACGCCAAGAACGCGGCGAACATGATGGACCTGCTGCCGCAGCGAGACGGCTACCGCTTCGAGCAGAACTTCACCATGGCCCTGTCGAAGACGGAGGACGCGAAGGAGGCGCGCAGCGCCTTCCTCGAGAAGCGCAAGCCCGTCTACAAGGGCCGCTGAAGCATGAGCACGCTGGAAGTCGGCAAGGGGCTGGACGCGGTTTTTTCGCCGCGGTCGATCGCGATCTTCGGTGCGTCGGACGATGTCACCAAGATCGGCGGAAGGCCGCTGCAATTCCTCCTGAAGTACGGTTACCAGGGCGCGATCTACCCGATCAACCGCAAGGCGGGCACGGTGCAGTCGTTGCAGGCATTCGCAACCCTGCACGAGCTACCGGAAACCCCCGAGCTGGCCTTGTTGGCGGTGCCGCCCCAAGGCGTGCTGGAGGCGCTGCGCGATTGCGCCGTGCGCGGCGTGCGTGCAGCCGTCGTGCTGTCGTCCGGCTTCTCCGAGATGGGCGAGGAGGGCGCGAAGCTGCAGGCGCTGATGGGCCTGCTGGCGCGCGATAGCGGCATGCGCGTGGTCGGCCCGAACTGCCTGGGCTCGATCGGCGTGCCGGAAAAAAGCATCGCGACCTTCTCCGTCACCCTCGAATCAGCCTTGCCGACGCCGGGCGCTGTCGGCATCGTTTCGCAAAGCGGCAACCTGGGCAGCTACACCATGCGGCTGGCAGCCGAACGCGGCATGGGCATCAGCCGGCTGCTGACCACCGGGAACGAATGCGACGTGGACGTGGCGGACGGCATCGCCGCGTTGGCCGCGCATCCGGGTACCTCGGTCATCCTGTGCTGCATGGAGACCTGCCGCGACGGCCCGAAGTTCATGCAGGCCTTGGCGCTCGCCCGCGACGCCGGCAAGCCGGTCGTTCTACTGAAGGTGGGCGTGTCGGACGCCGGGCGTGCCGCCGCCGCCTCCCATACCGGCGCACTGGCCGGATCGGACGAAGTCTTCGATGCGGTCCTGCGGCACGGCGGCGCGATCCGGGTACCCAGCATCGAGCAACTGCTGGAGCTGGGTCACGCGATTTCGGTCGTGGGGCCGGATCGGTTGCCCGAAGGCCATCGGGTCGCGGTGGTCACGGCATCCGGCGGCTTCGGCATTTTGCTGGCCGACGCGGCGACGGCGGTCGGCCTCGAGCTTCCGCGCCTGTCCGCTGCCACGCAGGATCGCGTGCTGTCGATGGTTCCGTTCGCTTCGCCGGCCAACCCGGTGGACATGACCGCGCAGGTCTCGAGCAAGCCGGAGCTGCTGCATGGCGTGCTGTCCGCGGTCGCGCAGGATCCGGCTTGCGACGCCATCATCCTGCAGTCGGCCAACGCCTTCTTCATGCCGCGGCTGAAGGACGTCTACTTCGAAGCCTTGCGACGGGTGCGCGAAGAAGTCCCCGGCAAGCTGGTGCTGCTGTCGACCCGTGGTCCGCGCGATGTCATTGCACAGCTCAACCAGATGGGCTACCCGGCCATCGAAGGCATCGATGCGGCCTGCGCTACCTTGGCAGGGTTGGTCGGAGCCGGGGCCAGGCGGCCGCGGGTCACGCCAGTGCCTGCAACCAAACTCGACCCGCTCCCCGCGGCGGCCTTCGCCAACGAAGCCGCTGCCAAACTCGCACTGGCGGAGGCGGGCCTCCCGATGCTGTGCGAACGCGTCGCGCGAAGCTTGGGCGAGGCCGTCTCGGCAGCGAAAGAAACCGGGTTTCCGCTGGTGCTCAAGATCGTGTCGCCCGACATCCCGCACAAGACGGAAGTCGGTGGGGTGGTCGTGGGCGTGCGCAATGAAGACGAACTCGCCAAGGCTTACCGCGAACTGCTGGCCCGGATTGCCGACAAAGCGCCCGCGGCGCGCATCGACGGCGTGCTGGTCGCGCAAATGGCCGAGGGCGGCACCGAACTGATCCTCGGCGCCAAGAACGACCCGGTCTTCGGTCCGGTCGTGATGGTCGGCCTCGGCGGCATCTTCGCGGAGGTGATGAACGATGTCGCGCTGGAGATCGCGCCGGTCGACGATGCAGGGGCCCTGGCCATGCTGCGGTCGCTTAGATCGTTCCCGTTGCTCGACGGCGCGCGCGGCCGGCCGAAGGCCGACGTTCAGGCTGCGGCCAGCGCGATTGCGGCGCTGTCGCGCTTCGCTGCGGCACATGCCGATCGCGTGGCGGAGATCGACATCAATCCACTGCGCGTGCAGGACGCCGGCAAGGGCGCCCATGTCCTCGACGCGCTGCTCGTCGCCAAGTCCAAGGAAACCGAATGACTTCTTCCCTCGATGGCCGGGTGGCCTTCATCAGCGGCGCAGGCCACGGCATCGGCAAGGCGGCTGCCATCGCCATGGCCCGGCTCGGCGCGACCATCGGCGTGAACGACCTGAAGGAGGAGTTCGTGCAGGAGACCGTCGCGGCGGTCGAGGCTGCCGGCGGACGCGCGATACCGCTTGCGCAGGATGTTTCCACGCGGGAGGGCATGCGCGCGGCGGTGCTGCGCCTTGCCAGCGAAGCGGGCCGCCTCGACATCCACGTCAACAACGCAGCCTGGGTGCGCTACCAGCCGCTGGCCGAGATCACGCCGGAGGTGATGGACCGCATGGTGGAGATCGGCTTCAAGTCGGTGATCTGGGGCATCCAGGCAGCGGCCGAAGCGATGGATGCGGAGCGGGGCGGCTCGATCATCAACGTCGCTTCGATCGCGGCCGTGCGTTCGCCGGCGCGCTCCGTGGTCTACAGCGGCATCAAGGCCGGCGTGGTCGGCATCACGCGAGCCGCGGCTGCCGACCTGGGCGCACGCGGCATTCGCGTGAATGCGGTCGCACCGGGGGCGGTTCCGACGGAAGGAACGGCCAAGCATCGCAACGTCGAACTCGATGCGAGGCGCATTGCGCGCACGCCGCTCGGCCGACTCGGCACGGTCGAGGACATCGCGGACGCCATCTGCTTCCTGGCCGGCGATGCCTCGCGATTCGTCAACGCGGACGTCATTCACCTCGATGGTGGCGCGTCGCAGACTTCGTTGGGGTGAGGCATGGGGACCATTCGACGCCTTCAGAACGTCTTCGTCGCCTCGGCCGATCCGGGCAGGCTGGGCACCTTCTACGAGTCCGCCCTCGGACTTGAGCCCAAGTTCCGGGACGGCGAGCGCTGGATCCAGTATGCGGCCGGCGGCAGCAATGTCGCCGTGGCTTCGCTGGAGGAAGCCGCGCCGGCGACCTCGGGCCTGGTGATGGTGTTCGAGGTCGACGACTTCGACGGCCTGCGCGAGCGTATCGATGCGGCGGGCGGCGAGGCGCTGGGACTTCGCGACATGGGTGCGCACGGCAGCGTGTTGTCGCTCCGAGATCCGGAAGGCAACCTGGTGCAGCTCTTCAAGCGTGCGGCATCGGCGAAGGCATGAGGCCCGCTGCCACCTTGCAGGACCTGCTCGATCGCGAGGCGATCCGCGACTGCATGCACCGCTACTGCCGTGGCATCGACCGCGCCGACGAGGACGCTTTGCGCTCGGCCTACTGGCCTGACGCGACGGACGAACATGGTGCCTATCGCGGCAGCGCGGCCGGCTTCATCGAGCAGGCGCTCGTGAAGTTGCGCGCCGGCGGCCAGCGGGTGCATGCCATCTGCAACATGGGCATCGACTTGCGCGGTGATTCGGCCGCGGTCGAGAGCTACTTCATCGCACTGCAGGCCAGCGCCGCGGCGCCGACGCAAGAGACGTTCCTGGCGGGCCGCTACCTGGATCGATTCGAGCGCCGGCAAGGCGAATGGCGGATTGCAGCCCGCACCGTGGTGTACGACTGGCTCGAGGAGCGCGAGCGACCGGAACTCGCCGAGGGCGATATGCGCTTCGGTGCGCGACGGCCGGTCGGGTCGGCGTGGCCGGGGGATGCGCTGTATCGGTTCTGGAGCACGACATGACGACCCATCACCACGAAGACACGTCCGCGGCGGAAAAGCGTGAGATGGCCGCCGCGCCGCGCGGCGCGCTGCACGGCATCCGCGTCATCGATGCATCCCGCGTGCTGGGCGGACCGTACTGCGGGCAGATCCTGGCCGACCACGGCGCCGACGTCCTCAAGATCGAACCGCCGCAGGGCGACGAGACTCGCACCTGGGGCCCTCCCTTCGAGAACGGCGTCGCTTCCTACTATGTCGGGCTGAACCGGAACAAGCGCGGGCTGCGCCTCGACCTGACGACGGACGACGGCCGCCAGCAGCTCCTGACCCTGCTCGAAGGTGCCGACGTGCTGCTCGAGAACTTCAAGACCGGGACGCTCGAAAAGTGGGGCCTCGGGTACGAGGTCCTGTCTCGCCGGCATCCGCGGCTGATCCACTGCCGGGTCAGCGGCTACGGGGCGAACGGACCGCTGGGCGGCATCCCGGGCTACGACGCGGCGATCCAGGCTTTGAGCGGCATCATGAGCGTCAACGGGGACGCGGGCGGCGAGCCGCTGCGGGTCGGGTTGCCGGTGGTCGACATGGTCACCGGGCTGAACGCGGCCATCGGCATCCTGCTCGCCCTGCAGGAACGGGCGCGCAGCGACAAGGGCCAATTTGTCGAGGCAGCCCTCTTCGATTCCGGCTTGTCGCTGCTGCATCCGCATGCAGCCAACCTGTTCGGCGGGGCGGGTGAGCCGCGCCGCACAGGCAATGCGCATCCGAACATCTACCCGTACGACTCGTTCGAGACGCGGACCACGCCCGTGTTCCTCGCGGTGGGCAACGACCGGCAGTTCCAGCAGCTGTGCCGATTCCTCGGCGAGCCGGAGCTGGCCATGCGCGTCGAATTTGCGACGGCACGCGACCGGTCGGTCAACAGGGCGGCGCTGCGGTCCGAGCTGTTGCGCTTGCTGGCGGCAGTGGATGGCGCGTCCGTCGTGGAGCCGCTTTCCAAGGCAGGGGTGCCGTGTGCGCCGGTTCTTTCGGTGCCCGAGGCACTCGCGCTGCCGCATACGGCGCATCGGGAAATGATCGTGGAGATGCCTGGCTACAAGGGGATCGCTTCGCCGATCAAGCTGAGCAGGACGCCGGCCACTTACCGGATGCCGCCGCCGTGAGCGGCTGGCAGCTGACAGGCGGACTGCTCGTTGGAGACGGCTCTCAGTCCTTCTGCCTTCTGCCTACTGCAATGCGGCCTGCACCACCGGGCGGGCCCATGCAGGAGTGCTTGCGAGCGCGTCGAGATCCGACTCGTCCGGAAAGAGCGTCCGGCCATCTGCCATCTCCAGCACAAGCATCGGGTCGGGGATGTTCCCTTCGGCATCGGCAGGGGCGCTGTTGTCGAATACTTGAAGCCGCTTGAGAGCGGGCAGAAGGCGGATCAGGTTCAGCCGCGATGTAGTCCAGCGCTCGCGGATCTTGGCTTCGGGGATGTCGTGTCCGCCGTGGGTCACGCGAAAACGGACCCGTTCCAGATGGAGCTCGGGTGAGGCCAGCCCGCAGTAGATCAAGATGACATCGTGGGTCGCGGCGGCCTCGATCAGGAGGTTGGGCATCGTGCTGGCCCCGAGCGTGGTCTCGAAGGCGAAGTTGCGCGCCTGCCGGAGGGCGTCTACGAGCTGATCACGACCATATTGCCAGGCGGCGGCGTTGGCAGACTGAATGTCCAGTTTCAGACGCGCCGCCAGCTCGCGCGCGTAGCTGTCGGGGTTGAACCAGTCCAGGCCATGTTCTCGCAGCAGGCCGCCGCCGACGGAGCTTTTTCCGGCACCATTGACACCGGCGAGTACGAAGATGAATGGACGCCTTGCCGCGCCCATCAGAACGAGGAGCCGGCCTTGGACGGCTTGGCGGATTTCCCGCGCCTGGCCATCAGCGCATCCACCCGGTCTGCCGCTCCCGACTGCTGCAGCACAGCGAGCCGATCCTGGAATGCGCTGTCCAGTGCGTTCAGAGTCGAGTGCTGTTCGGCGTGGATCGCCTGGATGTCCTCCGCCAGTCGACGGTAGGTCGCCGTGTCGATCAGGACCATCTCCACATTGGCATGGTTGGTCACCGCCACGCTTCCCCGCTCCCGCACCTGGCGAACGACCTCGCCCCACTGATTCTTGACCTGCGAGGCGGAGCGGGTAGGGAGGTGCTCGGGCAGAGGGAGGACAGCGATCATGACGGACTCCTTGGAAGATGCCATTATGGCAAATTTAGACTTAAATTGGTACGTAGCGGCGAGTCGCCGCGTCTTTTGCCATGTATCGCGTTGAGCCACCCGTCGGTGTTCTCGGGCTGGTCGTTCGGCTCATGCGGTCGCCGTGAAACTTACGGAGCCCGCCCAATCAGATCATTAAACATAAGACACATTGCATCTGTGAACCACCTCGAATCCTTGACGCACTTTCACCGGAGCGAAGATCCCAATGCCCCACGCGCTCAACCAGCGCCAAGCGTGAGGAGTAGTCGATGGGGCATCCCGTCGAGCGGTACAGCGATGCCCTGGACCCCCGCAACTTCGAGCTCGACGAAGGCACCATCGAGCTGCGCCGATGACCTATCGCTTTGAGCTGGCTGACCAGCACGGCGTACCTCGATCTCGCAGACGGCCCCGGCAATCCTGACTGTCGCCTCGAAGCCGTCCCATGCCGGCGGGATGCACGGCCAAACCCGCAAGGTGTCGCCTTCTCGCCGAATACCCAGCAGCCCTTCGATTCCCGCGCGGTACATCCAGCCGGCCGAACCGGTGTACCAGGTCCATCCGCCGCGTCCTGCATGCGGTTGGACGCCATACACGTCGGCTGCGACGACGTAAGGCTCGACCTTGTAGCGTGCCGCTTCTTCGGGCGTCCGTGCATGGTGGATCGGATTGACCAGCTCGAACAACGAAGCGGCGCTCGCGCCGTCGCCGAGCCGGACGAAAGCGAGGATGGCCCACATGGCCGCGTGGCTGTATTGCCCACCGTTTTCGCGCAGGCCCGGCGGGTAGCCCTGGATGTAGCCCGGATCGGGCGCGCCCCGGTCGAACGGTGGCGCGAGCAGCAACGCGACGCCCTCCGAAGGCCGGACGAGGTGCTCGGCCAAGGACGCCATCGCGATCGCAGCGCGCTCGGGGTCGGCCCGCCCCGAGAGCACCGACCAGGCCTGGGCGATGGCATCGATGCGGCACTCGTCGTTGTCTTTCGAGCCGAGCCAGCTGCCGTCGTCGAAAGTCGCGCGTCGATACCAGGCGCCGTCCCAGGCTTCGCGCTCGATGGCGGCACGCACGCTCTCCGCATGCGCTCGCCAACGCGCGGCTCGGGCCTCGTCGCGGCCCTTCGCGAGCGGCGCGAAAACGTCGATCGTTCGCAGCAGCAGCCACCCCAGCCATACGCTTTCGCCCTTCCCTTCCTGGCCGACGCGGTTCATGCCGTCGTTCCAGTCACCGGTACCCATGAGCGGCATGCCGAGTTCGCCGGTGAGTTCAATGCATTGGTCGAGTCCTCGCGCGCAATGCTCGAAGAGCGACGCCTCCTCGTCGGCGGGCATCGGCTGGAAGAAGGCATCGTGCTCGCCGCTTCGAAGGGGCGGCCCTTCGAGGAAGGCGACGGGCTCGTCGAGAACGGCCGTGTCGCCCGATCCGATGACGTAGCTGGCGGTGGCATAGGCCAGCCAGACCCGGTCATCCGAAATGCGGGTCCTGACGCCCTGGCCCGAATGCGGGAGCCACCAATGTTGCACATCACCCTCGACGAATTGACGCGAGGCGGCACGCAGCAGGTGGTGTCGGGTTTCTTCCGGCCGCGTCAGCAGCAACGCCATGCCGTCTTGCAACTGGTCTCGAAATCCGTAGGCACCGCTCGCCTGGTAGTAGGCAGCGCGCGCCCATAGCCGGCATGCGATGGTCTGGTAGAGCAACCATCCGTTCAGCATCAGGTCCATCGCGCGATCGGGCGTGCGGACCTCAACCGCGCCGAGCGTTTCCGACCAGTGTCGGGTGACCTCGGCGAGAACCTCGTCGAGATCGGCTTGGCGATAACGTTCGACCAGCCGGCTCGCTTCATCGTCGGAACTTCCCTGCCCCAGCATGGCGCGCAGGTCCACGCTCTCTCCCGGCGCGAGCGTCAAGCTGCACTGCAGGACCGCGCAGGGATCGAGCCCCGCACCGGTCGCGCCGCTCAGCGTCACGCTCTTGAGCAATGCCGCAGGCGCCCTCGCGCTTCCATGCCGACCGAGGAACTCGGTGCGGTCGGCGGTCCAGGCGGTCTGCCGGCCGCCGAGATCGGCGAAGGCCACGCGACCCGGAAAGGCCGTTCCCCAAGGTCGCCTGGCCAGCAGTGCACCCGTGGCCGGATCAACGCCGGTGACCACGAAAGGCGCCGACGCCGAACGCGAGGTGCCCAGCACCCACTCGACATACAAGGTCACCGATAGTCGGCGCGTCTTGTTCGAGCCGTTGCGCAAGCGAAGGCGCGACAGCTTCACCGGGTCCTCCATCGGGACGAATTGCAGGAGGTCGAGCGCAATGCCGTGCTGCGCGTGCGCGAATCGGCTGTAGCCATGGCCATGGCGAGTCTCGTAGGCGCCGGTTGCCGCGATCGGATTCTGGGTGGCTGACCACAGCTCTCCGCTGGCTTCGTCGCGCACGTAGATCGCCTCGCCGGACGGATCGACGACCGGGTCGTTCGGCCACGGAGTGAGCTGGTTCTCGCGGCTGTTGTCCGCCCAGGTCGCGCCGCTGCCTTCGGCCGAGACCTGGAACCCGAAGCCACGGTTGGCAATCACGTTGATCCAGGGCGCAGGCGTCGACTGCCCGGCATGCAGGCGCACCACGTATTCACGGCCGTTGCTCGCAAAGCCGCCGAGACCGTTAAAGAACTCGAGAGGCTCGATTCGATCGGCTTCGGCGAACGCATCGTCCGTGGCTGCGCCTTGCGACGAAAGAGCGGGCATCGGCGGCATGGGCAGCGGCGGATTGCCCTCGGGCGATCCGGACCCGCGCGGCGGCTGCGAAGCGTGCAGGGCTTCCCGCTGCCGATTCGAGCCGCGTCGGTCCATGCGGCTTCCGATCGTGCCGTGCCGCGCCACCAGGTCGATCCGTGCAGCCGATTGCAACAGCGCACGGTCTGCATCGCCAAGCAGGTCGGCACGCAAGACGTGCACCGTCCCCTGGGCCAGCTTGGCGTCCAACCGGGGGCGTGCCTGGCTGCTGCGCACGGCGGTCTCGATCGCGACCTGCAGGTCCTGCACGTACGAACTGGCTCGCTCGTTGAGGATGACCAGGTCGACGCCGAGCTGCTTCATGCGCCAGTACTCGTGCGCGCTCAGCAATTGCCGCACCTGCGCGATGTCGTCGAGGTCGTCGATGCGCAGGAGCACGATCGGCAGGTCGCCGGAGACGGCATGCGGCCACAAGCCGGACTGCGGTCCGGCACCACGCGCGATGGCCTCGGGCGAGGCCCGGAAGCCCGCATCGGCGTAGAGCAAGGGCGCAGCCATCCGCTGGAAATCGGCGGCCTCCTCGGCATCCACGCCGATGTGACGCAACTGCACCTGTGCCTGCGTCCAGGCCAGCGTGGCCGCACGCTCGAAGGCGCTTCGGTCATGGTGTCGGTCGACCAGGTCGAGGACCTCCTCGCGCGAAGGTGCGACCACGGTCCAGAAAGCGATCCGGGCCAACCCGCCAGGCAGGATGCGCACGCGCTGGCGTAGAGAAAAGACCGCGTCGAGCACGGTGCCCACGGTGTTCGAAAGCGGCACTCCGCTCGTGACGGAAACCGGGTCGGAGGCGTCGTGCCTGCGGCCGAGAAAGCGTGCACGGTCCGACTCGTATTGCGGCTCGGCCGTGACCTCGCCTTCGACCACGGCAAAGTGCGCTGCCCAGACCTTCGGCTCGTCGGGCGATCGGGCCCGCCGGGTTGCGATCAGCGCGCCGAACTCGGGCAGGTACTCGGTCAGCAGGAACAGCTTCGAGAAGGCAGGATGCGCGACGTCCGCAGCCTGCGTGTCCAGCACCAGTTCGGCGTACGAGGTGATGTCGAGTTCGCGAACGCGCCGGCCGCGGTTGGCCAGCGAAATCCGGCGCACCTCGCCGTCGTTCTCGCCCGAGACGATCACTTCGAGCGAAGCGGCGAGGTCGCCGTTGCGGTTGGTGAAGGTGGCGCGATCTTCCGCGAATTGCACCTCGCAGCCGCGGGTGTCGGAGCGAAGCGGCCGGGCCGCGACCGACCAAAGCGGATCGGCGCCCATGTCCGGCCCAACCCGCAGCTCGCGCAGGTAGATGAAGGCGCCGGCGTCTTCGCGCGTGAAGTCTTCGCGCCATCGGGTAATCGCGAGACCGCGCCAACGGCTGTAGCCGGCGCCGGCTGCGGTCAGCATGACGGTATAGCTGCCGTTCGAAAGAAGGTGCGTCACGGGCGCAGGTCCCGGCGTCGCGGTAGACAGCCGGCGCACCGCGGCCGGCTGCGCCGCGCCGTCCACGCGCGATTCGCGGACATCCTCGGTGCGACGATGCGCCACGGAAACGTCGCGCGGCATGCGCTCCTGCAGCAGCAGCTCGCTCGACTGGATCATCGGCTCGCGATGAAAGCGAGCGCGCATTCGACCGTCCTGCAGCACGTTGGCGATGGACACCAGCGTCATGCCCTGGTGGTGCGCCATGTAGCTGCGCACGATGGCCATCTGCTGGCCTTCCGGAACGCGGGCGGGCGTGAAGTCGAGGGCCTCGTAGTAGCCGTGCCGACCGAGCGCCCCCAACTCGGCGAGACGTTCGAAGTTGCGGCAGGCAGCAGCCGGATCGACCATGGCGCCGAGGCCCGTGGCATAGGGCGCCACGACGAGGTTGTCGGCGAGACCGCGCTTGAGGCCGAGTGCGGGCACGCCGAAGTTGGAATACTGGTAGGTGTATTCGAGATCGCGCGCGTTGTAGGCCGACTCCGAGATGCCCCACGGCACGCCGCGTGCCTTGCCATGCTCGATCTGCCGCTGCACCACCAGGCGATTGGTTTGCTCGAGCAAGCTCCCGGACGGGGCACGCATGACGAGAGACGGCATGAGGTACTCGAACATCGAACCCGACCAGGAAATGAGCGCCGACCCGTTGCCCACCGGGGTGGCCGCCCGGCCGAGCCGGAACCAGTGACGCGTCGGCACGTCCCCCTTGGCGATGGCGAAGAGGCTGGCGAGCCGGGCTTCCGACCCGAGCAGGTCGTAGCAGTTGAGGTCGAGCCGCTGGTCGTTCAACGAATAGCCGATCGACAGCAGCTTGCGCCTCGGGTCGAGGAGGAACGCGAAATCCATCGCCATCGCCATGTCACGCATGGCATCCGCAAGCGCCTGCAGCCGAATCGCGAGCGGCTGCGGTTGGGCAATCGACGGGCAATCGCGCGCATGGGCCATGCCGGCGCGGCCGAGTGCTTCGATCCAGTAAACCAGTTCGTCGTGATCGCCGATGGCGGGATCGGTCGCATCGCCCTGCTTCTGTTCCTGTGCCTGCCCGCGGCCGAGGTCGAGCGCATGTGCCGAGGCGGTCGCCTTCCTGACCAGCCGCGCCAGCGCCGGTGCCAGGGCGTCGACAGCCTGCGGCTGCTGCAGTTGCGCCGCGATGTCGTCCAGCAGGTTGGCGACCCGTTGGCCTTGCCGACCGCGCGGCGCTGCGCGACCGAGCGCCTCGCGTGCGAGCCGCAAGGCGTCTGCCATGCCCATTCGAGCGTGGGGGCTGGGCGCGCCATCGCGCCATTCCTCGCAGGCGTTGGCCGCCGCGATGAGGTGACCGGCGAGGTTGCCGCTGTCCACGGACGAGACGTACGGTGGATCGAGCGCGCGCAGGTCCCCGGTGTCGTACCAGTTGAAGAAATGTCCTTTGTGGCACCGCAATCTCGACAGCGTCAGGAGAGTCGCTTCGAGGCGTTCGACGGTTTCCAGCGTGCCCGACCAGCCGAAATCGCGAGCCGATACCGCAGCCAGCAGGTAGAGGCCGATGTTGGTCGGCGAGGTCCGATGCGCGACGACGGGCTTGGGGTCCTCCTGGAAGTTGTCCGGCGGCAGCATGTTGTCTGCCGGCGTCACGAAGGTTTCGAAGAAGCGCCAGGTGCGTCTCGCAATCAGGCGCAGGGCATCGGCGTCGTCGGCGCTCGGCCCCTGTTCTCTTTTGCCCTCGGCCTGCCTGCTGGCCCACCAGGCCCAGGCCGGAGCCGCCAGCCACAGCCCGAGGAACGGCCATGCCGCCGGTGCCGGCCATGCACCGAGCAGCGCCGGCGCAACCAACAGGACGCCGAGCGCGGTACCTCCCGCCATTCGGCGGTAGAAGCCGGGCAGGTCGAGCCTCGGCCCCCTGCCCGCTTGCGCCGCAGTCGTCCATTCGAGAAGGTGCCGGCGCGTGACCAGCAGTCGCACCAGCGTCCGAAGCACCGCGTCGACGGCGCGCCAGGCCTGGTCGGTCAGCAGCGCGACATCGAGGCCCATGCGAAGCACGGCAAGCTCGATCTCGGTGCCGAGCGCAAGGAAATGACTGCGCAGGCGCACGCCCGGGCGGGTCGGCCGGATCGCGAAGATCAGCGGAACCAGAGCCGGAACCGCGAGCGCACCCACCACGCACGCGGCCGCTATCCACGATGCCGGCGTCGGCAGCATCCAGGCGGCACTCAGCGCGAACAGCATCGACGGCGCCAACAGCGAGCGCCGCAGGTTGTCGAGCATCTTGAGCCGCCCCAGGCTGCCGACATCGGACGCGGCGTTCCCGCGGGCGAGTATCCAGGGCAGCAGCTGCCAGTCGCCCCGCATCCAGCGATGCTGCCGCCGCGCCGCCACGTCGTAGCGAGCCGGCGCCTCCTCGACCAACTCGACGTCGGTCGCAAGGCCGGAGCGGGCGAACACGCCTTCGAACAGGTCGTGGCTCAGAAGGCGGTTGTCCGGCACCCGGCCTCGCATGGAAGCCTCGAAGGCGTCCACGTCGTAGATGCCCTTGCCGGTGAAGGAGCCTTCGCCGAACAGATCCTGGTACACGTCGGAGACCGCCATCGCATACGGGTCCATGCCGCCCGGGCTCGACGAAATGCGTTGGTAGAGCGAACCCTCCCGGCCGACCGGCAGCGACGGCGTGATGCGGGGCTGCAGGATGGCGTGGCCGGCCACGATGCGCTGCGTCGCCGGATCGAAGCGCGGGCGATTGAGCGGGTGGGCCATCTTGCCGACCAGGCGCAGCGTCGCGTCGCGAGGAAGACGCGTATCGGCATCGAGCGTGAGCACGTATCGCACGCCCGGAGGCACCTGCGACAGCGGCGTGCCGTCGTCGACGAAGCTGGTGTCGGTCGCACCGCGAAGCAGCCGATCGAGTTCATGCAGCTTGCCGCGCTTGCGCTCCCAGCCCATCCAGGTGCCCTCAGCCTCGTTGAAGCGACGGCGCCGATGCAGGAACAGGAAGCGGCAGCCGGCGGCGGCGGGACCATGGCGGAGGTTCAGCGCGGCCATGGCTTCCGTCGCGACGGCGATCAGTGGCGCGTCCGATGCGACGACTTCCGTGTCGGCGTCGGTACCGTCGACCAGCAGCGCGAACGCGATGTCGCCGTGGCCGCCGGCGAGATGATGGACTTCGAGGCGTTCGATCTGTTCCAGCAAGTCGGCCTCGGTGGTCAGAAGGGTCGGCACCGCGACCAGCGTTCGCATCTCTTCGGGGACACCATCGGCCAATTCGAGGGCGGGCAGCGCCATGGCCGGAAACAACCGGGCGACCATGCGCTGCACGAGCCCGGTCGAGACTTCGATCGCCGGCAGCAACAAGCCGAGCACCCAGCATGCCCTTGCACCGGCCTCGCCAGCCTCGGCGGGCAACGACGCCACGGCCAGGGCCAGCAAGCCGACCGCGCCTGCAAGCACGACGCCGATGTAGGCCGCGACCCTCGTGCCGAACCGGACCGGAAGGCCCGGCGGCAGCCAGAGGCGCCTGCGCGCCCTGAAGCCGATGGTCTTGGCGAGCGCGGTGCGCCCTTCGCCGATCAGATGGAAGCCCGGATCTGCCACGCGCGCGCGTTCGCGAACATCGGATTGCGCCTCGGCGGCGGCCCGCGCTGCTGCCAACGCCTGGTCGGCGATGTCCAGCTCCGACCATTCCGAGCCGCGTGCGAGTTCCTCGATGGCGCTGCGATAGAGATTGCGGGTCGGGAAATCCATGGCGGCGAAATCGCTGCCGGCGCCCAGCCGCGCATCCACCAGGCTCACGCTTTCGAAGAGGTCGGCCCACTCGATGTCCGACATCAGGCGCAGGCTCGTGATCACGTTGCGCACCGTCACGTTGGACGCACCCTGTCTTTGCTGCGAATGCGCGACTGCTTCGTCCACGGTGGTGCCCTGCCGGGCGAGCCGGTCTTCGAGCCATCCCATTGCCGGTATCTCGAGCGGGTCGTGTCCCCTCAGTCGCTTGGCCAACTGGGCCGCGAAAAGCTCCGAAACGGCCGACGGCGACCGGCTGGCGATATCGACTGCCAACGCGTCGCCGGCAAGGCTGGAGTCCAGCAGCCGGCTGGCCAGCAGGTCGGCGTCGGCGCGCTCGCTTCGACCGGCACCGATCTGGTCTGAAAGCCGCCGCAGGTTTTCGATCAGGACGATGCGCAAGGTGATCGCGACCGCCCAGAGTTCGCCGATGGTCAGCGGCTGGACCGTCTGGTAGGCCACGAGGAACCTGCGCAGCGCGTCGATCTCGACATGACTGTCGCTGTGGGCGACGAACGCCCAGGCGATGCCGAAGACACGCGGATAGCCGGCGAACGGCCCCGAGGCAAGCTTCGGCAACTGCCGGTAGTAGTTGGCCGGAAGGTCGCTCCGCACCTCGCGGATCTGCTTCTCGACGAGGTGGTAGTTGTCGAGCAACCACTCGGCGGCAGGCACCACGCGCTCGCCCGCTTCGACCTCGGCGGCACTGGCCCGATAGGCTGCGAGCAACTCCTTCGCGTTCTCGTCGAGCCGCTTGCGCAACGACGGAACGGTGGGTGGCTTGCGGGTGACGGGCTGCGCTGCAGCCAGGCTCTGGGCATGCTGTTCCAGGCGCTCGATGCCGAACAGTTCTTCACGGACCGGCGCCTTGCCAGCCCATGCGATCGACGCGGTGCCGCGCCTCAAGGGGAACGCTTTTCGACTCGAGCGCGACGGGCGAGATGGGTGAGCTTCATCGTCCGACTGTATAGGTACCGCCGGGCGGCTGTCTTTGCCTTGTCCTGTCGGAGAGCCCTGCGCGATGAAGACTTGCCTTAAAGTGAAGTCGAGCCGTCGCTGCCGGCACTCGAATGGAGAACAACGTCGCATGATCACCGCTGCCGATTCGCCGACCCATCCGGCCGCTCTCCACGAGGCGGTGTCGATACCCATGGAAGACGGGCCGTGCCCTGCCTATTTGCTGGCCCCTCCATCCGCGGGGCCGTGGCCTGCCATCGTTTTCTATGGTGACGCGGGCGGTATTCGGCCTGCAATGATCACCATGGCGCGGCAGCTGGCGGACGCGGGTTACCTGGTCCTGGTTCCAGACCCGTTCTATCGCCATGGTCCCTACGAGACCTTGGTTCCGGCGGAAGTCTTCAAGGGGGATGTGATGGCGATCCTCGGTCCGCTGATGGCCACCACCGGGAACGACAAGGCGGCGCGCGATGTCCACGGCTACCTGAAGTTTCTAGACGCCACCGGCCTGGTTCGAATCGGTCGAGCGGGGGCGATCGGGTTCTGCATGGGTGGCGGCATGGCCATCGCAGCAGCAGCCTCGGCGCCGGATCGTTTTGCAGCGGTGGCCAGTTTTCATGGTGGCAACCTCGCCACCGACGATCCGGCCAGTCCTCACCGCTTCGCGGATCGGCTCGAGGCCGAGGCCTTGGTCGCATGCGCAGAAGCGGACGAGACCTGTCCGCCCGAAATGATCTCGCGCCTCGAGCGCGCATTCGACGATGCGGGCGTGAAACACGTCATCGAGACCTATGGAGGGGCGGCGCACGGCTGGATGGTGCCGGATTTCCCGACCTTCGACCGTGCGGCCGCCGAGCGGGGCTGGGAGGCGGCGATCGGATTGTTCCGGGAGCGACTCGATCGATAAGGGTTTGGTCGAGGTTCTAAATTGAGGCACGTGCATTTCGATTGCATGCCGCGCCGGATCAATGCAGGATGGGCCCTCCTACTCAGCAATGGGCTCATGCGATGGACAACCGACCAACCGTCTTCATTGGTTCTTCTTCCGAGGGCCTCGCCATCGCCGAGACCATCAAAAAGAAATTCGGCAGCAAGGCAGTTGTCGACATCTGGAACGGTGGGCAGGTTTTCGGGCAGGGCAGTGCCTATCTCGAATCGCTTTTGACCGCCTCCAGCCTCTATGAGTTTGCAATCCTGATCTTCACTTCGGACGACACGACAACAAGCCGGGATCAAACTCATGCCAGTGTCCGCGACAACGTTCTGTTCGAGTACGGATTATTCCTCGGCCGCCTGGGGCCCAAGCGTTCCTACGCATTGGTCCAGGATACGTTACGCATTCCCTCGGATCTTCTTGGCATTCATTTCAACAGGTTCAAACTGACGAGTGAAGGCAAGTTGGACCGATCCTTCGCTCGGACGAGCAACGCGATCGTGAACGAGATATTGCGTCGTCATGCGAATACCGTCGAGTTCAGTCAACTGCCCTCTACGGCTTTGGCAATCGGATACTTCGAGAATTTCCTCTCACGGGTATTGGACCAACTCGACAATTACCAACCGCTGACGATTCAGTTGGCGAATCAGGACAAGAGCCCGACGCAAGTCAGGTACAAGACATTCACCTTGAACATCATCATCCCCGACGACCTTAAGCTGGTTGAACTGACGACCTTGAAAAGCCTCATCAAGGGATTGAAGCAGGTGACGGTCACCAGCGACCCTGGCTCGTCGGGTGCGCTGAGAGACTTTCCCTTTTACATCCAATCGAAGCTGGGCTCGAACGACTCCGATCATCTGGAACTGTTCGACGTGCCCACCACGATGAAATCCGCCCGACGCGCCATCCAGAAGATATTTCCCAGTACGCACATTGGTAAGGATGACAAGCATCTCCTGGCAGAGAAGCGAGAGATCGCCAACTTTGAAAGAACGCTCAGGTTTCTGCTCAGCGAAAATCCGATTTGGGAAAGCAGCGTCAAGTACAGGTACTTGAGCGAATTCATTCCAAGGTAAAGCGCTGCGTCCTGGAGCCGAATCGGGAAGACCCCGGTGTCTACGTCAGTGCTCGGTTCTCGCACGCAAAGCCAAGCCAACATTGCTCTGGCAGAGCGATCCGCCTCACTCCGCGAGACCACAGTGTCTTTACTAAGACTCAAGCGAAGATGATTGTTAGTAATACGCTAACGGCATTCGTTTGATTGAACGGCCCATTCGATTGGCAAACGTTCAACCGAATCAACTCGACAACGGCAAGGCGTTAGCGTATTAATTGAGAGTGATTTCCTAGTCGATGCATCCAAAGATTTGCGTACTCGCAAGCCTTGCTCCCAGACCACCGTTCATCGCACGCCGGTCACCGGCTCCAGCCCCGTTTTTTCGATAGCCGGTGCCGCGCTCGGCGAAGCCAGGAACCGGATCAGTTCGGCAGCCGCGGCGGGTTGCTTCGAAGCCGTCGCAATGCCTGCCGAAAAGACAGTGACGCGTTGCACATTCCCGGGCAAGGGCCCGATGTAGTCGATCCCCTCGATCGGCAGCAGCTCGCTCACCTGCTGCAGCCCCAATGCCGCGTCGCCGCGCGCCACCACCGTGCCGACCCGCTCGCTCAGGATGCGGCGGCTCTTCGGCTTGACCTCGGCTTCGATGCCAAGGTTCTTCAGCATCTCGCCTTCGAAGTAGGTGCCGCTCGCGCTGGCCGAATAAGCGATGGAAGGCGCTGCCAGCAAGGTGCGCTTCAGCGCGTCGACGGTCGAGATGTCGGGCCGTGGCGCACCCTTTTTGACAGCCAGCCCGATCGACGAACGCACCAGGTCGACCTGGCTACCCGCGACCACCTTGCCATCCTTGACCAGGGCGTCGAGCGCCGACCGCGCAAGGATGACGACGTCCGCCGGCTCGCCGCGACCGAGTCGGCTGGGAATGGAGTCGGACGCATTGCCCATCGAAGCGCCATAAGCCGTCTTCACCGCGTAGCCCGAGCGTTTCTCGAAATCCGGACGAAGATCGTTGTACGCGGCCGTGAATCCGCCGGAGGTCATGACATGGATGTCGACCGCAGCGGGTCGCGCGCCGAAGCCGGCGCAACCCGCCAGCGCCACGGCGCTGGCCAGAATCGCCAGGCGGCGAGTGAAGAATGTTGCAGTTGCCATGGCGCCTCCAAAATCCGGATCATGCCGCGTCACGGCGATAGCGCGAAGGCGCTATGGCGAATGGCCAGTGCTCCACGCACAATGCGGCGGCATGCCTTGTCACCCGCCCTGTTCCCGGGGCTTTCTCCGGATACCGTGATGACCCGAGTCTTGATCGTCGAGGACGAGCCGGAATTCCTGCGCCGTTTTGCCAACGCGGTGCTGGGCGACCCGTCGCTCGTGCTGGTCGGCGCCGTCGCCACCGGCCGCGCCGGCTGCGCCTTGCTGGATGCGCAGGGCGCGGACGTGTTGCTGGTCGACCTGGGGCTGCCCGACCTGAGCGGCATCGAGGTGATCCGTCATGCGCGTGCCGAGGCGCCGGGCTGCGATGCCCTGGTGATCACGATGTTCGGCGACGACGAGCACGTGGTCGGCTCGATCGAGGCGGGCGCCACCGGCTACCTGCTCAAGGACGCGACCGCCGAACGCATCGTGGCCGGCATCCACGAGATGCGCGAAGGCGGAGCGCCGATCAGCCCGGCGATCGCGCGGCGAGTGCTGTCGCGCTTCCGGGTCGCGATGCGCCCTTCCGACTCGACCATGGACGAGCCTCCAGCCACCACCCGCAAGCGCGAATCACCGCTGACCGAGCGCGAGACCGAGCTGCTGCGCCTGGCCGCCAAGGGCCTGAGCTTCGAGACCATCGGCGAGCTGCTGGACATTTCGCCGCATACGGTGGTCGCTCACGTCAAGAAGATCTACCGCAAGCTCGCGGTGCACTCGCGTGGCGAGGCGGTGTACGAGGCGGGCCAGTTGGGCCTGCTTTGAACACGGCGGGCGGTCCTTCCGATCTGGCTGGCGCGCCCATCGCCGCACGGCTCCTCGATAGAGCGGCCTGGCGCGTGCTGTCCGTTTGTTGGCTGCTGTTGGCGGCGCTTTGGTCGGGCGCGTCTGTCGCCGCTGCCACCTCTTCCGCACCGAAGTCGTTCACGAGCCAGGCACCTGCGGCTGAGTGGGTGCACGAGATGGATCGCCTGCGCAGCGACAGCCTCGTTCCGCCGGCGGCCGATGCGGCCTGGACCTCAAACATTGCCCTGCCCGATCGTCCGCCATCCAGCGACAAGGCGGAGCTGGCCGGCCATGCGGCCATTCATGCGTACTGGTACCGCACCGTCTTCGAGGCACCTGCCCTTTCCGCCGATGCGCAGCCCTGGGCGGTCTACCTGCCTTACCTGTACGCGGGCGGACAGGTCTGGCTCAACGGTCGGCACGTGGCCAGCATCCGCGAAAGCGACGAGACCCATCATGTACGCTGGGAGCGCCCGCACCTGGTCGCGCTGCCGCCGGCCTTGCTCCAGGCCGGCGCCAACACGCTGGCGATCCGGTCCCCGCCTTCCTTCGATGGCGCCCAGCGCCACATGCCGCGCATCCGGGTCGGGCCCGATGCACAACTGCGCCCGGCCTTCGAGCGGCGCAGCTTCTGGGTGCGCACCACCGCGCAGATCACGGTCGTGGTCTGCATGCTGGTGGCGGCCTTCGTGCTGGGGATCTGGCGCTGGCGCCGGAGCGAGGTGCTCTACGGCATCTTCGGCGCAGCGGCCGTGCTGTGGGGGCTGCGCACGCTGACCTTCGTGGTCGAGGTGGTGCCGGCTTCGAACTGGGTGGCCTGGCGGGCCGGCTATCTTGCCGCCACCGGCGGCTTCATCATCGCGATGGCGATCTTCGCGATGCGGCTGGTCGCGGGCGAGCCGCGGGCAGGCACAAGCACAAGCACAAGCACAAGCACAAGCACAAGCACAAGCACAAGCACAAGCACAAGCGATTCGAAGCTTGGCTGGGCCCGCTGGGAGCGATATCGGCCACGCATCGAGCTGGCACTGCTCGCCTACGGTGCGTCCGGGCCGATCGCCTTGCTGGTCGCCGGCGAAGACGCCGAGTCGGCCATCAACCAGTGGTGGACCGGCGGCTTGATGCCGGTCGGCGCCGCGATCTTCGTGCTGGCGATCGTCCATGTGCTGCGTCGGCGCACACCCGAGGCCGCGATCGTGCCGGTTGCGCTGGTGTTGGCGGTTCTTGCAGGCGTACACGACTACGCCATCGCCTGGGACCTGCCGCTCGCCCGACTCCTGCCGGCGGATTGGTGGACCCAGCGACTGTTCCTGCTGCACCAGGGCGCGAACCTGCTGCTCCTCGCCATGGGCGTGGTGCTCGCGACCCGCTTCGTGCGTGCGCTGGGCGGGCTCGAGCAGGTCAATGCCGAACTCGAGCAGCGCGTCGCCGATCGGGAGCGCCACCTGGCCGCCAACTTCGAGCGCCTGGCCGCCATGCAGCAGCAGAACGCGGTCGCGGAAGAGCGTCAGCTCATCATGCGAGAGATCCACGACGGCCTCGGTTCCCGGCTTTTCACGTCGCTGATGCGAGTCGAACGCGGTGCGCTCGACAACATCCAGATCGCCGACACGCTGCGTGCCTGCATCGGCGACATGCGGCTGGCGCTGGACGCTCTCACGCCGGACGACCATGACTTTCGCACCGTGTTCGGCAACTTCCGCTATCGCTGGCAGGCGCAGCTGGACGAGGCGCACCTGCGCTCGCATTGGCGGGTCGACCTGCCCGACTGGACGCTGACCCTGCCGCCGCAATCCGCGCTGGCGCTGCTGCGCATTGCGCAAGAAGCCCTGACCAACGTGCTCAAGCACGCCGGTGCAAGCCAAGTACGCATCGCGCTTGCGCGAAGCGGCGACGAGCTCCACCTGGAGATCGAGGACGACGGGCGCGGTTGGGCGCCCTCCCGGACCACGGGCGGACGCGGCCTGCAGAACATGCAAACACGCGCGCGGCAACTCGAAGGCAGCCTGCAGGTCGCCGATCGGCCAGTCGGCACGCAGGTGCGGCTGCGCATGCCGCTGCCGTCCGGCTGGAGCGGCTGAGCGGGCCGCGGCGCCCGAGGGGCGCGCTGCACGTGACCCAGCGCGTACCGCTTTCACGGTATGGCCACTCGCGGATGCGGCATTCCGCTGTCCGAAGCGCGCCCCTAGCATGCAGGCCACACTTCATAACGAATCTCGAGACCATGCCTTCCTGCAAGTCCCCGTCCACTCCGAACGTCGCCGCCTGAGATGAGCCCCGTCGACCTGCACGGCCTGCCGTTCGGCATGCTCGGCTCCGCGATCGCCTGGCTCTACGTCATCACCAATGCCGCGCGGCTCGTCACCTACATTCCGCAGATCGTCGTGGTCTGGCGCTGCCGCGACGGTGCCCGTTCGGTCTCGCTCCTGACCTGGGGATCGTGGGTCGTGGCCAACCTCAGCGCGACCCTCTACGGCGCCCTGGTCGTGCGAGACACCTTCTTCACCGCGATTTCGATCATCAACCTGGTCTGCTGCGCGATGGTCACGGTGATCGCCGCACGCCGGCGGGCATCGCTTCGAGCTTCGATGGCGAGCGGGCCGCGAACTTGAAGCGTCGTCAGAGTCGGCCGTCGATGAGCTGATCTCTTCAAGACGCTGCCTGCAATGCCGCGAGGCGTGGACCACCGACGCCAGGCGAGGCGACATGGCATGCTCGGTCTCCATGCCCGATCCCTCTCCTCATCCAAGCACCGGGGCCGACACCCCCGCCGCACCGAGCGGCTCGACACCACCGCCGCCCAGGTCCTTCGCCGCCCTCCACCATCCCGGCTACCGCTGGCTGGTCGGCACCTATTTCCTCGCGATGATGGCCGACAACGTCGAGCACGTCATCAGCTACTGGATGGTGTTCCAGAAGTTCCAGTCGCCGGCGCTCGCCGGCTTCGCGGTGGTGTCGCACTGGCTGCCGTTCCTGCTGTTCTCGTTGCCGGTCGGCGCCCTCACCGACCGCATCGATCCGCGCCGCATGATCCAGTTCGGCCTCGCTCTCTTCGCACTGGCTTCGGGCGCATGGGCCTGGCTCTTCATCACGGACACCCTGCAGATCTGGCATGCCATGGTGCTGCTGGTGCTGCACGGATGTGCCGGTGTCTTCTGGCAAGGCGCGACCCAGGTGCTGCTGCACGACGTGCTGCCACGCGAGCAATTGCCGAGCGGCGTTCGCTTGCTCGCGACGTCGCGCTACCTGGGCCTCCTGGTCGGTCCCGCGGTCGGCGGCGCGATCATGCTGACCGCCGGCCCGCGCTGGGGTCTCGTCTGGAACATGCTGTTCTACCTGCCGGGGCTGCTCTGGCTCTGGCGTGCGCCGTACGGCCCGCGCTTCCGAAGTGCGCCCACCGCGCCACCTCGGGCGGTGCGCGGCTTCAAGGACATCTGGCAGACCCTCCGCGAGGTGCGCTCGAACCGGCTGGTCAGCTCGATGATCCTCTTGGCCGGCCTCGCCTCCTTCTTCGTGGCGAACAGCTACCAGGCCCTGATGCCGGCCTTTGCGAACGACCTCGGTCACGGCGATCCCGGCACCACGTACAGCATGCTGCTCGCAGCGGATGCAGCCGGTGCGCTGCTCGCGGGCGTGCTGCTGGAAAGTCGCGGCGGCATCGCCGCGACGCCCGGCCTTGCCATCGGCTTCGCGATCGCCTGGTGCGGCGCGCTGGCCGGATTCGCGATCTCGCACAGCTACCCGCTGGCACTCGTGCTGCTGTTCGTCGCGGGCATCTGCGAGCTCGCGTTCAGCTCGATGGCGCAGTCATTGGTGCAGCTCAACGCGCCCGCCGCATCGCGCGGCCGGGTCATCGGTCTCTACAACATGTCGGCGCTCGGGCTGCGGTCGTTCGCCGGCCTGACCGTCGGGCTCGGCGGGAGCGCGCTCGGCATCCATGCCTCGCTCGCGGGGTCTGCGATCGTGTTGATGGCCGTGCTGGTCTGGCTGCGCTGGCGAGTCGCGCGGCCCTGAGGATCATCAGGATCGATCGCGATCCAGCAGGCAGTCGATGAAGGCCCGCAGCGCTGCCGGAGTCCGATGGCGGCTCGGGTGATAGAGAAACATCCCGGGCCGCGCGATCGACCAATCTGCCAGCACCTGCACCAGCCGACCACTGGCCAGGCACTCGTCGACATGCCTCGGATCCAACACATAGGCGATGCCCAGACCTTGCAGCGCGCCCGCGAGACCGACCTCCGGATCGTTGGTGATCAACGGACCCTCCACCGCCACTTCGCTGCGCTTGCCGCGCTTCTCGAAGACCCAGCGCCAAGCGCTCCCATCGGCTCGAAGCCGCCAGTTGATGCAGGCATGACGGTGCAGATCGGCCGGCGAACGCGGCGTGCCGCGAGCCCGAAGGTACTCGGGCGAAGCCACCGCGATCATCTCGAGGTCGGGCGTGAGGCGCACGGCGATCACGTCCTTCTCGAGCCGACCACCGACGCGGATGCCGGCATCGAAACCGCCCGCCACGATGTCGCTCAATCCGTTGTCCACGACGATGTCGAGCACCACGCCGGGATGCGCGGCATGGAAGCGGCCGAGGCGCGGGACGATCAGCTGCGGAACGGCCATTGCGAGCGTGTTGATGCGCAGCACGCCGCGCGTCTGGCCGCCGGCCGACCTGGCTTCTTCGACCGCCTCGGCCATCTCGCGCAGAAGCGGCGCGATGCGTGCGTACAGCTGCGCGCCGGCCGATGTGGGCGCCACGCTGCGGGTCGTGCGATTGAGCAGGCGCGCTTCGAGCCGTTCTTCGAGCAGGCGGATGGTCTGGCTGAGCGCCGACGGCGAAAGACCCAGGTGTTCGGCCGCTCGCGCGAAGCTCGCTCGCTCGACCACTGCGGCGAAGGCCTTCAACTCGGCGAACTCGGAACCGCGCATTCTGTATCTTTCGCTACATGGCTCTTGAAGATTCTAGGAGATTCACTAATCGATCCCAGGCGCGCATCCTCGGCTCTCGATCAACCAGGAGCCCAGACCATGAGCAAGCCGACACTTCCCGCGCCGATCGCCGCGTACTACGCCGCAGACCGACAAGACCCCAAGACACTCGCGCGCTGCTTCACGCCGCGAGCCGTCGTCAACGATGAAGGCATCGCACACATCGGGCATGAGGCCATCCGGGCCTGGAAAGCCGAGGCCGCCCGATACGCCTACACGGCCGAGCCCTTCGCGCTGGACCAAGAGCGCGGCTCGCAAGTCGTCCGGGCGCACGTCCGTGGCGACTTTCCCGGCAGCCCGGTCGACCTTCGCTATCGTTTCGAACTCGAGGGCGATCTGATCGCATCGTTGGAGATCACCGCATGAGCTTCGATCTCCAGTTGAAGGGCCGACGCGCCCTCGTCACCGGTGGCACCCGAGGCGTCGGCGAAGCCGTGGTTCGAAGCCTGCATGCGGCTGGGGCAGAGGTGCTGGCCACCGCGCGCGCCACGCCCGACCGGCCGATTTCGGGTGTGGCCTACGTCGCTGCCGACTTGTCGACCGCCGCCGGAGCCGCCGAGGTGGCGAGCATCGTGCTGGAGCGCTGGCGTGGCATCGACATCCTCGTCGACGTGGTCGGCGGCTCCAGCGCACCGGGTGGCGGTTTCGCGATGCTGGACGATGCCCGGTGGCTCGAAGAGTTGAACCAGAACCTGATGCCGGCGGTGCGGCTCGACCGTGCGCTGCTGCCGTCGATGCTCGCGCAAGGCTCGGGCGTGATCGTCCACGTGAGCTCCATCCAGAGCCGGCTGCCGCTGCCGGACTCGACGACCGCCTATGCGGCCGCCAAGGCCGCCTTGTCCACCTACAGCAAGGCGCTTTCGAAAGAAGTGTCCCCGCTTGGGGTGCGGGTGGTACGGGTATCGCCCGGATGGATCGAGACCGAAGCTTCCGTCGCACTGGCAGAGCGCCTGGCCCGCCAGGCCGGCACCGACTATGAAGGCGGCAAGAAGATCATCATGCAGTCGCTCGGCGGCATCCCGCTGGGCCGACCGGCGCAACCTGCCGAAGTGGCCGACCTGATCGCCTTCCTGGTGTCGCCGCGGGCGGCGGCGATCACCGGCTCGGAGCATGTGATCGACGGCGGCACGGTTCCGACGGTCTAGTCGCCGGCCTTCGATTCCGTACGACAGCGCGAACGCTCGACCCGCCCCTCGATCGCCGGCTCGGCTCGATTCACGCAGCGCCGCTCACCGAGCCGCCGGCGGCATCCTCCAGCCGCCAGGTGGTGGTGAACTCGACCCGCCCTTGCGGATGGACGTTCAGCGAAACGGAAAGCAGCCGCCCGTTGCGCCCGAGATAGAAGCGCCGCACCAGCAGTCCGGGCGTGCGCGGCTTGACGCCGAGCACCCGGGCGCTTTCCGCCGGAATGGCGAGCGCGCTGATCACCTGCTGCGCCTCGAGGATGCGCTCGCCGCCGTACTTCTCGATCAGGCCGAACACCCAGGCCTGGCCCCCTTCGAGTTCGGCGCGCATGCCTTCGGCTTCCGGGCGCACGAAGATCCGCAGGTGGACGATCGGCTCGCCGCCGCCGCCGAGATAACGGCAGGTGTTGTACTCGAGCCATCGCTCGCCCTCTTCGCAGCGCAGCTGCGCCGCGAGCTGCGCATCGGCCTGGAGCCAGCGCGACCCCAGGAGCTTGAGCGTGGTGCCCTTCGCATAAGCCATCAGGTCGCCGAGCGATGCGAGCGCGGCGGTGTATTGCTTCTCTCCGCGGCTTGCGCGCACCACCGTGCCGATGCCCTGGTGGCGACTGACGAGGCCCAGGTCGCACAGCTGCCGCACCGCCTCGCGCACCGTGTGACGCGAAACCGAGAAACGCTGGCACAGCTGCGGCTCGGGCGGCAGCAGGCTGCCGATCGCATAGCGGCCTTCGCCGATTTCGCGGGCCAGCACGGCGCTCAACTGCTGGTAGCGGGGCGCGGTGCCGGCAGCCGAGCTCAGATCCTGGGGATAGCTGGCCATGGCTCAGGGCGTACGGCCAAGGTGACGCAGGGCATGCGCTTCGGGGTCGCCAGGTGCTGTCATCGAGCGGCTTTGGAATTGACAGATGATCTGCGGGCAATTTAACATGCGAACGTCCGGACGTTTGAAGAATTCTCCATCTTCGAGTCCACGCGACATCACGAAATAAGAAGACGGAGACCGAGTTTCACATGCGGCCAAACGACAGCTACGACTTCATCGTGGTCGGCGCCGGGACGGCAGGATGCCTGCTCGCGAACCGGCTATCGGAAGATGCCTCGCGTTCGGTGCTGCTGGTCGAAGCCGGACCCAGGCCTCGCAACTTCTGGGTCGGCATGCCGGCTGGCGTCTCGAAGCTGATCTTCCCGGGCAAGCTCAACTGGGGCTTCTCCACCGAGCCCGAAGCCGACCTCCATGGCAGGCGAATCTACGCGCCCCGTGGTCGCGGCCTGGGCGGCTCGAGCCTGATCAACGGCATGGCCTTCTTCCGGGCCCAGCCGCAGGACTACGACGAGTGGGAGGCCATGGGACTCGAAGGCTGGGGCTGGCAGGACCTGCAGCCGCTCTATCGCAAGATCGAACGCCGCGAAGGTGCCAGCTCGCCGAGCCGCGGCATCGAGGGCGAGCTGTCGGTCACCGATGCGCGCTTCATTCATCCGGCCTCGCGCGAATTCGTTCGCGCCGCAGAAGCGAGCGGCATCCCGTTCAACGACGACTTCAATTGCACCAGCGCCGAGGGCGTCGGCTGGATCCAGTTCAACATCCGCAATGGCGTGCGTCACAGCTCCGATCGCGCCTTTCTCTACCCCGTGGAAGCGCGGCCGAACCTCACGGTGCTGACCGGCGCGCAGGTCTCGCGGCTGGTGCTCGATGGGCGCCGTGCCACCGGCATCGAGGTGGTCGAGGACGGCAGGCGCCGGACGATTTCGTGCAACGCCGAGGTCTTCCTGTCGGCGGGCGCCTTCGGCTCTCCGCACCTCTTGATGAACTCGGGCGTGGGAGCCGGTGCCACCTTGCGCGCCGCCGGCATCCCGGTGCTGCACGACCTGCCCGGCGTCGGCCGCAACCTGCAGGATCACCTCTACATCCACCATACCTTCCAGAGCGATCCGGATGCATCGCTCAACGCGGAGCTGCGCGGTGCGCGCGCCTTCTGGCACGGTGCGCGCTACCTGGCGACGCGCCAGGGCCCGCTCACCACCGGCGCTTCGCAGGCCTGTGCGTTCGTCAAGAGCAGCGAAGACAGGGCACGGCCCGATCTGCAGATCTGCTTCCGGCCGGTGAGCTGGGTCTTCAACCCGAACGGCACGATGGCGATCGGCAGCAAGCCGGAAGTGACCGCATCGGTCTGCAACCTCCGGCCGACCTCTCGCGGACAGATCCTGCCGAGCGGCGCCGACCCGCTCGCGCCGCCGCGGATCCAGGCCAACTACCTGTCGACGCCGAACGACCAGGCCGTCGCGGTGCGCTCGGTGCGCCAGGTGCGGCGCATCTTCGAACACGCGCCGCTGGCCGGCCGCATCCGCTCCGAACTGGCCCCGGGCGATGCGGCGCAGACCGACGAGCAGATCCTCGACTACGTGCGGCGCACGGCGCAATCGATGCACCACTGGGCCGGCAGCTGCCGCATGGGGCTGGATGCCGATGCGGTGGTCGATGCACGGCTGCGGGTCCACGGGCTGGACAACGTCCGCGTCGCGGACGCCTCGATCCTTCCGAACATCGTCTCGGCCAACACCAACGCGGTGACCTGCGTGGTGGCCGAGAAAGCGGCGGCCCTGGTCGCCTGACAAGCCGGCCGGCTCCGGCCAACCCGATCAACCATCAGCGAAACAAACAAGGCCATGAACGACAAGCGTTGGGACCATCACATCGGCGGCGTCAGCACGCCACCCTCCGGCGGCGAGTACCTCGACGAAATCGACCCCCGCACCGGCGAGCCCTCGTTCCGGATCGCGCGCGGCAACGCAGCCGACGTGGATGCGGCCTGCCGCGCCGCGGAGACGGCCCTGGCCACCTGGCGCGACATCAAGGCACTCGACCGCGGCCGCATGCTGGTGTCGGTGGCGCATGCCATCAGGGCGCAGGCGGACGACCTCGCGCGCGTCGAGCAGATCGAGATGGGCAAGCCGCTCAACCAGGCGAAGATCGACATCGAGATCGCCGCCCAGTACTTCGAGTTCTACGGCGGACTCGCACCCGCGGTCGAAGGCGAGACCATCGACCTCGGCCCCGGCAAGCTCTGCTACACCCGCAAGGAACCGTTCGGCGTGATTGGCGCCATCACGCCCTGGAACGCGCCGATCAACCAGGCCGCGCGCGCCGCGGCGCCGGCGCTCGCGACCGGCAACACGGTGGTTGCGAAGCCATCCGAATTCACCTCGGTCTCGACCTTGCGGCTTGCCGAAATCATCGCGGCCGCAGGCTTTCCGGCGGGCGCCTTCAACGTGGTCACCGGCACCGGCACCGAAGTCGGCGCCGCGCTGGTGGTGCATCCGATCATCGCCAAGATCGCCTTCACCGGGTCGCTGCGCGCCGGCAAGGAGATCGGGATGCGAGCGGCCGACCGGGTGATTCCCGTGACGCTGGAGCTCGGCGGCAAGTCGCCCGACATCGTGTTCGCCGATGCCGACCTCGAAGCCGCGGCGCGCGGTGCGGTGCGCGGCTTCACGGTGAATGCGGGGCAGGCCTGCATTGCCGGCACCCGCATCCTGGTCGAGCGCTCGGCGCTCGAACGCTTCCTGCCGATGCTGCGCGCCGAGGCCGCCAAGCTCAAGGTCGGGGCCGGGGAGGACTGCCAGGTCGGCCCGATCATCACGGCAGCGCAATTCAAGAAGATTCAGGAGTACTTCGAGATCGCCCGCTCCGAGGGCGCGGAATTTGTCACCGGCGGCAAGGTCCACGGCGATCGCGGGTTCTTCGTGCAACCGACGATCTTCGCCGGGCTCACCGAAGACGCCCGAGCGATGCGCGAGGAGATCTTCGGGCCGGTCTGCGCCGTGATCGCGTTCGACGACGAGGCCGATGCGATCCGCATGGCGAACGACACCAATTACGGTCTCGCCGCGGGGCTTTGGACCCAGAACCTCTCGCGCGCGCACCGGGTGGCAGGACGGCTCCAGGCCGGCCAGGTCTACGTCAACGAGTACCCGTCGGGCGGCGTCGAGACGACCTTCGGCGGCTACAAGCAGAGCGGCATCGGTCGCGAGAAGGGCCGCGAAGCCCTTGCGCACTACACGCAGACCAAGACCGTGATCGTGACGCTCTAGTCGTCACTCCATCTTCGGGAAGTTGATCGACTTCACCACCGCACCCCAGCGGTCGTAGTCGACCTTGAATTGCCGGGTGAATTCCTCGACCGAGGGCGAGGTGGCGGCGACTAGGCTGATCGCCTTGGCGCCGTTGATCACCTCGGGCGACTCTCCGGCCTTGCGGATCGCCGCATTGGCCTGGGCGAGGATCGCGGGCGGCGTGCCCTCCGGCGCGAACACGCCGAACCAGTCGAGATCGCCCGCGTTCGGATAGCCCTGCTCCGTGAAGGTCGGCACATTGGGGAGGTGCGGCCAACGGGTCGGGCTGCTCACGGCCAGGATGCGGACCGTGCCTTTCTTGTAGTGCTCGATCACGGTCGAAGGGGTCGAGAAGGTGGCCGGGATCTGGCCCGCGATCACGTCCTGCGCGGCGGCCGTGCCACCCTTGTAGGCCACTGCGGTCATCGGCGTGTTGGTGCTCTTCGAAAGGCTCTCCGCGATCAGGTGGAACGGTGCGCCGGGCGCGCTGATGCCGTAGCTGGCGAGCTTCGGGTTGGCCCGGCACCACTCGAGGAACTGGGTCACGTTCTGCACCGACGCGGGCACCATCGGACCGACCGAGAGGGAATAGACGATGTCGGAAATGCGCGAGACCGGCACCGTGTCCTTGAGCGGGTCGTAGCTCAGTTTCTGGAACACGTGCGGATAGACGATCAGCATGGCCGACGGCGTGAAGAGCAGCGTCGAGCCGTCCTTCGGCGCGCTCTTGAGCGCATCGACCGCGATGCGGCCGCCGGCGCCGGGCTTGTTCTCGACCAGCACCACGTTGGCGTAGGTGCCGCGCAGCTTTTCTGCATAGTGGCGGGTCACCATGTCCATGG
The DNA here is from genome assembly GCA_902506565.1 of Burkholderiales bacterium 8X. GTDB lineage: Bacteria > Pseudomonadota > Gammaproteobacteria > Burkholderiales > Burkholderiaceae_C > Variovorax. Next base: position 698,335 of record LR732703.1, on the reverse strand, counting down.
TGTCCCCCGGCGGAAAGCCGCACAGGATGCGCAGCTGTGCGAGCGGTGCCGGCGCCGCGCTGCCCTGCGCGAAGGCGCTGCCGACCATGCCGAGGTTGGCGAAGCCGGCCGTCGCGGTTGCCGCCGCGCTCGCGCGGATGAAGTCTCTTCTGCTCGTGGTCATCTTGTTTGTCTCCAGGTTGAAAAAATCAGGGGGTGGCCGCTTCGAGAATGAAGCCGGCCGCGCGCTCGGCGATCATCACCGTGGGCGCGTGGGGGTTGGACGAGGCCATCGTCGGCATGACCGATGCATCGGCGACACGCAGGCCCCGAACGCCATGCACCCGCAACTGCGGGTCGACCACCGCGAGCGGGTCCGAGCCCATGCGGCAGCTGCCGACCGGGTGGTACGAGGTGGCCGCGGTCTGGCGGATGTAGTCCAGGATTTCTTCGTCGCTTTGGGCATCGACGCTGCCGCCGATCTCGCCGGCCATGTAGGGCGCGAACGCGGGTTGCGCCAGCACCTTGCGGGTCAATCGGAAGGCGGCCAGTGCCGAGGCGCGGTCGGTTTCCGTCGCCAGGTAGCCGGCCTCGATCGTCGGTGCCTGCGCCGGGTCGGTCGAGCCCAGGTGCACGCTGCCGGTCGATTGCGGCCTGAGCTGCAGCATGCCGATGGTGAATCCGCTGCCCTGGTCCAGCATGAAGCGGCTCGCGTCCCTCGCCTCGGTGCCGCTCAGATGAAAAAGCTGCAGCTTGACGTCCGGCCGTTCGGCACCCGCCGTCCGAGCCAGTGCCTGCGCGGTACACGAGGCGGAAGACAGCAGGCCGCCGCCGGTCAGCGCATACCGGGCGACTTCGCCGACCTTTCGGCGCGTGCTCCACATGAGGTCGTTGAGCGTGGTCACGCCGCGAGCCCGGGCCGCGATGCGCACCTGCAGGTGATCCCGAAGGTTCTCGCCGACACCGCGCGACTCGGCCTTGAGCGGAATGCCGAGCGACGCGAGCCGCTCCGGCTGACCGATGCCCGATAGCTCCAAGAGCTGCGGCGACTGCAGGGCGCCGGCGCACAGCACGATCTCGGCTTCGCAGCGGGCGCTGACCGGCCGGCCTTCGTGCAGGTAGTCGATGCCGACGGCGCGATCGCCATCGAACACGATGCGGCTGGCGGCAGCCTGCTGGTGGATGACGAGGTTGGGCCGACGCCGAGCCGGCGCGAGGTAACCCTCGTAGCTGCTCCAGCGCCGACCCTTGCGGGTGTTGAGTTGCAAGTAGCCGACGCCTTCGTAGCACGCGCCGTTGTAGTCCGGATTGGCAGGAATGCCGGCCTCGATGCAAGCACCGCAGAACGCGTCCGACAGCGGATCGCGGGGCCCGTAGCGGGTGACGTGCATCGGCCCCGCACGCCCGCGGACCGAATCGGATCCGCTGCCGTAGTTCTCGAGCGCTCGAAAGCAAGGCTCGACGTCGCGCCAACCCCAGCCCGGGTTGCCCTCGGCTGCCCAGGCGTCGTATTCCTGCGGATCGCCCTGTACCCAGACCATGCCGTTGATACGGCCGGTGCCGCCCACCACCCGGCCCCGCGGCCAGGAGAGCCGCCGCCCGGCTAGCGCCTGCACCGGTTCGGTCTGGTGCGGCCGGACGGCCCGCTCTTCGAGCAATGCGAACGCCACGCCGGCCGGATAGCGCAGCCAGTGCCAGTCGTCATGCCGTCCCGCTTCGAGCAACAGCACCCGATGGCGACCCGATTCGGAAAGCCGAGCCGCCAGTACGCAGCCCGCCGAGCCCGCGCCCACCACGATGTAGTCGAACGTGCCCACATGGTTTTCCATGGATGAATGCAGAACCGCTTTGCTTTGAAGGACCGACTGTTCTTGCCCGCATCGATGCCGTGCAAGGGCCGCGAATTCGAGCCGGTGGAGATTAACATGCGGACGTCCGAACGTTTACACTCGCCACGATCGGGAATACCCGACCTGGCCGAGTCCCCCCGAGATTCAGAGACAAGCGAAAGAAGACCCATGCCCATCGATCGAAGGCGCCTCCTGGCAACGCTCGGCGTGCTCGCATCCGCCACCCTCCTCTCCTCGGGCGTGCTGGCGCAGGACGACTTTCCGACCCGCGCCGTTCGCATCGTCGCGCCCGTGCCGCCCGGCAACGGCTCCGACGTGGCGCTGCGGGTTCTCGCCAAGGAGATGACCCAGCTCACCGGGCAGCCCTTCGTGATCGACAACAAGCCGGGCGGCAACAACGCGATCGGCGCGCAGGCGGTGCTGTCCGCGCCGGCCGACGGCTACACGCTCTTCTTCGCATCGAACGCGGCGATGGCGGCGAACGTCCCGACCCTGAAGAGCCCCGGCTACGACCCGGTCGGCGATTTCGCGCCGATCGGCCTCGCCATTCGCGCCCGATGGGTGCTGGCGGTGCCGGCGACTTCGCCCCACGCCACGATCGAGCAGCTGGTCGCGGCCGGCAAGCGCGATCCCAAGTTGCTCAGCGCCGCGGCCGGCAGCACCGGCTTCCAGATGGCGACCGCACTCTTCGCCCGTGGCGCAGGCATCGGGGTGAACGTGATTCCCTACAAGGGCACGCCGCCGGCGGTGCAGGACACCGTCGGCGGCCAGGTCGGCTTCACCATTGCCGACCTGTCCACCGTGCTGCCGCTGATTACCGCCGGCAAGCTGCGTCCGCTCGCGGTGCTGAGCGAAGAGCGCCTGCCGCTGCTGCCCGGCGTGCCGACCACGCAGGAGAAGGGCTATGGCGGTACCGCGCTCCTGTCGTGGGCCGGGCTCTTCGCACCCGCCAACACGCCCGCACGCGTCAAGGACAAGCTGGCCTCGTTGCTGGAGAAAGCAACCCAGTCGGAGGCGTTCAAGAAATATGCGTCGGAGGTCAGCAGCGATCCGAGCTTCATGGGTCCGGCGCCGCTCGCCGCGTTCCAGAAGGCGCAGATCCAGGCCTACCGCGATGCCATGGCCGCCGCCGGAATGGAGCCCCAATGAAGAATGAGAAAAGCATCGCCATCGTCGGCGCGGGCGCCATCGGTTGCCGCATCGCGGCCTTGTTCGCGCAGAAGGACATCGCCACGACCCTGTTCGACGGTTGGCATGCGCATGTCGAAGCCCTCCGTCGCGACGGGCTCGTGCTCGAGCTCCCGAACGGCGAGCGGAGCACCTGCGCAGTCGAGGCTTTCGACTACGACACCACCGCGCAGCTTGCGCGCTTCGACATCGTGCTGCTCGCGGTTCGCAGCGACGACACCGCCCGCGTGCTGCCGCTGGTGCAGCGGCTCCTGAAGGACGACGGCTGCGTCGTGTCGGTGCAGAACGGCGTCAACGAGGACGCGATCGCCGAGGCGGTCGGCGCGCATCGCACGCTCGGCTGCTCGCTGGTCTTCGGCGCCAAGCTGCTCGGCCCGGCGCATGTGCTGGAGCTGCCGGGTGCGGACGTACTGCGCACCGGCGAGCTGGTCGGCGGCAAGAGCGCACGGCTCGACGAGATCGTGGCGCTCTTCGGCGCCTGCGGCACCTCCACGCCCACCTACAACCTGGTCGGCTATCGCTGGATGAAGCTGATGCTCAATGCCACCGGCAACACGCTGCTGCTGCTCAGCGGCCTGACGGCGCAGCAACTGCACGCGCGGGAGGATGCGCGCCGCGTCATCATCCGGCTCGCTCGCGAGGTGCTCGGCACCGCCGTGGCACTGGGGATCGAACCGGAGCCGGTGCTCGATGTGCCGACCGCCGTCTGGACCGCGCCCGATGCCGAATCGTCCGAGCAATTGCACCGAGCGCTGCAAGCCCACGGCGATGGCCTCGGCGCGCGCCGGCTGTCGATGGTCGCCGACTTCGAGGCCCGCGGCCGCACCGAGGTCGACCACATCAACGGCTATGTCGTCCGCAAGGCCCGGCAGGCCGGCCGCGCCGTTCCGCTGAACGAGAAGGTCGTTGCGATGGTCAAGGAAATGGAAGCCCGAAGCCGCAGGCCCGGCGCGGAGGCCATCGCCGAGCTGGAGGCGGTGCCGGCCGCATCCTGAGCCCTGCCGGCATGCAAGCCCACAACCTGCACGACCTCCGCGAGCTGGCACGGCGCCGTTTGCCGAAAGGCATCTTCGAATACATCGACCGCGGCGTCGAGGACGAGGTCGCACTGCGCGAGAACCGCGACGCCTTCGACCGGGTCAAGCTCAGCCCCTACGTGCTGCGCGATGTGGCCGGGCGAAGCAGCGAGGCAAGCCTCTTCGGCGCGCCGCTCGCGATGCCGGTGGCGGTCGCGCCGACCGGTTCGGCCGGGCTCGTCTGGTACCAGGGCGAACTCGAACTCGCGCGGGCTGCTGCCGCGGCGGGCATTCCGTTCACCTTGGCCACCGCCGCGATGACATCGATGGAAGCGATCGCATCGGAGGTCCGCGGCGGCCGGCTGTGGTTCCAGCTGAACATGTTCGCCGACCGATCGATCTCGCATGCGATGGTCGCGCGCGCCGAGCGCCTGGGCTTCGAGGCCCTGCTGCTGACCGCCGACTGCTCGGTCACGCCCAACCGCGAATACAACGCCCGCAACGGGTTCGCGCTGCCGTTTCGGGCATCGCCGCGATCGCTGGTCGACATGTCGCTGCATCCACGCTGGCTGGCGGGCGTCATGCTGCGCTACCTGCTGGGCACGGGCCTTCCGAAGTACGAGAACTATCCGGCCGAGATGCGCACGAACGTCACCGGCTTCTCGACGCTCAAAGGCGCCGGGCGCTGCGAAGACCTGAACTGGAACGATGTCGCGACGCTGCGCCGGCTCTGGCCTCGCACCCTGATCGTCAAGGGCATCCTCCGCCCCGAAGACGCACGACACGCGGTCGAGCTGGGGGTCGACGGCGTGGTCGTCTCGAACCATGGCGGCCGCACGGTCGACAGCACCCAGGCACCGATCGCGGCCCTGCCCCGCATCGTCGATGCCATCGGCCACCAGGCCACGGTGCTGATGGACGGCGGCATCCGCAGGGGCAGCGATGTCATCAAGGCGCTCGCGCTCGGGGCCGAAGCGGTGCTGGTCGGCCGCCCGACGCTGTTCGGCACCGCGATCGGCGGCCAGCGCGGGGCCTCGCATGCCTTGCTGCTGCTCAGGGCCGAGATCGAACGCGAGATGGGATTGATGGGCCTGCGCCAGGTCGACGACATCACGCGCGACCTGCTCGCGGATTGAGCCTAAGATCGCAGCTGCTCCGGGGTGTGCGCAGATGCGCGCTGAGATGGCCGAGCGGCCGAACCCGCGAACTTGATCTGGTTCATACCAGCGTAAGAAGAGCTGCGACTCCCCCGGCATCCAAAGCCTCGTTCATCCGAGCTTTCGCCTGCCACTCGCCCCGGGGAGCGATCGCGGAGCACCCGTTCGACCCTTGTCCCGGAGTGCCTGCATCATGAATTCCCCCGATCCTTTCGCCGCGCTGTTGTCGCTCACGCGCGAACCCTTTCCTGCCTCGACCAAGCGCTTCATCGCCGGAAGCCGCGCCGACCTTCGCGTGCCGGTGCGCGAAGTCCTTTTGACCAATGGCGAGGCGGTGTCGCTCTACGACACCTCCGGGCCCTACACCGATCGCACCGCGTCGATCGACGTGAAGCAGGGCCTGCCGGGCCTGCGCCAAGCCTGGATCGCCGAACGCGGCGATACCGAAAGCTATGCCGGCAGGTTGCACCTGGCGCTGGACGACGGCGCCACCCATGCCGATCGCGATGCCGAGCGGATCGGCCGCCTGCGGCTCGATGCGGCAGGCCTTCAGCGCACGCCGCGCCGCGCCAGGCCCGGTGCCAACGTGACCCAGATGCACTACGCGCGCCGCGGCATCGTCACGCCCGAGATGGAATACGTCGCGTTGCGCGAGAACGGCCGCCGCGAATGGATGGCCGAGTACCTGGCCGATGCGGCCCGCGAGAAACGCCTGGCCGGCAACCCGATGGGCGCTTCCATTCCGAAGATCATCACGCCCGAGTTCGTGCGCGACGAAGTGGCGCGCGGCCGGGCCATCATCCCGGCCAACATCAACCATCCCGAAGTCGAGCCGATGGCGATCGGCCGCAACTTCAAGGTCAAGATCAACGCCAACATCGGCAACTCCGCGGTCACGTCGAGCATCGAGGAAGAAGTCGAGAAGCTGGTCTGGGCGATCCGCTGGGGCGCCGACAACGTGATGGATCTTTCGACAGGGCGCAACATCCACACCACCCGCGACTGGATCGTGCGCAACAGCCCGGTGCCGATCGGCACGGTGCCGATCTACCAGGCGCTCGAGAAGGTGGGCGGCGTGGCCGAGGACCTGAGCTGGGAGATCTACCGCGACACGCTGATCGAGCAGGCCGAGCAGGGCGTCGACTACTTCACCATCCACGCCGGGCTGCGCCTGGCGTTCATCCATCTCACGGCCGGACGCCGCACCGGGATCGTCTCGCGGGGCGGATCGATCATGGCCAAGTGGTGCATCTCGCATCACCAGGAAAGCTTTTTGTACACGCACTTCGAAGAGATCTGCGAGATCATGAAGGCCTACGACGTGAGCTTCTCGCTCGGCGACGGTCTTCGGCCCGGCTGCGCTTCCGATGCCAACGACGAGGCCCAGTTCGCCGAACTGCGCTCTCTGGGCGAACTCACGCAGCTCGCCTGGAAGCACGACGTGCAGACCATGATCGAAGGCCCGGGCCACGTGCCGATGCACCTGATCCAGGCCAACATGGACGAGCAGCTGAAGCATTGCCACGAGGCGCCCTTCTACACGCTCGGGCCGCTCACCATCGACATCGCGCCCGGCTACGACCACATCGCCAGCGCGATCGGCGCGGCCATGATCGGCTGGGCCGGCACCGCGATGCTGTGCTATGTGACGCCCAAGGAACACCTGGGGCTCCCGGACCGCGAGGACGTCAAGCAAGGCATCGTCGCCTACAAGATCGCCGCGCATGCGGCCGACGTGGCCAAGGGCCATCCGGGTGCGCGGGCCCGGGACGATGCGCTCAGCAAGGCGCGCTTCGAGTTTCGCTGGCAGGACCAGTTCAATCTCGGCCTCGACCCGGACACGGCGCGCGACTTCCATGACCAGACCCTGCCCAAGGACGTGAGCAAGGTGGCGCACTTCTGCTCGATGTGCGGGCCGAAGTTCTGCTCGATGAAGATCACGCAAGAGGTACGGGCGTACGCGGCGGCGAACGGCATGGATGAGCAGGCGGCGGTTGCTGCCGGCATGAATGGAAAGTCGGCCGAGTTCAGGGCCGGCGGCGGGGAGATCTACATCCCGATCCAGCCGAGTCGCCCGATCGGCGCAGAATGAAAACTTTCTGACTCGCAACTGCTCATACGGCCTTGTCTGCTCCGTTTCCGAGGCGCATGCGTCGGGACCTGCCTTCAAGGCCAACTTCATGAATCCACTCGAGCGAATCCCATCCAGCCCGCCGGTTGCCGCATCGACCTGGCAGGCGCCCATGGCGGTCGGCAACCTGTTCTTCTCGGCCCTCGCTTCGTCGAGCCTGCCGATGTTGTTCACCGACCCTGGCCAGGACGACAACCCGATCGTGTTCTGCAACGCGGCTTTCGTCGCCTTGTACGGCTTCGCGGAGAACGAGGTGATCGGCCGGAACTGTCGCTTCCTTCAAGGGCCTGAGAGCGACCCCTCGACGATCGAGTTCATCCGCACCGCCGTCGCCCAGGAGAAGGACGTGACGGTCACGATCCTGAACTATCGCAAGGACGGCTCTTCGTTCTGGAATTCCCTCTTCATCTCGCCCATTCGCGATGCCGATGGCAAGGTGGTCAACTTCTTCGCCTGCCAGTTGGATCTCACGCAATTGGAGGCTCACGCCGGCGAAGCCTTGCAGGTCGAGGCGCCGTCCATCGCGACGCTTCTCGCTCCAGGCATTGGCATGGCTTCATCGACGCCCGCCGTGCAAGCGGCCGGCTCAACCCTTGCCGCGATTCGTCATTGGCGCGAAATGGATCGTCTCGCGACCGATGCGGAGATGATCCTTGCCGGCCGCGAGATCGCGCGTGACAGCGGCGCTGTCCAGCCCTCGTTGACCGCGGACCGAAGCCTTGCAACGCGGCTCCGGGCCGCTGCCGTTCGTGCTCGCGATGTGGCGTTCGGCTTGCTCCAGGGACCGGTTGCGGGCAAAGGCTCCGAAACCTGAGTTCGCATGGCGTCGGCAATGCCGCATGGAGAATGCGGCCCATGCCCGACGCCCCGACGCCTTCCGAGGGACTGGTTCCCACCCACACCACCGCCGCTTCGAGCTCGGTCGCGCAGTGGGTGAACGAGCACTACGGCCTCCGGCTGGCGCAATGCCACCTGATCAGGAGAGGCCTGAACGACAACTACGCATTGCGTTCGAACGATGGCGTCCGTCATGTGGCACGGCTCTATTCGATCCGGCCGCGCGGTGGCCTCAACATCGATTTCGAGACGGCGCTGCTCGCCCATCTCGCGGCCCGTGGCGCCGGTGTGGCGGCGGCGGTCGAGACCTCGGGAGGCGCTTCGTGGGTGTCGCTGCACTTTCCAGAAGGCGCGCGTGCATTGGCGCTGTTCGAGCATGCGGACGGCACCACGCCCGAGACCCTGGAGGACTTCGAGCTGACCGGTGCCGAGCTGGGCCGCATCCACCGGGCTGCCCGCGACTATGCAGGGCCGCCCAGCCGCTATGAACTCGATGGCGATCACCTGGCCGGCAGGACCCTCGCCTACCTGCGCGCCTATCCGGAGATGGATGCGGAGCTGCTGGCGAGCTACGAGCTCCTGGTCGGCGGTCTGCTCGAAGAACTGGCTGCGGCAGAAGAAGGCCTGACGCGGGTCGTCTGCCACGGCGACACGCACGGCTACAACAACCATGTCCGGGTCGGGCCGGATGGCAAGAGGTCGACCGTGTTCTTCGACTTCGACGATGCGGGCCCCGGCTTTCTCTCGTACGACCTGAGCGTCATGCCTTGGTCGTACCTGCTGCGCAAGGGCCTCAAGGAGCCGGACGATGCGCTGCGCGAGCGCTGGGCCCGCTACCTCGGCGGCTTGCGAGCCGAAGACGCCGGGCCGAGCACGCGCGACCTGGCCGCCCTGCCGCTCTTCATCCAGCTGCGGCACCTGTGGAACATCGGTGAGGCGGCCGGACGCCTCCACCACTGGGGCACGAACAACGTGTCCATCGACTGGCTGCGCAAGCAGCTCGAAATGTTCGAAGCCTGGAAGAAGCTGACCCTCGCCGCGTGAACTCGATTCGTGAACAAGTTAACGCGCGCCGAACACCGGGCCGAGGGACCGCCGGCGCCGGCAGGCGATGATCCCGAGCTTGCCCGGAATGCTCCGGTCGATCGAAACGCTGGAAGGGAGTCATGCAATGAACAAGAAGGTCATCGGCGGCAGCGCAGTCGCCGTCGTCGTGCTGGTGGGTGGGTACCTGGGGGCCACCGCCTATGTCGGACAACGATTCCACCAAGGCTACGAAGCCCAGGTCGCTAAGCTCCAGGCGGGCATGCCCTTCCTGCAGATCGTCGACCGCAAGGTGGAGCGATCGTTGTTCAAGGCGACCTACAGCGCCAGCATCCGGGTCGGCTGTGCGGCTGACGACAAGGGCGCCCAGCCGCCGCTGGTCGTCGGGCTGACCGACCAGGTCCGATTCGGCCCGCTCCCGGGCTTCTCGCGCGTGGCTGCAGCGGTCGTCGATTCGCGCATCGAACTTCCCGCCAACGCGCCCGCCGACTTCAAGCGCTACATGGACCAACTCCCGCCGGACGCCATCCGCACGGTGGTCGGTTTCGGCAACGACTACCGCACCGCGGTGCGCTTGCCCGCAGGCGAGCTGACCGGCGACTGGGGCAAGGCCGGCTGGGCCGCATTCGAGATGAACGGCAGCGGCCGCTTCGACAACGACGATTCGCGCTTCGACGCCACCTGGCCGACGTTCGCGCTCGACCTCGCGGGCAACCGCCGTGCGCAGGTCAAGCTGGCCGGCGTACGCATGCAGGTCGACTCCCGCGGTGCGGGCACGAGCTTGTGGCTGCGACCCGGTACCAGCAAGGTCGAGGTGGAACGTCTCGAAGTCCGCGCCGGGTCGGCCGACTCGCAGATCGCGGGCCAGCTGACGGGCCTGCGCTACGGCACCGAAGTTCGCATCGCCGAAGACCTGCTGGACGGCAAGCTGACCCTGGCGACCGATGCGTCGCTGCAAGTCGGCCGCGATGCGAAGGCCTACAAGCTCGACCAGATCGAAGTGGTGGAATCCTTCAAGCGCCTGCACGTCCCGACCTTGCAGCGCTTCATCGCCGAATCGATGAAGACCTATCCGGGGTGCGAGCCCGGATCGGCGGGCAAGACGGGCCAGGCCGACGCCGAGAAAGAAGAAGAGAACGAAGAGGCGAAAGCTGCCGCGGCGGAGGCACGGGCGCAGCAAGCGATCCAGGGCCTGACCGGGCTGCTCGCGCACAACCCCGAAGTCGCCGTCGAGCGCATCGCGTTCAGCCATGAAGGCCGGCGCGGCGAACTGTCGTACTCGGTGGGCATCAAGGACTTCGCACTCAAGGACGGCGAGACCTTGGCCGCAGCACGGCCCCGGCTGACCGAAGCGTTGACGGTCAAGGCGCGCACCAGCTTGCCGGTCGCGTGGATCGAACAACTCAGCACGCTGGCGGGCGAAGGCCCCAACGCGCAAACCCGCGCGATGCAGGCCGAGATGCTGCTCGACATGGCGCTTGCCAAGAACTACGTGGTGCGAAGCGGCGACCAGCTCACGAGCGAATTGCTGTTCGAGCGCGGGAACGTGGTGATCAACGGCAAGCCGTTGCAGCCCTAAGGCGGCTCGGTCCAGGCCGTCAAGGCCAGAAGTCGGCGACGAGCTTCGATTCGAGCCTCGAAGCCGCGCACCGCCGGCGTGCCCGTTCAGGCCCCCTGCGCCAGGCTGGTGCAATCCCGGACAAACCCGAGCCTTCTGGCACTTCGGCTGGCCGGGACGTGGCTCTTCGCGCGTCGCCCGCATGGGGTTATCTTCCGAGGTCGAGGCCGCATCGACGGCCGTCAACCGTTCGACGAACTCCAGGAGGTCTTGCCCATGCCACGTCTCGTATTCAATCGCCGCATCGCCACGCTGTCGGCCATCGTGCTCGCCGCGGGTGCCTTGCTCGCAGCGCCCGCCACGGCGCAGGAACCGAAGCGCGGCGGCACGCTGGTCATCGGCAGCACGCAGACGCCGCGACACCTGAACGGCGCGGTGCAATCCGGTATCGCCACCGCCCTGCCCTCCACCCAGATCTTCGCGAGCCCGCTGCGCTTCGACGACAAGTGGAATCCACAACCCTACCTGGCCGAATCCTGGAAGCTCGCCGAAGACGGCAAGTCGCTCACGCTCAACCTGCGCAAGAACGCGGTGTTCCACGACGGCAAGCCGGTTACCTCGGCCGACGTGGCCTTCTCGATCATGGCGATCAAGGCGAACCATCCGTTCACCACCATGATGGGTCCGGTCGAGAAGGTCGACACGCCCGACCCGTACACCGCGATCATCCGCATGAGCGCGCCGCATCCGGCCATCGTGCTGGCGATGTCGCCGGCGCTCTGCCCCATCCTTCCCAAGCACATCTACGGCGACGGGCAAGACCTGAAGACCCATCCGCGCAACGGCGTCGACGTGGTCGGCTCGGGTCCGTTCAAGGTCACCGAGTTCAAGGCGGCGCAGCGCATCGTGCTCGAGCGCTTCGACAAGTTCTTCCTGCCCGGCAAGCCCTACCTCGACAAGATGATCGTCAACGTCACGCCCGACATGGCCAGCCTGATGCTGAGCCTGGAACGCGGCGACGTGCAGATGCTGCCCTTCGTCACGGTGCCGACCGACCTCAAGCGCCTGACCTCGAACGCGCAGGTTTCGCTCACGCCCAAGGGCTACGAAGGCATCGGCGCGATCAACTGGCTGGCCTTCAACACGGCCAAGAAGCCGCTGTCGGACCTGGCGGTGCGCAAGGCGATCGCCACCGCGATCGACAAGAACTTCATCACCAAGGCGCTGATGGGCGGCTTCGCCACCGCGGCCGACGGCCCGATCGTCGCGAGCAGCCCGTTCGCGGTGGACGACCTGGTGCGCTACCCGGTCGACCTGAAGAAGGCAGCCGCCATGCTCGATGCCGCCGGCTACAAGGCCGGAGACGGCGGCGAGCGCTTCAAGCTCACGATCGACTACCTGCCTGGCGCCGACGACCAGCAGAAGAACGTGGCCGAGTACATCCGGGGCCAGCTCAAGAAGGTGGGCATCGCGGTCGAGGTGCGCGCCTCGGCCGATTTCCCGTCCTGGGCCAAGCGCCTGGCTTCGCACGACTTCGACATGTCGATGGACGTGGTCTTCAACTGGGGCGATCCGATCATCGGCGTGCATCGCACCTACCTGTCGACCAACATCAAGCCGATCGTCTGGACCAACACCCAGTCGTATGCCAACCCCAAGGTCGACGAGCTGCTCAACACCGCCGGCGGCATCATCGACCCGACCAAGCGCAAGGCCTACTACGCGACCTTCCAGAAGATCGTGACCGACGAACTCCCGATCGCCTTCATCAACAACACGCCGTACCACACGGTCTACAGCAAGAAGCTGGTGAACGCGCCGACCACCATCTGGGGCCCGATGTCGCCGCTCGACGAGGTCTATTTCAAGTAGCGCCTTTTTCGTTCGTCCGATGCTTCGATACCTGATCTCGCGCCTGCTCCAGGGGTTGGCCCTGGTGCTGGCGGTGGTGGTGCTCAATTTCGTGCTGGTGCATGCGGCGCCCGGCGATCCGGTCGAGACCATCGCCGGCGCCAGCGGCGGCATGTCGCCCGAGCTGATGGCGCAGCTGCGCGCCCAGTACGGGCTCGACAAGTCGCTGCCGGTGCAGCTGGGCGTCTACCTCGGCAAGGTGCTGCAGGGCGACCTCGGCTACTCCTATTTCTTCAACCTGCCGGTCACCAGCATGATCGCGGAGCGGGTGCCGGCCACGCTGCTGCTGGTGCTGAGCTCGGTGCTGCTCGCCTTTACCGTGGGCACGGCGCTCGGCGTGCTGTCCTCGCGCAACCCGAACGGCCTGCTCTCGCAGTTCATCACCGTGCTGTCGATGGTCGGCTTCGCGGCGCCGGTGTTCTGGGTCGGCATCATGCTGGTGATCCTGTTCGCCTCGGTGCTGCCGATCCTGCCGGTGTCGGGCATGCGCTCGATCGACTCGTCCGGCAAGGGCCTGGCGGACATCGCCGACGTGCTGCACCACCTGGTGCTGCCGACCATCACCTTGAGCCTGGTGTACCTCGCGCAATACAGCCGCCTCGCGCGCTCGTCGATGCTGGACGTGCTCGGCTCCGACTTCATCCGCACGGCGCGCGCCAAGGGCCTGGCCGAGCGGCTGGTGCTGTACAAGCACGCGCTTCGCAACGCGCTGCTGCCGGTGGTGACGGTGCTGGGCCTTCAGTTCGGCAACGTGCTGGCCGGCGCGATCCTGGTCGAGACGGTCTTCAACTGGCCGGGCCTCGGCCGCCTGGCCTTCGACTCGGTGCTGCGCCGCGACTACCCGACCATCCTCGGGGTGCTGCTGTTCTCGTCGATCGTGGTGATCGTGATGAACCAGGTCACCGATCTCTGCTACCGCCTCATCGATCCGCGGATCAAGGCCTCATGACCCAGCCTGCCATCGTTCCTGCCGTGCCGCCCGCCGGGGCGGCCTCGCCGCGCACCGCCTTGAAGGTCGAGCATCCGACCGTCGAGGCGCTGCGGATGTTCCTGCGCAATCCGTCCGCCATCGTCGGCATGGCGATGCTGCTGGCGGTGCTGCTCATCAGCATCGCCGGGCCGATCGTCTATCCGGCCGATCCGTTCGAGATCCGCGCCGCGCCGCTCACGCCGCCCTTCAGCGAAGACGCGTGGCTCGGCAGCGACTACCTCGGCCGCGACGTGCTCACCACCCTGATCTACGGCGGCCGCGCCACGCTGCTGGTGGGTGCGGTGGCGGCGTTGCTGTCGGTGGCGATCGGCATCACGCTCGGCGCCTTCGCCGGCTACTACGGCGGCCGCATCGACAACGCGCTGATGCGCATCACCGAGTTCTTCCAGGTGCTGCCGGCGCTGTTGTTCGCGATGGTGGTGGTCACGCTGTTCTCGCCCTCGCTGATCACGGTGACGCTGGCGATCGGCGTGGTCAGCTGGACCGGCACCGCTCGCCTGACCCGCGCCGAGTTCCTCAAGTACCGGGGCCTGGAGTTCGTGCGGGCCGAGCGCGCCATCGGCGCCGGCAACGCCCGCATCATCTGGAAGGTGATCCTGCCGAACGCGCTGCCGCCGCTGGTGGTGTCGGCCACGCTGGCGGTCGGCGCGGCGATCCTGTTCGAGGCCGGCCTTTCGTTCCTCGGCCTGGGCGATCCGAACCAGATGAGCTGGGGCTTGATGATCGGATCGAGCCGGCAGTACGTGCTCTCGTGCTGGTGGGCCGTCGCCTTTCCGGGCGCCGCGATTTTCATCACGGTGCTCGCCGTCAGCCTGATCGGCGACGGGCTCAACGACGCGCTCAACCCGAAGCTCAGGGAGCGATGAGCATGAGCATGAACATGGACACCGCCCTCTTGCGCGTGCAGGACCTGCACGTCGAGTTCAAGACCCGCCGCGGCCGCGCGATGGTGCTCAACGGCGTCGACTTCGAGATCCGGCGCGGCGAGACGCTGTGCGTGGTCGGCGAATCCGGCTGCGGCAAGAGCATGACGGCGCTCGCGCTGCTGCGGCTCATTCCGTCGCCGCCCGGCCGCATCAGCGCCGGGCGCGTGATGTTCCAGGATGAGGACCTGGCATCGGCGACGCCGGCGCGCATGCGCGAGGTGCGCGGCAACCGGATCTCGATGATCTTCCAGGAGCCGATGACCTCGCTCAACCCGGTACTCACCGTCGGCGACCAGATCGGCGAATCGCTCCGCCTGCATGTCGGGCTCGACGCCAGGGCTGCCCGGGACCGCGCCATCGACATGCTGCGCCAGGTCGGCATCCCGGCGCCGGAGCGGCGGGTCGACGAGTACCCGCACCAGCTCTCCGGCGGCATGCGACAGCGCGTGATGATCGCGATGGCGCTGGCCTGCCGCCCCGACATCCTGATCGCGGACGAGCCGACCACCGCGCTCGACGTGACCGTGCAGGCGCAGATCTTCGACCTGTTGCGCGACCTGCAGCGGGACAACGGCACCGCGATCCTGTTCATCACGCACGACATGGGCGCGGTCGCCGAGATGGCCGACCGGGTGATGGTGATGTATGCCGGCCGCGTGATCGAGCACGGCAGCACCGCCGAGGTGTTGTCGAGGCCGATGCACCCGTACACGCGCGGCCTCATCGACTGCCTGCCCGAGCTTGGCAGCAGCGCAGCCGGCGCGGGCGAGGCGCGGCGCGAGCTGGCCGAGATCGCGGGCGTGGTGCCGTCGATCTGGGAACTCGCGAGCGGCTGCGCCTTCAGGGATCGCTGTCCGCACGCCATGCCGCGCTGCGCGGAGCAGGTGCCGCCGATGTTCGGCGCCGAACCCGGCCATGCGGCCGCTTGCTGGCTGCATGAAGAGCTGGCCACCGAGGTCGCGGCATGAACGCACGGATCGCATCGGACACGCTGTTGTCGGTTGACGACCTGAAGGTGCACTTTCCACGCGGCTCTGCCGGCTGGGGCCGCGCCCCCAGCGTGGTCAAGGCGGTCGACGGCGTCAGCTTCGACATCCGCCGCGGCAGCACGCTGGCCCTGGTCGGCGAATCGGGTTCGGGCAAGACCACCACCGCGCTTGCGGTGATGCGCCTCCTGCCCGTCACCTCGGGCCGCATGCAGCTCGGCGATACCGACCTCGGCGCACTGCGCGGCGAGAGCCTGCGGCGCGAGCGGGCGCGGATGCAGATCATCTTCCAGGACCCGTTCTCGTCGCTGAACCCGCGCGAGCGGGTTGGCGCCGCGGTGCGTGCGCCGCTCGACCTGATGCAGGTCGGCACCGGCGCCGAACGAAGCCGCCGCGTGTCCGAGCTGTTCGATGCGGTCGGCCTCCGGCAAGAGCAGCAGCAACTCTTTCCGCATCAGTTCTCCGGCGGCCAGCGGCAACGCATCAACATCGCCCGCGCGCTCGCGACGAATCCCGAGCTGGTGGTGTGCGACGAGCCGGTCTCGGCGCTCGACATCGCGATCCGGGCGCAGATCCTCAACCTGCTGGTGCGGCTGCAGCGCGAACTCGGGCTCACCTACCTTTTCATCTCGCACGACATGGCGGTGGTCGAGCACATCTGCGACGACATCGCGGTGATGTACCTCGGCCAGGTGGTGGAGCGGGCGCCCCGCAGCGTGTTCTTCGCGCGGCCGCTTCATCCCTACAGCGTCGCGCTGATGTCGGCCGTGCCGACGGTCGGCGGCGGCCGCCAGCGCGCGGCCCAGCGCATCAAGCTCACCGGCGACCCGCCGAGCCCGATCGATCCGCCTGCCGGCTGCCGCTTCGCCGGCCGCTGCCCGGTGGCCGAGCCGGCCTGCGCGGCCGAACTGCCGCCGCTGCGCGAAGTCATGCCCGGCCATTGGGTCCGCTGCCGCCGGGTCGACCAGGTCGACGGCGTGGCCCGGCCGCCTCTTTCCCTTCCTTCTTTCTCATGACCACCACCGTCTACGCCGCCCGCAAGATCATCACCATGAACCCGATGCAGCCCGAAGCCACCCACGTGGCGGTGCGGGATGGCCGGGTGCTGGCCGTCGGCAGCCTCGATGACATGAAGGCCTGGGGCGACTTCAAAACCGACGACCGCTTCGCCGGCAAGGTCCTGATGCCCGGCCTGGTCGAAGGCCACTGCCACCTCAAGGAAGGCAGCATGTGGGACTGGACCTATCTCGGCTGGTTCGACCGCCGAGATCCACATGGCAAGGTCTGGAGCGGCCTGCGATCGATGGAGGCCGTGGTGCAGCGGCTGGTCGAGGTCGCCGCGCGCATGGATGCCGAAGGCCGGCCGGCCGACGAGCCGCTGATCGCCTGGGGATTCGATCCGATCTACTTCGGCGGCGAACGCATGACGGTCGAGCATGTCGATCGCGCGAGCGGCAGCCGGCCGATCGTAATCGGCCACGCCAACGGCCACCTGATGAACGTCAACAGCCCGATGCTGCGCCTCGCGGAAGTCACGCGAGACAACGAGATCGAAGGCGTGGTCAAGTTCGCGGACGGGCCGCTCGCGGGCGAGCCGACCGGAGAGCTGCAGGAGCCGGCCGCCATGTTCCTGGTGCTGCGCAAGATCGGCAACGCCGGGCTGATGGCGCCGATGACCGAGGCCGGCGTGCGCTCGTTCGGCCGCCTGGCGTGCATGCAGGGCGTGACCACCGCGACCGACCTGGTCAACAAGCTCGGCGAGGAAGATTGCGCGGTGCTCGAGAAGGTCTGCGCCGACGACGGATTCGCAGTGCGCATCCTGCCGGCCTTCCAGGCCTTCCACGGCACCCATGGCGCGGCGCTCGGCGCCGAGCATGTGCAGAAGCTGCGTGCGCGCAACACCGACCGGCTCCGCTACGGCCTGGTCAAGATGATGCTCGACGGCTCGATCCAGGGCTTCTCGGCCCGGCTGCGCTGGCCCGGCCATTTCAACGGCGCGCCGAACGGCATCTGGGTCATGGCGCCGGCGCAGTTCGAGGCCGACTTCGAGACCTACCATCGGGCCGGACTCACCATCCACACCCACACCAACGGCGACGAGGCGAGCGAGGTCGCGATCGACGCGGTCGAGCGCGTGCTGACCCGCGCGCCGCGGCCGGACCATCGCCATACCCTGCAGCACGGCCAGATGATCGACGCACCGATGTTCCGGCGCATGGCGGCGCTCGGTCTGTGCGCCAACCTCTTCGCCAACCACATCTGGTACTGGGGCGACCAGCACTACGAGATGACGATGGGCCCCGATCGCGCGAACCGCCTCGATGCCTGCGGCAGCGCACTGGCAGCCGGCGTGGCGCTGGCCATTCACTCGGATGCGCCGGTCACGCCGCTGGGTCCGCTCTTTACCGCCTGGTGCGCCGTCAACCGGGTGACGCCCAAGGGCCGGGTGCTGGGCGCCGCCGAGCGCATCGACGTGCCGCAGGCGCTGCGCGCCATCACGCTCGGGGCTGCATGGACCCTGAAGCTGGACCACGAGATCGGCAGCATCGAATGCGGCAAGCGTGCCGACTTCTGCGTGCTGGAGGACGACCCGCTCTCGGTCGAACCGATGCAGCTGAAGGACGTGAGGGTGTGGGGCACGGTGCTGTCCGGCCGCGTGTTCGAGGCGGCGAACCGCGCCGCTTGATCGCTGGCATGGGGACCACCGCGCGGCTGCCGCTGACCGTCATCGGCGGCTTCCTCGGGGCCGGCAAGACCACGCTGGTCAATCACTGGTTGCGTAAAGCGAAGGGCCAGCGCATCGCCGTGCTGGTCAACGACTTCGGCGCCATCAACGTCGATGCCGAGCTGATCGCGGCGAGCAGCGGCGACACCATCGCGCTCACCAACGGCTGCGTCTGCTGCCAGATCGGCGATGACCTGTCGCGTGCGCTGATCTCGGTGCTCGATTCCGGCGTGGCCTTCGATGCGGTCGTGGTCGAGGCGAGCGGCGTGTCGGACCCGTGGCGAACCGCGCAGCTCGGGCTCGCCGACCCGGGGCTTCGCCTCGGCAGCGTCATCGTGCTGGTCGATGCGGGGGCGGCGCTGGAACATGCGCGCGATCCGCTCCTGGCGGACACGCTCGAAAGGCAGCTCCGCGCGGCGGACCTGATCGTGCTGAACAAGGCCGACCGGGTGGCGCCGGAGGAACTCGAACGGGTGCAAGGCTGGGTTGCCGGAGTGGCCGGCAAGACGGTCGCGATGACGACGAGCAACGCGGTGGTGCCGATGGAACTGCTCGGCGACCGGATCTACGAAGCGAACGCGCCGTTGGACCGTCCCCCCGAACACGCACATCACGAGGGCCACGCCCACCCAGAAGCTTGCAACGATCCATCGCACGCCCACCCTCCCCGGCACGGCGAGATGTTCGAGACCTGGTCCTGCCGGCCCGGCCGAGCTTTCGACGACACCGAGCTCAGGGCCTGGATGCGGGATGCGCCCGCCGGCCTGCTGCGTCTCAAGGGGATCGTGCGAGCTCGCGACGGCGACTGGCTCGAACTGCAGTTCGCAGGTCGGCACGGATCGGTCCGCCGAGCTTCGAGCGCAGCTGGCGAAGCCTCGATCGTCGCGATCGCGTTGCGCGGGCAGCTGCCCCGGGCCGAGCTCGTCGAAGCTTTCGAAGCCATCGCATAGCAGGGGCGGACCGGCGGTCGGCCCTCTGAACTGACCGCCCGGACAAATGTTTCAGATTCTCCCTGCCAGCAAAGCTCCCTCTACGGGTTAATCGCTATCGCAGTTATTCTTGACCGATTGGAAAATAAAAGTCCTTCGGCCAGAAAGCTGCCCCATGACGACGAGCCTTCGCACCCGCTACTGGTCCAGCCTGACCAGTGAAGAGTTTTCCCGTCTCGATCGTTCGCGGCTGATCGCCGTGCTGCCGGTCGGCGCGACCGAGCAGCACGGGCCGCACCTGCCGATGTCGACCGACACGGCCACCATCGACGGCATGGTGCGGGCCTGCCTTCCGCACCTGCCGGACGACCTGCCGGTGCTCTTCCTGCCTGCCGTTCCGTACGGCAAGAGCAACGAGCACTCCCGTTATCCCGGCACCCTCACGGTTTCGGCCAGCACCCTGATCGCGCTCTGGATGGAGATCGGCGCCTGCGTCGCCAAGGCGGGCGTGCGAAAGCTGGTGCTCTTCAACAGCCACGGCGGGCAGATGGGCGTGATGGACATCGTCGGCCGCGACCTGCGGGAGGCCCACGACATGATGGTGGTCAGCGCCAACTGGTACACGCTGGGTCTGCCCGACGGACTCTTCACGGCGCGCGAGGGACGGCACGGCGTGCATGCCGGCGACCTCGAGAGCTCGATCATGCTGCAGCTGACGCCGGGCGACGTACAGTCCGATCGCTTCGAGAACTTCCACTCGATGACCGAGGACCTCGCGGCGGAGAACCGGTTCCTGTCGATCACGCCGACCGGCAAGCTCGGCTGGCAGATGCACGACATCAACCCGTCCGGCGCAGCCGGCGACGCGACCCTGGCCACGGCCGAGAAAGGCGCCGCCGTGCTGGATCACGTCGGGCGCCGCTTCGTCGAACTGCTGCAGGAGGTCGACCGCTTCCCGATCGAGCGGCTCGCGAACCAGCCGGCCTGGAAGTGAGCAGCACCATGGAAAGCGCCGCGCCCGCGCTCTTCAGCCTGCGGGATGCCAGCAAGCGCTTCTCGAACGGAACGCTCGCGCTCGAAGGCATGTCGCTCGACTGCGGCGAGCACGAGTTCATCAGCTTCCTCGGCCCGTCCGGCTGCGGCAAGAGCACGGCGCTGCGCTTGATCGCCGGGCTCACCGACCTGAGCTCCGGCCAGCTCGATTGGCACGGCGCGGCAGACCGCACTGCGGGCAACCGAGACCTCGGCTTCGTCTTCCAGGAGCCGACGCTGATGCCATGGGCGCGCGTGTTCGACAACGTCTGGCTGCCGCTCAAGCTGATCGGGGTGAAGCGAGCCGAAGCCGACCCGGTGGTGCGCCAGGCGCTCGAGATGGTGGGCCTTTCGCGCTTCGCGGAGGTCTATCCGCGCGAGCTGTCGGGCGGCATGAAGATGCGGGTCTCGATCGCCCGTGCGCTGGTCACGCGTCCGCGCCTGCTGCTGCTGGACGAGCCTTTTGCAGCGCTCGACGAGATGACGCGCATCAAGCTCAACAACGACCTCCTGGCGATCTGGCGGGAGCATCGCTTCTCGGTGGTCTTCGTCACGCACAGCGTCTACGAATCGGTCTACCTGTCGAGCCGCATCGTCGTGATGGCGCCCCGTCCGGGCCGGGTCATCGAAGAGATCCGCATCGACGAGCCTTATCCGCGCGGCGAGGCCTTTCGCACATCGACCCGCTACAACACCCATTGCACGGCGGTGTCGCAAGCGCTGCAGGGAGGCCTCCATGGCGTCGACATCGACCATTGATGCCGCGGGCAGCGCGCCGAGCGTGGCCGCGATGCAGGCGCGCGCTGCCCGGCTGCAGCGTCGCGAATCGGCGCTGCGCCTCCTGGTGCCGAGCCTGATCGTCGCCGCGCTCCTGCTCGGCTGGGAGCTGGTGGTGCGGCTCAACGACATCCCGCACTACATCCTGCCGGCGCCATCGCTGGTGTTGACGACGCTGCGGGACAACTGGGGCACGCTCTGGCCGGCGCTCTGGTTCACGGTCAAGCTCACCCTGCTCGCGCTGGCCGCCGCGATCGTCGGCGGCGTGTTGATCGCGATCGCGTTCGCGCTCTTCAAGTGGGTGGAGATCGGCTTCTTCCCGATCGCCGTGATCCTGCAGGTGACGCCGATCATCGCGATCGCGCCGCTGATCCTGATCTATGTCTCGAGCACCACGGCGGCGCTCCTGCTGTGCGCCTGGATCGTGGCCTTCTTCCCGATCCTGTCGAACACGGTCATCGGCCTCAAGAGCGCGGATCGCAATCTTCGCGACCTGTTCAAGCTGTACCGCGCATCGCCGTGGCAGAACTTCCGCTACCTGCTGGTGCCGAGCGCGCTGCCCTACTTCATGGCCGGCCTGAAGATCGCTGGCGGCCTGGCGCTGATCGGCGCCGTGGTCGCCGAGTTCACGGCCGGCACCGCGGGCCGCGAGACCGGGCTCGCGTCGCGCATCCTGGAGTCGAGCTTTCGGACCGAGATACCGATGATGTTCGCGGCCTTGCTGCTGGTGTCGGTGCTGGGCATCGTCATCTTCGTGGTGTTCGCGGCACTCTCGCGCCTGGTGCTCGGGCATTGGCACGAAAGCGAGATGCGGCATGAGCGCTGAGCCGACCATTGCACGCCCCCTGCCTGCGCAGGTCGGCAGGGAGGCCTTTCCGTACGACCTCGACTCGGTCGACTGGAATGCGGTGCAGGCCGACCTGCGCGGCCTGAATGTCCTCACCCGGCCGGCGCAGCGCAAGCAGCATTCGAAGGACTTCTTCTGGTACAGCCCGATCCTGTCGGCGGAACTTTCGGACTGCGTCGCCGACCTGGTGGTCAAGGTGAGCACCGAGGACGATGTGCGGCAGGTCTGCGCCGTCGCGGCACGCCGAAAGCTGCCGCTCACGATCCGTGCCGGCGGCACCGGCAACTACGGCCAGTGCGTGCCCCTGCAAGGCGGGCTGGTGATGGAAGTCGGCGGCATGGCGCGCGTGCTCGACATCCAGCCCGGCCGCATCCGTGCACAGGCCGGCGCGCGCATGTACGACATCGAGATGGCGGCGCGGGAGACCGGGCAGGCATTGCGGATGTGGCCGTCGACCTGGCATGTCGCCACCATCGGCGGCTTCATATCCGGCGGCTTCGGCGGCATCGGCTCGATGCGGCACGGCATTCTGCGCGACCCCGGCAACCTGCTGCGCGCCCGGGTCATGACGGTGGAGCGCGAGCCCCGCGTCATCGAACTGGTCGGCGACGAGATCCAGCAGGTGCAGCATGCCTTCGGCACCAACGGCGTGATCCTCGATGTCGAGGTGGCGCTGAGCCCAGCGGTCGAATGGGTGCATGGCACGGCGCTGTTCCCGAGCTATCGAAAGGCGCTCGACTTCGCCTGTGCGGCCAGCACGCCGGCGCTCGACCTCTTCCTGCTGTCGACGGTGGAGGCGCGCTTCTCGCCCTTCTACACCAGCATGGGCGATCGCTTTCCGCCGGATGGCCATGCGGCCTTCACCATGGTGGCGCCGGCCTCGATGCCGAAATTCGAGTCGCTGGTCGCGGCACATGGCGGCCGGATCTCGATGGCCGGTACCGAGGCCGAGCTGCTCGCCGCCGGCTTGCCGCCGGCCTACGAATGCGCCTACAACCACACCACCCTGCAGGCCCTCAAGCTCGATCGCAGCTGGACCTACCTGCAGGTCGCCTACGCCCAGCCCTTCGATCCGGCGGTGGTGCAGCGGCACCTGGAGATCTTCGGCGACGACGTGCTGCAACACCAGGACCATGCCCGGGCCGGCGGCGAGTTCGGCACCTTCGGCATCCTGCTGGTTCGCTGGAAGGGCATCGACCATCAATACGAGCTGATGCGCGAGATCGAATCGCAAGGCGGCTGCCAGATCTTCAACCCCCATGTGGTCACCATCGAGGACGGCGGCATGAAGACGATCGACAACCGGCAGATCGCCTTCAAGCAGCAAAGCGACCCGATGGGTCTGATGAACCCCGGCAAGACGCGCGGCTGGCGGCATGACATGGCCCGCCCGGGCTGAACCGCCATCGCACGTTCTCGGGTCCTCGCGCCTTTATTTTTCGTCCACCAGCCACCGGAGACATCCCATGAAAAAAACAGCCCTTCACGTCCTCGGCTTGGCCGCCCTGCTCGTTTGCAGCGCCGCCTCTGCCCAGGACAAGGTCACCTTCGCCACCAACTGGCGAGCCCAGCCGGGGCATGGCGGCTTCTACCAGGCGCTGGCCGACGGCACCTACAAGAAGTTCGGCCTCGACGTCACGATCCAGCAGGGCGGCCCGCAGGTCAACAATCGCCCGATGCTGCCGGCCGGCAAGGTCGACTTCCTGATGACCGGCAACATGCTGATGGCCTTCGACAACCTGAAGCAGGGCGTGCCCACCACCGTGGTGGCGGCCTACTTCCAGAAAGACCCGCAGATCCTCATCGCGCATCCGGGCCAGGGCTACGACAAGTTCGAGGACCTCGCCAAGGCCAAGACCATCCTGATGGCCAAGGACGGCCAGATCAGCTACTTCCAGTGGATGAAGAAGGCCTACGGCTTCAAGGACGAGCAGGTGCGGCCGTACAACTTCAGCCTCTCGCAGTTCCTGGCCGACAAGAAGGCGGTGCAGCAGGGCTACGCGACCTCCGAGCCGATCTCGGTCGAGCAGCAGGCGGGTTTCAAGCCGGTGTCCTTCTCGCTCGCGGATGCCGGCTGGTCGACCTACGGCATGGTGATCGAGACCCGCAGGGACCTGGTCGACAAGAAGCCGGACGTGGTGAAGCGCTTCGTCGAGGCCAGCAACATCGGCTGGTACAACTACCTGTACGGCGACCGGAAGGCGGCGGACGAGATGATCCGCCAGACCAATCCGGACATCACGCCGGCCTACACCGAGAAGTCGATCGCGATCCTTCGCGAGCACATCGACAGCGGCGATGCCGCGACCCAGGGCATCGGCGCGATCAGCCCGGCACGCATCAAGGATTTCCATGCGAAGACGGTGCAGGCAGGCCTCTTCACGGCGGGGCAGATCAAGCCCGAGGACGCGTTCACCACCCAGTTCGTCAACAAGGGGACCGGGCTCGACGTGCGCAAGCAGTTGACCGGCAAGTGAGCAGACAGGCCTTGCCCTCGATCGAAGCACGTCCATGAGTGCGGAACGCATGCTGACCCTGCGGGTCGAGCGCATCACGCGGCAGACGCCGGACATCCTGGCCTTCGAGCTGGTCCACCCGTGGGGACGCGCGCTGCCCGGCTACGAAGCCGGTGCGCATGTCGAAGTCTGGATGCCGGGCGGCTTCGCGCGCCCCTACTCGCTGGCCGCTGCGCCCGACCGCAGCAGGGGCCGTTACCTGATCGGCGTCAAGCGCGAAGCCGCGAGCCGCGGCGGCTCGGCCGCCATGCACGAACGCGTGAAGGAAGGCGACCTGATCTGCGCCAGCAGCCCGCGCAATACCTTTCCGATCGCGAACGGCGCCCGGCATCACCTGTTGCTGGCCGGCGGGATCGGCCTCACGCCGCTGCTCGCGATGGCGGAGGCGCTGCTCGAAGCGGGCGAAGCCTTCACGCTCTGCGTGTTCGCGCGGAGCACCGGGCACCTGGCCTTCGCAGGCGCCTTGAACGAGCCCGGCCTGGCACCACACGTGCGGCTGCACCTGGACGACGGAACGCCCGAGCAGAAGATCGACCTGGTCCGCCTGCTGGCCGAGCACGAGCCGGGCCGCCATCTCTACCTGTGCGGCCCCGGCGGCTTCATGGCGGCGGTGCGGCGGGCCGCCTCCGCCTGGCCCGAAGACAGCATTCACGCGGAGTTCTTCGCTGCGCCCGAGGGCGGCGACGCCGCGTCGGCCGGCAAGGCCTTCAGCCTCGAACTCACCCGCAGCAACATCCGCGTTCCGGTCGCCTCCGGCCAGAGCGCCGTCGAGGCCTTGCACGAGGTCGGCATCGTGATCCCGGTATCCTGCGAACAAGGGCTGTGCGGCACTTGCGTGGTCGATGCAGAAGGCGAACAAGCCGAGCATCGGGACCATTGCCTGACCACCAGCGAACGCCACCGCCGCGTGGCCTTGTGCTGCTCGCGGGCACGGGGCGATAGCCTGGCGGTACACCTCTGACCCGACGAACCGTCCCGCTTTTTCTCGCCGCCTTAACGACATGCCTTCGCCTTCAGTCCCGCCGCCGATCGACGATCCGGTGGCCGATGCGTCCGACGAGGTGACGGCCGGCGGGCGCGGGCGCTCGCGCAAGTACGCGCAGACGCTGGCGCAGATCTACCAGGCGGCCGTCGAGGTGTTCGCGGCCGACGGACCGATCGGGGCGACCACGCAGGCCATCGCCGAACGCGCCGGCCTTTCCAAGTCGCAGCTCCACTACTACATCGAGAGCAAGGAAGCGCTCTACCGGCAGGTGCTGCAGGACATCATCGACGACTGGATCAATGTCTTCGGCTATGCGGACGAAGCGCTCGAGCCGCGCAAGGTGCTGAGCGACTACATCCGCCGCAAGATGATGTTCTCGTTCGAGCATCCGCAGCGCTCGCGCATCTTCGCGGCCGAGATGATGCGCGGCGGCCCGGTCGCGCATGCGCTGATGGGCACCAGCAGCCGCCGCACCGAGCAGGCCGCGGCCGTCATCGGCAGCTGGGTGCAGCGCGGCGAGATGGCGCCGGTCGATCCGCTGGTGTTCCTGTTCCACCTGTGGGCGACCACCCAGTTCTATGCCGATCAGGCGGAACAGGTCCGGCTCTTCAAGCCCGGCGCACTGGATGGGGACGAACAGCGCGAGCGGCTGCTTCGCGAAGTGACGCAGCAGATGCTGCGCGCGGCCGGTATCGAATAGCTTTCCGCGAAAGCCGCGCGCCTCCGCCGGTCAGACCTGCGCCGGTGGCAGCGGCGTGAGCGCCCGGCCCGAGCGGATCACCGTGCGACTTCGGCCGGCGGGCGTGAGCAGCTCATGATCCGCCGTCGCCGAAAGCAGCAACAGGTCGGCCGGGCAGCCGGGCGCGATTCGTCCGTCCCAGACCAGGCCCATGGCGCGTGCCGGTGCCACCGTGATCGCCTCCAGCCAGTTCATCGCAGGCGCCAGGTGCGCGACCTGCACGCCGAGCGAAAAGGTCTCGATCAGGTCGTAGCTGCCGTACGGATAGAAGCCGTCCTGCACGTTGTCCGTCGCCACGCTCATGCCGATGCCGGCCGCGCGGGCTTCCCGCATCCGGGTGATGCCCCGCTGGACCGGCGTGCCGTCCCAAGCGCCTTGCAGGTAGAGGTTGGTGGTCGGCAAGGCGACCAGGTGGATGCCGGCCTCCGCACATAGCCGGATCGTGTTCGCCGCATCGCCTGCCGGCTGGATGCCGAGCGAGCAGGCATGTCCGCACACCACCCGTCCCTCGAGCCCGTGGCACAGGGTGAGCTCGGCGATGGCCTCGAGGCCGCGCGCATCGGCATCGAGCCCTTCGTCGACATGGAAGTCGAGCATCGACCCGTGGCGCTTCGCCGCTGCGAAGACACGATCGAGCTTGGCGTGCAGGTCGTCGTTGCGATAGACGAAGGCGCCGAGCACCGCGCCGGCTGCCGCGACCTGCTCCCCGATGCGCTCGGCCGCTTCGGACTCCGCGAAGACATCGAGCGGCGTGAGCGCGACGATCTGGAGGTCGATGCGTCCATGCCATTGCTCGCGCAGCCGGCAGGCGGCCGCCAGCGCGGGCGGCGCCTCGGGCTCGCCCCAATCGATGTGGGTCCTGAGGGCGCGGGTTCCGAATTGCCAGACTTCTTCCAGCGCGCGCGCCATGCGCTCGACCCGCAAGTGGGCCGCCAGGTTCTGGTTGTAGACCGCCATGCGCCGGATCGCGGCGAAGAGATCGCCCTCCGCGGCGCCGACCTCGTGTACGCAATAGTTCTTGTCGATGTGGGTGTGGAGGTCGACCGGTGCGCTCAGCAACACGCCCCGTGGCGACGCGTCGCTCGGCAGGACCTTGCCGACCTTGCCGTCTTCGATGACGATATCGACGGCGCCCGAGACGCCGACCGGCAGGTCATCGCCGCGCAGCCCCGGCGGGATATGGACGGCCTGCAACTTCATGAAGCGTCCTCGGCGCCGACCATCGCGTTTGCCTCGTCCCCATTCGACGCCGACTTGGCGAGACCGAGCAGCTGCAAGGCGCGCCGATGCACAGCCGAAGCCGGGTCCGCCAGGTCCCCCAGCACGCTCATGTGATTGCGGTCGGCCACCCGCTCCTGCGCGACGACGACCTCCGGACCCCAGGCTTGCCCGATCGCAGCGGCCTGCCGCAGGAATTCCTCGCTCTCGTCGGCTCCGACCACGGTCACCAACGTGCCTTGTCCGGGCGTCAGCATCGCGAGCGGGCTCAAGCGCAGCGCGGATGCCTCGGTGAGTCGGATGTCCTTGGCCAGGAAGGGCGCATGCCGGAGCGGCTCCAGGTCGTACACGCCAGAGATAGACAGTGCCGACTTGACCAGGTCGTCCGGCAGATCGGCCGCCACCTGCTTCCAGTCGCACAGCAACAGCAGCGTCGCGAGATGCCCGCCGGCCGAATGCCCGCCGACCACGATCCGTTCCGGATCGCCGCCATGTGCTTCGACATGCCGGTACACCCAGGCGAGGGCCTGCACCATCTGTCGCGCGATGTGCTCGATGTCGACCTCCGGGCACAGCGCGTAGTTCAGCTGCACGAACAAGGCGCCGGCGTCGACCAGCGGCGGTGCCAGGAAGGCATGGTCGAGCTTGTCCAGTGCGCGCCAGTAGCCGCCGTGGATGTAGACGAACACCGGCGCGCCGGGCTTGGCAGGCAGGATGTCCAGCCGCTCGCTCGCGGCCGGGCCGTAGGGGATGTCGCGGACCCAATCCGGCCTCGCGAGCGCCTTCGCGGAAGCATCGGCCCAGTAGCGAAGAATCGACGGATGCTCGGGAATGCGCGCGCGGTTGTCGTACTGCTCGTCGAGCCATGCCGCATCGGGCGCCTCGGAATGCCGTGAAGGCTCGACCGGTGGCGCATCGCCTTCCGGCGAGCCCGATTGCCGCAGCGCGGCATCGATCAACGCATCGGCCATCCACATCGCGCAGCGCTCCACCTCGCGATCCCGCATGCCCCAGATGTCCTTCAGCACCACGTAGGGCTCGATGCCGTAGACCACCGACAACGCCTTGTGCAGCCGGTCGTGCAGGTCGGGCCGCAAGAGCGGCACCATCGGCTCCAGCGCATGTTCGAGGATGCGCACGCGGTGGCCACGCCGATAGGGCTCCTCTTCGAGCAACCCGGCCCGCTCCAGGCCCCATTGCTCGAGCGAAAGCTGCGCTGCGGCACGCATCTGCGGCTCGAACTCCTTGAACCTCGGAAAGGTCTTCAGGAACAGCTCGTGGATCCGGTCCCTGCCGTTCGGCTGATCCGAGGCCTGCTTGCGGACCGGGCCGAGCGAGCTGTCGACCACCGCGGTCACCAGCGCGCTCCGGCTCGGGAAGTAGCGGTACGCCGTGGCCCGCGACACCTTCGATCGCATCGCGGCTTCGGCCACCGAGGGAATGTGCCCGCTGGTGCGGATGATCTCCATGGCCGCCTGCAGCAGCTGCTGGAAGGTTTCGGCGCGCGTGCCGCTTTCGGGTGCGACGGGGGGTTCGGTCAGCTTGTGTCTGAGTTTCGCCATCGGGTTTGTACGGTAAGGATCGCGTTCGATCACGCTTGTGGTTTGTCGAGCATGGCCCATATGATGCGGCCTTGGTTTTGAGACGCAAGTCTCAAAGCGTGACTTCCGAGATCTTCCGGCGGCCGGCACCTTGCGGCAAGACCGAAGACACATGGAGACAAAAGTCGATGCGTTTGGCAAGCTGGAATTGGGGCGGCCGCGATTATGTGGGCACGATCTCGCCGGACGGCCGCGAGGCCGCGCCGTTGGCCGTGTCCGAGCCGGTGGCCCTCCTGGGCGTGCTGCCGCTGGTGCAGGCCGCGGCTCGCGGCGAAGCCTTGCCGCAGGCCTCGGGCGCCCGCCTGCCGGTCGATGCGATCACCCTTCGTTCTCCCCTGCCGCGCCCGTTGCGCAGCCTGTTCTGCGTCGGACGCAACTACCACGCGCATGCCGCGGAACTCTCCGGCTCGGTGTTTCGCGCCGAACGCAGCGAGGCCGACCAATGGCCGATCGTGTTCGGCAAGCTGGCCGAATGCGTGATCGGCCCGCACGATGCCGTGAAGCTGCCAGCGTCGAGCGCATCGACCCAGATCGACTACGAATCCGAGCTGGCGGTGGTGATCGGCCGAGGCGGCCGCGACATCCCGGCCTCGCGCGCCATGGACCATGTGTTCGGCTACACCATCGTCAACGACGTCACCGCGCGCGACGTGCAGATGCGCCACCAGCAGTGGGACCTCGGCAAGAGCTTCGACACCTTCTGCCCGATGGGCCCGTGGATCGCCACCGCCGACGAGCTCGACGGCCGCGCCACCCGGGTGCGCGGCTGGGTCAACGGCGAGCTGCGCCAGGACGGCCAGACGCGCGACATGATCTTCGACATACCGACGCTGATCGAGACCTGCTCGCGCGGCATCACCCTCCACCCCGGCGACGTGATCGCGACCGGCACGCCCGCCGGCGTCGGCATGGGCCTCAAGCCGCCGCGCTGGCTGCGTGCGGGCGATGTCGTCCGCATCGAGATCGACGGTATCGGCGCCATCGAGAACCGGATCGAAGCCTCATGACCTTCCACACCATCGAACGGCTCGCCGTCGAGGACGAGGGCGAAGGCCCGACCGTCGTCTGCGTCCACGGCCTCGGCGGCAGCTCGAACACCTGGACGCCGCTGATGCCCGCGCTCGCGAGGCATCGCGTGGTGCGTGTCGACCTGCCCGGCAGCGGCCGTTCGCAACGGGCCGAGGGCCCGCTCTCGATCGAGCGCTATGTGGAGGCATTGACGGCCGTCTGCGAACGCCTCGGCATCGCCCGCGCGCATTGGCTCGGTCATTCGATGGGAACCATCGTCTGCCAGCACATCGCGGCCAGGCAACCGGCACGGGTCGCGAGCATGGCGCTCTTCGGCCCCTTGATCGCGCCGCCGGATGCGGCCCGCACGGCGATGAAGGCGCGAGCCGCGAAGGCGCGCGACGGCGCAGCCGCCATGCAGGAGATTACCGAGGCCCTCATGAAGGCCGCCGTCTCGGCCGAGACCCGCCAACGCCAGCCGGTCGCGATGGCCTTCGTGCGCGAAAGCCTGATGCGCCAGGACGGCGATTCCTATGCGCGCAGCTGCGAGGCGCTCGCCGCAGCCGAGCCGGCCGCCATCGAGAACATCGAGGCGCCGGCGCTGCTGGTGACCGGCGACGAGGACGGCGTGGCGCCGCCGCAATCGGTGCGCGCGATGTCCGACCGGCTGCATCGTGCCGCCAGCAAGCGGGTGGTGGTGCTCGCCAAGTGCGGTCACTGGACGCCGGTGGAGCGACCGGACGAGTGCCAGCGCGAGTTGCGCGAATTCCTCGCGGCGCACGCCCGCCGCTGACGAAGCCAAGGAGCAAGCCATGTCCGACGTGCTGTTCACCAATGTCCGCATCTTCGATGGCGGCGGCGAGGCGCCCTTCAACGGCGACGTGCTGGTCCAGGGCAACCGGATCTCGCGGGTGGTGCGCAGCGCCTATGGCGCGCGCCAGCCGCCCGTGCACGGCGCCCACGTGATCGATGGCAGGGGCGCCTTCCTGATGCCCGGCATGGTCGAGGCGCACACGCACTTCTCGTGGAACGACCAGCCGAGCCTGGACGCGATCCAGCGCATGCCGCCGGAGGAACACATCCTGTGGTGCGCCGAAGTCGCCAAGCGCTACCTCGACATGGGCTGGACCAGCTGCGTCGGCGCCGCGGCCGCCAAGCCGCGCCTGGACGTGGTGATCCGCAATGCGATCGCCGACGGAACCATCATCGGCCCGCGCTACCTCGCCGCCGGGCAGGAGATCACGGTGCCGGGCGGCCTGGGCGACTCGACCCAGCCGCACCTGCCGCAGTCGGAGTTCGCGTTCGGCGCGGTGGTGAGCGGCGCCGAGGAGATGCGGCGCTGCGTCCGGATGATGGCCAAGTACGGGGTCGACTCGGTCAAGATCAACCTCTCGGGCGAGTCGATCACCGGCATGTCGAGCGAGATGAGCCAGTTCACCGCCGAGGAGATCCGGGTCTGCGTCGAGGAGGCCAAGTCCTGGGGCAAGCGGGTCGCGGCGCATGCCCGGTCGACCTGGTCGATCAAGCAATGCGTCGCCCACGGCATCGAGGTGATCTACCACGCGAGCTTCACCGACAGCGAAGCACTCGACATGCTGGAGGCGCACAAGACCGAGCACTTCATCGCGCCCGGCCTCGCCTGGCTGATCAACACCTGCCATCACGCGAGCGAATGGGGCCTGACCAAGGAGGTCACCGAACGCATGGGCTACCACCGCGAGCTCGAGGCCGCGGTCGAGAGCATGCGCGCGATGCGCAAGCGCGGCATCCGCATCCTGCCCGGTGGCGACTACGGCTTCGCCTGGACGCCGCACGGCACCAACGCGAAAGACCTGGAGTACTTCGTCAAGTACGTCGGCATGAGCAACATGGAGGCGCTGCTGTCGGCCACCGCCTGGGGCGGGCCGATGATGCGCATGGGCAAGGTGCTCGGCTACATCCGCGAAGGCTACCTGGCGGACATCCTGCTGGTGGACGGCGATCCGCTCGCCGACATCACGGTGCTGCAGGACAAGTCCCGGATCCTCGCGGTGATGAAGGACGGCGAGTTCCACCGCGCGCCGCCGATGCAGGACGCACGCCAGCCTGCCCTGCCCCGGCAGACCCGCTGGGCCGCCTGAGCCCACCGAAGCGCTCGCACCCCGATCAGCCGCAACCGAGGAACACGCCATGAACGATGTCGTCTTCACCAACGTCCGGATCCTGGACGGCACCGGTCAGAACCCCTTCAGCGGCAGCGTGCTGGTGCGGGGCAACCGCATTCGCCAGGTCGGGCGCAGCACCGCGCCGATCGCGCCCGGCGGCGCCACCGTGATCGACGGCGCCGGCGCCACGCTGATGCCCGGCATGTGCGAGGCCCACACGCACTTCTCGTGGAATGACGCGGCCACGCTGTCGGCCATTCAGGCGATGCCGCTCGAGGAGCATGTGCTGTGGTGCGCCAAGGTGGCCAAGCGCTACCTCGAGGCGGGCTTCACCTCCTGCGTCGGCGCCGCCTGCGCCAAGCCGCGGCTCGACGTGGTGATCCGCAACGCGATCAACGCCGGGCAGATCCCCGGGCCGCGCTACCTGGCCGCAAGCCAGGAGATCACCGTGCTCGGCGGCCTCGGCGACGAGACCCTGCCGCACCTGCCGTTTCCGGAGTTCAGCTTCGGCGTCAACGTGAGCGGCGCCGACGAGATGCGCAAGGCCGTGCGGATGTTCCTGAAGTACGGCGTCGACTCGATCAAGCTCAACCTGTCGGGCGACAACTTCACGCCCCAGGCCACGGCGGAAACCACCTGGATGCTCGACGAGGAAGTGGCGGCCGCGATGCGCGAGGTCAAGATGCGCGGCAAGCGCGGCGTGGCGCATGCCCGCTCCTCCGAAGGCGTGAAGCAGGCGCTGCGCCACGGCATCGACCTGATCTATCACGCGAGCTTCGTCGACGAAGAAGCCCTCGACATGCTCGAGGCCGCGAAGGACCGCGTGTTCGTCGCGCCCGGCATCGCGATCCTCTACGCCATGCTGCACGAGGCCGAGCCCTTCGGCATCACGCAGGCGATGGCGGTGTCGATGGGCTACCAGGTGGAGTGGGATGCGGCGATCGAATCGCTCGCCAAGATGCACAAGCGCGGGATCCGGGTGCTGCCGGGCGGCGACTACGGCTTCGCGTTCACGCCACACACCCAGAACGCGCGCGACCTGGAGTTCTTCGTCAAGTACCTCGGCTTCACGCCGATGGAGGCGATCCGCTCGACCACCTTCTACGGCGGCCAGATCATGATGCAGCCGGACGAGCTCGGCCTGGTCAAGGAAGGCTACCTGGCCGACCTGATGCTGGTCGACGGCGATCCGCTCGCCAACCTGTCGATCCTGCGCGACCAGCGCCGCATCCTCGCCGTCATGAAGGACGGCGTCTTCGCCAAGGCGCCCGAGATCGCCGCCGAGCGCGCCTGGGACCGGGCCGCATGAGCCGCGGCAGCTTCAAGACCTGGGCGCTCTGGCTGTTGCTGGGCCTGCCGGTGGCGGTGTTCACGGTGTGGGCGGTCGCGGACAACTCGACGCTCTATTTCAAAACCTTGCTCAACGGCCTCACGCTGGCCTCGCTCTATTTCCTGGTGGCGAGCGGCTTCACGCTGGTGTTCGGCCTGATGCGCAACGTCAACCTGGCGCACGGCTCGCTCTATCTCTTCGGCGCCTACGTCGGCTGGTTCGTGGGCGAGCGCACCGGCTCCTGGCTGCTGGCGGTGCTCGCCGGCTTCCTGGCGGCGGCGGTACTCGGGCTCCTGATGCAGCTGCTGGTGTTCCGCCACATGCAAGGGCAGGACCTCCGGCAGACGCTGGTGACGATCGGCCTCTCGATCGTCTTCGCGGACCTCATGCTCTGGATCTGGGGCGCCGAGATCTACACCTTCGATCCGCCCGGCTGGATCTACGGCTCCACCACCTTGCCGCTGGTCGAGAAGTTCCCGACCTACCGCCTGGTGGTGCTGCTCGCCTCGATCGCGATCGGCGTCGGCCTGTGGCTGCTGCTGGCACGCACCCGCATCGGCATGATGATCCGCGCCGGGGTCGACGACCGCGGCATGCTGGCCGCATCCGGCGTCAACGTGCAGCTGGTGTTCGCGCTGACCTTCGCGATCGGCGCGGGCCTCGCGGGTCTCGCCGGCGTGGTCGGCGGCACCGCGCTCTCGATCTCGCCCGGCGAGGACACCCGCTACCTGCTGGCGTCGCTGGTGGTGGTGATCGTCGGCGGCATGGGAAGCGTGGTGGGCGCGGCGATCGGCGCCCTGCTGATCGGCCTGGCCGAACAATTCGGCCTGGCGTATGCGCCGACCTACAGCGTGGTCTTCACCTTCGTGATCATGGTGGTGGCGCTGGCCTTCAAGCCGCGCGGCCTGATGGGGAAGGCTTCGTGAGCGCGGCGCAGTGGCGGCGTGCGATGAAGTCGCCGGCCGGCTCGGGCGCGGGATCGATCGCGCGCGGCGGCGCCGCGGCGCCCCGCCTGGCCGAGCTGCCGCGCACGACCTCGACCCGGCCGGTCGCGGCGCCAAGCCAGCATGGCGAACTGCCGCGATGGCTGCGCGGCTGGCTGCGGCCGGTCGGCTGGCGCCATGTGCTGGCAGCCCTGCTGCTGCTGGTCTACCCGTTCGTCGCCACGCCCTTCTTCACCTTCCAGATCGGCGCGCAATCGCTGGCCCTCGGATTGATCGCGCTGTCGCTCACCTTCCTGGGCGGCTACGGCGGCATGGTGTCGCTCGCGCAGATGACGGTCGCCGGCTTCGCGGCCTACCTGGTCGCGATCGTCGGCAGCAGCAGCAACACCGCCATCAGCCTGGGCTGGCCGTGGTGGCTGGCGGTGATCGCCGCACTCGCACTGGCCACCGTGTTCGCGGCCGCGATCGGCTGGCTCTCGGTGCGCACCGAGGGCATCTACACCATCATGATCACGCTGGCCGTGGGGGTCGCCTTCTTCTACCTGGCGCAGCAGAACTACACGCTCTTCAATGGCTTCCAGGGCTTCAGCAAGCTGGCGGCGCCGACGGTGTTCGGGCTCGACCTGCGCGAGCCGGTGCCCTTCTACTTCCTGGTGCTGGCCTGTTCGGCGGCCGGCTATTTCTTCATCAAGCACCTGATCCGAACGCCCTTCGGCATCGCGCTGCAGGGTATCCGCGACAACCCGCGGCGGATGCAGGCGCTGGGCTACCACGTGACCGCGCACCGGGTCGCCGCGTATGCGGTGTCCGGCTTCCTGGCGGCGGTCGGCGGCGTGCTGATGGTCTGGTACAACGGCCGCATCTCGCCCGGCACGATCGGTATCGGCGCGATGATCAACATCCTCATCATCGCGGTGCTCGGCGGCATGAAGCACCCGATCGGCGCCTTCATCGGCGCGGTGGTGTTCGTGCTCCTGCAGAACTTCGCGATCGACCTGGTCGACCGCGAACGCTTCAATCTCGTGATCGGCGGGGTCTTCCTCGCGATCGTGCTGTTTTCCCCCGATGGACTGCTCGGCCTCTGGCGGCGGCTCAGGCATCGCGCGGGCGCCTCTTCCCCATCCCGCGGCACCCGCCGCATTCCACAGCGATAAGAAGGAGCGAGACATGAAGAGAGACACGAAGAAGGCATTCGCGCGCAGCCTGGTGGCGGCCGCGGCATTGGTGGCCGCCGCCGGCGCGGCCTACGCACAGGACACCCTCAAGATCGGCCTGCTGGCCTCGCTGGAAGGTCCGTTCGCGGCCCCCGGCCAGGACGGCATGCGCGGCGCCGACCTGGCGCTCAAGGAAAAGAACGGCATGGCCGGCGGCAAGAAGATCGAGTTCGTCAAGGTGTCGTCGGACGCGACGCCCGACAAGGCCGTCAACTCGACCCGCAAGGCGGTCGAGCAGGACAAGGTCCAGATCATGATCGGGCCGCTGTCGGGCGACGAAGGCATCGCGGTCAAGAACTACGCCAAGACCCAGCCCAACGTGACCTTCATCAACGGCTCGGCCGGCGCGCAGGCGGCCACGCTGCAGGACCCGGCGGCCAACTTCTACCGCTTCAACACCGAAGGCGCGCAGTGGATGGTGGGCCTCGGCGAGCACGCGCTCGCCAAGGGCTACAAGCGCACCTTCCTGATCGCAGAGGACTACGGCTTCCCGTATTCGCAGGTGCAGGGCTTCATGGCGAGCTATTGCGCCAAGGGCGGCAAGGTGGTCGACAAGGCCTGGGTGCCGCTCGGCACCAAGGACTACGCCTCGGTCATCGCCAAGATCCCGAAGAACATCGACGCGCTGGTGGTGGTGCTCGGCGGATCGGACGCGGTCAACTTCCTGACGCAGTACGAGCAGGCCGGCGGCGACAAGCCGATGGTCGGCGGCTCGATCACGGTCGACCAGACGGTGCTCAACTTCAAGGGCAAGCGGCGCGAATCGCTGCTCGGTACGGCCTCCGCCGGACCGATGGCCGACTCGATCGACACGCCCGAGTGGAAGAAGTTCGTGGCCGACTACAAGGCGAACTTCAAGGACGGCTTCCCGAGCCCGTCGCTCTTCGCGTACCTCTACTACATCAACACCAAGGCCACGCTCGATGCGCTGGATGCGGTGAAGGGCGACCTCTCCGGCAACCAGAAGGCGTACCGCGATGCCCTGCAGAAGACCAACTTCAAGGGCCCGGCCGGCGAGGTGAAGATCGATTCGAACCGCAACGGCGTCGGCACCACCTACATCACCGAAGTGACCAAGGCGCCGGACGGCTCCTTCTATAACAAGGTGGTGAAGTCGGTGCCGAACATCTCGCAGACGCTCGGCCTGCCCGAAGCGGACTTCAAGAAGATGGGCCTCGGCACGCGCGACGTGCCCGACTGCCGCACCTGAGAGCGCGTGATACCGATGGCCACGATCACTCCGCTGCGTCCGACCGGCCTCGCCGGCCGGGCGGCCACCCGAAGCCAGCAGACCCAGCTTTTGACGGGCGATGCGCTGCGGCTGGACGGGGTGACGCGCGCCTTCGGTGCGCTGCGCGCGGTCGACGACGTGTCGCTCTCGGTCGAGGCGGGGCAGAAGTACGCCATCCTCGGCTCGAACGGCGCCGGCAAGACCACGCTCTTCAATGCGATCACCGGCGACTTTCCGCCGACCGCCGGCCGCATCTTCTTCTTCGGTGAGGACATCACCGACCTGCCGCCGCAGCACCGCATCCGAAAGGGCCTCCGGCGCACCTATCAATCGTCGCTGCTGTTCCGCGAGCTGACCGTGCGGGACAACCTGTTCCTCGCCGTCCGCGGCGTGGCCAGCGGCCGTTTCAGCTTCCGCCGTGCCGGCGCCGGGCATGCGTCGAGCGCAGCCACCGACGACCTGCTCGAACGCGCCCGCCTCACCCACATCGCGAACGAAAGCGTCGCCAACCTGGCGCACGGCCAGCAGCGCCAGCTGGAGATCGGCATGGCGCTCGCCGGCGCACCGCGCATGATCCTGTTCGACGAGCCCGCGGCCGGCCTGTCGCCGGCGGAGCGGCGCGAGCTGGTCGCCTTGCTGACGTCGCTGCCGGCGCACATGAGCTTCGTGCTGATCGAGCACGACCTCGACATCGCCTTGCGGGTGGTCGACCGGGTCACCGTCATGCACAACGGGCGGGTGCTGCGCACCGGCAGCCCGGCGGAGATCGAGAACGACGCCCAGGTCCAGGCGATCTACATGGGGAGCAAGCACTGATGGCCTGGTTCGGCGACCGCGGCCGCGAAGCGGCTGCCTCCAAGACCTCGACCCTCGCGATCGAAGGGCTGGACGTGTTCTACGGCCGCGCCCATGCGCTGCAAGGGGTGAGCCTTCAGCTCTCGCAGGGCGTGCTCGGCATCGTCGGGCGCAACGGCATGGGCAAGACCACGCTGTGCAACGCGATCACCGGCCTGGTGCCGGCGCGCGGCAGCATCCGTTTCAACGGCGAGGAGATCCTCGGGCTCGCGCCCAACGAGATCACCCGCCGCGGCATCGCCTACGTGCCGCAAGGCAGAAGGGTTTGGCCTTCGCTATCGGTCGACGAGACGCTGCGGCTGGTGGCGAGCCGGCGCCGCGAGGTCGACCGGGTCTATGCGATGTTCCCGCGCCTGGCCGAACGCAAGAGCAACGGGGGAGCCCAACTCTCGGGCGGCGAGCAGCAGATGCTGGCGATCGGCCGCGCCCTGCTTTTGAATCCGAAGCTCCTGGTGATGGACGAGCCGACCGAAGGCCTGGCGCCGGTGATCGTCGAGCAGGTGGCCGGGGCACTGCGCACGCTGGCGGCCGAGGGCAGCATCGCGGTGCTGCTGATCGAGCAGAACCTGGGCGTTGCGATCTCGGTGGCCGACCGAATCGGGCTGATGGTGAACGGCCGCATCGCGCGCGAGATGCCCGCTGCCGTGCTCGCCGCCGATCGAGAGCTGCAGGAACGGCTTTTGGGCGTGCGCTCGGGCGGCCATGACGAAGAGCCGGTCCAGGCGGACGCGGCGGAGGCGGCGGGCGAGGCATCGGACGCGCCCGCACGCACCCAGGTCTTCACGGTACGCCGTGCGCATGGCGGCGATGTGCCGTCGCTCGCCGACCTGTCGCCCGCCGCGGTGCGCGGCTACACCCGCTGGAATGCCGGCGGCACGGCGGCACCCGTGGCCGACATCTCGCGGGTCGCTGCATCGCCCACATCGGCAGCGCCCGAACCTGCTGCGTCCACGGCGCCAGCCGGCGGCGCGGTGTTCGACTTTCCGGTGGCGGCGAGCGCCGTGCGCGCAGCGTACGTCGCCGGCACCTTCGACACCAAGAGCCGCGAGCTCTTCTACCTGCGGCAATGCATCGAGAAGCTCGGCCTGCGCGTGGTGACGGTCGACCTGTCGACCTCGGGCAAGCCGTCGCCCGCGAGCGTGCATCCGCGCGAAGTCGCACGCCATCATCCGGCCGGGGAAGCGGCTGTCTTCAGCGGCGACCGCGGCATCGCCACCGCCGCCATGGCCACCGCGTTCGCAGCCTTCCTGCTCACTCGGCGCGACATCGGCGGCCTGATCTCCGCCGGCGGCTCGGGCGGCACCTCGATGGCGACCCAGGGCATGCGCGCGTTGCCGGTGGGCCTGCCGAAGATGATGGTCT
This sequence comes from Burkholderiales bacterium 8X, assembly GCA_902506565.1. Lineage (GTDB taxonomy): Bacteria > Pseudomonadota > Gammaproteobacteria > Burkholderiales > Burkholderiaceae_C > Variovorax. The sequence continues at coordinate 659,304 of LR732703.1, read as the reverse complement.
CGACCATGGCGAGCGGCGACACCCGGCCCTATGTCGGTCCAAGCGACATCTGCATGATGTATTCGGTCACCGACGTGCAGGGCATCAATCGCATCAGCGAGAGCGTGCTGGCCAATGCCGCGCATGCGCTCGCCGGCATGGTGGCGCATCCGCCGGCGGTGTCCGCGATCACTCGCCCGGCCATCGGCCTCACCATGTTCGGCGTGACCACGCCCTGCGTGCAGGCGGTCACCCGCAAGCTCGGCGACGACTACGACTGCCTGGTGTTCCACGCGACCGGCGTCGGCGGCCAGTCGATGGAGAAGCTGGCCGACTCGGGCCTGCTCGCCGGCGTGCTGGATGTGTCGACGACCGAGGTCGCGGACGAGATCGTCGGCGGCGTGCTGTCCGCCGGACCGACCCGGCTCGACGTGTTCGCGCGGCACGCGCTGCCCTACGTCGGCTCCTGCGGCGCGCTCGACATGGTGAACTTCGGCGCCTGGGACACGGTACCCGAGCGCTTCAAGGGCCGGCGGCTCTATCGGCACAACCCCACCATCACCTTGATGCGGACCACCGCGGACGAATGCCGCGCGATCGGCGAATTCATCGCTACCAAGCTCAACGCGATGCGCGGGCCGGTGCGCTTCCTGATACCGGAAGGCGGGGTCTCCGCGATCGACCGGCCGGGCCAGCCCTTCCACGATGTCGAAGCCGACCGGGCGCTGTTCGCCGCGATCGAGACCAACTTCCGGAGCAGCCCCGACCGCCGGCTGCAGCGCCTGCCGCTGCACATCAACGACGAAGCATTCGCCGATGCGCTGGTCGCCGCCTGGCGAGAAGTCGCGTCCTCGGCCGCTGGTGCGCAGGGCGCCCACGGCGGCTCCAACGCCTCCCGCGCGTGGCGCGCCTGAACGCCGTACCCGGAGAAACGAACATGCCCCGCATCGAGCGTTCGACCCTGCTGCAGCGCTTCCGAACCAAGATCGAGGCTGGCCAGCCGATCATCGGCGGCGGCGCCGGCACCGGCCTCTCGGCCAAGTGCGAGGAAGCCGGCGGCATCGACCTGATCGTGATCTACAACTCCGGCCGCTACCGGATGGCGGGCCGCGGATCGCTGGCCGGGCTCCTGGCCTACGGCAACGCCAACGAGATCGTCTGCGAGATGGCGCGCGAGGTGCTCCCGGTGGTGAAGCACACGCCGGTGCTCGCCGGCGTGAACGGCACCGATCCGTTCATGATCCCGGACGAGTTCCTCGCACGGCTCATCGGGCTCGGCTTCTCGGGCGTGCAGAACTTCCCCACGGTCGGACTCATCGACGGCACCTTCCGCGCCAACCTCGAGGAGACCGGCATGGGCTACGGGCTCGAAGTCGACTTCATCGCGCGGGCCCATGCGCTCGATCTGCTGACCACGCCCTACGTGTTCAGCGAAGACGAAGCCCGCGCCATGGCGGGCGCAGGCGCCGACATGGTGGTCTGCCATCTCGGCCTCACCACCGGCGGCGCCATCGGTGCCGGCACCGCGCTCGAGCTCTCCGACTGCATTCCGCTCGTCGACCGCTGGGCGGCCGCGGCGCAGGAAGTCAACCCCGAGGTCATCGTGCTTTGCCACGGTGGCCCCATCGCCACGCCGGAGGACGCGCAGTTCGTGCTCGAACGCTGCCGCGCCTGCGATGGTTTCTACGGAGCGAGTTCGATGGAGCGCCTGCCGACGGAAGTCGCGCTGGTCGAGACCACGCGCCGCTTCGTCCGGATCACGCGCTAATAGAGGAGACGATCTTCATGTCAGGTTCCCAATTCGGCAGTTTCATCCTCGGACTCATCGTGGTCGCGATCGTGGTCGCGCTCGCGGTCTGGCTGCTCCACTGGCTGTACCTTCGCAGCTCGAAGGAGCGCGCCTTCGTGCGCACCGGCCTCGGCGGCCAGAAGGTGGTGCTGGACGGCGGCGCCTTCGTGCTGCCGATCGTGCATGACGTGATCCCGGTCAACATGAACACGCTTCGGCTGGAGGTGAGCCGCGGGCGCGACAAGGCGCTCATCACCCGCGACCGGATGCGGGTCGACGTGATCGCCGAGTTCTACGTGCGGGTGGCCGCCAATGCCGAGGCGGTCGCCGCCGCGGCGCAGACCCTGGGCCTTCGCACCATGGAGCCGGACCAGCTCAAGGAACTGGTCGAAGGCAAGTTCGTCGACGCGCTGCGCACCGCCGCCGCCGAGATGAGCATGGAGGAGCTGCACGAAAAGCGCGGCGCCTACGTCAAGCGGGTGCGCGACGCGGTCGCCGGCGACCTGACCAAGAACGGCCTCGAGCTCGAAGCCGCCTCGCTGACGCAGCTCGACCAGACAGGCATGGAGTTCTTCAACCCGAGCAACGCCTTCGACGCCGAGGGCCTGACCCGGCTGACCGAGCAGATCGAGCACCGCAAGAAGCAGCGCAACGATGTCGAGCAGGACACCCTGATCGCGATCCGCAACAAGAACCTCGAAGCCGAGAAGCTGTCGTTGGAGATCGACCGCGAAAGCGAGCATGCGCGCCTGTCGCAGCAGCGCGAAGTCGAGGTCGCCCGGTCGCGCCAGCGGGCCGAGGTCGCGGTCGAGAGGGCGCAGCGCGAGCAGCATGCCGAAAGCGCGCAGATCGCGGCCCGCCAGAGCATCGACGCCGCCCGCATCCGCTCGGAGCAGACGCTCGAGGAAGAGCGCATCGGCAAGGAGCGCGCGATCCAGAGCGCCGAGCTGGAGCGCCGGATGTCGCTCGAACTGGCGGAGCAGCAGCGCTCGATCGCGGTGGCCCGCGAAAGCAAGGCACAGAGCGAAGCCCAGGCCGAGGCCGAGACCGCCCGGGCGCAGGCCGTGGCCGCCGAAGAAAAGGTCTTCACCGCACGCGAGCTGGAGATGGCCGAACGCAAGAAGTCGATCGAGCTGATCGCTGCGGCCTTGATCGCCGAGCGCGAGGCGCTGCGCCTGACTTCCGCGGCCAAGGCCGAGAACGATGCCAGCGTCAATCGCGGCGCCGCGGTGCGAGCCCAGGCCGAGGCCGATGCGGACGCGGACAAGATCCGCTCGATGGCGCTGAAGGTGCGGGCCGAGATCGAAGCCGAGGCGGCTCGGATGATGAACGAGGCGCACAACATGCTGACGCCGGACGCCCGCATGTCGGCGCTGCGCATGCGGCTGGTCGACAAGGCCGAGGGCATCATCCGCGAATCGGTCAAGCCGATGGAGCGGATCGAAGGCATCAAGATCCTGCAGGTGGATGGCTTCGGCGGCTCCTCGGGCAGCAACGGCCGCGATGGCGACGGCGGCGGCGGCCTGGCGGACGGGCTGGTCAATTCGGCGCTGCGCTTCCGGGCCCAGGCACCGCTGGTGGACCAGCTGCTGCGCGAGATCGGCATCGAGGGCGGAGACATCCAGAAGCTGGTGGGCAACGCAAGCGGCTCGCAGGCGGCGCTGCCCTCCAAGTCGCCCCAGAAGCAGGACTAGGGGCAGCGCGGCATGGTGAACGTCTATGTCTCGAGCGTGATCGATGCGGGCGCGGACACGGTCTGGTCGCGGGTGCGCGACTTCAACGGCCTGCCGCAATGGCATCCGGCCATTGCCGACAGCCGCATCGAGAACGGCCAGCCGGCCGACCGGGTCGGCTGCATCCGGCACTTCCATCTGAAAGACGGCGGCATGATCCGCGAGCGATTGCTGGCCCTCTCGGACTACGACTACAGCTGCACCTACGAAATCCTCGAGAGTCCGATGGGCGTCAGCGGCTACACCGCCACGCTCAAGCTCACGCCGGTGACCGACGGCGGCCGCTGCTTCTGCGAATGGAGCGCCGAGTTCGATTGCGAGCCGGGCCGCGAGCGCGAGCTGTCCGAATCCATCGGCAACGGCGTGTTCCAGGCCGGCTTCGACGCGTTGAAGCGAATGGTGCGCTGAACCGGCGCCGCGCGATGCTGCAGAAGGTCGTCCGCTCCACCGTCATCGATGCGCCGATCGCGCAGGTTTGGGAGGTGCTGCGCGACTTCAACAGCCACGACCGGTGGCACAGCGCGATCGAGGCGAGCCGCATCGAGGGCGACGAGCGCAGCGACCAGGTCGGCTGCGTGCGCAGCTTCAGCCTGAAGGACGGCAACCGCATCCGCGAACAGCTGCTGACGCTTTCGGACAGCGACTACCAGAGCACCTACTGCATCCTCGACGCCACCCTGCCCTTGCAGCGCTATGTGGCGACCGTCAAGCTGAAGCCGGTCACCGACGGCAACCGGACCTTCTGGCATTGGGAATCGACCTTTGCCACCCCACCGGGGCGCGAACGGGAATTGGCCGAGGTGGTGGCCCGCGGCGTCTACGAGACCGGCTTCCGGGATCTCGAACGCCACTTGCGCGGCGGCGGGATGCAGTCGCCGATCGAGCGTGTCGGCATGTCACCGGAAGGCGGCGCGGCCGTGGCGTCGAGGCAGGTCGCGATCACGCGTTACGGCGGCCCCGAGGAACTGCAGCCGCAGGCCGTCGATTGCCCGCCGCCGCGCGCCGGCGAAGTGCGAATCCGTCAACGCGCGATCGGCGTCAACTACCTCGACGTCTACCTGCGCCGCGGCTGGGTGCCCTCGATGCTGCCGCTGGCTGCCGGCGAGCCGGGGGTGCTCGGGATGGAGGCGGCCGGCAGCGTGCTGGATACCGGTGCAGGCGTCTCCGGCTTTCTTCCCGGGGACAGGGTCGCCTACCTCGGGCCGGTGCCGGGTGCGTACTGCAGCGTGCGCAACGTGCCGGCGGACTGGGTGGTGCGCCTGCCGGTCGAGATCGAAGACGACGTGGCGGCGGCCCTGCTGCTCAAGGGCATCACCGCCGACTACCTGCTGCACGACCTGGCCCGCGTGCAGCCGGGCACGCGCCTCCTGGTGCATGCGGCCGCTGGCGGCGTCGGATTGCTGGTCTGCGCCTGGGCCCGGCGGCTCGGTGCGGTGGTGGTGGGCACCGTTTCGAGCGAAGAAAAAGGCCGCATCGCCCGCGAGCATGGCTCCGAGCACGTGATCGTGACCCGCGACTACCGCTTCGCGGAGGCGGTGCAGCGCGCCTGCGGCGGCGCCGACGTGCTGATCGACGGACTCGGCGACCAGGCGCGCGACGAGAACTTCGCCGCGCTCGCACGCCGCGGGCACTGGATCAGCCTCGGCCAGGCCAGCGGCCCGCTGACGCCGCTCGCGCCCGACCTGCTGGTCTCGAAGTCGCTGACCTTCTCGCGGCCGGTGGTGTTCGACTACGTGTCGACGCCGGCCCAGCTCGCGAGCCGTGCACAGCGGGTCTGGCGCGCGTTGGAGGACGGCAGCATCCGCATGCCGCCGATCGAACGCTTCACCCTCGACGCCGCGGCCGAAGCGCATGCGCGGCTCGAATCGCGCAACACGGTCGGGCCGCTGGTGCTCCGGCCCTGAGCCTTGCTGCTGGATCCAAGGAGACCTCGATGATCGTCGGCATGAACCACTTCACCGTGACGGCGGAGGACCAGCAGAAGACGCTGGACTTCTATTGCGACCTGCTCGGCCTGCGGGTCGGCGACCGGCCCGACCTCGGCTTCGCGGGTGCCTGGCTCTACGGCAGCGGGCCGCAGGCGGTGCTGCACCTCTACTTCGGACGACCGATGCCGCTGCATCGCACCGGCGTGATCGACCACCTGGCCTTCACCGCGCAGGACCTGCGCGCGGTCAAGGCCCGCTTCGACGAGCGGGGCGTCAAGTACGACCTGCGGCGGCAGGTCGGCGCGGGCACCTGGCAGCTCTTCTGCCTGGATCCGAACGGCGCCAAGGTCGAACTCGACTTCGCGCCGACCGAGACCCTGGACTGAGGCCGCGACCCGCGGCGGCGCGCTTCAGATGGCGTTGCCGGTCGGCCCGTCCAGCACCATCCGGACCCGGCGTGCCAGGTCGGCCAGCCGGTAGGGCTTCTTGATGATCTCGAACTCGGTGCCTTCGTCCGAATTGCGGCCGTCCCAGGAGCCGGCATAGCCGGTGGTGAGCAGCACCTTGATGCCGTGGACGCGGGCCTGCAGTTCGCGCGCCAGGGCGTAGCCGTTCATGCCGCCCGGCATGATGAGATCGGAAAACAGCAGCTGCGGCTTTTGGCCGTCGGCCAGCTGCTCGACCAGCTGCAGCGCCTCGCGGCCGCTGTGCGCCAGGTGGACCTGGTAGCCCAGACCTTCGAGCATGTCGCGCGACAGCTCGCCGACCTCGATCCGGTCGTCGACCACCAGCACGGTTTCCTGGCCGCCGCGGTCCAGGGCTCGGCGCCGCACGTCGGTGGCCGGACGCAACACCGGCTCGACCGAAGGAAAGAACATAGCGATGGTGGTGCCCGCCCCCAGCTTCGAGGTGATCGACACCGTGCCGCCCGACTGCTTGGCGAAGCCATACACCATCGAAAGGCCCAGCCCGGTGCCCTTGCCTTCGTCCTTGGTCGTGAAGAACGGCTCCATGACCCGGTTGATGATGTCGGGCGGTATGCCGACGCCGCTGTCGGCGACCGACAGCGAGACGTAGTTGCCGGGCGGCAATCCGGCGAAGGCGTTGACGTCGTCGTTGCCGACCGTGACGTTCGCGGTCTTGACCTGGATGACGCCGCCGTCGGGCATGGCGTCGCGCGCGTTGACCAGGATGTTGAGCAGCGCCACTTCGAGCTGGGTCGGGTCGAGCTTGCAGTTGCCGAGCGCCGGGTCGAGCTCGAGTTCGACCGTCGCGCTTTCGCCCAGCGTGTTGGCGGTCAGGTCCTGGATGCCCGAGGCGATGGCGTTGAGGTTGACCGCCCGGCCTTCCAGCCGCTGCTTGCGGGAGAAGGCGAGCAGTTGCTGCGTCAGCGTCGAAGCCTTGCCGATGGCGCTGCGGATGTTCTCGATGCCGCGTTCGAGCGCAGCCTCGTCGACCTGGCCGCGATCCAGCCGCGCCCGCAGGATGTCCAGGTGGCCGGACATCACCTGCAGCAGGTTGTTGAAGTCGTGCGAGATGCCGCCGGTGAGCTGGCCGAGGGCTTCCATCTTCTGGGCCTGGCCGAGCGCTTCCTCGGCATCCCGCCTTCGACTCACGTCGAGCTGCGAGGCGAAGAAGTAGACGACTTCCTTGTTCTGGTTGAAGACCGGCGAGATGTAGAGCGCATTCCAGAACGAGGAACCGTCCTTGCGGTAGTTCAGGATCTCGGTGGAAATCTCCCGGTTGTCCTCGATCGCCTCCCGGATCGCCATCACGGTCGCCTTCGAGGTGCCGGGCCCCTGCAGGAAGCGGCAGTTGTGGCCGATGATTTCTTCGGGCGTGTAGCCGGACATCGACAGGAACGCCCGGTTGGCGAAAACGATCGGGTTGTCGCGCTGCTGCGGATCGGTGACCAGCATCGGCATGCGGGTGGTCTCGATGGCGGCGAAGAAGATGTCGTTCTTGTGGGAGCGGATCGGGTCGTCCCCGGGCGAGACGATGTCGATTTCAGGCGGCGTGGACGACTTGATCTGGGGCTTCTCGGGTTGCGCCATGCTTTGCTTCGGGTCCGGGGACAGGTAAGACGGAAGCTTGCAGTTTATTCAATCCGCCGATTGCAAATTGCATCACGCTCCCGACGATTCGTAGACCGAAGCCGCGGCGACCGTGTCCGATTTCCTCGCCGCGCGGCCGTTCTGCAGGGAACATCGCGCGTTTGCCCGCCGGCGAGATTCGAACCGAGGCTGCCGCATCCGGCTTGCTGCCGAAAACCCTCGACCCTCCTTCCGTTGACCCCATGGCCAAGATTCTCCGCACCTGGACCTTCTGGATCGATTCCAAGCTGCAGGAAGAATGCCGTCTGCACCTGGAGGCCAACGTGCTGGCTTCGATGCGCGGCGCCGGCGGCAATCGCCGCGCGGTCGCCACCTTCCGCGATCACGGCGACGGCACCTGCGTGGTGGTGGTGATGTCGGTCTGGGACTCGATGGCCGACATCGTCGCCTTCAGCGGCGCCGACGCCGATGCGCCCCGCATCGACGCGCACGAGGAAGCCAAGCTGATCGACAAGGAACCGCACGTCCGCCATTACGCGATGACCGAATCCGACCTGCGCGGCCTGCTGCCGCCGCTCGATTCGTAGCGGCCATCAGCCGGCCCGACCGACGTTCGAACGGTCCGACGGCCTGCTCGGGTTCGGCCGTTTCTTGAAGACGGCGCAGGGACGCCGTCCGCGTTGCGCGCACCTTCGGCCGATGATTTCGTAGGCCAGGATGAAGGGCATCGCCAACAAGGCCATCACTGCGTACAACTCGCCGGCGACATAGCAGATCGCGAACATTCCGGATCCGAGGCCCACCGCGACAAGCATCTTCAACAACAAGGCAAGCATCACGCTCATACATCCAACATTCGTTCGAGGTTCGGCACGCAGGGGTTCGTGCGAACGTCATGCATTCGACAAAGGTCCGGCCGCGACCTGGCACGAGCCGGTCGAAGACCATGGGGTTCGAGAAGATTCCGCGAACCGGGGAAGGGCTCCCCCTGCGGTTCGCGACGGATGGCTGGGCCTGCCGGACGATTGCCCTGGCGGCCCGGCAGCTCAGGTATCGAGCTGGTAGGACAGCATCACGGTCAGGCGAGGTTTTCGCGCCGGGTTGGTCGGCGCCGGGTCGCCGGTCGGCTTGGCGATGGCCAGGTCGAGGCTGTAGTGGCGCGCATCCGAAAGCCGGATGCCCAGCGCCACCGACCGCAGTGTTTCGACGGCAGGCACGCCGATTCGCGTGCTCACCTTCGCCGCCTCGACCAGCAGGTAGGGCTCCACCTGTTTCAGCAGGGCGTAGTCCAGCTTGAAGAGGCGGTTCAATTCGAGCCCCACGCCTGCGCCGCGATCGCCCGCGCCGTCGCCGGCCGCATAGCCGCGCCCGTAGCGCGGTCCGCCGAAGGAGACGCGTTCGGTCGCCGCAAGCGTATCGGGGCTGTACTGCGCGCCGAACATGACGGCGGTGCCCCACTGGTTGGCGAAGCGGTCGCGCTGCGCGAGATCGAGCGAGAGGCGCGTGAAGTCGAGCTTCGCGGTGCCCGGCCCGGACACGCCGGGCACGTTGCTGCGGGTGCGGGCATCGGCGCCGGCGCCATCGATGCCGCGGGCGAGCATCAGGCTGGCCTGGCGGCTGCGGGTGGCGGTCTGCTTCGCATAGGCGAGCTGCGCGTAGAAGGCGCGGATGCGTGCTTCTTCGGACAGCCACTGGCCCTGGGCGCGCAGCCGGTAGCTGTCGATGTTGTCGACCGCATAAAAGCCGCCGGTCAAGGCGAGGCTTTCCTGCGCGCTCAGCCAGAGCGGATAGCTCGCGGACAGGTCGACGCGCTCCTGCGTGTTGTAGCGCTCGGTGGCGGCGCCGCGTCCGAGGGCGTTGTCCGGGTAGCCGCGATAGCTCGACAGGTTGGCCTTGATCGAGAGCCCGTCGCTGCCGACCAGCTGCGAGGCGCCGATGGTGAAGAGCCGTTCGCGCTTCGGGTCGCCGATCAGGGTCGAGGCGCTGAGCTCGCTGCCGGAACCGAACGGGTCGTAGTAGCTGCCGGAAAGCACGGCACGCGAGCGCGGCTGGCGCAGGTCGGCGCCGACCGAGACGTTGTAGGGCTTGCGCGTCACCTTGAGCACCAGCGTGGTCGCGCCGTCGGTGGTGCCGGGCAGCGCAGCCTCGGCCACGACCTTGAGGCCGGGCAGGCGACCGAGCAGTTGCGTGACGCGCTCGAACTGCGCTCGGCGCAGCGGCCGCTGGTCTTGCAGCTGCTCGGCAATGAGGCGAAGGCGCTCGGCGCCCGGGCCGGCATCGCCTTCGATGCGGATGTTGGCCACGTAGGCCTCTACCGCCACCACCCGAACCACGCCGCCGGCGAAGTTCTGCTCGGGCAGGAACACGAATGAAAGCGGCTGGTCCGCCGCCGCGTAGAGCGCGGTCGCCTCGCGGCTCGCGGCTACCAACCGTGCGAGCGGCAAGGGCTGGCCGACCAGCGGCATGAAGATGCGCGCCACGTCGGCGAAGGGCAAGGCCTTGACGCCTTCGATGTCGAAGCGGGTCGCCGTGACCTGCCGCTCGAGGCCGCCGGCCGCGGCGCCTTGCGGCGCCTGCACGTCGACCTGCGGCGTTCGCGTCGCGGACGGATTCGCCGGCGCGGTGGGCAGTTGGTTCAATGGATTGCCCAGGGTCGCCGCCGGTGGAGCGGCGACCTGGGCCTGCACCGCGGCAGCCGCGCCCAGGAGGGCGAGCGTGCCGGCGGCCAGGCGGTAACGGAAGGCCCGAGGGATCATCGACGGAAGCCCAGGCCACCCAAGAGGCCGCCGGTGGTGTTGGCGACCGTGCCGACCGTGCCGCCGACCACCTGGGTCAGGCCGCCGGTGAGTCCGGTGTTCGTCGTCGTGCTGCCCGCGGAGGCGACGGTCACGATCACCGGCGCGACGACGGCAACGACGGTGCTGGAAAGCGGCGTGGTCAGCGGGCTCACGGCCGCTGCGAGCGGCGACGTTACCGGCGAGAGCGCGGACGAGACGCCCGACACCACCGGTGCGGCCACCGCCCCGACGCTGGCGGTAACCGGTGCTACTGCGGTGGTCAGTCCGCCGGTCACCGGTGCCAGCGCGCCGCCGACGCCGCCGACGACCGGAGCCAGGCCGCTCGACAGCGAATTCGTGACCGGCGAGAGGCCGCTGGTCAAGGTGCCGGTGACCGGCATGATGGCCGACCCGATCGCGGTCGTCGCCGGCATCGCTGCGCTGCTCACGGTGGCGACCGTGGAGCCCAGGGCCGACGCGAGGCCCGCGGTGGCGGCGCTGGTGCCGGTCGCGAGCGCGCCGCCCACGTTGGCGCCGACCGGCACCAAGGCGGAGCTCAGCGCACCGGTGGCGCCGGCGACCGGGCTGCCGCCTGCGGTTCCGCTCGGTGCGTGAACCAGGTTGCCGACCATGCCGACGGTGCTGCCGAGTTCGGCCGCCCAGCCCTGGGTCTGCTGGCCCTGGATGCCGGCGCCCACCGACTTCAGGAGGCTGTCGACCGGCGTGCCGATGCCGGTGCCGTCGCCGATCTGTTGCGTGAGGGAGCTCAGCTTCATCTCGAGCGGGACGACCACGCTGGTCACGCCCTGCGTGACCTGGCGAACGCCACCCTGGTCGACCACCCGGTCGAGTCCGCCTGCCAGCAGGCGCACCGCGTCGCCGGTGCCGTCGACCACGCGGCCGGCAGCGTCCGTGACCGGGCGCAGCATGGTCGCGTCGCCCACGTCCTTGACCAGCTCGCCGGCGCTCGAAACCGTCTTGCCGGTCTGGTCGAGCACTCGCGGCAGGCCGTCGAGGGTGTAGCCGATGACGTCGCGGGTGGTGCCGAGCTGGCCGAGTCCGTTGCTGAGCGTCTCGCCGGTCACTTCGACCGTCTTGCCCACCTGGTCGATCAGGCCGCCGGCGGAGCCGCTGCCGATCTGCCCGACTTCGCTGCCGAGGCTGCTGACCGTGTCGCCCAGCTTGTCCAGCAGGTTGCCGCTGGGCGATGCGACGCGCGATTGGGGCGGGCGCGGGGTGCCGGGATTGGTGCCGGGATCGGTGCCTGGATCGTTGCCGGGAGCCGGGCCGGTCGGCGTGCCGGGCAGCTTGTCGTCGTTCGCCGGCATGGCCGGGCCGGTGCCGACCATGACGCCGGTGGCGTCGCCGCCGTTGCCACCGGACGCGTTGCCGGCCGTCGAATCCTTGCCACCGCTGCCGAGGCCACCGGCCGAGGCCGCCTCGCTCATTCCGCCCATGTCGAAGCCGGCACGACCGCTGGAGGAGCAGCCGGCAATGGAAATCAATGCAGCGAAAGCGGCCAAACAGACGACGGACTTGGCGGGCGATCTCGAAGGCAAGTTCATGTGGGTTCTCGGTCGATATGTTTTACGAAAATGCAATTGGCAATGCAACTGCAATGGACACCGGCGCTAATTCGCTGGCGAGGCGATCTTCTGCGAACGCTCAGCCGTGCATGGAAGAAAAAGTGTGAAATGCGCCCGTGTCCTACATCTTTTCCCTCATCGACTGGTGTATTCAACTAGAAACTCCTCAGAAGTTATTTAGAACTTTAGTATCTGTTTCACAGCCGGGTCGTCCCGGCTGAGCTGGTTTCAGACATTCGACGCGGTTTCGAGCAACAGCGACGAGTCACGGCTCATGTTCACGCTCCCCTGGTGTGCACGACCACGCAACGGGCAAGCAAGGCGCTCCACATCCCACCACCGACAATGCAAGGTGTCCGACCTCCTTTATTGAATTCGGTTAACAAAAGTTCTAAGCTTTTTTATAAAACGAATGAATGTCGCAGCACCGATACGCGCAATGGCATTCCTTCACGAAGCAATTCGCGAATTGAATTGAAGACCCGAAATGTGAATGACTCCGCAATCATCGGTGTAGGAAGCCGCTGACACTCGGCCATCGCCTGGATTGAGGCGTGCACCAACAAGGAGTGTCCATGTCCGTTTTCGCCCAGCGCCTTTCGAGCCGCGCCAGAAGCTGGGGCCTGTGTGTCGCATTGAGCTTGTCGATGTGCCTGCTGCTGCTTTCGCAACCCGTCCAGGCCGGTACCGCCACGGCTTTCTTCCAGGTGACCGCGACCGTGCTGAGCGCCTGCTCGGTGACCACGCCCGGTACCCTGGCCTTCGGCTCGTACACGCCCAACAATGCCAGCGCGGCGAGCGGCACCACCGCCTTCCAGGTCACCTGCACCTCGGGCACGCCCTACTCGATCGGCCTCAGCCAGGGCGGCGGCAGCGGCGCCACGGTCACGACCCGCAAGATGACCAGCGCCACCGCCGGCGCCGGCAACAACACCTTGAACTACGGCCTCTACAAGGACAGCGCGCATACCGTCAACTGGGACAACAGCAGCTCCGCGACCGGCTATGTCGGCGCGGGCAACGCGCAGCCCTTCACGGTGTACGGCTCGATTCCCGCCGGCCAGTACGCCGCGGCGCCTGCCTCGGACTACGCCGACAGCATCACGCTCACGCTGAGCTACTAGGAGCAAGCGGTGCCTCGAACAAGCGGTGCGATCCGCGGCTGGCTGCCGTTCGTCCTCGCGCTGGCGATGCTGTCGGGCTTGGCAGGGCTTGCACGGGCGGCGGGGCTCAATGTCGCGCCGGTGCGCCTCAACCTGTCTGCCGAACGCACGACCGCGGCGCTCACGCTCGGCAATGCGGACGAGGAAGAAGTGGGGATCCAGGTCGAAGTGATGCGCTGGCGCCAGGAAGACGGCCGCGACCTGTTCGAGCCGACCCGCGACCTGGTCGTGAACCCGGGCATCTTCAAGGTGGCCGGCAAGGGGCGCCAGATCGTGCGGGTCGGCTTCCAGGGCAAGCCCGGCGAAGTCGAAGGCAGCTACCGGGTGTTCCTGCAGCAACTGCCGCGCGCCGCGCAGGACGCGGACGGCGGCACCGGTGTCCGCTTGCAGACCCTGCTGCGCATCAGCATCCCGATCTTCGTGCCGCCGGTGACGGAGGCCCGCAGCGATCTGTCATGGCGGCTGGTCGCCGCGAGCGGCAAATCGCCCGGCGGATCGCGCGAGTTGTCCTTGCAGGTGGTCAATCGGGGCAACGAGCACTTGCAGCTGACACAGGTCGTGGTTCGGCGCCCGGACGGCACCGAACTCGCGCGCAGTCCGATGTCGCGCTATGTGCTGCCGGGCGCATCGCTCGCCTGGCCCCTGCAACTGCCGCCGCTTCCACCCGACGCGCCGCTCACGATCGAGGTAACGAGCGATGCGCGCTCCCCGCTGCCACCGATCGCGGTGCGCACTCCCCATGTCGGCCCGGCGGCTGATTAGCCTTGCGCTCTGCTGCAGCGGGTTCCTTGTTGATGTCACATGGGCCCAGGTCGCGGGCCCCGATCTGCAAGCCGAGCACCGGCTGGCGCAAGCCGCGCCGGATCCGGCAACGGAAAGCCTGGTGCTCGACCTTCGCCTGAACGGCACGCTGCACGAAGGCTTGCGGCCGATCCTGCGACGAGGCGGGCGGTACCTGCTCGCACAGGAGGATGTGCTGCGGCTTCGACTCGTGCCGCCACAAGGTCCCGCGGCACGACATGGCGGCATCGCATACATCGACCTGCATGCATTGGGCGTGACCGAAACGGTGCTCGACGAGCCGACGCAGACGCTCGCGATCCAGGTGCCGACCGACGCCTTCGCCGGCAGCTCGCACGCGGCCGACCTGCCGATGTCGGGCGTCCATGCCGAGCGGGCGCTGGGCGCGTTCGTCGCCTACGAATGGTCCTTGCAGCACGATGCGCGCGGCAGCAGCGTTTCTGGCCTGGTGGAAGGCGTCGCCTCCGGGCGCTGGGGCGTGTTGTCGAGCAGCCTGCTGGCAGGCAGCGCGGTGTCGGAGCGGCCGCGCAGCACCGTGCGGCTCGACACGGTCTTCCAGCGGGACGACCCGCAAGCCATGACTCGCCTCAGCATCGGCGACGGCATTAACCAGGCTGCGGCCTGGTCCTCGCCGTTTCGCTTCGGCGGCGTGCAGTTCGGAACCCGCTTCGACCTGCGACCGGGCTACATCACCTATCCGACGCCTTCGCTGCAAGGCGGCGCGGCGGTGCCGTCCTCGGTCGAGGTTTTCGTGAACGAGGTCTTGCGCTACCAGGGGCGGATCGATCCCGGACCGTTTCGGCTCAGCAACGTTCCGGTGCTGACCGGCGCCGGCAACATGCGCTATGCCATGACCGATGCGGGTGGCCAGAGCCGGGTGGTGAACACGCCCTACTACGTGAGCGCGAGCCTGCTCAAGAGCGGCTTGAGCGACTACTCGGTCGAGCTCGGCCGTCTTCGCAGGCGCTACGGCGAGGCCGGCTTCGACTACGGCAAACCCTTCGCCTCCGGCAGCTGGCGCCGCGGCATGAGCGACCGGCTGACGCTCGAGCTGCACGGCGAGGCCTCGGCTCGGCTGCAGGTCGCGGGCGCCGGACTGGCCGCCGTGGCGGCGCCCTGGGGCGAAGTCGGCCTCCATCTGGCCGCCAGCCGGGACGCTGAAAAAGGCACGGGGCACCTGGCGCGAGCCTCCTTCGCACGCTCCAGCGAACACTGGAATTTTTCGGCGACCCGGCAGGTGGCGAGCGGGAACTTCAACCAGCTCGCCTGGCAGGACGCCATCGCCCCGACGCGTTCGCAAACCATGCTGTTCGTCGGCCGCAACCTCGGGGCGCTCGGCAGCGTGGGCGCGAGCTACACGCGGCTTGGTTACGGCAACGGCAACGGCACAGGCGGTGGCAACGGCGAGAAGGTCGGCCTGCTGTCGGCCAGCTGGTCGGTCGCGGTAGGCGAGCGGGCCTGGCTCGCGGCATCGATCACCCGCACGATGCAAAGCCGCGGTCCGGCGGTGAATGGCATCGGCCTCAGCTTGAGCTTCGCGCTCGGCGACCGGTACACGGCCAGCACGTCGGTGCGGCGCGAAGGCGGCCGCATGCAGGCGTCGGTGGACGCTGCACGCAACACGGTGGAGGACCAGGACTGGGGCTGGCGCGTCGGCGCCGCCGGCGGCGACAACCCGCGCAGCGAAGCCAGCATCGACTGGCGTGGCCGCCATGCAAGCCTCGGCGCGGACGCGGTGAGTTCCGGCGGCGAGCACGGCCTTCGGCTGCGGGCGAGCGGCGCGGTCGGCTGGACCGGCGGCATGCTGTTCGCCGCGCGGCCTTCGGAAGACGGCTTTGCCTTGGTCACGGTGCCGGGTGCGCCGGCCGGCACGCGGATCTACCGAGAAAACCAGCTCGCCGCCCGCACCGACGCGACCGGCCGCGCGATCGTGCCCGGGCTGCGCGCCTACCAGGTCAATCACCTCGGCATCGACGTCGACGAACTGCCGATCGAGTCGGGCCTTCGCAGCGACAAGGTCGAGGTGGTGCCGGCGCGACGCGGCTTCACGCATGCTGCTTTCGACATTTCGCAGACGACGCGTGTGGTTGCCATCGTCCGGCTGCCCGACGGTCGGCCGCTTCCGGCCGGGCTCGACCTTCGGAGCAAGCGCCGATTGCATTCGCTGGTCTCCGGCTTCGACGGCAAGATCGAGGTGGCCGACCCGATGCCCGGCGAACGCTTCGTGGTGCGGCTGGACACCGGCAGCAGTTGCCGCATCGACTGGGGCCGCACCGCGCCCGCCCGGCCTCGCGCGAACGGCGAGGCCGCGGACCTGCCGGTCTACACCTGCGAACCCGCCTCGGCGGCAAGCAGTGGAGAAGGCGAATGAGGCGGGCCGGATGGAAATGGCTGGCTTGCTGCGCAGCGGCCCTCTTCGGCATCGAGGCCGATGCCGGCTGCGCCGCGCTGGGCGTGGTGGGCTGCAGCGCGACCATTCGCACCGCCAACCTGGTGTTCGGCAACTACAACCCGACCCACGCGGCGCCGCTCTACGTCACCGGGTCGATCCAGGTCACCGGCATGGTCACGGGCGTCGGCTTGTTGACCACCATGAGCTACGACATCAGCTTGAGCGAGGGCACCGACAGCACCGTGGCGGCGCGCCGGCTCACCGGGCCTTCGGGCTCGCTGCTCGGCTACAACCTGTACGCCGATGCCTCCTATGCAACCGTCTGGGGCAACGCCACGGTCAGCGACAGCTTCTCGGCGGTGGCGACCGTGCTGGGCACCACCGTGCCGCGCAGCTACAGCGTCTACGGCAGGCTGCCGGCCAACCAGTACGTGAGGCCGGGCTCGTACGCCAACAGCATCACGGTGACCGTGAGCTTCTAGACCCCGACCGGGCCGCGCGTCGCTCGACCCCCGTTGCTCGCCGTGTTACTCCGCAGACATCCGGACACCCTTGTCCAGGTAGTCGTTGGTGAAGAGGGTAGCGGGATCGAAGGGCTTATCGAGCCCGATCAGCGATTGAACGAGCTCGTAGTCGCCCTTGATGCGGGCGGCATCGAACGCACCGAGGCCGACCTTGGTGGTGGTGTCGTCGCGCATCAGCTGCTTGATGCGTTCCCACTGATCGCGCTGGTTGTCCGGCGTGAGGCCGCTCACGCTCGCGGTGAGCGCATCGAGGCAAGGCGCGAAGTCCTTGACGCAGGCCGCATAGGCGCGCTGCGTGACCGCGGCGAACTTGCGGATGCGCTCGGGGTTGGCCTTGAGGTATGCGCCATTGACGAACAGCGAGTTGCCGTAGACGTTGACGCCGACGGTGCGCCAGGCGACGAAGCCGAGGTCGTTGCCGAACTCGCGCGCCTTCAGGTCGTGCTCGTTGTAGAAGTCGCTGATGATGTCGACCGACTTGCTCTTGAGCGCGCCGACCTTGGCCTGCGGGCTGAGGTTGACGAAGTTGACCGCCGCCGGGTCGATGCCGGTCTTCTTGGCGAAGGCCGGCCACATGAGCCGAGCCGCGTCGCCCGGCGGGTTGCCGATCTTGCGGCCCGCGAAGTCCTTCGGGCCATTGATGCCGGAGGACTTGAGCCAGTAGAAGCCCTGCGGACTGTTGGCGTAGATCGCCATGATGGCCTTCAGGTCCGCGCCCTTGCCGACGGCCTGGATGGCGGTCGGCAGGTCGGCGATGCCCAGGTTGGCACCGCCCGAACCCACGCGTTGCGCCGACAGCACCGAACCCTTGCCGGCCTCGATGGCGAGGTCGATGCCGGCCTCGGTGTACCAGCCCTTGGCCTTAGCGAAATAGATCGGCGCATGATCCGCGGTCGGCGTCCAATTGAGCATCAGGCTCATCGAATCGGCGGCCGATGCCATGCCGCTGGCGGCTGCGAGCCCGAGCGCGCAGAAGGCAGTCTTCAAGACGGGAAACGCGCGTAGACGCATGGGGTTCGCTCCAGGGTGGGTGGTTGATTCGGGCCTAGAATTCATCCTACCAACTGTTTGGTTGACAGGCAAGACGGACTGATCCGGGAGCAAGACGCATGACCACCACCTTGTCCAAGCCCAAAGCTCGAACGGCTCGAACGGCCGGCACGCCTGCCAACGCACGCACGCTTCGCGCACGAAGCGCCGAGCCGTCCGACGGACCAGCGCGCCGCGATGCCGCCGCCACCCGCGAGGCGTTGCTCGCAGCCGCCGTCGCCGAGTTTTCGCGCAACGGCTTCGCCGGCGCCCGGGTGGACGAGATTGCACGCAGCGCCGGCGTCAACAAGCAACTGGTCTACCACTACTTCGAGAGCAAGCAAGGGCTTTACCTGGTGGCGCTCGAATCGGTCTACGCCGCGATCCGCGAGAAGGAACATGCGCTCTCGCTCGGCGAACTGGAGCCGATCGAGGCAATGACCCAGCTGATCGGCTTCTCGTTCGACTACCTGGCCGAGCATCCGGAATTCATTGCCTTGCTGGCCGACGAGAACCGCAACCAGGGCCAGCACATCCTCGGCTCCAAGCGGCTCCAGAAGATGCATTCGCCGTTCATCGAGATGCTGGAGGCGACGCTGGCGCGCGGCGTGAAGCAAGGCGTCTTTCGCAAGGACTTCGACGCGATCAATCTCTACATCTCGATCGCCGGCATCTCCTACTTCTTCTTCTCAAACAACCACACGCTCTCGGCGATCTTCGGCAAGTCGCTCGGCTCGCGCGGCGCGCTGGTGCAGCGGCGGCGGCACGTGATCGCGTTCGCGCTCAACGCCCTTCGGCCCTGAGCGGGTCCGGCATCGCTGCCCGGCTTCTCTATCAACCAGTTGGTTGACAGTGGCGCGGCCCGATCCTATGATTTCGATGCAGCCGGGCCGCTCGGTCCCTGCATTCTTCGCAGCCATCCGACTTCAAGGCAGAGCAACGCAATGACGGCCATCGCCACCGCACCCGCCGCCGATCCGATCGCTGTCGACACCGCCACCGGCGACGACGGCAGCCGCTGGCAG
Organism: Burkholderiales bacterium 8X; assembly: GCA_902506565.1. GTDB lineage: Bacteria > Pseudomonadota > Gammaproteobacteria > Burkholderiales > Burkholderiaceae_C > Variovorax. The sequence continues at coordinate 640,524 of LR732703.1, read as the reverse complement.
CGCTGGGCGGTGGTCGTCGGCGTGCATCTCGTCGGCATCGGGCTCTGGGAAGTCGCGGTGCGGATGTTCTCGATCCAGACCTTCATCCTGCCGGCGCCCTCGAAGCTGCTCGCAACGCTGGGCAACCCCAACTACCACTGGCTGTCGAACACCGGCGTGACCGCGCTCGAGGTCTTCGGCGGCTATGTGCTGGCGCTGGTACTCGGCATCCTGTGCGCTCTCCTCTTCATCACCAGCCGCAGCCTCATGCTGCTCGCCTTTCCGCTCTTGGTCACGCTCAACATGATCCCGAAGGTGGCGATGGGGCCGCTGATCATCGTGTGGTTCAGCTATGGCATCGGGCCCAACATCCTGATCACCTTCAGCCTCTGCTTCTTCCCGATCCTGCTCACCACGATCCGCGGGCTCAACGAAACCGAGCCCGAGCTGCTCAACCTGGTGCGCGCCCTCAAGGGTTCGCGCTGGCAACTGTTCCGCTACATCCAGCTGCCCGGATCGCTTCCCTATGTGTTCTCCGGCATGAAGGTCGCCACCATCCTGGCGGTGGCCGGCGCGGTGGTCGGCGAGTTCATCGCATCGGACAAGGGCCTCGGCTACCTGATGATCCAGGTGCAGGCCTCGCTGGACACGCCGGCCGTCTTCATGGCCGTGCTGCTGATCACCGGGCTCGGCGTGCTGCTCTACCTGATGGTGCTGCTGCTGGAGCGTTTATTCATCACCCAGGACGCCCGCATCGAATGACATCCGACTCCACGCAAAAGGCCGTGCTCGACAGCCGCAACTTTCCCGCCCGCTTCGAAACCGAGGAGGCCCTCGACAGTTTCCTGGCCACGCCCTCGCAGGACCTGATCGACGACCTCGCTCGCCTCGACGGCGACCTGATGATCCTGGGCGTCGGCGGAAAGATGGGCCCCACCCTCGCCCGCCTCGCCCGCAATGCGCTGCCGGCCAATCGCCGCGTCATAGCGGTGGCCCGGTTCAGCGAAGCTGGCGTGCGCGAAATGCTGCATGCCCACGGCGTCGAGACGCTGGCTTGCGACCTGCTCGACGCAGCCGCGGTGGCCGAGCTCCCCAAGTGCGCCAACATCGTCTTCATGGCCGGGCGCAAGTTCGGCGCCGATGCGAACAACCCCTTGACCTGGGCCATGAACGTGCAGGTGCCGGCGCTGGTGGCGCAGGCTTTCAGCGGATCTCGCATCGTGGCCTTCTCGACGGCCTGCGTCTATCCCTTCGTTCCGGTGAACGGCCAGGGCGCCGCCGAAGACCTGCCGCCGAGCCCGCCCGGCGAGTACGCGAACTCGTGCGTCGGCCGCGAGCGGATGTTCGAGTACTTCTCGCAGCAGCATGGAACGCCGGGGCGGCTCTTCCGCCTGAGCTACGCCATCGACCTGCGCTACGGCGTGCTGGCGGACGTGGCCCTCAAGGTCTGGCGCGGCGAGCCGGTCGACGTGACCATGGGTCATGTCAACGTGATCTGGCAGGGCGATGCCAACGCCCAGGCACTGCGCTGCCTGGCGGTCGCCACGGTTCCCACGACGCCGCTCAACGTGAGCGGCCCGGAGACCACGTCGGTCCGCTGGCTGGCCGAGGAATTCGGCCGGCGCTTCGACAAGCCCGTGCAGATTGCCGGCACCGAGGCGTCCACCGCCTGGCTCATGAACACCGGCGAGGCCGAGCGCCTGTTCGGCTATCCGAAGGTGCCGCTCTCGCAGCAGCTCGGCTGGGTCGCCGACTGGATCGCGCGCGAACAGCGGCTCTACGGCAAGCCGACCAAGTTCGAATCCCGCGATGGCAAGTACTGAGCTTCACGCTCGGTCGAACGGTGTCGAGCAGCTTGCCGCCCTCGATGGCGAGGCCATCGCCATGCTCGAGGCGCTGGTGGTGCAAAGCGGCTGGAACCAGACCGCCGAAGACTGGGACCTTTTCTTCCGCGAAGGCTCGGTGTTCGTCGTGCGAGAACCCGACGGCCGCATCGGCGCCAGCGGCGCGGTCTTGCCGATGGGTGCCACCACTGCGTGGATCAGCATGATCCTGGTCGCGCCTGCGCTGCGCGGGCGAGGGCTCGGGCGCAGCGTCTTCGAGCACTGCTTTCGCGAAGTCGAGCGGCAAGGCCGGGTCGCGATGCTCGATGCGACGCCGGCAGGCGAACGGCTCTACGTCCATCATGGATTCGAACCGCTCTGGCGCCTGTCGCGCTGGCATCGTGCGACGCACGCTTCGGCGGCGTCGATCGACGAGCTCCAGCAAGCAGACACGGGCTTCGAGCGGCTTTCGCGGCTCGATGGTTCGGCGCTCGGGCTGGACCGGAGTGCCGTGCTGGCGCACCTTTCCGGGCGTGCCGGTTCCCGGATTCTTGGCCATGCAAGCGCATCGGCCATCGTCCGTGCCGGGAGGGTCGCACGCCACATCGGCCCACTGCTCGCGAGCGACGAATCCGCCGCGGTCGACCTGCTGGAAGAAGCCGCCAACCACACTGCCGAGCCCCTGCTGATCGACGTTCCCGATGCCTGCCTGCAGATGCAGGACCGGCTTCAGGCACTCGGCTTCGAGCGGCAACGCGGCTTCGTGCGGATGTTCCGCGGCACGTCGGTGCCTGAGAGTCGCGCCGATCTGCTGCACGCCATCGCCGGGCCCGAGTACGGCTGAACACGAACCTCATTTCCTGGAGTCTTCCGATGCCGCTGCAACGATCCGACCTACCTGCCGACGTGCTGGCGCTGCTGGCGCAGGGCGCGGTCATTCCGGCCCACCCATTGGCGCTCGACGCCGATCGGCGCTTCGATCGCCGTCGCCAACGAGCGTTGACGCGCTACTACGTGGACGCCGGCGCCGGTGGCCTCGCGGTCGGCGTGCACACCACGCAGTTCGCGATTCGAGAGCGCGGCCTCTATGAAACCGTGCTTCGCGCTGCTGCGGAGGATCGCGCGGCCTGGAGCTCGCGGCCGATGGCGATGATCGCAGGCCTCTGCGGCCCGACCGCACAGGCCCGGGCCGAGGCGCAGACCGCCGTCGGGCTCGGCTATCACGCCGGCCTGCTGAGCCTTGCCGCCCTCGCTTCGTCTTCGGAAGATGAGTTGATCGCGCACTGCGAAGCTGTCGCCGGCGAGATCCCGCTGATCGGGTTCTATCTGCAGACGGTGGTCGGCGGACCGGTGCTGTCGAGCGAGTTCTGGCGGCGCTTCGCGTCGATCCCCAACGCGCTGGCGATCAAGGTCGCGCCCTTCAACCGCTATCGGACGATCGACGTGGTGCGTGGCGTGGTCGATGCCCGGGCCGAAGAACGCGTCTTTCTCTACACCGGCAACGACGATCACATCGTGCTCGACCTTGCCCTGCCCTTCTCGGCGATGCGCGACGGCCAGCCGGTCCAAGTGCGGTTCCGCGGCGGGCTGCTCGGGCACTGGTCGGTTTGGACCCATAGCGCCGTGCAGCAACTCACCCGGATCAAAGCCGAGATCGCAGAATGCAACGGAGTACCGAGCCCGGCCCTGCTGGCCCTCGACTCGCGCGTGACCGATTCCAATGCCGCCTTCTTCGACGTCAAGAACAACTTCCAAGGCTGCATTGCCGGCTGCCACGAAGTGCTGCGCCGGCAGGGGCTGCTCGAAGGCATCTGGTGCCTCGATCCCGAAGAAGGTCTCGGCGCCGGTCAAGCGGGCGAGATCGACCGGGTCTACCGACTACACGGCGACTTGTCCGACGACGCCTTCGTGCGTGACAACCTCGATCGGTGGCTCGCATGACGGCCACGCAGGACCTCGAAACTGCGACAGGGCTTCCGACGAGGGACGGCGAGCCGTTGATCCGGATGCGCCAACTGCGCAAGGTCTACCGCAAGAAGTCGGGCGGCAAGACCCAGGAGTTTCTTGCGGTGTCCGATGTCTCGATGGACATTCACGCGGGCGACATGGTGTCTTTGGTCGGACCCTCCGGCTGCGGCAAGTCGACGCTGCTGAAAATCTTCGCCGGGCTGCACGGCCATGATGGCGGCGAACTGCGCATCGGCGCGCCGGGCGGGACCAGCTTCAACCCCGGACGGAATGTCGGCATGGTGTTCCAGCAACCGGTGCTGCTCAAGTGGCGCACCATTCTCGAGAACGTGATGCTGCCGGCCGACATCCTCGGCCTCGATCGCAAGAAGGCGCGGGTGCGTGCGCACGAGTTGCTGGAGATGGTCGGGCTGACCGGGTTCGGCGACAAAAGGCCGTACGAGCTTTCCGGCGGCATGCAGCAACGCGCCGCCATCGCACGTGCGCTCATTCACGACCCGAAACTTGTCTTGATGGACGAGCCCTTCGGCGCGCTCGACGCACTCACGCGGGAAAAGATGAATCTGGAGATGCTGCGCATCTGGCGCGAGACGGGCAAGACCTTCGTGGTCGTGACTCACAGCATCCAGGAGGCGGTGTTTCTGGGTTCGCATTGCGCGGTGCTGACCGCTGGGCCGGCGCGGATGGCGGATTTCTTTCCGATCGAGTTGCCGAATCCGCGGAGCTTGCATGTGAAGACGAGTGCGGAGTTCGGGGTGTATGTTCGGCGGGTTTATGACTTACTGGGGGTTGAGTAGGCGTTGAAGTAGTTCGGTTGCAACGCATTAATCAACTCCACAGCGGTGGAGACGTGATGACCAGCCATACTGATCGATTCGATTCATGACACCTCGATTGTTCTGGGACATTCAGCAATACTCCATCCAGAAGGCTGAAAAGGTCAGCCAGCAATCAATGCTGTTTAGTTAAAACTTTCGGAGGTGATTCTGATCGCATCATTCCGGTCGATTTATCAATTCACGAATCTGGACCTGAAGTTTTTCCGCTTCGACACGCGCCGCACCGATCCGAGTTCCGAGTTCCGAATTCCGAATTCCGAATTCCGAATTCCGAATTCCGAATTCCGAATTCCGAATTCCAAGACTGCAATACCATTGCACGCCTCACGAAGAGCGTTATTGATAATCAGGAGCTCGTTCTTATCAAATTCAAGTTGCGCACTCGCGAAATTTTTGTGAATCACCTTTATCCCGATTTACCTTAGTTCATCGAAATAGTGTCGACTAAGTGTCGGCTGGATTCATAGCCAATTCTTCGCATAAAGGCCTAATCTTGGCATCACTGTATGTGGCCGAAGCCAAAGGCCATATCCCCTTCCATTGAAAAGAAAATGCACCATTCACAGCTTTGCGCAACGAAATAGTGATGTTGCGGGATCTCGAGCAGTTTTGGGAGCACTTGCCGCATGGCCGTCAGCTCTGCTGCAAATGCAGAATCCGTCGCGCTGTCGCCAAGATAGAGTACCGTTCCGGATAATGAGAACTGTTCGACGGTAACGTCGAAAAACGCTGTAAATGCTGCCTGCTGCAGCTCTGCATTTGGCTCAATCTGTCCGACTGCGCGATTGACTTTGCTCCAATCTATTCTGGATCCTTTCGCCGGATAGCACTTCTCCAGTCGTGCAAAGTATGGTGTTGAGCTCCCGATCGCCTCAATACGCCGAGAAGCCAATTCCAGCTGCAAGGCTTTGCGCAATTCTCGCTCAAAAAATGAATTGCTTGTCATCTCAATTTCTGAATTGCTTAACTATTCGATTCACGCTTGCTTGATCCCCATCAAATGTGAAATGAGGACCTTTTTCTTTGCCAGACCACACATTGATATGCGCACCGTTCCGTTCGTCGAACTCAACCCTGAAACCAGCTTTTCCGTCAGCATTCTTCATACCAATCGGCTTCTCATAATTATTGCCGAATTTTCCCATAGTTGCTGCTTCAGCTCTGAAGCCACGTACTTCCAACCATGCAATTGCAGCATTTCTCGCCTGGTTAAAATCCTTATAACTAGTACTTGGCGGCTGCGCAAGATCGATAAGCCTTAGGCCGTTAGGTGCGCTAGCAGACGGTGCACGTACCAGCTTGGTTGAAGCAGCTAGAACCGCCGTTTGCACACTCAAGGCTGCTTGTGCAGACGCTGAAGTGCCAACTGCCCATCCCATAGCAATCTTGCTCAGCGGACCCTCGCCCGGATTCGAGGGGTCCCCCTTGTTGCCAGTGATCCGATCGCGCATCCAGTCGGCAACTTCGGTCAGGTCGCCTTGGCTTTGATCCGGTTGCGCACCAGCAACGAAGTTCACGCGGTACGCGTCGTAGATCTGCTCTGTGGAGTACTTGCCATCTGAGGCTTCCGCTTGCTTGATCGACCAAGTGCGGATGTCCTCGTTAGTCGGCAGGAAGCTGGCCGCGACCGCGTTGAAGTCTTTTCTGATGGATGTGCATAGCGCGCTGCTGCTGCCCGTGCAGTCTTGAAGGGCCTTGGTAGTGGTTGTGTCCTTGACGAAGAGGTTTGCGAGTTCCTCCAGTTGGGCCGGTGTGCAGGTGGTCCGGCATTGATTGGCCAGGCTGAGCATCCGCGATGCGTCGGCGTGGGCCATGTAGTTGTTGGCAGCGGCGTTGCTGCCGGCCTGGGCGCCGAGGCTGATCTGGGTTGCATCGCCTCCAGCCAACGCCACGGCCATGCTCGCGGTTGACGATGGAGTTCGCACCGATGTCCAGGTTCTGGCGGGCAGCAATGGTGGCGGACGTGGCTTTGCCGGCGACGGTCGCCGCATCGATCTCGTTCGCACCACCCGTGGCTTGCAGGTAGTTCGCCCAGATCGCGGAGTTGACCTTGATGGCACGAGCGAGGATTGCGCCGTAGTCGGTGCGGCTCAGGTCGAGCCCTGCGCCATCGACGGTGATCGTGCCGTCGCGAACGACGTAGCGCTCCAGGCCTCCGAGCGCATTGACTTCAGGCGTCCCAGTGGTGAGCGTCGCCCGGCTCGCGTTGATGAACGCGCCACCATCCACCTGAATCCCCGAAGGGTTCGCAATCACAACCTCGGCCCGCTGGCCGGCGACTTCGACCGGCCCACGAAGCAACGACGGATCGTTGCTCCGAACCTCATTCAAGATGACCCGAGCCGCGCCATTCGCAAGCCACGGGTTCGCACCCACCGCGCCGCCCAGATTCGTCTGCGCCCCGGTGCGACTGTTGTTCAGGATCGCCCCTTTGCGATCCACATCGAACTGCTGATAGAGGTTGCGCGAAACCCCTGCAGCGGAGGGCGCGGTGATGTTCACCATCGGCACGCCATTCGGCGTCATCAGCACCTGCGGCCGATGCATCGCAGCCGCCGACGGCAAGCCTGCAATCTGCGCCACCCCATGAACCGGCGCAGCGATCAGCGAGACCATCAGGAGCCCGCCGACACCGCGCCTCAAGCAATCACGCGAAGCGCAGCGCCCATCCTCCAGCGTGCAAGCCGCACGCCCTATGTCGTTCTTCATCTCTCATCCCTTGACCCCTCGCCAGCCGTGACAAGCTTGTACGCAGAGAGGCCGGCGCATTGTGCAGGCGATTCATCAGCTCATCCATTGCCCCTTGACAACGTGTGAAGACAAAAGCTCTCACCACTTGCCCGTGACCGCTGGCCTCCATCGAACTACCCCGGGGAGACGATCTTCATAGCGATAAAGCCCTGGCAGCGCCCGCCGCGCAGGCAGAAGGCCAAAGACAGAAGACAGCAGGTGGCCACCACAGGCCGCGCGCCCTACTCCACCTTGGTCATCCTGAACGGCCGCCCACTGAGCTGCCCCTCCAACACCTTCTCTCCCGCCGGCTTCAGCCGCATCGTGTTGTCCTGGCAGCCCGCCAGCGTCTTCAAACGCGCAACCTTGAAAACCAGTTCATCCGCCGTGGCGATCGCGACCTCGATCGGGTAGGCGCGGCCGGCGCAAGGATCGTTCCGCTGCGCCACGTTCAGGTCCCAGGTTCCGGCAGTGCCGGCCACGGTCACGGTGCCGTCCCGGTCGGTGCCACGTTCGGTCTTGAACACGACCTGCCATTTGCCGTCCCACGGGTTGGCGCCCTGTGCAGGGGCATCGGGCGAGAAGAGGCACAGACCGAGCGTGCCGATCAAAGCTGCCGTGATCGTGAGGTTCTTCATGCGAGCTTTCCTTTGGCTGTGGAGGTCCGGGGCCGGCGTCCGCGCTTGTATCCTCGCCGACCGAAGGACCAAGCGAATGAACGCGAGAAGCGAGAAGCGAGAAGCGAGAAGCGAGAAGCGACAGAGCCTGCCGCATGATGACCCACCTGAAGGAGCCCACGCAATGGCAATGAACCCCGATGCCGCGCCGACGATCGCGTGGGACGACTTCCTGAAGGTCGACCTGCGCGTCGGGCGCATCGTCAAGGCCGAAGTGTTCCCGGAGGCGCGCAAGCCCGCCTACAAGCTGCTGGTCGACCTGGGGCCGGCGCTCGGCTGCAAGAAGTCGAGCGCCCAGATCACCGATCTCTATACGCCCGAGACCCTGGTCGGCAAGTTGGTGGTCGCCGTGGTCAATTTCCCGCCGAAGCAGATCGGTCCCTGGATGTCCGAATGCCTGGTCACGGGCTTCCACGACGAACTTGGACGGGTCGCTCTTTGCATACCCGACCAGTCGGTGCCGCTCGGCACCCGGCTCTTCTGACCGGCCGCGACCACTCCCCGGTGCTAAGGAGCAATCTTCTGGCTCGCATCGCCACCTTGCCCGCCGGGCAAGGCATCGGCATCGGCATCCAGGATGACGTACTTGAACGTGGTCGCGCATCGCTCGCGAATCGAACTCGCCTCCCGATACGCCGACGACTCGTAGAACGCGTTCGCCATTTCGAAGCTCGGGAACTCGATCAACACGGCGCGGCTCGATGGCGACGCCATGCCGATATGAAAGGCTACCCGCCGGCCCGTGCCGACGAACTTTCCGCCGAAGGCAGCCACCGCGCGAGTGGCGCGCGGAACGTATTCGTCCCGGTACATCGCCTTGTCGGTGACGGCCAGTTCGGCAAAGACGAAAGCGCTCACGTCGTTTCCTTCGATGGCGGGAGGTCTCCTACGACCTTGCCGGGATTCATGATGGCTTGCGGATCCAGCGCCCGCTTCACCGCCCGATGCACGGCGAAGGCGGCGCCGGCTTCCTGCTGCAGAAACCCGATCTTGCCGTAGCCGATGCCGTGTTCCCCGGTGCAGGTGCCGCCGCAGGCGAGTGCGCGATCGATCATGCGTTGGTTCACCTCCTCGACCCGCCGCATCTCGTCGGCGTCATTCACGTCGACCACGAAGCACAGGTGGAAGTTGCCATCCCCGACATGGCCGCAGATCGGTGCGATCAACCCGGCCTGCAGCACGTCGTGCTTGGCAGCCTCGATGTTGCGGGCCAGCTCAGAGATGGGCACGCAGACATCCGTCGGCAAACCCTGCGCGCCCGGGCGAAGTCCCATGTTGGCCCACCAGATGTCGTGCCGCGCCTGCCACAGTCGCGACCGGTCTTCGGGGCGCTCGGCCCACTCGAAACCGGTGGCGCCGTTGTCGCCGGCAATCTCCTTGACGGCGGCGATCTGGTCCTGCACCGCACCACGACTGCCGTGGAACTCGAAGACGAGGGTCGGCGCGACCGCGAGGTTCATCTTCGAATAGCGGTTCACCGCCTCGATCTGCAACTCGTCCAGCAGCTCGACCCGGCCGATGGGCACGCCGCACTGGATGGTCTGCATCACCGCCAGCACCGCGTCGTGCAGCGTCGCGAAGCAGCAGGTGGCGGCAGCGATGTGCTCGGGCAGCGGATGCAGCTTGAGCGTGACCGCGGTGACGATGCCGAGCGTGCCTTCGGAACCGACGAAGAGATGGGTGAGGTCGTAGCCGGCAGCCGACTTGCGCGCCCGGCCGCCGGTCTGGATCAATTCGCCATCGGGCATCACCACCTCGAGGCTCAGCACCTGTTCGCGCATGGTGCCGTAGCGCACCGCGTTGGTCCCGGAAGCCCGCGTGGCGACCATGCCGCCGATCGAAGCGTCGGCGCCCGGATCGATCGGAAAGTGCAGCCCGGTCCCGTGCAGATGCGCATTCAGTTCCTTCCGAGTGACGCCCGCTTCGACCGTGACGTCGAGATCGGAGGGCCGGATGGCGCGGATCTTCCGCAGCCGCGAAGTGTCGACGCAGATGCCGCCGTGCAGTGCCGCCACATGGCCTTCGCAGGACGTGCCGGTTCCGAACGGGATGATCGGCACGCGAAGCTCGGCGCAGGTCTTCACGATGCGCTGCACCTCCTCGGCAGTTTCCGGAAAGACCACGGCGTCCGGCGCGATGGTCGGATGAAAAGTCGTGTCCTTGCCGTGCTGCTCGCGCAGCGCTCGCGACACGCTGAAACGGTCGCCGAACTCGGGTGCCAACCGGGCAATTGCCGCTTGCACGTCGCCGTAGCTCATGCCGCCTCCACCCTGGCGTCGGCATTGCCATGGGCATTTGCGTTCGGATCCGTGTCCAGGTAGCCGCGCCACGAGTCGACATGCCCCTCGCGCTCCAGGCTCGCCATCGCCGGCGGGATCTGCAGCGCATCCCGCGCGTCGATGTTGATCGCCACTTCCTGCAGGTGCTTCCGCGGAGCCTCCATGCTGGCCTTGTAGGCACCTGGATGCGGACCATGCGGAAAGCCACTCGGATGAAAGGTCATCATGCCCGGCCCCATGCCGTCGCGGCTGAAGAACCGGCCGGCATGCAGGAAGAGCAATTCGTCGTAGTCCTCGTTCGAATGGAAGAACGGCACCTTCAATGCGCCCGGGTCGGTCTCGGCAGGCCGCGGGCAGAACGTGCAGACCGCGAAGCGATCGGTGACGAAGGTCGAATGCGCGGAGGGCGGCAGGTGGTAGCGGTCGCTCAGCACCGGGCGGATGTCTCGCACGTTGAGCCGCACCGGCACCAGGCTGCCCTTCCAGCCCAGCGCATCGAGCGGGTTGTGCGGAAAGGTGATGGTCGAGATTCGTTGGCGCGCCTTCAACCGGACCCGGGTTTCGCGCGTTCCTTGCTGGGCAAGGAAGTGTTCGTCGATCTGCGGAACATCGAGTACCGCGGGGTCGAACAAGGCATGCTCGCCGAGCAGGCCGCGGTCCGGCAGGCGGTAGCGGCCGCCGGTGGCTTCGAGCAGCAGCAGGAAGCTCGGCGACGAGGGCTCGAGCCGCCACATGGTCCCGCGCGGCAGCAGCAGGTAGTCGCCCTCGCGGATCTCGATGTGACCGTAGTCGCAGTACAGGTGACCGCCGCCGGCATGCACGAAGACCAGCTCGTCGCCATCGGCATTGCGCGCCAGGTGCTGCATCGGCACATCGGTCTTCCAGATGCGCAATCGCAGGTGATCGTTGAAGGCAGCCGTCGGCGCCTCCAGCGGGCACGGCTCGCCAGCCAGCGGATTGAAGTCGAAGGCGCGCGGGCGATGCGGGCCGTCCCAGTCGCTCCAGGCGGTCGGCGGATGCCGATGGTAGAAGTGCGTCGCCTGGCCGCCAAAGCCTTCGCGGCCGACCTCGCGTTCGTAGCTGCCGGCCGGCAGGTCGGCATGCGCCTGGCGGCTGAAGATGCCGGCTCGGGAGGGGATGTGCAGGAGGCCGCTCATGGGCTCTTCGCGAGTTCGCGCTCGAGAACATCACGGCTGTAGGGCGGCGTCATCTGAACCAACGCATCGACCGACACCTTCTCGAAAAGACCTGCCTTGAAGTACGGCTCGGCCTCCAGAAAGCGCTGCGCCTCCGCTGCGCTGTCGACCGAAAGCGCGACCAACATGCCGGCCGCCTTGCCGTCCTCGCCAAGGATGGCGGAACCGAACACGGTGCGTGGCAGCCATTCGAGCATGTGCTCGATGTGCGCTCGCCGAAACGCGAGCCGCTCCTCGGCGCCGCCCGCGCGATAGAGGCAATGAACGAGATAGGCCATGTTCAGGAACCCACGCCTTCCTGCTCGCGCTTGATGGCTTCGAACAGCGCCTTGGCATTGCCCTCGCCGAAGGAGGTGTCGCCCTTGCGCTGGATCGCCTCGAAGAAGATCGGGCCCACCATCTTGCGGGTGAAGATCTGCAGCAGCAGCCGCGCCCTCTCGTCCGGGTTCTCGCCGGTGTTGGCGCCGTCCAGCAGCATGTTGAGCCGCTTGAGGCGCGGAATGTCTTCGCCGTGGCCCGGCACGCGGGCGTCGAGCGCCTCGTAGTAGCTGGCCGGCGTCGGCAGGAACTCGACACCGCCGACGGTCAGCCGCTGGACGCTGGTGTAGAGGTCTTCGCTACTCATCGCGATGTGCTGGATGCCTTCGCCGCGGTACTCGTCGATGAACTCCTGGATCTGCGAAGCCGCGCCCATCGGCTCGACCACGGTCACGCAAGCCGCGCTGTCCGGCGCGCGGACGGCGATCGTGTCGAAGCCGTTGCTCGCGTCGCCGGCCACGAACTTGAAGACCTGCTCGAAGCCGAAGATGCGTTCGTAGAATTCGACCCACTCCGCCATGCCGCCGGCGTTGACGCAATGGGTGACGTGATCCACGCGCTGGAACGGCGCCTCGGGTTCGTCGAAGGGCTCGAAGTCGAATTGAGCGCGCAGGGCGGCGATCGAAGCCTGGTCGACCAGGTACAGCGCGCTGTCGCCGATGCCTCGCAGGGCGCCTTCGGGTAGCAGCGAAGCGCTCGCGACCGTGGCCGGCCGCGCACCGAGATCCAAGGCGCGCTTCATCGAAGCCGCCGCATCCTCAACCTCGAACGCCATGCCCGCGCAGGAAGGCCCGTGCGCGTTCGCGAACCGCGCCGCATGCGAGCCCGGCTCGCCATTCACGATGAAGTCGACCCGGCCTTGACGCATCCAGACGAGTCGCCGTTCGCGATGCCGTCCCGCCACTCGAAAGCCGAGGCGCTGCAAGGTCGCGATCAAGTCGTCCGGCTCGGGGCTGGTGAATTCCATGAAGGCGGTGCCGAGCACCTGCACGTGTTGCTTGTCTGTCATCGTCTCGATTCCTCAACTGTCGATGGTGAAACCGCTGGCCTTCACGACCGGCGCCCACTTGGCCAGGTCTGCGCGGACCATGCGGTCGAGTTCCTGCGGTGTGCTGAAGCTCGGGGCGAATGCGCGCGCGGCATAGGCCTCCTCGAGTTCCTTGGTCTGGATGGCCTTCTTGAGCTGCTCGGCCAGCGCATTCGCGATCGGCGCCGGCGTGCGCGGAGCAACCCATGCGGCGAAGTATTCCTCGACCGAGACATCGCGAAAGCCCTGCTCCACGAAGGTGGGCGTCTGCGGCAGGTAGACCGCACGGGTCGGGCCGGTCACGCCCAGGGCGCGCAGCTTGCCTTCCTTGATGAAGGGGAGCGGCTCGACGAGCACGTTGATCGACGCTGCGATCTGTCCGCCCACCACGGCCTGCAGGGCCGGCGCGCCACCCTTGAAGGGCACATGCTGCATCTCGAGGCCGAGCGCTCGGCTCACCATGAGGCCCGCGAAATGCGCCATCGTGCCTTCGCCCGCCGAGCCGAAGGAAGCGTCCTTCGGATTGGCCTTGCACCAGGCCGCGAACTGCTGCGGCGTCCTGACCTCGGCCGGAACCATGGAACCGATGGTGAAGCCGAACTGGAAGGTACACACGGTCGAGACCGGCGTGAAATCGCGCAGCGGGTCGTAGCTCAGGTTCCTGTAAACATGCGGGTAGAGCACGGCCACCGAGGCCGGTCCCATCGTGATCGCGGTGCCGTCCGGCTCCGATGCCTTCACGTAGTCCATCGCGATGCGGCCGGCGGCTCCGGCCCGGTTCTCGACCGTGACCGAAGGCGCATAGGTGCCCTTCAAGCGTTCCGCCAGCAGCCGCGCGATGGTGTCGAGCGAGCCGCCCGCCGGAAAGCCCAGGATGATGCGGGCCGGCTTCTGGATGGTGGTGGGCTGCTGCGCGAAGGCGAGCGGCGAGGCCGGCAGTGCCAAGGCAGCAGCACCGGCGAGCAGGGATCGGCGATTCAAGGTCGTCATTGGCTTGTCTCCTGGTAGGTGTTTTTCGTGGCCGTCGAGCGGCAAGCGCAGTCTAGGAAATATTGATTTCAAATGCAATCGTTTCTTGAGAAACGGAAATGTCGGACGGCCTGAAGCGACGGCCGCTCGTCGGCGGCAGTGCGGGAACTCAGGTGCGTCGTGCGCGCCGAGGTGCCGACTGGGCGCTGGCAGCCTGGGGCATGGCATGCACGCCCGCCAGCTGGCCGGCGTTGGCCTGTACGCGATCGAGCAGGCCGGCGAGCGTTGCACGCTCGGCAGCGTTCAGGCCCTGGAGCAGCTCGTCTTCGAGCTGGCGTGCATAGGGCACGACCTCCTGGTAGAGGCGCCGGCCGGCCGCGCTCAGCTCCAGCGACAGCCGCCGGCGGTCCGCCGGGTCTTCGCGCCTGAGCACCAGCTTCTTCTGGAAAAGCTCACTGACCGCGCGGGTGACCTGCACCACGTCCATCGCGGTTTCCTCGGCGACCTCTTTCGAGGCAAGGGGTGCGTATTCGGCCAGCACGGTGATGATTCGCCAGCCTGCGACCGAGATGCCCCAGCGCGCGTGATACGCATGGTGCAGGCAGAGCGACACCTCGTTGGCGATGCGGGAAAAGCGATAGGGAAACCAGCGGTGCAATTGCAGCTGGGGGACGGCTTCTTCGGAGTGCGACTTGGCGACGGGCATCGCCGGATGATAGGCGGGCGATCGGTTTCAGATGAAATAGTTGCTTCAGGCGACCAATCGATAACCGATGCCGGTCTCGGTCAACAGGTGCCGCGGCTGGGCCGGGTCGGCTTCGAGCTTCTGCCGGAGATGCCCCATGTAGATGCGAAGGTAGTGGCTCTGGTCGATATGCGCCGGCCCCCAGACCTCGCGCAGCAGCTGCCTTTGGGTGATGACCCGGCCCACGCCGGCGACCAGCACCATGAGGAGCCGGTATTCGGTCGGGGTCAGGTGGATCTCGGCGCCGGCACGCTGCACCACCCGCGCCGCCCGGTCGATCTCGACCTCGCCGAACCGGAAAAGAGGATCCGGCGCCTCGCCTGCGCCAGCCGGGCCGGATACGTTCTGGCGCCGAAGGTGAGCTCGCACCCGTGCCAGCAGTTCGCCGGTACCGAACGGCTTGGTCAGGTAGTCGTCCGCGCCGGCATCCAGTGCCTCGATCTTGTCCGACTCGTCGATGCGTGCCGACAGCACGATGATCGGTACGCCGGACCAGGCGCGCACGTCGCGGATCAGGTTCAGTCCGTCGCCGTCGGGGAGACCGAGGTCGACCACCAGCAGGTCGGGCTGGCGCGTGCCGGCTGCGGAAAGACCGTCGCGCAAGGTCCCGGCCTCGTGGACCTGGAAGCCTTCGGCTTCGAGCGCGATCCTGACGAAGCGCCTGATCTGCGGCTCGTCCTCGATCACGATGGCGACTCGTTGCGGGGCAGACATTGGCTAATCCTGGAGTTCCGGATCCACCGGCTCGGGTGGCTCGCGGCGCGGCAATTCGATCGCGAATTGTGCCCCGCCGCCGGCCGCATTGCGGGCTGAGATGCTGCCGCCATGCGCGCCGACGATCGCCTTGCAGATCGCGAGCCCGAGACCGACGCCGGGGGTCGCGGATTCGACCGCGCCGCGGGTGAACTTCTCGAACAGCTGGTCCTCGCGACCGACCGTGCCGGGCGGCAGGCCGGCGCCGTGGTCGCGCACCAGCAGCTGCAAGGTGCGGGGCGTGGCCCGCGCGGAGATCTCCACCGGCGGCCGCCCGTACTTGGCCGCGTTCTCCAGCAGGTTGACCAGCACGCGCTCGATCAGCACCGCGTCGAATTCGACCAGCGGCAGGTCCGGGTGCAGGTCGGTGGTCACCACGTCGATCTTCGATGCGCCCTGCACGGCGCGAATGGCCGAACCCACCACCTCCTCCACCGACTGCCAGTCGCGCCGAAGATTGACCGACCCGCCCGCGGCGCCGCTCTCGAGCCGTGCCATGTCCAGCAGGTTGCTCACCAGCGCGTGCAGCTGCTGCGCCTGCTCGACGATCGCCTTCGCGGCTTCGCGCTCGGCCGTGTCGCCGTGTTCCAAGCCGGGCATCGATTGCAGGGATTCGGCGAGGCCGATCAATGCGGTGAGCGGGGTACGCACATCGTGCGACAACGCGCCGAGCAAGGCGTTGCGAAGGCGCTCCGATTCGATCTCGACCACCGCCTGTTGAGCGACCTCGACGTAGTGGACCCGCTCCAGCGCGGTGGCGATCTGCCTTGCGAGGGTTTCGAGCTGCTGAACCTGCTCCGGGATGAGCAGCCATCGGGGCCTTGCGGGTTCCAGTGCCAACACGCCTCGAACCCGCATCGGCGCCTTGAGCGGAACGTAGTGCCAGGGCTGGGCCGCCAGGGTCGAGGTGGCGAGCCCGGCCGGCTGTTCGTGCCGGAACACCCAGTCCGCGACGCTCGCATCGAAACCCTCCGGCGGTGCGGACGGCGCGACCAGCCGGTCGTTCGCATCGGTGGTGAGCACCAATGCCTGCCCGCCGAAGTGGTCCTGGACGGCGGCGGTCCCGAGCTCGATCACCTGCGAGCTTTCGAGCGCGGCCGAGAGCTCGCGGGTCAGCTCGAACAAGGACTGCGCCCGGCGCTCGCGGCTTCTGGACACGCCGGCGGCAAAGCGCAGGCCCGCGGTCAGCTGCCCGATCACCAGGCCGACCAGCAGCATGACAGCGAAGGTCAGCACGTACTGGGCATCGCTCACCGCAAACGACAGCTGCGGCGACACGAAGAAGAAGTCGAAGGCGAGCACGTTGAGCAGCGCCGCGAAGGCAGCCGGACCGCGGCCGAAGCGCATCGCGATGCCGACCACGCCGAGCAGGTACAGCATGACGATGTTGGTCAGCTCCAGACGCATCGACAACGGCGCGGCCAACGCCGTGACGCCGACGCTGGCCGCCAGCGCGAACAGGTAGCCGCCCAAGCTGCCGCGCGGTCGATCGGCGTCTTCGTGGTCGGCAGCCTCGACGCTGCGGCTGGTGCGGATGCCGCCGAGACGTCGCGAGCGGATCGGCCGCGCGACTTCCATGATGTCGATGCCGCTCGAATGCGCTGCAAGCGTCTGCATCACCCGCTCGGCCGGCAACAGGCGCCGCCAGCCGGTGCGGGGCCGGCCCCGGCCGATCACCAGCGTCGCGCAGTTGAGGTGCTGCGCATGCGCGGCGAGCTCTCTTCCGATCTCTTGGCCGGTCAGCACGGCGGTGGATGCGCCGAGCTGCTCGGCCAGCTTCAGCACCGCCAGCACCTGGTCCCGGCGTGCGGCGGGCAGCCGCTGGAGCGACGGCGTCTCGACATAGGCCGCGAACCAGCGCACGTTGAGCTGGCCGGCCAGCCGCGCGGCGGTGCGCACGGCCTGGCTGGCTTCCTCGTCCGGGCCCACGCAGGCAAGGATGGCGCCGGAGGTGTTCCAGGCCTGGGCCGCGGCGGTGCCCGGTGCGTCGCCGGCATGCTCGATGCGCCAGTCGCGCACATCGTCTTCCACATGCTCGGCGGTGCGACGCAAGGCGATCTCGCGCAGCGCGATCAGGTTGCCCTTGCGAAAGAAGTTCTGCCGGGCCCGCTCGGCCTGCTCGGGCAGGTACACCTTGCCGGCGAGCAGCCGCGCGGTGAGTTCGTCGGCGGTGACGTCGATCAGGATCACCTCGTCGGCTTCGTCGAGCACGGTATCCGGCACCGTCTCGTGTACCCGGATGCCGGTGATGGCACCCACGGTTCCGTTCAGGCTTTCGAGATGCTGCACGTTGAGCGCCGACCAGACCTCGATACCGGCTGCGAGGAGTTCCTGGACGTCTTGCCAGCGCTTGGCGTGCCGCGAGCCGGGGACGTTGCTGTGCGCCAACTCGTCGACCAACAGGATCGCGGGCTTGCGGGCGAGGGCCGCATCCAGGTCGAACTCCCGGACTCCCTTGGACGGATCGCCCGGCACGCGCAGCGGCAGCACCTCGAGTCCCTCCAAGAGCGCAGCGGTCTCGCGGCGCCCGTGGGTTTCGACGACGCCCACCACCAGGTCGACACCCGCGGCGCGCTGCTGCTGGGCGGCACTCAGCATCGCCCAGGTCTTGCCGACGCCGGCGCTCGCGCCGAAGTAGATGCGCAGCCGCCCCTTGACGGCGGCGCCCTGGCCTTCTCCGGCGTGGCCATTGCCGCTGGCATGGTCGACCCGCGCTTCGGCAGCCTTCAGCTGCGCGAGCAGCAGGTCGGGGTCGGGACGTTGGTTGTCGCTCATCCAGCGATCTTCGTCGACGAGCCGAGGCGAGCCGCGGCGATCAGCGCCCGTCGAGCGCCAGGTTCAAGGCCAGCACGTTGACGCGCGGCTCGCCGATGACGCCGAGGAAGGCGCCGCGCGTGTTCGCCGAGATCAATTCGTCGACCCGCGCCGGCGACAGGTCACGGGCACGGGCGACCCGCGCTGCCTGGTAGCGGGCGGCGGCGGGCGAGATCTCCGGATCGAGTCCGCTCGCCGAGGCACTCACCAGGTCGACCGGGATCGGCGACAGATTGCCGGGGTCCGCCTCCTTCAGGGCCGCGATACGGGCCTTGACCGCGTCGAGCAACGCCGGATTCGACGGCCCCTGGTTGGAGCCGCCGGAAGCCGCGGCGTTGTAGGCCATCGGCGCCGTCGCCGAAGGGCGGCCCCAAAAGTAACCCGGGCTGCTGAAGTTCTGCCCGATCAGGCGCGAGCCGACCACTTTGCCGTCCCGCAAGACCAGGCTGCCCGCGGCCTGCTCCGGGAAAACAGCCTGGCCGGCACCGGTGACCGCTAGCGGATAGGCGATGCCGGTGATGGCGCAGAGCAGCACGAAGAGCACCAGCGCGGGACGAAGAATGGATGTCATGGCGAAGCTTTCTTGTTAAACCAGGTGGACGGCGACCAGCAGCCAGTCGATGAGCTTGATGCCGACGAACGGAACGACCAGCCCGCCCAGGCCGTAGATCGCGAGGTTGCGGCGCAGCAGCGCGGCGGCGCCGACCGGCCGATAGCGCACGCCCTTGAGCGCGAGCGGTATCAGGAACACGATCACCAGCGCGTTGAAGATGACCGCCGACAGGATCGCGGAAGAAGGACTTGCCAGGCGCATCACGTTGAGCGCGCCCAGTTGCGGATAGGTCGACACGAAGATCGCCGGGATGATCGCGAAGTACTTGGCCACGTCGTTCGCGATCGAGAAGGTGGTGAGCGAGCCGCGCGTCATGAGCAGCGCCTTGCCGGTCTCCACCACCTCCAGCAGCTTGGTCGGGTTGGAGTCGAGGTCGACCATGTTGCCGGCTTCCTTCGCGGCCTGGGTGCCGCTGCCCATCGCCACGGCGACATCGGCCTGGGCCAGCGCGGGCGCATCGTTGGTGCCGTCGCCGGTCATGGCGACCAGCCGGCCGTCGGCCTGGTACTCGCGGATCAAGGCCAGCTTGTCCTCGGGCGTGGCCTCGGCCAGGAAGTCGTCGACCCCGGCTTCGGCCGCGATGGCGGCTGCGGTCAGCTTGTTGTCGCCGGTGATCATCACGGTCTTGATGCCCATGGCACGGAGCTCCGCGAAGCGCTCCTTGATGCCGGTCTTGACGATGTCCTTCAGCTCGACCACGCCCAGCACGAGCCGGCCTTCGGAGACCGCGAGCGGCGTGCTGCCACGCCGTGCAACTTCCTCGGCGGCACGCAGAACCTCGACCGGCATGCTGCCGCCCAGGGCCTCGACATGCCGGCGCACCGCCTCGACAGCGCCCTTGCGCAGCAGGACGAACTTGCCTGCGGCGTCCTCGCTGCCTTCCGCCACCGGCAGGTCGGCGCCGCTCATCCGGGTCTGCGCGGTGAACGGGACGAACACCGCGCCGACGACGTCCTGCACGATGGTGCCCTGGCGCTTTGCCAGTTCGACGATGCTCCGGCCTTCCGGCGTTTCGTCGGCCATCGAGGCCATCACCGCGGCGCGGGCGAGCTGCCCGGCCCCGACACCCGGCGCCGGCAGAAAGCTTGACGCCTGGCGGTTGCCGTGCGTGATGGTGCCGGTCTTGTCCAGCATCAGGACATCGACGTCGCCGGCAGCCTCGACGGCGCGGCCGGAGGTCGCGATCACGTTGGCCTGCATCATCCGGCTCATGCCGGCCACGCCGACGGCGGACAGCAGGCCGCCGATGGTGGTGGGTATCAGGCACACCAGAAGCGCGACCAGCGCCGTGAGCGACACCACCGTGCCGGAACCGGCCGCCGCGACGCTCCAGACGGAGAACGGCAGCAGCGTCACGGTGACCATCAGGAACACCAGGGTCAGCGCGACCAGCAGGATGGTGAGTGCGATCTCGTTCGGCGTCTTCTGGCGCCGGGCCGCCTCGACCATGCCGATCATGCGATCCAGGAACGACTCGCCCGGGTTCACCGTGATGCGGACAACCAGCCAATCCGACAGCACCCGCGTGCCGCCGGTCACCGCCGAGAAATCGCCGCCCGATTCGCGCACCACCGGCGCCGATTCGCCGGTGATCGCGCTCTCGTCGACCGAGGCGACGCCCTGGACGACTTCGCCGTCGAGCGGGATCACGTCCCCGGTCTCGACCAGCACCAGGTCACCCTTGCGCAGGTTGGGCGCCTGCTCGGGCAGGAAGCCGGCATCACGCTGCGGTGCCTTCAGCTTCTTGGCCCAGGTGTCCTTGCGCAGCCCGCGAAGCGACGCCGCCTGCGCCTTGCTGCGGCCTTCGGCCAGCGCCTCCGCGAAATTCGCGAACAGCACCGTGAACCACAGCCAGACCGCGATCGCCAGCACGAAGGCTGCCGGCATGCCGGTCCCTTCGGCCGAAGCCAGCGTGTGGAGCCAGAGCAGGCTGGTGAGGATGCTGCCGACGTACACGATGAACATCACCGGATTGCGCCATTGCACCCGGGGGTCGAGCTTGGCGAAGGCGGAGACCAGCGCGGGTCGCAGCAGCGCGCCATCGAACAAGGACAGCGACTGGGACGGCGACTGGGACGGCGACGATGAAGGGGAAGAAGATTTCATGAGGGTTCTCGATCGCGCGAAGGCACTCAACGGTTCCAGAGCATCAGGTGCTCGACCACCGGCCCGAGCGCCAAAGACGGCACGTAGTTCAGGAGACCGACCAGCAGCACCGTGCCGATCAGCAGCATGACGAACAGCGGTCCGTGCGTCGGCATGGTTCCGGCCGTGGCCGGCAGCCGCTTCTTGGCGGCCAGCGCGCCAGCGATCGCCAGCACCGGCACGATCACGCCGAAGCGGCCGAACCACATGACGATCGCTAGCAGAGCGTTGTAGAAGGGCGTGTTGGCAGAGAGGCCGGCAAAGGCGCTGCCGTTGTTGTTGCCGGCCGAAGTCAAGGCATACAGCACTTCCGAAAAGCCATGCGCGCCGGGGTTCGCGATGCCGGCCCTGCCGGCGCCGAACGAGACCGCGAGGGCCGTGCCCGCCAGCACCAGGATCGGCGTCACCAGGATCGCGATCGAGGTCAGCTTCATCTCGTGCACCTCGATCTTCTTGCCGAGGTATTCAGGCGTGCGGCCGATCATCAATCCGGCGATGAAGACCGCCAGGATCGCGAACACCAGCATGCCGTAGAGACCGGTGCCGACGCCGCCGAACACCACCTCGCCCAGCTGCATCAGCACCATCGGCACCATTCCGCCCAGGGGCGTGAGCGAATCGTGCATGACGTTGACCGCGCCGCAGGAAGCCGCCGTGGTGACCACCGCGAAGAGCGCCGAAGCCGCAATGCCGAAGCGGGTTTCCTTGCCTTCCATGTTGCCGCCCGCCTGCATCGGGCTGGCGCCCTGGTCGACACCGAGCGCGGCGACCAGCGGATTGCCGACCTGCTCCGCCGGGACGATGACGAGGACCGCCGCCACGAAGAGCACCGTCATCGCGGCCAGCAAGGCCCAGCCCTGCCGAACGTCCCCGACCACATGGCCGAACGCGAGGCACAACGCCGCGGGTATGAGGAAGATCGCGAGCATCTGGACCAGGTTGGTCCACGCGTTCGGGTTCTCGTAAGGATGCGACGAATTGGCGTTGAAGAAGCCGCCGCCGTTGGTGCCGAGCATCTTGATCGCCTCTTGCGAAGCGACCGGGCCCATGGCGAGCGTCTGGGTCGTGGTGCGGGCGTCCGCCATGAGCGGCGCGCCGGCCGCATCCTTCATCGGCTGGCCGTCCGCGGCGAGGCGCGGCTCCTGGTAGGTCTGTGCCTCTAGCGTGGTCGCCGTTCGATAGCCGTCCAGGTTCTGGATCACGCCCTGCCCGACGAAGAAGACGGCGATCACGAACGAAAGCGGAACGAGCAGCCACAGGGTGATGCGGACCAGGTCGGCCCAGATGTTGCCCACCAGGCCCTGCCCTCCGGTGCCGCGGGCCGCGAAGCCGCGCGCCAGTGCGAAGGCGACCGCGATGCCGGTGGCTGCCGACAGGAAGTTCTGCACCGAGAGCCCCAGCATCTGCGTGAGATAGCTCATGGTCGATTCGCCGGCGTAGCCCTGCCAGTTGGTGTTGGTCACGAAGCTGACGGCGGTATTGAAGGATGAATCCGGCGACACCGCCGGCAGCCCGGCCGGGTTGAGCGGCAACACCGCCTGCAGCCGCTGGAGGCCATAGAGCACCACCACGCCGATCGCGTTGATCGCGAGCAGCCCGAGCGCATAGCTCTTCCAGTTCATGGAGGCGTCGGAGGCGACGCCGGCCCACCTGAAAATCGGCGCTTCGATCCGCGTCATCCAGCGCGGGAGTTCGCCCCGGCACAGCTTCGCGAGCCAGCGCGACAAGGGCCAGGCCAGGAGGACGAGAAGAAAAAGGAAGAGTGCGAGCAGGCTCGCGGCCGAGGCATTCATGATCAGAATTCCTCGGCGCAGATCAGCGCGAACACCAGGTAGGCGAACAGCAGCACCGCAATCAGCCCGCCGAATCCGTAGAGCACTTCGAGCGCGATCATGAGCGCTCCTTGCCGGTACGCTGGAGCTTGTCCAGACCGATCACCGCGCCGTACATGGCGCACCACGACAAGGCCACCAGGGCCAACCAGACGACATCCATCGCTTCACTCCGCAATCTCGAAGCAGCGGAGTCTGGGCGGTCGTCCGTAAAAACAGTGCAGAGACTAAGGCACGGGCTGTAAAGACTTCATAAAAAAGCCGGAGCGGATACCTGCATCAGGCACCCGCTCCGGCGATCGGCTCCGGCGATCGGCTCGAGCTGTCGGCCAGGGCGTCGGTCAGACGGTTCCGGTCACCTCTTCGCCGTGCAGCGGCATGCCGAGCGCGCGCAGCTTTTCCTGCACCTTGGCGACGTCGACCCGGCGCACGTTGACACCCTGGTCGATCGCGACCGCCGCCGCCACACCGGCCGCCTGCCCGGTCGCCATGCAGGCGGGCATGTTGCGGGAGCGTGCATGCGCCGCATGGTCGGCCGAGATGCAACGGCCGGCCACCAGCAGCTGCTCGACGCCGGTCGGCAGCAGCGTGCGGTACGGGATCTCGTAGGGCCGCAAGCCCTGGAAGTCGACGTCGGCGCCCTTCGGGTCGTGGATGTCGAGCGCCGAGGCATCGGCCGCGATGCTGTCGTCGAAGTGCGTGCCCTCGACCGAGTCCTTGCCGCTCAAGGTGTACTCGCCCAGGATGTGGCGGGTCTCGCGCACGCCGAGCACCGGCGCGATCGCCTCGATGCGCGCATTCTCGAAGCCCGGAATCGATTCGCGCAGGTAGCGCGCCACGCCTTCGATCTGCCGGTAGCACTCGAGCACCGCGTTGGTGAACTGGACCGGGTCGAACACGTTGACCCCCGTCACGCGGGTGCCGTTGACATACATGCGGCCATCGGCCGTCTTGAGCGTGATGTTGTCGCGCTGCAACTGCACGCCGGTCTTCTCCTGCCAGCGGCGAAGCGACGCGTTGAAGCCGGTGAGCCACAGGCCATAGGCGAGGCCCTCCCGGGTCTTCGGAATGGCGCGGGCCGGCACGTCGTCGGTGGTCGCGGCCCAGTCGGCCAGGCGAACCAGGTCGACCCGGTCCATGGTGAAGTACATCGAGACCGGCTGCATCGTCTCGGTCTCGCCGCCGGCGCCCATCGTGAAGGGTGCGCCGGCCCGTACCGCGATGTCCGCATCGGCCGAGCAGTCGATGACCACCTTGCCCGCGATGAACTGGCGGCCGGTCTTGCTTTCGACCACCACGCCGCGGACGGTGTCGCCGTCCATCACCGGGCTCGACACCACCGTCTCGAACAGGATCTGCACGCCGGCCTCGGCGCAGAGCCGGGTGAGCAGCATCTTCATCGTCTCGGGATCGCAGGGCGATGCGATCTTGACGCCACCGGTCTTCACGACCGCCATGTAGTCGTCGCCGGCGCCGCCGACCGAGCGCGCGAGGTTCCACACCTCGAGCGGCAAGCCGCCGATCAAGGCGCCCGAGGGCTTGGTGTTGAGGCCGAGCGTCATGTTGCCGCCGAGCGAGCCGAAGCGCTCGATCATGACGACGCGCTTGCCCTGGCGAGCGGCGGAGATGGCCGCGAAGGGTCCGGTGGTGCCGCCGCCGACGACGATCACGTCGGTCTCCATGAGAAGCGGCGTGCGCCGTTCGGGTTCGATGATGTAGTTGGGTGTCATGTCCATGTCGTTCACTCGAGTTCGATATTGGCCCGCTTCACCACCGGGCCCCACTTGTTGATTTCGGCAGCCATGAAGCGGCCGAACTCTTCCGGCTTGTCGGCCACCACCGTGGCGCCCATGCCGGCCAGCCGCTCCTTGATGTCCGGCGACTGCAGGATGGCGACCACTTCCTTGTTCAGCCGGTCGATGATCGGCTGCGGCGTCGCCGCCGGCGCCAGCAGGCCGAACCAGGCGGTGGCTTCGAAGTTGGGATAGCCCGACTCCGCCATCGTCGGCACGTCCGGCAGCGCGGAGGCCCGGGTTTTGGTGGTCACGGCCAGCGCCTTCAGCTTGCCGCTTCGCACGTGCGGCGCGACCGGCACGATGTTGTCGAACATGATGTCGACCGAGCCGCCCATCAGGTCGACGTGCGCCGGCGGGCTGCCCTTGTAGGGGACGTGCAGCATCTCGACGCCGGCCAGCGACTTGAATAGCTCGCCCGACAGCTGGTGCGAGGTGCCCGGGCCCGACGAAGCGAAGGTGATCTTGGCCGGCTCCTTCTTGGCGAGCGCCACCAGTCCGGCCACGTCTTTGACCGCGAGGTCGGTGCGGGTCACCAGCACCAGCGGCGTGATCGTCATCAGCGTGATCGGCGCGAAGTCCTTGGCCGGATCGAAGGGCAGCTTGCGGTACACGTGCTTGCTGATCGGCAGCGCCGCGGTCGCGACCGTCAGCGTGTAGCCGTCCGGCGCCGACTTGGCGCCGATGTCGGTACCGATGTTGCCGCCGGCGCCCGGCCGGTTGTCGACCAGGACCGGTTGGCCGAGCGCCTTGCCGAGCCGCTCGCCGACCAGTCGGGCGATGGTGTCCGAGGCCTGTCCGCCGGGATACGGCACGATCATCTTGATCGGCTTGCTCGGATAGTCGTCGGCCTGTGCGACGGCGCACAGCGCCATTGCGGCGACCAGTGCAGTCAATGCGCGTTTCATGGTTTGTCTCCTGCTTGTCGGGTGCCGCTCGGAGCGGCGAGGTGGAAATGGCGCCGGATGGCTTCTTGCTTGCAAGGACGGCTCAGGCCGCCTTCTGGTTGGCGAACGCTTCAGGCGCGTGCGCCCTGAGCGTCGTTTCGTAGGACCTTCTGACATGCTCCGCGGCCAGCGACTGGGCCAGCGTTTCGTCGCGCTGTCGCACCGCCTCGAAGATCGCGCGGTGATCGCGCACTGCCGTGAGCCGGCGTGCCACGTCGGCCTGCGCCACGGTACGGCGCGAGATCACGATCTGCGCATTGAGCGAATCCAGCATCGCCATCAGCCGTGCATTGCGGGCCGACTTGATCAGGAGGTTGTGGAACTGGTGGCCGATCTGCACCCACTTGGCGTCGTTCTTCTCGCGCTCGTAGCGATCGCAGAGGCGCCCCAGTTCGACCAGGTCGGCTGCGCTGGCGCGCATCGCGGCGTAACGGGTGGCACTGGCCTCCAGCACTTCGCGCAGCTCGAAGAACTCGCGCAGGTCGTCGAGCGATCGACGCGGCACCACGTAGCCGCGCGACGGCAGTTCCTCGAGGTAGCCCTCGCGGGTCAAAAGCTTCAAGGCTTCGCGGATCGGAGTGCGGCTCATGCCGAGGCGTTCGGCCAGATGGATCTCGTAGAGCGGCTCGTCCGGGCGGAGCACGCCATCGACGATCTCCTCGCGCAACTGCTCGTAGGCGCGTGGCGTGAGGCCGAAGGATCGGATGCCCATGGTGGTTTCTGTGGATTCACTGTGTATACACAACGACGCGAGTTTGCATTCGGCGGGTCCGCGCTGTCAACAGGCATTGGGGTTTCTACGGTCTGCCAACGCTTGCTCCGATCCCGGGCGAGTCCCCATACTCCTCGACCGATCCATCATCGAGAACCGACCCCATGCCGCTCGCGACCCATCCGCTCCTCATCCCTTCGCGTCGTCGATGGCTTCAGCAAGGCTCGGCGCTCGCCCTGGCGACGCTTCCGGTGCTCGGCCGCGCGCAGGCCGCCTGGCCGAGCAAGCCGCTTCGGCTGGTGGTGCCGTTCTCGCCCGGCGGCAGCTCGGAGATCGTGGCGCGCTCGGTCGCTGCCGAGCTGAGCAAGACGATCGGCCAAAACGTCTTCGTCGACAACAAGCCCGGCGCCGCCGGCAACATCGCGATGCAGGAGGTCGCCAACTCGGAAGATGGCCATACGCTGATCCTCGGCCACATCGGCACGCTGGCGGTAAACCCGTTCATCTTCCCGAAGCTGCCCTACGACGCAGCCAAGGACTTCGTGCCGGTGAGCCTGCTGTCGAAGGTACCGAGCCTCTACGTGGTGCATCCGGACGTGCCCGCCAAGAACCTGGTCGAGCTGATCGCCCTCGCCAAGAAGAGCCCGGGCCAGCTCAACTACGGCTCGGCCGGCAACGGGAGCGCCGGGCACCTGGCGTTCGAGTACCTCAAGATGGCTTCGAACATCAGCATCCTGCACATTCCGTTTCGAGGCACCGGCCCGATGCTGACCGACCTGATGTCGGGTCGGCTGCAGGCGGCAGCGGTGGGTGCGCCGGCGCTGATCCAGTTCATCAAGGCCGGCCGGCTGCGCTGCATCGCGACCGGCACCAGCGAGCGGCTGCCCCAGCTGCCCGACGTGCCGACGGTCGCCGAGCAAGGCTTCAAGGGCTTCGAGATGACGCAGTGGTATGGCCTGCTCGCGCCCGCCAAGTGGCCGAAGGCCAACGTGGCGAAGCTCGAGGCCGAGGCGATCAAGGCCGGTCAGTCCCAGGCGGTGCGCGAGAAGATGGCGGCCGACACGGCGCTCGCGGTCGGCAGCACCGCGTCGGAGTTCGACGCGTTCATCAAGACCGAGCAGGCGCGCTGGAAGCCGGTGATCGCGCGGGCGCAGATCAAGGCCGACTAGCGCTTCAGCACCGCCACGCCGTCTGCCGCGCGCACGCCCGAGCCGCGCGGCAGCACGAAGATCGGGTTGATCTCGGCCTCGACCAGCCGATCCCCGAGCTGCGCGGCCATCCGCGAAAACGCGACGATCGCACCGACCAGGGCATCGACATCGGCCAGCGGCCCTCCACGAAACCCGTCGAGCAGCGGCCAGCTCCTGAGCTCCTTCACCATCTCGGCAGCTTGCGTCGGGTCGAGGGCCTGCCCCGGCACCAGGAGGCGCATCGTCGTGTCCTTCAGCAGCTCGGCCGTGACGCCGCCCATCCCGAGCAGGATGGCCGTACCGAGCGGGTCGCGGTGCATGCCCAGGATCAGCTCGACCCCGCCGCCCACCATCTCCTGGACCAGGAAGCGCGCGGGCCGAGTGCCGGTGTTCCGCTCGACTTCGGCAGCCATCGTGTCCATGCGGCTCGCAAGCGCTGCGGCCGGCAGGTTGACCGCGACGCCGCCCACGTCGCTCTTGTGCGTGATCTCGCTCGACAGGATCTTGAGCACCACGCGCTCGCCGAGCTCGGTCGCCGCTCGATTGGCTTCGTCGGTCGTCCCGACCACTCGTTCTTCGACGCAGGGGACGCCAAATCGGGCGAACAGCCGCTTGGCCGTGGCCTCGTCGAGCGAACCCGACGGCAGGTCCGCGATGTCGACGACCGGCACCGGGTTTTGCTCGGCGGTCGCTCGCGGGCGGTTGCTGGCCTGCAGCAGGCTCGACAGCGCCGCGGTGCAGCTTTCCGCGGCGACGAAGGCCGGTACGCCATGCTGCGTGAGCAGTGCCGCGGCTTCGGGCGCATGCGGGCTGATGTACGCCAGCACCGGCTTGTCCGACAACGGAAGACAGGCACCGATCGCGCTCGCCATCAGCTCCGGCCGGCCGACGCCGGACGAGCCGACGATGACGACCAGCGCGTCGTAGCCCGGGCTCGCCAACAGGGTCGTGATCGCGGCACGCAGCAGGTCCGGCTGGAGCCCTGCCAAGGTGACGTCGATCGGATTGCGATCGAGCGCCGCGTGGTCGCCGGTCTGCAGGGCGCGCAGGGCCGCGGCGGTCGACTCGTCCGGTGCCGGCGTCTCGAAGCCGGAAACGCCGAGGCTGTCCGAAACCAGCGTGCCGGCGCCGCCGGTGGACGTGAGCACCGCGACCCGCTTGCCGCGCAGTACCCGACGCGTCGCGAGCGCCGCCGACATGTCGAGCAGGTCGCCGAAGGTCTCGGCCCTGATGACACCGGTCTGCCTGAACAGCGCGTCGTACATGCGGTCCGCGCCGGCCATCGCACCCGTGTGCGACACCGCTGCCTTGGCGCCCGCCTCGGAGCGGCCGATCTTGAAGGCCACCAGGGGTTTGCCGGCAGCCGCCGCCCGCAGCGCAGCCGCACGGAAGCGATCGGGGCGCCGGATCGCCTCCACATACAAGGCGATCACCTCGGTCGCGGGGTCGTCGACCAGCGCGTCGATGAAGTCCGCGAGTTCCAGGTCGGCTTCGTTGCTGGTCGAAATCAACTTCGACAGCCCGATCCCGCGCGCCGTGGCACGCGAGAGCAGTGCGCCCAGGATGCCGCCGCTCTGCGAGACGACGCCGATCGATCCCGCCTGGAAGTGGTCCATCTCCAGCGCGCCGCTGGCCGACAGCACGATGTCGTCGGTCAGGTTGACCAGGCCGATCGTGTTCGGGCCGAGCAGCCGCATCTTTCCGGCTGCCTCGACCAGCTGTCGCTGGCGGCGTGCGCCCTCCTCGCCGACCTCCGCGTAGCCGCTGGCCAGCACGACGGCCGCCGCCACGCCCCGCGCCGCGAGCTGCGCGACCGCGAGGTGGGCACGCTCGGCACCCAGCAGGACGATGCCGACATCGGGCACCTCCGGCAGCGACTCGATGTCGCCGTAACACGCCAGCTCGCCGATCTTGTCGAGCTTCGGGTTGACCGGAAGGATCCGTCCGCCGAAACCGTGCTTGCGCAGGTAGGCGACCGGTCGTCCCGCCGTCTTCGCGGGATCTCCCGAAGCGCCGATCACGGCAACGCTGCGGGGCTTCAAGAGCCGTTGGAGCGCTTGGTCCATGGCCGTCACTCCTTCGGAGCCGGGCTGGCCTTGGCAAGGAAGGCCTGCACCGATGCCCGGTGCTCGGTGCTGGTGTAGCAGATGCCCTGCGCCTGGCTGCCCTGCGCGAACACCTGCTGCGCCGGCAGTTCGAAGCTCTGGTTCAGGATCGTCTTGGCGAGTGCCAGGGCGGTGCCGGACCCCTTGCCGAGTTCGGCGGCCCAGGCCTGTGCATCGGCCACCAGGCGTTCGGCGCTGGTCTTGCGATCCACGATGCCGAGCGCCAGCGCCTCGTCGATCTCGACCTTGCGGCCGGTGAAGATCAGCTCCTTGGCCTTCGATAGGCCGACCCGCCTCGGCAGGAAGTACATGCCGCCGCCATCCGGAACGATGCCGCGGTGGATGTACGACCAGGCGAAGCTCGCCCACTCGCTGCCGATCACGAAATCGCAGGCCAGCGCCGTATCCGCACCCAGGCCGGAGGCTGCGCCGTTGACGGCGGCGATCACCGGCTTGGGCATGGTGTGCAACAACATCTGCGTGTGGTGCACCCGCTGCTGGCGATGCCAGCCGTTGAAGGCGACTTCGCCCGGGTCGGCGTTCAAGCGACGCTCCATGCCGGCGATGTCGCCGCCCGCGCAGAAGCCCTTGCCGGCGCCGGTCAGCACCAGCGCCCGGATGCGCTTGTCGGCAGCCACCTGCTCCAGCGCATGGATGAACTCGGTGCGCATGTCGTCGCTCATGGCGTTGCGCTTCTCGGGACGATCGAGGGTCAGGGTGGCGACGCCGCTGTCGACCTGCAGGCGGATCAAGGTGTAGTCCATGGTGGAAGTCATCGGTGATCCCTTCAGTCGGACTTGACGTTGTTTTCCTTGACGATCCGCGCCCAGCGGGTCGTCTCCGAAGCGATGTAGTCGCGCAGCTCGGAGGGAGTGCCTGCGCTGACCGTGAGGCCCTCGGGTTCGAGCTGCTTCCTGAACTCGGGGCCGGTCGCGGCCTTCTTCGCCGCATCGTTGAGCCGGTTGACCACATCCGCCGGCGTGCCCGCGGGAACGAACAGGCCATACCAGCTCTCGACCGCGTAACCCGGCACGCTGTCGGCAATCGACGGCACGTTCGGCAGGGCCGGGGCCCGCTGCGGCGTGGTGACGGCGATGGCGCGCAGCTTGCCGCCGGCGACCTGCGACGAGGCTGCCGCTGCGGTCGCGAACATCATGTCGACCTGGCCGCCGAGCAGGTCGGTCAGCGCCGGCGCGGCACCTTTGTACGGAACGTGCGTCATCTGCAGCTTCCCGAGGTTGGCGAACATCTCGCCCGCGAGATGGGCCGAGGTGCCATTGCCTTGCGAGGCATAGGTGAGCTTGCCCGGTTGGGCCCTGGCCGCGGCCAGCACGTCGGATACCGACTTGAAGGGGCTGTCGGCGCGAACCACCAGCACGTTCGGACCGCGGGCCATCAGCACCACGGGTGCGAACGCCTTCAGGGTGTCGTACGGAAGCTTCGGCATCAGGCTCGGATTGATCGCATGGGCGAAGGTCGCGACCAGCACCGTGTAGCCGTCCGGCTGGCTCTTGGCCACCGCATCGCTTCCGATGATGGTGCCAGCGCCCGGTTTGTTGTCGATGATCACCGGCTGTCCGAGCGCCTGGGACATGCCGACACCGAGCGCACGGGCAATGGTGTCGGTGCCGCCGCCCGCCGCAAAAGGCACGACCAGCTTGACCGGCTTGTCCGGATAGGCGGCCATCGCCGCGGACGCAGCCAGCGAGCTGGCCAGGAGGCCTGCGCACAGGCGCCGCAGGACGGATGAGATGGAACGCTGCATGTTTGTCTCCTGCCGCGAGGGCATGGGCTGGGGGATGGTGT
The DNA here is from genome assembly GCA_902506565.1 of Burkholderiales bacterium 8X. Taxonomy (GTDB): domain Bacteria; phylum Pseudomonadota; class Gammaproteobacteria; order Burkholderiales; family Burkholderiaceae_C; genus Variovorax. The sequence continues at coordinate 609,264 of LR732703.1, read as the reverse complement.
TCGCGGTGTCGGCAACACCGTCTCGGAAGCTTAGGGAAAAGCACCGCTTCCGGGCACCCGCCAGTTCCACTCTTTGGAATTGGCTACAGTGGCTGCATGCCGCCCGTCCCTTCACGCAACCTGGCGCCCGACAAGCCCGGTCGCTCGCCGGCCAACCGTTCGCTCGAGCGCGGCGTCGAGATCCTGCGCTCGTTCAGGCCCGGCTCCGAGCTGCTCGGCAATGCCGAACTCGCCGAACGCACCGGGCTCTCGAAATCGACCGTGAGCCGCCTGACCCAGACCCTGGTCGGCATGGGCTTGCTTCAGCTGGACGCCTGCACCCGGTCCTATGGCCTTGCGGCGCCGGTGTTGAGCCTCGCGCACGCGTTTCGCTCGGGTTCCACGGCACTCGGCATTGCAGCGCCCCTGATGCGCAAGGCTTCTCAGGCTCGGCAGATCAACGTCGGCATGGCCGCGGCGGATCGGGACGAAATGGTCTACCTGGAATCCATCCGCTACAACCGTCGGCCATCGCTTCGGACCGTCGTTTCCGGGCAGCGGGTACCGATGGCGCTCACGTCGCTCGGCCGTGCGTACCTGTCGACGGTCGAGCCGGCCCGACGCGAATTGCTGCTCGCGCATTTCCAGCGCGAGCGGCGATCTCGGTGGGCGCAGCTCAAACTGGATTTGCAAACATCGTTCCGCGCAGTCGCCGAGAAAGGCTATTGCGCCGCTGCATGGCAACCCGAAGTCGTTGCGCTCGCGACGCCATTGAGCTTCCGGGGCGTTTCGTACGCGCTGAACGTGAGCGTCTCGAGCGACGAAGCGCTCGAACAGGTCGAGCGAGAGTTGGCGCCCGTGCTGATGGACCTGAAGCGTTCGATCCAGATGGGCCTGGACAACGCGGACGACGCGTTCGAAACGGCATCGTCGCGTTAAGCCGTATCGCGCGGCCGGTGCTCGACCGTCAGCTCGACAAGCTCATCGCCCCGACGAGCGATCTCCATCAAGTCCGAGGCTGTCGCTCCGGCCCCGAGGTAGCGACCACGAGCTGCCAGCCGCCATCGGGGCAACCCGGCGCATGCGGCACGTTGGGTTTGCTGGGGATGAGCCTTCCAGCCGAGAGCGCAATTTCTGCCCCACAGCTGATGCAAGCGTAGATGCCTTCGTATCGAACCTGTGCGCCGGAACGCAGCACCGGATCGAACGCCTTCGACATGGACGCGACGACTCTTCGCTGATCTCTGTAGATGGCCATGAAATTTACCTCTGCTGGGTCTTGCTTCTCGTGGTGAATTATTCGTGCGGCAAACGGCGTGCGTGTCAATCGTCAATCGCCTACATTGGCCGCAATCCAATCGACTGCCGAGCAAGCAGCATCCATGGCGTCGAATCTACCCCGACCGGCGCACGAAACGATCGACCAGACATCGAAGGATCCGCATGAACAACGACAAGGCCATTCTCGTGATCGGTGCAGGCGATGCGACCGGCGGCGCCATTGCGAGGCGCTTTGCCCGCGAGGGTTATGTCGCCTGCGTGACGCGGCGAAGCGCGGACCGGCTCGCACCCCTCGTCGATCAGATCACCTCAGCCGGTGGGCGAGCGCACGCTTTCGGAAGCGATGCCCGCAAGGAAGAGGAGATGGTCGCGCTGTTCGAGCGCATCGAGCGAGACATCGCGCCGATCGAAGTGGCGGTCTTCAACATCGGCGCCAACGTTCGCTTCGACATCACCGAGACCACCGCCCAGGTGTACCGCAAGGTCTGGGAGATGGCCTGCTTCGGCGGCTTCCTGATGGGACGCGAGGCGGCCAAGGCGATGCTGCCGCGGGAACGCGGCACGATCATCTTCACCGGCGCCACTGCCAGCCTGCGCGGTCGCGAGGGCTTCGCAGCCTTTGCCGGCGCCAAGCACGCCTTGCGCGCCCTCGCCCAGAGCATGGCACGCGAGTTGTGGCCCAAGGGCATTCATGTGGCGCACACGGTGATCGACGGCGCGATCGACACCGAGTTCATCCGCACGCAATTCCCGGAGCGCTACAGCCTGAAGGACCGGCAGGGCATCCTCGATCCGGACAGCATCGCCGAGGCCTACTGGCGCATCCACTGCCAGCCGCGGGATGCGTGGACGCACGAGACCGAGCTGCGGCCGTGGCTGGAGGCTTGGTGATCGAGGGATGCTTTCAGCCGGTCGCCGGAAGATACCGGGGATCGGGCGAGACCGCGCCTGCTTCGGCTGGCGCGCCTGGTGAGCCTGCGATGCCGAGCGCCGGCGCCTTGCCGAGTTCGAGGATCCGATCCTTGAGCCACAGCACCGCATCGTCCGCATTCGAACGAGGATCCCAGCAGAGATACAAGCGATAGCGCGGCAACTCGAAGGGCAGCGGTGCGGCCTGCAACTGCTTGGCATACCAGCTCGCGACGCGCTGAGGAATCACTGCGACCATCTCGCCTTCGGCCAGCAGGTCGACCATCTGGCTGAAGCTGGTGACTGCGACCTGGATGTGGCGACGGCGCCCGGCGCGCGCCAGGATCTGGTCGATCGAGTCGTCCAGCATCGACCGACTCTGCGACAGGACCGCATGCGGGGCATCGCAGAACACGTCCAGATCCATGCGAGCGGCAGCGTTGCGACGACCGCGGCGCGACACCACGACATAGGCATCCTCGTACAACAGGGTCGATTCGACGCCGGAGACCGGTACGGTGCGAGGAAGCAGGCCGATGTCCACGTCCCCCCGGCGCAGCCGCCCCGACAGCAAGCCGTAGTCGGCCAGCTCCCATGAAAGACGCATGCGCGAACCGGCTTCGCCGAGCAGCCGGCAAAGGGCCGGCAGCAGCGTGCGGCTGGTGTGGTCGCTGCCCGCAATCCGGAGGATGCGATCCGACTTGGCAGGATCGAACGGCGCGCCGGCGTTGAGCAATTGCTGCAGCTCCAGCAGCACCGCATCGAGCCGCGGCGCCAAGGCCAGCGCCCGGGCGGTGGGCACGATGCCGTGCGGTGCACGGGTAAAGAGCGGATCGCCGAACGCTTCACGCAATCGCTTGAGCGAAGCACTGACCGCCGGCTGGCTCAGGAAGAGCCGCGCCGCCGCCCTCGACACGCTGCGCTCGCGCAGCAGCGCATCGAAGGTGCGCAGCATGGCGAGGTCGATGCTGCGGATATCAGTCTGACCCATATCAGCTATCCAAACGTTGAGATTGCTTCCGATCGTCGGTGCTCCTATTGTTGCCCGCACAAGAAGCAATTGGAGACACCGATGAAGACCCACGCACGACCGCCGGCGCAGGCCACGCGCCGAGACGCCCTCATCACGCTGCTCGCAGCCGGCAGCCTGGCCCTGCAGGCAAGCTCGGCGACGGCCCAGCAGACCGCCGCTTTTCCGGGCAAGCCGATCCGGATCGTTCCGTTCGGGACCGGCGGCGGTCCGATCGATGCGATCGCCCGCATCTACGCCGACAAGCTTCACCAGCGCTGGAGTCAGCCGGTCATCGTCGACCCCAAGCCCGGTGCCAGCGGCATCATCGCGGCCGATGCGGTCGCCAAGGCGGTACCGGACGGCACCACGGTGATGTTCACCCTGCCGCTCACGCACATCAACAACGCCATCCTGCAGGCGAAGCTGCCCTACGACCCGGTCAAGGACTTCCAGCCGCTCTCGCAACTGGCGACCGGCGGGCCGGCACTGGTGGCACGCATCGATGCGCCCTACTCGAACCTCAAGGAGTTCGTCGCCTTCGCGAAAAAGCAGCGATCGATGACCTATGGCACCTGGGGCAACGGCTCGCAGGCGCACCTGATGGGGGAACTGCTCAGCCGCCAAGCCGGCATCGTGCTGACCCACGTGCCGTACAAGGCTGAGGCCGCCGCCCATACCGACCTGATCGGCGGATCGCTCGATCTGTCGTGGGCGAACCCGGCGACCGCCAAGGCGCAGTCCGAGGCCGGCAAGATCAAGGTGCTGGGCATCTCCGGCAGCCGACGCGTATCCGCATTGCCCAACGTGCCGACCTTTGCCGAGCAAGGCTTGAACGGCTTCGACCTGGACAGCTGGATCGGCGTCTATGCACCGGCGCGGACACCCGAGCCGATCGTTGCCCAATGGGCACAGGCCCTGCGCGAGATCACCGAGATGCCGGACGTGCGGGCCCGGCTGATCGCCTTCGGATTCGAACCGCTCGGCAACTCGCCGGCGGACTTCAAGGCACGTTACGCCGCGGACTTTCCGCGGGTTGCCGAGCTCATCAAGGCTGCCGGCGTCACCGCCGACTGAGACAAGGAATGCAGATGGAAGAAGCTCCCGGCATCGCGGCAGCGCGTCGCGTGATCCCGATTGCTGCCGCCGACGTCGGCACCGCCTATGGCATGAAACCCGGCAGCTACAACGCGGCCCTGACCGAAGTGGGCGCCGGTACACCCATGGGTGAACTGCTGCGGCGCTACTGGCACCCGATCGGCCTCGCCTCGGACGCGAGCGACGTGCCTCGCAAGGTGCGCGTGCTCGGCGAGGACCTGATCCTCTTTCGTGACCGAGCCGGTCGCCCCGGCCTGGTCCATCCGAACTGCGCCCACCGCGGAAGTTCGCTCTACTACGGCAAGGTCGAGGAGCGCGGCATCCGTTGTTGCTATCACGGCTGGCTGTTCGATGTCGAAGGCCGCTGCGTCGAGCAACCTTGCGAGCCCGAGCTGGGGCGCGCCCGCGACAAGATCCGGCAGCCGTGGTATCCGGTGCAGGAGCTGTACGGGATGGTGTGGGCGTACCTGGGCCCACCGGACAAGAAGCCGGTGCTGCCGCGCTATGAGGCTCTCGAACAATTCGACGAGGGTGAATTCCTGGAGGCAGACGACGCCAGCATCGGCGGCGGCGGACCACCGATCATTCCGTGCAACTGGCTGCAGCACTACGAAAACCTGGTCGACCCGTTCCATGTCGTGGTGCTCCACTCGACCTTCAGCGGCACTCAGTTTGTCGAGGAGATGGCGCTGCTGCCGAAGGTGACCTGGGACACGGTCGAGCTCGGCGTCAGGACCACCTCGATCCGCGAAATGCCGGACGGCAAGATCTTTCGGCGCATCAGCCAGGCGGGCATTCCCACCTTGAGGATCATCCCCAGCCCGCGGGTCGGCAAGTTCGGCCGCGTGGAGTCGCTCGGCTGGATCCTGCCCATCGACGACCATCATTTCCGCGTGTACGTGGCTGGCCGGGTGAGCGAGCGTGGAGCTCTCGCCAAGATGCGTTCGCGCCCCGACGGCAAGCGCCTGTGGGAGGACCTGAGCGAGGCCGAGCACCAGCGCTATCCGGGCGACTACGAAGCCATGGTGAGCCAGGGACCGATCGCGCGTCATTCGCAGGAACACCTGGCGACCACCGATCGCGGCATCGTGATGCTGCGCCGCTTTCTGCAGCAGCAGGTGGCACGCGTTCAGGCGGGGGAAGATCCCGTTGGGGTGAGCTTCGATCCAGAGGCGAAGCCGGTCGCGTTCGATGCCGGGAATTTTCTAGAGGGGCGTTGAGGATCTAGCTGCACAAGCACCACGAAGGCGAATGCGGTGATGGTGCAGGTCATGGGCGGGTCGCCGGCCGGAGCTTGTCGAAGTCGCCGTCCAGCCGCGCGAGCGAAGAGGCGATGCGAGCGCGCCGCTCCTTGCTCCATGCATCCTGCCGGGCGATGCGCTCGGCGCTTTCCTTCAGCATGCGCTCCATCTCCGCAGGCTGGGGACCGCCGGCGGTCTGCCGGTTGCGGACGATCGCGACCGGATCGAGCGTCGCGCGAAACTCTGCTTCGGACATCGGCAGCCGCGGCGCGAAATCCGAGCCCTTGACCGTCTCCGCATAGATGCGCTGCGCCTCCGCATACGGAAAGGACATTGGCTTGATGTTCTTGGCCTTCGCATAGTCCACCACCTCGGAGGCGAAGTGATGCCCGACGCGGAACGGCAGCTTGTGGGTGCGCATCAGGACGTCGGCCAGCTCCTGCGAGGCGGTCCAGTCGCTGTTGAGCTCCTCCAGCGCGCGCTCCTTGTCGATCACCATGGCGCGGAGGATCTTGTCCCAGTTGTTCAGCACGGCGGTCGCGCTGGCCACCATCGCGCTGTTGGCCCGGACCTCCTTGGGGTCGCTCATGCCCGGCGGAATGTTGTGCGCCTGCAGGGCGGCGCCCATGCCGAGCGAAAGCGCGGCCGAGGCATCGCGGCGGGTGCTGTTGAGGAGCCCGGGATTGCGCTTCTGCGGCATCGCACTCGACACGTAGGTGTTGCCGCCGCCTTCCTGCAGCAGTATCCACGGACGGGCCTGCGAATACTGCGTCATCACGTCCTCGACGAAGCTGCCGGCATGCAGCGCGATCGCCATCACGATCGCGCCGGCCTCGACCGGCTCGTCCACCGACGAGATCTGCGATGCGTCGTAGGCGTTGTCGACCGTGGCCGCGAAGCCGAGGTAGTCGGCCATGCGCTGGCGATTGAGCGGCCAGCTGGTCCCGTTGAGCACCGTGGTGCCCATCGACGATCGATCCAGCCGCGCATAGAACTCGCGGATGCGCTGCGCGTCGCGATCCAGCCCGGCCGCGATGCCGAGCAGGTAGTGCCCATAGCTGTTCGGCTGCGCCGCCACGCCGTTGGTGTAGTTCGGAACGATGGTGTCCCGGTGCTTGCCGGCCAGTTCGACCATGCTGGCGGTCGTCCGGTTCAGCTGCTCGGCCAGCGCCAGCATGTCGTCCCGCAGGATCGCCGAGCGCAGCGTCGCGAGCATGTCCTGGCTGGAGCGGCCGGCATGCAGCAGGGTGACCTGCGGACCCGCGGCTTCGATCAGCAGCGGCTCGAAGGTGATGACGTTGGTCGGCCGCTTGCCGCCCGGCGCATTGCCGTCGGCCAGCACCTTGGTGATGCCCTGGTGTACCAAGGGCGCGAGCGAGCGGTCCAGCAGGCCTTCGTCGATGTTGATCACGGCGCTCGCCTTGTTGATCTCGCCGAGCCAGAAGAACTCGTCCTGCTTCGGCTTCGGTTGCGCGGTCGCAGGCGCGCTGACCAGCAGGGCCGAAAGCGAAATGGAAAGTGCGAGCGCAAGCGCCGATGCCTTGGGGGACTGCTTCATGTGACGGTCTCTTCGTGTGGGTGGCCTGAATGGCCGGACAGAATACAACGCGACCGACAAGGCCGTCGTTCGACGCCGAAGCACCGCCCGGACGGCGTCGCGATGGCAGAATCGCAACGCCCTGCGCCAGCGGATATGAGCACCCTGCCCCTCTTCGAAGACCAGCCCGTCCAGCATCACCGCGCCACGTTCGAAGCCTGGCTGGAAGACCACCGCGCGGCCGGCCGACTTCGGCAGCCGACCTCGGCCCGCATCTATCGGGACATGTGGGAGGCCTTCACGGCCTGGTGCCTCGGGCAGTCGCCCGCGATCACGCTGGCGAAGCTTCGGGCGTCGGACCTGCAGGCCTTCCAGGCTGCGCGCTTCGGCATGAAGAGCTCGGACCTCTCGCTGTCGCCGCGTCACGCCTTGCGGCTGATGCGCCTGGTCGAGCGGGTGCTTCGGCACCAGGCGGCAACCACGGGGCAGCCGATGAACCTGGCCGTCGCCGAATGGCTCGCCGCACATCCCGAGGTGCGCTTCGCAGAGTCCGCCTCGGCCGACCCGCTGCCCGAGTACCTGTCGGTTTCCGAAGCCAAGCGCCTGATCGACTTTCTGTGCCGGGTGCGGCCGCGCTCCACCGCGACCGAGGCCGAGCGCCAAGCAGAGGCGACCTTGACCTGGCAGGACGTTCGCAACCGCGTGTCGGTGGGCTTGCAGCTCGGTGCCGGCCTGGCGCCGGGCGACGTTCGTGCCCTGTCGCTCGGCTCGCCGACCACGCTCGGCGGCCGGGTACGTGGACGCCCCTGGAAACTGATGGTGCCGGGCAACGGCAACCTGCCGCCCCGCGAGACCCCGATCGCGGCCTGGGCCGGCGACCTGTTGCAACGCTGGCTGCAATTGCGCACCGAGCTCGCGATGCCGGGGCCGCATCTCTTTCCGTCGACGCGCACCGGCAAGCCGTGGAGCAAGGATTCGCAATACCGGGCTTCGCGCGCGGTGCTGGAGGAAGCCGGCATCGACAGCGCGGACGGCGGCTCGTTCCGGCTCCGGCATACCTTCGCGATGCGGCAACTGCAGCGCGGCACCGAGCCCGCGCAGGTGGCACGTTGGTTGGGCATCGAGCCCGATGCCATGGCGCGCTACGACCGCCTGGTGCCGGGTCCGGCCGACGTGGTCTGACCTGCTTCTTTCGCGTCATCCATTCGACGCGGGGCCTTCACGGGGCTTGCACATAACGTCCGTAGTCTCCGATGCCACCCGCATCGGACCGCATCGGAGGCGACGTTGATCCAGACGAATCCACCGGCACCGGTGGTTGCCGGCGAGCGCTTCAACACGCTCACCCATCTCTTCGGATTCGCACTGGCGATTGCGGGCTGCGCCAGCCTGCTGCACCGCGCCGCTTCGGGCGATGGAAGTCGTGGCCTGGCAGGCGCGGCAGTGTTCGGCTTCAGCATGGTGATGCTGTACGGCTGCTCGGTGCTGTTTCACTCGACCCGCGGGCGACGCAAACGCTTCTTCGAGCGCGCCGATCATGCGGCCATCTACCTGCTGATCGCCGGCACCTTCACGCCTTTCCCGCTGGTCGCCGCGCCTGGCTGGGTAGCAGCTTCGATGCTGCTGCTGGTCTGGTCGCTTACGGCAACCGGCATCGCCAAGGAACTTCGTGTCGGACCTTCGCGAGCCGCTCCGCTTCGGCTCTATCTCGCGATCGGTTGGGCATCGCTGATCGGCGCGGTGCCTTTCGCGGCGGCGCATTCGAGCACGTCGCTGGCCTGGCTCGTTGCCGGCGGCATCGCGTACGCCGCCGGAACCCGCTACTACCGAAACCCGGCGGGCCGCCCGCATGCACATGGCATCTGGCATCTGTTCGTGCTGGCAGGAAGTGCCTGTCACTTCCTCGCAGTCGACGCGCTGCTGGTTTGAGAGACCGCGTCGATGCCGAACCGACCCGGCAGTCACGGAACTCGGGTCCGATTGACACAGCCCGTTCATCCGGCGCACGGAGACTTCGAAGCATCCACTCAACAGGTACGCCAATGACCGAACTGCTGGAGCCGATCTTCGAGATGTCGCATGCCGAACGCTCCGACACGCACTGGCTCGACGGGCCGCAGCATGCGCCGTCTGTTGCTGCGGTGCCCCGGAGGCCGGTCGAGCGCCAGCGGCCTCGGCTCGTCACGCAGTGGGCACGCCATCAGGACGAGGTGCGCGCCGCGCAACGGCTGCGTCACCAGGTGTTCGCGGGCGAGATGGGCGCGCGCCTGCCCGGCACCCTGCCCGGGCACGACATCGACCGCTTCGACGACTACTGCGAGCACCTGCTGGTCCGGGATGCCGCGTCCGAAGCCGTCGTCGGCACCTACCGCGTACTCACGCCGTCGCAGGCCCGGCGCGCCGGCGGAACCTACACCGACACCGAATTCGATCTCGCAGCGCTCGACGACCTCCGGCCGCACATGGTGGAACTCGGTCGCAGCTGCGTGCATGCAGATCATCGGCATGGCGGCGTCATCCTGGCGCTCTGGGCTGCGCTCACCGACTTCATGCATCGCAACCGACTCGCCAGCATGATCGGTTGCGCCAGCATCCCGATGCAGCACAACGGCATTGCCGGCGGGCATGCGGCGGCGAGCATCTGGCGGCGGCTCTCGGCTTCACATCCGGTGCCCGAAGGCCGACGGGTGCAACCCCGCATTGCGCTCCCGACCGAGCGGCTCGACACTTCCTTCGACGTCGAAGCGCCCGCCCTGGTTCGCGGCTATCTGCGGATGGGGGCACGGCTCCTGGGCCCGCCGGCCTGGGATCCGGACTTCAACGTTGCCGACCTGCCGATGCTGATGCATGTCGAGAACCTGCCGGAGCGCTACAGGAGCCGGCAGCCTCGCCCCTAGATCGGCAGCGTGGTTCGGCGCGCGTCAGGCAGCGGACGCTTCATCGCGCTGTCATCGAGCCCGCCTAAGGTCGCCGACAACAACCAGGAGAACCGCCTTGACATCACTCAGAAGAACCTGCCTTGCCCTGCTCGGTGCCAGCTTGCTGCTGGCCAGCGCCGTGGCCCCCGCGCATGAAGAAAAGGCGCGCCGCCGCGCCGACAACGCACCACTCGTCATCGGACACCGCGGCGGTGCCAACGGCTACCTGCCCGAGCACACCCTGGAGACCTATGCGCTCGGCATCACGCTCGGCGCGGACTACATCGAGCCCGACGTGGTCGCGACCAAGGACGGCTTCCTGATCGCTCGCCACGAGCCCAACCTGATCGACACCACCAACGTCAAGGAACTGCCGCAGTTCGCCGAACGCCGGCGCACCGTGGTGCTCGACGGCGTACCCACCGACGGCTTCTTCGCGAGCGATTTCACGCTGGCCGAGATCAAGCAGCTGCGCGCGGTGCAATCGTTCCCGGAGCGCGGACAGGACTTCGACGGCAAGTTCCAGATCCCGACGCTGGCCGAAGTGATCGAGCTGGCCAAGCGCAAGTCGCGCGAGGAAGGCCGCCGCATCGGGATCTATGTCGAGACCAAGCATCCGACCTACCACCAGGCGATCGGCCTGCCGCTCGAAGACCGGCTGCTGCAGGTGCTGACCGCGGCCGGCTGGAACAGCCGCAACTCGCCGGTCTTCATCCAGTCCTTCGAGACCGCCAACCTTCGCTACCTCAACACCAGGACGAGCATCCGCCTGATCCAGCTGATCGACGCGAACGACGTCAAGCCGGATGGCTCGCTCGACCTGACCAAGCCCTACGACAAGCCCTACGACTGGGTGGTCTCGAACCGTGCCGGCCTGTTCTCCGACCTGGTGACGCCGCGCGGCCTGCAGGAGATCCGGGGCTATGCGGATGGCATCGGTCCCTGGAAGCCGTATCTCATCTCGAGCGCCTGCAAGAAGATCGAGGCGGGCGCCTGCGCCGATGTCAGCGGCGACGGCGTGGTCGACGAACGCGATCGGGTGCTGCTGCCTCCGACCAACGTCATCGCGAACGCGCACAAGCTCGGCCTGCTGGTACACCCCTACACCTTCCGCAGCGAACAGAAGCGCCTGACCGGCAGCTTCGGCGGCAACCCGGTCAACGAATACCTTGCGTTCTACGAAGCGGGCGTCGACGGCCTGTTCAGCGACTTCGCGGATACCGCGGTCGCGGCGCGCGCGCTCTTCCTGCTCAAGCACGACCCGGATTACGCGCGATGCCTGCTCAACGCCCGCAAGTGCGAACGAAACAATGACTGACGGATCGCATGCGCGGCCGCCGAGCCGTTTTGCGAACGGCGGGGCGGCCGGCTTGGCGGCGGCGCTCGCGCTGTTGTTCGCCGGAGCGTTCGGCACCGCTGCCCATGCGGAAGGCGGGCTGCCCGGATCGCCGCGGGCGATCGATGCGGCCACGGCCGCAAGATCGACGGCTGGCGCATCCGCGGCGCTGCAAACTGCCGCCGGACATCGTCAGCCTTCGATGACGCAGGATGCATCGACGCCACCGGAAAGCCTCGGCGGCGCCATCTTCAATCCGTTCTCGGACCCGTCGGCGACTCGCGCCTCCCCGATCGCAGCGGCACCGAAGCCGAGCAGCCTCGGCTTCCCGGATCACGATCTGGTGCTGGTGGCCGCAGCCGGCGGTCTCGCAGCGATCGCCTGGCTGCTGCTGAAGGACGCCTGAGCCGCGCAGGCCGCTGGTCGGCGCGCGCGGGTCGCCCGCGGGTCGTCCTCTCGGCTGACACATCCTTGTCATCCGCCGGCCCTACCATCCGGGGCCACCCGAAGGAACCCGACCCCATGGACGAGAAAGCCATCCCGAGCAACCACGACCTCGTCATGCAGCGCATCGAGCGCGACCTGCTCGACAGCTACGACGAAGAACTCGAGCTCGAAATCGACGACGGTCGCGACGACGACGAATCCCGGCCCGACTCGCTCGATCGCCAGCTCTATTTCCGTGAGCTGCTGCGCCTGCAGGGCGAACTGGTGAAGCTGCAGGACTGGGTGCAGCACACCCGGCAGAAGGTGGTCATCCTCTTCGAAGGCCGCGATGCGGCCGGCAAGGGCGGCGTCATCAAGCGCATCACCCAGCGCCTCAACCCGCGCGTCTGCCGGGTGGCGGCGCTGCCGGCACCGAACGACCGCGAGCGCACCCAGTGGTACTTCCAGCGCTATGTGTCGCACCTGCCGGCGGGCGGCGAGATCGTGCTGTTCGACCGCAGCTGGTACAACCGCGCCGGCGTCGAAAAGGTGATGGGCTTCTGCACCGAGGCGGAGTACGAGGAGTTCTTTCGCAGCGTGCCCGAGTTCGAGAAGATGCTGGTGCGATCGGGCATCACCGTCATCAAGTACTGGTTCTCGATCACCGACGAAGAGCAGCATGAGCGCTTCCTCGGTCGCATCCACGACCCGCTCAAGCAGTGGAAGCTCAGCCCGATGGACCTCGAAAGCCGCCGCCGCTGGGAGGAATACACCAAGGCCAAGGAAACGATGCTGGAGCGAACCCACATCCCCGAGGCGCCCTGGTGGCTGGTGCAGGCGGTCGACAAGAAGAAGGCGCGGCTCAATTGCATCAGCCATCTGCTGAGCCTCTTTCCGTATGAGGAGGTGGAGCACGCACCGATCGTGCTGCCGGCTCGCGCGCGCAACGCCGAATACCTTCGGCAGCCGGTACCTGCGAGCATGTACGTGCCCGAGACCTATTGACCTGCCACGAGCGAATCGGGTGATCCGCCCCGCCGGAAGGGCCGCTTGCCCGGATTGACCGAAGCCCGTTTCGTGCAATACGGCGGCGACGAGGCCGGGCTGATCTGCGGCTACCTGTTCGAGGGCGAGGATGGCCGTGGCCGGCCGGTCGACAGCAGCGAGGCGGCCCGATGGCTGGCGGCGCCCGAGCTGCACGAAGCTGGCGACGACCGACAGGCCCGGCCTTTCGCCTGGCTGCATTTCAACCTGGCGCATGTCAACGCCGAGAGATGGATCGCGCGCCATGTGCTGCCGCACGAATCCTTCTTCGAGGCGCTGAACGACGGCCTCCATTCCACCCGCATCGAACGGGCCGAGCAATCGCTGCTCGCCGTCGTCAACGACGTCAATTTCGATTTCGCCTTCGAGTCCTCCGACATCTCCACCTTGTGGATCAGCGTCGACCGCCGGCTGGTGCTGACCGCGCGCCGCCAGCCGCTGCGCTCGGTCGACCGGCTGCGAACCGCGATCGCTCGAGGCGAATCGATGCGCTCGACGGTCGACCTGCTCGACCGGCTGCTGCACACGCAGGCCGATGTGCTGGTCGGCATCGTGCGAACTGTCACCGGCCGAATCGACGGCATCGAGGATTCGCTGCTCGCCGGAAGGCTGGCGACCACGCGGGCGCAGCTGGGCGGCCTCCGGCGGGTGCTGGTTCGGCTGCAGCGGCTGCTGGCGCCCGAGCCGGCCGCGCTCTTCCGCCTGCTGCAAAGCCCGCTCTCCTGGATCGCCGAAGAAGACGTGCAGCGGCTGCGCGCGTCGACCGAGGAGTTCTCGGTCGTGCTGCGCGACATGCATGCGCTGCAGGAACGCATCAAGCTGCTGCAGGAAGAGATCGCCGCCGGCGTCGCCGAGCACACCGGCAGCAGCCTCTTCGTGCTCACCGTGGTCACGGTGCTGGCGCTGCCGATCAACATCCTCGCGGGGCTTTTCGGGATGAACGTCGGCGGGGTTCCGTTGGCGCAGCACGAGCACGGCTTCTGGATCGTGGTGGCGATCGTCCTGAGCTTCACCGCGATCGCGGCCTGGCTCGCGTTCGGTCGACGCAAGTAGCTCGCGGCTGTCATCCAAGCTTCATCCCGGCGCCGTGGCCGCGTCATCCGGTGCGGCAACGATGCGGCCATGAAACGCGACGATGCTCTCCTTCGATCCTGGGGCGCCGCCCACCTGGCAGGCGGCGACGCCGAGCATGAAGGACTCGAACGGGAGCCGCGCCGCTACCGCACGCTCTGGATCTCGGACGTGCATCTCGGAACGCCCGGCTGCCAGGCGCATGCCCTGCTCGATTTCCTCCGGCACAACGAATGCGAAACCCTGTTCCTGGTCGGCGACGTGATCGACGGTTGGCAGCTCAGGCGCCAGTGGTACTGGCCGCAGGCGCACAACGACGTGGTGCAGAAGCTGCTTCGCAAGGCACGCAAGGGCACCCGCGTGATCTTCATTCCGGGCAACCATGACGAGTTCGCCCGCAAGTACGTGAATCACGATTTCGGCGGCATCGAGGTCGCGGAGGAGTGGATCCATGAAACCGCCGACGGCCGCAAGCTCTGGGTGGTGCATGGCGACCTGTTCGACGGCGTCATCCAGTGCGCGAAATGGCTGGCGCACGTCGGCGACTCGCTCTACGAGTTCACGCTCAAGTTGAACCGGCACCTGAACTCGCTGCGGGCACGGCTCGGCCTGCCCTACTGGTCGCTGTCCCAGTACCTCAAGTTCAAGGTAAAGCGCGCCGTCAGCTACGTCGGCGACTTCGAGCAGGCCCTGGCCCGCGAGGCGCGGCGCCGAGGCCTCCAGGGCGTGGTCTGCGGCCATATCCATCACGCCGAGCTGCGTGACATCGACGGCATCCTGTATGCCAACGACGGCGACTGGGTCGAGAGCCTCACGGCCCTCGCGGAACACGCGGACGGGCGGCTCGAGATCCTTCGCTGCGCCTCGGGCGGCCACCATGGAGTCCGAACCGTTGCCGGCAAGACCACCGCGGCGGCCGCGGCCGCCGCGAAAGCATGAGCCTTCGTCATCCAGCCCCGCCGGCGCCCGCCACGGGTCCGCACAGCCCGCGGCGCAAGGTGACGCTCGTCTACATCGACGCGGGCGGAGGTCATCGTGCCTCGTCCGCGGCCTTGCAGGCTGCCATCCACCGACACGGCCTGCCATGGGATGTGCGTCCGGTCCACCTGCGCGACATGATCGATCCGCGCGGTACCTTCTTCGGCCGGCTCGGGGTCGACCCCGAAGTCCTCTACAACCAGCGCCTCGCACGGGGCTGGACCTTCGGCCTGGCCAAGGAATTGAAGTTGCTGCAGGCGCTGATCCGCTGGGCGCATGCGCCGATGTCGCGGCAGTTGCAGGCCCATTGGTTGGCCGAGGAGCCGGACATGGTGGTGTCGCTGATTCCCAACTTCAATCGCGTGCTGCGCGAATCGCTCGCGGCCAGCTTGCCGGGCGTTCCTTACGTCACCCTCCTGACCGACCTCGCCGACCTGCCGCCGCACTTCTGGATCGAGCCCGGCGGTCGGCAGCATGTCATCTGCGGTACGCCCCGCGCGGTGCTCCAGGCGCGCGCCGCCGGCCATCCGGCCCATCGCATTCATGCCACCTCGGGAATGATGATCCGTCCGGAGTTCTATGACCGGCCGGCCATCGACCGTGCCGCCCAGCGCAAGGCGCTCGGCCTCGACCCGGACCTGCCGACCGGCATCGTGCTTTTCGGCGGCCATGGTTCGAGGGCGATGATCGACATCGCCAGGCGGCTCCAGGACCGGCAGCTGATCCTCGCATGCGGGCACAACCAGAAGCTCGCGAGAGAACTCGCGTCGATGCCCTCCGCCAAGCCGCATCACGTGCTCGGCTTCAGCACCCGGATGGCCCACTACATGCAGCTTGCCGACTACATGATCGGAAAGCCGGGGCCCGGCGCGCTGAGCGAGGCGGTGCAGATGTCGCTGCCGTCCGTGGTGGTGCGCAATCGCTCCACACTTCCGCAGGAGCGCTACAACACCGATTGGCTGCGCGAGCACGATCTTGGGCTGGTGTGCAGTAGCTTCAGGCATGTCGAGCCGGCGGTACGCCATTTGCTGGCCGACCTGGAGCGATTCCAGTCAGCGACCCGCCGAGTTCGCAATCGTTCGGTGTTCGAGGTGCCCGGGATCCTGGAACGGATCATGGTCAGCGCCTTCGCCGTGGACGGCGCCGCTTGGCAGCCTTCAAGGATTCGCGAGCCGGGCGATGGGCTTGTCACGAAACCGTCATGAAGCTGAAACCTGGCGTCGGCATATTGGCAGGCCCTCCATCTGCTGCGGCGCAACAAGGACTCCATTCATGAACGCCATCAAGGCTGCCCGCAAGCTCATCGCGGCCGATCCGACGCACGAGAGCGCCCGCATCCTGGCCAGTCTCGTACTCGCCCTGGAGTCGGAACGCAGCTTCGAGCTGTCGACCCTGTATCAGCTCGACTACAAGAGCTTTCAGATCGCGATCGAGATCCTGAAGGACTGGCGCCTGGACCAGTATTACGCGGGCAAGTCGAAGCTGTACGACCTGTCGATGCAGATCAGCGAGTTGAACGCCTGAACCCCATCGCGGTGCGATCCCGAGCGTCGACCGACCGCACCGGATTCACGCCGCCGACCGAAGCCAGGACGGAAACTGCGGGTCGAAGTCGCCAGGCGCGATGCCCGACAGGTTCTCGCAGGCGCTGACCGGCAAGGCCACGCTGATCTCCTGCTGCGAGAGAGCGATTCCCCAGAACCTGCGAACCCGGATGCGTCGCTCTCGCGGCACCGGGAAGGCCGAGACATGCGCCGGCAGCTGCAGCATGACCACTCGCCGATAGATCTCGATCGCGAAGCAGCCCTTGCGCTCGCGCCTGATCAGGGCTGCACCCTGCAGGCGCAGCTCAAGGCGCAATTCATGCAGCATGAACAGCAAGGCGACTGCAAGGATGGTGAGCGTGAGCAAGGCGTTCGATCGAAGAGCAGGAACAGACACCATAGATGCACGAGCGCCGACCGCGCAATCCGGCAAACGCCCTAGTTCGGCCGGCTGACCACAACTAATGCACGCTCGTTGGCAGTGCGACGACGACGCCCCCTACCCCAGGGTTAGTTCGTAGTGCTTTCACCGACAAGTGCAGCCGCGGGATGCCGACGCCGATGACCACGCGCTGCTCAGCAAGATCGAGGCATGCGCAAGGTCCTCAAGTTCCTGTGGAAGGCGTGGCTCGTGATCCTGCTGGGGCCGGTCGTCTTCCTGATCGCATTCGGCATCGGCCAGCTTTACGCTCTGATGGCCCTGCTGGCGCTGCCCTTCATCCTGGCCTACGAGGTCGTGAGCCGGCGGGCGGATGATGCGAGGCTCAATGCCAACGAGCTCGATGAACTCCAACGGCTCTACCCTCGAGTACCACGGCACCTGCTTCGGCAGGCCCGATGGGAAGACCTGATGCGAGCCCAAGGCCGCGACCCCGAGGCGCTTGCCGCCGACGCCATCCCTCAAACGACCGGGTCCGGCTTGCGCGCGATCAGCATTTCGTAGAACGCCGGTCGAACCTCCTTCAGCGGCCGTCCGCCCGCGACCTCGATGGTCGATGCAGCCGCATTGCTCGTGCCGCCCGCAGCCGCGACGATGTGCGAGCCGCCGACATTGCCCAGCTGCTGCTCGAATCGAAGCATCGTCTTCGCATGGGAGGCAGCGACGCGGTGACAGTGGATGTTGCCGGCCAGGCGCGCGTTGATGCGCAGCACGTCGTAGGTTTTGGGATTGGGCTCGATCGCATGCACGGCATCGAAGCGGCTCGCCATGAAGAGCCGCTCGCAGCACGCCGGCTGAACGCCGGCACCAGCAGTCGGTTGAGGACCCAACTCTTCACGATGCGCGATGCGGCATGTTGCCGGCCGGAATTCAGCATGAAGCCTCCTTGGCGTGCGCGCGATCCGATCGGGTTTTCTTCGGCGAGCGTCGCCTGCATCGAGATCCACCTTGCGCAGCAGATCGAGGGTAAGCGGCGATGGCCTCTGGGGGGAAGCCCATCGGGCGTTTACCCTTTGGACCGGGCCATTCGTGTAGCCGATCGAGACCCGACGAAGCTTGGCTCGTTCAGCTCCGCCCGCAAGGGCCTCCGTCGACCGGCATGTGAGCGTCACCAGCCGAACAACCAAGGCCTCGTCCTACCGCCACCGAGAACCCGCTTTCACAAGATGGCCGCTCTTCGCGCGCCGCGCGGAACAGATCGTTTCGAACAGAAGGAACCCGCATGACGAAGGAACCGAAGGCAGGCGACAAGGTCGACTGGAACACCTCCCAGGGCAAGACGACCGGCGTGGTGACTCGCAAGATCACGAGCACGACCCAGATCCAGGGGCACACCGCCAAGGCCACCAAGGACAAGCCCGAGTACGAGGTCAAGAGTGCCAAGTCGGGCAAGAAGGCCATCCACTCCGCCGATGCGCTCAAGCCGCATCACTGAACGACTGCGAGACGACGCCGCGCATGTCTACCAGCAAGACTTCCTCGCCCGACAGCGATGACAAGCAAGCCGTCCTGAAAGACTTCAAGGCAGCGGTCAACATGACGCCGCACCAGCTGGATGCGTGGCTCAAGAGCGATGAATCGCATGCGGTCGGCTTCAAGCGCGCCAGCAGCGAATCGGTCGGCCATGCCTCCGGCCGTCGCATCGTCCGCCTTCTCGGAAAGCCGACGGACCAATTGACGGCAGGCGATGTCGCCCACATGCGCAAGGTGGTCGGCTACGTGCATCGCCACCTGGCCCAGCGGCCGTCGGGAGACGTGACCGATACGCCCTGGCGTTACTCGCTGATGAACTGGGGGCACGACCCGAAGCGTGCCTGAGCGTCGTAGATCACCCGAATCCGCACCCTGGTGCCAAGTGGAGTCCATCGGGTACAAAGCGGCATGAAAGCCAACCGACCCGATGCGCTGATCGAGGCCCTGCAGGCCCGGTTCGAGGGGAACCCCCGCCGCCACCCAGGCATTGCCTGGAGCGACGTGGAAGACCGTTTGAAGGCGTTCCCGGCTGCACTCCGGTCCCTGCAGGCGATGGAAGCAAGCGGCGGCGAGCCCGACGTCATCGGACAAGACCCGGCAAACGGCCAGGTCCTTTTCTGCGACTGCTCGGCCGAAAGCCCTGCCGCTCGCCGGAGCCTCTGCTACGACCGGGAGGCGCTCGACGCTCGCAAGGAAAACAAGCCGAAGGGCAACGTGGTCGACGAGGCCGCCGCCCTCGGCATCGAACTGCTGGACGAGACGCAATACCGGACCCTGCAGGCCTTGGGCGAGTTCGACCTCAAGACCTCCAGCTGGCTCAAGACGCCGGCCGGCATCCGTGCGCTGGGCGGGGCGCTGTTCGGCGACCGGCGCTATGGGCAGGTCTTCGTTTATCACAACGGCGTCCAGTCGTACTACGCCGCCCGCGGCTTTCGCGGACTGCTGCGCGTCTAGCTCGCGGGCTCAGGTCTGCCAGTCGGAGGCAGGCAGCGACAGATCGTGCGTGCAGCGCTTGGCAGGGCCATCGACGGGCCGGAAGTCGACCACCAACCTCTCTGCACCGCCCTTTCCCGGCTCGATGCCGATGAGCGCGTAGGCGCTCGAAGGCGGCAGCGGTGCCGTATGCATCGTCCCGAAGGCGGCACTGTGCATCGGCAGGGTCACGGCGCCGGCCAACGCGAAGTCTTCCGGCTGGCCGTTGGCGAAAGGCCAGGGGGCGTAGAGGCCGCTCGACACCACCGAATAGATCGCGTTGGTGCCGCCACCGAGCAACAGCTTGGTCGCGAGCGACAGGTGCGCATCGCCGGAGAGGAACACCACGCGCTGGATCGATCGAGCCTCGATGTATTCGAGCAATGCGCAGAGCGAATGCGGATAGCCCGACCAGCCGTCCGATCGCAGTCGTTCGGGAAGACGTTCACCAGCCGCCGAAGCATCGTCGAAGCGCTCGAACGGAAGCACCGGCGTCGGCGACACCACGAACTTGACGCTCGCGGCCGGCAGGGCGCCGAGCCAATCCTGCAGCCGCGCCATCGATCGATCCGAGACGATTCGCGCCGCTTCCAGCGGATGCGAGGCGTCCTGCCCTGCATCGGGCGCATCGGCTCGACCGTCGACCCGTCGACGCTCGCGTTCGGAGCGGGTGTCGAGCACGAAGAACGGATAGCCGCCCGGATCGAATCGATAGTGGCGCGACCCCTTGAAAAGAGCCCGCGGCTGGACCTTGGCCTGGTAGGTCTCGTAGCCCGCGAGCGCCTGGGCCACCTCGTCGCCCGGCGCGGGGTCGGCATCCGGTTGCCAGTCATCATGTACCTCGTGATCGTCGAGCATGGTGTAGATCGGAAGCCTGGCTGCCACCCGGCGAAAGCTCGGCAGCCGCAGGTTGAGCTCGTACGCCTTGTCGACGCGCAGCGAACTGTCCGACGGCGCCGGATCGAACAGGCCGGCGGTCGCATCGAGATAGACCTGGTCGCCGGCGAGCACGAGGAACTGTGGCCGGCGGCCCTGCAAGTCGATCCCGAGTTGGCGGTAGGCTGCCTCGGCGCAGGCTTCGTCGAGCATGCCTCGCGGGTACTGGCAGCTTCCGAGCGCAAAGCGAAGGCCCGCCGGAGGAACGACGTGCTCGCCCGGCTGCGGCGCGCGGACCAGGTCGGCGCCGGCGACGACTTCGGGCTCCAGGGACATGATCGACGCCTCGACCCGCGCATCGTCCGGATAGACATCGGAGAAGAAGTCCAGCACCGCGGCCTCGACCAGGTTGCCGAGCTTGCGGCCGCCTTGCAGCCACGGCCCGGCCATGCCGGGCCCGCCGCCGCCGCTGTCCTTCTCCCTGAACAAGGCATCCGGCGACAGGGGCAGGTCGCTGTGCACCGTCAAAACGGCGACATGATGGAGCTCGCCGTCGAGCCGGCTGCGCCGGATGCCGACCACGACCGGATGCTTCAGCAACTGGTTGCTCGCCGGCGCGAGTGCCTCGGCCTGGCCGCTCAGGTTCTTGTCCGGTGGCGGCGCGCCGGGCGCTCCGGTGATGTCGTCGGTCAACAGGCCGGCTGCCAGCCCGAGCACTGCTTCCCAGCGGTCCGGCGCCACCTTGAACACCGGCACGAAGACGACGCCCAGCGTGCGGGCATGGCGCGGGCTCGCATGAACCAGCAGTGAGATCTCGAGCACGTCCTCGGTCTCGAAGCGGGTCCAGCCCAGCGAAGGCCCGATCCACGGTGTCTCGCAGGTCACCAGGGTTCGAGGCGGCTCTTCACCGGCACCCTTGGGCGGTTCCGGCTCCTCGTGGGTCGCATGGCGTTCGAGGAATGCATGCATCGCCGGGAACACATCGGCATGCGCTTCGTGTCCGATCACGCAATCCTGGTGGCCGTATTTCTTGACGACCAGCAGTTGGGTCGCGCCGTCCACGCTCCATCGGATCGCATCGCCCTCGTCGACCTGCGTCGGTGGCGGCGGCGGCGTGGCTTCGGCGCTGCCGTGCTGCCGAAGCTTGGCGAGCAGCCGCAGACTCTCCAGGCTGCCGCGCCAATCGAAGACCCGGTTGCGCCGCCCATGCACCATGAGCAGCGGAAAGTCGAACCCCTGTTCGAAGAACTGCCGCACCAGCGCCGCGTTCCGCCCCGACGCATCGGTCAGCATGCGATGCCGGGCGAAGTGGATGGTCTGCGCCAACGCGCGCACCTTGACCCAGCCGTAGATGGCGTCGAGCGCCATCAGCGTGTCGTCGCCGACATTCGCGAGCTCCATCAGCTGGCCGAAGATGGCATCGGCACGATGCCGCACCCAGCGGAAGTCGTGCGGCGTGGTCCTTGCCCGCTCCTCCTCCCGGTCGTCCGGCGGGTAGGGAAAGAACGCGAGCACCATGTCCAAAAGCTTCTGCCGCGTGCTCGGCTCGGGACGCGTGTCGAACATGTCGACGCTCAGGAACTGCTCGATGTAGCTGGCCACGAAGCCGCGCAGCTGATTCATGGGGCTGAGCTCGACCAGCGGGCCGACCTGCGACAGCACCACCGCGCCGATCGTCGAGCGCATCGCGAAGCCCGGGTCGGCGGCATCGCCCGCTCGGGCGCGGCCCGGCCGTGCCGACTCGAGCGCCGCCACGCAGAACATCGCGGAACCGATGCAGTGCGCCACCACGTCTACCCGGCGTCCGTCCGAACGCTCCTGCACGATCTGGAGCGCCTTCGGAATGTCGCCGAGCGCCACGTCCTCGAAGTTGCACAGGGCGCCGAGGCGGCCGCCCTCGCCATCGGTCACGTTGGCGATGCTGGTTCGCAGGTCCAGCACCCAGACATCGCGCCCACGGGTCAACATGAACAACGCCAGGTTGTTCGGAATGCTCGGATGCGCGAAGGTCGAGCCCGAGGCGCCGAAGCCGTGGATCATCAGCACCGGCCGCGAGCCGGCCGCGTTCGGGCCGCCCCGATAGTGGGTCAGGCGCGCACCCTTCTCGCCGATTGCGGGATGTACCCAGACGATCTCGGAGTCGAAACCCGGCAGCGGCCCGGGGTAACGCTCGCCGACGCGGCTCGGCATGTCTTGGCTGCCGGCATCGAAGGACAGCAACCGACCATTGACCAGCAACACGCGCAACACCATCAAGGCCAGTGCGGCCAGGTCGGCCAACGCCTCGGGTGCATTGGCTTGCCGGGTCAGCGACAGCATCAATCGGCCGTAGCGCGCCATGCGTGCGAGGTCGAGCTGCCATACGGTGGGAGGCGGTCGATCTTCGCCTCGAGCGAGGCCGGACAGCTCGATGCTCAACTGGGTCAGCTCGCACCAGGGGCTCAGATCGGTCCGCAGTGCGTCGATCCGTTTGCGCCCGTCGATCGAGGTGCCGATCCGCAAACCCGAATGCGCATGGGCGCCGCCAAGCGATCGGATCTCCAATGCATAGCGCAGCTCGCGTGCGACGAGCAAGCCTTGCGGTTCGAACAGGCCGACCTGCCCGGAGAGGCCGGCGCAGATGCTGTTCGGCCCGATCGGCGGCGGCTCGCTGAACTCGTCGTGCGAGGCATCGACCGGCGTCAGCATCAGATCCGCCTTGTGGAGGTCGACCTTGCGAGGCAGGCGACGCACGAAGGTGGTGAGATCGGCGATCTCCACCGTCCGAAGATGGAGACTTGCCCAATAGCGCACCCCGCCCAGTTCCAGCGGACCCTGGAAGTGCTCGACCAGCACCAGGCCGGTCTTGCCTGCCGAACGCACGGCGCGCCGCGCCCGCAACGGCCGCGGCACGACCGGCGCCGGCGCCGTGGCCTCTTCGCTGAAGCCCCAATGGACTCGAAGCGCGCGGCAGGCCTGCTCGGCCAGCGCGGTGATGGTGAGCGCCGGATTGATCGCGAGCGAGCGCGGCACGATCGCGCCGTCGAGCACCGCGAGCCCTCGGTGGATCGAGCCATCGCGCCGGAACACGCGCCCGTGTACATCCACCGCGCCTTGCGCGGCCGTCTCGCCCATGGCGCAGCCGCCGAGCGGGTGAACGGTGGCCACCACGCCCGAGACCTTGTTCTCGAAGAAGGGCGACATGCCCAGCGGCTTCCAGAGCGGGTTGGGCAGAGCCTTGCCGCCGGTACCCTGCGAGCCGGCCCGTTCGAGCCACTCGAACTGTTTCTTGAAGAGAGGCAGGCGGTCGACTTCCTTCCATTGGACCGCGACCTGGCCATCGCAGAACGGCGGGGCGATGTCGTCGTCGCGAGCACCCTCAGGTTTCGCAAGCGCCAGTTTCCCATTCGCGCCGTCGTCGCCCATCAGCCCATACACGCCGGTATGCGTCAAGACCTTCTTCGTGACCGCCATCGGATCATCGTTATCCGTTGGCGCGCCAGAGAGGTCCAGGTTCAACAGCTTGCCGGTCGTGATGACTTCGCCGAACAAGCGGCGAAGCGCCGCTGGAATTCCGAACTCCTGCACCGCGAAGGGCATGCCTTCGGCCTCCGGTCGCACCAGGCCGGTGATGGTGGGTCCGACACGACGCGAGCCCGGCTCGGCCGGATCGTCGTTCTCGTCGCCGCAACCGTTCACTTCTTCGCGCTGACCGGTCACTGCCGCGATCATGTCGCCGTTGGTCGAGAACTGTTTGCCCAACCGTCCGGAAAACAAGAACTCGCCCTCGGTTCCACCATCGGCTTTCTCGGACCGAAGCAGGATTTCGGTCGAGCCGAGCGCACCGGCCGCGAGTACCACCCTCGCCGCCCGAATCCGAAACGGCCTGCCATCGACCGGCCGGCGCGAGGCTTCGGTGAAGTGCCAATCCACCCGCCAGTGCGAGGCATCTCCCTGCTCGACCTCGGCGATCCGTTCCACCGTGCCGCCGCAGTACAACTCGGCGCCTCGCTGCTTCGCGAATGCGAGGTAGTTGGTGTCGAGCGTGAGCTTGGCGCGCTGGTTGCAGCCGGACACGCAATCGCCGCACAGCGTGCAGCGTGCCATCTCGACACCCGCTGGCGTTCGATGGCCGGTGACGAAATTGACGGCGATGCTGCAGCGCCGCGCGTTCCCATGCGGTTCCGAGGCGGCAAGCCGTTCGAGCGCGTCCAGCTTGAGGAGGCGGGTGTCGTCCGGAAGACGCTGCGGCGCCAGCATGGCCTCTGCTGCCGCGTAGCCTTGTTCGAGCGCCTGTCGGTCGAGCGTGCTCGGCCACTTCGTCGCCATGATCTCGTCGGTCGGTCGTTCCATGACGCCCGCGTTGATGAGCGAGCCGCCGCCGAGTCCGTTGCCGACCAGCACATGCGCGTGGGTTCCGATACGCACATCGAAGAGTGCCTCGGCCCGGCCACGGGCCGGCGAGCCGTCCTGGGTGCTGAAGCGCACATGGCCGGACACGTCGGCGAAGCGATCCGGAAAGTCGCCCGGCAGGTACTCCACGCCCCGTTCGAGCACATAGACCTTGGCGGGTCGCAGCGTTCCGCCTGCATCCGCGACCTGCAGTCCGGCGAAGCGCGCCGCGGCCACCGCGCCGCCGTAGCCGCTGCCGACGATCAACAGGTCGCAATCGAAGACCTCGCCCGCGGAGGCCTCCACCTTGCGCACCAGCACCTCTGCGCCGACAGCAAGCCAACGTCCGGCCGGGCCGCTCATGGCGCGTCCTCCCGGCCGCCTTGCCGCGGTCGGCAGCCGTTCACCGCATGCGCCAGGGCGGCAGCATCGACTGGCTTGCGAAGCATCGGCAGCCGGGCCACTTCGGCGCGCCGGACGATCGCATCGCCGGTGTCGGCGGTGACCAGCACGGCCGCAAGGCCAACGTCCACGCGGCGCAGCGCCTCCACGGCCTCGATGCCATCGACGCCGGGCGCGAGCCGGTAGTCGACCACCGCCACATCGACGGACAGTCGGCTGACCAGATCGAGCGCCTCCGCCAGGTTGCCGGCGGCATGCACCTCGGCGCCCAGCCCTTCGAGCGCCCGGCGGTAAGCCGAGCGAACCTGCTCCGCGTCGTCGAGCACCAGGATGCGGCAGCCGTCGAGCCGCTCGGCGGCGGCAGCCGTCGGTTCGGGTCGCTCGACAGCGTCGCCGCGGGGTACCTGCAGCCGGAACACCGAACCCTGGCCGAGCCGCGATTCGAGCTCGAGCCCGATGCCGAGCAGCCGGGCGAGACGCCGCACGATGCCGAGCCCGAGGCCGTGTCCCTGCGCCCGGTTGCGCTCCGGGTTGCCGACCTGCACCAGGTCGTCGAACACCCGGCCCTGGTCCTCGGCTGCGATGCCGATGCCGGTATCGCGCACCTCGATCCGGATGCCGTTCTCCACCGCCTCGGCCGTCACCTGGACGCCGCCCTGCTGCGTGAACTTGAGCGCGTTGTCCACCAGGTTGGCGAGGATGCGCCGCAGCAGCTCGGGGTCGCTGCGGCCGACGAGGCCCGGCGGACATTGCCAGTCGATGGCCAGCCCGCGCGCCGAAGCCGCCGCCCGGAAGCTGTTGCAGACGCCCTCGACCAGGCGCCCGATCGACAGGTCGCGCGACTCCGGCGCCACGCCGCCGGCATCGAGCTTGGAGACGTCGAGCAGGCCGTCGAGCATGCTGCGCAGGTCGTCGATGCTGGCTACGATGTCGCGCGCGATCGAGCGTGCATCGTCGTCCGCCGCGAGCCGCATGAGCTCGCCGCTGTTGAGCGACATGGCCTGTAGCGGCTGGCGCAGGTCATGGCTCGCGGCGGCCAGGAAGCCGCTCTTGCCGAGATCGGCCTGCACCGCCGCGTCCCGCGCCGCGGCCAGCTCGATGCCTTCGGCGGCGAGCCGCCGTGCCAGCTCGACGTTCTCCAGCCGGATGCCGAAAGATTCCTCGAAAGTCCTGAGGTTGCGTTTGGCGAATCGCAGCTGCACGCCGAAGAACATCATCACCAGCACCGCGACGCCGGTGCCCAGCCAGTTGCCTGCGGTGGCCCACATCAAGGCGGTGGGCACGAACAGCCAGGACGCATAGCTCAGGAAGGCCGGCAGGATGAAGGCGCTGGTGGACACCGCACCGGCGCCCCAGGACACCAGGATCATCGTCAGCACGGCATCGAGCGTCGGGTCGAGCCACAGCATGAAGATGGCGGCCGAACCGTTGGCCATGCCGAGGAAGAAGTTCCAGACCACGGTCAGCCGAAGCCGCTCGGCGATCGGCCGCGAGCGATCGCGCTCCAGCCGCAGCAGCGCGGCCGCACGCCACTCGCGGATGACGATCACCCCGGCGAACCAGACCGCGAGCCAGGTCCACGGCACGTCGCGCCAGGCGATCGCGAACACCGTTGCCGCGGTCAGCAGGATCTCCCAGCGCAGCCCGACCGCCTGTTCGGTCACCAGCTGCAGGCGGCGCTGGTCGAGTTCGTCGCGTGCATCGGGTGCGGACATCGGCAGGGCGCCGGTGGCGGCCTCGTCGGGCAAGCCTCGCGAATGCATCACCGCGCTCATGGCGCCTCCAGCGCGCCGGCTGCCGAGGCTTCGAACACCCGGCAAAGCGCCTCGGTGCGGTTGCGCACGCCGAGCGCGCGATAGACCATCGACAGGTGAACCTTGACGGTGCCCTCGGCGATCGAAAGCTGCCGCGAGATCAGCTTGACCGGCAGCCCGCGGATCGCGAGCGCCAGCACCTGCTTCTGCCTCGGCGACAGCTCGGTGCCGAGGAAGCGTGCGAGCTCCTCGGTCGAAAGCTCGTCCGGCTGCCGTTCGCGAACCACATGCTCGGCCAGCACGAACTCGGCCGGCAGGTAGACCCGGTGCCGCACCACCAGTCGCAAGGCCGCTTCCATTTCCTCCAGCCGGTACGACTTGGGAACGAAGCCCGCGGCGCCGGCATCGATGACCGCGCGAACCCGCTGCGCGTCGCTTTCGGCCGACTGCATGCAGACCGGCACGGATTCGAAGTGCGCCTTGACCGAAGCCAGTGCCTCGAGGCCGGACATGCCCGGCAGGTGGTAGTCGAGGATGACCAGGTCGAAGCCGTCGCGCGGCTGCAGCCGGGCCGCTTCGACATCCCGCACCGCCTCGAAGTGGAAGGCCGCGCCCGGCTCCAGCTCCTGCGACAGCCGCTCGAGCAGGCGCCGGGTGCCGCTCCAGACGATCTCGTGGTCATCGATCAGCAGGACTTTCAACAGGGTCTCCCGTGAAGCGGCGACGCTCGAAGGACCGATGGGGTCGGGAGGCGCGGCCGGACGAGGCTAGCCGAAAAGCCCCGCCGAAGCGATATGCCATCGGCTAAGCGCAAGTCTTAGAACCTCGATAAGACCAGCGCGCAATTGTTGCGCCGGCCCGGCTTGCGAACACTGGCCTCCGACCGTTGCCCAGCGCCGATTTCCGGCCGCGGAACGAACCAGGAGCCGTCCATGGACCATTCGACTTTCATCTCGCAGCAATCGTTGCGCTCGCGCGCCGCCTGGGGAGGCGTGGCCATCGCCATCGCCGCCGTCGGGGTCGCGGCGACCCTGCTGGTGGCCCAGCCGCCGCGGGCGCAGGTCTCGGCGCTCGACCCGCTGCGCAACGATGCGCTGATCGGCAACGCGGAAGCCAGCCAGATGCTGGTCAGGCAGCTGCTGGACCAATACGACCGAAGCGCCGACGACACCAAGCTGTACGAGGCCACCATGTGGTTCGACCGGGACGGCAACACGCCCGAGTTCCTGTCGACCAGCGTCTCGAGCCGGCTGGTCGAGCGCCAATGCAGTCATCCGGTGCTGCGCTGGCATTGGCTCTGCGCCGCGGGAGAGTGAACGTGAACCTTTCCGATGCCGCCTTGCTGCCTTCGATGCAGATCCTTTCCGCGATCGCGTGGATCTACCTGGTGACCAACGCGGTGCGCGTGGTCACCTACCTGCCGCAGATCGTGGCGGTCTGGCGCTGCCGCGACGGCGCCAAGGCGATCTCGCTCCTGACCTGGGGCTCCTGGGTGCTGTCGCACGTGACCGGCGTGGTCTACGGCATCTGGGTGATCCACGACGGCTTCTTCATCGTGATCTCGACCATCAATCTCGCCGGTTGCGCGGCGGTCACGATGATCGCGGCGCAGCGGCGCGGGCTGCTGCCCTGGCTCGACGCCCGCGCGTCGACCGCGCCTCGAATCGGAGATCCGATGGCGAGGTCCGATGCGATGCCCGCAATCGCCATGCCGTCGGTCGCGGCCGGCTTCCCCCGCGTCCCGGTCCTCAGGTCGGCTTCATTGCCGCCGCTGCACCCGGCCCCGCCCCACAGGCACCTTGCAAGGCATGAACCATCTGGCAAGCCGTACACGCCGCATGCGATGCAATGACCGCCCGGATCGCATCGCCGAAGCCGCCGCGTGCCCGAGGGTCCACCCGCGAGCTGGTCGCGACCCGCGGCGCGGCGCTCCAGGCGATGCGTGCGCCGGTCGCTTCCAGGGCTTTCACCAGCGCCACGTCCTCGCTGCAGCGAAGCGCAGGAAAGCCGCCGGCCCGCAGGTAGGCGGCAGTGGAGACCCCCATGTTGGCGCCATGCACATGGCGGTGGCCGTCGGCATCGTTGTAGGTGCTGGTGAAATCCTGATGCAGCAGATCCGCGAGCGCCCCGTGCCGGCTCCAGTCGTCGACGCCGATCGATCCGCAGACCGCATCGGCATCCAGCTCCAGCTGCCGCACCAGCCAGCTGGGCGACACCCGGGTATCGGCATCGGTGAAGCCCAGCCAGCGCGCGCCACGAGCGATCAGCAGGTCGGCGCCGGCAGCCCGCGCCAGGCCGACGTTGCGTGCCTCGACCGTCAACGTGGCCACGCCGAGTGCCTGTGCGATCTCCGCCGTGCGGTCGGTGCAGCTGTCGAGCACCAGCAGGATCTGGACCTCTTCGCCCGCCAGGCCCGGGTGCCTGGCCGCCACCAGCAAGGCTGCCAGCGAGCTGCCGATGTGCAGCTCCTCGTCGTGCGCCGGCACCACCACGCCGATCATCGGATGCGCTCCCGCTCGGCCACCGACCGGCCGTCGCGGCACCAGACCTCCAGCAGGAAGTCGCTTTCCTCGTGGCGGACCAGGCGGGTCAGCGGCAATCGATCGAGCAGGTCGTGCACCTCGGCGGTGGGCAATGCGCGCTCGGCGAAGTCGGGCCGCCAGTCGCAGGCGACCAGCACGCCGCCGTCGGCGAGGGATGCGGCGCAATGCGTGGCGACCTGTTGCATCGCATCCGCATCGAGGAAGTAGCCGACCTCGCTCAGCACGATCAGGTCGAACGGCGCAGATGCCGAAGGCCAGTCGCGCGGCAGCCGGTGGCGTTCGAAGCGGACGTTGTCGAGCCCCCGAGCGCGCTCGCGGGCGGACGCCAATGCGCCCTCGCTGAAGTCGCTCGAAAGCAGCCGATCGCAGCGGGCGGCGAGTTGAACGCTGAGCTCGCCCGAACCGCAACCCGGCTCGTACGCCGATGCATACCGCTCGTTCGGCAGCGCGGCCATCAGCACGGCGCGCTTGCGGGCTTCGTACCAGCGGTCGCGAAGTCCGTAGGGGTCCGGATCGGCCGCGTACATCTCGTCGAAATAACGCAGGCGATCGGCCCTGGCGCCGGTCGAGCCCGCGGTCATGCGAACACCACTTCGAAGTCGCGAGCGGCACGCGCCACGGTCGAGTCGAGCAGGATCGGCGGCGCGCCGGTCGATCGGTCGGGCTGCAGCTGGCTGGCGAAGCAGGCGACCGCCTGCCGCTTGCGCCGCACCGTGTCGGCGTCGAGCGCGACCCGCCGCATGCGCGACCATGGCCAATGCGGCTCGGCCGGCCGGGCCCAGTGCCAGCCCCAGACCGGCACTTCGACCAGCCGGGCGCCGCATCGGGCCGCCGCCTCGATCGAGGCCTTGGCGGTGGCTTCATGATCCGGATGGCCGTCGAGCCGCCAGGTGGTGAACACGACGTCTCGCGGCGTGAAGATTTCGCCAAGGCGAGCAGCGAGCCGCGCCGCTTCGCCGGCAACGCCGCCGTCCGGGATGCCGAGCCGAATGGCCTGGCTGTCGCCGAGCCCGAGGCAACGCCAGGCGCGACTGCTTTCGAGCGGACGTTCCTTCGCAAGCCGCTCCGGCGGCCATTCCGACGAGCGCGGATGGCTGGCGGTGCCGTCGGTCACCGCGACCATCGCCACCTCGCGCCCGAGCGCGGCGCAGCAGGACAGCAGGCCGCCGACCGCGAGCACCTCGTCGTCCGGATGCGGCGCCACCATCACCGCACGATGACCCTCGGGCACCAGCCGTGCCGCGTCGACGCCGGCGACCGCTTTCCATGCTGGCCATCCGAGCCATTCGGCTTCTTCCGTGCCCTGGCCGCGGAGCTGCCGATCGACTAGAGCTTCCATGGCGCCTCCATCTGCTCGGAAAGGGCCGCCCCGAGTGACGCAAGGTCGCGTTCGGCATGGCTCTGGCGCAGGAACACCGGCAGGTCGGCCATCGCCTGGGCAAGGCGTGCGTCGCGGCAAAGGGGTCCGGCGCCGACGGCACGGCCGGCGTGATGCATGACTTCGATCGCCGCAGCCTCCACCACCGATCGAGCGCGCAATGCCGGGATTCGTGCATCGGCATGCGGATGGCGGTCGATCCATTCGGCCGCTTCGCGCAGCGCCGCGGCTGCACCGGCGAGCGCCACGTCGATGGCGCCGAGATGCGCCATCAGGTGCGGGTCGTTGCGGCCACGCGCCACGCGACGGGCTGCCTCGGCGATCCCTTCGGCGCCGCCATACCAGCAGGCTGCGATGCCCGCACCGCCCTGCCAGAAGCCGGGTCGACGCACATAGTCGCCCGGACCCCCGAGGATGCGCGCCGGAGCGTCATCGAAACGAACGTCGAGGCTCTCGGTCGCGGCCATGCCGACCGCATTCCAGCCGCTGTCGACGACGCGCACCGCCGGATCCTGCATCGCGACGGTCGCCAGGCACGGCTCGCCGGCCTCGTTCCAGCAACTGACCACCGCATGCGTGACCGCCAGGGCGCCGGAGCACCAGGCCTTGGTACCGTTCAACCTCACGGCGCCGTCGCCGGATCGAAGGTCCCGGGTCAACTCGACCCGGGCACCGGGCGGCTCCGCACACCAGGTACCCCAGCGCGAGTTCGAAGGCGGGAGCGGCCCGCCGAGTTCCGTCTGGATCGCGATGGCGTCGGTATGTCCCTCGAACCACTTGACCAGCGCGAGACTGCGGGCGGCGACCCCGGCCAGCGAACGCCAGCGGTCGAGCGTCCGGCCGCCGCCGGGAAGCGGCAGCTCGTCGGCTCCCTTCGCCACCAGCGCCGAAAACTCGTCGATCAAGGAAAGGCCGGCCGGCTCGGCTTGCGGCTCGACGATCCGTGGCACGGTCGAACCCACAGGATCGGATCGATTCGACTCTGCCGTGATCGGCAGGGAAGCGGGCGCAGCAGGTTCGATTGCAAGCATGGACGACGCGGAACGGTGAACACCGGCCCGGCCGGCCAGCGGATGAGTTCAGCTTCGCCGCCGCACGGATGAGCCACTGTCGTCCGGCGCCTTGTCCGCGTCGTCGAAAACGACCGTTCAGCTCGACAGTGCTTCAGCCGGCCAGGCGCTTCAGCCAAGCTGCCTGCGAAGGCGGTACGGCGGTGCGGGCCGCGTTCATGGTCATTGCGAGAAAACCGTAGTAGCCGACGATGCCCAGCAGGTCGACCACGCCCGCCTCGCCGAAAGCCGCGATTGCCCGCGCCCAGGTTTCGTCGGACACCGAGCGATGCAGTTCCAGTTCCGACCAGAAGGCATGCACGATCCGCTCGTCGTCCGCCATCGCCTCCGGCAGGCGACCTTCGGCGATGGCGGCGATCGTGTCGGCTGACACGCCTTCGCGCTCGGCGATCGGTGCGTGGATGGTCCATTCGACCTGCTGCGACCAGGCACACGCCACCAGCAGGATCGCGAACTCCGAAAGCCGCAGGCCGAGCGCGCTGCGGTAACGCAGGTACTCGCCCATCCGCTGCGCATGGGTCATCAGCTCCGGGCTGCGCAGCATCGGCACGAAAGGCGAGATCAAGCCGCCGCGCGGCCCGCGAATCACCTCTTCGGCTGCAATGCGCTGCGCGTCGGTCCAGTCGGCCGGCGCGATCGGCGGCAGGCGGTCGGATGGCGCAGTCATGCGGCCTCGTCCGCATCGTTGGGCGATCGATCGCCCCGGTGCTGAAGGCCCATGCGCTCGGCCATCTCGCGGCGCCATTCGGCGCGTGGCCTGAAGCCGGGCAGCCCGCTCGCATGTTGCTCGGCCCAGGCCAGCAGCTCCGGCGCGGGCAGTTCGAAAGGCGCCTCGACCCTGCAGGGCTGCGAGACGTACCACGGCAAGTCCCAGTACAGCTCGACCCGGTTGCCCTCCGGGTCGCGAAAGTAGACCGACAGGGCGTTGCCATGGGTCACCGCCACGAGTTCCTCGGCATTCGCATTGCGCACGCGGCGATGGAAGTCCTGCAAGGTCTCCAGCGAATCGGTCTTCATCGAGATCTGGTTGATGACGTTGAAGTCGATCTTCTCGGGCCGGCCGGAGGCCAGCACCAGCTGGTGATGCTCGTCCGGATCGCGGCTCAAGAAGACCAGCTGCATCGGACCGTTCGGCCCCTGCAGCTGGCCCCGATCGGTCTCGGTGAACGCCAGCACCGTCTTGTAGAAGTTCGCCTGGCGTTCGATATCGGTGGCGAAGAAGCCCATGTGGCTGAAGCGCAGTCGGTTCGGCTGGCTCATGACGCCCGCTCCGCATGATCCGATCGAAGGGCTTCTCGAACCGGAGGCAGCTCGACCTGGTCGACCCGGTAATCGAACAGCCAGTGATAGCGCTCGCGGACCCGGGCCTCGTTCCATTCGCGCTCGACGTACGCCAACGCGCCCTCGGCCGAGGCCAGCGCCGGGTTGTGGAAGCGCTTGGTGTTGGCGGCCGAGCCTTGCACGATGCGGGTGGTGCGCTCGACCCGCGCATCCTGGTAGCGGCCGAGCGCCTGCCGAGGATCGGCCGTCTCGCGAAGGCATCGCGCCAGCATGGCGCCGTCCTCGATCGCCATGGCCGCGCCCTGCGCGAGGAAGGGCAAGGTCGGATGGCAGGCATCGCCGAGCAGGGTGACCGGGCCGCGGCTCCATTGCTGCAGCGGTTCGCGCACCATCAGCGCCCACTTGTAGGGCGTATCGATCGCGCGGATCAGCGCCTGCACGTCCTCGTTCCAGCCGGCGAAATCACCGAGGCATTCCTCGGTGGTGCCGGCGGCGGTCCAGGACTCGACCGTCCAGTCGCTGCGCTCGACCACGCCGACGAAGTTGACCAGCTCGTTGCGTCGCAACGGGTAATGGATGACGTGGCCGCCGGGCCCGATCCAGTTGGTGCCGACCGGTTCGCGCAGCCGCTCGGGCAGGCGCTCGGCCGGGATCACGCCGCGCCAGGCGAGGCAGCCCGAGAAGCTCGGCGCGTCGGCGCCGAAGAGTCCCTGCCGGACGCGCGAATGAACGCCGTCCGCGCCGATCAGCAGGTCGCCGCCGAAGCTGCGCCCGTCCTCCAGGTCGAGCTTCACTCCACTGTCGCCGGCCTCGAAGCCGGCGCAGCGCGCACCGAGCACGATCGCGTCGGACTTGAGCGCCCGCACCGCCTCGACCAGCACCCGGTGGAAGTCCGGCCGATAAAGCGTGAAGTAGGGATGGCCGTACTCGGCCACCGATTGCTGGCCGAGGTCGAACAGCTTCCAGCTCTGCCCGGTGCGCCACAAGCGCACCTGCTTGCCGGCCGGCACGCTGGCGATCTGGCGAACCGCATCGTCGATGCCGAGCAGGGCCAGCACCCGCGTGGCGTTGGCGCTCAGTTGCAGGCCGGCGCCGACCTCGCCCAGCTGCGCCGCCTGCTCGAACACGGTCACGTCATGGCCGTCCCGAAGCAGCGCCAGTGCAGCCGTCAGTCCGCCGAGCCCGGCGCCGGCGATCAGGATCTTCTGCTTCATCGTCAATTCACCTGCACGTTGGCGCGGCTGATGATGCCGGACCATTTCTTGTAGTCGGCATCGATCACCGCGCCGAATTCGCGCGCGGTCGGAAGGCCGGGCTCCAGCCCCTGCTCGGCCAGCTGGCTGCGCACTTCCTGCGACTGCGCGGCCTTGTCGAAGGCAGCGGTGAGCTTGCGCATCGCCGGCTCGGGCGTGCCCTTCGGCGCCACCAGGCCGAACCACGAGTAGGCCTCGTAATCCTTGCCGAGCGCCTGCTTCATGGTCGGCACTTCGGGCGCGGGTGCGTAGGGCTGGGCACCGGTCACCGCCAGCGCCTTCAGCTTGCCCGCCTTCACGTGCGGATAGAGCGCCGAGGCGTTGTCGAAGATCAGCTGGACCTGGCCGCCGAGCGCATCCGACAGCGCCGGTCCGCCGCCGCGATAGGGAACATGCGTGAGCGGGACCGCCGCCACCTCCTCCAGGAGTTCGGTGGCGAGATGGCCGATCGAGCCGGCGCCCGCGGTGGCGACGTTCAGCCCCTGCTGCTTCGCCAGCGTCATCAGGTCTTTCATCGAAGCGATGCCCGCGCCGGGATGCGCCGCGATCATCAGCGGACCGCGCAGCGCCATGCCGACCGGCATGAAGGAAGAGGCCTCGTACTTGAGATCGCGGTAGAGCCCCGGCGCGACCGCCAGCGTGCTGGTGCCGCCCCAGAGCAGCGTGTAGCCGTCCGGCACGGCGCGGGCGACATAGGCGCTTCCGACCGTGCCGGCAGCGCCGGCCCGGTTGTCCACCACGATCGGCTGGCCGAGGCTGTCGCTCATCACCTTGGCGTAAAGCCGGGCGCTCGCATCGGTCGGTCCGCCGGCGGGGAAAGGCACCACGATCGTGATCGGGCGGTTGAAATAGTCGGCCTGGGCCAGCGCCGACATCGGCAGGCTGGCGGCGGCCAATGCACCGAGCAGCAAGTGGCGTCGAGTGGCAGCGAAACGGTTCTGGAACATGGCAAGTCTCGAGTTGGAAGAAGTGAATGCAGGCGAGGCGCATGTCGCAGCCGACGGCTCGGCAACGGGTTCGACGATGCGGTCCACCGCTATTGCACCCGCTCGACGTTCATTCGTGAAGCTGCAAAATGCGATGAGTTCATCAGCGCTACCTATCAATGAGCAGGCCTCCATCACCCTTGAGTCTGTCGATGCGGCAGCTGCGCGCCTTCGCCACGATCGCGCGAGTCGGCAGCTTCACCCGCGCGGCCGAACACCTGCATCTCACCCAGCCCGGCTTGAGCGGGATGCTGCGCGAAATGGAGCAGCAACTCGACTGCCGGCTGTTCGAGCGCACCACGCGGTCGGTCGCGCTGACGCCGCAGGGCCGCGCCTTCCTGCCGGTGGTGACGCGGGTGCTGTCCGAACTCGAATCGGCCGCCGCCACGCTGGGCAACCTGAGCTCGGTGGAGCGGCGCCGGCTGGTGGTGGGCGCGACGCCGGTGATGGCATCCTCGGTGTTGCCGGAGGCCTGCCAGGTCTTCGCTAGGGCGCATCCGGGCGTGCAGGTCGAGGTGCGCGATCTCGACCGCAGCCAGATCCACGCCGGTGTGCAGGGCGGCGAGTTGGACGGCTTCGGCGTCTTTCTCGACGCGGCGAGCGGTCTCAAGCGACGGCCGCTGCTCGCGACATCGCTGGTGCTCGTCACGCAACCGGGCGAGCCAGCCTCGGCCATGCGCTGGAGCGACCTGAAGGGCGCGGTGCTGCTGGCCTTGCCGCCCACCAACCCGATCCAGCGGCTGATCGACAGCCAGCTGCGCGATGCCGGCGTCACGGCCGAGGTGCGCCAGGTGTTCACCCAGTTGCACACGGTGCTGGCGATGGTGGAGAGCGGCGCCGGCCAGGCGGTGCTGCCCTCGTTCGTGAGTGCCGCGGCACTGCGCTACCAGGTGGCGCTTCGACCGCTGCTTCGGCCGAAGGTGCGACTCGACTTTTTCGAGATCACCCGATCGGGCGCGCCGCGCTCGCCCCTCCTGGCCGGCTTCGGACGATGCCTGGTCGAAACGCTGAACCGGCGCGAGAACGCAGCGCTCCGGCATGGATGAGCTCCGGCGCCGCGACCCTCGGCGAGCCCTTTGCGCGATATGGATGAGCGGATGGCCTACATGCGGGCGACTCAGCTGTATTTAGCGTGGCATGTCCCTCTCCTCAACAACGAACAATCCCCAATGCCCAAGAAAACGAACAACACAGCCGTGCCCACGGCTGCCGCGCGCGCCGCCGCGCGCAACAGCGACAGCGGTCCGGCGCAGCCGGCCCCGGCCGCCGCCGGCAAGGGCGACCTGCCCTTGAAGAAGATGGTCGACACCCAGGCGCTCGCCGCCGCCATGCCCGCCAACCCGAACAAGCCCGCCGAGTACGGCGAAGCGAATGCCGCGACGCCGCCGGTCGGCGCGAGCGCGCAGCCGCCATCGCGCCTGCCCGGTGCGAGCACCTTGTCCGAAGTGAACGAGTCGGCCAAGGTCGGAACCGTGGCGCCCGAAGGCGTCAATGCCACCATCGATACGCTCGACCGGGTGCGGGTCGATTCCAGCGGCCAGGTGCTCACCACCAACCAGGGCGTGCCGATCGCCGACAACCAGAGTTCGCTCAAGGCCGGCGCGCGCGGGCCGGCGCTGCTCGAGGACTTCATCCTGCGCGAGAAGATCACGCACTTCGACCATGAACGCATTCCCGAGCGCATCGTGCATGCCCGCGGTTCGGGCGCGCACGGCTTCTTCGAGTGCTACGAGCCGCTCACCCAGTACACCAAGGCCGCGCCCTTCAAGGAAGCCGGCAAGATCACGCCGGTGTTCGTGCGCTTCTCGACCGTGGCCGGCGAGCGCGGCTCGAAGGACACCGCGCGGGACGTGCGCGGCTTCGCCGTCAAGTTCTATACCGACGAAGGCAACTGGGACCTGGTCGGCAACAACATGCCGGTGTTCTTCATCCAGGACGCGATCAAGTTCCCGGACCTGGTGCATGCGGTCAAGCCCGAGCCGCATCACCAGATGCCGCAGGCCGCCAGCGCACACGACACCTTCTGGGACTTCGTGTCGCTGATGCCCGAATCCACCCACATGCTGATGTGGCAGATGTCCGATCGGGCGATTCCGCGCAGCTACCGGATGATGCAGGGCTTCGGCGTGCATACCTTCCGCCTGGTCAACGAGGCCGGCGAATCGGTGCTGGTCAAGTTCCATTGGCAGCCCAAGCTGGGCACCCACTCGATGGTGTGGGAAGAAGCCGTCAAGATCTCCGGCGCCGACCCGGACTTCCACCGGCGCGACCTCTGGGAAGCGATCGAGGCCGGCGAATATCCCGAGTGGGAACTCGGCCTGCAGATCTTCACCGAGGAGCAGGCCGAGAGCTTCAGCTTCGACATCCTGGATGCGACCAAGCTGATCCCCGAGGAGCTGGTGCCGATCCAGGTGGTCGGGCGCATGGTGCTCAACCGCAACCCGGACAACTTCTTCGCCGAGACGGAGCAGGTCGCGTTCTGCACCGCGCACATCGTGCCGGGGCTCGACTTCACCAACGATCCGCTCCTGGCCGGCCGTATCCATTCGTATGTCGATACGCAGATCAGCCGGCTCGGCGGGCCGAACTTCCACGAGCTGCCGATCAATGCGCCGATCGCGCAGGTCCACAACAACCAGCGCGACGGCATGCACCGCCAGGCCATCCACCGCGGCCGGGTGTCCTACGAGCCGAATTCGCTGGCGGGCGGCTGCCCGTTCCAGGCCGGTGCGGCGCAGGGCTTCACCAGCGTGGCCCGCCGGATCGATGCCAAGGAGAGCGCCGACAAGGTCCGCATCAAGCCGGAGAAGTTCGCCGATCACTACACCCAGGCCCGGCTATTCTTCGAAAGCCAGTCCGAAGCCGAGAAGGCCCACATCGGCAACGCCTTCCGCTTCGAGCTGTCGAAGGTGACCGTGCCCGCCATCCGCGAACGCGTGGTGGCCAGCCTGCTCAACGCCGCACCGGACCTGGCGGCCCGGCTGGCACAGGACCTCGGCATGACGCTGCCGGCGCCCCTTCCGAAGGCGCTGGAAAACCCGGCGACGCCGGAGGTCGAGCAATCGCCACCGCTGTCGCTCATGGCGCGGCCCGGCGACGGCGGCATTCGCACCCGCAAGGTCGCGATCCTGGTCGCGGACGGCGTCGAGGGCGAATCGATCGGCAAGCTGGTGGTCGAGCTGATGGCGCAAGGTGCGGTTCCGCGCCTGGTGGGTGCGCGCCTCGGAACCTGCACCGCCGTCGGCGGCGAGCAGCTGGCGGTCGACGCGACCATGGAGAACAGCCCCGGCTTCCTGTTCGATGCCCTCGTGCTGCCGGATGGCGCCGCGGCGGTCGAGACGCTCGATGCCGATGCCCACACGCTGGAGTTCGTGCGTGACCAGTACTGGCATTGCAAGACGATCCTGGCCTTCGGTGCTTCGCAGGCCTTGCTCGAAGAAGCCCGCATTCCGGCCACGATGGCGGACGGCAGCGCCGACCCGGGGCTGATCCTGGCCGACGCCGCCGATGCGGACGGCGCCATCGCGAGCTTCATCGCCGCGATGGGCATGCCGCGTCACTTCGGACGCGAGAACGATCCGCCGAAGGCCTGAGCATCACGGGCGGGCCTCGCCCGCTTTCCGACCTGAAAACCCCGCGGCTGGCCTTTGCCACCGCGGGGTTTTTGCCATGTGCGGTGTCTTGACGCGTTCTGTGGCCGGGGAGTACCATTCCTTTATACAGAAGTATGTTCCGCCTGGCGGAATTTAGGAGACTCGATGCACAGACGAACCGCTGCGGCGATGTTGGCTTCGCTGCCATTCGCCGCCTGGGCCCAGCCCTCGCCCGCCTTTCCGGTTCGTCCGGTCAAGCTGATCAATCCGTTTCCGCCGGGTTCGCCGGTAGACGTGGTGGCGCGGCCGCTCGCGCAGAAGCTGCAGGAGGCCTGGGGCCAGGGCGTCATCATCGAGAACAAGGCAGGCGCCGGCGGCACGCTCGGGGCCGAGTTGGCGGCCAAGGCGACGCCGGATGGCTACACCCTGCTCATCACCTCCGCGTCCACGCACGTCATCGCCCCGGTGCTGCGAGCCTCGCTCCCCTATGACGCCCTCAAGGACTTCGCGCCGATCGCACTGGTGGCGCACGGCCCGACCGCGATCGTGGTCCATCCTTCGGTACCGGCGAAGACCTTGGCCGAGTTCGTGCAGTACGCGCGCGCCAATCCCGGAAAGATCGCCTATGCGTCTTCGGGCCCGGGCACCATCCTGCATCTCAACGGCGAACTGTTCGCGGCGAAGAGCGGCGCACAGCTGCTGCACGTGCCGTACAAGGGCGCGGTGCCGGCATCGACCGACCTGCTTGCAGGGCAGGTGCAGGCGATGTTCGACTCCATCACCAACGCGGCGCCGCAGGTCAGGGCCGGCAAGCTGCGCGCCCTGGCGGTGCTGACGCCCAGCCGCTCGCCGCTGATGCCCGACGTGCCGACCGCGGCCGAGCAGGGCTTCGACGGGTTGGAGTTCCCGGCCTGGATCGGCCTCTTCGCGCCGAGCCGCACGCCGCCGGAAGTCGTTGCGCAGATCACGAAGACGGTGCGCGAAGTCACCATGCAGCCCGAGCTGCGCGACCGCTACGTGCAGGCCGGCCTGCTGCCTTCGGACCTGACCGGCGCCGAGTTCGGCCGGCTGGTCGCCGCCAACCAGAAGACCGTCGCCGAGCTGGTGCGCACGGCCAAGATCGAGATCAACTGACATGGACAAGAAGCTCATGAATCCGGCCGCCGCCTCCGATCGGCATCCACGCCGTCGCCTCCTGGGCGCGGCCTGCGCGCTGCCCATCCTCGGTCTGGCCGCCATCGCGCCGGCAGCCTGGTCGCAGGAAGCCTGGCCGTCGCGGCCGGTCAAGCTGGTGGTGCCGTTCCCGCCCGGTGGCGGCACGGACGTGCTGGCCCGCATGCTGGCCGAGCGCCTTCGCCCCTTGTTCGGGCAGGCGGTGGTCATCGACAACCGACCCGGCGCCACCGGCAACATCGGCAACGAGCTGGTGGCCAAGGCACCGGCGGATGGCTACACGCTGCTGATGCAGGGAACCATCATCGGCATGTTCCCGCACATCTTCCAGAAGCTCGGCTACGACCCGCTGAAGGACCTGGCAGCGGTCGGCATGGTGGCCGAGTCGCCCTATGTGATCGTGGCGAACGTCGACAGCCCGTACAAGAGCCTCGGGGACATCGTGGCCGCTGCCAAGGCCTCGTCGTCGCAGCCGCTGCCGTACGCCACGGCCGGCGTCGGCTCGCCCTCGCACCTCGCGATGGAGCAGCTGGCGAGCCTGGCGGGCGTGCGGCTGCAGCACGTCACCTACCGCGGCACCGCGCCGGCGCTCAATGACCTGCTGGCCGGCACCACGCTCTTCGGCTCCTACTCGCTCAGCAGCCTGCTCGGCCTGATCCAGAGCAACAAGGTGCGCGTGATCGCGGTGATGACGCAGGCCCGCTCGCCGCTGCTGCCGGAAACCCCGGGCATGGCCGAACTCGGCTTCAAGGCGGTCGATTCGAGCATCCGGTTCGGGCTGTTCGCGCCGGCCGGCACGCCGCCCGACCTGCAAGCCCGGCTGAGCGCCACGATCGCCAAGGCGACCGCCGACCCCGGGCTGCGCGATGCCTTCGTCAAGGCCGGCTACGAGGTGGTGACCAGCACGCCCCAGCAGATGCAGGTGCTGGTGCAGCGCGAGCACGAGATGTGGGGACCGATCGTCCGCAGCCTCGGCCTCAAGCCCGAATGAGCGCGCCGTCGGCGCAGCTCGCCGCCCTGCTGGGCGAGCGCGCGGCCCCGGACTGGTCGTCGCGCTTCGATGCCGCCGAGCGCGAACAGCTGACCGGCATCGTCCGCACCGCCTTCATCGACACGGTCGCCTGCATGCTCGGCGGGCGCGGCGAGTCGGCCAGTTCGATCGTGGCGCAATGGGCCGGCGGACAGCAAGCTGGACAACCCTTGTCGCTACCGGTTCGAGCCGGGCCCGCCGGGCTGCCGCCGCCGATGGCGGCCTTGATCAATGCAGCCGCCGGCCATGCGCTCGACTTCGACGATGTGGGCCTCGCCGGCCATCCGAGCGTGGTGCTGGTGCCGACCTTGCTGGCGCTGCACGACGAAGGCGGCATCCGCGGCTTCGCGCTGGTCGAGGCCTATGCCAAGGGCTACGCGGTCTGGGCCGAGCTGCAGGGCCGCATGCAGGTCCACCTGCACGGCCGCGGCTGGCATCCGACAGCCGTCTTCGGCACGGTCGCGGCCGCGGCCGCGGCGGCCGCCGCGCGAAGGCTGCCAGCCGCCCAGTGGGCGAACGCGATCGGCATCGCGGCCAGTTGCGCTTCGGGCCTCATCTCGAACTTCGGCTCGATGACCAAGCCGCTGCAGGTCGGCCGCGCGGCGCGGGCCGGCATCGAGTCGGCGGAGCTGGCGGCCCTCGGCATCGACGCGTCGCCCGATTCGCTGGACGGCCCGGCCGGCCTGCTGGCGGCGCTCGGCGGACCCGGCAATGCGCGGCTGGACGCCGTGCTTCCGGACGACTTCGAACGAACGCTGTTGCGGCAGCGGCCCGGCATCAAGAAGTATCCGGTCTGCTATGCGGCCCACCGCGTGGTCGACGGCGTGATCGATCTCATGGCGGCGCACGGCCTTCGAGCCGCGGACGTGGCCGAGGTGGACGCCACCATCAGCACGACCGTCGCCTCGGTGCTCCGGCATCACGCGCCGCGAACGCTGGTCGAAGCGCGCTTCAGCCTCGAATACGTGGTGGCCACGGCCCTGGTACGCGGCGCGCTGGGGCTTCGGGACGTGAGCGAGCAAAGCCTCGCCGATCCTGCGGTGCGCGCGCTCATGCCGCTCGTTCGCACGCATCTGGTCGACACGCGCTGTCCGATCGAGCCTTCCTTCGCCTACGAGGACCAGGTCATCCTCACCACCCGTTCCGGGCAGCGCTTCGATAGCGGACCGATCCGCTTCGCACGCGGCCATGCCGAACGGCCGCTGACCGATGCCGAGGTGAAGGCCAAGCTGTTCGCCTGCGTGGATGCGGGCGAAGAGGCCCTGGCCGAGGCCGCGCTTCGCCGGATCGATGAAGCGCTGGCCGAGCGCTGATCGAACGACCGCCCTACGCTGACACGGGTGGCGGCAACTCCGGTTCAGGCGACTCGCGCCGCAGGCCGGCCTGGTCGCCGCCAACCCAGGCTTTCGCTGAACAGGGCAGCCTGGGTGGTGACGACCTTCGCCAGGCGCGCTTCCATCGACGGCTTGTAGCGGCCTTCGGGCAGCGTGATGCAAAGTGCCGCGACCACGCCGGCGCTGTTGAAGACCGGCGCCGAGAAGCCGACCGCGCCCTTGATCTTCTGGCTGTGGGTATGGGCGTAGCCTTGCTCGCGGATCTTGTCGAGTTCGCGGCGGACGGCCTGCTGCTTCACGGTCTTGGCCGGGTCGGCCGGAGACGGACCCTCCGCCTCCAGCACTTCGTCGATGGTCTCCGCCGGCAGGAAGGCCAGGATGCCCTGCCCGGTCGCACCCCACACCAGCGAACTCGGTTGATACAGCGCCGCCTCGTAGCGCAGCGGATGGCTGCCGTGGAGTGCGCGCACCACCATGGCGCTCCGGCTGCGCGGCACGTAGAGCGACAGCACGCAGGTCTCGTCGCAGGCATCGACCACCGCCTGCATGAAGCCGTGCGCGAGGTTCGGCACGTCCGCCCGCGACGCCAGCAGGCCGCCGACTCGATGGAATTCGAGGCCGGCTCGGTAGGTGCGGCTGCCGGCGCCGCGGTCGACGAAGCCTTCGTCCAGCAACAGGTGGAGCAACCGGTGCGTGGTGCTCGGCGGCAACTTCATGCGTGCCGCGATGTCGCTCAGGTTCGACTCGCCCTCGGTCTCCGCGAGCACCCGGAGGAGGCGCGTGATGCGGCCCACGATGCCGGAGCTGCCCGCTTCAGCGGCGTTGTCCTTAGCCATTCGATCGATTCTCCTGCTTGCCCATGCGTTGACAAGACGATTGTTGCCCAGGTACTATTTTCTTCTCCCAGAATGATATTCCGTTTGGCGGAATCTAAAAGAACCAAGAGACAAGCGCGACATGGACGGCGACCAGGACACGATCGGATTCATCGGGCTCGGCCACATGGGCGCTGCCATGGCCGAGCGGCTGCTGGCGTCGGGCCGCGGGCTCGCGGTACACGACCTCGACCGGGCCGCGGTCGAACGGATGGTGGCGGCCGGCGCAAAGGCCGCTGCCGGACCCGAAGACATGGCACGGCGCTGCAGCATCGTCTTCCTGTGCCTGCCCTCGCCCGAAGCCAGCCGTGCGGTCTGCGCGCA
The DNA here is from genome assembly GCA_902506565.1 of Burkholderiales bacterium 8X. Taxonomy (GTDB): domain Bacteria; phylum Pseudomonadota; class Gammaproteobacteria; order Burkholderiales; family Burkholderiaceae_C; genus Variovorax. Next base: position 565,766 of record LR732703.1, on the reverse strand, counting down.
GATGCAGGCCGGCGGCGCTCTTCGGGTGGTGGTCGAGACCTCCACCGTCGGACCCGAATCGATCCGGCAACTCGTCGCGAGCCTGGACTCGCATGGCGTATCGGTGCTCGATGCGCCGGTGAGCGGCGGGCCGCGCGGTGCACGCGCCGGCACGCTCTCGGTCATGGTCTCGGGTGCGGCCGAGACGCTGCAGGCGGCCATCGGGCCGCTGCAGGCCATCGCCGGCAAGCTGTTCCATGTCGGCAGCGAGCCGGGCCTGGCGCAGGTCTGCAAGCTGGTCAACAACGCGATCTCTGCCGCCGGAATGATGGCCGCCTGCGAGGCCACCGTGCTCGGCGTCAAGGCCGGTCTCGATGCCGACGTGTTGCTCGATGCGATCAATGCGGGCTCGGGGCGCAATGCAGCCACGATGGACAAGTTTCCGCGCTCGATCCTCACCGGCAGCTTCGACTACGGCGGCCCGATGGGCCTGATGCTCAAGGACCTGTCGCTCTTCATCGACCTGGCCACCTCGGCCGGCGTCCACAACCGGCTGGCCCCGGCCACGCTGGCCGCCTGGCAGCAGGCGGTGGCGTACAGCGGCCCCGAGGCCGACTACAGCGAAGTCATCCGCTACATGGAAGCCGATGCCGGCGCCGAGGTTCGCGCCCGCGCGGCCAACGCCGCTCCGAATTCCACAACCACAGGAAAGCCAGACGAATGAGAGAAGGAATCGAGGGCAAGGTCTGCCTGGTCACCGGCGCCGCGGGCGGGATCGGCTCGGCAACGGCCCGGTTGTTCGCCCGGCAAGGTGCGGCGGTGGCGCTCTTCGACCGCGACGAGGACGGCGTGACCCGGCTGGCCGCGGACCTGAACGCCGAAGGCCTGCGCGCCTTCGGTGCCGCGATGGACGTGCGCGACCTGGCTGCCTACACGCAGGCGGTCGAGCGCACCGAGCGCGAGTTCGGCGGACTCGACTTCATCGTCAACGTCGCCGGCGGCGGCTCGCGCCAGACCCTCGCCACCATGAGCTCGGACGACTGGCACGCGATCGTCGACCTCAACCTGACCGGGCCGTTCAACTCGATCAAGGCCGGCGCGCCGGCGCTGCGTCGTCGGGGTGGCGGCGCGATCGTCACCGTGGCCTCGCTCGCGGCGCTCACCATGTCGATGAACAACGGCCTGAGCTACACCGCGGCCAAGGCCGGCGTGCTCGGGCTGACACGGCATGCGGCCTTCGAGCTGGGCCGCGACAACATCCGGGTCAACGCCGTGCTGCCCGGCCCGGTGCTGACACCACAGATGCAGGCCAAGCTGTCCCCGGAGAAGCTGGCCGCCGTGCCGAAGACGCTGCCGCTCGGCCGCTGGGTGAAGGCCGAGGAAGTGGCGGCGCCGATCCTCTTCTTCTGCTCGCCGATGTCTTCCGCCTGCACCGGCACCCATGTCGTGATCGACTGCGGGCTGCATGTCGGCGCCCCCACCTCGCGCGACGAATACGAGCGGAGCCGCGACTTCCAGGCTTCCGCTTCCTGATTCCACCGATCCAACCGATTCAACCGACTTCAACCGACTTCAACGGAGCAACGATGACCCAACAACTGATCGAGATCGCCAAGGTCCTGCACACGCCGCTGCGCCTCAACGGCAAGCCCGGCGACAAGGTCCTGATCATGACCGACACCCAGATGGACCCGCTGTTGTGGCAGGGCCTGACCATTGCCGCCAACTCGCTCGGCATGCACCCGATGGTGACCATCATGCCGGCGCGCGAACGCCATGCGGCCGACCCGGACGCGGCCATCATCGCGGCGTCGCTCGATCCGTCGGTGGACCTGGTGATCTACCTCACCAGCACCGCGATGGCGCATGCGCCTTTCAACGAAGCCATGGTCGAGGCCGGCAAGAAGTTCCTGCTGATGGAAGAACTCACGCCCGCGATGCTTGCGCCCAATGGTCCGGCCTGGGCCGACTACGGCGCCATCAACCAGCTCGGACTCAAGATCGCGAAGGTCTTCACCGAAGGCGACAGCTGCACGGTCAAGTGCCCGAACGGCACCAACCTCACGGTGAGCATCAAGGGCCGGCCGGGCCGCTCGATCGCCGGCATCCCGCTGGCGCTGCATCCGGGCAAGGGCGGCGGCGCCGCCTTTCCGGACGGCGAGGCGCACGTCTGCCCGGTCGAGGAAACCGGCGAGGGCATCGTGGTGTTCGACCTCACCGCACATTCGGTCGGCGCGCTCAAGGAGCCGATCATCCTGACGGTCGAGAAGGGCTACGTGCGCAAGATCGAAGGCGGCTACCAGGCTGCGATCTGGCGCGACATCCTGAAGCGCGTCGACGATCCGCTCAGCTACAACTGCCCGGCCGAGGTCTCGATCGGCCTCAACCCGAAGGTGGTGCCGACCGGCTCGATGCGCACCGACAAGAAGATGTACGGCACCTCGCACATCGGCGTCGGCGACACCGTGGTGCTCGGCGGCACCTGCCACGCCAAGCTGCGCCTCGAAGGCGTGATCCGGCACCCGGAGATCTCGGTGGATGGCCAGCTGCTCACCCAGGGCGGCCGCATCCTGCTCGACGACTAGCCCGGCTTCGCGGCTCCGGCCGCACCTGCTTGTTCCAGCCACCGCGAACGACGACGGAGAACCTCATGGCCAACCTGCGCTGCACCGATCCCCTCTGCAAGGCCCTGCAAGGTCGCGAGTCCGGACGCCGGCGCGCCCTGCGAAACCGTGGCTTCGCGGTGTTGCTGGGGCTTGCCTGCGTCGCGGCAGGCGGCCTCGCCAGGGCCGAGTTCCCGGACGGCAAGCCGGTGAAGATCGTGGTCGGCTTCGGCCCCGGTACCGGCAGCGACGTGCAGGCGCGAGCCCTGGCCGAAGCGATGTCGCGCGAGCTCGCGGCGCCGGTGATCGTCGAGAACCGCCCCGGCGCGGCCGGCATGCTGGGCGCGACCGCGGTCGCCGCGGCTGCACCCGACGGCTACACGCTCGCCTTCGGCACCACCACCTCGATGGTCACGCTGCCGCTCCTGAGCCGCAACGCCAAGTACGACGCGCTGCGCGACTTCGCGCCGGTCGCCGCCCTCGGCAAGGCGCCGTTCGTGGTCATGGTGCCGAACAAGCCGGACGCGCCGGCAACGCTCGCCGATCTGCTCGGGCGTGCCAAGCTGCGCCAGCTGAACTACGGCTCGATCGGCAACGGAAGTTTCGGCCACCTGGCCTCGGCACGCCTGCTGCAGGCCACCGGCAATACGGCCGTGCACGTGCCTTACAAGTCGAGCCCGCAGGAGCTGCAGGATCTCGCCGCCGGCAACCTCGACTTCGCGATCGACAGCACCACCGCCGGACTGCCGCTGGTGCGCAACGGCCTGCTGCGGGCGCTGGCCGTCACCTCGGCCGCGCGGCTGGCCTCGATGCCCGAGGTGCCGACGGTGGCCGAATCGATCGGGCAGCCGTTCGAGCACACCGTCTGGACCGGCCTGCTGGCGCCGGCACGCACGCCCGAGGCGGTGGTCGACAGGCTTTCGAAGGCCGCTGCCGCCGCCCTGCGCAACCCGGACCTGCAGGCCCGCAATGCCACCATGGAACTGCAGCCCTTCGCGCTCGACGCCACCGGCTTCGCAGCGCACCTGCGAAGCGAGCTGCCGGCCTGGCGCGCCTTCTTCGCCCGAAGCGAGATCCGCATCGACGAGTGAGCCGCCGACCGGCACGCCATGCCACCCCACACACCGACCACAGGAGACAGATCATGAAGAAGACACTCGTTCGCACCACCCTCGTCGCAGGCGCGCTGCTCGGCGCCCTGCTCGCTTCCACCGCGGCCTGGTCGCAGGCCTACCCGCAGCGGCCGATCCGCTGGATCATTCCGTACGCTGCCGGCGGCGGCGCCGATGCGCTGGCGCGCATGGTGATGCCCGCCCTCTCGCGCGAGCTCGGCCAGCCGGTCGTCATCGAGAACAAGCCCGGCGCGGCATCCGCCATCGCCGCGTCCGAGGTCGCGCGTTCGGCGCCGGACGGCTACACGATCTTCTCGGCCGACAACGGCACACTGATCTACAACACCGCGCTCTACAAGAAGCTGAGCTACGACCCGGCCAGGGATTTCGCGCCGGTGTCGCTCCTCGGCCGCCTGCCGACCATCCTGGTGGCCGGCCCCGCATCCAGCGCGAAGGACCTGGCCGACGTCGTTCGCATCGCCAAGGCCGAGCCCGGCAAGCACAGCTTCGCTTCCGCCGGCACCGGCAGCCCGCATGCGATGGCGATGGAACTGTTCCGGACGCAGGCCGGGCTCGACATGATCCACGTGCCCTACCGCGGCGGCGCGCTCAGCCTGCAGGACGTCGCGGCGGGCCAGGTGCCGATCACCATGACCGATTTCGCCGGAGGCGGCGGAATGATCAAGAGCGGCAAGGTGCGCGCCCTGGCGGTGGCCAACGCCACCCGGCTGCCTCAGCTGCCCGACGTGCCGACCTTCGCCGAGCTGGGCTACAAGGAAGTGCTGGCCGAAGCCTTCGGCGGCCTGGTCGTGCCGGCCCGCACGCCGCCGGAGGTCATCGCCCGGCTGGAAAGCGCGGCGCAGAAGGCGATCGCCGATCCGGAGGTCCGCCAGAAGCTGATCGACATCGGCTACGAGCCGGTCGGCGGCACCGCCCAGCAGTTCCAGGCGATGCTGCAGAAGGACATCCCGCGCTGGCACCGGTTGATCCGCCAGCTCAACATCTCGCTGGATTGAGCCGAGTGACGACGGCTCGCGTCCCGATCGGCTTCATCGGCCTCGGCAGCATGGGCGGCCCGATGGCCACGCGCCTGGCGCAGGCCGGCTGGCCGATCTCGGTGTTCGACACCGATGCCGACGCGATCGACCGGGTCGAATCGCAGGGCGCTCGCCGAGCCGCATCGGCACGCGAGGTCGGCGATCGCGCCGAGATCGTGTTCTGCTGCCTGCCCGCACCGGCGATCAGCGAGCAGGTGGCCGGCGAGCTGCGGGGCAGCGCCGCCTGCGCCGTGCTGGTCGAGATGTCCACCGTCGGCCGCGACGCCCTGCGGCGCATCGCGCAGGCGGCGGGCGAGCGCATCGAACTGCTCGACTGCCCGATCAGCGGCGGTCGCCCGCGTGCGCTCGAAGGCAAGCTCACGGCCATCGTGGCCGGGCCGGCCGCGCTCGTCGAACGCGTGCGGCCCTGTCTGGGCATCGTCGCGAGCCAGCTCTTCGTGGTGGGCCCGGAGGCGGGCCAGGCCCAAGTCTGCAAGATCGCCAACAACGCGATCTCGATCACCGGCATGGTCGTGGCTTGCGAGGCGGTGGTGATGGGCGTCAAGGCGGGGCTCGATCCGGCCGTGATGATCGACGTGATCAATGCCAGCACCGGCCGCAACTCGGCCACGGTCGACAAGTTCCCGCGCGCGATCCTGCCGCGCAGCTTCGACTACGGCGGCCCGATCTCGATCGGCTCGAAGGACCTCGGCCTCTACATCGAGGAAGCCCGTGCGCAGCAGGTCTCGGCGCTCGCGGTGAGCAATGCGGCGCAGCTCTGGTCGCTGGCGGCGGACCGCTTCGGCGACAAGGCGGACATGACGATGTTCATCCGCCTGCTCGAGCAATGGGCGGGCCTGGGCGAGGACGGCCGGCCCGCGAGGCCCGCCGAGTGATGGCCGAAGACAGCGCGACCCGCCTGGTTGCCGAGTACGCGATCTCGGACGGCGATCGGCTGCCGGAAGCCATCCGCTCGCAGGCGGAGCGCGCCTTCGTCAACTTCATGGGCTGCGCGCTGGGCGCGGTCTTCGAGCCGGCCTGCCTGATCGCATGGGCGCAGGCAAACGCCTTCTCGGGTGCTCGGCATGCAACGGTCTTCGGCCGAGCCGTCCGGCTGGACGCGCAACATGCGGCGCTCTTGAACGGTCTGCAATCCAGCATCCAGACCTTCGACGACACGCATCTGCCGAGCGTGGTTCATCCAACCGGACCGGTCGCCGCGGCGGCGTTCGCGCTGCTCGAACGCGAACCCGGGCGGATACCGCGCGGCGAGGACTTCTTGAATGCGCTGGCCATCGGCATCGAGATCGCCTGCCGCATCGGCAGCGTGATGACCGCACCCGGTTCGGGCATTCACCTGGGTCTCTTCACGACGCCGATCGCCGGCGCCATCGGTGCCGCAGCCGCATGCAGCCGGCTGCTCGGCCTGGATGCACGTCGAACTTGCTGGGCCATCGGGATCGCGGCGGCGCAGACCGGCGGGCTCCGGGTCTCGCATGCCAGCATGTCCGGTGGGCTGATACCCGGGCTGGCTGCGCGAGGCGGGTTGTCGGCGGCGCTGCTCGCACAGGCCGGCTTCGATTGCAGCGAGGCTGCGATCGACGGCAGGAACGGGCTGCTCGACGTCTTCGCGCCCGGCGCTTCGGCCATCGATCTGGCTCGCGGCCTGGGCGAGCGCTTCGAGATGGCCGAACTGGCCTACAAGCCCTATCCGTGCGGCATCGTGATCCATCCGGCGATCGACGGTTGCCTGGCGCTGTTCGCGGAACTCGCGGGCGAGGACATCGAGACGGTCGACCTCCGGGTCCATCCGCTCGCGCTGCAGCTCACCGGCCTTCGTCATCCGCGGCATTCGATGGACTGCAAGGTGAGCCTCTTCCATTGGGTCGCGGCGACCCTGCTGCGCGGCCGTGCCGGGCTCGCGGAGCAGACGGACGACGCGGCCTCGGATGCAGCGATCGGCGCGCTGCGCGGCCGCATCCGTGCCGAAGCCTTCGACAGCGTCGGGCGCGACGAGGCCTGCGTGCGGGTTCGGCTGGCGTCCGGCCGCCTGCTCGAACGGCACGTGCGGCATGCCCGCGGCAGCCGCGAGCAGCCGATGACCGACGACGAGCTCGACGCCAAGTTCGGGCAGCTGGCAGGCCCGGTGCTCGGACACGAGCCGGCGGCCGAGCTGCTGGCGACCTGCCGATCGATCCGGCGGACCGGACCCGAATGGCTGCCCCGCATGGCGACGCTCGCCGCCTCGCGACAGCCGCCCGACATCAACCCCACCGGCATTCACGCCGGTTGACGACCCGGAGAACTCATCATGTGCGACACCCCATCCCGCGTCCGTGCCTGGCAAGGCTGGCTCGATCTTCCGCCGCCGAGCGGCGAAACCGGCACCGGCCCCTGGACCGATCTCACCCACACGCTGACCGAAGACCTGTCGCGCTCGCCGGCGTTCCCGAAGCCGGTGTTTCGCAAGCTGCTGTCGATGAAGGAAGGCGGCAATGCCAACATCACCGAGATCCAGATGGTGGTGCATCACGGAACGCACGTGGATGCGCCGAGCCACTTCATGATCGACGGGCCGACCTTCGAGCAGATCCCGGTCGACCGGCTGTGCGGCCCGGCGGTGATCTGGCGCATCGAGAAGGGGCCGCTCGGCCTGATCACCGCGGACGACTTCGAGCAGGCCCGACCGCGTCTGCGGCCGGGCGACATGGTGCTGCTGGACACCGGCTGGTCGCAGCACGTGAACACCGAGCAGTACGAAGAGCATGCCTCGCTCGGCATCGACGCGGCCGAATGGCTGGTCGATCACCAGGTCAAGCTCCTGGGCGTGGACTTCAGCACGCCCGACCTCACCGCCCATCGGCGGCCGGCCGGCTTCACCTGGCCGGTGCACCAGATCCTGCTGTCGCGCGGCGTGCTGGTGGCGGAACACCTCGCCCACCTGCGCCCGCTCGCCAACACGCGGGTCGAGGCGATGTTCCTCGCGATCCCGATCGCGGGTTCGGACGGCGCACCGGCTCGCGTGCTGGCGCGGCCGCTGGCAGGCGTAGCCGCCTGAGGGTAAGTCCTGAACGCTCGCGGCCGAAGGCGGGCGAAGCTCTTCGGAGCCGTCGCGGCACGCCGCGTCTTCTCGCGCGGCGAAGCCTCGCCGTTTCATTCAATCGATCGATCGACTTCTCCATGCCCGACACCCATTCCCAGGACTACGAAAACGGCCTCGCCATCCGCAAGCAGGTACTCGGCGAGGACTACGTCAATGCCACGCTTCGCGATGCCGGCGAGTTGCTGCAACCCTTCCAGGAACTGCTCACCGAATTCGCCTGGGGCAAGGTCTGGACCCGCGAAGGGCTCGACCTCAAGACCCGCAGCCTCTTGACGCTGGCCATGTGCATCGCGCTCAACCGCCCGCACGAGATCAAGCTCCACATGCGCGGCGCGGTCCGCAACGGCGCGAGCGACATCGAGATCCGCGAGCTGCTGCTGCAGGCCTTCATCTATTGCGGCGGGCCGGCCTGCGTGGATGCAGCCAACCTCATCAAGACCCACCTGGCCGACATTCGCGCCGAGGAATCGCGGGAGAAGGCGGAATGATGCGGCTGCTGCGGCGGACCGCCGTCTCGGCGGCTTGCGCGGTCGGCCTGGTCAGCCTGGCGGTGCTGTCGCCGCTGCAGGCGCTGGCACAGGGCGCCTATCCAAACAAGCCGATCCGGCTGATCGTGCCCTTTCCGCCCGGCGGCGGCAACGACGTGATCGCCCGCGTGGTCGGGCAGCGGCTGACCGAGCGGCTCGGCCAGCAGGTGGTGATCGACAACAAGGGCGGCGGCAACGGCATCCTCGGGCTGCAGCTGCTGCAGTCGGCGGCGCCCGACGGCTACACCATCGGCGTCGGCGCAGCGGGGCCGATGGCGGTCAACCCGAGCCTCTACGAGAAGCTGGCCTACGACCCGGTCAAGGACTTCGCGCCGATCACCAACATGGTCAACTTCCCGTTGCTGCTGGTGACCCATCCGTCCTTCGCGCCGAAGACCATGAAGGAGGTCATCGCCTTCGCCAAGGGCCACCCGGGGCAGGTCTTCTACGCGTCGCCGGGCAGCGGCAACTCCGGCCACCTGGCGGGCGAACTGCTCAACTCGATGGCCGACGTGAAGACGGTACACGTGCCGTACAAGGGCCAGGGCCCGGCGGTGGCCGACCTGCTCGCCGGCCAGGTGCAGATGCTCTACAGCAGCATTCCGTCGGTGATCGGCTACGTGCAGCAAGGCCGCTTGAACGCGGTCGCGGTCGGCTCCGCCCAACGCATCTCGTCGCTGCCGGAGGTGCCGACCATCGCCGAGAGCGCGGTGCCAGGCTACGAGGCCTATTCGTGGGTCGGCATGATCGCGCCGGCCAACACGCCCAAGGACATCGTGGCCAGGCTCCATCGCGAAGTGACCGAGATCCTGAAGGAAAAGGCGGTCGAGGAAAAGCTGGTGGCGCAGGGCGCGATCCCGGTCGGCGATTCGCCGGAGCATTTCGGCGAGTACATCAAGGACGAGATCAAGAAGTGGGGCGCGGTCGTTCGATCCGCCAAGATCAAGGCGGACTGAAACACCGCGTGGCGAACGAAGCAGCACCCACCGCAACGACGATGACGATGACGAGTACGAACCAAGCGGCCGCGAACGGCCGGCGCGCCCTGCCGATCGGACTGATCGGCCTCGGCATCATGGGCGGCGAGATGGCCGAGGCCCTGCTGCGGTCAGGTCATCCGGTCATCGGATTCGACCCCGACCCGCAAGCCGCCGCGCGGCTCGCGCGCGCCGGCGGGCAGGTGGCGGCCGGCGCCGAGCAGGTGGCACGAGCCGCCGAGGTGGTGATCGTCTCGCTCGCCACCAGCCCGGCGCTGATGGCGACCGTGCAGGCACTCGCCTCGGCCCGCGAGCCGCACACGGCCGGGCGGCAGGTGGTGGTCGAGACCAGCACCCTGCCGCTCGCAGACAAGGAAGCCGCAGAGGCCATCTGCGAAGCGGCCGGCATCGTGCTGCTCGACTGCCCCATCAGCGGCACCGCGGCACGCATGAAGGACCGCGCGTGGACCGTGTATTGCAGCGGCCCGAGCGACGCGATCCGCGAGGTGAAGGCGCTGCTCCAGGTGTTCACCGACAACGTGCCGGATGTCGGCGAGTTCGGCAACGGCACCCGGATGAAGTTCGCCGCCAACCACCTGGTCGCGATCTACAACGTGGCCTGCGCCGAGTCGATGACGCTGGTGCGCAAGCTCGGCCTCGATCCGCAGCAGGTGCTCGACCTGTTCGGGCCGAGCGCGGTGATCGGCACCGGCGTGATGCGGCTGCGCAGCCCCTTCATGATCGCGCGCGACTACCTGCCGGCGACCATGAAGGTCGAGGTGTGGCAGAAGGACATGCAGGTGATCGGCGACATGGCCAAGGCAGTGGACTGCCCGACGCCGCTCTTCAGCGCCTGCGTGCCGCTCTACACCGCCGCGATGGCGCAGGGCCTGGCCCAGCACGACACCGCTTCGGTACACGAGGTGCTGGGGCAGATGGCCGGCCTGCCGCCGCGCGACGCGGCTTGAGCCTTCTTCCGATCGGGAATAATCCCGTCGCGGCTCTCATCGGCGCCGGAACCATCAGCAAACAAGGATCAAGGACCATGTCCGTCGCGCGCCGCAACAACGTCAAGGTCATGGGAGAAGGCGCCGTCGCCATGGTGTTCGCACACGGCTTCGGCTGCGACCAGAACATGTGGCGCCTGCTGGCGCCGCGCTACGCCTCCCGCTTTCGGGTCGTGACCTACGACCTGGTCGGCGCCGGCCAGTCGGACCTCTCGGCCTACGATCCCGGCAAGTACAACCACCTGTCCGGCCATGCCGACGACCTGCTCGAAGTCATCGAGGAATTCGCCCGCGGCCCGGTGATCTTCATCGGGCATTCGGTCAGCGCCATGATCGGCCTTCTGGCCGGCATTCGCGCGCCCGAGCGCTTCGCGGCGCACGTGATGATCGGCCCCTCGCCGCGCTACATCGACGATGGCGCCTACACCGGCGGCTTCACGCAGGCAGACATCGACTCCCTGCTCGAAACGCTCGACTCCAACTACCTCGGCTGGGCCAGCAACATGGCGCCGGCCATCATGGGCGCGCCCGACCAGCCGGAACTCGGGCTCGAGCTCGCCGCCAGCTTCTGCCGCACCGACCCGGACATCGCCAAGCAGTTCGCCCGCGTCACCTTCCTGTCGGACAACCGGGCCGACCTGCCGAAGCTGAGCGCACCGACGCTGATCGTGCAGTCGAGCGACGACCTGATCGCGCCGGTGGCCGTCGGCGAATACATGCTGCGCACGCTCCCGAATGCACAGCTTCGGATCGTCGACAACGTGGGGCATTGCCCGCACCTGAGCGCACCGTCCGCCAGCGTCGAAGCCATCGACGATTTCCTGACCGCGCTCGGCAATCGTTGAGGGGGCGCGACGGGCTACGAGCCCGTTCGGCTTTCCAGTCGCTCGACGCCGCCCGTCTCCCCCGCGGCGAGGTATGCCGTGCGGACCTAGAACAGCGAAGGCTGCGCCGGGGGTTCGTCCGCGGCGGCGGTCGACACTTTGCCGGCCTTCGCCCTGGATGTCCTGGGCGGCAGCGGCTCCGGCTTCATGGCCAGGCGCTCCGCGGGATATCGATGAAGGAAATCCCGCGATCGCTCCGCCGGCGCGTCCAGCCATTCCTCGTAGCGCGCGTCCGGCAGGATCACCACCATGCGCTTGTCCTGCATGTGCGGCGGCCGCTTCGGATCGGGGCGATGCATCTCCTTGAAGAGGGGATGCTCGTCGGCATTGATGGTGAGCATCGCGAAGCTCTGCTCCCATTCGCCGGTCGCCGGATTGCGCCAGGGCGCCCACAGGCCTGCGACACCCAGCGTCTCGTCGTTCGCCGCGGCGGTGAAGCGGGTCGGAACGTGTGTGCCGGTGCGCCAATCGGGTTCGTAGATGGCCTCGCACGGCACGATGCAATGCCGCGCCTTGGCCCAGGCATCCTTGAAGCTCGCGAGCTGGTCGACGGTCTCGCTCCGGGCGTTGTAGGTATTGACACCGTACTTCGCGTCCTTCGCGAATCCGGGCAAGAGGCCAAAGCGGGCCTCGACCAACTCGAAATCCGGAACCGCCTCGTCACCCGAATCGCGCTCGCGGGGCCGACGAATGATCGGCGCGAACTCGGTCGGGTAGATATGCAAACCGCCCGGTGGCGGCTCCCAGGACGGCGGAAGCTGGATGCCGAAGCGTCTCTCGATCAGCTTGCGGCGCTTTTCGGCTTGGTAGTGGCTGCACATTCATGCGATTTGAACGCAACGGCGTGGCTTTCGACGCAGGGGCAAAGCCCGCGTAGCAACCCGTTTCATCCTGTGCCGGCACAGCGAACTACACTGTGAATACATCCAGCCGAACGATCGAGACGAGCCATGCCATTGAATGAAATCCTGTTGCCGACCGTCCTTTTCATCGGCCTTGTCGCCGGCGCCACGATCGCCTGGCTCGTCCTGCGCAGCAAGGCCCGGGCGCTGGCCCAGGCGGCCACCCTCCAGGCAGATGCCGTCTACCAGGTCGAACTGGCGCAGCTGCGCGAGCGCATTCGTGCAAGCGAGGACGCCCGACGCGAAACCGCCGACGAGCTCGGGGCTGCAAGGCGCGGCGCCGATGGCTTTCGAGCCGAGCTCGAAGCCGCTCGCCAGCTGATCGCCACGTTGACCGAACGAGCCTCTCGCGTTCCCGAACTCGAACGCGAGCTGCAGCAAGTCGAAGCGACTTCCGGCGAGTTGAGCGATTTGCGCGAACGTGCTGCCGGAGAGATTGCTTCGCTGAGGCGCCAGACCGAATCGGATCAAGAGGGTCTCCAGCAGCTTCGCCGCGAGTTGCAAGCGGAGCGAGCCGCGCGTGCCGCCGCCGAAGCCGGCATGCAGGACCTGGGCGGGCAGCTGCGCGAAGCTAGGACCCTGCTCGACACCGAGCGCCAGCATGCCGCACAGCGAATGGCCGACCTCCTGGCTGCCAAGGAATCGCTGACCGCGCAGTTCAAGAGCCTGGCCAGCGACATCCTCGAAGAAAAGTCCAAGCGCTTCGCCGAACAGAACCAAGCGACGCTCGGCCAGCTGCTCGAACCCTTGAAGGGCCAGCTGACCGAGTTCAAGGCCAAGGTCGAGGAGGTCTACGTCAACGAAGGCAAGGATCGCTCGGCGCTGGCCAGCCAGGTCAAGGAACTGGTCGGCTTGAACCAGGCCCTGAGCCAGGACGCGAAGAACCTGACCTCGGCCCTCAAGGGTTCATCGAAGACGCAGGGCAACTGGGGCGAACTCATTCTCGAACGCGTGCTCGAGGCCTCGGGCCTGCGCAAGAACCACGAGTACGTGGTGCAGGACAGCCAACGCAACGAGGACGGATCTCGCCAGCTGCCGGACGTGGTGATCCACCTGCCGGGCGACCGGCGCCTGGTGGTCGATGCCAAGGTGTCGCTGGTGGCGTACGAGCAGTACGTCTCGGCCGAAGCCGACGAAGCCCGCACGGTCGCCTTGCGCCGGCACCTGGACTCGGTGCGCGGGCACATCAAGGTCTTGTCCGAAAAGAAGTACCAGCAGCTCTATCAGCTGCAGACACTCGACTTCGTGCTGATGTTCGTGCCGGTCGAACCGGCCTTCATGTCCGCGGTCACGCATGACGACAGCCTGTTCATGAACGCGTGGGAACGCAATGTGCTGCTGGTCAGCCCTTCGACCCTGCTCTTCGTGGTGCGGACGGTCGCGCACCTGTGGCGGCAGGAAGCGCAAAGCCGGAACGCGCAGGACATTGCCAAGCGCGGCGCCGAGCTGTACGACAAGCTGGTGGACTTCGTCAAGGACCTGGACAACGTCGGCGACAAGCTCGGCGCAGCCCAGAAGGCCTACACGGATGCGCACAAGCGGCTCGCGACCGGCCGGGGCAACATCATCCGGCAGGCCGAGATGCTGCGCGGGCTCGGTGTGAAGCCTTCGAAGCAGCTGGGACAGGCGCTGGTCGACGAAGCTCGCGAGGAAAGCGTCGTCAGCGATCGCGAGACCCTGGAGGCCGTGGCCGCCACGCATCCGAATGGCCTGGGCGGCGCATTGCGGGTGTCGCACGCCGGGCCACAATAGGATTTCGAAGGCGGTTCGTAGAATGACGCGCAACGTCGACCAGGCCATCCATTCGTGCTGAAGAACCTACAGACCCGCATCTATCACAGGCTCTTTCGCGATCTCGAGCGGATGAATCGCCGCTATTCGCTGCACGGCACGCCCGCCTTCTTCGACCCCGCCGACTTTTCCTGGACCGGACAGCTCGCCGCCCGCTTTCCCGAAATCCGCGCCGAGCTCGACACCCTGCTGCACAAGGTCGACTCGCTGGCGAACTTCCAGGACATCTCGCCCGAGCAGCAGTTCCTGACCTCGGACGCGGGCTGGAAGACCTTCATGTTCCTCGGCTACGGCGTGGAAAGCGAAAAGAACCGCGCCCGCTGCCCCAACACCGCCGCGGCGATCGACTCGATTCCCGGCGTGCTGACCGCCTTCTTCTCGATCCTCGCGCCGGGCAAGAAGCTGCCGGCGCACCGTGGCCCGTACAACGGCGTGCTGCGATACCACCTGGGCCTGCGCGTACCGGCGACCGACGAGCGCTGCGCCATTCGCGTCGACACCGAGACCCGGAGCTGGAACGAGGGCAGCGCGCTGGTCTTCGACGATACCTACATGCACGAAGCCTGGAACCTGACGCCGCACTGGCGGGTGGTGCTGTTCGTCGACTTCGTGCGGCCGCTTCCGCTGGTGCCGCGGATGATCAACAAGATCATGCTGGCCGTGATCCGCCGCACCTCGTTCGTGCAGATCGCGGCGCGCAACCAGAAGCGATGGGAAACGACTTTCTACAGTTGATCGAAAGGGTCCGAGGATGTCCGAACCCGACAACACCGGCTCCGGCATGAGCGCACCTGCCTGGAGCGAATCGGAAGCTTGCGGCCTCCTGGTGACGGCGCCGGACGGGCTGATCCGCGAAGTCAACCGGACCTTCTGCGACTGGATCGGATCGACGCGCGACGAACTGGTCGGCCGGTCCACCTTGCAATCGCTCCTGACCATGGGCGGCCGCATCTTCTACCAGACGCACCTGGCACCACTGCTGCTCGTCCAGCGCTCGGTCAGCGAGGTCAAGCTCGAAGTCCTGCACCGGGACGGGCGACGAATCCCGATGATCCTGAATGCCGTGCGGCGTGTCAGGGACGGCGTTGCCGCGCTCGACGTCGCGGCGTTCATCGCAGAAGACCGGCACAAGTACGAGCAGGAGCTGATGCTGGCGAGACGCAAGGCCGAGGCCGCCCTGATCAAGGAGCAGGAAGCGCAGCGCGAACTGCTGGCGACCCAGGCCGAGCTGACCCGGCTTCGAGCGGTTGCGGAGGATCGCGCCTTGTTCGCGGAGCAGATGATGGCGGTGGTGAGTCACGACCTGCGCAACCCGCTGTCGGTCATCGACCTGAGCGCCAACCTGATCGGCCGATATGGCGGTCTTTCGGAGCGACAGGCTCGCTCGCTCGACAAGATCAGGACCTCGACCGAGCGCGCCATCCGGCTGATCGCGGACCTTCTCGATTTCAGCCAGGCGCGAGAGGGCCGGGGCCTGCGAGTCGAGCTGGCCGACAACGATGTGGAAGCCGTCGTTGCCGAATGCGTCGAAGAGCTGCGCGTGGCCTACCCCGACGCCGTGCTGCTGCACGAAGCGGTCGGCACGGGCACCAGCCGCTCGAGTGCCGACAAGCTTGCGCAACTGATCGGCAATCTCGTATCCAATGCCGTGACCTACGGCTTTCCGGGAAGACCGATCGTCATCCGATCCGAAGTCCAAGCCGACCGGGTCATGCTCAGCGTCTGCAACGAAGGCAATGCGATCCCGGCGCACCAGCTGCCGACCTTGTTCGAACCCATGACCCGCGGCGACGAGGGCGAATCTCCCGTCCACAGCCTGGGTCTCGGCCTCTACATCGTTCGCGAGATCGCCAAGGCCCATGGCGGCGACGTGACCGTCGATTCGGCAGGCAACCGGACCGTGTTCACCGTCACGCTGCCGCGACACGACATCGCGCCGGATGCGGCATCGACCGGTGATGCCGAATCACTCCGCCAGCAGGAGCTGGACCGGCTTCAGGTCTCTTCGCTGCAGGACGCCGCTTACGATGAAATCGTGCGCATGGCCGCGGATGCTTTCGATGTTCCCATTGCGCTTATCTCCCTGGTCGACGGCGACAGGCAATGGTTCAAGGCGCGTGTCGGCCTGAAAGCCGCCGAGACGCCACGCGAGCATGCGTTCTGCGCCCATGCGATTCGCGCACCCTCCAGTCCGATGCAGGTGGAAGACGCGCGCTCCGACCAGCGCTTTGCTGCCAACCCGTTCGTGACCGGTGATCCCAACATCCGCTTCTATGCCGGTGCGCCACTCGTCACATCGAACGGACATGCGCTCGGAACCCTCTGCGTCATCGACGACAAGCCGCGCGCGCTGGACGCGAAGCAGCTCGAAACCTTGCAATACATGGCGCAACAGGTCATCACGATGATGGAACAGCGCGCACAGGGCCTGCCCCGCAAGCAGGTCCTGGGCAGCAGCGGCAACCCGCCCTAAGCAGCGCCCGACGCGCTGGCGCGTGTCCAGACCGAGCTTCGCCTGATCTCATCGAGATCGACTTCCGGAAGCCCCGCATGCACGGCGCGCTGCATCGCGTATCGAGACATCGCCTCTGCAGCCCCTGCAAGGTCGCCCTCGAGGCGATCGAGCGAGCCGAGCGCGCGTTGGAGTGCGATGCCGATCTCGACCGCCCCGGCACCGTATCGTGCGATGGGCGCGAACACGTCGCCGACCATGCCGGCCGCGTCGATCGCCGGGACGGCAACGCGGTCGAACTGCGGCTCGGATGCGTCTTCACCGCGGTCGGCAGCAGCGGTCGTCCAATGCACGAACAGCTTGACGGCGGTGGCGATCACGTCGAGCGAGGTGCCGGGATCGTTGACTGCCGGAGACAACGCGCGTGCTGCGATCTCGCCCATCACGACCAGGCCGAAGCGTGGGTCGTGATCGAAGGTGCGGCTCGGACCGATCGAGATGGCATCGCACAAGGCTGCCTGGGTTTTTGCGTCGACCGCGCGATCGCTCGTCATGATCGAAATACCCGGTTCGACGAAGTTGCCGGGCAGCACGTGCAGATAGAGCTTCGTGTCGAGCTTCTTCGCCTGGTCCTGCAGCAAGTCCATCGAGACGTGCAGCACGAAACCGGTCTTGGGACTCGCGAACGCGAAGGCGCCCCGCTCACCCGTCTGCTGTCGAACGCCGCCGAGAAAAGGCTTTTCGATCCGCTGGTCCATGGCCTTTTGCGTCGCCTCTTCGACCCGCCGAATCGTCTCGCCCATTCGCCCGAGCACCGACAGGTAGTCGATCCAGCGCAGCAGCACGATCACCACCAGCACCAGGACGACGAGCGTGAAGCCGAACAGAACCAGCCGTCCGCCATCGCCATACACATGCGCATGCAGGCCGACCAGGGCAATGACGCTGTAGATGAAGGCGCCGATGAAGGCCGCCAGCGTGTTCTGGATGGTCGAATCCTCGATGAGGAGCTGAGATGCCCTGGGCGTCGCGCTGCTGGCGACCGTGCCGAAGGACGACACCATGGTGCTCGCGGAAAAGATCGTGACCGTCAACATGCTGGATGCCAGGATGTTGAGCAGGCTGTCGATCGAATCCGAACCCAGCTTCAGCGCCACATCGGTCGCGATGTACGGGCCGAGCATGGTCGCGAGGATCACCGCCAGCACGGCAAAGAGCGCGAACAAGGTACATCGCCACCAGGTCTTGCGCAGGGTTCGTTGCAAGAGAAAGACGAACTTTTCGGACATCGGGCGAGCTTATCTTCTCGAGATTCATTCGCCTCGAAGTCCCTTCCCGCAACCACTCCAGACGACGCAACTCGGCGTTTTTCCTGACACATACGTTTCGTATCATCAAAGAACAACAACTCGCGAAGCCGTCGACCGTGACACCTTGGACATCGACGATTGGCTGATGGCGCTTGTTCCTTATCGTGGCCAAAGCCTGGCGACAGTCGTCACTGGCTGCAGGCCGACCTTCGAGCTTCTGTCTCTCAACTCTCACTTGTTTCTCTCTCCAATGCACAAACATCTTCCGATGCTCGCGATCGCCGCGACACTTTCTCTTGCCGGCTGCGAAACCATGAAGACCATGGATGCGAGCAAGCTGACCGATGTCGGCGGCACCGCCTTCAAGGCCATGTCGTTGAGTGATGGCGACATTGCCACCATGTCGGACCAGTCGTGCGCATCGATGGACCAGAAGAACCCGATCGCGCCGGCCGGCAGCAACTACACCGTGCGCCTGAACCAGGTCGTCCGCTCGATGCCGACGACGGTGAACGGCAAGACGGCCAACTACAAGGTCTACATGACCAAGGACGTCAACGCCTGGGCCATGGCCAACGGCTGCATCAGGGTCTACAGCGGCTTGATGGACCTGATGAACGACGACGAGCTTCGCGGCGTGATCGGTCATGAAATTGGGCACGTCGCACTGGGTCACTCCAAGTCACGGATGCAGACCGCCTACGCCGCGTCCGCCGCTCGCGGCCTCGCCAGCGCTGCAGGCGGCGTGGCTGGCCAGCTCTCGCAATCGCAGGCGGGTGACCTGGCAGAAAAATTCCTCAACGCCCAGTTCTCGCAATCGCAGGAGAGCGCCGCCGACAGCTATTCTTTCGACTTGCTGAGCGAACGCAAGCTCGAGCGCAAGGGTCTGGTGACCAGCTTCCAGAAGCTTGCCAAGTTGAGCGAAGGCAAGTCGTCCGGCAACTCGATGCTGAGCTCGCATCCGCCGTCGACGGAGCGTGCGGCGGCGATGCAAAAGCGCCTCGACAGCGGCAAGTAGGTCGATCGGGCCGAGGCGAGGCGAAGCGAGGCGGAAGCTTCGCGATCCTCGTCCCATATTGCGCCTAGCTTTCGGAGCTGGTCAACGCTTGAGCGCCGCGACCAGCGCGTCATAGACCAGGCGGACCCGCGCAGGCACCGGCCCGCGCTGCGGCCTGAAGACATGAATCGGCCAGGCCTCCGGGCGCTCGCCTTCGAGTACCTCGATCAGCTCGCCGGTCGCAAGCCAAGGCTCGGCCAGCGCCCCGACCAGTTGGCCGAACCCTGCGCCCGCCAGCACGGCCGAGCCCTCCGCATCCACGTCGTCCGTCAGGAAGGCGGCCACGGCCGGGCTGATCTGGCGGCCCTTGCTGAATAGCCACGGCCACGGCCGACCCGAACTCCGGTCGATCAGCGCGGTAAGCGGCAACCCTCGCAGGGCTTCGAGGTCGCTCGGCACACCCACGCGCTCGATGAGGGATGGCGCCGCCACGACTCGCAGCGCCATCCGCCCGAGCGAACGGGTCACGAACCGAGCGTCGCGCAAGGTGCCGACGCGCACGCCGATGTCGATCTGCTGGTCCACCATGTCCGCATGTTGTTCGGACAAGCGCAGGTCGATCACCAGCCCCGGATGCATCGCCAGCAGCGGCGCCAAGGCGTCCGCCACCAGCCGACGCCCGAACACGTGCGGCGCGGTGACCCGCACCCGGCCGGCATGCTGCGACAACGCGCGGCGGTCGTGCCGCTCGAACAGCTGCTCGACGCCCGCCACCGCGCCGCGCGCGCGCTCCAGTAGCTGGGTTCCAAACTCGGTGACCTGCACGCCACGCGTGCTGCGGTGAAAGAGCGGCTCGCCCAGTTCTTCCTCGAGCTGCCGCACGGCACGCGTCACCACCTGCGGCGAGACGCTCAACTTGACTGCGGCGTCGCGGAAATTGTCGGACTCGGCTGCGATGCAGAAGACGCGAAGGGTTTCGAAACGGTTGGACATGCGCAGCGATGGTATTCCGGTTACAGGAATTCTGAACACGCCAGACGTTCATTTACGGGAACAGCGAGATTTTCGACACTGCCTTCACTCCCGCAAACCAACTCACCCGAAAGGAACCTTATGACCTCGATCCAAGACAACATCCGCGGCAAGATCGCCATCGTCACCGGCGCCAGCAGCGGTCTCGGCGAATCGACCGCCAGGCACTTGGCCGCACGCGGCGCCAAGGTGGTGCTCGCTGCCCGCCGCGTCGATCGACTCGATGCCGTGGTCGCCGAGATCCGCGCCGCCGGCGGCGAAGCCATGGCCGTCGCCACCGATGTTTCGAAGCGCGCAGACCTCGAGCGCCTGGCGGCAGCCACGATCGAAGCCTTCGGCCGCATCGACGTGCTGGTCAACAACGCAGGCGTGATGCCGCTCTCCCCGATCGACAAGCTCAAGGTCGACGAGTGGGACCGCACCATCGACGTCAACATCAAGGGCGTGCTCTACGGCATCGCGGCAGTGCTGCCGCGCATGAAGGCGCAGGGCAGCGGCCACATCGTCAACATTTCGTCGATCGCCGGGTTCAAGGTGTTCACCCCGATCGGTACCGTCTACAGCGCGACCAAGTACGCGGTGCGCGCCATCTCCGAAGGCCTGCGCGTCGAGGTCGGCAACTCCGGCGTGCGGGTGACGATCGTGTCGCCGGGCGCAGTCGATTCCGAGCTGAAGTTCAACACCACCGACCCGGATGCGGCCGCCGGCGTCAATGCCTTCTATGAAGCGAACCAGATCCCTGCGGACTCGGTGGCACGCGCGATCGTCTATGCAGTTGAACAACCGGCGGACGTGGACATCAACGAGGTGGTGCTGCGGCCGGTCTCCCAGGAGTTCTGAGCCTGCCGTGAACGATCGAGGCGCCGGAGCCGCTAGCCGGTGATGATGGGTCTGAGCGCCTCGATCTCCCCTGCGATGAAGTCGAAGAAGGCGCTGACGCGGTCAGTCTTCCGGATCTCGGGCATCGCGAGAAGCTTCCAGTCGCGCGACAGCGCGGCGATCGGACCGAGCACCCGGACCAGCTCCGCGTCCGAATCGCCGATCGCGGTCGGCAGAGGCGCAATGCCGACACCGGCCTTGACCGAATGCAGCAGCCCGAGAACGCTGCTGCTTCGCGCCGCGATCCTGGCGTCGGGCGCGACCTCTCGCAGCCATTGGCTTGCCCGGTGGGAGGCCATGCTCTCCTCGAAACCCGCGACCGGATGCGCCTGGATCTCTTCGACGGAGGAAGGCGCGCCGTGCCGGGCGACATAGTCGCGGCTCGCGTACACGGCCCACAACGAGTCGCCGACCTTTCGGCCGACCAGCACGCCGTCGTCCGTGTCGCCGGAACGCAGCGCGACATCGGCTTCGCCGGTGCGCAGGTCGACGTACCGGTCGCTCATCACGAATTCCACGTGCAGCCCGGGGTGCAACGCATGAAAGCGATCCAGCAGGCCGGAGCGAGCCAAGCGGTCGACGATCGGCTCCGGGCAGGTGAGCCGGATGGCACCTGCTGCGTTGCGCTTCGACACCACCAGCGCCTGCTCGAACTCGCCGACCGCCCGCTCCACTTCGCGTGCCGCACCGAGCACCTCGCAACCGAAGTCGGTGAGCTTGTAGCCGGTGGTGTGCCGTTGCACCAACGCGCGTCCGATGTGCCGCTCCAGCGCCGTCAGCCGCCGCTGCACGGTCGACTGATCGACCTTGAGTGCGCGTCCCGCAGCCAGGGTGCTCCCGTGCCGGGCAACAGCCGCGAAGAATTTCAGGTCGTTCCAGTCGAGCATCGCCCGTTATGCATCATTGCGGCCCCGTTCCGCAAGTCCGCGCCTTGTCGGCTGCCAGGTGCCGGCCTAAGGTGGTGCCCGCCCTTGACCCGGAGGCTGCAGATGACGAGCACCCTTTTCACCTCTTGCCGGATGCCGCGCCGCCGGCTGCTGATCGCGAGCGCCGGAGCAGCAGCCTCGATCGCCTGCCACTCGACGCTCTTCGCGCAACCGGCGTCCCCCGCCCGGCAGGAACGGCTTCGGATCCTGTGCACCGGCCCGGCCGGCAGCGTGCCGGACATCGTCGCGCGCACTTTCGGCGAAGCATTGGTGGGCGTGTTCGCGCAGCAGGTGGTGGTGGACAACCGCCCGGGCGCAGCTGGGCAGATCGCGGTCCAGGCGCTCAGGTCGGCGCCGCCGGATGGCTCGACCTGGCTGCTGGGCCAGGGCGCGATCGCAAGCCTCTACCCGACGCTCTATCCGAAGCTCGGCTACGAACCCGAGCGGGACCTGGTGCCCTTGTCGATGGCGGCAGAGATGGACTTGGCCATTGCCGTCGGCAGTGCCGTGCCGGCCGAGGTCGCCGACATGAAGATGCTGCTCGATTGGATGCGGCGCCATCCTGGCGCAGCCAACGCGGCATCGCCTGGCACGGGCACCCTGCCGCACATCCTCGAAGTCATGTTGTTCGACCAGGCCGGTCTCGACTGGCGTCACGTTCCCTACCCGGGCGGCCCACCCGCGATCGCCGCGTTGCTCGGCGGACAGGTGGCCGTGCTCGCGCTGCCGGAAGGCCTGCTGCTGCCGCAGGTCGCCAGCGGCCGGCTCAGATTGCTCGGCACTTCCGGGCGCGAGCGCAGCCGTTTCTCGCCCGGCGTGCCCACACTCGCCGAACAGGGCCAGGCACGATCGGTGATGCGCGAGTGGTTCGCCTTCTTCGCGCCGGCCGGCTCCCCGCCTGCCATCGCGGAAGAGGCCGCGATCGCCATCGGCAAGGCAGTCGCGCAGCCGGTGCTGGCGAGCCGATTTCGAGACGCCGCCATGACGGCGGCGCCAAGCTCGCCCGCCGGACTGGCCGCGAAGATCGAAGACGACCGCCGGGCCTGGACCCCGCTGCTGGTCGAGGCCGGCATCCGGGCGCAGACATGACGAACCCGAGTGCGAGCGCCTGGGACCGGGCCGCCGAGGGCTGGTCGCGGAGCACGCCGATCGTCCATGCGTGGCTGCAACCGTCGACCGCAGCGATGCTGGCCGAGGCACGCCTCGCGCCCGGTGCGCGCGTACTCGACCTGGCTGCCGGCGCAGGCGACCAGACGATGGACATCGCGCGTGCCGTCGGCCCATCGGGCGAGGTGTTGGCGACCGACCTCTCTCCGCGGATCCTCGGCTTCGCTCGCGAGCGCCTGCTGGCGGCGGGCCTGGCCAACGTCCGCTTCGCCGTGGGAGACGCGGAGCAACCGTTGGCGACGACAGCGGGTTTCAATGCGGTGATGTGCAGGCTCGGCCTGATGTTTTGCACGAACCCGGCTGCTGCCGTGGCGCAGGCATTCGATGCCCTCCGACCCGGCGGTCGCTTCGTCGCACTGGTTTTCGGTGAGGTCGCGAAGAACCCCTGCATCACGATCATGATGAAGGTGGCTCGCAAGCACCGAGGCCTGCCGGGCAGTGCCGACCCGTACGCGGCAGGCGGCCTGTTCAGCCTCGCGGAACCGGGAAGGCTTGCCGAGCTGTTGAAGGCGTCCGGCTTTGCCGATGTCGAATCGACACCGGTCGCGGCGCCGTTTTCGCTTCCCGATGCGGCAGCCTACGTCGCCTTCGTTCGAGACTCCGGCTCACCGATCATGGAAGTCCTCGCGCCCCTGGACGAAAGCGCCAGGCAGTTGGCTTGGCAGGAGATCGAGGAATCGCTTCGAGCATTTGGCGGAGACGAAGGCTGGGTGGGGCCGAACGAGCTCTTGCTCGCGTCGGGTACACGGCCGGCTTGAACCCGAATCCCGAATGCCGAATGTCGGCATAGGGTGCGGCCTGCAGTTCGGCTGGCTCGAATTGGGCGGATATTCCGGACTTGATCGGCGGGTTGCGTGCCTGCAGACGGGCGATCATCGCGCATGCCCCAAGTCATCCTGCTGCGCGTCGAGGCTCCGGCCAAGCCCTCCGTCGGCGAATCCTGCAACGGATGCGGCATCTGCTGCACCAGCGAGCCCTGCCCGGTCGGAATGCTTTTCAGCAGGCGCGCAAGCGGTCCGTGCGCGGTGCTCGAGTTCTCGGAAGAAGAGGGACGCTACCGCTGTGGTCTGGTCACCGATTCGGCGAAGTGGCTACCGAAGATCCTGCGTGGCGCTGCGCCCTGGATGTCGAAGGCCGCATTGCGGTTCGTGGCCGCAGGCCGGGGCTGCGACAGCAGCGTGGAGGTGCAGCGGCAATGACCCGACCAGCCTCATCCCCGCAGAGCGAGAACCACCCAGCGTCAGGAGTCCTTGCTTTCGCTCGTGGCAGGTCGCTCGACCGGCGCCGATGTCGCCACGACGAGCCGCCAACCACCGTCGGGACAGCCGGGCGCATGAGGGTTGTTCGGTCGTTCGGGCACCAGGCGCCCTGCCGACAAGGCAATCTCCACGCCGCATTCGATGCAGGCGTAGATGCCCGAGTACCGCACCTGGAAGCCGGACTTCTGCACCGAGTCGAATGCCTTCGACAACGACGGGTGCATCTTGCGTCGATCTCTGTAGATAGCCATTGAAAGTCTCCAAGATCAATTCGTATTAGCCGCTTCGACCCGAAACACGTCAATTGGCAAAAACTAGGTATGCGCCGAACGGGCAGTTGTGGCCTAATCCTGTCCGCTCGATGGTCACACGCAGGCCTCGCAGCAACGAAGCCCAACACGTCGGGATTGACATGTCCACCTATTCGACAGCGCTCGAACAAGCAGTCATCGAGGCCGCTCTCGACCTCTTCGAGGCGAGTGGCAGCCTGGCGTTCTGTCTGGTGATTCCGGGGACCAGCCCACCGGTCTACATCGCGTGTGGAGAAGCCGGTTCCATCAACATCATGATGCCCGCCGCCGCCAATGACTACCTCGCCACCGAACCGGCGAGCCATCGATCCATCGGGCTCGGGCCGCAGGCGATCTGCTAGCGGACCCAACTCAGGCTGGGAGTGCGTCGATGCACTCGATCGCTCCGGCACCTTCGACGCTGGCCGACACGAAGTCGGCGACGGTCTGCAGGGCGCTGAGTTCCTTGGCACTCAAGAAAGGCCGTGGGACATGACTCAGGCAGCAGACGGTGCCGTACACCGTGCCGTCCTTCAAGATCACCGGCGCCGTCAGATAGCTTGCAATGCCGAACTCGCGAGTCGCCTGCAAGTCTCGAGCAGCAGGCAGCAGCGACGAGTCGGGAATCACCGGCGGCAGCCTGCCATCGATCACGCGCTGGCAATAGGTTTCTTCGAGCGGGACCGAGAAACCAGGCCCCACCGGCAGTTCGGCTTCGGAAGCGAGGTGGGTGAATACGCGTTGGCCGTCGATGAAGGAACCGACGAAGGCGACATCCATGTTCAACAACAGGCGGATGTTCTCCAGCATGGCGGCGATCGGCAACAACGACTCGTCGTCGGCTCCGTCGGAGGTCACCGCCACCATTTCCGCCTCGCTCGCCACGACCAGGCCTTCGAGCAACGCGTCGAGGACCGAGCCCTCGTTCATTCGTACTTCTTGCATGAGCCCAAGCGTATGCGCGCAAGCCCGCGTCGTGACGAACTTCATGGGTCGAAACGCCAATTTCTGCCGCGATGCACCGCTTGAATACCGGTGCAAGCGCTTGCTCGCCAACGGTCGCCCTCAGCGAGCCTCAAGCAGCTTCGAAACCCTTCAGCTGCCCCATCACCTCGCAAAGCACGTCGACGAAGGCATTGATCCGCGCAGGCCGATAGCGCCCGGCGACCGAAACCGCTTCGATCGGAACCGGCAACAGCTCCCACTCGGGCAGCACGCGCTTGATGCGGTTTCTGGCAAGATCGCCGCCGGCCAACCAGAGCGCGCTGCCACCGACGCCGAGGCCTTCGCTGACCGCCCGGTAGCTGGCCAGAAGTCCGTCGGTCGTGACGGGTGTGCGCACCGCGACGACCTTCCGCGTCTTGCTCGTCACCGACACCAGCACCAGCTTGTTCTGGATATGCGGGATCAAGCCCACGACCGGTACCTCCTTCAGGTCTTCGGGTCGATCGATGACGTGCCTTTTCGCGAAGTCGCGCGATGCCACGAGGATGCGCCTCATGGTGCCGATCCGCCTGACGTGAAGCGAATCGTCCGCGCTGCCGCCGACCCGGATCCAGCAGTCGATGCCCTGGCCGATGATGTCGATCGGTCGGTCGGTGAGCCGCAGCTCGACATCCACATCGGGGTACGCCGCACGAAAGCGAACCACCGCATCCATCAGGAAGGCGTGGCCGTAGCCCTGCGGCCCGGCGATGGTCAGCTTGCCGCGAGGCAGTCCCGCGGTCGACTTGAGCACGTGCTCCCACTCGGACCAGGCATCCGCCCAGGCGCCGGCCCGCCGCTGCAGCTCTTCGCCTTCGCCGGTGAGATAGAAGCGATGCGTCGTGCGCGCCGCCAACCTCGCGCCCAGCAGATGCTCCAGGTCGCGGAGCCTGCGGCTCACGGTGGGCTGGGTGGTGCCGAGTGCGCGCGCCGCGGCGGTGAGATTGCCGGCCTCGGCCACCGCGAGAAAGGTCGTGATGAGCTGCAGCCGGTCCAGCTTCGATGTCATACGTGATGCGAATAAGCGCTATCGGCGTCAGCATACTACTCACGCATCGGGCGGGTCCCCACAATCGTCGTTGGCCCGATCCCTCCAACCCGCTCGAGGTGCCCCGATGAAACTGAAGATGATGTTCGCGTCCATGGCTTTGCCGGCGCTCGTCCTGTTGCCTCTGGCGTCGCACGCACAGCAGGCGACGCCGGTTCGGCTGGTGGTCGGCTATCCGGCCGGCGGCTCTTCCGATGCGCTGGCGCGCATGATTGCCGAGAAGCTTCGCGACGACCTGGGCACGACCGTTCTCGTCGAGAACCGGCCCGGCGCCGGCGGCCAGATCGCAGCCGACTTCGTGCGGCAGGCACCTGCCGACGGCTCCACCGTCCTCGTGGCCAACACCCACATGATGGTCATGCTGCCGCTCACTTCGAAGTCGACGAAGTACAACTCGGTCACCGACTTCAAGGCGATCGGGCGCATCACCAGCTTCTACAACGCGATCGCCGTGCCGGTGTCGTCCCCGGTGACGTCGGTTGCACAGTGGCTGGAAGCCGCGCGCAAGGACCCCGCGCAAGGCAACTTCGGCGTACCGGCGGCGGGCAGCCTCGGGCAGTTCATCGGCTTTCGGCTCGGACAGGACGCCAAGACCAGCCTGTTGCCGGTGCCGTACAAGGGCGCGGCGCCGGTGGTGCAAGACCTGCTCGGCGGGCAGGTCGCGGCGGGCATCGTGCCGGTGCTCGACGTCGCGCCGCACCACGCATCCGGCAAGTTGAAGGTTCTGGCGGTCAACGGCGCCAGCCGGGCGCAGTTGCTTCCGAACGTGCCGACCCTGAAGGAGTTGGGCGTCGCCGGCTTCGACTCGCTGGAATGGACCGCGCTGCTGGCGCCGGCCGCGACGCCCAAGCCGGTGATCGATCGACTCAACGCTGCGTTGAACAAGGCGCTCGCAGGCAAGGAACTGCAGCAACGGCTGTTGCAGCTCGGCATGGAAGCAGCCCCCGGAACGTCCGAGGCTTTGAGCCAGCAGATCTCCGGTGACCTGGAACGCTGGGGGCCTGTCGTGAAGGCTTCCGGCTTCACGATCGATTGAGCCGAGGGGGTCGACTTGGGCAAAGACCCGGCAGCGATGCCGCCGCATCGCGCGATACGGCTTCCCGGACTGCATGCCTATCCCGGTGCGATCAGCGTGGCGGCGGGCGAAACCATCGGGTTTCACGTCAGCAGTTCGGTGCCCTATCGGTTTTCGCTTTGCCGGCTCGGACCTGATCCGGACGATGCCTCGCAAGACCCGGTGCTGCTGGGTCCGACCGACCACGCCGCACAGGTGCAGCCGATCCATCCGGGCTCTTACGTGCTGGTCGAGCGCGGCTTGCCGCCCGGGCCGCTTCCCCTCTTCAGCCTCGAGTGCTGGGTGATGCCCTGGGGCTTCGGGCAGCGACAAGCCATCCTGACCCAGGGTGGCGAAGAGGCGGGTTTGCGGCTGGTCATCGAAGCCGATGGCCGGCTGGTGTTCGAGTGCGTGGCGGCAGGCCGCAATGGAGGTGGGGCGTCGTTGGCCGGTCCTCGCCTGGTGGAGCGCCAATGGGCTCATGTCGTCGCCGTCATCGATGCGGGCGAGATGAGGTTGTGGATCGACGGCCAACTCGTCGCGAGTGAAAGCGGACACGCCGAAGCGACCATCGCGCCAGGCCCGCTGAGGCTCGGCGCCTCCAGCATCGAAGGCCGCGCCGAGCAGTTCCTCGACGCGGACCTCGCGATGCCGGTGCTCTACCGAAGAGCCCTGCAGGCCGATGAAATCCTTCGCCGTTTCGAGCAGAAGGCGCTCGTCTTGCCCGAGGGTGGCGAGGTGCTGGCCTGTTGGCCCCTGAACGAACCGCAGGGCGATCGCGTATCGGATGTCAGCGGACACGAGCGGCATGGCCGCATCGTCAATCACGCCACCCGGATGATCGTCGGGCCCGCTTTCGATCCTGCCGCCGTGCCGCGATTTTCCGGAGGTGACTACGAGCCGACCGGTGACGACCTGCGTGGCCACGGCCTGCGCTTCGCGAGCGATGACATGGTCGACTGCGGCTGGAGCGAAACCCATCGCGCCGCGATCCCGGGCGATGCCCGGCCTGGCATCTACGTCGGGCGTTTCGATCTCTTCGAGGATGGCAAGGCCATCCGCTACGACGTGAGCTTTGTCGTGCGCAAGGCGCCGAGCACGGCGCCGGCGCCGATCCTGGTGCTGTGCGCGACCAACAGCTGGCGCGCCTATGCGTCCTCGCCCTTCGCCCGCCATCATGCGGGCCCCGCCGCCTGGCCGAGGCGTGCGGCACCGCGGCCGAACAGCCATCCAGAGGCACCGGACTACAACCACTACACGCCCCATCGCAAAGGACAACCCACCTACTACGCAGGCTTGCGAATGCCCTGGCCCAGCGCATCGCCGGACGCGTTCTACGCGCCGGAGGGGAGCGGCTTCAGCCATGGTCCACGGCTGGAGCGCAGCTTGCACGCCTGGCTGGACGCAACGGGCTATGCCTACGACGTGATCGCCGACCTCGACCTGCACCGCGATCCCGCGCTGCTTGGCGCCTACCGCACGGTCATCATCAACGGCCACAGCGAATACTGGTCCGCCCCGGCGGTCGAGGGCCTCGACCGCTATCTGTGCAATGGCGGAACGGCCATCGTTCTCTCGGGCAACACGATGTATTGGCGGGTCAGCTTCGACGACGATGGCACGGTGATGGAGCAACGCAAGACGCTGACACCCTCCGACCCGGGTGCCCATGAGGAGAAGCACGCCGCACCGGGCGGACGCCACGGCGAGCAGTACCACGGCCACGATGGCCGCCGCGGGGGACTCTGGCGTTTCAACGATCGTTCCTCCAGCGAAGTCATCGGCCTGGAGACGGCTGGCTGGGCCTTCGCGGACGCCGAGGACTTCGGCGTCTATCGGGTTAGGGAGGGCGGTCACTTCCTTTTCCATGAGCCGAACGAGACCGGACTCGAGGCCGGCGATACCTTCGGTCATGGCCCCGGCGGCAGCCTGCCGCGCGCCATCGGCCACGAATGGGACTTGACCATCGCCACGCTCCGACGCATGACCCATGCCGTACCGGCCGGCGCCGAACTGCCGCCGGACCCGGTCGGCATCCAGGTGATCGCCGAAGGCGTGCGCCGGGTGCCGGGTCGAATGGATGCGTACCTCGACTTCTTCGAACATGCAACGCACTCGCTGGACGGGCTGTCCGCCGAGATGATCTACTGGGAGCGTCCGCAAGGCGGCCGCGTCTTCAACGCAGGTGCCGTGGGCGCGAGCTGGGTGCTGGGCGTCGACGAGAAGTTCGGCCGCTTGTTGCGCAACGTCCTTCACCATTTCGGGGTGACACCGTCATGACTGAGCCCAAGATCCTGGTCGACGTCCGCGACCACATCATGCGAGTCTCCTTGAATCGCCCCGAGAAGTTGAACGCGATCGACAACGACCTGGCTCGCCAGTTGCTCGAAGCGGTGCAGCGGGCCGAAAGCGATGAACAAGTCCGCGTGTTGATGCTCCGGGGCACGGGGCGAGCGTTCTGCGCCGGGCGGGACGTCGGGGCCGCGCCGACAGACGAAGACCTGGTCCTGGTCCAATCGGTCGCGTCCGCCCTGGTGCAGCTGCCGAAGCCGGTGGTCGCAGCCGTTCACGGTTGGACGGTCGGTGCCGGCTTCGAGTGGATGCTCGATGCCGACCTGGTCATCGCGGCAGAGAACACCCGGTTCAAGCTGCCCGAAGCCAGCCTGGGCGTGTTCGTCACGGGGGGGCTGACGGCCACCCTGCCCTCCTACGCGGGCCTCGCCCGAGCCAAGGGCATCATGCTGCTGGGCGAAGAGTTCAGCGCGGCGCAAGCCGAGGCTTGGGGCCTGGTCTGGCGAGTAGCGGCCGACGACGAACTCGACGAGGTCGCGTCGCAGGTCGGCAACCGGCTCGCGAGTCTCGATCCGGTGGTCGTGCGCGGCTTCAAGAAAGTACTTAACGAGGTCGGCCTGGAATCATTCGGGCGCGCAGTTGCCGCGGAGAGCGCGGCGCAAACGTCGTTCACGCAGCGCGAAGCCGGCGAGAGGTGATTCTGCGACCGCGAGGCCGGCGACCGCCGGGATCGTGAGTGGGCGTTGAACGCCACGCGCGAACATCAAGGCAGCCGGCCGAAACCCGGCAACCGCAGGGCCGCATCGTCGACATCGATGCCGAAGCCGAGCCCGAGCACGTTCAACTCGAGCCCCTCGTCGCGTGCCACGGTCACCCCCGCCAGACCCAGCAGCGACAGCTGCCAGCCCGTGCCGCTGGGCGCATGGTCGATGAAGGTGGTGGCGCCCAGGTAGTCCTTGCCGATCGCCGTGGGCGGCAGGTCGAGCCGCAGCGCAGGCACCTCGCGGGCCACCCAGGCGACGAAGGTGTTGCTGTTGGGGCCGGGCCAGAGTCGATAGCTTTCCCGCCAAGGGTAGGCGGCCACGGCTGCCTCGATCTGCGCGATCATGGCTTCGGCCTCTGCGCCCCGATGGTCTGCAAGCAGCTGCGGATAGGCGCCGTACCACAGCATGTCCGGTGCTTGCACCTGGTTGCTGACCAACGCATCCCCGCCGCGCCGCGCCCGCCAGCCGACGATGTGATAGGTGGTGTAGTGCTCTGCGCCGGCAGGTTTGACGGCGATCCATGGATGGATGCCGAAGGCGCCGCGCCATCGCACGATCCGCGCGCCGTACACCTGCACGACCGCACCGCGTTCGACCAAGGGGTCGGGCGACTGCCCGGTGCTCTCCTGGCTGGTCATGTACCAGGGCGTGTCCAAATCCAGTTTCCCGGACGCCAGCACGCCGATCGGGCCGAGCATCAGGAACGCGAGCAGGCAGAAGAAGCCGATCGACCAGCGCGCCCAGCGTGGCCGGCGTCGGCGAACAGGGGGCGATGATGATGAATCGAGCATGGACGTCAGTATGCGGTCGGTAGCGATGGCAACGGATGACTGGAAACCGTCATGCCTTCACTCAACCATCAACAAGGCTCGACGCAGACCCCGGCCTCGAACCGCTCCGACAAGGCGACTCGGCATGGCGGGCTGGACCCGCCATGCCGTAATCCTTATTCCGAGGTGCCGGAAGCTTCGTGCTCCTCACCCTTGTCCTGGGAGGACTTGAGCGCGGGTTTCAGCCCCGGCTGGGGCGCATGCTCCGCGCCCGGTGCGATCTCCTCGCCACGATGCTTCTTTTCCTGCTGCACTTTTTTGTCGTGCGCGACATTTCTTGGATCAGTCATGCCCCAACCCTGACAGGAAGCTCAGCCGCTGGCGTGGGACGAGGGCCCGATCGGGCCGCCCGTGCCGCCCTGTTCAACGAGCCGCGGCCACCAGAGCCTATGGGGCGACCTCGCTAGGATTGCAGGTCGATCAGCATCCAGGTTGCGCAATCCATGAGCCAGCGAGAAGACCAGGACGAGCCGCAGGGCTTCGTGGCCGAGGATTCCCCCAATGCCTCGGCCACGCGAGGCGGCTCGGCCGCCGAAGTATTCCTGGCCTTCTTGAAGCTCGGGCTGGTTTCCTTCGGCGGGCCGGTCGCTCATCTCGGCTACTTCCGTACCGAGCTCGTCGAACGTCGGGCGTGGCTGGACGACAGGAGCTACGCCGACCTGGTCGCGTTATGCCAGTTCTTGCCCGGGCCGGCGAGCAGCCAGGTCGGCATCGCACTTGGACTCGGACGCGCCGGATGGCTCGGTGCGATCTGCGCATGGGTCGGCTTCACCCTGCCGTCTGCCATGGCGCTGATCCTTTTTGCCCTTGCTGTCGATCGATGGTCGGCGCTGTCGCGATCGGGTGTGGTTCACGGCCTCGAACTCGCGGCGGTCGCGATCGTCGCCCAGGCCGTCTGGGGCATGGCCAAGGTGCTTTGCCCAGATCGCTTCAGGGCAGGCATCGCGATCGTCGCCGCACTGCTGGTATTGGCCATTCCGTCGGCGATCGGCCAGGTCGGCGCCATCGTGGCGGGTGCCATGGCAGGTCGATGGGCAGTCAATCTTCCGCGCCTGCCTCTCGCACGGCACCGCCACTATCCCGTCAGCCGAGCGACCGGCGCGGCCCTGTTGCTGCTGTTCTTGGGTTTGCTCATCCTGCTGCCGGTCCTTGCGAGTGCCTCGCGGTCTCCTGCGCTTGCAGTCATCGCCTCCTTCTACCAATCCGGCGCACTGGTATTCGGTGGGGGACACGTGGTGCTGCCGCTTCTTCAGGCGAGCGTCGTTCCCGGCGGGTTGGTTCCGATCGATGTCTTCCTTGCCGGCTACGGCGCCGCCCAGGCGGTGCCCGGTCCGTTGTTCACCTTCGCCGCCTTTCTCGGCGCGGCGATGACCGGCACGCTGGGTGGCCCGGCCGGCGGCCTGACCCTTCTCGCGGCCATCTTTCTTCCGGCTTTCCTCGTGGTGGCCGGCACCCTGCCCTTCTGGGAGCTCTTGCGTCGGCACGACGGCGTTCAGCGTGCGATGGCCGGGGTCAACGCAGCCGTGGTCGGCATTTTGGGGGCCGCGCTGTACGACCCCATCTGGACCAACGCAGTTCACTCGCGCGTTGATTTCGGCGTTGCGCTGTGCGCGTTCGGCCTGCTGGTGTTCGGGCGGCAATCGCCTGTTCGGGTGGTGGCGCTTGCGGCGCTTGCGGGCTGGCTGCTGGGGTGACGGTCGATCCCTCTGGCGAGAGTCTTCAGTGACGGCCGTCCACGCGCGGCCGGCAAAGCCGGACCCGCCTGAGCGGGGCTCGGGCTGGGCTGAGGCCGGGCGACATGCCCGGCGTTCCGCGAGCCCTCAGAGCCCTTCGACGATTCGCAGGTCGCGCTCGGCGCCGCCGTCGAGCGCTGCCAGCGCGGCCTGGTAGGCGGCGCTGTCGTGCGTGGTGGTGGCCTGCTCGACGCTGTCGAACTCGACCACCACGGTGCGCTGCATCATGCCGCTTTCGTACACCTGGGCCGGCATGCCGCGCGCGAGGAATCGGCCGCCTCCGGCGTTGATGGCCGGGCCCGCCAGCTTGGCGTAAGCGGCCAGCTTGTCGGGATCGGTGATCGAACGGTAGGTGCTGACCCAATAGGTTTTGGCCATGGCGATATCTCTCTTTCTTTGGCGAGGGTTGAGGAAACGATTCAGTCGACGCGGGTGGCGTTGACGAGCTTGGCACGGCCGGCGCCCATCGCTGCCAGCACCAGCGCCACGCCGATGCTCGCGAAGAGCCAGGCCGATGCGCGGAAGCTGCCGGTCCATGCCCGGAGCAGCCCGACCAGGAGCGGCCCGCAGGCAGCGATGAGGTAGCCCACACCCTGGGCCATGCCCGAGAGCCGCGACGCGATGTCGGCATTCGGCGAGCGCAGCACGATCAAGGTCAGGCCGAGCGCGAAGGTGCTGCCCTGGGCGATGCCCAGCACCACGGCGTAGGTCCAGATGCCGGCGCTCGGCGCGAACATGCAGGCCAGCATCGCAACCACCGTGAGCACCGACGACCCGACCGCCAACGCCACCTGGTTGCGCTGCCGGAGGGCGAGCCCCGGCACGATCAGGCAGGTCACCACCTGGGTC
The DNA here is from genome assembly GCA_902506565.1 of Burkholderiales bacterium 8X. Classification (GTDB taxonomy): domain Bacteria; phylum Pseudomonadota; class Gammaproteobacteria; order Burkholderiales; family Burkholderiaceae_C; genus Variovorax. The sequence continues at coordinate 531,978 of LR732703.1, read as the reverse complement.
ATGACCGATACCGACACCACGAATCCGGCAGTCGCCTGCGGAAGGCCTCGCTCGCGCAGGATCGGTGCCAGCCAGCTCATCACCGAATAGGCGAGCGACGATTGCAGTCCCATGAAGAGCGTCACCTGCCAGGCGAGCGGATCGCTCCACAGGCCGCGCACCGCATGGTTCGACTCACCTCGCGCCTGGTGACGACGCTTCAATGCCTGTGGCGCCCACAGCAAGGTGGCGAACAACGCAGGCACGGCCCACAAGGCCAGGGCGCCGGTCCAGTCGAGGCCGAAGGCATGCTGCAGCGGCACGGTCAGCCCGGCAGCACCCGCAGCGCCGCCGCAGACCGCCATGGTGTAGCCGCCCATCATCAAGGCCGCACGGCGCTCGAAATCTCGCTTGACCAGGCCGGACATCAGCACGTTGCTGATGGCGATGCCGATACCGGCAAGCGCCGTCGCGACGAACAGCGTCGGCACGCTCCCGGTGCCCCGTAGTACCGTGCCGACGGTGATCAGGCCCATGCAGGCGAGGAGCGTCTTCTCGAGGCCCATGCGCCGCCCGAGCCACGGCGCGACGATCGCGAAGAGCCCGAGGCAGATCACCGGCAGGGTCGTCAATGCGCTGGCCGCCGCCGGCGACATGCCGGTGGCGGCGACCACTTCGGGCAGCACCACCGACAAGCTGGAGAAGACCGGCCGCAGGTTGAAAGCGATCAGGATGACCGACAGTCCGAGCAGGAGCCCGTTGGAACGAGTGGTGGATTCGGCGGACGCAAGGTCCGAGGTGGCAAGCGGGTGCTTCTTGATCAAGGCAGGAACCAATCGGGCATTCATCGACTGCACGCGGTTGCCTGCCGATGTGGATCGCAGGCCGCGTGCGGGGGCCTCATTCTGCCCGCGGCGGCGGCCCTCTGCCCGCGGTTCAGCCGCCGGCCAGCAGCTTGTCCAGGCTTTGCTCGAAGGCGTGGTAGCCGATCCGGTCGTAGAGCTCCTCGCGCGTTTGCATCGACGGCACCGCGGCCTGCTGGGTGCCGTCGCGGCGGATCGTCTGGTACACGGCCTCTGCCGCCTTGTTCATGGCGCGGAAGGCCGACAGCGGATAGAGCACCAGCGACACGCCGGCGCCGCGCAGTTCGTCAACCGTGAAAAGCGGCGTCTGCCCGAACTCGGTGATGTTCGCCAGCACCGGCACCTTGGCCATCTCGGCGAAGCGCGCGTAGGTCGCCAGGTCGGTGACGGCCTCGGGAAACAGCATGTCCGCACCGGCTTCGATACAGCGTGCGGCGCGTTCCAGTGCGGCGTCCAGCCCCTCGACCGCCAGGGCATCGGTGCGCGCCATGATCACGAAGCTGTCGTCGGTGCGCGCATCGACCGCGGCCTTGATGCGGTCCACCATCTCGCGCAGGCTCACGATCTCCTTGTTGGGCCGGTGACCGCAACGCTTGGCGCCGACCTGGTCCTCGATGTGGATGGCCGCGGCGCCCGCCTTCTGCATCGAACGCACGGTGCGCGCGATATTGAAGGCCGATGCGCCGAAGCCCGTATCGACATCGACCAGCAGCGGCAGCGGGCAGACATCGGTGATGCGCCGCACGTCGATGAGCACGTCCTCGAGGTTCGAAATGCCGAGGTCCGGCAGCCCAAGCGAGCCGGCCGCGACGCCGCCGCCCGAAAGGTAGATCGCGCGGTAGCCGGCGCGTTGCGCCAGCAGCGCATGGTTGGCGTTGATCGCGCCCACCACTTGCAGCGGCGCCTCTTCGGCCACCGCGTTCCTGAAGGCCTGACCGGCCCGAATCGTCTCTGTCATGTTGCTGCCACTTCGGCAATCCTGGATGCGCTGAGCATCGCGTTGAGCGGCGCCACCGAGTCGGCCGCAAAGACGTTGTTGGCAAGCGCCATGATTTCCGCGGCGCGCTCGCGGCCGACCGCGACCGAGGCGAGCGACATGAACTTGCGCTCGACCTCCTCGTGGGCCATCGGGTTCTCGGGCATGCCACGCGAATAGTCGACCCGGCGGCTCAAGCTGCGGCCGTCGCGGGTCAGCACCGTCACCCGCCCGCCGTACACCTCGGGATAGGCACGATCGATCTCCGGGTCGATCTCGATCACGACCCGGCGCGCCATCTCGACGGTACGCGGCTCCACGATGCGCTCGGGCGTGAACTGCTCCAGGAGCGCCTGCCGGTCGAACAAGGCGACCGCGATGTTGTAGCGCAAGCTCATCTGCGCATTCAGCACCGAGTCGGCCTGGTAGTCGAAGCCGGTCTGCGTCTGCACCACGCTCGGGATGCCGGCGGTGACCTGTTCGATGTCGTCCGGCCTGAGTTTCTCGTCCTGCATGATCGCGATCGCCGCATCCACGCAGGCATGGTTGCTGCCGCAGCAGGCATGCGGCTTGAAGCAGGTCTCGTCCGAATGCCAGCGGCTGCCGAGCCCTTCGACGATCTGTCCGGGCCGAGGCGAATCGGACATCGCGAACAGGAACCCGCCGTCCTCGGCTTCGAGGATGAAGCGCGGCCCTTCGAAGCCTCGCTGTGCCAGCAGCGCCGCGGTCACGCCGTCCTGCGCGGCGCGGCCCGGGTGCATCCGCTTGCTCATCGAGCCGTCGGCGGTAAAGGCCCAGAGGCCTGCCGACTGCGTGCCGGCGAGGCCGAGCGCGCTGGCGGTCGTCTTTGCATCGAGCCCGAGGATCACGCTCGCGGTGGCGGCAGCGGCGAAGGTGCCGCAGGTGCCGGTGAGATGCCAGCCGCGCATCCGGGCGCGGCCGGGGTTGGCTGCCTGGCTGACCCGGTTCATGGTCTCGTAGCCGGCGGCAATGGCGGCCAGCACCACGCTGCCGGATGCGCCTTCGCGCTCGGCCAGCGCGAGCGCCACCGGCACCACGATCGCGCCCGGATGAATCTTGGCGCGGCTGTGGTCGTCGAAGTCGAAGCTGTGGATCGCGGTACCGCTCGCGAGCACGCTGTGGCCCACGCTCACGCGCTGCGATGCGCCCCAGAGCCCGGCCTCCGGCGGTCCGCCCTGCTCCGCCGCGAACTCGCGCATCGTGCGGCCCCAGGGTGTCGTGAGGCCATAGAGGCCGCAGCCGATCGCATCCACCACCGCCTTGGCGAGTACGTCGCGAGTCGGCGAAGGCAGGTCTCTTGCGCGCAGCGATGCGACGAACGCCGCCAGCGCCTCGGTAATGCCGCGATGCTCGCGTGCCAGCGTTTTCCAGGCCTTGAGATCGTCCATGAGCAGGTCTCCCCTATCGATACGTCTTCAATCGGCCTTGGCGCCCGAGGCCTTGGCCACCTGGCCCCAGCGTGCGGTCTCTTCGCGCATGAAGGCCGCGAAGGCTTCCGGCGTCGGATGGGTCAAGGGCTCGACACCGACCTTCAGCATCGACTCCTTCACCTCCGGCGACTGCGCGACCTTGACCAATGCTGCATGCAGCTTGTCGATGATCGGCCGCGGGGTCTTGGCAGGCGCCATCACGGCGAACCAGTTGAACGCGAGGAGCGTCGGCACGCCCTGCTCCACCGAGGTCGGCGTCGCCGGCAGCGAAGGCGCACGCGAGGTGTTGGTGATGGCGATCGGACGCAGCTTGCCGTCGGCCACCATCGCCTGCAGCGCCGGGAAATCCATGATGACGCCGTCGACATGGCCGCCCACCGTGTCGGTCACGGCCGGCCCTGCGCCCTTGTAGGGCACGTGCAGGAACTTGCCTTGCGTGGCGGTGCGCAGCAGCTCGATCGCCAGGTGCGGCAGGCCGCCGTTGCCCGACGAGGACAAGGTCACCTCGCGCGTCTTCGACAAGGCGATCAGTTCCTGCATGGTCTTGACCTGCACCGATGGATGCACCGCGACCAGCTCGGGCGTGCTGGCGACCGTCGTGATGCCGACCAGGTCGTTCAATGCGTCGAAGGGCATCTTGGCGTAGGTGGCGGGGCTGATCACCAGCGGGCTCGCGCTGCCGAGGGTCAGGGTGTAGCCGTCGGGCGCGGCGCGGGCGACGAATTCGGTGCCGATCAGCGCATTGCTGCCGGGCTTGTTGACCACCACCACCGGAACGCCGAGCGCCTCGCCCAGGCGCGGCGCCAGGATGCGGGCCACGATGTCGTTCGAGCCGCCGGGCGGGAAGCCGACGACGAGGTTGATCGGGCGGCTCGGGTAGTCCTGCGCCTGCGCGAGGCCGCCGGCCGTCGCGAGCACCAGCGCGGCGCTGGCAGCGGCCTGGAGCCAGCGGCGGCGACTCGGCGCGCCGCTCGAAAGTTGGATGGGGTTGAACTTCATGTCGTCTCCTGTTGATTCTTGGTGGCATCGTGCGGCGCCAGCAGGCCGGCCACGATGCGGGCATCGATGTCGTCGAGCCGGGCCACCGCGTCGCGCAGCGAGGCGGCACCGCCGGCGCCGAGTCGGGGCGAGGCGAGCGCCATGAACTTGCGCTCGACCTCGGCTTGCGACAGCGGCCATTCGGGCTCGCCACGGGCATTGGCGACCGCATGCCGCACCTTGCCGCCGGAGACCCATTCGACCTCGACCCAGGCCCCACGCTCGTTCGGGTAGCGCTCGTCGAGCGCGGGGTCGACCAGCACTTCGCAACGAGCCATCATCGATCGCACCGCCGGGTCCTGCAGCTTGGCATCGGTGTACTGGAAGATCGAGGCCTCGCCTTCGACCAGGGCGAGCGCGACCGAGAAGCCGATGCTGAATTGCGCCGCCTCGGCATTCGTCGGCGGCTCGATCGCGGCGGCGCGGGTCACGCTGTCGACCGCGACGCGCACCTGCTTCACGTCATCCGCGCCCAGCCTGCCGGCAGCGACCAGTTCGAGCGCCGCGTCCAGCGGCGCATGGTTGCCACGGCAGCCCGCATGGCGCTTGAGATAGGTTTCCGCGATCCGGTAGTCGACACCGAGGCCTTCGACCACCGATGCAGCGATGTCGGCGGCATCGGCTTCAGGGTGGTCACCGAAGCCGGGCAGGAAGCCCTTCTCCAGCACCAGCGGCGCGCCGGCATGGCCCGCCTCGGCCAAGGCTGCCGCGACCATGCCGGCCTCGCAGGCACGAGCGACCTGGATCGGCTGGATGGTGGAGCTTTTCAGCGCCTCCTTGAAGCCGATGCCGAGGTTGGCCGCGATCGAGATCGCATGGGCGCAAGCCGCTGCCGACAGTCCGCGCAAGCGCGCGATCGCTGCCGCGGCAGAAACGGAGCCGAGCACCGCCGTGCTCTGAAAGCCGCGCTGGACGCAAGCCGGATAGATGGCGCGCCCCAGGCGCAGGAACACCTCGTAGCCGACCGCCACCGCCGCAATGATCTCGGCACCCGACGAACCACGCGCCTCGGCATCCGCGAGCACCGCCGGAATGACGACCGACGACGGATGCCCGCCGGTGTAGCGCGAGCCGTCTTCCAGGTAGGTGGAGTGCGTGGCGAAGCTGTTGACCAACGCGGCCTCGCGCGGCGAGCGGCCGTCCTGCTCGCCCCACACGCGAACCCCGCCGCGCGATTCGAGGATCGGCGCCAGCACCCGATGGTGACCGAGGTGCACGCCGGCGAGACCCGCACCGAGCGTGTCGAGCACCCGCAGCCGGATCGCGGCCGCCGCGTCGCGCGGCAGCGATGCCACAGTCACCATTGCAGCAAATCTTCCGAAGCGGTCCGCGAGCATGGCTAGTCGATCCGGAGCTTGAGATCGGCGATCACCTTCTTCCACTTGGCGACATCGTCGGCCAGCTGGCGGGTGAAGACCTCCGAGCTGTTCGCCACCACCTCGGCGCCCTGCGGCGCGAAGGCATCGCGGATCTCGGGCGACTGCAGCACCGCGACCACGTCCGCGTGGATCTTGTCGAGTATCGGCTTGGGCGTCTTGGCCGGCGCGAAGAGGCCGTACCAGGTATCGGCCTCGTAGCCTTTCAGGCCTGCTTCGGCCAACGTCGGCAGCTCGGGCGCGATCGCCGGCCGGCGCACGCCGGTGGTCGCCAGCGCGCGCAGCTTGCCGGCCTTGATGTGCGGCAGCACCACCGGCGCGTTCGCGATCCAGAGCTGGGTCTGTCCGCCCAGCATGTCGGCCAGGGCCGGTGCGCTGCCCTTGTAGGGCACATGGGTCAGCTCGATACCGGCCATGCGCTTCATCATCTCGGTCGCCAGGTGCGATGGCGTACCGTTGCCGGGCGTCGCGTAGTTGAGCTTGCCCGGCTCGGCCTTGGCCAGCGCGAACAACTCGGCCACGCTCTGCGCCGGCACCGACGGATGCACCACCAGGATGTTGGTGGTGTTGGCGACCATGGTGATGGCCGCGAAATCCTTGGTCGAGTCGAAGCCGGCGTTGGCATACAGGCTCTGGTTGACCGCGTGGGTGCCTTGCACGCCGAGGATCAGCGTGTAGCCGTCGGGCGCCGCATCGGCCGCTGCCTTGGTGCCCACGTTGCCGCCAGCGCCGCCGCGGTTGTCGATGACCACCGGCTGGCCCCACTTGTCCGCCAGCTTCTGCGCGATCGGCCGGGCGATGATGTCGGTGCCGCCGCCAGCCGGAAAGGGCACGATCAGCCGCACCGGTCGATTCGGATAGCCCTGCGCCGTCGCCGCCAGCGAGCCGAGCGCGAACAGGCCCGCGGCGATCATCTTCAGGATGGTGTTCATGGCGTCAGTGGTGAGCGGTTGAAGGCGCGGCGGATGCCGCAGTGGTTGCAGGCGGTTCGGCATTCGGCGCCAGGTCGAGCCGCGCCGCAATGCCTTCGAGCGCTGGCGACAACGCCGGATAGCGCTGCATCACCAGCGGGTCATGCCCCGGCACCACGTGCTGCGGCGAATCGGCAAGCGCCAGCAGGCGCGCATAGCCTTCGATCATGTCGCCGACGTGGAACACCAGCGGAAAGCAGCGGCGGGTCTCGAAATGCTCGTAGTAGTGGCTGGCATCCGAAGCCAGCACCACCCAGCCGCGCGCCGTGTGCACCCGTACCGACTGCAAGCCGGCGGTATGTCCACCGATGCGGTGCAGGCTGATGCCGGGCGCGATCTCGGCATCGCCCTGGTGGAAATCGATGCGGTCCTGATAGGTCAACCGCACCATGCCGGCGACATGCTCGATCTCGTAGGCCCGGTTGAAGCGCTCGCAGCACATGTAGCGCCCGGTGGCAAAGGCCATCTCGTCGTCCTGCAGGTGGAAGCGCGCGTTCGGGTATTCGTCGAAGGTGCCGATGTGGTCGTTGTGCAGGTGCGTGACGATCACCTGCCGCACGTCCGCGCTCGCGATGCCGACCAGCGCCAGCGCCTCGGCCGGCGTGCGCAGCAGGGTGCGATGCCGCTTGATCGCCATGTCGGCGTTGAAGCCGGTGTCGACCAGGAACAGGCGCTTTGCATCGCGTACCACCCAGACGTAGTAGTCCATCGGCATCGGCACGTCGTGCGGGTCGCCGCCGATGAAATGATCCGGGCGAGCGCCCGCGCGGGTCGCGTACTTGAGCGCGATCACCTCGTACTCGGGCAAAGCTTCGTTGGCCGGCATGCTCGGGTCAGGCCTGCTTCGAGGTCAGTTGCATCAGCTGGCCGATGTTGGCCACGTCCTCGATGCCCTGCACCATCGCCGCGATCTCGGCCGCACGGTTCGCGCCGAGCACCGGATGCACCAGGCTGTCGAACTTGGCGCGCAGCTCGTCGTCGTTCATCGCGTTCTGGATCGAACCCTTCGGATAGTCGACCTGCGACACGTACCGGCTGCCGTCTTCCATGGTCATGGTCATGCGGCAGGAGACGCCTCGCGGCAGCGAAGCATCGGGCTTGATGTCGACCAGGTCCGACAGGCGCAGCAGCATCGGCTCCGGAAGCCTGGCGTTGTTGTACTGGGCGAAGAGCGCCTGCCCGTCGGTGAGCGAGACCGCCACCGAGTACGGAAGGCTCACCTGCGCTTCGTGATAGGTCTGCGGGCGCTTGTTCTGGTGGTAGTGCGCCCACTCCGGATGACGGGCCATCTCGATCGAGCGCACCTTGTCCAGGTCGGGCGAATGCTTGGCGCGAATCTCGAGCGCGCAATCGATTGCGTTGTGGATCGGCCGGGCGCAAGAGTAGGGCTTGAATTCAATGTCGAGGCGGTAGTCGCCGTCCAGGTCCTCGACCAGGCGCGCAGGATCGTTCTGGTCGGTGAAGGCTGCCAGGAAGCCGCGCTCGCCGTCGAAGATGGTCGAGGTTCCGGTGAAGCCGAGCCCGGCAATGGTGGCCGCGGTCACGCCATTGCGCGCGGCCGGCCCGGGGTTGAAGCGCTTCTGCATCGAAGGGCCGTACATCTCCATGAGGCCCGACGAAGAAGCGCCTGCGAGTCCGAGCGCCGAGACGATCTGCTCCGCCGACAGCTTCTGCAGCTTGGCGGTGGCCACGGTGGCGCCGAACACGCCGCAGGTCGGCGTGGTGTGGAAGCCGCGGTTGCGCAGCGAATTGTTCGCTGCCTTGCTCAGGCGCTCCATCATTTCGCAGCCTGCCGCCAGCGACACCAGCAGGTCGCTGCCGCTGGCACCCGCCTGCTCCGCGGTGGCCAGGGCGGCCGAATACACCGGCGGGCTGAAGTGGAAGAGCGCCAGCACGTCGATGTCGTCCAACTCGACGCTGTGCGACGAGATCGCGTTGGCGAAGGCCGCCTGCATGGCAGGCACTCGGCCGCTGCCGCCGATCAGTGTGGATTCGGCATGGCCGCCGGTGATGGCGGCGAACTGCCGCGCCACCTTGCCGCTTTCGGTCTGGCTGCCCGAAACCGCGACACCGATGTAGTCGAGCAGCAGGCGCTTGACCGCGCGGCGGGTGTCCTGCGACACATCGTCGATAGCGAAGTCCGCGAAGTGGGCGCCGAGCTGGTCGGCGAGCGTGCGGGTGGTGGAAGAGGAGGAGGTAGCGGCAGTCTGGGTCATACGAACGATCGAGAAGGAATGAGGTCGTTGAAGAAAAATGAAGAAGTGCTCGCAGCCGGATCAGCGAGCCGCGGCCAACAGCTCGATCAGCTCGCCGGTGTCGTCCGTCGCATCAACGCGGTCGACCAGCGACACCACGCGATCAATGCGATCCGGAGGCAGGCAGGACGCCACCACGTTGCGGAACTTGTATTCCACGTCTTCCGGCGTCATCGGGTTCTCCGGGCTGCCGCGGCGATTGAGGATCTCGTGCTCGAAGCTCCGGCCGTCGCGGGTCGTGATCTTGACGCGGGCGGCATGCCGGAAGGCCGCGCCCATGCCTTCGATCTCCGCATCGACGTGCGCATGCACCCGGGTGATGAAGTCCAGGAGCCGCGGCTCGGCCAACCGGTTCTCGGCGTACTGTGCGACGAAGGCGACCCCGTCGTAGGCGATCACGGCGATGCCGTAGAAGAGATTCATCTGCGCAGCGGTCACGCCCTGCGCCTTGTATTCCCAGGCGCAGTGCTGGTAGGTCATCGGGCTCATGCCGATGTCGACCCGCTCGATGTCTTCCGGCGCAATGTGGTGCGCATCGAGCAGGTGCTTGAAGGCATCGAGCGACGAATGGATGCTGGTGACACAGGCATGCGGCTTGTAGCCGACCTTGCCGGCCTCCCAGGTGCTGCCGAGCTCGTCGGTGAGGCGCAGCGCATTGGGCTTGTCCGAGTACGAACTCAGGTAGCCGCCGTAACCGGCTTCGAGCACGTCGCTGATGCCGGTGAAATCACGCTCGGCGAGCAAGGCCGAATACACCCCGCTCTGCGCCGCCCGCCCCGAGTGGAAGCGCTTGACCATCGCGCCCTCTTGCGCCGCCATGAGGCCGCCGGCCTGCGAGCCGACGATGCCGAGCGCGTGCTGCATGCGACCGGCATCCAGGTCGAGCATCCGCGCAGCGGCCGCGGCTGCCACGAACACGCCGGACGCCCCTTGCGGATGGAACCCGCGGAAAAAGAGCCCCATGGTGGCCGCGTTGCCGACCCGCGTGCCGATTTCGTAGCCCGTGGTCATGGCCGTGAGCAGCGTGCGACCGGACACACCGCCCTGCCGCTCCGCCAGCGCCAGCACCACCGGCACCGCGATCGAGCCCGCGTGCACGATCGATTCCTTGTGGATGTCGTCCAGCTCGAAGGCATGGCCGGCCGTGGCGTTGACCAATACGGCGCCCGCGACCGAGGTCTTGCGGCCGCTGCCGAAGATCGACGCCACCGGTGCCGCGCCTTCGTCCTCGACCATGGCCTGCACCTTCTGCGTCCAGGGCAGCGTGGCACCGAACAGGCAGCAGCCGATGCTGTCGAGCAGGCTGGTCTTCATCCGCACGACGACGTGCGGCGGAATGTCTTCGAACCGGACCTGGGCCGCGAACTCGGCCAGGCTGCGGGTGGCGCCTTCCAACAAGGTGGGCGTGTTGCTGCTCATGCTGTCGATGTCCTCGTGTCTTACGTTTCAGTCGGCCTTGAGCCCGACCATCTTGGCGATGCGGCTCCACTTCGTGACCTCGGCCGCCACCAGCGCGCCCCAGCGCTCCGGCGTGTTGGGGCCGGTGACGACGTCGAAGCCGGCGTCGACCATCTGCTGCTTGAAGACCGGGTCCTGCAGGATCCCGACCACTTCATGGTTGATGCGGTCGACGATCGGCCGGGGCGTGCCGGCCGGCGCGTACATGCCGCTCCACTGGATGGTCTGGAAGCCGGGGATGCCGGCTTCCGAAATGGTCGGGAACTCGGGCAGCGATGGCGATCGCTGGTCGTCGCCGATGCCCAGCACCCGCAGCTTGCCGGCCTTGACATGCGGCAGCGGCGCGGCGGCACCGCTCATCGCGAGCTCGACCTGGCCGCCGAGCAGGTCGTTGAGCATCGGCCCCGAGCCCTTGTACGGAACGTGGACGATGTCGGTGCCGGTCATGCTCTTCAAGAGCTCCATCGGCAGCGCGTTGGCGTTCGAGCTGGCGCCGTAGCTCAGCTTGCCGGGGTTGGCCTTGGCATAGTCGATCAGCTCGGCCACCGTCTTCACCGGCAGCTTGGTGCTCACCAGGAGCAGCACCTGCTGGTTGGCGGTCTGCACGATCGGCGCGAGGTCGCGCGTGCCGTCGTAGGGCAGCTTCTTGCCGAAGGCGACGTTGTAGGCCTGGCTGGTGCCGTCGATCAGGAGCGTATAGCCGTCGGGCGCGGCCTTGGCGACGATGTCGGAGCCGATGCTGCCGTCGGAGCCCGGCCGGTTGTCGATCAGGACCGGAACGCCCAGCGCGTCGGAGAGCCGCCGGCCGATCATGCGGCCGAGGATGTCGGTGCCGCCCGCGGGCGTGTAGGGCACCACCAGCTTGATCGGCTTGGTCGGCCATGAGCCGGCCTGCGAAGGGCCAGGCGCCGCGGCGCCGGAACCTTGCGCCGCCGCCGGCAAGGCGCCCGCGATGCAGACCGCCACCGCAGCTGCGGCCATTCGAATCAGGTGGCGAAGCATGGCGCGGCCCTCACTCGATGATCGTTCCGGAGGCCTTGATCAGGCCGGCCCACTTCTTGTACTCGGACTGCAGGAAGGCGTTGGCTTCTTCCGAGTTGCCGTTGATCACGCTGACGCCGGCCGCCTTCAGCTTCTCCTGCAGGTCGGGCATCTTCAGCACCCGATCGAGCTGGCCCTGCAGCGTGGTGACCACGTTGCGCGGCATGTTGGCCGGGCCGAGCACCATGTACCAGGTGGTGGATGAATAGCCCTTGATGCCGGCCTCCTCGATGGTCGGCATGTCGGGCGCGATCGGCGAGCGCTTGGCGCCGGTCTGTCCGAGCGAGCGCAGCCGGCCGTCCCGCACGTAGGGCATGCTTTCCGAGATCGGCAGCATGGTCACGTCGACCTGCCCGGCGATCACGTCCAGCATCGCGGGGCCGCCGCCGCGGTACGGAACGTGCAGGTACTGCATGCCGGTCATCGAGCGCAGCACGTCCATCGCCAGGTGCGACGAGCTGCCGTTGCCCGAGCTCGCGAAGCGGACCGCGTCCGGCTTGGTCTTGCCGAAGGCGACCAGTTCGTTGACCGTCTTGTAGGGCAGCGACGGATTGGCCAGCAGCACCAGCGGTGCCTCGCCGACCAGCGCGATCGGCGTGAAGTCCTCGAGCTTGTAGTTGGCCTTCTTGTAGAGGCTGGGGTTGATCGCGATGCCGGGCGTGCTGAAGAGCAGCGTGTAGCCGTCCGGCTTGGCGGCGGCGGTCGCCGCGAAGGCGATGTTGCCGCCGGCGCCGGTGCGGTTCTCGACCACGAACGAGCCGCCGGTCGCCTCGCTCAGCTTCTGCATCACGTGGCGGCCGACGATGTCGGCGCTGCCGCCGGCCGGAAAGGCCACGATCACCTGCACCGGTCGGCTCGGGTAGTCCTGCGCCACCGCCGGCGCGAGGCTGGCTGCCAGCAGGCCTGCGGCCAGCGCCAGCTTGCAAAGCATCTTCGAAGTCTTCATGTCTCTCGTCTCCTTGTCTTGTGATGGGGCGGCACGCGCTTGCCGGCGGTTCGCTACGGCTTCGGCTTCGGCTTCGGCTTCGGCTTCCCGGATCAGGTTGCGGCTTCGCCGTAGTCGGGCTCGACATCGAGCCGTACCGCGATGCCGTCGAGCGGCCCGGACACCGCCGGGTAGCGCTGCATGACCAGCGGGTCGTGGCCGGGAACGATGTGGCGCGGCGAATCGGCCAGGCGCTGCAGCGTGGCGTAACCATCCACCGCCTCGCCCACGTTGAACATCGTGGTGAACACGCGGCGCTGCTCGAAGTGCTCGTAGTAGTGGCTCGCGTCCGATGCCAGCACCACCCAGCCGCGGCGGGTATGGACCCGCACGCATTGCAGCCCGTGGGTGTGCCCGCCGATGCGATGCACGCTCAGGCCCGGTGCCAGTTCGGCGCTGCCGTCGTAGAAGCTGACCCGGTCCTTGTAGACCATGCGCACCATGCCGATCACTTCCTCGACCTCGTAGCCGTGGTTGAACTGGCGATGCCGCATATGCCGGCCGGTGGCATAGGACATCTCGTCGTCCTGCAGGTGAAAGCGCGCCGCCGGGAAGCTCTCGAAGGTGCCGACATGGTCGTAGTGAAGGTGCGTGACGATCACGTCCTCGACCCGCGCGGCATCGACATCGAGCAGCGCAAGGCCTTCCGCCGGAGTGCGCAGCAAGGTCCGGCCGCGGCGCTTCGCGACCTCGTGGCCGAACCCGGTGTCGACCACCCAGTTCTTGCCGTCGTCGCCGCGCACCAGCCACACGTAATAGTCCATCGGCATCGGCCCGTCGTGCGGATCGCCGCCGATGAAGTTGTTCTTGCGCCGCGCGTCGCGGGTGGCATAGCGGACGGCGAACACTTCGTAGCTCGGGGTCATGCGGCGGCTCCGGCGAGGCGGATCGAAACTTCGGCGCCGGAGCTTGGTGGCGCCTCGTTGGAAGACAGTTGAGCGCTCCCGGCAGCGTGGTCCGCCGGCGCGCTGCGCGGCGGCAGCGCATCGATCGCAAGACCGACCATCCAGGCGTCGCGCAGGCCGCTCAGGAAATCGCCGGGCACGTTGCAATCGCCGACCCGTTCATGCGGGATGCCGCTCGCCTCGACCAACTCCATCACGTCGAGGTTCGGACGCGGGCCGGTCGCGAAGACGAGGGCGCTGCCGATGTCGAGTTGCTGCGCTTCGGCCTTGCCGACCCGCACCTGGATATGGCGCCCCTCGATGCGATCGATGCGGCAATCGGTGATCACGCGAATGCCGGCCTCTGCCAGCCGTTCGAGCAGCTCGAAGCGGTTGTTCCGGGCCATGCCGTTGGCGGCGCCGGGTTGCATCTCCAGCACCTGCACCTTGCAGGATTTCACGCGCAGCAGGTCGGCGAGCTCAACACCGACCATGCCGCCGCCGATGATGGTGACCGCGGCGCCTTCCGCCACCAGCGACGGATCGCCGAACACGTCCCACGCATGGTGGACCGGGATGGCAGCGTCGAGCGCCTCTGTATCGAGCGGTGCGGGCCGTGGCACGGAGCCGGTCGCGACCACGACGAAGTCCGGCGCGAAGGCAGCCAGCTTCGCCGCATCGACATCGACACCGGTTCGCACCGGCACCTTCATCGACTGCAGCTCGGCCCAGCGATAGTCCCAGACCGGCTGGACCTCGGTCTTGTCCGGCGCAGCGACCGCCAGGTGCATCTGGCCGCCGGTGCGTGCCTTCTTCTCCCACACCTCGACCACGTGGCCACGGCCCGCGGCGACCCGCGCCGCTTCGATGCCGGCAACGCCGCCGCCGATCACCAGCACCCGCTTCGGATGCGCGGTCGGCGTGCTGAACAGCTGCGGCTCGGCATGTTCGAGCGCTTCGAACTCGGTGCCGAGCATCGGGTTCTGGACGCAGGCCACGTCCTTCTCGGTGGTGAGCCGCTCGAAGCAGACATTGCAGGCGATGCATTGCCGGATCGGCGCCCTCACCTGGCCGAAGGCCTTCACGCACCAATGCGCATCGGCGTAGAGCGCGCGCCCGACCGAGACGAAGTCGGCGCTGCCGGAAGCCAGCAGCGCCTCGGCATCTGCCGGCTCGACCACGCGGCCGGCCACCATGACGGGAATCGACACCGCATCCTTGATCGGCTTGGCATGCGGACCGAGGCAGCCGCGCGGAAACGACGGCGGCTGGATGCAGTATTTCGAGAGCTGCGGGCTTTCGTTGCTGCCGCCAGAGAGATCGATGGCGGCAACCCCGGCGCGCTCCACCGCCTGAGCGAGCGCGACGATTTCTTCCTGCGTGTAGCCGTCGGCCACGAATTCGCTCGCGCTCAGGCGAACCACCAGGCACAGGTCGGGGAGCGCCTGCCGGACCCGGTCGATGGTCTCGAGCAGCAGCCGCATCCGGTTCTCGATCGAGCCGCCGTATTGGTCGGTGCGCTGGTTGATGCGGCGGGTGAAGAACTGCTGGAACAGGTAGCCGTTGGCGGCATGGATCTCGACACCGTCGTAGCCGGCCAGGGCCAGGCGGCGAGCGGCGGCGACGAAGAGCTTCTGGATCTGGTGGATCTCGGGCACTGCCAGCGCGCGCACCGCATCGCCGGTGTTCGGATTCATCCAGGGCGAAGGGCCGACCGGCTCCATGTTCAGCACCGAACGGCGCAGCAACGCACCGCGGTGATTGAGCTGGCCGAACACATGGCAGTCGTGCGCCTTGATCGTCTCGACGATGCTGGCGAGCCCGGGAATGAAGCGATCGTGGTAGCAGCAGAGCGAGTTGTGATGCGGCCGGGCTTGCTCGGTCACGACCATGGCCTCGGTCATGATCATCGCGACGCCGCCGCGGGCGCGCTCCGCGTAATAGGCCTTGTCGCGAGCGGTCGAAAGACCGTCCGTGGTGCTGTAGTTGGTACCCATCGGCGCCATCACGACGCGGTTTTTCAGCCTCAGGTTGCCGAGCGAGGCGGCGGTCTGCAAGATCATCGATCGATGGTAATTAAGCTTTTCAAAAACATTAATCCCCTAAGATTCCAAACAATGTTGAAAAAGATTCATCAATAGGAGACGCCGTGGACAACCTGAATTCGCTTCAGGTCTTCGCGCGGGTCGCAGAAAGCCGCAGCTTCACCGCTGCCGCCGAGCGGCTCGGGCTGACGCCCTCGGCGGTGAGCAAGTCGATCTCCCGGCTCGAAGCCGAACTGGGCGTGCGTTTGCTGCACCGCTCGACCCGCCTGGTCAGCCTGACCGCCGAGGGCACCAACTTCTTCGACCGCTGCCGGCACATCCTGGCGGAGATCGACGACGCCACCCGGGCGCTCAGCTCGAGCAACCAGTTGCCACAGGGCAGGCTGCGGCTGCAGATGCCGGTCGGCTTCGGCCGCCAGGTCATCGCGCCGGCCCTCCTGCGCTTCACCGCGCAGAACCCCGGGCTCAGCGTCGATGTCGAGCTGAGCGACCGGGTGGTCGACCTGGCCTACGAAGGCATCGATGTCGCGATCCACATCGGGCCGCTGCTTGACTCGCGCCTGGTCGCCCGCCACCTGTGCAACCTGAGCTTCGCGGCCTACGCCTCGCCCGCCTACCTGGCGCGCCATGGCGAACCCCGCACGCCGGAAGAGCTTGACCAGCATCACTGCCTGGCCTACATGTTCCCGATGACCGGCAACTACCGGCCATGGCAGTTCAAGAAGGACGGCCGCACCTTCTCGATGACGATGAGCGGCGGGCTCAACATGAACAACGCCGAGTCGCTGCTGGAGGCGGCGGTGGCCGGCGCCGGCATCACGATGATCAGCAACTTCATCGCGGCGGAGGCGCTCCGATCCGGCCGGCTCAAGCGCATCCTCACCGACTACGTGGCGAAGGGTCCGGAGGTACACGCGGTGTATCTGCCGGGACGGCACATGTCGGCCAAGGTCCGGACCTTCATCGATTTCCTGGTCGAGCTGGTCGCGGGATTCGAGCAGGAGTAGCCGAGGGCCGCAGGCCGAGCGGCCGCGCCACGTCCTGAGTCTTTCGCGCGTAGGGCTCGATACCCGTCAGCGATCGTGCTGCACGAAACGCGCGATGTCCTCCAACTGCTCGCCGGCCACCCGCACGTGTCCGCCGGTGTAGACATGCAGCCTTTTGTCCGCCGAGCCGAGCGCATCGAAGAGCGCCAACTGGCCTTCACGCGAGAACAGGTCGTCGTCCCACTTCTGCTGGAACAGCACGCGCGCCCGCACCGCGCGGGCCGAATCGAGCAGCTTGGCCGAATTCGCGAAGCTGGTGCCCCACATGCCGATCACCGCATCGGCGATGCGCGGCTCCGCGGCGAGCAGCGGCAGGCCGTAGGCGGTTCCCATCGAGACGCCGACCCAGGCGATGCGCGAAGGCGAATGGCGAGCGATCAGCTCGTCGAGCAGCGCACGCCATTCGGCGACATGCCGTGCCACGTGCGCGTCGTCCGACTCCCAGAGCGCGAAGAAGCGGCCGCGCGTCGCGAGACCTTCCTCTTCCTGCGATTCGCGACGGGCACCGTGCACCGGGCCGTCGAGCGCGACCAGGCGCATGCCGCGACGGCCGACCAGTTCGGCCGCCATGTCCTGCACGTCGAGGCCGGCCTTGTGGCTGCTGCCGCCATGCTGCATCAGCACCAGCGGCGCATCCGCCGGCGTGTTCGGGCTTTCGTACAGCGCCGCGACTTCGAGGCCTTGGGACGTCGGAACCGCCGGCGCGAACGGCTTGCAGGCGACGTCGGAATCCGGGAGGTTGAAGGTAGAAGAATTCGTCATGGTCCGGGATTGAACGCGCGATCGAATGGCCGCGCCATGCAGCCGCTCAAATGAGCCCATCCGCGAAGGTGATGCCGCTCATGCTCGAGGCCACGCCGACGGCGCCATCCGAATCCGCCAGCTCCTGCGCCAGCGTGCGCAGCAGGCCGCGAGTCCAGCGGTGCAGCCCGACCCGATGGGTGCGTTCGTGCCAGACCATCCGGCAACCGATCTGCGGCACCTCGAAGGGCAGCGGGTGGACCGCGAGCGGCAGGAAGTGCGCATAGTGGCTGGCCAGCCAGGTCGGCAGGCTGGCCAGGTGTGGCGAGCCGGCGATCACATACGGGATCAGCAGCACCGACGAGATCTGCACCGCACGCCGGCGCGACTTGCCCATGCGCTCCAGCGTGCGATCGATGGTCGCCTCCATCGTGGAGATCGGCGAGAACGGCGAGCCGAAGAAGGCGTGGCTGCTGGCCAGGTAGTGATCCAGGTCCATGCCCGAAGGCGGCAGCGCATGCTTGGGGCCGCTCAGGCACGAGAGCGTCTGGTCGAAGAGGTTGGTGCTGCGCATGTCCTCCGCCACATCCGGAAAGTGCCCGATCGCGATGTCGCACTCGCCCTCGGCCAACCATTCGCGCAGCTTCTCGGGGTCGGGCAGGCGCACATGGATGCGCACCTTGGGCGCATGCCGCGCCACTGCGTCGGCCAACAGCGGCATCAGCATGACGCCGACCGAGTCGGCACCGGCGACCGTGATGGTGCCTTCGGCCGACTGCGGCTCCAGCGGACCTTCGTCGGCAAAGATCTCGTCGAGCGCGGTGAGGCCGGAGCGCACCTTGGCCGCGAGGCCGAGGGCCCGCTCGGTCGGCCGGAACTCGTTGCCCGATCGCACCAGCAGCGGATCGCCGATCAGCATGCGAAGGCGCGCCAGTGCGTTGCTCATGCCCGGCTGGCTCATCTCGAGCCGAGCGGCCGCTCGCGTGACCGAGCGCTCGGTCAGGAGCGCGTCCAGGCAGACCAGCAGGTGGAGGTCGATGTTCTTTTTCATGAGGCTCGCCGTTCGCGACCGCATTGCCATCGCGCTCGCCATCAGCGCGGCGAATGCAGGCATTCGGAGCGCTTGATTGTGCCGAGCCAGACCCGATGCTCGAATCGGCATCGACCCGGAAAAACCCGCAACCCACCCCGCACAAGGACCCCCGCCATGGCCATCGAAGTCACCAAGCCCACCTCCGCCGACATGCAACGCTGCGTGGCGCGCTTCTCGGACCTGTCCCGCTGCGACAGCGGGTTGCCGGACATGCAGCTTCCGGAATGCAAGCGCACCTTCCTCAACGTGCTCGGCTTCGACCAGCCGAAAGGCGATGGCCAGTATTCGCCGTTCGGCGATCGGGCCAAGGCCGCGATCTCGCACCTGAAGGCCGGCTTCGGGATGTCGTTCATCGCGGCCGAGACCGGCAAGGGCGTGGTCATGCACACCCACGACACGATCGAAACCTTCATGGCGATGAAGGGCCGCTGGAAGATCGAATGGGAAGGCCAGGACGGCAACGAATCCGTCACGCTCGCGCCACTCGACTTCATCGCCTGCCCGGCGAACATCCAGCGCCGCTTCGAATGCGTCGAGGCCGCGCCCGGCGAGAAGGAAGGGCTGCTGCTGGGCGTGATCGGCGGCGATTCGCCGGCGGCCGAGATGTCGCCGGAAGCGATCGCTCGGCTGGTCGAGGCCGGCATCTTCCCGCCCGAGAAACTCGCGGCCTGATCCGACGATTGCACCGGGCCGACGAGGACCGGGACGACAGAGAGACAAGAGACCCACGAACAGGAGACACGCATGAAGAACGAATCGATTGCCCGGGCGACATTCGACGGTCAAGCCGGCGGAACGTCGCAGCCGCGCAAGCACGCAGTCCGGAAAGCCGTCGGCAGCTTGGCCGTCACGCTGACTGCCCTCGCAACCAACCTCCCGGCCGCTGCGCAGTCGAACCCCGCCGCCTACCCGACTCACAGCGTCCGCATCGTCGTGCCTGCGCCCGCTGGCTCGGGCCCGGACGTGATGGCGCGCCTCTATGCCGAGCAGCTCGGCCGCAGTCTCGGGCAGCCCTTCGTGGTCGAGAACAAGGCCGGCGCCTCCGGCAACATCGGCGCGGAGTTCGTCGCCAAGGCGGCGCCCGACGGCTACACCCTCTTCTACGCGTACAACCAGATTCCGACGATGAACCCGCATCTGTTCGGCAAGCTCAACTACGACGCGATCAAGGACCTGGCACCGATCACGGTCACGCTCAGCACCGCCTACGTGCTGCTCGCCAACAACCAGTTCCCGGCGGCCAACCTCAAGGAGACGCTGGCCTACGCCGGCAAGCATCCCGGCAAGGTCACCTATGCGAGCTACGGGCCGGGCACCGCCTCGCACCTGGCCTTCGAACTCATCCAGGATGCCACCCAGACCCAGTTCATGCACGTGCCCTACAAGCAGGGCCAGGTCACCGATGTGATGGGCGGCCAGGTCGCGATGGTGTTCGAGCCCTTTCCCTCGGCGGTGCCCTTCGCCAAGTCCGGCAAGGTCAAGGCGCTGGCCGTGACCTCGGCCCAGCGGCTCGCGGCCTTGCCCGACGTGCCCACGATGTCCGAGGCGGTGCCGGGCATGGAGCTGGTCGGCTGGCAGGGCGTGTGGGCGCCGGCCGGCACGCCGGAGCCGATCATGACCCGGCTGCAGGCGGAGTTCGCGCGCATCACCCGCACGCCGGAAATGCAGAAGCGCATCCAGGACTTCGCTTCCGAGCCGGTCGGCAATTCCTCGGCCGAGATGGCGAAGATGATCCAGACGGAATACGGGCGTTGGGGTTCGGTCATCAAGGCGAAGAACATCCGGCTCGACTGAATCCTTTCGTCTGCCGCGGTGATCCGGCGAACGCCGCCCCCGATTGAAGAGGGATCGATAGACTTTTGCCCACACGGCTCGCCGGGCAACCTGGTTAACGTCCCTCCATGCTCTCTCCCACTTCCACCGCCACGACGACGCCCGCCTTCCGCTTCGACAACAGCTATGCGCGCGACCTGGACGGCTTCTACGTCCGCTGGAAGCCCGCGCATGCGCCCGCGCCGCAGCTGGCTTTTTTCAACCGGCCGCTGGCCGAGGAGCTCGGCCTGGACGCCGACGCCCTGTCCGGCCCCGAAGGTGCTGCCGTGTTCTCCGGCAATGCGCTGCCCGAAGGTGCCGAGCCGCTCGCCCAGGCCTACGCCGGCCATCAGTTCGGCGGCTTCTCGCCGCAGCTCGGCGACGGCCGTGCGCTCCTGGTCGGCGAGGTGCTCGACCGCGCGGGGCGCCGACGAGACATCGCCTTCAAGGGTTCGGGACGCACGCCCTTTTCGCGCGGCGGCGACGGCAAGGCCGCGCTCGGCCCGATGCTGCGGGAGGTGTTGATCGGCGAGGCGATGCACGCCCTCGGCATCCCGACCACGCGCGCCCTGGCCGTGGTCGAGACCGGCGAGCCGGTATACCGCGAGACCGCATTGCGCGGCGCGGTGCTGACCCGCGTCGCTTCGAGCCACCTGCGGGTCGGCACCTTCCAGTTCTATGCGGCACGCCGCGAGCTGGCCAAGCTGCGGCAGCTGGCCGAGTACGCCATCGCCCGCCACG
Organism: Burkholderiales bacterium 8X; assembly: GCA_902506565.1. Taxonomy (GTDB): domain Bacteria; phylum Pseudomonadota; class Gammaproteobacteria; order Burkholderiales; family Burkholderiaceae_C; genus Variovorax. The sequence goes on along the minus strand of LR732703.1, from coordinate 511,223 downwards.
ATCCGGACCTGGCCGGCTCGCCGACGCGCTACCAGGCCTTGGTCGAGCGGGTCGTGCAGCGCCAGGCTGCACTGATCGCGCAGTGGATGAATGTCGGCTTCATCCACGGCGTGATGAACACCGACAACATGACCCTCTCGGGCGAAACCATCGACTACGGCCCCTGCGCCTTCATGGAAGCCTTCGACCCGAAGGCGGTGTTCAGCTCGATCGACAGCAACGGCCGCTATGCCTACGGCAACCAGCCGGCCATCGCTCAATGGAACCTCGCGCGGCTCGCCGAAACCTTGCTGCCCTTGATGATCGAGGACGCCGGCGGGGACGACGCTGAAGCCGCGGACGAGGTCGCCGAGCGGATCGTGCAGGAAGCGACCGCAGTCATCGAGACCTTCCCGCGGCTCTTCCAGGCCGAGCTGCTGGGCGGCCAGCGCCTGAAGCTGGGCCTCGCGGGCATCGGCGTCGACAAGGATCCGGCCGAGGACGCGGGCGATGCGGCGCTGGCGAACGACTTCCTGGCCTTGATGCACGCCCAGTCGGTGGATTTCACGCTCGGCTGGCGTGGCCTCGCGGATGCCGCAGCCGGCGACGAGGCAGCGCTTCGCGGGCTGTTCGCCGATCAGGACGCGTTGTCGGCCTGGCTGGCTCGATGGCGGGAGCGCTGCGAGCGAGAGCATGCCGTTCCGGCGGAACAGCGGGCAGTCCGCATGCGGCGCGCAAATCCGTGGATCATCCCGCGCAACCATCGGGTCGAGGAGGCGCTGGCCGCTGCCTCCGGGCAAGGCGACCTCGGGCCTTTCGAAAGGCTCTTGTCAGCGCTGCAGAACCCTTTCGAGACCCGGCCCGAGCTGGCCGCGTACGCGGAGCCCGCACCTGCGGCCGTCACCGCCTGCTACCAGACTTTCTGCGGCACCTGACGAGCGCCAGGCCCTGCGGCCGCGCGCGACGAATGCTCAACGCCGCAGGTTGAGCTTGTAGCGAAAGCTGTCCGCCCGGTACACCGCGTTCTCCAGGTGCACCGGCTCGCCGCCAGCGGTGTGCAGCAGGCGCTCGACCTGCAGCACCGCCGAGCCGGCCGCGAGCTTCAAAAGCCGTGCGTCCTGCGGCCTCGCCACCGCGGCGCCGATCTCGATCTGCGCCTCGCCGATCGCCAGGCCGCCTTCGCGCTCGAAGACTTCGATCAGGTCGCGCTGCGAGAAATCCACCCGCGCGAGCCGCTCACCCAAGGACTCCACGAGATACGAATCGTTGATGCAAAGCGGCTGCCGGTCGAGGTAGCGCAGCGTCTGCAGGTGATAGATGGGCGCTCCGGCCGCCAAGCCCAGCCGGCGGGCGATCGCCGCCGGTGCCTTGAGCTGCCGCCATTGAAGCCGCTTGCTGCTGAGCGCATGGTGGTCGTCGGCCAGGGCCTCGTTCAGGCCCTGCAGCTGGTTGAGGCTTTGCGCCGCCTTGGGTTGCGACACGAAGGCGCCCTTGCCGTGCAGCTTGACGATCAGGCCTTCGGTCTGCAGCGCCGCGAGCGCCTGGCGCACGGTGATGCGGCTCACGCCGTAGGCACCGGTCAGTTCCGACTCCGAAGGCAGCTTGTCGCCGGGCGAAAGGCGCCCATCCAGGATGGACGCACGCAACGCGTCGCGCAGCCGCGCATGCAGCGACTGGGGAACTTCACTCACCACGGATTTCCTCCCGACAAACCCTGGTACGGCGCTTGCATAGCTTGTTATAACTTGTCATAACAAGTACATTCTGCACCGTCAGGGTGCTTTTCTGTCGATTCGTTCAACTCGAGGAACCATTCATGATCACGCACCGCACCTTTCTGAGTTCGCTCGTCCTGGCGCTCGCCGCCGCCGCGCTTCCGGCCGGCGCGCAGGTGGCGAGCTATCCATCCAAACCGATCGCGCTGATTGTGCCGTTCTCGGCTGGCGGCGGCGTCGATGCGACCGCCCGTCTGGTGAACGCGAAGCTGGGCGAACTGCTCGGGCAGCCGGTGGTGATCGAGAACGTGGCGGGCGCTGCCGGCACCATCGGCACCCAGCGGGTGGCGCGCTCGGCAGCCGATGGCTACACCCTGCTCTTCGCGGTGGCGAGCCCGCTCAACGTGGCGCCGCTGGTCGCGCCCTCGGCCGTCCGCTACGACACCTTCAAGGACTTCCTGCCGATCGCGACCGTCGGCACCGCGCCCTTCGTGCTGATCGGCAGGTCCGGCCTGCAGGCGACGAGCGCCGGCGACCTCATCAAGCTGGCCCGCTCGCAGCCGGGCAAGCTCAACTTCGGCACCGACGGCGTCGGCACCTCGCTCCACATCACCGCGGAGATGATCAAGCAGCGCGCCGGCATCGATATCGTGCATGTGCCCTACAAGTCGGGGCCCCAGGTCTTGACCGATGTCGCCGGTGGCCAGCTCGACCTGGCGGTGCTGCCGCTGTCGCTGGCCCAGCCCTTCATCAAGGACGGCAAGATCAAGGCCTTCGGCGTGACCTCGCTGGGCCGGGCCGGCAGCGCGCCGAACATTCCGGCGCTGGCCGAAACGCCCGAACTGCAGGGCCTCGAGATGGATTCGTGGCTCGGCATCCTGGCACCGGCCGCCACGCCGCCCGCCGCGGCCGCCGCCATCGCCAAGGCGATCGATGCCGCCATGAAAGACCCCGACGTGATGCGCAAGATGGCCGACATCGCGGTCAAGCCGCAGGTGATCGCCGGCCCCGCCTTCGCCGAGTACCTGGCGAAGGAACGCAAACTGATCGGCACCGTGGTCAGCACCGCCGGCATCAAGGCCGAGTGAGCCGCGGATGATGCTGGCGAGCGCCTGGTTGATCTGGCCTGCCGTGCTGCTGGCCGGCGCATTGATCGGCGCCAGCGGCATCGGCGGGGTGCTGATGGTGCCCCTGCTCAACCGCTTGGGCGAGGTGCCGCTGCAAGGCGCGATCGCCGCATCCTCGCTCGCTTTCGCGCTGCCCGCCCTGGTCGCGCTCGGACCCTTGCGCAGGCAGCGGGAGCTGGCCGCGCAATGCATTCCGCTGCTGTGCGGCGCCCTGGCCGGCGCTGCGGTCGGTGCCCTGCTGGTGTATCGCCTGCCGGGCGGGTACCTGATGATCGGCGTGACGGCGCTGGTGGTGTTCGCTGGCGTGCGCGGCGTGTTCGCGAAGCCGAGGCCGGCCATCGAAGACGCACCGGCCCTCGGCCGCACGGCTTGGCTGGTGCTCGGCTTCGTCGTCGGTGCCGGCTCGGCCCTGACCGGCACCGGCGGACCGGTGCTGGTGCTTCCGTTGTTGCTCCTGCTGCGCCAGCCGGTGCTGCTGGCAGTGGTCGCGGCGCAGGCCATCCAGCTACCGGTCGCGTTGGCCAGCAGCGCGGTGCATGCTTCGGCGGGCCGGCTCGACCTCGAGCTGGCGGCGCTCTGCGGCGCGCTGCTGCTCTTCGGCTCCATCGTCGGTCAACGAGCCGCCCGGCGGCTGGATGCACGCCAGTTGCAGCGACTGGTTTCGATGCTGCTGCTGGTGGTGGGCGGCTGGTTCGCCTGGCTGCTGGTCGCCTGAGCGCTTTTTTTTTGACGAATGCCCGACCACAAGATGATGACCCAGGATCTGCTCGAAGCCGGCGGCGAACTGCTGCTGGCACCCGAATGGCTGATGCTGCCGACCGGTGCAGCGACGGGCATGGGCGTGGTGGTGCGCGAGCGTCGCTTCGCGCAGGTCGCACCCATCGCCGAACTCGTTGCCGCCCATCCGCACCTCACGGTCATCGACCTGCCCCGGCGCCTCCTGATGCCCGGGCTGATCGACACCCACACCCACCTCACGCAGAGTTTCGGCAAGTCGCTCGCCTTCGGCGAACCCTCCGAAATCTTCAAGCGCATCTGGGTGCCGATGGAAGGCGTGCTCGACGCCGATGCGGCCTATCTCGCCAGCAAGCTCGCGGCTTTCGAGTCGCTGCGCGGCGGCTTCACCACCGTGGTGGATGCGGGCACCCGTTCCGAAGCCGGACTCGACGGCGTGGCGAATGCCGCGCGCGACGTCGGCATCCGATGCGTGCTGGGCATGATCTGCAACGATGCCGGCAATACCGACGGCGAAGCCGGCGCCCTGCGCATCCTGGCTGCGGCGGAAGGCTTCCTGTCTCGCCTGGAGCACGACCCGCTGGTGCATCCCTCGCTCGCGATCTCGATTCCCGAAGCCGCCACCGATCGCATGCTGCACGACGTGGCCCGGCTCACGCAGGAGGCCGGCCGATGCTTCCAGACCCACGTGAACGAACACCTGGCAGCGATCGAGCGTTCGCTGGTGGCCCGCGGGCTGCGCCCGCTCGAACTGCTGCACGCCGTGGGCGCACTCAACGAAAGCGGCTTGCTCGCGCACGCGACCATGCTCACCGCGCGCGAACTCGGCCTGTTGCGCGACAGTGGCGCCGCGGTCGCCTACAACCCGGTGGCCAGCCAATGGAAAGGCAATGCCGTGCTCGACGCGCTGCTGCTGAAGACGCTGGGCGTGCGCTTCGGCCTCGGCACGGACGGCACCCGTGCCGACGGCCTGCGCCTCATGGATGCGGCCGAGGCCACGCAGCGCATCGCGCACGGCCTTTCCAATGGCGACTCCTCTTGCGGCGGCGGCGGGGTCTGGGTCGACCATGCCACCCATCTGGGTGCGCGGGCCGCGGGGCTCGGCGCCGTCACCGGGCGGATCGAGGCCGGCCTGGCGGCGGACTTCCTGCTGCTCGATCTCGACGTTCCGGAGTTCGTGCCGAGCTGGGACCTGACCTGGGAGCTGGTGCGCTTCGCCAATCGCGACCAGATCGAGGCGGTGTTCGTCGACGGCAAGCTGCGGCTGTGGCGCGGCTGGCCGGTCGATTGGGATGCGCGCGCGTTGATGGCCGAGGTCGCGCAGGTGGCGAAGCGGGACGTCGCACGTGCGCCGATCCACCGCGTCCACCCCACCGCCGACGGGCACCGGGCCGCGAACGCCTGAGCTCGGCGACGCGGTCGAGGCGGCCGACGGAGCCGATGCAGCCGACGCTCAGGCCAGCTTGCCGACCAGCGTCGCGAAGCGGTCGAGGTAGGCCTGTACGAAGGCGCGGGTGGTGTCGTCCGCGAAGCTGCCTTGCTCGTCCACCAGCTGCGGCTTGTTGCCGATATAGGCCTCGCCACCCATCACGGTCGCGCCGAGGATGCCCATGATCTGCCGCAGGTGCTGCTGGCCGACGGCGGTACCGATGGCGCCGGGCGAGGTGCCGGTGATCGCGACCGGCTTGTCGCGCCAGACGTTCCGGTCGGCCGGCTTCGAACCCCAGTCGATCGCGTTCTTGAGCACCGCCGGCAGCGACCGGTTGTGCTCCGGCATCACGATCAGGACGCCGCTGCAGGCGCGGACCTCGTCGGTGAAGCGATTCACCTCGGCCGGCCGCGCGGCTTCGAGGTCGCCGTTGTACATCGGCAGGTCGTCGATGCGGATGTCCTGGAAGCGCAGCGTCGGCGCGTCGAGGCGGGTGATGGCCTTGGCCAGCTTGCGGTTGAGCGATTCGCGGCGATTGCTGCCGACGACGAGGGCGATCGGGTAGGTCGAGGTCATGTCGAAACGAGGTTCTGGTTGAGGTGAGCGTGCCGCCTGCCTCGCAAGCAGCGAGCGCAAGCCGGATGGATAAGGTCGGTGCAGCCTAGATCTACCGTCGCGATGACGCCTGTAGTCGCTTGTCGCGTCGAGGCTCAGGCCGGGTGCGCGGCATCGAGGCCGAGGTAGGCGCGCCGCAGCTCCGGCTGCGCCATGAGTTCGTCCGGATGACCGGTGGCCACGATGCGGCCTTCTTCCAGCACCGCGGCACGCTCGGCGATGCGCAGCGCCATGCTGACGTTCTGCTCCACCAGCAGCACCGCGATGCCGTCCGCATGGATCCGCCGGATCGCCTCGAACAGGTCCAGCACGATGCCGGGCGCGAGGCCGAGCGAAGGTTCGTCCAGCAGCAGCAGCCGTGGCTGCGCCATGAGAGCCCGTCCGATCGCGACCATCTGCTGCTGCCCGCCCGAGAGCGAGCCGGCCGGCTGCGCCAGCTTCTCGCGCAGCGCCGGGAAGAGTGCGCAGACCCGTTCGAGCGATTGGCTGCGCTGGGCCCGCGCCGCTCGCAGGTAGCTGCCGAGTTCGAGGTTCTCGCGCACGCTCATCTCGGTGAAAAGCCGCCGACCTTCGGGCACCAGCGCAATGCCCTGCCCGCAGAAGCGATGCGGCGCGAGCCGCGAGATGTCCTGGCCGTCGAAATGCATCTGGCCGGCGCTGATGCGGTGCAGCCCGGCGATGGCATTGATCAGCGTGCTCTTGCCGGCGCTGTTCGGCCCGACCACGCAGAGCAGCTCGCCGCTCGCGATCGAGAGCGACACGTCCCAGAGCGCGGTGGCCTGGCCGTAGGCCACGCGGATCGACGACAGCTCGAGCATGGCGGCCGGTGGGTTTCGAAGGGTTTCGGGCATGGCTTCAGGCGGTCGCGAGCTTCGGAGCCGGGCTTGTGGTGGACGAGGGCATCGCGATGTCAGCCGGCGCCTCGGCCTGCGGCGTCTGGCCCAGGTAGGCGCTGACCACTTCCGGGCGCTGCATCACGTCGAGCGGCGCGCCCTCGGCCAGCACCTCGCCGCGGTTGAAGATCACGATGCGATCGCACAGCGCCATCACCGCGCGCATCACATGCTCGACGAAGACGATGGTCGCGCCCTGGTCGCGGATGCGCCGGATCAGCGCCACCGCGTCGTCGATCTCCGAAGGCGTCAGGCCCGACAGCACCTCGTCGAGCATCAGCACCTGCGGCCGCGAGGCCAGTGCCCGCGCGAACTCCAGGAACTTGCGCTGATGCAGGTTGAGCTCGGCCGGCAGCGCATGCGCCCGCTCGGTCAGTCCGCAGAAGGCGAGCCACTGCCAGGCCTCCGCCTCGGCGGTTTTTCGATCCAGCGTGGCGGCGCCGAACATCGCCGGCAGCGCGACGTTCTCGAGCACGCTGAGGTGCGCGAAGGGCCGCGGGATCTGGTAGGTGCGGGCGATGCCGCTTCGCGCGATGACATGGGCCGGCACGTTCGAGATGCGGCGTCCCGCGAACTCGATGGTGCCGGCGCTGACCGCGAAATGCCCGCTCGCGACATTGATGAAGGTCGACTTCCCGGAGCCGTTCGGGCCGAGCAAGCCGAGGATCTCGCCCTGACGGATTTCGAGATCGACGCCGCGCAAGGCGTGTACGCCCTTGAAGGACTTGCGCACGCCGGTGGCACGCAGCAGCACCGGCCGCGCGGCGGCTGCAGCGACGGCGGACGCGGGTGGTCGGAGCGCGATCGAAGCCGGTGGCGCGTGTTCGTCGACCGGTGTTCGCGCCACGGCCGGCACCGAGCGGCGATCGACCGCACCCTTGCGCCCACCCCACCATTTCAGCGCCTGCCCGAGCAAGCCTTGCGGCATGAAGAGGATCACCCCGATCAGCACCAGCCCGGTCAGCCCCTTGCCGATGATCGCGCTGTCGCCGCCGGTGAAGGCATAGAGCAGCAGCGTGATCGCGGTCGCGCCGACGATCGGGCCGGCCCAGTGCCGGGTGCCGCCCAGCACCGCCATCAGCACCACCGTGAGCGGCATGGCGATGGTGAAGGTGTCGCCGGTGGTCACGTACGAGATGAAGAGCGCATGCACGCCGCCGACCACGCCCGCCAGACCGCAGGACAGCGCGAAGGTCGCGAGCTTGTAGCGGTAGGTCGGCACGCCCATGACCTCGGCCACGTCCTCGTCGTCATGGATGGCGAAGAGCCCGGTGCCGAGGCGCGAGTGATAGATGGCGAGCGCGGCGAGCACCGTGATCACCGCCACGCCCAGTGCCAGCAGGTAGAAGGTGCCGGAGGCGGTCGGCCCGATCGAGGGCACCGCGACCGCGCTCATGTAGATGCCCGGGCCGCCGTCGATCGGCGTGTTGAGGATGATGGTCGCGACTACGAAGGTGGCGGCCAGCGTCAGGAGCGAGAACAGCTCGGCCCGCACCGCCTGCACCCGGAAGGCCACCGCGCCGAGCAGGCTGCCGAGCAACGCCGACACCGCTGCGGCAGCCGGCAGCGTCCACAGGAAGGGCAGGTCGAAGCGGGTGGCGAGAACCGCCGTGGTGTACATGCCGATGCCAAAGAAGGCGCCGTGCCCGAACGAGAAATAGCCGGAGTAGCCGGAGAGCAAATTCCACGAAGTGGCCAGCGCGATCCAGTGCAGGATCAGGTACAGGATCGATTCGTAGAAGGCCGGCAGGCCGAGCCACGGCACCGCTGCGAGACCGATGCCGGCGGCCAGGATCAGCAGCAGCGAGCGCTTCATGCCACCCTCCCCGGCCGCGCCAGCAGCACCATCATCAGGAGCGAGAAGGACACCAGCGGCGCCCACGATGGCGCGGTCACCGCCATGGTCACCGCCTCGGTGACGCCGATGATGCAGCCCGCGACGAGCGGCCCGAGCGGCCGACCGAGTCCGCCGAGCATCACGGCCGCGAACACCACGCCGATCCAGGCGTAGATCTGCGACGGCGACAGGGTGTAGGCGAGCGCCAGGCAGACGCCGGCCACGCCCGCCAGCGCCGCGTTGAGGCCCGACAGCATCAGCGCCAGGGCGTGCTGGTTGACGCCGAAGGCGGCGGCGATGGGTGCGTCCTCGGCGGCAGCGCGCATCGCCTTGCCGAGGTCGGTGCGTCGCAGCGCGACCCACACCGCGAGCGAGATGCCGACGCCGAGTACCAGCGTGATCATCTCCGGCAGCGGCAGGAAGAGCGGACCGAGCCGCAGCTTGTGCTCGGCATAGCTCGATTCGAGCTTGCGGTAGTCGGCGGTCCAGGTCCACTGCAGCAGCGCCTCGATGATGACCGTGATGCCGAAGGTGACCAGGAGCGAATTGAACGGGCTCACCTTGAAGCGGGTCAGCATCGCGTGCAGCGCGGCGCCGAGCGCGAAGAAGAGCGGCACGATGAAGACCAGGGTCAGCAGCGGGTCGACGCCGCGGTGGCTGGACAGCTCGTAGGTCAGGTAGGCGCCCAGGAAGGCGAGCGCGAAGTGCGCCAGGTTGATCTGCCGCAGCATGCCCCACGACAGGCTCAGGCCGAGCCCGAGCAAGCCGTAGAGCGCGCCCGTGAAGAGCCCTGCGAGGATGGCCTGGCCCAGCAGCGTGAGGCTGGGGAAGCTCATCAGGTCGCGACGCCTTTGGTCTGCAGCTTGGCGCCGGGTGCCGCCCACTCCTTCGGCCAGATGGTCACCCACTTGCCGTTCTGCACCTGCTTGACCCGGTTGAGGTTCTCGCCGAAGTTGCCGCGCTCGTTGAAGCGCAGCTTGCCCTGGATGGTGTCGACCTGGTTGGCGCGCAGCCAGTCGGCCATGGCCTTGTCGTTCAGGCCGTTGGTGGCCTTCACCGCGGCCTCGATGATCTGCCAGGCCGAGAACGATGCCGCGGCCTGGGTCTCGACCGCGGTATCCGGCAGGCCCGCCTTGGCGGCGCGGTCGCGATACACCTTGACGAACTCGGCGGCGACCGGGTTGTCGGTGAAGGGCGGATGGTCCTCGAAGATGGTGATGGCCAGCGCCCCATTGGCTTCGGGCGCCTTCAGCATCGGCGCCGGCGAGGGCACATGATAGAAGTGATGGAGCGGCGCATAGTCGATCTTCTTCATGGCGTCGAGCAGCTGGTTGCCCTCCAGGCCGATCGCGCCATTCCAGATGAAGTCCGGGTTGGCTTCCTTGATGCGCCCGGCAATCGGGCCGAAGTCGCGATTGCCGAAATCCCATTCGAGGAACAGCACCTCCTTCAGGCCTCGCTGCTTGGCGACCTCGCGTGCGCCGAGCGCCACGAAATGCACCGACGGGAACTTGCTGGTCACGATCGCGATGGTCTTCGGCGCCTTGGGCGAGGTGGCGAGCGCGTCGATCACCACGTTCGGCATGGTCTTCTCGGGATCGGGGCCGAGCGACCAGGCCGGGAACTGCTGCTCGTACTTGGCGAGGCTCGGGATGCCGAAGGTGTGGTGTACCAGCGTCTTGTTGTAGCGCTGGGCCACGCCCATCGCCGACAGGATGCCGCCGGTGGCGTAGGGGCCGATCAGCAGGTCGACCTTGTCCGAGGTCACCAGCTGCTCGTAGAGCGTGCGCGCCAGGTCGGGCTTCGACTGATCGTCCTTCAGCACCCACTCGACCGGCCGGCCGAGCAGGCCGCCGCGGGCATTGAGCGAATCCACGTAGATCTCGCCGGTGAGCTTGTGCACCAGGCCGGTCGCCGAGAGCGGTCCGGTCAGTGCCAGCGTGCCGCCGACGCGAATGGGCGTGCCCTTGGGTTGCGCGGATGCACCCTGCGGCCAGAGCGATGCAGCAGTCAGCGCGCCGGCAGCGGCGGCGACGAACGAACGACGATCAAGGGTCATGGGAGTCTCCAGTGGTTTTTGTTGGATGCGTCAGTCGCCGTCGACCACGGGGTTCGAGAGCAGCCCCACGCCTTCGATCTCGACCTCGCACACGTCGCCGGCCTTCATGAAGATCGGCGGCTTGCGAGCGAAGCCGACCCCCGCCGGGGTGCCGGCGATGATGATGTCGCCCGGCTGCAGCGCGAACGGTTCGGAGCACACCGAGACCAGCGTCGCCACGTCGAAGATCATGTCGTTGGTGTTGGCCTGCTGCATCACCTTGCCGTTGAGCCGGGTCTGCAGCTGGAGGCCGGTGGCGCCGGGCGGCAGTTCGTCGGCGGTGACGAACTCGGGGCCGAACGAGCCGGAGCGGTCGAAGTTCTTGCCCATCATCCATTGCGCCGACTTGAACTGGTAGTCGCGCAGCGACCCGTCGTTGAAGAGCGAATAGCCGGCCACGTGCGCGAGCGCGTTCGCCTTGTCGATGTAGCGGCCGGCCTTGCCGATCACCACCACCAGCTCGCCTTCGTAGTCGAACTGCTCGGAGACATGGGGGCGCACCAGCGGCTGGTTGTGGCCGACCCAGGAAGACGGATAGCGGTGGAACAGAACCGGGTACTTCGGCGGCTCGAAGTTGCCCTCGGCTGCGTGGTCGACGTAGTTGAGGCCGACCGCGATCGCCTTCGCCGGCGACTGCACCGGCGGCAGCCAGTCGATGCCGGCGATCGGCAGACGGGTCTTGGCCGAATCGGCTGCGCGCCGGGCTGCCTGCAGGCCATCGGTGCCGCCGCGCAGCAGCTCGTCGAGGGTGGCCGGCAAGCCGGCAGCGGTGAGATTCACCAGCTCTTGATCGATGCGGAGGCCGAGTGCGGGCTGGCCATTGCTTTGGAAGGCGACGAAACGCATGGGTGCTTTCTGGAAGGGAAATAAAAAAGGAAGACTGGGGATCGAGCCGGCGGAGCCGCTTCAGGCGGAGGCCACCGCGGCGGCCACTGCCGGGTCCGACGGCGAGTCCTTCGAATCGCCGGCCGAGGCACCTTCGGGCAGCACCTCGAAATTGGTGACGAAGTCTTCCGGCACGGCCGGACCCCAGGCGTAGAACGAATCCTCCGGCGCATGGTCGGCAGCCCGCCAGTCGAAGTCGCCCGGCACGTAGTCGATGTCGAACGAGTACTCGGCGTAGCTGCCCCACGGATCGCGCACGTAATAGAAATAGTTCGAGCCGAGCACATGGCGCCCCAGCCCCCAGCCGCGGGTGTAGCCGGCAGCGGTCATCTGCTCCATGCCGCGACCGACCTCGTCGATGTTGCCCACGTCCCAGCTGCTGTGATGAAGCCCTGCGGCATTCGACTTGGCCATCGCGACCAGGTGATGGTCGCTGCCGTGGGCACCATGCAGGAAGACGACCAGGTCGGCCGAGCGGTCCGAAAGGCGCAGGCCCAGCACGTCCTGGTAGAAGCCGATCGCACGCGAGATATCCGGCGAGAACAGCAGCACGTGCGAAAGCCGGCGCGGCCGCACCTTGGGAATGCGCGAGCGGCTGAGCGAGGCGCCCGCGCCCAACGTGACCGGCGGGTCGACGATGCGCTCGCTGCGCGCATCGGGCGTGCTCTTCGGCGCGACCACGATCTGCACCGGAAAGCCATCCGGATGCCGGATCCACAGACCCGACGCATCGCCGAGCGGATGCGGCTCGCAACGCGGCGTGCCGAGGCGTTGCACGCGAGCCGCGATGTGCTCGAAGTCCTCTTCGAAGCAGCCGAAGCGAAGGTACTGCAGCTTCTTCGGCCCCGGCGCCTGGTACACCGAGCCCCAGCGATGCGGATGGCCGAAGGTATGCAGGTCGAGCCGATCGCCGTCGCGTCGAGGGTCGAGCCCGAAGGTGTCGTAGAAGCGCTGCGCCTCGTCCAGGTCGGGCACGGTGTAGACGAACCGGTCCATCGAGTGAACGCCGTAGACGCTGGCGCGGTGAGGATGCTTCTGGGTGCGAAGTGCGGTCGCGTCCATCGTTCGGTCTCCTGCTTCAAAGAATATATTCTTCTTCGATCACTATATCCACGAGCCTTTTATCTATGATTAGGGTTTACGTTCATCGACAGCCACCACGAAGCGCAACTCGAACGCCATGGAAAAGAACCTGACCGAGCGAACCCGGGGCATGAGCCAGACGCGGCTGGTGTTCGAACGCCTTCGCGGCGAGATCCTGAGCGGCCGGCAGCTGCCCGGTGCCAAGCTCAACATCGCCGCCCTGGCTGAGGAAATCGGCGTGAGCGCCGGCGCCGTGCGCGAGGGTCTCGCGATGCTCGAAGCCGAAGCGCTGGTGATGTCCGAGCCGGCACGCGGCTATCGGGTCTGCCCGGTGTCGGCCGAGGAACTGCTCGACCTGGTCAAGGCACGCATCGAGGTCGAGAAGCTGTGCCTGGCCGAAGCCATCGCGCACGGCGACCTGGCCTGGGAAGGCGAGATCGTCTCGGCCCTGCATCGCATCACGCGCCTGGCCGAACGCGATTCGGACGAGCCCCAGCACCTGAGCGAGGCGTGGGCAGAAAGTCATGCGCAGTTCCATCGGGCGCTGGTGGGCAGTTGCCCGAACCAGTGGCTCCTGAAGCTGCACGAAATGCTCTACCAGCAAAGCGAGCGCTACCGGCAGCTTTCGGTGCCGCTGCAGCGCACGGTGCGCAACGTCAAGGCAGAACACCAGGGCCTGGTCGACGCGGTGCTGCGGCGCGACGTGAAGACCGCTCAAGCCTTGATGGCCGAGCACCTCATGATCACCGCCAACACCTTGCTGAATTCGCCGCAGCTGGCGGTGGCCGCGTTGGAGGCAGTCGCGCCGCCCAGGGAGCCGGCCCGGTCGGGCGCCCAGTACGCGGCGAAGGCGTCCTGACCCGGTCGATCGCCGACCGAAAAGCGCGTGAGCCAATAGCCGACACCGGGTCGCGCGATCCACTGAACGCTGCCGCGAGGTCGCCGAACCACTGTCGATGACCATGTACCTTCGAGGCCTCGGCACCGCCACTCCCCCGCAACGTTTCACCAAGGCGCAATGCCTCGCCGCCTTCGAGCGCTCGGATTGGTTCGCCCGCCTCGACCATCGGTCGCACCTGGTGGCGCGCACCGTGCTCCAGCGGGACAACGGCATCGAGGCTCGCAGGCTTGCGGTCGAGTCGCTCGACGACGTGTTCAGCATCGACCCCGAGACGCTCTCTGCCCGCTTCCTCGCCCACGCACCGGCACTGGCGTCGCAAGCCGCCGAGCGCGCCCTCGCGAATGCCGGGCTTGCACCGGGCGACATCGACGCGGTGGTGGTCAGCACCTGCACCGGCTACTTGTGCCCGGGGCTCACCGGCTATGTCGCGGAACGGCTCGGCCTGCGGCAGGACGTGCGGGCCTTCGACCTGGTCGGCCAGGGTTGCGCCGCCGCGCTCCCCAATCTCCAGCTCGGGCACAGCCTGCTCGGCTCCGGTTCCTGCGAGCACGTGCTCTCGGTCTGCGTCGAAGTGAGCAGCGCCGCGATGTACCTGGACAACGACCCGGGCGTGATCATCAGCGCCTGCCTGTTCGGCGACGGCGCCGGCGCGGCGGTGCTGTCGCGCGATCCGGCTGGTGAAGCCGGCAGGCGCCAGGTCGAGTGGATGGACAGCACCTCGCTGATCGAGCCCGGCCGGCGCGCCGCGCTGATGTTCGAACAGCGCGGCGGCATGCTGCGCAACATCCTCACCCGCGAGGTGCCGGCGCTCGCCGCCGACTACGCGCAGAAGGTCCTGCAGACGGTGCTCGGCCGCGCCGACCTCGACCCCGGCCGCATCGCCGCCTGGATCATGCATGCGGGCGGTCGCGACGTGCTGCAGGCGCTCGAACGCCAGCTCGAACTCGACGGCGGCGCGCTCAGGTACAGCGCGGCGATGCTGCGCGAATACGGCAACCTGTCGAGCGTCTTCGTCTACTTCGTGCTCGAAGCCGCGCTGGCGGACGATGCACCGGGCGGTTGGTGGTGGCTGTCGTCCTTCGGCGCCGGCTTCAGCTGCCACGGCGCGCTGCTGCGGGTGGGCGATTGAGCGGCGCCGGCCCGACATGAGCCTTGCCCGCACGGTCACCGCCGAGGTGCTGGACCACCTGCCCGTGGACGACCCCGCCGCGATCCGGTCGCGCCGCGACCTGCGCGTGATCCATCGCGCGATGGGCACGCGCTCGATCCTCCGGCGAGCAATGCGGGGCATCGAGGCGAAGCGCGCCGAAGGCCAGCTGCGGCTGCTCGAACTCGGCGCCGGCGAAGGCAAGCTCCTGCTCGACCGGGCGCGGGGCAGCAAGTCGGATGGGCGCGGCGCGGAGTTGACCTTGCTCGATCGGCAGGCCGTGGTCGACGACGCCACCCTCTCCGCCTATGCGGCATGCGGCTGGAAAGCGCGTGCGCGAATCGTCGACGTGTTCGCTTGGGCGGCAGAACCCGTGGACCCTGGGCAGCGTTGGGACCTGGTGGTCGCCAACCTGTTCATGCATCACTTCGAAGCGCCCGAACTGCGGCAGCTGCTGGCGGCGATCGAAGCCCGGGCCGATTGCTTCGTCGCCATCGAACCGCGCCGCGGCCGGCTCGCGCTGGCGGCAAGCCACCTGGTCGTGCTGCTCGGCGCCAATGCCGTGACCCGCGAAGACGCGGTGCTGAGCGTGCGTGCCGGTTTCACCGGCGACGAGCTGTCGCGGCTCTGGCCCGGCCGGCGTGGCGACTGGCGCTTGACCGAACGCTCGGCCTGGCCCTTCAGCCACTGCTTCGTCGCAGAGCGGCGCGAGGCCGGCTGATGCAGCAGGGCTTCGATGTCGTCATCATCGGCGCCGGGCCGGCGGGCAGCTCCGCGGCGATCCTGCTGGCCCGGGCCGGCTGGTCGGTCGCGCTGGTCGAGAAGCAACGCTTTCCGCGCCGCAAGGTCTGCGGCGAATGTGTGGCCGCGAGCAACCTGCCGCTGCTGGATGCGCTCGGCATCGGGCGCGCCTTCGCCGATGCAGCCGGTGCGCCGCTGCGACGGATGGCCTTGATGCATGCCGGCGAACAGGTGGTCGCCGACCTGCCTGCTGCAATGGATGCGGCTCATCCCTGGGGCCGGGCGCTCGGCCGGGAAGTGCTCGATTCGTTGTTGCTCGACCAGGCGCGCCGAAGCGGTGCGGTGATCTTCCAGCCCTGGCTCGTGCAGGCGATCGAAGGCGGCCCGGGCGACTGGCAGTTGCAGCTGCGCAAGGCCGAGACCAGCGAGAGCTGCAGCCTCGAGGCCCGTGTGGCGATCGCGGCGCACGGCTCCTGGGAAGCGTTGCCATCCGAACGCGACGAGGCCCGCGCGATGCGGCGACCCTCCGACCTCCTCGCCTTCAAGGCGAACTTCCGGCATGCCCGGCTCGACCAGGGCCTGTTGCCGGTGCTCGCGCTCGAAGGCGGCTATGGCGGCATGGTGGTCGGCGACGACGGCATCACGACCCTGGCCTGCTGCATCCGGCGCGACCGGCTCGATGCCGCGCGGCGCGAGCGGCCGGGGCTTGCGGCCGGCGAGGTGGTCGAACGATGGCTCCGCCGCCAATGCCTCGGCGTCGACGCGGCCCTGTCGAGCGCGCAGCGCGAAGGGGCCTGGCTTGCCAGCGGGCCGCTTCGACCGGGCGTTCGACTGGCTGCTTCCGACCGGTTGCTGCGCATCGGCAACGCTGCCGGCGAAGCGCATCCGATCGTCGGCGAAGGCATGAGCATGGCGCTGCAATCGGCCTGGCTGCTATGCGCCCGATTGCTGGCGGCAGGCTCGGCGACCGAAGCCGCGAGCGCCGACCGTCACGCCCGGATCGCGGCCGGCTATGCGGCGGATTGGCGCCATCATTTCCGACAGCGCCTCTTCATCGCGGCCAGCTTCGCGCAGGCCGCCTCGCGCCCGGCGTCGGCCCGGCTCTTGATGACGATCGCGCAGCGCCTGCCCGCTCTTCTCACGGTCGGCGCGCGTTGGAGCAGCAAGGATCGAAGCGCGATCGATGCCGCATCGATCCGCCGCATGACGCCGACCGCCGCGTGGCACGATCGACCGACCACCACCCCTTCCTGAGGCCCAGCATCATGGACAGTACCTTCGACAAGCTCAAGACCATCCTCGTGCGCGACTACAAGGGCGATGCCGAGACGCTGACCCTCGAGACGCCGCTGCAGGACCTCGGCCTCGATTCGCTCGGCACGGTCGAAATGCTGTGGACGGTCGAGGAAGAATTCGGCATCCAGTTGCCGAGCGAGCCGGTGGACTTGCCCGACATCGCAGCCGTGGTGGCCTTCATCGACGCGCTCGTCGCGGCGCAGAAGCCGGGCAACGACGGCGGCAGCACGCCATCGACAGCCGCGTCGGCCAAGCCCGCGACGCCGGTGAATCCAAACGCCCCGGTGACTTCGACGACGCCCGTGCCATGAGGCGCGTCGCGGTCACCGGTATCGGCATCGTCTCGCCGATCGGCAACGGCGCGGCGGAGGTGTTCGCCCATGCGCGCGACGGACGTTCCGGCATCGGCCGATTCCAAGGCCCCTTCGCACATCGGCTGCGCGCGCCGCTCGCCGCTTGCGTGCAGGCCGAGCTGGGTGCCGGCATCGAGCCGGCCAAGCTCCGCATGCTGGACCGATTCAGCCTGCTCGCGCTGGAGGCCGCCAACCAGGCCATGACGCAGGCCAAGGGCGCCAGCGCCTTCGACGATCCGCACCGGGCCGGCGTCTTCGTCGGCAGCGGCATGGGAGGCACGCTCTCGATGGACGAGGGCTACCGCACGCTCTACGCCGAAGACTCGGACCGCATCAAGCCCTACACGGTGCTGCTCGGCATGCACAACGCCGCGGCAGCTTGGATCGGCATCGAGCATCGGCTTCGCGGCCCGTCGCTCACCTACTCGACCGCCTGTTCTTCTTCCGCAGTCGCGATCGGCGAGGCCTGGCAACGCATCGCCCGCGGCGAACTCGACGGCGCGATCGCCGGCGGCGCCGAGGCACCGCTGTCGAATGGATCGATGAAGGCCTGGGAGGCGCTGCACACCTTGGCCAGCATCGACCCGCAGGATGCCTCGGCCTCCTGCAAGCCGTTCTCGGCCGACCGCAGCGGCATGGTGCTGGGCGAAGGCGCGGCGATGCTGGTGCTGGAGTCGATGGACCATGCCCTCGCGCGCGGCGCGCAGGTCCACGGCGAGATCCTCGGCTACGGCACGACCAACGAGGCCTCGCACATCACGCGGCCCAGCGCCCAGGGCCAGGCCGAGTCGATGCAGGCGGCCTTGCGCTCGGCCGGCATCGGCCCGGATGCGATCGATGCGATCAATGCGCACGGCACCGGCACCGCGGCGAACGACCTGGCCGAGACCGAGGCCATCAAGGCCGTGTTCGGCGCGCGGGCCGGCCAGGTTCCGATCAGCGCCACCAAGGCGATCCACGGCCACCTGCTGGGTGCCGCCGGCGCGCTCGAAGCATCGCTCTGCCTGCTGGCGATGCGGCATGGCGTGGCCTTGCCGACGATGCATCTCGCGAGGCCCGATCCGGCCTGCGACCTGGACTACGTGCCGAACGTGGCGCGCCCGTTCGCCGCCCGCACCATGCTCTCCAATTCCTTCGCCTTCGGCGGAACCAATGCCGTGCTGGTGCTCGGCCACGAGTCGCCCTGATGCACGCCCTCACGCTTCGCCAATTCGCCCTTCTCGTTCCGCTGACCCTGGTCTGGGGCCTCAACTGGCCGGTGATGAAGCTGGGCGTCGCCGACTATCCGCCGCTGGCCTTCCGGGCGCTGTCGCTCTGGCTCGGCCTGCCGGTACTCGGGCTGGCACTCGTCTGGATGAAGGTGCCGTTTCGGGTGCCGCGCACCGCATGGCGCGAGCTGCTCTGGCTGGCTGCCACCAACATGTTCGTCTGGCATGCCTGCATCATCCTGGCGGTCAAGGCGCTGTCGAGCGGCCGGGCCGCGATCCTCGGCTACACGATGCCGGTGTTCTCGGCGGTGATCGGCGCGATGCTGTTCTCGGCCGTGCTGAGCCGGCGCGGCTGGCTCGGCATCAGCGCCTGCGCGCTCGGCGTGGCCTTGTTGCTGTGGCACGAGTTCACGCACCTGGCTGGCCGGCCCGGCTTCGTGGCGCTGGCGCTGGTCGCGGCCGCGACCTGGGCGCTCGGCGTGCAGGTGCTGCGGCACACCCGCATCCAGGTTCCGACCTTGACCCTCTCCTTCTGGATGACCGCGCTCACGGCCGTCGTGATGACCTTGCTCTCTCTGATGTTCGAGCGCGCCCAGTGGCAGATGCCGAATCGTGCCGCATGGGCCGCGATCGCCTACAACGCGGTGCTGATCTTCGGCTTCGCGCATGCGGCGTGGTTCATCCTCGCCCGCGAGCTGCCGCCGGTGGCATCGACGCTGAGCGTGATGCTGATCCCGGTGCTCGGCGTCTTCAGCGGCGCACTGTGGCTCGGCGAGACGGTCTATTGGCAGGATTGGACAGCGGTGGTGCTGATGATGGTGGCGATCGCATCGGTGCTCTGGCCGGTGCGCGCCGAGGCGGTCGGCGCGCCTACTTCAACACGCTGAAGAGGTTGTTGTAGTCGTCGGTCCAGGCCCGGAGCCCCGGTATCCGCTGCGGGACCGACGTGGCGCTCCTGATCGACTCGACCGAAAGCGCGTTCGCATCGCGCGACACCAGGATCCAGTCGGTCGAATAGAGGCCGGTCGCGGTATCGGGCAGGTCGACCACCAGCGCCGAGTGAAGGCCCTTGTCTTCGGCGATCTTCTCGACCACCTGTGCGAGGTTCAGGTAGAGATTGCTCACGTGGAACGCGATCACGCCCGAGGGCTCGAGGTGTCGCAGATAGTTATCCAAGGCTTCCGCCGTGATGAGGTGGATCGGGATCGCGTCGCCCGAGAAGGCGTCCACCGCCAATACATCGAATCGCTGCGGCTCTTCGCGCTCCAATGCCAGCCGCGCGTCGCCGAGCACGCGCTCGATGCGGGCGGGGCTGTCCCCCAGAAAGCTGAAATCCTCGTCTGCCAGCGCAAAGATGCGCGGGTTGATCTCGTAGAAGCGATAGACATCGCCCGGCCTGCCGTAGGCCGCGAGCGTGCCGGTGCCGAGGCCGATCAGCCCGATCCTTCGCGGTCCCGCCGGCGCACTGGCGATGGCGCGTCCGACGCCGGACGAAGCGCCGTAGTAGGTGGTGGGCGTCCGGCGCAAGCCGGGCGCGAGGTACTGCTCGCCGTGCTTGATCGAGCCGTGATAGAGCTTGCGCATCGGACCTTTCGCGCCGAGGCGCGATTCGGTGATGCGCACCGCGCCGTAGAAGTTGCGCTCCATTCGCAGCACGCCGCTCGCATCGCTCTTGACCTGCAGCACCAGGAACCAGGCGCAGCCGCCGGCGAGGGCCAAGCCGGCTGCCATTCCGATCCGGCTCCGGCGCCACAGCACGATCGCGACCAGGCCGCACAGCACCAGCCCGATGCCGAGTTCGTAGTAGCCCGGCAGGACGTGGGGTGCCAGCAACCCGACGCTGGCGCCGCCGATCGCGCCGCCCAGCGACAACATCAGATAGAAGCGCGTCAACCACGCCGCCGGGGGGCGGAGGCGCGCGGTTTCGCCGTGCAGGAAGAGGCACAGCACGAAGAGGCCGACGATGTAGATCGGCAGCCCGGTCTTGAGCTCCGCACCCACCTTGTGCTGCAGTCCGAAGGCGCAGGCCACGAGCGCGATGGCCGCCAGCGGCAGCAGGATGCGACGCCGATACCAGCGATCGCTCTCGAAGGTCAGCACGAAGCTCAGCAGATAGACGGAGAGCGGCAATACCCACAGGAATGGAATCGCCGCCACGTTCTGCGTGATGTGGTTGGTGACGGCCAGCAGCAACCAGGAGCCGAGAGCCGGCAGGGCGAGCCACAACCATTGGTCGACGCGGCCGGGCCGAGGTGGCAGGTCTGTTGCAGGCCCTGCGCTCGCCGACGAGGCGGTCGATGCGGTGCCGGCACCGGACGCCTCCGCCGCCGGCCAGCGCCGCGCCACGTACCAGGCGACGCCGGCGCAGAGCAGCACGAAGGCGCCGTACCCCGCGGACCAGGCCCAAGCCTGTTGCGCCAGCGTGCTGCGCGGCTCGATCAGCACCGGATAGCTCAAGAGCGAAGCGAGCGAGGCCAGGTTCGAAAGCGAGAAGTACCGATAGACCTCGGCGCCCCATGGCGTTCGCGCCACCCAGGACTGCACCAGTGGCCCGGTGGTGGACAGCATGAAGTACGGCAGCCCGATGGTGCCGACCAGCAGCCCGAGGATCCACAGCGTGGGGTCATCGCCGCCGGTGGGCTTCCAGCGGTCGCTGGTGACGATCGGCAGGAAGGCGAGGCTCGCCACCAGGAGCCCGATGTGCACTCGCGCCTGCATCCGCGGCGCGAGCTTGCGCGTGATCCAGTCCGAATAGGCATAGCCGGCCAGCAGCACGACCTGGAAGAACACCATGCAGATCGACCACACCGCCGCCGATCCACCGAACCACGGCAGGATCTGCTTGGCGATGAGCGGCTGCACCAGAAAGAGCAGGAAGGCACTCGTGAAGATGGTGCCGGCGAAGAGCGTCTTGGCGTGGAGGGGTTTCATTGGTCGTCGATGATGCCGCCCGGCTCCCCTGACAAGAATCTGTCGAAATGTGCACCGAATTGCATCATCGCGGAAGCATTCATCCGAGAAGATGAAATGCGCATCGGCAGGGTCAATTGCCTGTCTCCAATTAATTGGACTACATTTCTCTCTTTTCAATGAAGGGAAATAAGCATGGCGAAGACGTTCCAGCAGATCAAGAAGCAAATCGAGGAGTTGCAGAAAGAAGCCGAGCAACTTCGCACCAGGGAGATCGGCGGAGTCGTCGATCGCATCAAGATGGCCATCAAGGAATACGGCCTCACCGCGGAACAGCTCGGCTTCGGTTCCAGCGGCAGGAGCGCCGCGCCCAAGTCCGGGGCCACCTCGAAGCGTGCCGCCGGGGCGGCGTTTGCGGACGAGAACGGCAACACCTGGGGCGGAAGAGGTCCACGTCCTGCATGGCTTCGTGCCGCCATCGAAGCCGGCCGGTCGCCGGATGAATTCCGGATGAGTCGCGGCCGCGGCGGCGCACGCAAATCCGCCGCCACTCCGAAGGCGGGCACTTCATCCAGGACCAAACAAAAGCCGAAGCGCCAGGCGCGCGTTTCTTATCGAGACTCCGAAAGCGGAAAGCAATGGGCCGGCATGGGACCGAAGCCCGCATGGCTCAAAGACCTGTTGGCCAACGGTAAATCGCTCGAGGATCTGGCAGTCCATCAATAAGCGCGGCAGCACGGCGAGTCTTCTCGAGACTCGTCTTCGACTGCCGCAATTGGGCTTTTCGAACGCGCGACCGCGGGCTGGCGCCGGAGGGACCCGGCTGCGGACGCGGTGCGGCTTCGGCACCGCCCGCAGCACCCGTCAGCGCTTGACCAGCGGACACTTGGAATCGGCGAGTGGCGCAAAGGCCTTGTCGCCCGGCAGGGTCTCGAGCACCTTGTACAGATCCCACGGGCCCTTGGATTCGGCCGGCGTCTTCACCTGCACCAGCATCATGTCGTGCACCATCTTGCCGTCGGCTCGCAACTGGCCGTTGCGAATCACGGCATCGTCCAGCCGGGTGGCGCGCAGCCTGGCGATGACGGTGTCGGAGTCGTCGGTGCCGGTGGCTTCGATCGCCTTCAGGTAGCTGAGCGTCGCCGAGTAGACCGCCGCCTGCATCATGGTCGGCATCTTCTTGTGGACCGCGAAAAAGCGCTGGCCGAAGGCGCGCGAACGCTCGTCGAAGTCCCAGTAGAAGCCGTTGGTCAGGATCATGCCCTGCGCGTTCGCGAGACCCATGCCATGGATCTCGGTGATGAGCGACAGCAGCGGCGTGAAGGTCTGCTTGCCGCCGCGCACCATCGCGAACTGCGCCGCCTGCTTGACCGTGTTGAGCGTGTCGAGTCCCGAATTGGCCAGGGCGATGACCTGGGCGCCCGAGTCCTGCGCCTTGAGAAGATAGGACGATTGATCCGACGAATTGAGCGGATGGCGCGACGAGCCGAGCACCTTGCCACCCGACTTGAGGATGATCGCGGTCGCATCCTTTTCGAGCGCATTGCCGAAGGCGTAGTCCGCGGTGATGAAGTACCAGCTGTTCATGCCCTTCTTGATCAACGCCGGCACCGTGCTGTTGGCAAGCGCGTAGGTGTCGTACATCCAGTGAACGCTGTGGGCGGTGCACTGGTCGTCGCTGATGGTGGATGCGCCGGCGCCGGTCACCATCGCGAACTTCTTCTTCTCGTCGGCGATGCGGATCACCGCCAGCGCGACATTCGAGTAAGTCAGGTCGGTGATCATGTCGACCCCGTTCTGGTCGTACCACTCGCGCGCCTTGGTGGCACCGATGTCGGTCTTGCCCTGCGAGTCGGCGGAGACCAGCTCGATCGGCATGCCGAGCACCTTGCGGTCTTTCGAGAATTCGTCGATGGCGAGCTGCGCCGCGACGATCGAGCCCTTGCCCGCGTTGTCGCTCGAGACGCCGGACAGATCGGTCAGCACGCCGATCTTCACGACGTTGTCCGAGATGCGGGGCTGCGCTGCGGCCGGAACCGGACCGAGCGCCGAGAAGCCGGCGGCGGCCGTGGCCAGCGAAATGGCGAGGATGCGCAAAGGCGCGTGAAAGCGAAGCATGCAGGTCTCCTTTTTGTTGGAAGGCCAGTTTATGCGGCGCCCTCGCGGCGGCCCAGCGCGCCATGCAATCCCAAGATCGCTACGCATCAGAAAAAAGGGCGGCCACAGGGCCGCCCTTCGCTGGTCGAGTCGACGCCGGTATTACTTGGGCGTGCCCATCACGGCACCTGCCGGACCTTGCGGGTTGGTGGGCACGGCCGGCTTCTCGCCGGGGCCGGTCCGGCTGGCGGCAGCGGCCTGGCGGGTCTCGGCCTTGACCTCGGCGCGCGAGACGCCGCCGACCGGAGGCGTCGCGTTCGGCTGTCCGTTCACGACCGTGCTGGCCTGGCCCTTCGGAACCATCGAGGTCTTCGGATCGTGGGCTTCCATCCTGGCCCCGCTCTTCACGTCGGCCCGAGCCGCTGGCATGGTGCCATCGGGGCGCTGCGTCGGGTTGGGCACGCCGGTGGTGCTTTGGGTGCTGGCCTGGCCGCCCACATTGCCGGACGCCGGTGCGACCGTGGTTTGCGCGGTGGCCGCGGCAGCGGCGAGGGTGAGGGCGAATGCGATGAACGCTGTCTTCTTCATGGTTTCCTTGAGTGGATATCGAATGGGTTCGGGTCGGGACTCGCTGCGCGTGATCGCGCAACTGGCCCCATCGAAAGCTCAGACTGGGTGCGGCACCAAGGCAGAGCTGTCAGGTACCGACCGCCGCCCGCGTAGGAATGTCCAGCGTCGAGTTCACACGGCCTTCATATGGGCGCATATTCACGGGTCGCGCCCGACACGGCGCCGGCTTTCTTCACAAGGAGTACGACATGGGCTTGCTGGATCAGATCTTGGGTGGCTTGACGAGCGGCGGGTCGCAGCAGCCGCCATCGCACGGCGGCAGGGGCGGCATCGGTGGCGGCGTGCTGATGGCCTTGTTGCCGGTGGTGCTCGGCCTCCTGAATCAGCGCCGCGGCGGCAATGAAACCGATCAACGTGCCGGCCTCGGCGAGAACGACGCAGGCGGAGGTCTCGGTGGTCTCGGTGGTCTCGGTGGTCTCGGTGGTATGGGCGGGCTCGGCGGCCTGGGCGGGCTCGGAGGCCTGGCAGGCGGGCTGGGCGGCATGGGCGGACTCGGCGCACTGATCGAGCAATTCACCCGCAGCGGCTATGGCTCGCAAGCCAACTCATGGGTCGGCACCGGGCCGAACGAAGCCTTGCCGCCGGAAGCGCTCGATCAGGTCTTCGGCGAAGAGCAGGTGTCGCGCATCGCGCAGCAGGCCGGCGTCAGCACCGAGGATGCGCGCAGCGGCCTGAGCGAACTGCTGCCGAACCTGGTGGATCACTTCACGCCGAACGGCGAAGTGCCGCCCATGGACCAGATGTCGTCGAGCGTGGATGAATTCGTGCGTGGGCTGAATCGCGGAGGCTGAATCGCAAAGGCTGATTCGCGAATGCCGGGCGCGGACGCTCAGAACCGCGTGAAGCGGGTCGTGACGCTGTAGTCGCGCTCGCCTTCGCGCGGATCGAAGGTTCCGACCTCGCGGCTCGAAACCAGCACCAGCACCAGGAAGACGCCGAAGAAGACCAGCACCGGCCAGCCGAACGCGACGAAAAGGCCCACCGTCACGAGTGGCGTCAACAACAGGGCGGCAGCTTTGAGCATGCCCAATGATCGGGCCAATGCGCGGTCGCCGGCCGGCAAAAGTTCGCGGATCGGCATTCCGCCGAGCGTGCCGTGATCGTTGCCGGCGCCGAATGTGACAAACGCCCGGATGGCGCCCTTGTTGGGCCGATCTCAGGGTTCGCACCACTTCATCCGGCTGTCTGGTGAACTATAAAGTACTACAAACCAGCCGCAGAGGATGCAAGATGTCCACCCCCCAGCCGCAACCCCTGGCCCTCGACGAATGGGCGCGTGCCTCGCTCCAGGACATGCTGGCCCCGGGCGCCGCATTCGCGTGGGACGGCGGCTGCCGGGTGCTGATCGGCTGGGTATCGCCCACCAGCGATCGAGGGTTGCGGCCGGCTTGCGTGGTGCGCTTCGCGCCGCGCGTGGTGGATGTGCTGGCACACGCCAAACCGCCGGCGAACGCTCGCCTTCGGGAGCGTTGCCGAGCGCTGGTGCGATCCCGGCTGGGTGCGCAGCCTTGGAACGGCAGCACGCCGCTGATCGTGGATCTCGACGAGGCCGATCCGCTCACGTCCTTGAACTAGCCGAAGCTCGCGACGGCCAGTAGCGTCCCGGTCGACGGCCTCGCCGTTCCAGAACCGCTCTCTAGCCGTTGTCCGGCGAGAAAACCCGCGCCAGCTCGAACGGCGGCGTGACCTCCAGCTGGTCGTATCGGCAATCCGCCGGCGGCTTGTCGAAGCGCCACCGCAGGAAAGTGGTCGCATGCCGAAAGCGGTTGCCTTGCAGGTGGTCGTACTTCACCTCGCACACCCGCTCCGGCCGAAGCGGCTCCCACGCCAGGTCCTTGCCGCCGCTCCAGCGACTGCGCGCGCCGGGCATTCGCTCCGGATCGGCGCCGGTCGGTGCCGCCCAGCCGGCCCATGGATGGTTCTCGATGGCGTCCGCCCGCAGCGGCGCCAGCTCTGCCGCCAGCGCCTCGCGCGTCGCCATGTCGAACGACGAGGTCACGCCCGCATGCTGCAGCACGCCGTCGTCGTCATACAGGCCGAGCAGCAGCGAACCGACCCTTCCGCCGCCGCTCTTGTGCCACCGAAAGCCCGCCAGCACGCAATCCGCGGTGCGCGCGTGCTTGATCTTCGACATCGCGCGTTGACCGGGCAGGTAGAGCCCGTCGGCCGGCTTGGCCATCACGCCATCGAGCCCGGCACCTTCGAACTCCGCGAGCCAGCGGAGCGCCAACTCGCGATCGGTCGTCATCGGCGTGAGGTGGAGCGGCGGCTCGGCCTCCGCGAGCAGCGCCTCGAGCAGCAATCGCCGTTCGGACTGCGGCAGGCCGGTCAGGTCGCGGCCGTCGAGCCGGAGCAGGTCGAACGCCACGAAGGAGGCCGGCGTCTCGCTCGACAGGCGGGCGATGCGCGATGCCGCCGGATGAATCCGCTGCTGCAGCGCATCGAAGTCGAGGCCTTGCGGCGTCGCGATCACGATCTCGCCATCGAGCACGCAGCCCGCGGGCAGCGCCTCTTCGAAGAACGCGTGCAGCTCCGGAAAATAACGATCGAGCGGCTTGGTGTCGCGGCTCTGGATCAGGACGCCGTCCGAACCTGCGAACACCAGCGCCCGGAAGCCGTCCCACTTCGGCTCGTAGAGCACTTCGCCCGCGGGCGGCAGGCTGTCCGCGATCTTGGCGAGCATCGGCCGGATCGGCGCGAACTCGTCGCCATTGCCAATCGCGGGCTCAGAAGAACTCTTGCCGGTCGCCAACTCAGCGCTTGCGCTCGGAAACCCAGGCTTCGACCGCATCGCTGCCGCCGATCAGCTCGCCGTTGACGAAGAGCTGCGGCACCGTCTTGGCCTTGGCGATCGCGCCGAGTGCGCGGGTTCGAACCGTGTGCGGCAGGTCGACCTCGGCATAGGTGATGCCGGCTTCGTCGAGCAGCTTCTTGGCCTTGGTGCAGAACTGGCAGCCCTGGCGCGTGAGGAGCGCGATCTGGTCCGGCTCCTTGGCATCGCGGTTGATGTAGTGCAGCAGCGTGTCGGCATCGGACACCTCGAACGGATCGCCTTCCTTTTGCGGCTCGATGAACATCTTTTCGATGATGCCGTCCCGCACCAGCATCGAGTAGCGCCAGGAACGCTTGCCGAAATTGAGGTCGCTCTTGTCGACCAGCATGCCCATCTGCTCGGTGAAGGCCCCATTGCCGTCCGGCAGCACGAAGACGTTGTTGCACTCCTGGCTCTTCACCCACTCTTCCATCACGAACGGGTCGTTGACCGAGATGCAGACGACCTGGTCGACGCCGTTTTCCTTGAACGAAGGCGCAAGTTCGTTGTAGCGCGGCAGGTGGGTGCTGGAGCAGGTCGGCGTGAAGGCCCCGGGCAGGGAGAACACCGCGACGGTGCGGTTGTCGAAGAGCTTGTGGCTGTCGATTTCCTTCCACTCGCCGTTTTCGCGATAGCGGAAGTTGACCTCTGGAACGGGTTGGCCTTCTCTGGAGCTGAGGGTGGACATGGCGTCGATCTCGAAAAATGGGAGGCAGCAATCTTGCAGCAATCCGCGAACCTGCGCGAGGCGTGGTGGTCTCTCGGAAGCTCATCTTGCGAGTTGCACCGCCTATCAATCTTTGATAGCCTGCAGCAAGAGGTCTGTCATGCCATCAAGCTACGTCATTGGAAGTCACTTCGAAGGGTTTGTCCGCCAGCAGCTCGAATCCGGCCGCTACCAGAGCGCGAGCGAGGTTATCCGGGATGGCCTTCGACTCCTTGAAGAACAAGCTGCATTGAAGCAGGCCAAGCTCGAAGCGCTGCGCGGCGACATACAAGCCGGAATCGACAGCGGCCCAGGGCGCCCTCTTCTTGAGGTTCGAGCAACCCTGAACGCTCGCTACCAGGACAAGAAGCACAAAGGCTCGCCGCCCCGTGCAGACTGAGTTTTCGCCGCTGGCGATAGCAGATCTGCAGGAGATCGGCGACTACATCGCGCAGGACAACCCGGTCCGCGCAAGAACCTTCGTCAACGAGCTCATCGACCAAGCCGAGATCATCGCCCGAATGCCGAACGGCTATGCGCTGCGCGAAGAGCTTGCGCCAGACCTTCGAATGTGCAGGTATCGGCGCTACATCCTTTTCTTTCGGGTTGTTCGCTCGATGGTCAGAGTCGAACGTGTGTTGAACAGCCGGCGCGACGTCGGCTCTCACGATTTTTCTGATTGACCGGAACTTCGTGTCCTCGTGGAAATAACGCTACGGGATGCTCCGCAGCCGATCTACTTTTGCCACGTCACCATTTGTCGGCAGCAGCTTCGCGAACCAGCCGAAACCCCAGCAGCGGATAGCGCGTCTCCGGCGTATTCCAGTTTCTGAAAGCCGAGCGCGCGTAGAAAGCCCAGGTATGCCAGGAGCCGCCGCGCCGGACCTTGACGCTGCCTTGCGGCGGACCGGTGGGGTCATCGACCGGCGAAATGGCGTAGTAGGCGTCGTCATGCCAATCCGAACACCACTCCCAGGCATTGCCGTGCATGTCGTACAAGCCGAAGGCATTCGGCGCGAAGCTCTCGACCGGCGAGGTGAAGGGATGACCGTCGCCTTCGGCCATCGCGTAGACCTGCCATTGCGGCCAATTCACGGCCGAGTCGCGATGGAAGATATTCGCCGAGCCGCGCAAGCTCTTCGGATCGTCTCCTGTGTTGAACCGGGTGCGGCTCCCGGCTCGCGCCGCGTATTCCCACTCGGCTTCGGTCGGAAGGCGATAGGTCACGCCTTCGATGCCGCTCAGCCAGCGTGCCATGGCGGTCGCATCGGCGAAGGTGACATTGACCACCGGATGGTCCGGGCCCTGGGCGAAGCCCGGGTTGCGCCAGGAATACCTGGGATCGCGCCCCTCGAACGCATCGCCGCGAGGCGACGTGGCCGGGTCGTAGCGCGGATTGAAGCCATAGCCGCCGGTGCCGTCCGCGATCGACTCCGGCACGTAGCCGGTGGCCGCGACGAATCGCCCGAACTCCGCGACCGTGACCTCGTGCCGCCCCATCCAGAACGGCCGGGTGATGCGCACACGATGCACCGGCCCTTCGTCGCCGAGCTTCTCGAAGCGGCTGGTGTCGTACTGCGGGAAGTCTCGCGCGAGTGTCTGCACGTCTTCGACGCTGCCCATGAGGAAACCACCCGCCGGGATCTGGACGAAGGCCATGCCGGTCTTGTCGATGTGCTCGACTGGCTGGAGGGAATTGCGGGATACGCCGGCGGGTGTCGTGCAACCCGACACCGCGATCAGCAATGAGCCGCACAGCCATGCAGAAACGATGTTCGTGGCGACCTTCGCCCACGTGCCGGCAATGGAGGGGCGCAAGGCGCTCCGGTCGAATCGCATGAGTGTCTCCAGGTGGCTGATCGCAGAAGGGCCGTGTCCTGCCCGAGTCTGCTACAGCTTGCACCTGGCGCCCGGATCACGCGAATTCGGGCGCGAAGAAAATAGGCTCGACCGATGGCCGAGCCTCTTCGACTCCCACTCAGAACGAACCGGGAGGCGCCTTCTTGCCGGTCGTGCCGGCCGGATCGTTGATGGTGTCCTGATCCAGCATGCCGAGCTCGGCGCCGGTCAACGGATCGGCCTGCGGATCCGACATCGTGCGTGCGGCCATGGTCTCGACCGTCGCCTTTTCCGTCGAGCTCATGCCCACCGGCGAGTCGCCCGAATTGCTGCCGGCCTCGGCCATCGGCTCGGGGTTCTCGACGAACTCCCAGCGTTCGCCCTGGTTCCACGGACCGCGGAATGCATCGCCCTCGCCTTTCGACATGTTGAAGTAGACGCTCGTGAATTCCGGCTTGCCCGGCAGCTTGCCCGGCGGAAAGTTCGGCTCGATCGCATAGAGCGCCTTCTCGAAGGACTTCTGGTGCGCGATCTCGCGAGTCATGAGAAAGGTCAACGCATCCTTCACGCCCGGGTCGTCGGTGAGATTGATGAGACGCTCGTAGACGATCTTGGCGCGGGCCTCGGCGGCGATGTTCGAGCGCAGGTCGGCCGTGGGCTCGCCGATGGTGTCGATGTACGCGGCCGTCCATGGCACGCCTGCCGAATTGACGAGCGGTGGGCCGCCGCCGTAGAGCACTTGCGTGATGTGGCTGTCGTTGCCGGCGCCGGTGATCTTGCGATAGATCTCGGCTTCGCTGTCGACGCCCTCGGCCAGCTGGCCCTTGGCGCCCTTGTTGAGCATCGCGACGATCGTGCCGATCACTTCGAGATGGCTCAGCTCTTCGGTCGAGATGTCGAACAGCATGTCCTTGCGGCCCGGATCGTCCTCGCCGATGGCTTGCGTGAAGTAGCGCGTCGCCGCAGCCAGCTCGCCTTGCGGTCCGCCGAATTGCTCGAGCATCAGGTTGGCGAGACCGGGATTGGTCTCGCTCACACGCACGGTGTATTGCAGTCGCTTGTTGTGAGAGAACATGGGTTTCCTTGGGGTGGGGTTGAAGTCGTGGTGGCGTCGTCGCGGAGTCATTGCGACCCGGTCACTTTTTTCTCGCACCCGGGTCCTGCGAGAGTTGTAGGAACGGGTTCCCACATCCGTGCGGCGAGCACCTTCACACGGCAGAGCAGTCGTGCGAGCAGTCAACTCAGCTGCGGTCTCGATCGAATGACCTACGTCATTCCAAGACTCGTCGGTCTCCGAATCGAAAGACTCTCTACACACACTCAGAGCATCCGATACCGACACTTGCGAAAGAACATGGCATGACCGTCCTTCATCTCGCGCTGCAAGGCGGAGGCGCACATGGCGCATTCACCTGGGGTGTGCTCGATCACCTTCTCGACGAACCCGATATCGCCATCGGCCGCATCAGCGGCAGCAGCGCAGGCGCGCTCAATGGTGCGGCGCTTGCCAGTGGCTATGCGCGCGGCGGTCGAGAAGGCGCCAAGAAGAACCTCGCCTTGCTCTGGCAGAAGATCGCGCAGGCCGGCCTGCCGATGAGTTTCTTGCTGCTCCCCTTGCGCAAGCCGGGCATGGGCACCTGGGACGACGCGCTGCCGCTCGTATCGCCCTATCAGGCCAACCCGCTCGGCATGGCGCCGCTTCGCTACGTGCTCGATGCGGTGATGGACGAGGAGCGTCTGAAGAGCGCCGACGCGCCGGTTCTTTTCGTCAACGCGGTCAACGTTCGCACCGGCGCCACCCGCGTCTTCGGCAACGGCGACCTCTCGGTCGACGCGGTGCTCGCGTCAGCCTGCGCGCCGCTACTGTTCCAGGCGGTGACCATCGACGGCGACCCGTACTGGGACGGCAGCTATGCGGGCAACCCGATGCTCTGGCCGCTGTACGACGACGACATCGATGCGGACATCTTCATGGTCGAGCTCACGCCCCTCGAACGGCCCGAGACGCCCACCTCGGCGAAGAACATCCTGAACCGCATCAACGAGATCGCTTCGATCAACGGACTGGTCTCCGAACTGCGGGCGCTCGATCTGGTGAACCGCACGGTCCCGGGCGCGGACTTGCGAATGCATGTTCTGAGCCTTGCCGATGAAGGATCGGCGATGGACCTGGAGCCGTCGATCAAGCGGACGATCGGGTGGGAGCTGTTCGAGTCATTGCATGACAAGGGTCGGGCGGCTTGCGAAGCTTGGTTGCAGAGGCATCGCAGCCAATTGGGCGTTCGAGCATCCGTGGATTGGCATGGGCGGTATCTCGGTGCCTATCGCCACGGCCGCTGATGAATAAGCCGTGATTTAGCTAATCAATATTGGGTAGATTTATCTGCAATTGCTGATTTATCCTGCAATTTACCTATCGACGAACGTTGGCACGGTGCGTGCTATACCACCTTGGGTCGGCTCACGCCTGAGTTCCAACCACGCGACATCCAGCCGAAAAGTCGCACGGAAATAGGTCAAAAGTTCTCTTTTTTCAACGGTTTACACTTGAGTTTTACGGATTCGTACTACTTAAAGCCACAATCCTGAGGCGTCGACACCAGGTAGTACTTTTCCTACATGGCGGGTCGAAAGGACAGAGCGGCATGGATGCCGGCGAGCCTTGACCGGCGCAAAAGAAACATTCACGGAGCCTTGCTTGATGGATTATTTGCGGCACCCCGCGGTTCGGCCCTGCCTGCTGCTTTTGCTGTCCTTGGTATTTGCCGGTTGCACGAGCATCGAGTCGGGCATGCGCCTCGAAAGCGTGCCTTCCGCACCCGAAGGTCAGACCGCGCAGCAAACCCCGATCCTGAAGCTGATCACGCCCACCTTGATCGCCGAAGAGAGCGCGGACCTGGAGCGCTCGACCCGCCAGGACATCCAGGGCTTTACCGGCACCACCAAGCCTTACGTGATCGGCAACGGCGACCTGCTGTCGATCCTGGTCTGGAACTATCCGGAACTGAACATCGCCGCCGCTGGTGCGCAGGCGCTGTCGGCCTCGGGCGTTCCGGTGCGCGGTGCACAGTCGCCGTCGGCGTACGTGGTCGACCAGTCGGGGCAGATCCAGTTTCCGTACGTCGGCGCCATCCGGGTCGCGGGCCTCACCGAGATGCAGGCTCGCGACCTGCTGCAGGAGCGCCTCTTCCGCTCGATCAAGAAGCCGGACATCACGCTGCGCGTGCAGGACTTCCGCAGCAAGAAGGTGTATGTCGACGGCGAAGTGCGTTCGCCCGGCAACCAGGTCATCGACGACTTGCCGATGACGCTGCTCGAGGCACTGACCCGAGCCGGCGGCCTGCTGCCCTCGGCCGACCAGAGCGCGATCGTCATCAGCCGCGGCGGCGCTTCGTACCCGGTCAACCTGCCGGCGCTGGTGCGCCAGGGCATCAACCCATCGGACATCCTTCTTGCGCCTGGCGACGTGCTGCGGGTGCGCAGCCGCGACGAGAACAAGATCTTCGTGCTGGGCGAAGTGGCTGCGCCACGGGCGCTGCCGATGGTCAACGGTCGCCTGACGCTGACCGAGGCGCTGGGCGAAGCCGGCGGCCTCAACCAATTGAGCGCGGCCGGGCGGCAGGTGTACGTGGTGCGCAATGCGAACGCGAAGGAACCGCTGGTCTACAACCTCGACGCGCGTTCGCCGGTGGCCCTGGCGCTGGCCGACGGCTTCGTGCTGCGGCCGCGCGACGTCGTGTTCGTCGATGCCTCGGGCCTGGCGCGCTTCAACCGGATCGTGACCCTGATCCTGCCGAATGCGGCGAGTGCCACGGCGTCTTACTACAACGTGAACGCGACGCGTTGAGGCAGGCCCCATGCAACCCCGACTGCCCGCTCCTTCCCGGCCCGCCGCCACGAGCCGCCCCGCCGACGAATACCTCGATCTCGCCGGCATCCTCGCGCTGCTTCGCAAGCACCTGGTTGCGATCGTGGCGATTGCGCTGCCGGTCGCCCTCATCGGCCTCGTCTATGCGCTGATGGCGCCGCCGGCCTACCAGGCCAACCTGTTGATCAAGGTCGATGTCAACGACCCGGCACAGCGCAACATTCCGTCGAACCTGGCCGGCATCTTCGACTTGAAGACCGCGGCGGCAGCCGAACTCGAAATGCTCCGCTCGCGTTCGGTCGTGACACGGGCCGTCGAGAGCGCGCACCTGTACATCAATGCCAAGCCCAAGTACGTGCCGCTGGTCGGCGAATGGATGGCCCGGCGCAGCGACGAGGTTTCCGGCTTCTCGGTGCCGGGCTTCTCGGGCTATGCCTGGGGCGCGGAAGCGATCGAGGTGTCCCGCTTCGACGTACCCAAGGCATTCGAGAAGAAGGCTTTCACGCTGACCCTCGTGAGCCCGACTTCTTTCAAGCTTCACTTCGACGACCTGGTCCATGTCGAAGGACTGGTCGGCAAGGAGACCACGCTTTCCACGCCCGCCGGTGACTTCGTGGTCAAGGTCGACTCGGTCAAGGC
Source organism: Burkholderiales bacterium 8X (assembly GCA_902506565.1). GTDB lineage: Bacteria > Pseudomonadota > Gammaproteobacteria > Burkholderiales > Burkholderiaceae_C > Variovorax. Next base: position 477,680 of record LR732703.1, on the reverse strand, counting down.
ACGGCCCGGCGCGCAGTTCGTGCTGCGCCGCTTCTCGATGGAAGACGCCGTGGAGCGCCTGCAGAAGGCCCTGGTGATCGCCGAGCGCGGCAAGCAGTCCGGCCTGATCTCGGTGAGCCTCGAAGATGCCAATCCGGCGCTGGCTGCCCGCGTGCTCAACCAGATCGGCGAGCAGTACATCGCGCAGAACGTCAATCTCAAGACCGAGGAAGCCGAGAAGTCGCTCGCGTTCCTCGAGACCCAGCTGCCCGAACTCAAGACCGCGATCGAGACTGCCGAGGCCCGCTACAACACCTTCCGCAATTCACGCGGCACCACCGACCTCAACGAAGAGGTCAAGTCGATCCTGCAGCAGTCGGTGCAGGCCCAGGTGCGGCTGGTCGAATTGCGGCAGCGGCAGGACGAACTGCGCACGCGCTACCAGGACGAGAACCCGCTGGTGCAGGCGGTGGCGCAGCAGATCCGCACGGTGTCGGCCGAGATCGGCAGCGTCAACGAAAAGATCCGCCGCGTCCCGGCGACCGAGCAGGACCTGGTGCGCCTGACCCGCGACGTCCGCGTCAACACCGAACTCTATGCCTCGCTCCTGAGCACCGCACAGCAGCTTCGACTGGTGCGTGCCAGCACCATCGGCAGCGCGCGGCTGATCGACACCGCCGTCGAGCCGTCGACGCCGGTCGGCCCCAAGCGCCCGCTGATCGCGGGTGGCGCAGCCGTGGCGGGACTGTTGCTCGGGCTGCTGTTCGCGGTCGTGAGAAGCGCCCTGACCCGATCCATCGACACGCCCGACGAACTCGGCCGGGCACAGGGCCTGCCGGTGGCGGCAGTCGTGCCGCACAGCAAGGCCCAGTCGAGCCTTCAGCACCAGATCCTCGGCCGCGGCAAGAAGGTCAACCTGCTGTCGGACGAGGCATCGGACGACGGCGCCATCGAAAGCCTGCGCACCTTCCGCACCAGCCTGCAGCATGCGAAGGCGGGTGCGCGCAACAACATCGTGGCGATCACCGGGCCGACCGCCTCGATCGGCAAGTCGTTCATCGCCGCCAACCTCGCCGCCCTGCTCGCGTCGTCGGGCAAACGGGTGCTGCTGATCGATGCCGACCTTCGTGACGGCTACCTGCATCGCTACCTCGGGCTGGAGCGGCGAAAGGGCTTGTCCGAACTGCTCGCCGGGCAGGCGCAGCTGCCCGAGGCCGCGCACCTCAACGTGCTGAAGAACCTCGACTTCATCGCGACCGGCGAACTCCGCGCAAGGCCGGCCGATGCGCTTGCGAACGGCGTGCTCGGCGACATGCTGGCTCGCATCGCGCCGAGCTACGACTTCGTCTTGATCGACACCGCCCCGGTGCTGGCGGGCGCCGATGCGTTGATCGTGTCGAGCCATGCAGGCCTCGTGTTCTGCATCGCCCGCCGCGGAACCAGCCGTGCCGACCAATTGGCCGAAACGATCAATCGTTTCGACCTGAGCGGCATCGAGGTCGCCGGCTTGATCTTCAACGACGCCAAGCCCACCGACCTGGCTTATGGCTACGGCTACGAGCATCACGTCGGACGCAGGGCGGCCTAGGATGTTCGGAGCGGCTTGCGACTGCAGGTTGCGGCATTGGCCGCGTTGGCTCGGAACCCGGCTGGCCGTGGCCGCCGCCATCCTGGGCGCGGCACTCCAGCCGACGGACTCCTCGGCGTCGATCGACGTGGACCGCACGCTGGATGGCGAGCGTGCGCGTGCGTACCTTTGGCGCCCGGTCGCCGTCGGCGCCGGCGGATTCATCACCGGCCTCAGCTCGGATCGCGAAGGCAAGACCCGGGTGGCACGTGCCGATGTGTATGGCGCCTACCTGTGGCACGAAGACGAGCAGCGCTGGTCGCAGCTGGTCAATACCGCCAGCATGCCCGCCGCCACTCATGCGCAGAACATCGTGAGCGATGGCGTGTACGAGATCGCCGTGGCGCCGACGGACCCGCGCCGCATCTACATGGCGCTCAAGAACACGGTCTATCGCTCCGACGACCGCGGCACCCGCTTCGTCGATACACGGCTACCTGCCGGCGCCGGCGAGACCCCGGCCAACGACGAGTTCCGGCACGCCGGACCCTATCTGGCGATCTCGCCCGACGACCCGAATTTGGTGCTTTTCGGCACGCCGCACGGCGGACTCTGGCGCTCGACCGACGGCGGCGCCCACTGGGCGGCCGTGCCATCGATGCCGCAGAGCCGCGACCAGCAGCCCGCGCCCGGCATGCAGGCGCCGGGGATCATCGTCATGTACGAACCGTCACCGCGTTCGCGCGTGTGGGCAGTCGCTGCCGGACACGGCGTCTTCGTTTCGAAGGACCAGGGCAAGACCTTCGAGCGTTTGCCAGACCGCGGCGGCCCGGCGCCGACGATGCTCAGGCAAGGTACGTTCGCACCGGACGGCAGCTTCTACGGCGTCGATGCCGACACCCGCAGTGCCTGGCGCTACCGGGACGGCAGCTGGACTTCGCTAGTCGGTCCGGGCCGGCTGCCTGCCGAGCGCTTCGCGGCCGTAGCCGTGCAACCGACGACTTCGCAGGTCTTCGTCTTCACCGAAGGCGGCAAGCCGTTTCGCTCTGCCGACGGCGGCCAGAGCTGGAGCCGACTCGAACATCGCGCCCACATCAGCGACGGCGACCCGAGCTACCTTCGCGCGAACGACATCGGTTACTGGGCGATGGGGCAGGTCAGCTTCGACCCGGTCGACGGCCGACGCCTCTGGGTGGCGGCGGGCACAGGCGTCTACTACACCGATCTTGCCGGCTCGACTTCGCTGATCACCTGGAAGAGCCGCCTGAGAGGCATCGAGGAACTGGTCGCCAACGACGTCGTCAAGCCGCCCGGCCAGTCGCCGCTCTTGGCAGGCTGGGACTTCGGAATCCACCTGAAGGACGACCTCGACGCCTACTCGACCACCTTCGGCCCGAAGGAGCGCATGCTGATCTCGGCGCAGCAACTGGCCTGGACCCCCGCCGACCCCCGCTTCATCGTCACCAATGCCTCGGACGCGCGCACCTTCTGCTGCTCCGAGGACGGCGACGCCGTGCTGGCCGGATTCAGCGTCGACGGCGGTCGCCGCTGGACCAGGTTCCGCACGCTGCCGCACCCGCCCGGCACCCGTGCCGACGACCCCTGGCGGATGTCCTTCGGCAGCATCGCCGTCGCGGCGAACGACATCGACAACATCGTCTGGCTGCCGACCTACCATCGCGCGCCCTACTACACCAAGGATCGCGGCGCGAGCTGGCAGCGAGTCGTGCTGCCGGGCGAGAAGCTGCCGCTGACCGGTTCGCATCCGGCGCTTCACTACCACCGCAAGACGCTGGCAGCCGACCGCGTCTTGCCGGGCGTCTTCTACCTGATGCATGGCGGCGAAGGTGCGAACGCCGGGCTCGCCGGCCTGTGGGTGACGCAGGACGGTGGCGCGCGCTGGCGCCGGGTCTTCGAAGGAGCCATTGCGCCGCACCCGGAACACTCGGCCAAGCTGCGCGTGGTACCGGGACAGCCGGGTCACCTCTTCTTCACCTCGGGCACGCTGGGCCCCTTCGACACCCGGCTGCGCCGCAGCATCGACGGCGGTGCGCACTGGCGGGCGCTGGACGGCGTCGACCAGGTCGATGACATTGCCTTCGGCAAGCCGGCGGCAGACGCGGCGTATCCGACCATCTTCGTTTCTGCACGACTGCGCGGCGGCTTCGGCATCTGGCGCTCCACCGATGCCGCATCGAGCTGGCAACGGGTCGCCACGTTTCCACTCGGTTCGCTCGACCAGATCACCGTGATCGAAGGCGACCCGGACGTGTTCGGTCGCGTCTACGTCGGCTTCAAGGGTTCGGGCTGGGCGTACGGGCAGCCGGCCAGCTGCGAGCCGGCCCCGTTCCGCGCAGGCGCGAGCTTTGATTGCTCGGCCATCGAATGAATCCAGAGGCACAAGGCAACCCATGAGCTATCGCAGAGATTCCGGATTCTTCTACGGCAACCTTCCGCAGCTGGCGGCGCAGCGCGAGCGCCGACCGATCGGTCCGATCAGTTTCGAGGTGCTGGACCAACGCGCGGCGGTCAACGACATCCAGAACGCGATTCATGCGCGCAGCGGCCGCGTCTTTGCCTTCTGCAACATGCACACCTTCAACATGGCGCGCCGGCTTCCGGCGCTGGCAGAGGCGCTCTCGTGCGCGACGGTCTTCAACGACGGCCTCGGCATCGACATCGCCAGCACCATCCTCTACGGCGGCAAGTTTCCGCAGAACCTGAACGGCACCGATCTCACGCCTGCCCTGCTGTCCTCCTTCGAACGTCCGGTTTCGGTGTTCCTGGTCGGCAGCCCGCCCGGGGTTGCGGCGGAAGCGGCCGAAGCCCTGGCGTGCGCCCATCCCAACGTCCGGATCGTCGGCTCCAGCCACGGCTTCTTCTCGGATGTGGAAAGCGATGCGCTGGTGTCCGAGATCCGCGCGGCCGGTACCGAGCTGCTGCTGATCGGCATGGGCAACCCGAGGCAGGAACTCTGGGCCCGGAAGATCGCCGGCGATTGCGGCGCGGTCGTGCTGTGCGTCGGCGCCTTCATCGATTTCGCTGCGGGTCGGGTGGCCAGGGCGCCGCTCTGGGTGCGGCAGCTGCGCAGCGAATGGCTCTACCGGCTGGCGCTCGAACCGTCGCGCCTCTGGCGCCGCTATATCGGCGGTGCCGGGCCTTTTCTTTACGCGGTGATCGCCGAGCGGGCGAAGCGCAAGCGCGCCGTTCGCTGAGCCGGCATGTCTTTTTCGCCTACCGATTTTTCCCGTACCCACCAGGAGTTCCCCTTGCAAGAAGATCCCCGCCACCGCAACGAGCGCTTCGATCTCACCTCCATGGGCGCGTACCTGGCGGACTATGCCGATGCATTGCGCGCGGCGCTCCTCACCATCGACGCCGATGCGCTCGACGCCGCGCGGGCGCTCGTGGTCGAGGCCGCCGACAAGGGAAACCATATCTACGCGATCGGCAACGGCGGCTCGGCCGCCATCGCCGATCATCTTTGCTGCGACCTCACCAAGGGAACCCACGTCAAGGGCATGCCGATCATCGACACCCGCTCGATGACCTCCAACGTGGCGCTCTATTCCGCGATTGCCAACGACTACGGCTTCGAGAAAGTGTTCTCGACCCAGATCACCTTCCTCGGCAAGCCCGGCGACGTGTTGCTGGCGATTTCTTCATCGGGCAAGAGTCCCAACATCGTTCGCGCGGTCGCCACGGCGCGCGAACTGGGCATGTCCACCATCGGCCTCTCGGGATTCGACGGCGGCGCTCTGCACACCGCCGTGCATGTCGGCCTGCACGTGGCTGCCAACAACTACGGCATCATCGAAGACGCACACCAGGCGGTGATGCACGTGCTCGCGCAGTTCATCGCTGCGAAGCGCGACGCGGCGACGACCGAAGCCACCACCGTACTTGCAAAGGAACTGGCCGCGTGAAGATCCTCGTTACCGGCGGCGCCGGCTTCATCGGCAGCAACTTGTGCGAGCGCCTGGTGCAACTGCAGCACCAGGTCACGGTCGCGGACAACCTCGTCCTCGGGCGACGCGAGCACCTGGCGCACCTGATCGATTTAGCAGGCGCGCCACTCCGCTTCGTCGAAATGGATGTCTGCGATGCGGAGCCGCTGGACACGCTCTTCGGCGATGGTGCGTTCGATGCGGTGTTCCACCTGGCCGCCAATTCGGACATCGCGCGCAGCCATGCGAGCCCCGACACCGACTTCAGGAACACCCTGCAGACCACCTGGACGGTGCTGGAGGCGATGCGCCGCCATCGGGTGGGGCAGATCGTCTTCGCCTCGACCTCGGCCATCTATGGCGAATTGCCCGGCCGCATTGCCGAGGACGACGGCCCGCTGCTGCCGATCTCGCACTACGGCGCGGCCAAGCTGGCATCGGAAGGCTTCATCTCGTCGTATGGCGAGAACTACGGCATTCGCAGCTGGATGGCGCGCTTTCCGAACGTGGTGGGCAACCGCTCGACCCATGGTGCCATCTACGACTTCGTCCGCAAGCTCGGGCGGACGCCGGACCGGCTCGAAGTGCTCGGCGACGGCTCGCAGGTCAAGCCGTACCTGCATGTCAGCGATCTGATCGATGCGATCCTGGTGGCCTGGAGCCGGATGACCGGCCGCACCAATGTCTTCAACGTCGGCGGCGACACCCGCTGCACGGTTCGGCGCATGGCCGAGATCGTGGTCGAGGAGTCGAGCCTGGATGCCCGCATCGAATACACCGGCGGCGATCGAGGCTGGGTCGGCGACGTGCCGAGCGTCGACTACGACACCAGCCGGATCCGCTCATTGGGCTGGACGCCGCGGCTCGACTCGGAGGCGGCAGTTCGAGCCGCGGCGCGCTGGGCGTTCGACCAGCAGGTGGCCGCATGAAGGTCGTCGTTCTGAATGGCGGCAAGGGCACGCGGCTCGGGCTGTCGGATCGGCCGAAGCCGATGGTGCCGGTGTCCGGCCAGCCGCTTCTGGAGCGCCTGGTCGAAGTGGCCGTTCGTGCCGGCTTCAAGGACTTCGTCTTCCTCAACGGCCACATGCGCGAAGTCATCGAATCCCACTTCGGTGACGGAGCGGCCTTCGGCGTTCGCATCGAGCATGTGCGCGAATCGGCGCCGCTCGGCACCGCCGGAGCGGTTCGCGAAGCGCGCGCCCTGCTGGACGAAGCCTTCATCGTCCTCTACGGCGACATCCTGATCGATGTCGATCTTGCGCACTTTGCGGAGGCCCATCGACAAGCCGGTGCCATCGCCACCTTGTTCGTGCATCCGAACGACCATCCGGATGACAGCGACCTGGTCGAGGCCGATGCGAGCGGCCGCATTCGCCGCTTCCTGTCGAAGCCTCATGCGCCGGGCGCCGTCCTGCCGAACCTGGTGAGCGCGGCGCTCTATGTGCTGGAGCCGGCGGCCATCGAGCATGTGCCCGCCAACGGCGCTTCGGATTGGGGCCACGATGTCTTTCCGGCGATGCTCGCGGCCGGCGCGCCGATGCAGGCCTATCGGAGCATCGAATACGCCAAGGACATCGGCACTCCAGAGCGCTTGGCCAAGGGCGAGGCGGACCTGGCTTCGGGCCGGGTCGCGGGCGCGAGCCGGAGAGCGGCACGTCCTGCCATCTTCCTGGACCGGGATGGCGTGCTGAACGAGGAAGTGAACGGCGTCCATAGCCCGGACGACCTGCGGTTGGTCGACGGCGTCGGCCCGGCGCTGCGCAAGATCAACCGGGCCGGCTTGCCGGCGATATGCGTCACGAACCAGCCCGATCTCGCCAAGGGCCTGATGAGCTTCGAAGCGCTCGAACAGGTCTTTGCCAAGCTCGACACCGAACTGGCGCGCGACGCGGCGTACCTCGACCTCATCTACTTCTGCCCCCACCATCCGGAGCGCGGCTGGCCGGGCGAGGTGTTGGAGCTGAAGGTGACGTGCGACTGCCGCAAGCCCCTGCCCGGCCTGCTGCTGCGTGCGGCGGCGGAACACAACCTCGACCTCGGTCGCTCGTGGATGGTGGGCGATCGCTATGCCGATGTGCAGGCAGCCAAGGCCGCCGGAGTTCGAGCCGTGCTGGTGCGCACCGGCCACGCCGGCTCGGACAGCGACCGCTTCGACTGCGAGCCCGACCATGTCGCGTCGAACCTGCCCGAAGCCGTCGCCCACATCCTGAAGGCATTCGAACAATGATCATTTCGCGCACTCCGCTTCGGGTGAGCTTTTGCGGCGGCGGCAGCGACATGCCGGGCTTTTACCGCGAGCACGGCGGCGCCGTGCTGAGCATGTCGATCGCCCGCTACGTGTACCTGTCGATGCACGAGCACTTTCATAGCGACAGCTACATCCTCAAGTACTCGAAGGTCGAGACGCCCAAGACCGTCGACCAGATCGAGCACCGCATCCTGCGGCAGGTTTTTACGGACTACGGCATCACCGGCGTGGACTTCAATTCGAGTGCCGACGTGCCCTCCGGCACCGGGCTCGGCTCGTCCAGTGCCTTCACCGTCGGACTCTTGAACCTTTGCAATGCCTACCGCGGCCGCTACGAGGGTCGCACCGTGCTGGCGAGCAAGGCCTGCGAAATCGAGATCGACAAGCTGGGCGAACCGATCGGCAAGCAGGACCAATACGGTTGCGCGCTGGGCGGCCTCAACTTCATCGAGTTTCATCAGGACGACAGCGTGACCTGCGAATCGGTGCCGATCACCGAGGCCATGCGACGCCGGCTCGAAGACGGCCTGGTGATGTTCTACCTGGGTGGAAGCCGCTCCGCGAGCGAAGTGCTTCGCAAGCAAGCCGACACGCTCAAGACCAGCAAGCGCGCGATGGGCAACATGCAGGCGATGGTTCGCCAGGCGCGGGGCCTTCGCGCAGAGATCATGACCGACGTCGACATCATCGGGCCCTACCTGCACGAGGGCTGGATGCGCAAGCGCAGCCTGTCCGAAGGCATTACCAACCCGTCGATCGACCAGGCCTACGAACGCGCAATGGCCGCCGGCGCCACCGGCGGCAAGCTGCTGGGCGCGGGCGACTCCGGCTTCCTGCTGGTCTACGCGCCCGACGAAGCGCGCGCTGCGGTGTGCGAGGCCTTGGGCGAATACACCGCCTACGACGTGCGCTTCGATCCGATCGGCACCACCATCATCTATTCGGACTGAGGCGCAAATTGCATCTCCTGATTCTTGGCGGCTCCCTCGACCATCTCGGTGGCGTCGAAGCCTTTTGCGAGCGCTCGATGCAGGCTTTGGCGGCGCGGCATCCGGATTGGCGCATGACGCGCATCCCGACTTCGTCGGCTTACCTCAGCTTTCGCAGGCTGCCCGGCTACCTGCGCGGCCTGGCTGCCCTGGTGAGGTATCGCTTTCAGCGGCCCGATTGCGTGTGGCTGCAGTACGTGAACCTGCCCGATCTCGGCTACCTGATCGTCGCCAAGCTGCTCGGATTGCGCGTGATGGTGACGCCGCACCTCGGCTCCAACTGGCGCTCGCAATCGAGCCCGGTGCTGCGCTGGCTGAGTGGTTCGATCTTGAAGGGCGCCAATCGGCTGGCCCTGATCTCGAAGACCCAGGAGCTGGAGATCAACCTTCCGCCCGCAGTACCGCGCTCCAGCATTCGCAACTTCCTGCCTGCCGAGCTGCTGGCGGGCGATGCACCGGCCGCAAACGCCGACGACGCACCGCCTGCACTTCGACTGATTCATTCGGGCCGGCTTTCGGAAGGCAAGGGCACTTTCCTGTTCGTCGATGTGTGCGCCGGGCTGAAGGCCCGCGGCGTTCCATTCGAGGCGCAGATCACCGGCGGTGCGGACGTTGCGACTTACGCGAAGCTCGACGCCATGATCAAGAGCGCAGGCTTGACCCGCGAAGTCGTCGTGCGTGGCCGGGTGAGCGACGCCGAGCTGCTCGAACGGCTGCGGGCGTCCGACGTGCTGGTGCATCTGTCGAAGATCGATTCGTATCCGCTGATCGTGCTGGAGGCGATGACCTGTTCGATGCTGCCGGTCTGCATGGAGCTGGCGGGGGCGCGAGACATGATCAAGACCTATGACGGGCATGTCGTGAGCAGCGCGGGGGCAGTCGAGGAAGCGGTGGAGTTTCTTGCTTCGTTGAACCTGGATGAGGCTAGGCGGCGGGGGGAGAAGGCGGCGGTCCGGGTGCGGGAGGATTACAGCTGGGAGAGGTGTGCTGGGGCGTTGGAGACTGCGCTAAAAGCATGCAAAGCGCTCTAGAAAGCCAACAATGCGGCAAGCATTCCAGATTTCTCATGGCCGAGTTGAAGAGCAATTGGTGAGCAGCGTCTCCTCAAGTGCTAAATTCGCTCTGGTCTTGCTAATCCTGCTAGTGACGCTGGGACCACTTACAAATAGTGCGCTAGAAATCGCGGGCTTTGGTAGTCAAGGCGATGAGGGCAATGCGTTCCGCCAAGCGACATACGGTTTTAGCTTTCTGCTGACTATTTTCGTAACAGGTGCCTATATTCATCCTCGGTCACTGCTTGAAATTCCTGCTACGTTGATAGTGACGATCATCTGGTTTGGAGTCACCTTAATCTGGGCAGTCGACCAAGGAATTGGCACGCGCAGATGGCTCCTAACAACAATAATACTTGTAAATACCTTTTTAATAGTAAGGCACTGTGGGTATGAAATAACCCTGAAAATGGTACGGTGGATAGCAGCACTGGTATTAATTGCTAACTATTTGGCTGTTGCGATTGTTCCAGATTGGGCAATCCACCAGTACGACGCCGGCGATGAAAATCTCGGCGGAACTTGGCGAGGGGTTTTGATGCACAAGAACAACGCAGGCGCGATGTGCGCATTTACCATCCTATTTTTTGGGATCGATGCTCGCCGCGTCCCGTTCTTGCTCAAAATCGCCATAATGTGCGCGGCGATGTTCTTCTTGTTTAAAACAGGATCTAAGACGTCGCTCGTCGTAGTAGGGATAAGTTATGTCTCTGGTCTGCTATACCTCGCGTACAACCGTTATTACAAAAACTTGATCTATTTGCTTCTGGGCTTGTTAGTCGCGATTACGCTAACTTCAGGGTTATATTTTGCGTCGGAGTTGATCGACGCCTTCAACAATCCTCAAACGCTAACAGGGCGCGTGCAGATCTGGCACCCGCTAGTCCAGTACTGGAAACAAAATTGGCTAACCGGGTCTGGATTTGGGTCGTTTTGGGACATTGGTACGCTTAGACTTGTAGCGCAGTACTTACCAGTAGGTAGCGAATGGGTAGCGGATGTAGTCAGCGGCCATAACGGGTATCTGGACATTTTAGTTCAAACAGGGATCATTGGCTTGATCCTTGCCGTTCTTAGTACGGTCGTCAAACCGCTTGTTGGCCTAATAGAAGGTCAGGTTTCCAGCTCGGCGCACGGCGGTCTTTTTCTAAGCACATTGATTTTCGTGACAATTCACAATCTAACCGAGTCCGATCTTTTTCAGCGCGACGCTACCGTGCATTCATATTTGATGATAATACTCGCGCTCCTAAGTATCGAAAACGTAGCTCCAGCGAATGCTGCTCAGGGTTGACTGGCTTGAAACTTAATTCAATTCAATATCTGAGGGGGTTGGCTGCGATCGCGGTGCTGCTCGCGCATACATTGCTCCAGCCCTTGGCCGAAGTGAATCAGCAGTATGTTAGATTCGGAACTTTTGGCGTGTTGCTTTTCTTTGTGATCAGTGGGTTCATAATGATCTACATCACAGGCAAAGAACGCTTCAGCCCTTTGTCATTCCTCGCGCGCAGGGCCGAGCGAATCGTCCCGCTTTATTGGGTAGCAACAATTGCCGTCGCTTTGGTTGCGGCTTCCACGCCTTCGCTGTTAAAGAACACGGTTTTTAGTTTCCCGAACCTGGCTTACTCACTTCTTTTTATTCCGCACTTTAGAAGCAACGGCGAGATAGCACCACTACTGAAATTGGGCTGGACATTAAATTATGAAGTTTTTTTCTACTTGATTTTCGCTGCTACCGCTTTACTTTCCATCCGGCTGCGCCTAGTTGCGATTGCTTTGATTTTCCTGGCCATCATTTCCATCGGAAAATTGTTTACTTTTGACTCGGCAATTGGACAGTTCTATACCCAACCAGTCATCCTTGCTTTCGCCGCCGGAATGATCGTAGGATTCATCCAAATTGATTACCCTTCCTCGTTGACGTCTCATTGGATGAGAGCCTCTTCCGGCGCAATTGCCGTTTTGTTCTTGACCCTAAGTTTTTTCTACGATCAATCGGCGGCGCCGAATCCTTTGACAGACGCGCTCTTTACATTAGGCGCGGCAAGTCTGGTTCTGACTTGTGTCGGGTTTGAAGCTCGCATGCCGGTCAGTAAACATTTACGACTCATCGGCGACGCTTCATATGCGATTTATCTAAGTCACATTTACATCGTAGTTGCGATTTTTAAAATCGCTGAGAAGCTTGAGATCTCCTTTTCAAATGCACTTTTTGTGTGCGTAATTGTAGTTTCTTTAGCGTCTGGAACGCTTATTCACATCTTTATCGAGAGGCCAATTGGCAAGTTCTTCCAGCGCCGTCGAAAATCGATGATGTTGACTGGGACAGACCCTGTGGTCGTTGCGCACAAATGAAAGCGTTTAAGCGTGATAGTTTAGCCGTTAAGATGCTGTGGGCTTCAGGGTCCTACGGCATGATCATGGTATTGAGGTTTTGCTCGAGTGTCATTATCGCGCGACTTCTCGCTCCCGAACTGGTTGGAGTGATGGTTATCGTCAACAGCGTCCGGATGGGCGTTGAATTACTCACCGATGTGGGGATCGAGCAGAACATCGTGCGTAGTAAGCGCGGCGATGAACGCGAATTTTTTAACACTGCCTGGACCATACAGGTCTTGCGGGGTGTATTGCTCACCGCTTTGTTCTCAAGCATATCGCCTTTAATATCGAAGGTTTACGGGATCGATTCGAGGATTTTCTTTTTTATAAGCGCGGCTCCGCTAATTACCGGATTAGGTTCGACTTCAATCTTCTTACTCGTCAAGAATCTTCGTGTACGCGAGCGAAATGTTTTCGAGCTCAAAGTTGAACTCTTGAACTTTTTCATCGCTATAACCATAATTTTTATCTGGCCAACCATCTGGAGCTTGGTCGCTGCAACTCTGAGTTCTCTCGCCATAAGAGCTGGCCTCTCATATTCACTCCCGCACCCTAAGCATCGCTTCTGTCTAGATCGAAGCAGCATGAACGAAATCGTTTCGTTCGGCAAGTGGACGATGGCAACATCGCTTGTTAGCTTTTCAGCAGCAAATTTGGATAAAATCTACTTGGGGACTGTGGTTTCCCTTTCAATCATGGGCGTTTTCGGGATTGCAAGGTCGATATCCGATCTCCCCGGAACCTTGGCTTCGCGCATTGGCTATCAGGTTATATTCCCCGCCGCCGCTGCTAGCGGCAAGGCCAATAGCGAGCTCTCCAGACTGCGACTGCTACTTGTGTGCGTCGCAGCCGTCGCGATAGGCACCGTTGTCAATTGGGCGGATCTCGCGATCAATACGCTTTACGGATCAAATTACAAAGATGGCGGGAAAATCCTTCAGATCCTTCTATTCGGCGCCTGGTTCTCCGTATTATCCAGTTTTAGCGAGGCTACGCTCCTAGGCAGAGGCCGCGCTGCAGCGATCACTTTCGCGAATATCTTCCGGTTGCTAGGCATGCTTGTGACGATTCCTGTTGGGTTTAGCTTGTACGGCTTAACGGGGGCGCTGTACGGTATTGTCGCAAGCGAATTTCTAAGGTTTGTCGCCCTTGCTATATTCGAAATCGCGGCAGCGGGTGTGACTGATCTAGTAATCAGTATTGCGGCGACCGCACTCATGGCGGTGACGATAACCACATGGACCTTTCTTCGAACCGTATGAGCGAACAAATTTATTTCCCTGCAGCTACCACTGCCAGCGAGCTACCGCGAATCCTATTTGTTCAGTACTCAGGTGATTACCTTTCTTACTGGGAGCGTCGGCAGCTCGGAAATTCTGAGACCTACTACGGTCACAACTACATATTAGAACAATTAGATCAACTAAGTGCAGAAGCGAACGTTATTATGATGTGCTGCATTTCTGGCCGCGCTTATACAGCTCAAGTTTCTCCAAGGTTGGCGTTTGTTGGGGCAAATGTTGATCCGGCCGCAACGTGCTCTGTACTTAATGAGGTTCTCGAACGTCTCGATCCAACACATTTGGTTGTGCTAGGTCCACTGACAAAAGTTTTAAAGTGGGGCATTAGACATAATGTTCGAGTCCTCTGCATCTGTGCGGATTCTTTTAACATCTCCTTGCCAAGAAGATTTTATCGTTATGGCATGATAATCAGAACACTCAATAATCCACGAATTGAATGGGTCGCAAACCATGGAATAAATGCCACCCGAGCTTTCGCAAGGCTTGGCATATCAAAAAAGAAGTTGATTTGCTGGGATTGGCCACACACGCACAGCCCACGAGACTACCCGTCTAAAACACTTGCGCCAGATAAGATTACACTAGTCTATGTTGGCGCTCTACTTCGAAGCAAAGGATTAGGCGATGCAATCAAAGCTGTCGCGTGTTTGCGGCAGATGGGTATAGACGTAAGCCTGACGGTGGTTGGTGGCGGGGACGATAAGCCTTTTAAAGCGCTCAGCATTGCTCGAAACATAGCCGACAGGGTGTTGTTCAAGGGAGTGGTCTCAAACGCTGACGTGTTGACGGAAATGCGAAAAGCCTCGATTGTTATCGTGCCGAGCCTTCACAGTTACCCTGAGGGCTTTCCGTTGACTATTTACGAAGCACTGTGCACGAGGACGCCAATCGTTGCTTCTGACCATCCAATGTTCTCCGGGTTTCTACGCCATAGAAGCACAGCGATGATCTATCCCGCGGGAGACTTTCGCAAAATGTCGAAATGCATAATTTCGCTACTTACAGAAGTTGATCTTTACGCAAAGATTTCAGATGCCTCTGAAACCGTGTGGGACAGTCTTCAAATTTCTACAAAGTGGGGCGAGCTAATTAGAAGATGGTTAACTAGTGGTAAAGAGGATCGTGAGTGGTTGAAAGAGCGAAGCTTAGCTGGAGTGACAACAGGATGATAGTTTCTGTCGGGATCAAAGCATTAAACGAGCAAGAACGTATTGCTTCATGTGTGCATAGTGCCTCGAACGCCACGGACGACTTGGCGTTTGAACTAGTACTAGCTGATAGTGGGTCTTCGGACAAAACTATTGAAATCGCCAAGGGTTTCAGGTCTTTGCGCATTTTCACTTTAGCGGACCCTTCGCAAAGAAGCTGTGGAGTTGGCGCGCAACTAGCGTTTCAACACTCATCAGGAGATTTTTTTTACATCTTAGACGGAGACATGATCTTCCACCCTGGGTTCCTAAAGAAGTGCGTAGACTATCTCGTAGCAAACCCTGATGTCGCCGCAGTGGGGGGCCGCGTCAATGAGCGAGTGCTGATCGGGCATGATTATCAGATTCGCATTTCAAGTGGTATTCGGGACAAAAACCGGTTACCCGGGATCGTGGAACGATTGGAGGGTGGCGGGCTATACCGCACAAGCGCCATCAATGATGTCGGATATTTTGCAGACCGCAATTTACATGCTTTCGAAGAGTTTGAACTTGGTGCGCGTCTTCGAGCGAAAGGCTGGAAACTCGCGCGGATTGATGAGGATGCAGCAGACCATTTTGGTCACGCTGCTAGCGGCTACCGTCTTCTTTGGAGACGCTTTACTTCTGGATATGCTCACGGTCCAGGGGAGGTACTTCGCGCCTCTCTATGGAAGCCACACTTCCGCTACGTGCTTAAAGAGCTCGGGCACATAAAGTACGGCTTTGCGGTTCTAGCATGGTGGATGGTCATTTCGCTTTGCTTAAGTAGTATGCCAATCTTCGCACCAATTTTAATAGTTATCCCGGCGCTCTATCTGTGCATTCGACGCAAATCAATTAGTTTGGGTCTTTACTCTTTTTGCTCCTGGAACGTCAACGCGCTTGGCTTGGTGGCTGGATTGGCTAAGCGCCGGGAGTCACCCTACGATCCGATCGGTTCGATTGCAATACAGGAAGGGGCGTTTCAACGGCGGTCAACGGCAAAAGCAGGTTGACTTAACTTACCCTCCATTAAACGTAGAAGGAAATATGTCCCGATTTCGACTTTTCTATGATGAAGCGCTGACAGCGCCTACTGCTTATGATGATTCCGGAGAATACTTTCGGAAAGCTAAAGATAGGATGGACAGGAGTTTCGACCTGATAAAACGCTATGCTCCAAATTCACGAGTCGTGGACGTTGGTGCGTCCCCATTTTATCTTTTGTATCGAGCCAAGCAATCCGGCGCAGCGGACTGCCACGGCATCTATTTTTCTCATGATTCTCATCCTCTGCGCAACACAAATCAGGTATTTTCGGACGCCGGCTCGATTAACCTGAGCCACGCCGACATCGAAGCCAACAATTTGCCTTTTGCGGACAATAGTGTCGATGTCTTGACTGCATGCGAAATACTTGAACATTGTGAACATTTCCCTCAAAGGTTCGCAAGAGAGGTGCGCCGCGTACTTCGCCCCAATGGCATTCTTTGTATTACGGTGCCAAACGTCTGCTCGATCGCAAATATTTTGAAGCTGATATTTCAGAAGAATATTTATATGAAATATCGTTCTGATTCCACCGGACGGCATAAACATGAATACACAAGATCCCAATTGCTGAGTCTTGCTGAATACCTCGGACTAGACGTATTGAAGATCGGATTCCTTCCATCGCCGACGTCGGATAAATTTTATCTGCGTCCAATGTACAAGATACTCGCTACGCTTCCGTTATTAAAGATCTACTCTCCCGTCATATACCTTGTAGCGCAACAGCGTGCCGCAAAGTCGCAGAATGACTTGAGCACCTTTCCAAGCGCGCTCTTTGACGGCTCTCAGTCGATCGAATCTTAGATTGCATTGGGGTTTAGGGCTTCCCTGATTTTTTCAAGCTGCACTTGAAGACTAGCCCTACGAAGGCTACACAGTACCTGAGGTTTAAACCAACTGCCGATCCACCCAATGCCCCGTCCCCGCCCAAGCCCGGAACAACGGCGCAGCCGTATCCGCATGCGTCTCATACAAGTCGATCTTCGCCCCCGGACTGAACGCCCGGAAGATGTTCCGCGTCTCGTCCACCCATGACAGCAGCGACATCGACCACCTCGAGAACATTCGCCGCGGGATGTTCCGCCGTTCGAGCACCTTCACGTCCCGGTGCCTCGGATCGGCCGCGATCCGCGCGAAGGTGCGGGCGATGACATCGTCCGGGCCTTCGATGTATTGCAGGAACACGCCGTCCAGGTAGGCCAGGCCGCCGGTGACCGAATCCTGATCGTTGCGAGTTTGCGAGTGTTTCAAGATAAGCGCGAGCTTGGCGGGGGTCAGTCCCTCTTCCGCACGGCTCGCATAGATCAATCGAATCAACATTCAAAAATAGTATCAACGGCTCGGATGCCGCTGCCTTGCTCAGTTGGCCAGCCAAGCGCGCCGGCTGTGCGAAAAGTCCAGATCGATCCGCGCGGCGCCGATCGCATTTCGAGTGCCAGCCGAAGCCAGCTGCTGCTGCTGTTGCTGATACGGCTGCCGCGTCAATGCTGTTGTTGCTGTTGTTGCTGCTGCTGCATCGACTGCGGCAAGGCCATGCTGGTGTCGCGCAACGTTCGCGTTGCACGATCTCGCCCTCGGCCGCCGGTGGCAGATCTTCCGGTTCTCCAAAGCAAGAAAAGGCCCAGCCACAGCGCCAACCCGTTGAACAGCAGGCCGATCGCGACCGTGAACGCCGCGCGGTCGGCAAACCCGCCACTCGCGTCCAGCAGCAAGAGCGCGAGCGACCATGGCAATGCCGCCAGGATGGCGACCACCAGCCACAGGCTCTCGCTGGTGGGCGTGCGGTACGCCACGCTGGCCAAGGAACCGGCACCAAACGCCAACCCGATGCCGGCAGCGATAAACGCCAAGTTTCGGGGTTCGAACAAGGTGCGTGACATGGAAACGATTGTGTCCGTGGGCGCGTTGCGAAGTCGGCGCCTGGGGCAATAAACGTCGAGTTCGGCATTCGTGTGTTGCGGCCAACCAACCACCACCGGCGGCCTCCTACCCGCGTACGCCGGGCTTGTCCCACAGCCAGAGCGGGCGTTCACTCGATCGAGCGGCCCCGCCGCCTGAATAAAACAACTCAACAACACACCGTAAACAGACAGGAGAACGACGTGCCCGAGCGCTATTTGGCTTCGTCGCTGCCCGACGACCAGCTGGCGGAATTTCACCGCCTGATGAATGAAGAGATCAAGGAAGTGGCGGTGTTCTTCATGAACACGGACGGAATCATCACGGTATGGAACCGCGCCGCCGAGGAAATGAAGGGCTACAACGCCGAAGAAGCGATCGGTCAGCACCTGGAGATCCTCTACACCCACGAGGACCGGAAACGGGGCTGGGCCCAACACAACCTGCGCAAGGCGCGCGAAGAAGGCTTCTACCGCGAGGAGACCTGGCGCCGGCGCAAGGACGGCACGCTGTTCTGGGCCCGCATCGCGCTGACCGGCCTGCGCGACCACTCGGGCACGCTGATCGGGTTCTCGAAGGTGACGGTGGACCTGACCGACCACAAGATGCTCGAGAGCTGTGTCAAGGAGCGCGAGGAAACGCGTCGCGTCTTGCGCGCGGCGCACGCCGGCCTGTGGAGCTGGTGCCCGGACACGGACCGGGTCGAGGTCTGTGCCAACTTCCTGGGCCTGCTCGGCTATCCGAGCCGGGACACTGCCATGACGCTGGACGAATGGCTTCCCTTCGTCGACGACGAAGACCGACCGCGGGTGGTCGCGGCGCTCGAACATTCGCGAGATCGCCGGCCCGGCGAACCCTTCTCGATGGACCTTCGCCTTTGCCAGCGCGACCGCACCTGCCGCTGGTTCCACATGCACGCCGATTGGCACCGCGACGGCGACACGGCGCCCTACGTGCTGAGCGGCGTATGCGTGGATGTCGACGAGCTCAAGAGCACCGGTCGGCAGCTCGAGTCGGCCGTGGAAAAGCTGCGGCTCGAGGATGCGCGCAAGGACGAGTTCCTGGCGATGCTGGCGCACGAGTTGCGCAACCCGCTGGCCCCGATCCGCTCCGCAGCCGAACTGCTCAAGATCGCGCGTCTCGACGACGGCCGGGTGCGCAAGACCAGCGACATCATCGCGCGGCAAGTCGATCACATGACCAGCCTGGTCGACGACCTGCTGGACGTGTCGCGGGTCACCCGGGGATTGGTGCAGCTGGAGATGGCGCCGGTCGACTTCGACCAGGCAGTGGCCGACGCGGTCGAGCAGGTCGGCCCGTTGATCCGCGGCCGCCAGCACCAGCTCGATCTGCAGATGGCGCCGGGGCCGGTTTCGGTCAGGGGCGACAAGAAGCGGCTGGTGCAGATCATCGCCAACCTGCTGAACAACGCCGCCAAGTTCACCCGCGAAGGCGGCCGCATCCTGCTCAAGACCGAAGTGCGCGGCGGCTCGATCGTGCTGAGCGTCATCGACAACGGCATCGGCATGCCGCCCGACCTGGTGGAGCATGCGTTCGACCTGTTCGTGCAGGCCAAGCGAACGCCCGACCGCAGCACGGGCGGGCTCGGGCTGGGGCTCGCGCTGGTCAAGAGCCTGACCGAACTGCACGATGGCGAGGTGCGCGTGGCCAGCGACGGCCTGGGTGGCGGCAGCACCTTCGAGGTGAGCTTGCCGATGCTCGCGGTGGCGCCCGCCCCGGTCGAAAGCGGCGCCGCGAGCCACCGCACGGCGGCGCGACGCCGGCCGGTGCGGGTGCTGGTGGTGGACGACAACGTGGATGCGGCGCAGATGCTGGCGATGTTCCTGGAGGAGCTCGGCCACCAGGTCGCGGTCGAACATGCGGCCATTTCGGCGCTGGAGCGATCGCGCCGGCAGGACTTCGACGTTTGCCTGCTCGACATCGGGCTGCCCGACATCGACGGCAACGAGTTGGCGCGGAGGCTTCGGGCGGAGCCAGAGACGGCCCACCTGATGCTGATCGCGATCACCGGCTACGGCCAGGAAAGCGACCGCGACAGCGCACTGAAGGCGGGCTTCAACCACCACCTCGTCAAGCCGGTCGACCCAGCCAAGCTGGCGCCGCTGCTGGACGCGATCGCTGCGCTCTAGGCATGCGGAAGAAGCCTGCCCTGTTGCTGCTGCCCGGCTGGGACGACTCCGATCAGGCGCTCTACCGCGGCGTGACGGCCGATTGCGAGCGAAGTGGCTGGGCTTGCCGAACGCTGAACTTTCCCGGCACCCACGCGAGCAAGGAAAGGTACGAGTCCGCGGCCCGGCCCGACCACCTGCAAGACCTGCTGATCGCCTACGACGACCTCACCGCCAGGGAGGACGTGGATGCGAGCGCCGTGGCGATCGTCGGCGTGAGCTACGGCGGCTACATCGGGGCGCTGGTCACTGCGCGGCGGCCGGTGCGATGGCTCGGGTTGAGGGCCGCTGCGATCTACGAGGACCACGATTGGGAAGTGCCCAAGGCCAAGCTGGACGACGACGAGCAAGCCGCACTGCGGCGGATCTCGCTCTCGCCGCAGGACAACCTCGTGCTGGCGGCCTGCGCGCAGTTCCGCGGCGATGCGCTGGTGGTCGAAGGCGAGCACGACCAGGTGGTGCCGCACACCACCACCGCCAACTATTGCAAGGCGCTGCGCACCGCGCGTTCGCTGGCGCACCACCTGATCCCGGGAGCCGACCACGCGTTGTCGCAGCCGCGGTGGCGGGATGAGTTCAAGAAGATCCTGCTCGACTGGTTGGCCGAGGCGCGAGCCTCGTGACCGCGCCGGCCCGCCAATCGCCGCTAGCCGCGTGCGACCGCCGGCGACCGCCGGCGACGCATCGCCGAAGCGGCCATGCCAGCCGGCGCGGGCGTACCCACCGGGCGGCCGGCAAGCTGTTCGAACTCGATGTCGTCGTGGGCGCAGAGCAGCCGGACGGCGGCGCCGTGGTTGCGCTTCAAGGTTCGAAGCCGCGCCTGGTTCGAGAGGCGGGCGCGGCGATCTTTTTCCATGAGGGTCTGGTAGAAGCGCAGGCCCGGCGTGCAGCTGGGATGCTGCAGGTCCATCTCGCGGTGATGAAAGTACGCATCGCCGGCCATCAGCAGCCAGTCGCCGGGGGTGCCGATGGCCACGCCCGCATGCCCGAGGGTGTGGCCTTCGAGCGGCACCATCAGGATTTCGGGCGGCAGGCCTTGCAGCTGCCGCACGCAATCGAAGCCGTACCAGGGTTCGCCCGAACGCATCGCGTACGTCACCCAGCGCGCCCTGCTCGACCACTGCTGCGGCCGGAAGCGCTGGCGGTCGAGCCAGGTCTTCTGCAGCTGTGCGGCCTCGCGTTCGGTCTGCATCATGTGGACGGTGGCACGAGGAAAGTCGTCGAGCCCGCCGGCATGATCGAAATCGAGATGCGTGAGCACGATGTGCCGCACGTCTTCGGCCTGGTAGCCGAGTGCTTCGATCTGCCGCACAGCGGTCATTTCTTCGCGGAAGTCGGGTGCCATCAGCCGCAGGAAGAAGCCCGACAGGCGGCTCGACGGCGAGGCGAAGTCGCGCAGGCCGTAGCCGGTATCGATCAGGACCAGACCCATGTCGGTCTCTACCAGCAAGCAGTGACAGCAGAGTCGACCGCGCTCGAAGATGGAGGAACTCAGTCCGTCCATCAGTCGGCCGCCGAGCGGACAGGCAGAAATGCAATCGAGATGGTGAATGGCAAGCATCGTGGCGCTCCTTGCCGCAGGTGCGGCAATCGGCATGCCGACGCGGGCAGCTGGTGCTTCGGGTATGTCGCTTGCCCGCTCTGCCGCGCTGTCGATGCGCGAGTCGGAACTTGAAGACGATCGAAGAGCAGAAAGGAAAGAACAGGATGTCCCAACCGAACGATTTACCCAACGATCAGCAGCCGCCCGAGCCCAAGGGTGACGAGGTGCCGGTCGGCAGCCCGCAATCCGCGCCCGGCATTTGTCCGGAATGCGGCGGCAGCGGAAGGATCGCCGAACGCCCGTGCCCCACGTGTGGCGGCAGCGGGACGATCAACGTGCTGGTCGGCGACGCCTAGCGACCTGCGCCAGGCCTGCCGAGCCCTGCGATCAGGCCCGCGCCGGTGTCACCAGCACCCGCGGCCGAAGCGTCGCCATGACCAGGTAGACGCCGCCGCCGATGACGACGCCGAAGAACCAGCCATAGGTGCCCCACCACGCGGGCAGCAGCTTGGTGAAGTTCGGCAGGATGGTCGAGAACACGCTGCCGATCGCGGTCGCGACCAGGGCATTGATGTTCCAGCCGCCTTCGTAGCGGTATTCGCCATGCTCCTGGTAGAGGGCGGCCACGTTGATGTTGCCCTTCGCCACCAGGTAATAGTCGACCAGGATGATGCCGAGCAATGGCCCCATGGTGGCGCCGATCGCGTTGACGAACTGCGCCGCGTTGCCTTCCCAGGGCGCGAACGGATAGAGCACCAGCGCGATGACCGCGGCGATGTAGCCGCCCTTCTTGAAGCTGATCTGCTTGGGGAAGGCGTTCGAGATGTCGAACGCGGCCGACACGAAGTTCGCGACCACGTTGATGCCGAGCGTCGCGACCGCGAAGGTGAGCGCGGCGATGAGCGCGAGCACCCAGCTGTCGAACTTGGCCGAGATCTGCTCGGGGTGCAGCAGCACTTCGCCGTACACCTTGAAGGCGGCCAGCGTGGTGATGCCGGCGACCAGCGAGAAGGCGATCAGGTTGACCGGCAGGCCCCAGAGGTTGCCGCGCTTCACCGCTTCCTTGTTCTTGGCGTAGCGCGAGAAGTCGCAGAAGTTGAGGTAGAGCGCCGCGAAGTAGGTGATCCAGGTGGCGCCGACCGCCATCAGGGCCCAGAAGGATCCGGGCTCGCCGCTCACGCCGGCGTCCTTGGTCTTTTCCATGAGCACGTTCATCGGGATGCCGTGGTCGAACGAGAAGCCACCGGCCTTGATGCAGAGGCCGACCGCCAGCACCAGCATCGCGATCCAGACCGCGGGACCGGCCCAGTCCTGGAACTTGCGGACCGTCTCCATGCCCTTCTGGATGATGAGGAGCTGCAGCGCCCAGATCACCACGTAGCAGGTGAACTCCAGGCCCGAATGGCCGAGCACCTGGGTGTCCTTGTGGAAGGCCATCATGGTGTCGCTCCGGATCAGGAGCGCCACCATGGCGCCCGAAGCCGCCGCGGTCTGCGCGCCGTACCAGAAGCAGGCGACGATGGCGCGTACCAGCGCGGCGAGATTGGCGCCCCATACGCCGAAGGATGCACGCGCCAGCACCGGGTACGGCACGCCGGTCTTCTCGCCGGCGAAGCCGATCAGGTTCATCAACGCGAAGATCACGAGCGACGAGATGCCGATCGCGATCAGGAAGCTGGTGAAGCTGCCGCACAGGAGAAAGAGGGAGGCCGCCAGGTAGTAGCCCCAGAGGCTGTGTACGTCCGAGGTCCAGACGTTGAAGATGCTGAAGGCGCCCCAGGTGCGCTCTCGCGCCGGCGCGAGATCTTCGTTGTAGAGGCCGGGCGAAGGGTTGCGGATTTCCATGTGTTTCTCCTCGTTTTTGTCAGGGAACTGTATGCACGCTTCTGGTGCGGCGTGGCTTGGGTAAACCCTAGTCCTGTTGCGCGCGGGCAACCCGACGCAACGAGCATGCCCACTCTCAATCGACGCTGTTGCGGGCCTTGACCCAGGCTTCGAACTCCTGGTCTTCGAACCGGTAGGCGCCGTGGTCGACCCGTGCCATGGCCTGCATGCGCGGGCCGGTGAGGCGGCGCAGCGAACTTCGGGTGAGGCCGGTGCTCACGTCCGGGGTGCCGAGCACATCGCGCAGCAGCTGCAGCGCGGCTGCGCTGTAGAGGTCCTGCACGCCGTTGGCCGCGAGCAGCAGCACGGCACGATCGGCGCGACTCAGCTCCTTCCAGGTCTTGGCATAGCCCGAGTCGTCATGGATGCGGGCCAGGGTGTGCGCGAGCGCAGCCTCGTGGCCCTGCTGCTGGTAGAGCAGGTAGCGCTCGACATACCAGCGAAAGAACTCGGGCGTTTCCTTGAGCGCGCGAAAGGCGTCTTGCGCCGTGGCGAGCGCCAAGGGCTGCCGCGCCAGCCGCTTGACCTGCGCCACCGTGGCCGCGACGAACTCGGCGCCGAGCAGCGGAAAGGGCTCGACCGGCGCCCAGTTGTAGAACGGCGCCGAGGCCCGCGAGAACATGTCGCGAAGCGCGGCCTCGGACGAACCGGCGAACAGCACCTTGATGCCGGCCTTGCGCGTATCGAGCCCGGCCCGCAGCGAATGCGCCACCTGCCGGTGCTCGGGGCCGGCCAGCACCTGGGCTTCGTCGAGCACCAGCAGCAGCTTCTTGCGGCTCTTGTCCGAGAGCTGCAGCGCGGCCTGGATGGCCGGCACCGCCACCTTCTCGCGCTCTGCCAGGTCGAGCTCGACCGTGCCTTCGACGCCGATCGGCAGCTTGCCGCCGGCCTTGAGCTTGCGCACCGGCGTGGACAGCTCGGCCCAGAAGCGAGCGAGGCCCTTGGGCTCGACCGCCGAGAGGATCGCGCCGGCGATGGCCTGGCCGGGATGGTCGGTGTCTTCCCAGAGGTTGGTGTAGGCGGCCGCGTAGCCGGCGGCCTGCGCGGCCGGCAGCAGGTCGTGCTTGAGGAACTCGCTCTTTCCCATCCGGCGCCGGGCGAACAGGCCTCGTGCCGAGACCAGTCCGAGATCGAATGCCTGCAGGTAGCTGGCGGCGAGTTCGGGACGGCCGAAGTGCCAGGGGTCGGGCGAGGTGCTCATTTCCGACGGATTTTGACAGGGCCGCGTCAATTGACCAATCCCTGGAAATTCTTGTCGAAACCGGGGCAGGGTTAGCGCGGATGCGTTTGGAATATTCATTCCGCTACAGTCGCAAGCAACTTAAATATTCCAACAACGATCATGCGAATGTCCGGCGGCAAGCTCTGGTGCATGCGGCGTCTCTCCGACGAACGCGGCTTCTTCAAGATGACCGCGGTCGACCAGCGTCCCGGCGTCGAAGCCCTGGTGCGCGGTCGCCGCGGCACCGACAAGGCATCCTTCGAGGATGTCGGCGAGGCCAAGCGGGTGCTGATCCAGACGCTCTCGCCGCATTCCACCGCCATGCTGCTCGACCCGGGCTACGCCTATCCGTATGCCGCGCTGCAGACCGATCCGCGCCGCGGCTTGTTGCTCACCTACGAGCAATGGGACAGCGACGAAACGCCGGGCGGCCGCAAGACCTACGGCTACCCCGATTGGTCGGTCGAGAAGATCAAGCGCCTCGGCGCCGACGGCGTCAAGCTGATGCTGTGGTGGCGCCCGGACGCGTCCGAAGAGGTCAAGGCCCACCAGCGCGCGCTGGTGGAGCAGGTCGGGCGCGACTGCCGCCGCCACGACATCGCCTTCCTGCTCGAACCCCTGCTCTACCCGCTCGGAAGCGAAGGCTCCGCCGCCCGCTACGAGGAAGACGCCGGCAAGCGGCCCGAGATGGTGATCGACACCGCCCGCGAGTTTCGCGACGAGCGCTACGGCATCGACATCTTCAAGATGGAAAGCCCGATCGCCGCGGCCCAGGTGCCCGACCCGGACGGGCCGGATTCGGCCGAATGCCAGCGCTGGTTCGACGAACTGGGCCGCACCCTCGATCGCCCCTGGGTGATGCTTTCGGCCGGTGCCGGCATGGAGCCCTTCCGGCGCATCGTGGCGCATGCGTTTCGCGCCGGTGCGAGCGGCTATCTCGCCGGCCGCGCGATCTGGTGGAAGACCTTCGAGTCGAGCTTCCCCGACTGGACCGCGATGCGCGAAGGCATCGAGCGCGACGGCATTCCGTACGCCAAGCAATTGCATGCGCTGCTGGAGCGCGACGGCACGCCCTGGACCGACTGCCGGGCCTTCGCCGACGGCATCGAGCTGGCGGACGCCGGCCCCGACTTCTTCGCCCGCTATCCGGCCGGTTGAGTTCGATGGACTACGTCTTCCAGTTCGGATCGGTGTGGGCCGCCTGGCCGCGGTTGATGGCGGGCGCCCGGCTCACCATCGAGCTGTCGCTGGCCACCATCGCGATCGGGCTGGCGATCGGCATCGTCTGCGCGCTGGCGCGTACCTCGCACCGGGCCTGGCTGCGCTGGCCGGCGGCCACCTATGTCGAGAGCATCCGCAACACGCCCTTCCTGATCCAGCTCTTCCTCATCTACTTCGGCCTGCCTTCCCTCGGCATCCGGCTGGACCCGGTCGAGGCGGCGCTGATCGGCATGTCGATCAACTGCGGCGCCTACGCCACCGAAATCGTGCGCGCCGGCATCGACGCGATTCCGCGTGGCCAGCTCGAGGCGGCGCGGGCGCTCGGCTTTCCGGTGCCGAGCATCGTGCGCCACATCATCCTGTTCCCGGCGTTGCGCGCGGTGTTCCCGGCGCTGGCCAGCCAGTTCATCCTGGTGATGCTCGGCTCGGCGGTAGTGTCGACCGTGTCGGTCGAGGAACTCACCGGCGTCGCGCACCTGATCGAGACCGAGAACTTCCGGCCCTTCGAGGTGTACATCGTCGCCACCGGCATCTACCTGGCGATCGCCTTCTCGCTCAAGCTCGCCTTCTTCGCGGTCGACCGCTTCTACTTCCAGGTGCGGGGCCGCGCATGATCCGCGAATTCGGAAGCGTCGAGTTCCTGTATCTGCTCGGCGCGCTGCGCTGGACGCTCGGCCTGTCGATCCTGGCTTTCGTCTGCGGCGGGTTGGTCGGCTTGCTGGTGGCGTTGCTGCGGGTCGCGCCCTTCGCGCCGCTGCGCTGGCTGGCGGCCGCGTACATCCAGCTCTTCCAGGCGACGCCGCTCCTGATGCTGCTGTTCCTGGTGTTCTTCGGTCTCGCGCTCTTCGGCCTCAGCCAGAACGCCTTCGTCGCGGTGACCTTCGCCCTCACCTGCTATGCGAGCGCCTATTTCGGCGAGATCTGGCGCGGCTCGATCCAGGCGGTGCCGCAGACCCAGTGGCAAGGCTCGGCGGCGCTCGGCTTCTCGTACCTGGAGCAGATGCGCCACGTGGTGCTGCCGCAATCGGTGCGCATCGCGACGCCGCCGACGGTCGGCTTCATGGTGCAGCTGGTCAAGAACACTTCGCTCGCGTCGATCATCGGCTTCCACGAACTCACCCATGCGGCGCAGTACGTCAACAACGTGACCCTGAAGCCGATCCTGGTCTACAGCGTGGTCGGCGCGATGTACTTCGCGGTCTGCTTCCCGCTGTACCTGCTGTCGCGCAGGCTGGAGAAAAGATTCAATGCCGATCGTTGAAATCGCATCGCTCACCAAGCGCTTCGGCGCCACCACCGTGCTGGACGGCGTCGACCTCGATGTGGCCGAGGGCGAGGTGGTCGCCATCATCGGCCGCTCGGGCTCGGGCAAGAGCACGCTGCTGCGCTGCATCAACGGTCTCGAGAGCATCGATGGCGGCCGCATCACCGCGGCCGGGGTCGAGGTCAAGCCGTCGAGCCTGCGCGAAGTGCGCCGCTCGGTCGGCATGATCTTCCAGAGCTTCAACCTGTTCCCGCACCTGAGCGCGCTCGAGAACGTGGCGCTGCCGCAGATCGTGATGAACAAGACGCCCAAGCACAAGGCCCGCGCCAACGCCGCGCGGCTGCTCGACCGGGTGCGCCTTTCCGAACGGGCCCAGGCCTTTCCATCGAAGCTCTCCGGCGGGCAGCAGCAACGGGTGGCCATCGCCCGCGCGCTGGCGCTCGAACCTCGGGTGCTGCTGTGCGACGAAATCACTTCGGCGCTCGACCCGGAGATGGTGGGCGAAGTGCTCGACGTGGTGGCCGAGCTGGCGAAGGGCGGCATGACGATGCTGCTGGTGACCCACGAAATGGGCTTCGCGCGCCAGGCAGCCGACCGGGTCGTCTTCATGCACGAGGGAAAGATCTGCGAGCAGGGTGCACCGTCGCAGATGTTCGACCGTCCCGCCACCGCGCCGCTGGCGCAGTTTGTCCAATCCATCCGCCACAAGGGCTAGCGTCCCGCTTTTTCATTTCAACGTAGGAGACAGGCATGACATCGAGAACCGTTCTTTCCCGCGCCTTCATGGCGCTCGTGGGTCTTTTTCTGTTCGCGGCCGCACAGCTCGCGAGCGCCGTGACCGTCGACGAGATCATCAAGCGCGGCAAGCTGCTGGTCGCGATCGACACCAACAATCCGCCGTGGGGCCAGATGGACGCCAAGATGCAGCCCGAAGGCATCGACGTCGCGGTGGCCACGCTGATGGCCAAGTACATGGGCGTGCCGCTGGAAATCGTGCCGGTGACCAGCCAGAACCGCATTCCGTTCGTGGTGAGCGGCAAGGCCGACATGGTGATGGCGACGCTCACCATCACGCCGCAGCGGGCGCTCCAGATCTGGTACTCGAACCCGTACGCCTTCCAGGACAGCGTGATCATGACGGCCGACAACAGCCCGATCAAGACCTTCGCCGACCTGAACGGCAAGAAGGTCTCGGTGGTGCGCGGCGCCATCCAGGACGCGCTGGTCACCAAGCTCGCGCCCGGTGCCACGATGCAGCGCTTCGACAGCGACGCATCGACCATCCAGGCGCTCGTCACCGGCCAGGTCGACGCGACCGCGACCGGCTTCCTGATCCCGGCGCAGACCACCAAGGCCAACCCCGGCAAGACCTACGTCTCGCGGCTCAAGCTCGGCACCCAGCACATCGGCGTCGGCATGAAGCGCGACAGCGCCGACCTGCTGCAATGGACCAACACCTTCATCTATCACATCCGCGCCAACGGCGAGCTGGCGGACATCATCAAGCAGTACTTCAACATGCCGCTGCCCGAGCTGCCGTCCTTCTGACCGGCCGACGCCAGCCATGAGCCCGCCGACCGATCGCCCGGTGCCGTCGCAGCAGCCCGCGCAGGTCGCCTGCATCGGCATGAGCGGGCTCGACCGCATCATGCGGGTCGAATCCTTCGCGAGCGAAGGCAGCAAGATCTACGCGTCGGGCTACGACGAGATCGGCGGCGGACCGGCCGCGACCGCCGCGGTCGCGGTGCAGCGGCTCGGCGGCTCGGCCCGGCTGGTGGCGCGGGTCGGCGACGACCCGACCGGCGACGCGATCCGCGGCGAGCTCGCCGGACATGGCGTCGACATCTCCCTCATGAGAACGCTGCACGGTGCGCAATCCGCCGCCAGCAACGTGACGGTGGACGACTGCGGCGAGCGGCAGATCACGCACTTCGCCGGGCGCGAGCTGGACGTCGAGGCCGACTGGGTCGACGGCCCGGCGCTGGCCGGCGCCGGCGCGGTGCTGGCGGACATGGGCTGGCGCCGCGGCGCCACGCGGGTGCTGGCGCTCGCGGCCGAGCGGGGCATACCGACCGTGCTGGATGCAGACCTCAGCTTCGACCCGCGGGCGATCGAGCTGCTCGGCCTGGCCGACCACGTGATCTTCGCGGAGGCGGCACTTACCCGCATGAGCGGCGAGGCCGACCCGAAGCGCGGCCTGCAATGGGCGAGGTCCCGCGTGCGCGGCCCGTATGTCGGCGTCACCGTCGGCCCGCTCGGCTACCTGTGGCTTTCGGGCGAGACGATGCATTCGGCGCCCGGCTTCCGGGTCGAGGCGATCGACACGCTCGGCGCCGGCGACGTCTTCCACGGCGCCTATGCGCTCGCCATCGCAGAAGGCTGCGCGGTGACCGAAGCCGCGCGCTTCGCCAACGCCGCAGCCGCCATCAAATGCACCCGCGCATCCGGACGTCGCGGCATTCCGCTTCGAAGCGAGGTCGATGCCTGGCTCGCGCAACCATCCCGCTCCTGAGCGGTTCTGATTTCATCTCCAACATGATCCGTCGCATCGCCTTCATCCACACCGTCGCCATGCTGGTCGAGCGCTTTCGGCCCCGCTTCCAGGCCGAGCTGCCCGAGGCGGACTGCTTCCACATGCTGGACGAAAGCGTGCTGCAGGACCTGCTGCGATCCGGGCCGTCGGCCGCCATCACCCGGCGGGTGAGCACGCTGGCCACGCTGGCGGCGGATGCGGGCGCCGAGCTGATCGTCTTCACCTGCTCCTCGACCTCGCCCGCGATCGATGTCGCACGCCAGCTGGTGCCGGTGCCGATCCTCAAGATCGACGACCCGCTCTATGCGTTGGCCAGCCGGGCGCCGGGGCGCATCGGGCTGATCTGCACCACCTCGTCGACCGTCCAGCCGAGCCAGTCGCTCTTGGCCGCGCACGCGAAGCAGTCGGGCCAGGCGATCGAAGCCGAAAGTGTGCTGTGCGGCGCGGCCTTCGAGGCCCTGGTGGCGGGCAACCGCGAGCAGCACGACCGGCTGGTGAGCGATGCAGCGCGCGAGCTCGCGTTGCGGGTCGACCGCATCGTTCTTGCACAGGCATCGCTCGCGCACCTGGCCGAGCCGCTCGCGACCGAACTCGGCAAGCCGGTACTCGCGAGCCCCGAGCTGATGGTGCAGGAGGTGATCGCACGGGTGCGGGCTTCCGCGTCCACATGACCGCCGCTTCGGGCGACCCGCCCTACACGCTCGAGGCGCTGAAGCAA
The DNA here is from genome assembly GCA_902506565.1 of Burkholderiales bacterium 8X. Taxonomy (GTDB): domain Bacteria; phylum Pseudomonadota; class Gammaproteobacteria; order Burkholderiales; family Burkholderiaceae_C; genus Variovorax. Next base: position 447,520 of record LR732703.1, on the reverse strand, counting down.
TCGATCGCGGGCCGCTTCGAATCGCTTCCGGCCCGCCTGCAGGTGGCGGCGCGCTACCTGGTCGATCATCCGAACGCCAGCGCCGTCGAGACCATCAAGACGCTGTCGGATGCGGCAGAGGTGCAGCCGTCGGTGCTGGTGCGGCTCGCCAAATCCTTCGGCTACAGCGGCTTCTCGGAAATGCAGGCGGTGTTCCGCACCGCCCTCCTCGCCCAGACCCAGAGCTATGGCGAGCGCATGCGGGCGCAGCGCGCGGGCCGCCGTGCGGCATCGCCGCAGACGCCCGAGGCGATGCTGCACCAGCTGTGCGAGGGCTCGATCGAATCGCTGCAGGGTCTGCGCGATGCCATCGACCCCGCCATGCTCAAGCGCGCCATCGACCTGCTGGCTTCTGCCCGCACCATCAACGTGCTCGGGCTGCGGCGCTCCTGGCCGATCGCGACCTACTTCGCCTACCTGTTGTCGCGCAGCCAGCGCTTCGTTCGCCTGCTTGGCGGCATGGGCGGCATGCTGACCGACGAAGTGCGGGTGCTCGGCAGCGACGACGTGCTGGTGGCGATCAGCTTCCATCCCTTTCATGCGGAGGCGGTCGCCGCGATCCAGCAGGCCCGCGCGCAAGGCACGCCGGTGCTGGCGCTCACCGACAGCGGCTTGTCGACCATCGCGCAGCAGGCAACGGTGGCGCTCGAAGTGCATGACGCCGACATCGGCGGCTTTCGCACCGTGGCGGCTTCGATGGCGCTCTGCCATGGACTCACCGTGGGCCTGCTGTCGGAGGACGAGGCTCGGACGAATGCGAACCCGAAGTCCGGCCGGGCACGCCCGGCGCGTCGAAATTTGGCGTCCTGACCGGCGCCGGCAATCGCGCTTCGTACCGGCCGCCGCTGCGGGCCATGAACACGCGGAAAGCCCCGCCTGCGACTCTCGACGCTCATCCAGCGTGCGGCCGCGCCTTACAAGAATCCGGGCTGCCGTCTTCGAAGCCGGTGACGCGTCGAGGCCGCAAATGGCATGAAGCGATGCCATGCGATGCGATGCGGACGATTCGAGTCCTCCTTCATCCACGGCCGGTCCGACCCCTGGAAAGTGAATCAGACGTGATGACGAGACACCTTCGAAGCCGAATGCAAGCCGCGATGCTGGCGCTGTCCGTGGTCGCGCTGGCCGCCTGCAGTTCGGCGCCGCAGCGCCAGGCCCAGTGGCGCTCGCCGGCGCTGGCCAGCCAGCCCGCCTATCTGAAAGGCAGCAAGATCCTGGTGGCCTGCGATTTCTACGACGTGGCGCTGCGCCAGCTGTGCCAGGACCAGTTGTTCCGGGCCGTGCTGGCCAAGGGCGCCGAGCCGATCGCGGCGAACAGCAGCAACCTCCTCGAAGACCGTGCGCCCGATGGCCAGCTGCTCGCCCCGGCCGCCGCCAGCAATGCCAAGGCCGTGTTGGTGATGCAGTTGAACCCGGCAACGACGGATGCCGGTTCAGGCTCTGGCTTCTCGATCGGCCTCGGCGGCTTCGGCATCGGCCGCAACAGCGCAGCCGGCATCGGGCTCAGCGCGCCGATCGGCACGCCGCGCGTCAACACCGGGTTCGCTGCAAACGGCCGCCTCACCGATGTGCGCACCGGACAGCTGATGTGGACCACCAGCATCGTGGCTGCGCCATCGGCCGATCTTCGAGCGCAGTTCGAGAGTCTGGCTCGGTCGATGCTGGACGAGGCGCAGGAGGCTGGCGTCTTCTGAGTTCGGTCTTGTTGTTCGTGGCTTTCGTCGGGGTTGCAGCAGGGCTCCGTGCGTTTTGCTGGGTCCGCCCGGTACGCGGTACGGGCCGGTCGATCCCACTGCGCGTGACCCCGTCGCTTCGCTCGGGGCAACCTGCGGTGCCCGCGTGTCGCGGGGTCCGCATGAACTCGCTTCGCTCAAACAGCATGGGGCCCTGATCCGCGAAACGCTGCGCTCCTCGGCACGCGCAGAGGGCTCGCCCAGCCCGCACCGCGTACCGGGCTACTTTGGGTGACTGAAAGCCACGCGTCTTGCGCCGGCTGTTGGCTGTTCTCGTGGATCACCGACGGCGTATCGGCGGTGGTGGGTGGCATGTCCTCTGCCGTAAGTCGAGTTACCGCCGAGGAGCGGAGTGACAGGTGGATAAGGGCCGCGCGTGTTTGAGCGAAGCGAGTTTGCGCGGACCCCACCTGGCGCGAGCACCGCAGGGAAGCCCGAAGGGCCGGTGACGTCTGGAGGCAGAGGGCACGCCACCCGCCACCGCTGCCCCCACCACGAAGCTCTCCGGCCGCCGCTTCAGCCGCGCTTTCGCCCGGTAAGCATCGCGCCAACCAGGTTCTCGCCGTGCTGCCAGCTCATCACCAACACCCCGAGCACATGGCAGCCGATCAGCACCAGCAAGGTCCAGGCCGAGATGCGATGCACCGCCTCGACCCACGCCAAGCCCCAGAACCGATCGGTGGTGTAGGCAATGCCAGAGGCGCAGCACACCAGCAGGCAGACCACCATCGCGATGATCATCCAGCCGCCGAGCGGGTTGTGCCCCAGGTACCGCCGCGAACGCCGCGCGACCAGGTCACGCGCATACGAAAGCGTCGGCCCCACACCGAGCACGAAGCTGGAAAAGCGCGCGTGCCTGCTGCCGATCCATCCCCAGACCAGCCGCAGGGCCACGATCGCGAGGGCGACATAGCCGGCAACGATGTGCGTATCGAGCGCAGCCTCACCCTTCAGCCATGCCACGGCGACCGCCGCCACCAGGCTCCAATGCAGCAGCCGCTGCACCCGGTCCCACACCAGGACCGACGAGCCGGCTGCGTCCTGCCGCTGCATCCTCAGTCTTGCTTGACTTCGCCGATCTTCGCGAAGGTCTTCGGATTGAAGAAGGCCTCGACCCGGCGGCCGGCGGCATCGAAGCCGTAAACCTCGTAGCAGCCGTTGAAGTTCTTGACCTGGCGCACCTTCCAACCTTCGTCGGTCAGCTTGCGCTGCAGTTCCATCTGCGGCTTCATCTCGGCCTTGGGCATGGCTTCGCAGCGAACCGTGTCGTGGTCGACGATCTGGGCGAAGGCCGGCGCGGCCGCGGCCGAAAGGACCATCAGGGCGTGGCGAAGGAAAGAGGTCGAGCGCATGTTGATTTCTCCGGATGGATGGCCGCAGCGGGGCTCAGACGTCGAGCCACATCCGCAGCAGGTTGTGATAGGTACTGGTCAGCCCGACGACGCCCGGATCGGTTTCGCCGAAGTGGCTTCGCAGGTGGCGCAGATGGTTGTCCATGTCGAACAGCAGCCGGCGCTGCTCGTCGCTTCGAATCATGCTCTGGATCCAGAAGTAGCTCGCGACGCGGATGCCGCGCGTTACCGGCAGCACCCGGTGAACGCTGGTGCCCGGATAGAGCACCAGGTCGCCGGCCGGCAGCTTGACCCGCTGCGGCCCGAAGGTGTCCTCGATCACCAGGTCGCCGCCGTCGTAGCTCGCCGGATCGCTCAGGAACAAGGTGCATGAAACGTCGGTGCGAACCCGGCCGGCGCCGTTGCGCAGGTACCGCACGGCGCTGTCGACATGGTTGTCGAAGCTGTTGGACGAACCGCCGTAGCGGTTGAACAAGGGCGGCGAGATCTGCTTGGGAAGCGCCGCCGAAAAAAAGGTCTCCTGGCGCTGCAGGCCGCCGAGCACCATCTTCTGGACGGCGCGGGTCTCGTCGCAGTCCTCCCGGAGCTGCTCGTTGTTCTTGGCGCGAGCGGATTGCTCGCCGGCCGTGAGACGCCCGTCTTCCCAGGGCGCCTTCGAGAGGATCTCGCGGGCTCGCGAGACCTCCTCGGGAGTGAGCACGGCTCGAACGTGCAAGAGCATGGAAGAAGTCCTTAGAAGCGCACTCCGACGGTCGCCTGCACGGTACGCTGGGTGCCGGGAATGACGAAGCCGGGGTAGAGCTGGTCACCGTATAGCTTGTTGGTGACATTGGTCAAGTTCAACTGCGCGAAGACATCGGGCGTGAACTTGTACTCGGCCATCAGGTCGCCGACCACGTAGCCGGGCACGTAGGCGGTGGTGGACGCCGCGCCGGTGGCGCCTTGCAGCGGCCGGTTCTCGGATGCACCGCGCAGGCCGCCGGCCAGCCGCAGCTTGGGCGTCGCCTGGTAGCTGATCCAGACCGCGCCGCTGTGCTTGGGCGTGAGGCCGACGCGCTGGCCGAGGATGGCGGCCTGGGTGCTGCCGGCCCGGTCGATCTTCGCTTCCGGGATGAAGGCGTACGAACCGTAGACCTCCCACTGCGGACTGATGCGGCCGACCACTTCGAGCTCGAGGCCCTGGCTGTGACGCTTGCCGGACAGCAGGTAGCTGCTGCCCGCGAAGTCCGAGTCGGTGGTGCGTTCGTTGTACTTCTCGGTGCGGAACAGCGCGGCCCGGGTCGACAGCTTGCCGTCCATCCAGTCGAGCTTGGCGCCGATCTCGATGTTGCGGCTCTTCTCTGCCGGCGTGTTGGCGTTCTGCGGCGTGACGTACTGGTAGGTGTCGGCCGAGGTGTTGAACGAGGTGCCGTACGAGATGTGGTACGACTGGGTCGGCGACGGCTGATACAGCACGCCGGCGCGGTAGCTGAAGAGCGAATCCGAGAGGTTGGTGCTGGCCACCGAGTTCGGCGCGGTCGCGGCCGAGTTGGCATAGCTGCGCTGGCTGAAGTCGCCGCTGAAGCGGTCCCAGCGCAGTCCGCCGAGGAGCTTCCACTCGGGCGTGAGCCACAACAGGTCCTGGAAGTAGGCGCCGAAGGTGTTGGCCGAGTAGTCGCTGGTGCGGCGGTAAGCAGGCGCCACGGCGGTCACGTAGCCGTCGTCCGGGTTGTTGACCCGGGTGAAGCCCTTGTAGAAGTTGGTGCCGACCGGGCCGTAGCCGCCGAAGCGATCCGCCGTTTCGCGCGAGGCGTCGATCCCGGCAATGATGTCGTGGCGCAGGCTTCCGGTCTTGAAGGTGTTGCTGTAGTCGCTCTGCAGGTAGGTGCCTTCGTACTGGTCCTTGCGCGGCGCCAGGCCGTTGCGCAGCACGAAGGTGGTCGGTGCGAGGGTCGTGCCGGTGGTCGCCTGGCCTGGGGGGCAAGCGCCGGTCGCGGTCGGCGCCACGTTGCAGAAGCTCGCGGTCGAGCTCCACTGCGATCGCTCGAACTTGCCGCTGCGCAATTGCGTGCGAAGTTCGCCGCCGTCGTCGAAGCGATGCGTCCAGGCGGCATTGCCGTAGGTGGCGCGGCCTCGGACATAGTCGCTGGCCGCGCCGTAGAACCTGCCGGGCTTGATGTTGGCAAGGCTGCTCTGCGCCACGCCGTCGACGAAGGTGCCGTTGCTCAGGTAGCGCTGGCCGGGCGCCGGGACGTTGTCCACGTCGAGGTAGAAGGCGCCGATGGTGAACTCGTCGCGGGTGCCGATGCCCCAGCTGTACGAGGGCGCGATGCCCGACTTGTCGATCTTGGCGCCGCCGTTGTCGGCCTTGTTCCACATGCCGTTGAGACGGAACGCCGAGTCTTCGCCGGTGCGCTTGTTGAGGTCGATGGTGCTGCGATAGAAGCCGCGCGAACCGGCCGTGCCGACGATGTCGGTCTGGTCGGCGAGCAGGGGCTTCTTGGTGACCTGGTTGATCACGCCGCCGGTGGAGCCGCGGCCGAACAGCATCGAGGCCGAGCCGCGCAGCACTTCGATGCGGTCGAGGTTGAAGGTGTCGCGGTCGTACTGCGACGGGTCGCGCATGCCGTCGATCAGGAGGTCGCCGACGGTGGCCACCGGGAAGCCGCGCAGCCGGATGTCCTGGTCGGTGCCGTTCTCGGTCGCGGCGAAGGTGATGCCGGCCGAGTAGTGCAGCGCATCGCGCAGCGTGTCGAGGCGGGCGTCGTCGATCAGCTTCTCGGTGATGACGTTGACCGACTGGGGAATGTCGCGGAGGTCTTGCGTGCCCTTGCCGATGTTCGTCTTCTTGGTCTGCAGGGCGTCCTTGCCTTGCACCTCGGCTTCGTCGGTCACGGTGATCGTGCCGAGGGTACCGCCGGATTGCGGCATGGCCGGCGCAGTCTGTGCCCAGCTGCTGACCGAAGCGGCGAGCATCAGCGCACCCAGCGGGAACGCGGCACGCTCGACGACGTCGGATTTGGTTGTTGCTTGAGACGAACGACGCACGGAAGCGTCGCGATTGCGCGAAGAACGAGCCAAGATGGCCTCCATGAAAACCCGGTGGGCGGACAAGGGACGGCTGGCTGGTCTTCGAAAGAGTGGCTCGCCTGCTGGAGAAACAGCAGGGCGCGAATATACAGGGAAAACACGCCGTTGCGAATGTTTCTCGTTTGCCTTTAGCGTGGACGCCACAGGCGGAAGCGGCGCCGATCAGCTTGCGCGGGGCCAATCAGGAACAAAGAAGCTTGGGGGTGGGGGGTTTGCGCTACGCAGCGGCGTCTGCGACGGGTATGCTGCCGCCGGCGCGCAAGACAATGCGCGCCGGCTGCGAGCAATCACGGAGCAATCCCGGCAGACGGATCGCCCGCAAGGTCCATGAACTTCTCCCCCCGACGACGTGACAGCAAATCGATCGATACCGGATGTTCCGGCTCGCGCAAAAGCTGCGCGCATTGCGCAAATTATGCGTGCTGGCAGCGCAAGCATCAATCCCCGTGAGTCGCAAGCGCGCCAATTAACCCACGTTGGTCATGACTGATTCGTTTCCCACCGACGCCGCAGCGACGCCGGAGACCTTGGCGGCCCGATGCGTGAGGGCGCTCTTGCAGAGGCATGGCGTGGCGCGCAACAAGCACGCCGCCGTGGTCACGGAAGTGCTGGGCCTTTCGTACTCGCAAGGCAATCGGCGCCTGACCACCAGCGCGACCTGGGCGCTCGAAGAGCTCCAGCTGCTCGCGGAGCATTTCGGCGAGACCCTGGACCAGTTGATCGCCGGTGCCCGGTCCGATGACCTGCTCGACGCGGTGTTGCTGATCGGCTCGACCCGCGTCCCGTGCCGGGCCTTGCGCGGGCCCGCGGTGCGCAAGCCACGCCCGGGCGCCTTGGTGATGACGCCTGGCGATGCCGGATGGCTGGTGCTGCCGGCTTCGCCCGACCTGGCGACCCCGGCCTTCGACGTGCTGCGCCTGGTGGCGGAGCCCTCGTCCGCAATGAACCGGCGAATCGCGGTGCTCGACGATCACGATGAAAGCGCCGAACTGATCGTGTCGTATCTCAAGACCGCCGGCTTCGACCCGGTCGCCTTCACGCGGCTCGAACAAATCGCGGCTGCTCTCGCGATCAGCGACTTCGACGGCTATGTGCTCGACTGGATCATCGTCAACGACACGGTTCGCAGCCTGGTCGCCGACATTCGCACGCGCGATGCACATGGGCCGATCGTGGTGCTGACCGGCCAGATGCGCAGCGGCATCGCGGACGAGTCCGACATCGCGACCGCCATGACGCAGTACCGCCTGAGGTTCTTCGAGAAACCCGCGTCGATGCCGATCATCGCGGCGGCGCTGCTGAGCTCGTTCGGCGCTGCATAGCTGCCGCCAGCTTGTCGGGCGTCAGGGGCTTGTCGATCACCGAGTCGAAAAGGCGGGCTGCATCCGCAAGCGTCGTGCGTGCCGTGCGCAAGGCCAACAACCGTGCGCCGCCATTGAGCCGGGAAGCTTTCGCCGCGCGAACGAGATCCTCGGCGGCGAGGCCCGGCATGTCGAGATCGAACACGATCGTTGGGTAGCCGCGCGCCGCCACGTGGTTGAGGGCCATCGCGGGCGAAGCGGCACGGTCGAACTCGAAGCCGGCGAAAGCACTCGACGACGGCACGTGTCCCCGCTTCTCGCGTCCCTCGGGCACCGGTTCGACCAGCAGCACGCGATTCGACCCGGCGGCGGGCATCGATGGACGCTCGTCCGCCGGCACGACCGGCACGGCGACCAGGATCGCCTTGCCGACCGGCTCGACCGCCTCGACCCGGGCCGTGCCACCCAGCTGGCGCAGCAACGTATGCACCAGCGCCAGCCCGAGTCCGCGGCGGCGGCGGGTGGACTCGACGACCGGCGCCTCGAAGCCGTCGGTCAAGGTCCGGAGCGCCTCCGAAGGCAGATCGAGGCCGGTGTCGACGACGCGGAACTCGAGCCGTTCGGTTGCCGCATCGAAGGCGAGCAGGCTCACTTCCGCCGAGCCGCCTGCAGGCGTATAGCTCACCGTGTTGACGACCAGGTTGTTCAAGACCTGCGCGATCCGGCCGCCATCCGCCACCACGAAGACCGGCTCCGCGGGCGTGTGTACCGAAAGGCGCAAGTCCTTGGCCCGCGCGGCTTCCTGCTGCGCGTCCACCACCTCCCGCACCAGCTCGCAGGCCTCGAAGACCTCCGGATGAAGCTCGATGCGTCCGGTCTGTCCGCGGGACAGGGTGAGCAGGTCGACCAGCTGCAGGTTGAGCTGGTTGGCGGCGCGCCGGACCTGGCGGCTTACCTGGGCCTGGTCAAGCGAGGCTTGGCGGCTTTCGAACAGATCGAGCGCCGAGACGATGCTCTGCAGCGGCGAGCGCAGCTCATGACCGACCATGCCGAGGAAGCGCGTGTTCAGCTGTACGGCCCGGCGCTCGGCGTCGAGCGCTTGGTCACGGGCGCGTGCTTCCTTGATGTAGCGCGACCAGTAGATGCTGATGCTCAACACCCAGAGCAGCAACACCGCGAGGCCCGCCCACAGGCCGAGCCAGATCAGCTGCCGACGCGTCTGGAGCGTCTCGACCGTGGTCTGCCGCTCCTGCATTTCCTCGAAGCGCACCTCGTTGCCGAGCGCCAGGATGGTGTCCTCGACCGCCTGCAGATCCTTCATCAGTTCGCCGAGGTTCGCCCGCATCGTGGCGGGCGTGTCGAGCATCGGGTCGACATGCCGATGAAAGGCGGCGACCTTCTCGGCGCTCGCGCGGTAGCCCGGGATCTTGTTGAAGTAGCTGGTGAGCTCGGATTTGCCGGTAAGGATCAGCGACTTGGACATCAAGACGCCCCCGCGACGCGCCAGCTCGTCGTCGCCCGGATCGCCGCCGAGCGTCATTACCATGATCGCCTCGCGGACCCGGAGGAAGGCCAGTTCGTATTGCGCGACCGTCCAGTAGTAGCCCTCGTGCGGACCGCTGCTCTGCATCAGCTCCTCGTCGAGGTCCCGCAGCGCACTGCTCGCCCAGAAGAACAACAGCGCGACCGCGGTCACGGTCGCGATCACCAGGGTGCGTCCGCGCACGCGGCGGCGCGGCCGAGGCTCAGTCGGCGACGTTGACACGGCGCACTTGCCAGATGAACTTGGTCTGTGCGACCGCCGAATTGAGTTCGACCGGGAACTTGTCGCGCGGGTACATGACCCAGAGCGGCCCGTAGTCGCGCACGGCCAGCCGCTTTCCGTTCATCGAATGGGCGACGATGACGCCGAAGGTCGCGAGGTCCGAGCGCGGGATCATGGCGCTGTAGTTGTCGATCGCGTCGACGGCGAGGCGCGAGCCCTTGGCGCCGACATGCGCCAGAACGTCCGAGAACAGGGGCCCTTCGAACCGGGCGAGCGGCGTCCAGGCGGTCGCGGTGCTGAAGCTCACCTGCCTGAGCGACATGAACTCGGCCTCGTCGAAATCGTAGGCGGTGCGGGCGGGGTCGGTGTAGCGGTCCAACTGGCCCCGCACGACCAGGAACGGCATGCGCGTCGGGGCGGATCGGGCCGCGTCCAGGCCTGTCCCAAGCGTCGCTGCAACCAGGAGTTGTCTTCTTCCAATCATGGTTCCCCCATCTAAACTAGCCGCAGCTCCAGCCGTCGGCAGGCTACTTGTAACACCGCTGCAGAGCTGCACCTATCCCTACTTTCCTGCGTCCACCTCGATGTCATCGCCCGTATCCTTTTCGGCCGCCCCGCCCCCGGCGATGCGCTGGGCATTGGTCACCGGGGCAGCCGGCCGGGGCGGCGCCGCCATCTGCAGGGCCTTGCATGCACGGGGGCTGGGGGTCGTCATCCACCATTCGCCGCGCTCGGGCGACAAGGCTGCGTTGCTGCAGCAGCAACTCGAATCCGGTCGCGCCGGCTCGACCCGGCTCTGGCAGGCCGACTTCGCGAACGACGCCCTGGCAGTGCCCGACTGGCTCCGCGAGCAGGAAATCGAGATCGTGGTCTGCAACGCCTCGGTGTATGAGCCCAGCAACATCGGGGATGCAGCGCGTGCCCGGCTCGACATGGCGATCCACGTCGGTGCGCATGCGGCCATCCTCGCCGCGCTGCGACCGCTCTCCGATCCGGAAGGAAAGCGGTCCGCTCTGCGCTCGGTGGTCGGCATCACGGACATCGGGGTCGAGCGGCCACCGCGGGGCTACGCGGGCTACACGATGGCCAAAGCGGCCCTGCAGGCCTTGATGCTGTCGCTGGCCAACGAATGGGCGCCTTCCGTCCGGGTGAACGTGGTGCAGCCCGGAACGCTCCCCTACCCTGCCGACTGGACCGATGCCGAACGCGCGGACAAGATCGACCGCTCGATCCCGCTCGGCCGGCTCGGCCGCTTCGAGGAGCTGGCCAGCGCCGTGGTCTACCTGGCGCTCGATGCCACCTACGTCACCGGGCAGGTGCTGGCGGTGGACGGCGGCCGCAGCCGACAGCTGCACTGAACCGGACGGACGACCGCAAGCCGAACCAGCGGCTCGGGCTCACCTCCTGCGAGCGAGCAGCCGGCCCAAGGCGGAAGGCAGGCCCTCCAGCGCTCGCAGCGGCAAGGCGGCGTTCTTCCCGAAGACCTGTTCCGGAATGTTCGCCATCGCTGCGTCGAAAAGCAGGGCCGAGCAGTCGATGCCCTGCATCCGAGCCATCTGCACCGCATGCCGTGCGTCCTCGACCAGATAGCGGGGATCGTGGATGTCGACATCGTGCGGCTCGCCATCGCCCAGGGCAAGGAGCAAGCGGCAGTCCGCGGCTTCCCGTGACAGCGCAGTCGACGCGTGCCGGACGGCCGCGCCCAGCCGGGTCGAGCCGCCGCAGCCGAGGTTCGCCAAGCTTTGCGCTGCCGACGAGTCCCAGGGTTCGGCGAAATCCTTGACATGCCAGTGCTCGACCCGGTGCCGGCCGTCCGAACTGAACCCTTGGATGGCGACCGACCAGCCGGCTGCGCAGGCCGCTTGCGCGAGCAGCGATGCGGCGCGCTGCTGTGCCGCCAGCTGGCTGAGGGCCGCATCCGGGCCGTACGGCCGGGCGCTGGAGGCGGAGCAGTCGACCAGCAGGAGCATGGCGCAGCGAACCGGCTTGCGCGACATCCGTCGATACACCCGCTCGGGGTCGCCGGATGCATGGCCGGGCGACGAGCCTCGAAGCGGCGAGTCGATCGCGAGCAACCACTCGTCCAGATCGATGTCATCGCCTTCCTGTTCCCTCCGCCGCTGCACGCGCGCTCGCAACGCCGCCTTGCGCAGCAACAGCGCGAGCGAATGGGTGAGCATGCGATCGTTGGCCTCGACCTCGATCCCTCGAAGGGCCAACCCCGACCCCGAC
>LR732703.1:402500-435929 GCA_902506565.1 Burkholderiales bacterium 8X | reverse complement strand
ACTCCCGCCCCTACTCGATCCCGACGAGCCCGACCTACCCAGCAAGCCGCCCTACCCCACAACCGAAGCCTCGAACTGCTTCATCGCAAACCGCCAGATCAACCGCGTGGCATCCGGTCCCGCAGGGTCGCTGTACGCCAGGCTCGCCAACCCACCGCTCCACGCGTGCCCGAGCCCCGCGATTTCGCACAGCAGCACGAAGGTCCGCCGCGCACGCTTGTATTCGGTCAATCGCATCGAATGCCTCTTGCCGCGCTGCACGGTCCGCTGCAGCCCGGGCACGGCTGCCGTGGCCGCGGCCCAGACTTCCGCCGAACTGCCGGCGTTCTTGGCGGCAACGATGGTGTCCGCATCGCCATGGATCACCAGCAGGGGTGGCAGCAGGGTGAGCGCAGCCGCCGCGCCCATCGCCTTCCCGACGGCCGTGACCGGCATCGGCGGTGCATGCCGGCCTCGCATCGCGCCGAGGGCCGTGGCCGGCGACTTGGCGGCGCCCGGCGCAACGCCCGAATGCATGGCGACCGCCTTGAATCGCGCCGGATAACGGGTAGCGACCAGCGCCGCCATGCTGGCGCCGGCGGACAACCCGGCGATCGCCACCCGACCGCGATCCACCGGATAAAGCAGGCAGGCCTGGTCGACCGCAGCCATCAGGGTCGTGGCCTCGGCGTCCGCCTTTCCGGAGCGCCGGTCGAACCAGTTCCAGCAGCCATGGGCATTGGCGAGCCGGTCCTGCTCGGGGTAGAGCACGAAGAATCCTTCGCGGGCCGCGAGCATATTCATGCGGGTGCTGCGCGCGAAATCGTGGCCGCTCTGGCCGCAGCCATGCAGCATGACCATGAGCGGCCGCCGTTCTCCGATCGGTATGCCGGGCGGGCGAAACAGGTGGTAGCGCCTTGCCCCGGCCGGTCCCATGGCCATGCCGGTCAGCCAATCGCCGGCACCGCGCGGTGCCTTTTGCTGGCGGGCAACCTGCCGACTGGCCTTGGTGGCCTGCCTGGCGACCTTGCGGCCGGTGCTCAGCGTCGCCTTGGTCAATGCCTTCAGGCCGCGTCGATAGGCGCGCGTGATGGCAGCACTGGCAGTGAAAGCGGATGAGCGGCGGGCCATGGGCACACGGTAGCAGCTTGCATGCCTCGCCCTGTGACACGGTGCCCCGGACGCAAGCCCCAGGCCGGGCAGCGCCAGGGCTAAACGAATAAGATCACCTTCGTGTCCTCGATCCTCAACGCCGACCTCCACTGCCACTCCGTTGTCTCAGACGGCACCCTCACGCCGGAAGCCCTGGCCGAGCGCGCAGCCGCCAACGGCGTCGAGCTCTGGTCCCTTACGGATCATGACGAAATCGGTGGCCAGCACCGCGCCGCCGAGGCAGCCCGCAAACACGGCATGAAGTACCTGACCGGCACCGAGATCTCGGTCACCTTCGCAAACGAAACTGTCCACATCGTCGGGCTGGGCTTCGATCCGGACGACGCCGCGATCAGCGAGGGCCTCTACGACACCCGTGGCGGCCGCGGCAAGCGGGCCCAGGAGATGGCGGCCGGGTTGGCGCAGGTCGGCATCCACGGTGCGTATGAAGGCGCATTGCGCTTCGTCGGCAATCCCGAACTCATCTCCCGCACCCATTTCGCGCGTTTCCTGGTCGAGCAAGGGCATTGCCGCGATACCCCCGAGGTGTTCCGGAAGTTCCTCACCGAAGGCAAGCCCGGCTATGTGCCGCACCGATGGGCGACCCTCAAGGACGCGATCCGATGGATCACCGACGCCAAGGGCCTGGCGGTGATCGCGCACCCCGGGCGCTACAAGTTCACGGCGAACGAGGAATACGCATTGTTCGTCGAATTCCAGGCACACGGCGGCCGCGCCATCGAGGTGGTGACCGGCAGCCACACGGCGGCCGAGTACGTCGAATACGCCGACAAGGCGATCGAATTCGGCTTCGCGGCATCGCGCGGCAGCGACTTCCACAGCCCGTCCGAAAGCCATTGCGACCTCGGCGCGCTGCCCCTGCTGCCGGGCAAGCTCACGCCGGTCTGGGAACTGCTGGAGCATCGGATCCAGTGAGCGCGCCGGCGAGCGGCGACGCGGCTCCGGGCACCAAGGAGACGCGGGACCTCGCGTCCGAACGCATCCTCGCGGGCATCGGCCTGCTGCTGCTGGCAACCGCCTGCTTCTCGACGCTCGATACGGCGACCAAGTTCTCGACCGCCGCGGTGCCGATCGTGATGGGGCTCTGGGCACGGTATGCCTTTCAGGCGGTCGCCATGTCGGTGGTGCTGATCCGGCAGCGCGGCACCGCGCTGTTCCGGACCGAGCATCCCAAGTTCCAGTTGCTGCGCGGACTGCTGCTCCTGACTTCGAGTTCGCTGGCATTCATGAGCCTGCGCTACATGCCGCTCGCCGAGTTCACCTCGATCGTGCTGATCGCGCCCCTGGCGGTCACGCTGTTGGCCGCCACGGTGTTGAAGGAGCGCGTGTCGGTGCTGAGATGGACGCTGGTAGCCGGCGGCTTCGTCGGCACGCTGGTCATTCTGCGGCCCGGCGGCAATGCCTTCAGCTGGGCGGTGCTGCTGCCGCTCGGCCTGGTGGTGAGCAACGCCTGGTTCCAGGTGCTCACCAGCAAGCTCGCGCAGACCGAAGACCCTCTGACGATGCACTTCTATACCGGCTGGGTCGGCGCCATCTGCATGTCGGTGCTGGTGCCTTTCGGCTGGACCAGCCTGCCCAGCTGGCATTGGTGGGCGCTGCTCGGGCTGATGGGGTTCATGGGCACGCTCGGCCACTTCATGCTGATCCTGGCCTACCAGCGCGCGCCGGCGTCCACGCTCACGCCTTATCTCTATGCGCAGATCGCGTTCTCGATGCTGGGCGGCTGGTTGATCTTCTCGCACGTGCCGGACGCCTTGTCGCTGGTCGGCATGGGCATGATCGCGGTCTGCGGCGCGGCCGGCGCCTGGCTCACGGTGCGCGAACGACGGGTGCCGATCGCGCCGGCAGAATCGTAAAGTAGCGACATGGCGCAATACTTCGAAGTCCATCCCGACAACCCCCAGCAGCGGCTGCTCAAGCAGGCCGTCGCCTTGCTCCAGCGCGGCGAGGTGATCGCGGTGCCCACCGATTCGAGCTACGCGCTCGCCTGCCAGCTCGACGATCGCGCAGCGGTCGAGCAACTCAGGCGAATCCGGCAGGTCGACGACAAACACCATCTCACCCTCATCTGCAGCGACCTGAGCCAGCTCGCCAACTATGCCCGGGTCGACAACAAGCAATATCGCCTGCTCAAGGCGGCGACGCCGGGGCCCTACACCTTCCTGCTCGAAGCGACCAAGGTGGTGCCGCGCCGGGTCAGTCATCCACAGCGCAAGACCATCGGCCTGCGCGTACCCGACCACCGCGTGCTGTGCGACCTGATCGGGCTGCATGGCGAGGCGCTGCTGGCGACGACGCTGATTCCGCCGGGCGAGACCGAGGCGCTCAACGATGCCGAAGAAATCCGCGCCCGCTTCGAGAAGCAGATCGGCGCCGTGATCGACTCCGGCGCCTGTCCGTCGCAGCCCACCACCGTGGTCGACCTGACACCCATGGCCACCGGCGACCAGCCGCTCGTGGTCCGGCAAGGCCGGGGCGCGCTCAAGACGCTCGGCCTCTAGCGCTCCGACCACCGGCCGATGCCTCCGATGCGTCTGAGACAATCGCCCCGGTGGATATCCAAGACCTGATACAGACCGTTCTCATCTACGCACTGCCCGTGATCTTCGCGATCACGGTGCATGAAGCCTCGCACGGCTACGTAGCCCGCTACCTTGGCGACAACACGGCTTATGTGCTCGGCCGCGTCACGCTCAACCCGATCCGCCACATCGACCCCATCGGCACCATCGTCATGCCGCTGGTGCTCTATATCGCGACCTCCGGCACCTTCCTCTTCGGCTACGCCAAGCCGGTGCCGGTCAACTTCGGGCATCTGCGCAATCCGAAGCGCGACATGATCTGGGTCGCGCTGGCGGGGCCGGCTTCCAATTTCATCCAGGCGATCCTGTGGGCGGCGTTCTTCTACCTGCTCAAGGGCATGAACGTCGAAGAGCCGTTCTTTCTGCGGATGGCGCAGGGCGGCGTGCTGGTCAACCTGGTGATGTGGGCGTTCAACCTCTTTCCGCTGCCGCCGCTCGATGGCGGCCGGGTGCTGGCCGGCGTGCTGCCGCGCGGGCGGGCGCAAGACTTCCTGTCGCGCATCGAGCCCTACGGCTTCTTCATCGTGATGGGCTTGGTCCTCGCCGGCATCATCACCAACTGGTGGATGCGCCCGCTGATGGGTTTCGGCTACGACGCCATTTCCTTCCTGCTCACCCCCGTTACCGCGTTGCTTCGCTGACTCTCGACCATGGCCAACAAGATCCGCTTCCTGACCGGCATCACGACCAGCGGCACACCGCACCTCGGCAACTATGTCGGCTCGGTGCGCCATTCGGTGCGCTTCAGCCTGCGGCCGGATGTCGAAAGCTACTATTTCCTGGCCGACTACCACGCCCTCATCAAGGTCGACCAGCCGGAGCGCATCCCGCGGTCGACTCTCGAAATCGCGGCCAGCTGGCTGGCCTGCGGGCTCGATCCGGAGCGGGTCACCTTCTATCGACAGTCGGACATCGTCGAGATTCCCGAACTCACCTGGCTCCTCACCTGCGTCACCGGCAAGGGGATGCTGAACCGCGCCCATGCCTACAAGGCGGCTTCGGACAAGAACACCGCGCGAGGCGACGACCCCGACGCGGACGTGAGCGCCGGTCTCTTCATGTATCCGGTGCTGATGGGCGCGGACATCCTGCTGTTCAATGCGCACAAGGTGCCGGTCGGACGCGACCAGGTGCAGCACATCGAAATGGCGCGCGACATGGCGCAACGCTTCAATCATCTCTACGGCGAGCACTTCACGCTGCCCGAGGCCGAGATCGACGAGGCGGTCGCCACCCTGCCCGGCCTCGACGGCCGCAAGATGAGCAAGAGCTACGACAACACCATTCCGCTGTTCGCGCCGCGCGGGCAGCTGCAGAAGCTGATCGCAGGCATCGTCACCGATTCGCGCGCGCCCGGCGAGCCGAAGGAGACCGAAGGCTCCGCGCTGTTCCAGATCTACCAGGCCTTCGCCGATGCGGGCGAGACCGAGGCCTTGCGCAAGTCCTACGCCAAAGGCATCGGCTGGGGCGATGCCAAGCAGGTGCTGTTCGAACGCATCGATCGCGAGGTGGCGCCACTGCGTGAGCGCTACGAGGCGCTGATGGCCCATCCGGCGGAGATCGAGCGCATTCTTCTGGCCGGGGCGGACAAGGCACGCGCCCTGTCGCGGCCCTTCATGACCCGGCTCCGTGAGGCCGTCGGCTTGCGCCGCCTGGATGCTTCGGCGTCGGGCAGTAGCACGGCCAAGACGACACGACAGCAACGAGCTTCGTTCAAGCAGTACAAAGACAGCGATGGGATGTTTTATTTCAAGTTTCTCGACGCGGACGGCAATCAGCTGTTACAAAGCAGGGGCTTCGAATCGCCCCGAGATGCGGGCCAGGCCATTGCCAGGCTGCGGCAACAGCCCGGCTCTGCGCTGACCGAGTTGGCGGCGAAGCTGGAAACCCTCGATGCCGAGGGCATGCGCCTGGCAACGGGCGCATTGGAGGCGCTGGCGGCCGATACGACCGCCGGCGACAAATAGAAAGAAAGACGAATGTCGGGCGTGAAACGGCACGAGCCGTCCCAACCCTCAACAGTGAGAAACCCATGAGCATCTATGTCATCGACGACCACCCCCTGATGCGAGACGCCATCGTGATGGTCTTGCGGCGGCTGCGGCCCGCCGAAACCATCATCGAACTCGACCGGCTCGACAAGCTTCCCGCCGCCGTCAAGCAGCATGGCGCTCCCTCCCTTTTCTGCCTCGACCTCAAGCTGCCGGACGTGAATGGCACCGACGGCGTGGCCCAGGTCAAGCAAACCTATCCCGACGTGCCGATCGCGGTCTATTCGGCTTCCCCTGCCGCCGACATGGAAGAGGCCTGCATCGAAGTCGGCGCCGACACGTACATCGAGAAGTCCGCCAGTTCGGCCGAACTCACCGCCGCCCTGCGCGGTCTGCTGATGGCAGACACCGAGGTCGAAGAGCCGGTCGCCGCAGCCAGCGGCAAGCTCTCCAAACGCCAGACCCAACTGATCGCGATGCTCGACCAGGGCAAGAGCAACCGCGACATCGCCGCCGAGCTCGAGATCAGCGAGCACACGGTCAAGGTCCATCTGTGGCGCCTTTTTCGGCGCCTGGGCGTCAAGAGCCGGACGCAGGCGCTTCACCATGCGCGCATCAACGGCTTGCTCTCGACGATCGCCAGTGGCTATACGGGCGCCTCGGCTTCTGCTGGCGGCGCCAAGCGCGGCCCTCAAGATGCGAACGGCGAACTGCCGGCCGCCGGGCTCGAGGGCGAAGCGGGTGCCTAGCCGGCGCCCCGCCGCCGAGGCCTCGTGAAAGAGGCCAGCCCACGAGCTGGCAATTCAGGATGGATCGAAGCGAGAAGTACAAAGCGCCCTGACCGGGCGCTTTGCTTTTGCTGAGCCCGACGCAGCCCGATGCGCGTGCTGCGTCAGCCCACCGCGCCGGAGATGCGCGACTGCGCCTCGGCTTCATCGGCGTCGTTCAGCTCGACCCGGAACACGCTGCCCCGCCCGATTCGCGATCGCACGCTGACCGGATGATTGAGCGCATGCGACAGCCGCGCCACGATCGCCAGGCCGAGACCGAAGCCGTCGGAAGTTCCGGCGTGATCGGCCACCTTGTAGAACTCGAGGAACACATCGCGCAGATGCTCCCGTGCGATGCCGATGCCGGTGTCCCAGACCTCGACCCGCAAGCCTTCGTTGGTCTGGCGGGAGACCAGCAACACTCCGCCCTCGGCCGTGTACTTGATCGCGTTGGCGATCAGGTTGCCGATCATCCGGCGCACACGGATCGGGTCGGTCTGCACGGTGCCGGGCGCCACCCGCACCCGAAACTCCAGCCCCTTGGCCTCGGCGACCGGACGGTACTGCAGCTCCAGGTCGTGCAGCAGCTGGCCGACGTCCACTCTCTCGATGTGCAGCCTCACCTGACCGGAATCGATCCGAGCCAGATCGAAGAGCGAGTCGAAGAGCGCGTTCACCGCATGCGTGGCGCGGACGATCTTCGGCGCGATCTCGGCCACCAGTTCGGGTTCGTTGCGCAGCCAATCCGCGTAGAGCGACAGGGCCAGCACCGGCTGGCGCATGTCGTGTGCGGCGCTCGCCAGAAAACGGTTCTTCATCGCGACCGCCGACACCGCGGCCTGCCGCTGCTGGGTCAGCGAATTGATCAGGATGTGGTTGTGGAACAGCAGTTCGAAGCTGTTGCGAGCGGTCTCGTGGATCCGCCGACCCGAGCGAAGCAGCAGGAACCAGTGGAGCACCGGCAGCATCAGGAAGCCGTAATGGAAGTGCGGGCGCTCGAAGGCCAGATCGATCACCCGGAACACGATGGCGACGACCATGGTCGCGAACAGGGTGTTGACGTAGCGCTTCAGGAGCGGCGGGTGCAGCGCCAATCCGTTGAGCGGAAAAGTCGCGACGCCGGCCACGATGAGCCAGCTCATGAACTGGTTCACGAGCGGCGTTCGCTCGAAGAAGATCAGGATCGACAAGCCCCAGGCGAAGGCGCTGCCGCTCCAGAGCATTCGATAGCGTTCGACGAAGTACTCCTGGGCGGTCGAATCGCGATCGGCGAAGTCGCGGCCGTAGACGAACTCGCCCCAGATCCGAAAGCCGGTGGCGATGATCCCGACGACCAGCCATGCGAAGAGTTGCCAGGTCGGCACATGCCCCCAGCTCAGCCCGACCATGGCCGGCATCAGTGCCGCGGCCAGCAGGTAGGACCCGCGAGAAGCCCGCATCAGGCTGCGAATGAGTTCGCCGCGGACCCATGGTTCTGCCTCGTCGGCCGAAGCAGGTGCCGGCGTCAGGCTCGCAAAGGACGAATTGCCCAAGCCGGCGAAACTGGAATTAACCGCCATGTTGGCTCGCTGCCCTTGGATGCTGCTCGATCGGCATTGCGCCGAGCGCTCGGCGCAGAAGGCTCGGAAGCCTTGCATAACGGACGGGGCATGAACGCTTCATGAGGAGGGTCGTTGGTTCGATCGATGCGCCCCGCGTCTGCCGTGAAGCCGCCCGATCTTAACGGCTCGGAAGAGCCGCATCGCTCGCTTGCACGAGGCTCGGGCGCAGCTGAAATGCAGGCAACGTGAAGACGTTCGCGATTCCGGCAGCCACGACACATGAAGCCTTTCGGCTCGACCCGCGCCAGCCGGACTTTCAGATCAACGGTGACCAGCCGGAAGGGTTGTCGCCCGGCGTTTCGTGCGTGCGGCGCGGGCCTTGCCGTCGATCCCGGCAAAGCTGGCGCAACTGGTTCACGCCCTCGATCAACGCATCGTCGTAACTCGGCTGACCGGTGCGGGCGGACGACAGCACCTGGAACGGTTCGCCGGGGCCGCCGGATTCGAGAAGCAGCCAGTAATAGGAACCTGGATCGGGTTCGTCGACGGTCACTGCGACGGATCGAAGAAAAGAGGGCATCGTGAGAAAAGACAGGCGGCAACGGATGAGCGCCGACAGCCATGATGGCCCTTCCGGCATTCGAGCAAAGAGCAAGGATGATGCCGCCAGTTTCGGGGCGGAGGCAAGGTCTACCCCGCTGCCCATGGGGCGAACGGGCGGGCCCACCGGCAAGCGATCAGTAGATCGATTCGGGCGACAAGGCCCAGTTCTCGAAGTCGCTGGTCCTGAGAACGATCGCGCGGAAGGGCGATTGCCGATAGCGCTCCACGGCCATTGCCTCGATCGCGCCGAAGTTCGATTGGCAGGCTGCGACCAGGCTGTCGCCACCGCCGCGCGCGCCATAGATATCGCGCAGCGCGTCTTCCGTGATGTCGGCCAGGATGCGCGGGCCATCGAACCCGTCAGGATAAATCGCGAACCGCACGCTGGCGGTGTCGAAACAGTGAATGGCCTCGCAGTTGATCTGCATGTCTCAATCCTTTTTTGTCTCGCAATTCGGATCGGCTCCATTCGTTGCGAGTGCGGCTAATGGTGCAGCTCCCCGAGCACACCAACGCGAAGCAGCATAGTCAGTGCGCGCGTGCACGATGTAGGCGCAAATCGCTTCTGCCGCTTCAGCCAAAGCATTGCGCTGGTGCATGACAGATGCATGTCAGCTCATCCATCCAAGTCGAGCTCGACCCACACCGGTGCATGGTCGCTCGCGCCTGCCATGCCTCGAACCGCCTTGTCGACGCCAGCCGAACTCAGCCGAGGCGCGATGGAGCGACTCAACAGCAGGTGGTCGATGCGCAGCCCGGCATCGCGCGGATATCGATTCCGCATATAGCTCCAGAAGGTATAGGGAGGCTTGTCCGGATGCCGGGCCTTGAGCGCGTCGGTCCAGCCTCGGCGCAGCAGCTTGGCGTAGGCCGCGCGCGCCGCTGGCTGGAGCAGCGCGTTGTCCGCGAACGAACGGGTGGCGTAGATGTCCGCGTCGGTCGGAACCACGTTGTAGTCGCCGGCCAGCACCACCGGATGGCCGGTCTTCTCGAGCGCCGCCGCATGGCGGTCGAAGCGGGCCATCCACTCCAGCTTGAAGTCGAACTTGGGCCCGGGCTGAGGGTTGCCGTTCGGCATGTAGAGGCAGCCGATCACCAACCCGAGGACGGCCGCCTCCAGGTAGCGACTCTGCTTGTCGTCCGGATCACCGGGCAGGCCGCGCCTGATTTCGAGCGGAGCCTGTCCCCTGGCCAGGATGGCCACGCCGTTCCAGCTCTTCTGGCCATGGACCAAGGCTTCGTAGCCCAGCTCGGACAACGCATCGCGAGGAAAAGCGGCGTTGGTGCACTTGATCTCCTGCAGGCACACGACATCCGGTTGCGTGACATCGAGCCACGCCTTCAACGGTGCGAATCGATCAAGGATGCCGTTGACGTTGTAGGTCGCGATTCGCATGTCTGAAGACCCTTCGTCCTCGGCCCGCGGCAAGTCCGCAGGCCGGTCAGGGCTTGAAGTCGAGCGCCGTCATGGCACGCGCGATCGGCTGCGGCGCATACCCGTCCCACGGCGCATTGCCTTGGTCGAGCCGCTCGTGGATGTTGGCGACGGTCCACTGGGACCCGCTCTTCAGCCCGTCGAGTTCGTCCCATCGAACGGGCACCGACACACCCAGACCCGGCCGGGCGCGGGCGGACCAGGCCGAGGCGGTGGTCGCACCGAAGCCATTTCGCAGATAGTCCACGAAGATCTTGCCGATGCGGTTCGACGGTCCGCTCTTGGCGACGAAGAGCTGCGGCAGGGTGCGGGCCACGTGCTGAACGATGGCCTGCGAAAACGACTTGACCGTGTCCCAGCCGTGCTGCTTCTTGAGCGGCACCACCACGTGCAGGCCCTTGCCGCCGCTGGTCTTCAGGAATGACTCGAGCCCGAGCTGCTCGAGGAAGCCACGCATCAGCGAAGCCGCCTGCTGCATCGCCTTCCAATCGATGCCCTCGCCCGGATCGAGATCGAAGGTCATGCGGTCCGGCTTGTCGATCGCGGTCTTGATCGCATTCCAGGTATGGAACTCCACCACGTTCATCTGCGCCGCGGACAGCACGGCCGCAGCGGTCGGCACTTCGAGATACGGCGGGTGGTCCGGATCGAGCGACGCATCCAGCGACTTCACGCCCGGCATTTTGCTTTCGAGATGCTTCTGGAAAAACAGCTGGCCCTTGATGCCCGATGGCGCGCGCACCAGCGATACCGGCCGTCCCTTCAGGTGCTCGAGCAGCAAGGGTGCGACCAGGCCGTAGTAGCGGACCAGGTCCAGCTTGGTGAGCCCGGTCGACGGATCGATCACCCGTTCAGGGTTGGTGACGTTGACCTGCAGGCCGGCCTTGCCGGCAGGCGCCGCGGATGCGGACTTGGCGGCGGCGGAAGAACCCTTGCGTGCCGGCGAACGCCCGGACGCGGACTCGGGCTTCGCAGCCGCGGTGTCGGTCGACCCTGCGGCCGACTTCGATTTCGACCTCGACTTCGATGGCGTCTTCGTAGCTTCCATGTCGTCCTCGACCTTCTTCGGCCGATCGCGCGTGATCGCGACCGGCTTCTTGTCGGTGCGCAGCCCGCGAAAGACCGAATGCCGGATCTGCCCGGTACCTGTCCACTCGCCGAAGGACACTTCCGCGAGCAGCACCGGCTTCGCCCAATGCGCCTTGCGATCATGCTGGGTGGGGCCGTCGAACGGACTCGCGTCGGCGGCGACCGCGTCGATCTTCGACTTGAGCTCGACCAGCGTCCTGTCGTCGAACCCCGTGCCGACGTTGCCTGCGTAGCGCAGCTTGCCGTTCTCGTCATGCACGCCAAGCAAGAGCGAGCCGAGGCCCACCCGCCGCCGCGCGTGTTTGAGCGAAGCGAGTTTGCGCGGACCCCACCTGGCGCGAGCACCGCAGGGAAGCCCGAAGGGCCGGTGACGTCTGGAGGCAGAGGGCACGCCACCCGCCACCGCTGCCCCCTCCGCGAATCGCCCCCCCGAATGCGACGCAACGCCACCCGCCATTCACCACTTGGGAATCGGCTGATCCTTCAAGTGCTGCCGCAACCCCTCGTACCCCGGCATCACGCTCTCGACCGTCTGCCAGAACCGCGGACTGTGGTCCATCACCCGGAGATGACTCAACTCGTGCACCACCACGTAGTCGATCACCTCCATCCTGAAATGCAGAAGCCGCCAATGCAGCCGGATCGCACCGTCGGATGTGGCGCTGCCCCAGCGAGTCGCCGCGTTCGACAAGGTCAGCTTGCGCCATTTCACCCTCAACCGCGGCGCGAAATGATCGAGGCGCTCGATGAAGATCCGGCGGGCCTGGCGCATCAACCATGCTTGCGCGGCATCGCGGATCTGGGTCGGGCTCGCCTGCCTCGAGAGCGACAGCCGCAGCCGGTGCGGAACGCCGTCTTCGCCCGCTTCCAGTTGGCCGCCGATGCCGTCGAAGGCATGGTGCGGATCGAGCACCACCGTCACCGGATGGGCCAGGAACGGAAAACTCGCGCCGTCCTTCCAATCGATCCGCAGGGCTTCGAGGCCGGCTTGGCGCTCCTGGGTCTCGGCGAGCTTGCGCAGGATCCAGTCGGACTTCGCCCGGACGGCATCATCCACATCGCGCAGTCCGACCCATTTCGGCGCCCGGACCGACAGGCCCTCTGCGCCGACGACGAAACCGATCGTGCGGCGACGGCTTCGGCTGAACTCGAAGCCGACCTGCGCGGGGCCCAGCAACAGCTGGCGGTTGGCGCGGGGATGGCGGTAGCTGGCGGTGCCGAGCGCCTGGTCGAGCGCCAGCGTGGAATTCGCGGGGTCGATCGCAGGGGCTGGACCGGCGAGGTCGACGGGCATCTCGGGCTTGCCGAGGTTCCGGGGCGCACCGGACTTGCCTGGGGTTCCGGATTTGCCGGATTTCGCCTTGGGCTTCTCCTTGGGTATCGCCTTCAAGCGCCCCTTGCCGCCTGCCGGGTCCATCGATGCGCCGTTCGCCGGTTCGGCCGCATCGCCGAACAAGTCCAGGGTGAACTGCAGCAGGCTGCGCATGGTGGGCGATCGAAAAAAAACGAGGGCTCAGGCCGTCGCGGTCGCGGCGGCTGCACCGGCGTAGGCCTCGGGGTCGAGCCGGCGCATCTCGGTTTCGATCCAGGCCTCGACCTCGCGCATCAGCTCGTCCGGACGGCGGCCGACACTGGGGATGGCGGGGCCGATCGATACGTCGACCACGCCCGGGCGCTTGATGAAGGCCTTGCGGGGCCAGACCTTGGCGGAGGTCACGGCGATGGGGATGACCGGGACGCCGGTCTCGCAGGCCAGGCGCGTGCCGCCGGTCTTGTACACGCCCTGCTGGCCGCGCGGAATCCGGGTTCCCTCGGGAAACATGATGATCCAGATGCCCTGCGCCAGCAGCTTGCGGCCCTGGGCCACCACCTTGTTGAAGGCCTGCGTGCGCTGCTTGCGATCGATGTGGATCATGTCCAGCCGCGCCATCGCCCAGCCGAAGAAGGGCACGTAGATCAGCTCGCGCTTGAACACGAAGGCCAGCGGATGCGGCATCAAGGTCGGCATCAGGAAGGTCTCGAAGGTCGACTGGTGCTTGACCAGCAGCACCGCGCCGGCGAGCTGGTCGGTCGGCAGGTTTTCCATGCCGGTGACCCGCGTGCGAATACCGCAGATGACCCGGGCGCCCTGGATCGCCCAGGTCAGCCAGCGCTCGGCCATCCAGTAGAGCGGAATCCCGCGCTTCCAGATCGAGCTGACCACCATGATCAAGCCCCACGGAATCACCGTGACGAGCATCCAGAGGGCGTGGACGAGTGAGCGGATGAATGACATCAGGCAGCAGCGGCAGTGGATTGGGCGGCGGCCTGGTCTTCTCGCGCGAGCAGGAAGTCGGCGAAGGCCGCGAGGTTCTCGTGGACCCGCGTGTTCGGAGGGTACTCGGGCGGCAGCTCGACACCTCGGCAGGCGGCGCCCATTCCGGTGAGCAGCAGGTGCGGTTCGCAGCCGGCGGCAGCGCCGGCCTGCAGGTCGCGCAGGCTGTCGCCGGCGGTCGGCACGTGCGCCAGGTCGACGCCGTAGCGTTCGCCGATCTGCAGGAACAGTCCAGGCTTGGGCTTGCGGCAATTGCAGTTCTCGTCCGGGCTGTGTGGGCAGTAGAAGACCGCATCCACGCGCCCACCGACGGCCGCCAGCATCTTGTGCATCTTGGCGTGCATGGCGTTGAGCGACGCGACGTCGAACAGGCCCCGGCCGAGCCCGGACTGGTTCGATGCGATCACCACGTGCCAGCCGGCATGGTTGAGCCGGGCGACGGCCTCCAGCGCACCCGGTAGCGGCAGCCATTCGACGTCGCTCTTGACGAAGTCGTCGCGATGCACGTTCAGGGTGCCGTTGCGGTCGAGGATGACGAGCTTCATGTGCAGGATGCCTTCAGCTGGCGAGGCGCTCGAGCTGCGCGACGCGATTCATGGCCCGGTGCAGCAGCATCAGCAATCCGAGCCGGTTGAGCCGCAGATCGGTTTGCTCGGCATTCACCATCACGCCGTCGAAGAACGCATCCACCGGCTCGCGCAGGGCGGCCAGGGTTCGGAGCGAGCCGGCATGGTCGCCGGCTTCGAACTGCGCCTCGGCCGGCGGCACGATCCGCAGCATGGCCGCGTGCAGCGCCTGCTCCGCCGGCTCGACCAGCAGCACCTCGCTCACGTGGGCATCGGCACCCGGCGACTTCTTGAGGATGTTGCCGATGCGCTTGTTCGCCGCAGCCAATGCGGGCGCCTCGGCGAGTGCCGCAAAGGCCCGCACGGCGGCCAGCCGCTTCGGCACGTCGGCGAGGCGCGCCGGCCGCGAGGCGAGCACCGCGTCGACCTCCTGCGCGCTCGCGCCCTGCTCGCGCAGCATGCCGGCAAGGCGGTCGAAGATGAAGGCTTCGAGCGCGGCTCGCGCCTCTTGCCGTTTCGCCTCGTCCAGCGCGCCGACGGCCGGCGCCCCGGCAAAGGCGTCGAACGACATGTCGAGCAAGGCGGGCAGGTCGAGCGGCAGTTCGCGCTCGATCAGCATCCGCAAGACGCCCAGCGCATGGCGGCGCAAGGCGAACGGATCGCGATCGCCGGTCGGCAGGTTGCCGATGGCGAACATCCCGGCCAGGGTCTCGAGCTTGTCGGCGAGCGCGACCACCAGGCCGACCGTGCTGCGCGGCAGGTCGTCGCCGGCGAAGCGCGGTTTGTAATGGTCTTCGATGGCATCGGCGACCACCGGAGGCAGACCGTCGTGCAGCGCGTAGTAGCGGCCCATCGTGCCTTGCAGCTCCGGGAACTCGCCGACCATGTCGGTCACCAGGTCCGCCTTGGCGAGGCGCGCTGCCTGGGCGGCCTGCTCTGCCGCGTCCATTCCCATCTGCGCGGCGATGGCCCGGGCGATCGCCACGACCCGCTGCATCCGCTCGCCCTGGGTCCCGAGCTTGTTGTGATAGACGACCTTGCTCAACGCCTCCACGCGCGACTCGAGCGGCTTCTTGCGATCCTGGTCGAAGAAGAACTTGGCATCGGCCAGCCGCGGTCGCACCACCCGCTCGTTGCCGCTGATGACCGCACTGGCATCGTCGGGGCTGATGTTGCTGACCACCAGGAAGCGGTGGGTCAGCTTGCCCGCGGCGTCGAGCAGCGGAAAGTACTTCTGATTGGCCTTCATCGTGAGGATGAGGCATTCGGCCGGAACATCGAGAAAGGCGGGGTCGAAGGCGCAGGTCAGCACGTTGGGGCGCTCGACGAGCGCCGTCACTTCATCGAGCAAGGCCTCGTCCGAAATCGGCCGGGCGCCCGCACCGACCTGCGCGGCTGCCGCTTCGAGCTGCCGAGCAATGTCGCCGCGGCGCGCGTCGAAGTCGGCGATGACCGCGCCGTCGGATTCGAGCTGCGCGGCATAGCTGCCGGCATGACGCAGCGCGATCGGATCGATCTTGGCCTCGAAGCGGTGCCCGTGGGTTTCGCGGCCGGCATTCAGGCCGAGGGCTTCGACCGGGACCACGTCATCGCCGTGCAGCGCCACGAGGCCATGCGCCGGGCGAACGAAGCTGACGCTGGTCCAGCCGGGCAGTTCGCAACCGGATTCGAGCTGATAGCTCATCACCTTCGGGATCGGCAGCTTGGCGATGGATTCGGAGAGCGCCTTCTGCAGGCCCTCCGCCAGGCTCGCGCCGCGAACGGTGCTGTCGAAGAACAGCGCCTCGGCCTTGCCGTCGGCGGAGCGCCGGAGACTCGAAACGGCGGAAGCGTCGGCGCCGAGCGCGGCAAGCCGCTTCAGGAGCGCCGGGGTCGGCTGTCCGGCCGCATCGAGGCCGACGCTGGTGGGCATCAGCTTCTGCGATTGCGCGCGATCGGGCGCCTGCGCGCGCACGCCCTCGATCCACGCGGCAAGACGGCGAGGCGATGCATAGGCCTTCATTTGCCCGCCGGCTTGCGCGAGGCCGAGCGCGACCAATTGGTCGCGCAGCACGCCGGCAAATGCATCGCCGAGCTTCTTCAGGGCTTTCGGTGGAAGTTCTTCGACGAAGAGCTCGACCAACAGGTCACGGGTATCGGTCATCGCTCAAGCCGCCTTCTTCGTCATCTGTGCGACCCACTCGCGAGGCGCCATCGGGAAGCCGAGCCGCTCGCGGCTTTCGTAATAGCTTTGCGCGACGCTGCGCGCCAGGTTGCGGATGCGGCCGATGTAGGCAGCGCGTTCGGTGACGCTGATCGCGCCCCGTGCATCGAGCAGATTGAAGCTGTGCGCAGCCTTCAGCACCTGCTCGTAGGCGGGTAGCGCCAGTTGGGATTCCATGAGATGCCTGGCCTGCTTCTCGTGCGCATCGAAAGCGGTGAACAGGAAACCGATGTCGCTGTGCTCGAAGTTGTAGGTCGACTGTTCGACCTCGTTCTGCTTGTAGACATCGCCGTAGCTGAGGCCCTTGGTCCATTCGAGGTTGTAGACGTTGTCGACTTCCTGCAGGTACATCGCCAGCCGCTCCAGGCCATAGGTGATTTCGCCGGTGATCGGCTTGCAGTCGATGCCGCCGACCTGCTGAAAGTAGGTGAACTGGGTCACCTCCATCCCGTTCAACCAGACCTCCCAGCCCAGCCCCCAGGCGCCGAGCGTGGGATTCTCCCAGTCGTCCTCGACGAAACGGATGTCGTTCTTTTTAAGGTCGAAGCCGAGCGCGGCGAGCGATCCGAGGTAGAGCTCCAGGATGTTGCTCGGCGCCGGCTTGAGCACCACCTGGTATTGGTAGTAGTGCTGCAGCCGATTGGGGTTCTCGCCGTATCGGCCGTCCTTGGGGCGGCGGCTCGGCTGCACGTACGCGGCCTTCCAGGGCTCGGGGCCGAGGGCCCGCAGGAAGGTGGCCGTATGGGAAGTGCCGGCACCCACCTCCATGTCGTAGGGCTGCAGGAGCGCGCAGCCCTGCTCGGCCCAGTAGTTCTGCAAGGTGAGGATGATCTGCTGGAAGCTCGACATGAAGAAGGCCTGCACGGCCGAGTTGGCGACGACGGAGAACGGCAGCCACGAGGAGGGATGCACCCCGCGGCAAGCCGGCGATTTTAGGCGTGCCGCGAGCGCCCGCCGGACTTGCGGCTCAAGACTTGCGAAGGGTTCCGTTGCGTCGCGCGAGGGCGAATGCGAGGCCGATTGCGCCGGCGCCGATCCAGAACGGCCACAAGCCCGCGACCGACACCCAGCGTGCGAACGGCGTCAGCCCTCGACGACCCTCGACTTCGGCCTGGAGCACGCCGCGGGTCAGGCGCGGCAACGCATGCGTGACGCGGCCGGCATGATCGATCACCACGGTGGCGCCGGTATTGGTGGAGCGCACCATCGGACGTTCGAATTCGAGCGCGCGCATGCGCGAGATCGCCAGGTGCTGGTCGATGGCCAGGCTGTCGCCGAACCAGGCGATGTTGCTGACGTTGAGGAGCATCGTGGGGGCTGCTTCCAGGCTTCGGAAGTTGGCGCCGATCTCGTCGCCGAAGAGGTCTTCGTAGCAGATGTTCGGCGCGATGCGTTGGCCGCCGAAGTCGAAGCCGGGTTGCGCGAGCCCGCCGCGGCGGAAGTCGCCGAGCGGGATGTTCATCAGGTCGGTGAACCATCGGAACAAGCCCGGGATGAACTCGCCGAACGGAACCAGGTGATGCTTGTCGTAGCGATAGGGCTGCGCGATGCCCGGCATGAAGCCGAGCACGCTGTTGGTGTAGAGCCTGCCATCGCCCAGCGGAATGCCGACGATGGCGGCCTGTTCGCCGCTGCGGTAGCGGGCCGCGATGGCGTCGAGGTAACCGGGCGGCAGCTGCGACGGCAGCAGGGGCAAGGCGGTCTCGGGCGTGATGACCAGCGGCGCCTGGTTGCGCTGCAGCTCTTCGCCGTACCAGGCCAGCGCCGTGGCGATGCCACCACCGGGGATGAACTTCTCGTCTTGCGGGATATTGCCTTGCAAGAGCGCGACGCGCAGGCGATCGGTCGATGTCGTCCACTCGCCTTGCAGCAGGCGCAGGGCGTTCGGCAATCCGACCAGGAGCAAGACCAGCACCAACGACCGGCCGAGATGGCGCCGCCCGGGCCCTCGCGCAGCGTTCGCCACGACGACTGCGATGGCCGCAGCCACCGCGCCGATCCCGTAGACACCGAACAGCGGTGCCCAGGCCGCGAGCGGCCCGTCGACGTGTGCATAGCCGCCGGCGCCCCACGGAAAGCCGGTGAACCAGGTGTTGCGCAGCAACTCCGCCAAAGTCCAGAGCGCGGCGAAGACGATCGGCCATGCGCGGCTTGACGGCGCCAGCCAGCAGGCGATCGCGCAAGCCGCGGCGTAGTACAGCCCCAGCCCCGCCGCCAGCGCCAGCACTGCGATGACGGCGAGCGGCGCCGCCAATCCGCCATAGGTATGGAGCGAGATGAAGAGCCACCAGAAGGTGCCGCACAGCCAGGCGATCGCGAACACCCAGCCTCTCAGGAAGCCCGTGCGCCAGGTGGGTTGGTTATGGCTTGCGCCGTGCGACGGAAGCGCGAGCAGCAAGGCCAGCACGGAGAGCGAGACGATCTGCAGCCACCATGCCGGCCGCCCGCTCCAGGGCAGTGCGATCGATGCTGCCTGGGCCAGGCCCGCCAGGACCAGGGCCGCGAACCTTGCCGGCGCTTTCAAGCGCTTGCTTCGTCGCTGCGCGCCGGCGACACCTTGAACCAGCGGACCGCTCCGCCCTTGGTGTGCAGCACGACGAAGTCGAAGGCACCGAGCGCGTAGTGCTCGCCGCGCTTCGGTACGTGGCCCATTTCGTGGGCGATGAGCCCGCCGATGGTGTCGAAGTCCTCGCTCAACGCTTCTTCGTCGAAGACGATGCCGAAGGCTTCGGCCACCCGCTCGATCGGGGTGTCGCCGGAGACGCGGTAGGTGTGGTCGGCGAGGCCGAAGATGTCGCCTTCGTCCTCGGCGATGTCGAACTCGTCCTCGATTTCGCCGACGATCTGCTCCAGCACGTCCTCGATGGTGATGAGTCCGGCAACGCGGCCGAATTCGTCGATCACGATCGCGAGGTGGTTGCGATTGCCCCGGAATTCGCGCAGCAGATCGTTCAGCCCCTTGCTCTCGGGCACGAAGGCCGCCGGACGCAGCAAGGCACGGATGTTGAGGCCAGGCGCACGCTGCAGCTTGAGCAGGTCCTTCGCCAGCAAGATGCCGATGATGTTTTCTTTTTCGCCCTCGTACACCGGAAAGCGCGAGTGGGCGGTGTCGATCACGAGGTTCAACAAGGCCTCGAACGGCGCATCGATGTTGACCAGGTCCATGCGGGGCGCAGCCACCATCACGTCGCCGGCCGTCATGTCGGCCATGCGCAGCACGCCTTCGAGCATGACGCGGGACTCGGCGCCGATCACGTTGTTGTCCTCGGCATCGGCGAGGGTCTCGATCAACTCATCGCGGGAATCGGGACCGGGATGAATGAACTCAGCCAGTTTCTGGAGAAAGCTGCGCTTGTCTTCGCGCTCGATCGGCGCGCGTTCAGGGTGTGGTTCAGCCACTGCGGAGGGCGAAGTTGGGGAACGACAAGGATACCGGATTGCCCCGCCCGCAAGGCAACCAAGGGGCGCGACTCAGGGCGACGAATGATCCCTGGCCGAGCGCACGCCGCTGCGAATCTCCTGCAGAGCTTCCAAAAACGCCCAGAACTGCTTGGCCCGCGTCTTGAGGTGGTAGTCGAGTTGCGCGAACTGCTGCAGCGCAATCTCGCTCATGCGGCTGTCGAAAGTTGCGCTGGGAAGCCGCAGGTGGGCCTCGGCCTCCGAACCGGTCCTGACCACCTTTGCACCGGCCTTGCGTGCGATGCGCAGCATGGCGGCGTTTTCGCTCAAGGCATGGATGAAGAGCATGCCGACGCCCTCGTTGCGCGCCGCGACCACCGCCCTCTCGAAGAGCCGCGCGCCATAGCCCCGTCCGCGGGCGTGCTTGGACACCGAGACGCCGAACTCCGCGCAGTCGGAGGGCTGGTCGGCTGGAGCGAAAGCCAGATGCGCCATCGCGATCAGGTCGAGCCGGCGGTTGTAGATGCCGAAGAGCACGTCGCGCTCGAAATCGAGACCTTCGACATAGCGGCGGACCTGCTCGTCCGACGCGGCATAGCCGAAGCGCAGGTAACGGTCCTGCGCGTCCAGGGCCAGCAGATGGTTCTCGATGCGGCCTTTCTCGCGTGGCCCGATCGAGCGGATCGGCACCATGATCGGGGTCGCGCTCGCCGGCCGGGGTTGAGCTTCGACGATGGGAATCTTCAGGAAAGAGGTGATGCCCAGCGATGCTTTCAGGAGGGCCTTGGCGGTGTTCATGTGTTCAATATAGGGGTTTTCCCTTAAATCGCAATCAGCCGCGGGGCCGGTTATGAGCAATCGGTCCACATTGCCGCCGTCGTCCGACGCGGTGCTGGCTTGCTTGTCGCGAGCACACAACTGTAGAACCAAAGTTCTACTTCAAGGGGGATTTTGCACGGGCTGGAGCCGATCGCATTGTTCCGGAGCAGGGTCGTTGTCAAGCAAGGCAAGCGTTTCCCTGCGCAGTCTCGCGTCGAAAGCCATCTCGATATGTCCCAACGCCCCGGCGCAACGGTTATCCGCGTGTGGCAAGGTGGCGGTCGATGTCGGGAACACGACGTTGTCGCTCGGCGAGTACCAGGCGGTCAGGGGCGGGGTCGGCGCTTCAAGCTCGTGAACCCCCAACTTCAGCAGCCACTCACCGCCGATCGCCATCTGTCGACCGGTCAACGTGGAGCTGAACTGCGCGAGCCAGGTTCCGCCATGCGGCGTCCCGATGGTCACCAGGCGGTGGATCGGCGCGGCTCCAGGCCGGACCGACCGGGCTCGAACCGCCAAGCCGCCCATGCTGTGCGCGATGACGAGCGGCGGCTTGCCGGTCGCAATCCCGACCCTGCGGACCGCCTCGTCCACGATGGCGGCGTAGTCGTCGATCGATCCCAGCATCGGTTCCAGATCGACGGCGGCGAATGCCCGATCCGCGTGGCGAAGTTCGCCCATCCAGCCGTTCCAGAAGCCTCGGTTGCAGAGGAATCCGTGCACGAAGACGACACCGCGCGCCGGGCGCCTCGGAAGATGGTCCGGAACGGCGCGCGATCGAAAAGGCTGTTGCCAACAGAAGACCCGGACCGAGTACCAGGCTTCGGCGCAACACGCGCGGAGCCGGGCACCGAATCCTGCGCGTCCACGTGGGTCGTCGCGGCTGACCCGATAGCCGACGAACATTTCGAGCGCAAGGATGGGTACATGGCCAAGGCCGATGGCGACTACGCCGCAGAGCGCCACCACCACCGAGCGCTCCCACCACGCCATGACCCAGGCGACCATCGACGCTGCCAACAAGAAGACGATGGACTGCTGGAGTCGAGCGGCCATGACGGTACGGAATCCGTTCGGGTTGATCGCTGCGATCCTAGGACAAGCCCGCGTTGCGCGGCGCTTTTCGGCTTCGACAATCGCGCAAAGGAAACAACCGATGCACCCTTCTGCCATCGCCAACTACCCGGCCGGTGTTCCACGCGAAGTGGATCCGGAACAGTACCGGTCGCTTGCGCATCTTTTCGAGGAATCGTTCGAGCGCTATTCGGCGCGGCCATTCTCGGTCTGCATGGAACGCTGGATGTCGTACGGGGAACTCGATGGCAGTTCCAAGGCCTTGGCAGGCTGGCTCCAGGCGCAAGGTCTGGAGCCGGGCGCACGCATCGCGATCATGTTGCCCAACGTGCCGCAGTTCGCCGTGACCATGGTCGGGGTGCTCCGCGCGGGCTACACCTGCGTCAACGTCAATCCGCTCTACACGGCACGCGAACTCGAACATCAACTGCGCGACTCGGGAGCGACTGCGATCGTCATCCTCGAGAACTTCGCCGCCACCCTCGAGCAAGTGATCGAACGAACCGCCGTCCGGCATGTCGTGGTCGCAGCCATGGGCGACCTGCTGGGTGGGCTGTATGGCACCTGGATCACCCTGGCCGTGCGGCATCTCGCCAAGATGGTGCCGGCATTCAAATTGCCGCTCGATGACGGGCGCACCGTCACCGCGTTTCCCGACGTCCTGGCGCAAGGCGCCGGGCTGCCGCTCCGGCCAGATGCGTCGACCCTGGATTCGGTCGCTTTCCTGCAGTACACCGGCGGAACCACCGGGCTTTCGAAGGGCGCCGTGCTGACGCACCGCAACATCGTGGCCGCGACCATGCAGGCCGAGGCATGGTTCACGCCGGCGCTCGAGCGCGCAGGCGACCTGTCGAAGGTCAACAGCATCGCGGCGCTTCCGCTCTATCACATCTTCGCTTTGACGCTTTGCCTGCTTGCGATACGGCAAGGATCGCACCTGACCTTGATTCCGAATCCTCGCGACATCGGCAAGTTCGTGGAGGTTCTCAAGAAGCGGCCCTTTCACATGTTGCCGGCGGTGAATACCTTGTTCAACGCGCTCTTGATGCATCCTGATTTCAAGACGATCGATTTCTCGAGCCTCTTCGTTTCTCAGGCGGGCGGCATGGCCGCATCAGAGGGGACCGCCCGCAAGTGGTTCGACGCCACCGGCTGCCCGATGATCGAAGGCTGGGGCATGAGCGAGACCTGTGCCATCGGAACGAACAATCCGGTCATGAACAAGAGCTTCACCGGGAACATCGGCTTGCCCTTGCCCGGCATCGACATCGCCATTAAGGACGACGAAGGCGAGACCTTGCCGAACGGCGAACCTGGCGAACTCTGCATCAAAGGTCCGAACGTCATGGTCGGCTACTACAACCAGCCTGGCGAAACCGCGGCGGCATTCACCGCCGACGGCTACATGCGGACCGGCGACATCGCCGTCATGCAGGACGACGGTTACTCGCGCATCGTCGATCGCAAGAAGGACATGATTCTTGTCAGCGGCTTCAACGTTTTTCCGAACGAAGTGGAAAACGTCATTTCCTTGTGCCCCGGCGTGGTGGAATGCGCCGCGGTCGGCATCCCGGACGAGAAACAAGGCGAAGCGATCAAGGTGTTCGTGGTCCGTGCCGACGTTTCGGTGACCGAGGACGCGGTGCTGCGGTATTGCCAGGATCAGCTCACCGGCTACAAGCGGCCGCGGCAGATCGAGTTTCGTGAGAGCCTACCGAAAACCAATGTCGGAAAGATCTTGAGACGGCAGTTGCGACAAGGATCGGTTGCTTGACGGCCGTGGGCGTGTTGCCGGACGGTGTGACCGTCCTCGAGCGCGGGTGGCTTTCGTCCAACAACGTGGTGTTCGTCGATGCCGAGAGAGCGGCGATCGTCGACACGGGATATGCGACCCATTCGGCTCAAACCATCGGGCTGGTCAACGAGGTCCTGCAAGGCAGGAAGCTGGACCGGATCGTCAACACCCACCTCCATAGTGATCATTGCGGAGGCAATGCGGCGCTTCGTGAGGAGTTTTCGAGCGCGCGGATTTGGATCCCCCCAGGCGACGCGCCGCTGATCGCGGAGTGGAAGGTTGAAGAGCTCAGCTTTCTGCAGACGGGGCAGGAATGTGAACGCTTTGGCTTTGACGAATTGCTCCAGCCTGGGTCGTCGATCGAGCTTGGCGCACTGGCTTGGCAGGTGCATGCAGCCCCAGGGCATGATCCTCACTCGATCATGCTTTTCGAGCCTCGATCGCGGACTTTGATCTCCGCGGACGCCTTGTGGGAGAAAGGGTTCGGCGTTGTTTTTCCAGAGCTGGCCGGAGAACCTTCCTTCGAGGAGGTGGCTGCAACGCTCGATCACATCGATGAACTTCGGTCTGCGCTCATCATTCCGGGGCATGGGCGTGTTTTCTCCGACGTCGGGGCAGCACTGTCGGTCGCCAGAAAGAGACTTGATTTCTATCAAGCCGAGCCCGAGCGACATGCACGGCACGCGCTGAAGGTGCTGATGAAGTTCAAACTGCTGGAGCGGTCTCGACTTGATTTCGAGACGCTTCAAGCCTGGTGGAACGGTACGCCGTATGTTGAGACGATCCGAAAAAAGTTCTTTGAATCGGAGTCGCTTGACGAGCTTAGAGATGACATCGTCGCTGCACTTGTGAGCTCCAACAATGCACGTGTCAACGCTGGGAACCTAGTCGACTGCTGAGGTCGGATTGCTGCTTGCTGATCGCAGATCGCAGATCGCTGATCGCTGATCGCAGATCGCAGATCGCTGATCGCAGATCGCAGATCGCAGATCGCAGATCGCAGATTTTGCCGTCGGCTTCTGTCTGCTGTCTGCTGTCTGCTGTCTGCTGTCTGTTGTCTTGTCTGCTGTCTGCGGTGTCACGGCGTTTGCTGATCGCCCACCGACGCCCTTCAAACCCGCAATCACATTCTGCTCAATTCCAACCCTTAACTTCGGCCTGCATTCTCTCGCGCAAAGCAAAAAGCCCAACCAGGTTATCTGGTTGGGCTTTTTGTGGCTGTAAGAGCCTGACGATGACCTACTTTCACACGGGAACCCGCACTATCATCGGCGCTGAGTCGTTTCACTGTCCTGTTCGGGATGGGAAGGAGTGGTACCAACTCGCTATGGTCATCAGGCATAAAGGGTTGTCTGGCTGAGGATGAAGTCAGCCGGACGAATTCATAGAGTTTGGAATCAGCTGGTGGTGAATTGTATTTTGACTGCGTCAACTTGGCATAACACCTTGATGCAGGAGAGTCCTTGTTAGGGGACGGTCTGATCNGCCCCCGCTGCCCCCCAACACGCAGTCAGCCGCGTACACCGACGAGTACAACAAGCCCGGCAACGCCCCGGCTGAACAAAAGTTGCAAACAAAAGCAACAGTCCGGCCTGCGAGGTCTCCGCCTACCTCCCCCTCACAAGTAACACTTTATATTGCGCGCCAATCCGGCTTGGCCCGACCGCTGCGAAGAGCCAACGCAGCGCCGTCGCACGCGGTCGGGGCGACGTGTCGCGGCCAGCGGCAATACCAAGAACCAACAGACTTCATTCGACTACATGAACAGAATTTTTCGCGTCGTGAGACAAGGCGCCGATGGCGCGTGCGCGGTGGTTTCGGAGCGTGCCGCCTCGGGTGCTGCGCTGGCCGTGGGCTTCGGCCTGGCCTTGGCCTCGCTCCCCGCAGCCGCGGACTGCACCGCAGGACCCGCCATCGTCTGTAGCGTTGCCGGCGGAACGCAGACCACCACCGTCGGGGCAGGCCCCGCGACGCCAGCCGGCGCCACTGCCGAAGTGCAAGCGGGTGCGCAAGTGAACACCGGTGATGCGTCGGGCATCACCCTCGGCGACAACGCACAGATCGTCGTGCGCTCCGGCGCGACGGTACAGAACTTCAATGTCGTGGTCGACAGCCCCTACTTCACGGTCGGTGGCAACACCATCGGCGGCAACACGATCGAGTTCAACAACAACAGCGTGCTGCGCATCGAGCAGGGCGCCAATGTCTTCGCGAACGGCACGGCGCTCGATACCGAAGCGATCAACCCGGTCGGTACCAACAACCTCATCGTCAACAACGGCTACGTCCGCTCGACGAATGCGGCGATCCACTTCCAGGCCGGAAACGCGCTCAACACCGTGGTCAACAACGGCGTCATGGAAGCCGGCTTCGCCTCCGGCGTCGCGAACCCGGGCCTGCGGTCGCTGCTGGGCTTCACCGGGGCAACGGCGATCGACTTCACCAACCGCGGCAGCGTCATCGGCTCGCTCGAGTTCGGTGCGCCCGACGACACCCTGCGGCTCTACACCGGCTCGAGCATCACCGGCAATATCCGGGGCGGCGGCGGCAACAACCTGCTCACCCTCAACAGCGACGATGGCGGCGCCAGCACCTTCGCGCCGCTGTCGCTCAGCGGCTTCCAGACCCTCGTCAACAACGGCGGCAGCTGGACGCTCAACGTGCCGCTGCCCGGCTCCGACATCACCTCGACCATCGTGCGCGGCGGAACGCTGATCCTCGGCGCCGACGCCAGCAGCTACACCGGCTCGACCAGCGTCGAATCGCTCGGCATCCTGCAAAGCACCGCTCAGTTCGCGCCGCGCAGCATCGCCAACGCCGGGCTGGTGCGCTTCGCGCAGCCCACCAGCGCGACCTACACCGGTCTCGTGAGCGGCACCGGCGGCATCGCCAAGACCGGCGCCGGCCAACTCACGTTGACGCAGGACCAGACCTTCACCGGGCTCACCACCATCACCGGCGGCACCTTGCGCCTCGGCAACGGCGGCACGCAAGGCAGCGTCGCAGGCGACATCCTGGACAACGCCGCCCTGGTCATCGACCGCTCCAACACCGCCTTCCTGCGCGGCCGGATCAGCGGCACCGGCAGCCTGCAGCAAGCCGGCAGCGGCACCACCGTGTTGTCCGGCATCAACAGCTACGCCGGCGCGACCCAGGTCTCGGCCGGCGTGCTGCGGGCCGGGGCCACCGGCACCTTCAGCCCGAACTCGGTCCACAACGTCGCGGCGGGCAGCACGCTCGACCTCGCCGGCTTCAGCCAGACCGTGGCGGGCGTCTCGAACGCCGGCACCGTGTCCTTGCTCGGCAGCCAGCCAGGCACCGTGCTGGTGGTGAACGGGCCCTATGTCGGCAATGGCGGCGTGCTTCGCATCGGCACCCAGCTCGGCGACAGCGACAGCCCGACCGATCGCCTGGTGCTCAACGGCCCGACTGCGGTCGCTACCGGCAATACCCAGATCGCGGTCACTAACCTCGGCGGCCTCGGCGCGCTGACCAAGGGCAACGGCATCGAGGTGGTCAGCGCGATCAATGGCGCGTCGACTGCGGCGAACGCCTTTTCGCTGGCGGGCGGTCATGTCGATGCCGGCGCCTTCGAGTACCGCCTGTACGACGGCGCCGCCAACGGCACCGGCGAGAGCTGGTACCTGCGTTCGAGCTTGCTCGCCGGCTTCGTCGAGCAACCGATCTACCGCGCCGAGGTACCGCTCTTCACGGCGCTGCCGGCGCAGCTGCGGCAGGCGAACCTGGCGATGATCGGCAACCTGCACCTGCGGGTCGGCGACGACGAGCCGCGCCGGGCCGCCGGCACGGGCGCGGGTGGCATGGCAACCGCTGCGACCGCTCCGTCGGATCGGCGCGCCTGGGGCCGCGTGATCTCGACCGACCTGGACATCCAGCAAGGCGGCAACGTCGGTGCCAAGAGCGACGGCCGCATCAACGGATTCCAGGCGGGCACCGACCTGTGGTGGACGCCGAACTGGCGAGCGGGCGTCTACGTCGGCCAGCTGGAGGGCGATGTCTCGGTTGCCGGCAACGCGCGCGGCCTGCGCCAGCTCTCGGTCGGCCGCAACGACCTCCGAAGCCGCTACCTCGGCCTCTACGGAACCTGGAACGACAACAACGGCTTCTATGCCGACGCCGTGCTTCAGGCCGGGCGCCACCGCTACGAGGTGCAGCCATTCGCCACGCCGCAGGTCACCGGCAAGGGCAACAGCCTGCTGGCCTCGATCGAGGTCGGCAAGGCCTTCGCGATGGGCGCGAGCGGCTGGCAGATCGAGCCGCAACTGCAGCTCGTTCACCAGCGGCTCGATTTGAACGACGTGAACATCGTCGGCGCATTGGTCCGCCAGGATGCGCGAAGCGGCTTCATCGCCCGCGCCGGCCTCCGCGTGAAGGGCGACTTCGCGACCGGCGCCGGGGTGCTCCAGCCCTATGCCCGGTTCAACGTCTACCGCGGTTCGGGCGGCAGCGACATCGCCAGCTTCGTCTCGCCGGCGGCCATCACGAACATCGGAACGCCGAAGGGCTATACCGCGACCGAGCTGGCCGGCGGCGCCACGCTGGCCTTGAGCCAGACCACCAGCTTGTACGGCGAGATCGGCAAGCTGTGGTCGTCCGGCGGCGACACCGACATCAAGAGCTCGGTGCAGGGCTCGCTGGGCGTGCGGGTGCGCTGGTAGGCCGCTAACCCGCGAACAGCTCGGGCTAGCGCACGCATGCTGCCGGCAGCAGCCGAGGCGGGATGTCGACGTTCTCGCAGCTGTAGCTGATGCGGCCGGTGGCATCGACGCCGGGCACCAGGCGAAAGCTGGGGTGCTCGTCGAGGGCGTCTTCCATCTCCACCGTGATGACGCCATCGAAGTCGTCGTAGCGGACTCGACCGACACCTTCGGGCACCGGCAGGCCGACCGTCAGCGCCCGGTGGCCGGTCTTGGTCGGGAACCGGCGATTGCCCTCGTAGTACTGACCGGTGATCTTCGCCATGTCCTTCGCGTATTGCACCGCGGCGGGCAGTTGGCGCCCCAACTGGGTGGCGTTCGTGAAGTCGAGCAGCGCGCTGAGGGCAAGAATCGGAATCGCCCATCCGATGAGCGTACCCGGCAGCACGCCCCACCAGCTCACGCCGCCGGCGCTTTCGAGCGAATGGGCGCGGTCCGGGTCAACGACGCCGCGGGCGCGGGCCTCCTGGATCTTTCGTCGGCAGTGGTGGTAGTACTGGCGGCTCGCCAGCATCGGCGGCATCAGGTGGCAGCCGATGAAGCAGGCGATGCCGGTCACCGCGATCAGCCAGGCCCATTCGGCCCACATGCCGACAGCCAACATGGCGACGATCAGCAGTTGGAACAGCACGTACGACGCCGCTGCGCGCCACATCTTGCGGTACAGCATCCACTGCAGGCTGACGAAATAGGCCGGCCAGTGCCAGCCGGGCCGAAAGCCCATCCCGAGGTCGAAGTCGGTGAACCGCCTCAGGTAGTAGTTGGTGTTGGTGTCGCCGATCACGGCCCGGTAGAAGGCCGAGGTGCGAAATCTTCGATTGGCGTCGGGCGCGCGCGATTCGCCGAAGCCGCTGTCGTCGCGGTCGTACTGCATGGTGGACTCCCTGGTGTTGAACGCCGGTTGCATCTGCTCTTGGATGCTGGGCCGGCGGCCGAATTATGTGGCCGTTCTGCGGCGGCCGGAACCAGGGAGAGGCGCGCTACCGCTGCGCGCGAAGATCAGGCGCTCAGGCGCTCAGGCGCTCAGGCGCTCAGGCGCTCAGGCGCTCAGACCACCAGCCAGTTCGAGCTGGCCGCGAATTCGCGGAACATCGGCGCCGCGGCGATCGGGTCGGTGGCGTACAGGTCGAGTTCGCGCAGGCCGGTCGCCTCGCGGAAGATCGACTGCGTT
This sequence comes from Burkholderiales bacterium 8X, assembly GCA_902506565.1. Classification (GTDB taxonomy): domain Bacteria; phylum Pseudomonadota; class Gammaproteobacteria; order Burkholderiales; family Burkholderiaceae_C; genus Variovorax. The sequence goes on along the minus strand of LR732703.1, from coordinate 406,707 downwards.
TCGTCGCTCCAGGTCACGAGCGCCATCGACCAGGTCGGGAAGGCGCGTTCGGTGATGTGGCTGCGCTCCAGCACGACCGAATCCTTGTGTCGGGGGTCCGACTTGATGCGCTTGTAGAGCCCCATCAGGTTCGACTCTTCGCCTTCCAGGTACTGAAGGTACACGCCATCGAGAAAGCAGAGCGCGCCGGTCAGGCCGAGCGCCGGGTTGTTTTTCTGAGAGCTCGCCAGGATGTCCCGCAGGTCCATCGACAGCTTGGCGTGCGCTCGGCTCTTGTAAACAAGGCGGGCAAGCATGAAAGAAAAAACTCCTGAAGTTCGAGAGGCCGCCTGGGCGAGGTCCCTGGGCGCGGCGCTCATGTACGGACATTGTCGCGATCGGCGGCTTCACCGCGGCTCAGCCTTAGGCACGGCAATCGGCGCCGGCGTGAAGAAGTTCGCCGGTGCCTCGCGCAAGTGGAGGCAAGCGTCGGCGGCAAGCAACTCGTGAGCGAGTCGCACAATCGCCGAACCTTCATTTCCAGAGGACGTTTCATGCCGATCTCGTTCAAACCAGGCCGCGCTCACAGCCAGATGGCCGCTGGCCTCGCTGGCCTCGCTGGCCTTCGCCGATTTGCCTTTCCCGCACAAGCCGGGGGCCGCCGGCTGGCGATCGCGCTGGCCGCCAGCTCGCTGCTGGGCGCTTGCGCGATGTCGCCGTCTCGTGCACCGGTCGCGGCTTCGCGCCTCGATGCGGTGCAAGCCGCTGGTGTGCTGCGCATCTGCACGCCGGGCGACTACAAGCCGTTCAGCTTCCAGAAGCCGGACGCGGGCTACGAAGGCATCGACATCGACCTGATGGACGCCTTCGGCAAGAGCCTGGCTGCCAAGCCCGAGTACGTGAAGACCACCTGGGCCAACCTGCTGCCCGACCTGTCGGCCGGCAAGTGCGACATCGCCGTGGGCGGTGTCTCGGTCACGACCGACCGCCAGAAGAAGGCTTTCTTCAGCGCGCCGTACATGGTCAACGGCAAGACCCCGATCGCGCGCTGCGCGGACGTCGCCAAGTACCAGACCGTGGCCGACATCGACAAGCCGACCACCCGCGTCATCTTCAATCCGGGCGGCAGCAACGAGCGCTTCGCCCGTGCCAACTTCAAGCAGGCCCGGATGACGTTGCACGGAGAGAACATCACCATCTTCGACGAGATCCTCGCCAACCGGGCCGACGTCTTCGTCACCGAATCGGCGGAAGCGATCACGCAGCAAAAACTGAAGCCGGGGCTTTGCGCGATCAATCCGGACAAGCCGCTGCAGTACGGCGAGATGGGCTGGATGCTGCCGCGCGACGACATGGCATTCAAGGCGTACGTGGACCAGTGGTTGCACCTGGCGCAGGCGGGTGGGGAGTTTCAGAAGGTGATGGACAAGTGGTTGAAATGAGCTGAGCCGAGTCGAGGCTCGGCTAAGATCCGCCCCGTTACAAAAACCTACAAGGTCGGGGAGAGGGTCTATGTCGAGCACTCGAGTTCGGGTCGGCGCGTGCGTTCGCGCGTTCTTTTTTCTTTTGGCCACTTGCCTGCAGCTAGCCTTCGGCGAAGGCGCTCAGGCCTCTTCAAGCGATTGCCTTGCTGACGGGGGCACCATGGAGTGCAGCAGCCCGCAGGTCGTCGACACCAAGTACGCGCTCTGCGACGAAGCGGGCGCCTTCGTCTGGCTCAGCAACTACCAGGCGCGCTGCAACTGGGCCNCCTGCATTCTCTCGCGCAAAGCAAAAAGCCCAACCAGGTTATCTGGTTGGGCTTTTTGTGGCTGTAAGAGCCTGACGATGACCTACTTTCACACGGGAACCCGCACTATCATCGGCGCTGAGTCGTTTCACTGTCCTGTTCGGGATGGGAAGGAGTGGTACCAACTCGCTATGGTCATCAGGCATAAAGGGTTGTCTGGCTGAGGATGAAGTCAGCCGGACGAATTCATAGAGTTTGGAATCAGCTGGTGGTGAATTGTATTTTGACTGCGTCAACTTGGCATAACACCTTGATGCAGGAGAGTCCTTGTTAGGGGACGGTCTGATCAAAGTTATAGGGTCAAGCCGCACGAGCAATTAGTATCGGTTAGCTTAACGCATTACTGCGCTTCCACACCCGACCTATCAACGTCCTGGTCTTGAACGACTCTTCAGGGGGCTCGAGGCCCCGGCAGATCTCATCTTGAAACGAGTTTCCCGCTTAGATGCTTTCAGCGGTTATCTCTTCCACACTTAGCTACTCGGCAATGCCACTGGCGTGACAACCGATACACCAGAGGTGTGTCCACTCCGGTCCTCTCGTACTAGGAGCAGGCTTCCTCAAATCTGCAGCGCCCACGGAAGATAGGGACCAAACTGTCTCACGACGTTTTAAACCCAGCTCACGTACCTCTTTAAATGGCGAACAGCCATACCCTTGGGACCGGCTACAGCCCCAGGATGAGATGAGCCGACATCGAGGTGCCAAACACCGCCGTCGATATGAACTCTTGGGCGGTATCAGCCTGTTATCCCCAGAGTACCTTTTATCCGTTGAGCGATGGCCCTTCCATACAGAACCACCGGATCACTATGTCCTGCTTTCGCATCTGCTCGACTTGTCAGTCTCGCAGTTAAGCACGCTTATGCCATTGCACTATCGTCACGATGTCCGACCGTAACTAGCGTACCTTCGAACTCCTCCGTTACGCTTTGGGAGGAGACCGCCCCAGTCAAACTGCCTACCATGCACTGTCCCCGATCCAGATAATGGACCTAGGTTAGAACCTCAAACACACCAGGGTGGTATTTCAACGTTGGCTCCACAAGATCTAGCGACCCTGCTTCAAAGCCTCCCACCTATCCTACACAGATCTGTTCAAAGTCCAATACAAAGCTACAGTAAAGGTTCATGGGGTCTTTCCGTCTTTCCGCGGGGAGATTGCATCATCACAAACATTTCAACTTCGCTGAGTCTCAGGAGGAGACAGTGTGGCCATCGTTACGCCATTCGTGCAGGTCGGAACTTACCCGACAAGGAATTTCGCTACCTTAGGACCGTTATAGTTACGGCCGCCGTTTACTGGGACTTCAATCAAGAGCTTGCACCCCATCATTTAATCTTCCAGCACCGGGCAGGCGTCACACCCTATACGTCCACTTTCGTGTTTGCAGAGTGCTGTGTTTTTAATAAACAGTCGCAGCCACCGATTTTTTGCAACCCATTCATGCTCCGTTGTTCACTTCACACTAATAGGGCACACCTTCTTCCGAAGTTACGGTGTCAATTTGCCGAGTTCCTTCTCCTGAGTTCTCTCAAGCGCCTTAGAATACTCATCTCGCGCACCAGTGTCGGTTTGCGGTACGGTCGTGTGCAGCTGAAGCTTAGTGGCTTTTCCTGGAACCTCGTTCAGTCACTTCACCAGCAAGCTGGCTCGATCATTGGCCTCGGTATATGTACGCCGGATTTGCCTAACGTACGCCTACATCCAACTAAACCGGGATATCCAACACCCGGATGACCTATTAAGATCCGTCCCCACATCGCACTACACATCGGTACAGGAATATTGACCTGTTTCCCATCAGCTACGCATCTCTGCCTCGCCTTAGGGGCCGACTCACTCTACGCCGATGAACGTTGCGTAGAAAACCTTGCGCTTACGGCGAGGGGGCTTTTCACCCCCTTTAACGCTACTCATGTCAGCATTCGCACTTCTGATACCTCCAGCACGCTTTACAACGCACCTTCACAGGCTTACAGAACGCTCTCCTACCACTTGCAATAAATTGCAAATCCGCAGCTTCGGTAACTGGCTTAGCCCCGTTACATCTTCCGCGCAGGACGACTCGATCAGTGAGCTATTACGCTTTCTTTAAATGATGGCTGCTTCTAAGCCAACATCCTGACTGTTTTAGCCTTCCCACTTCGTTTCCCACTTAGCCAATTTTAGGGACCTTAGCTGGCGGTCTGGGTTGTTTCCCTCTTGAGTCCGGACGTTAGCACCCGGTGCTCTGTCTCCCAAGCTGTACTCTTCGGTATTCGGAGTTTGCCTTGGTTTGGTAAGTCGCCATGACCCCCTAGCCAAAACAGTGCTCTACCCCCGAAGGTAATACTTGAGGCACTACCTAAATAGTTTTCGGAGAGAACCAGCTATTTCCAAGTTTGTTTAGCCTTTCACCCCTATCCACAGCTCATCCGCTAGTTTTGCAACACTAG
>LR732703.1:0-400000 GCA_902506565.1 Burkholderiales bacterium 8X | reverse complement strand
GTCTCAGTCCCAGTGTGGCTGGTCGTCCTCTCAGACCAGCTACAGATCGCAGGCTTGGTGAGCCTTTACCCCACCAACTACCTAATCTGCCATCGGCCGCTCCAATCGCGCAAGGCCTTGCGGTCCCCTGCTTTCATCCGTAGATCTCATGCGGTATTAGCACAGCTTTCGCTGCGTTATCCCCCACGATTGGGCACGTTCCGATGTATTACTCACCCGTTCGCCACTCGCCACCAGGATTGCTCCCGTGCTGCCGTTCGACTTGCATGTGTAAGGCATGCCGCCAGCGTTCAATCTGAGCCAGGATCAAACTCTATAGTTCGATCTTGAATTTTTTCGTCTGACCTCGCGATCAAACAAAACTCATAAAAACGGAATTGAAGTGAACTTCACTTCTATTCTCATGAGCATCTGAAGCCTTGCGACTTCGTTCCGAAGAACTTCTCGCAATCACCTTCAAACACCCACGCTTATCGGCTGTATGTTTTTAACGATCCCAGCGCAAAGATCAACCAAAACCACCACAAGACCTCAGCCCCACAAAAGAGCTTCAACCCCCGCAGCAACCTCAACTTCTCTCTACACCTCACTTCGCTGCGATCAGCGAAGCCTTCGATTATGACACGGTTTTGATAAGACCGGCAACTTTTTTTCGCTTTTCTCTGCTTGCTGTTTGAGCGAAGCGAGTTCATGCGGACCCCGCGAAACGCGAGCACCGCAGGTTGCCCCGAGCGAAGCGACGGGGTCACGCGCAGTGGGATCGACCGGACCGTACCGCGTACCGGGCGGACCTCGTACCGGGCAGACCCCGTACCGGGCGGACCTCGTACCGGGCAGACCTCGTACCGGGCAACCCCAAACGGACGCATCAAACCCGCAATCAATTGCGAAACGTCTGCGTCACCATCAACCCATACCGCCCGCCGTCCACGATCCCGATCCCGACCCGACCGAAGCCCGGCCGCAGGATGTTTGCCCGGTGACCCGGCGAATTCATCAACCCCTGGTGTGCCATCTCCAGCGTGCGCGCCAGGGCCAGGTTCTCACCGGCCAGCAAAAAGCGCAGATCCGCCCGGCGAATACGGTCGAACGGGTCGAGTCCGTCCGGCGTGACATGCGAGAAGTAGCTGCGGGCGAACATGTCGCGCGAATGGTCGCGCGACACTTCCAGCGTTTCGGCATCCGCTCGGAGCGGCTTCAGGCCCTCACGCGAGCGCTCCTGGTTGACCAGCACCAGCATCGCGGCTTCGAGATCCGGGCGGGGCTTCGGGTCCTTCACCGTGAAAGGCAGCGCGACCCGCTCCTTCGAATCGGGCTCCACCGTGAGCCGCGTCATCGTGCGCCCCACGGCCGGGTTGAAGATCGGGCCCAGCTTCGCCTCCACCCAATCCGCCGGCGCTGCCAGCCGCTCGGCGAGACGGCTCTTCTGCGCGCTCGCGGTGAACGCATCGGCAAAAGGCAGCGACAGCAACACCATCGCTGCCAGCACCGCGTTGATCAGGCCGTTGGCAGCGCCCGGCACCATGCCCAGGGCGCGATTGGCGGCATGCAGGTGGACGCGGGGCGGCAATGCTCGCAGCAGCAGCCGCGCCAAGGCGCCGAGCATGGCGTGGGAAACCAGCAGGATCGCGAGGAACGCGACCGGCGCAGCCCAGGGGTCGACCAGCCATCCGACTTGCGACAGCCAGGCAGCCAGGGGCGCATAGCCGATCAACGCGAGCAAGGCGCAGGCGATCAGGACTGCCAGTTCGGCTACGTCGGCGACGAAGCCGCGCCGCCAGCCTGCCCAGATGCCGAGCAGGACCAGTGCGGCGAGCAGCAGGTCGACGAGATTGAAGGACGAGAGCGACGGCATGCTCCGCACCATATCGTTTCCGGGCGGCTCGCCAAGTGGGCGGAGACCGGCTTCGTCATTGGCCTACGCGGCCTTCGTGCGACGGCCCACACCATCGGCTCGGCTGCGCAACTATCACCAGGGTCGATCAACGAACACCTGGAGTACACACATGGAATCCGACTACACCAAGTCGCCCTCGCAACTCGGCGAAGACGCGAAGCAGACCGGCCGCGATGCCATGGACTCCGCCCGCGGCTACGCGCAAGAGGCCAAGGAAACCGCTCGCGACGCGACCCAGTCGATTCGCAGCAGCGCCGACGATGCCGCCCAACTGGGGCGCGAAGCGCTCGGCACCGCCAAGTCGTACGCCGAAGATGCCAAGAAGACCGCCCGGCAGGCCGTCGATACCGGCAAGGCCTATGCCAAGGACGCGGTCAACGCGGCAGGACGCAAGCTCGGCGATCTTCGCGGCCAGGTCGACGTGGCCAAGGAACGGGGTACCCGCTACATCAACGAGGAGCCGGTGCGTGCCGTGATGATCGCGGCCGCCGGCGGTGCGCTGCTCACGGCGCTGATCCTGGCCGCTCTCCGCAGCGACCGCAGCGATCGTCGCTACTACTGACCGGGTTGCATCGGCCTTCCGCCCGGCCGCCGGGCGAGCGGGTCGATCCGACGATCCCGACGGGCAACTCTCCACCACGTGAAGGGTTGCCCGTCCGACGTATGCTCCAGCGCAGCATGACCTCCAACACCCTCACGCTCGATCAAGCGCAAAAGATCATCGCCGGCGCCATCGCCCAGGCCCGTCAATCCGGCTTCCAGCCGATGGGCATCGCGGTCCTCGACGATGCCGGCCACCTGAAGGCATTCGCGCGCGAAGACGGCGCCAGCATGTTCCGATTCGACGTCGCGCAGGCCAAGGCCTGGGGCGCGGTCGGCATGGGCCAGTCGAGCCGCAAGCTGCTGGAACGTGCCAAGGACAATCCCAACTTCTTCGTCGCATTGGCCGCCACGGCCAACGGGCGCTTCCTGCCGCAGACCGGCGCCGTGCTGATCAAGGACGCGGCCGGCCGCACGCTCGGCGCCGTGGGCGCGAGCGGCGGCACCGGCGACGAGGACGAGGCGATCTGCATCGCCGGGGTCCAGGCAGCCGGGTTCGTCGCCGGCTGACCGTGCAAGCGAGGACGCGCGCCGAATGAACAGCGAAGCCGGCGCGCTGTCGCCCACCGACATGAAGCCTGCGCCCTCACGCCAGCCGACGCTCTGGCAGCGGTACCGCAAATGGGCGGTGCCGCTCTTCGGCATCCTGGTGCTCGGCCTGCTGGTTTCGCATGCGCACAAGATCGATTGGGCCGGCGCCTGGGAGGCGCTCAAGCGCTATCCGCCGCTGCTCCTGTTGGCTGTTTTCGCGGTGACCACGGCGAGCCACCTGCTCTACGGCTGCTTCGACCTGCTCGGTCGCTGGCACACCCGCCACCGGCTGCCGGCCTGGCGCAGCTGGATGATCGCGGTGACCAGCTATGCCTTCAACCTCAACCTGGGCTCGCTGGTCGGCGGCGTGGCGCTGCGTGCCCGCCTCTATGCGCGGGCGGGGCTGGACGAAGCCACCGTCGCGCAGGTGGTCGGCATCAGTCTGGCGACCAACTGGCTTGGCTACGGCTTGTTGGCGGGCGGGCTGTTCGCGGCCGGCGCGATCTCGCCGCCGAGCCAGGCCCACATGACGGAAGGCGGCTTCCGGGCGCTCGGCGTCTTCATGATCCTGCTGGCGGTGGGCTACGTCGCGGCCTGTGCCCTGCGGACCCGCCGCGAATGGAAATTCAGGAACAAGACGGTGCGGCTGCCTTCCGCACGTCTCGCCGTCACCCAGCTCGCCATCTCGGTGGGCAACTGGTCGATCATGGGCGCTGCGATGTACCTGCTGCTGCGCGGCCAGGTGCCATACGGCACCGTGCTGGGCGTCTTGATGGCCGCTTCGATCGTCGGTGTGGTCACGCCGATTCCCGCCGGCCTGGGCGTGCTCGAGGCCGTGTACCTTGCGCTGCTCTCGGGCACCGTCCGGCAAGGGACCTTGATGGGCGCCGTTCTTGCTTACCGCGCGCTCTATTACCTGTTGCCGTTGGCGGTGGGCTTGCTGATGTACGTGTTCCTGGAGCGATACGCCGCCAGGCACGAACCGGTGGCACCAGCCGCCTGACCCGCCCGACCGGAGCCACGACTTGCCTCGCCATCACCACCTCGCCGCCCGTCCCGAGACCGTTCACTGGGGCTGGTTCGACGCCGGGCTCGAACCGGTGCTGACCATCGACGACGGCGACCGGGTGACGGTCGAAACCGTCTCCGGCGGCCCGGCCAACCTGCCCGGCGAAGGCTTCCAGGTGCCGCCCGAATTGCTGCAGATCCACGAGACCAGCACCCGGCGCCTGCCCGGCCATATCCTCACCGGCCCGATCGAGGTGCGCGGCGCCCAGCCCGGCGACGTCATCGAGATCCGCATCCTCGACGTGCAGCTGCGCCAGGATTGGGGCTACACCTTCATCCGGCCGCTCGCCGGCGCGCTGCCCAACGACTTCCCGCAACCCGAGCAGATGATCGTCTCGCTCGACCGCGATCGGAACGTCGGCCGATTGCCATGGGGCACCGAGCTGCCGCTTCGGCCCTTCTTCGGCGTGATGGGCGTGGCGCCGCCGGCAGCCTGGGGTTCGATCTCGACCATCCAGCCGCGCGCGCACGGCGGCAACCTCGACAACAAGGAATTGGTGGCGGGCAGCACCCTCTACCTGCCGGTGCATTGCCCGGGCGCGCGGCTGTCGTTCGGCGACGGCCACGCGCTGCAGGGCGATGGCGAGGTCTGCACGACCGCCATCGAGACGGCATTGACCGGCAGCTTCGAGCTGATCGTCCGCAAGGACCTGGCCTGGACCTATCCGCAGGCCGAGACGCCGACCCATCTCGTCACCATGGGCATGGACCCCGACCTGGACGATGCCGCCCGGGCGGCGCTGCGCCGGATGATCGACTGGGTGGTCGCGATCACCGGCCTGCGCCGGCAACAGGCTTTCATGCTCATGAGCCTGGCCGCGGACGTGCGGGTCACCCAGCTGGTCAACGAGCACAAGGGCGTGCACGTGATGCTCTCGAAGTCGGCACTTGGCCCGAACGTGACAAGCTTCACACCGCAAAAATGAGTACGAAAGTTACAGTTCAAGCCTTCTGCAAAACAAGTTGAGCTTGCAGTTCGGGTGAGCGGGCGTCCGCTTCCACCGGGCTGCCGTGAACATGACCATCGCGACCGCCCATGGCCCATTGACGGCCGATCTGTCTCCCGAGCCGCTGACCCGTGCGGCAGGCTGGCTTGGCCGCTTCAGGTCGACAGCGTCGGCCGCCGTACAGGCCGCCATCAAGGCACGGCCGGTCACCATCGACGGGGCGACCCGCCACCCGAACAACCAGGCGTCGAACGACGAAGCGTTGCAGCGATCGGTCGACATCGGCCTCCTGGAGATCTTCGTGCGCGGCACCCGATTTCGTCAGCGGGTCGGCGGCACGCTGATGGGCGTTTTCGTGGTGTTCTGCTGGGGCCACGTGTCGAGCATCCTGCTGCTGGCCTGGCTGGCGGCTGGCCTGGGCGTCTTGATGCTGCGCCATCGCTTCGAGCGCAACTACGAGCGCCCCGGGGCCTTCGACGATGCCGAGGTGCGCGCCGCCTTCGTGCACCGCATGCTGCCGATCTACACCGTGCATGGCGGCCTCTGGGGCTTGTCGCTGATCTTCTCCTTCGACCGCATTCCGCTCTACGACCAGATGGGCTGCTGGCTGGTGCTGGCGTGTGTGGCCTCGGCGCCGCTTACGAGCGTGGCGCTGGTGCCCAAGCTGCTCAAGGCGTACACCAACACGCTCTTCGTGCTCCTGGTCACCATCCTGATCTCCCGAACGCTCGTGATCGATTCGGCCCAGGCGCCGCACATCCTGCTGTTGGCGTTGCCGCTTTTCTACTGGTGGCTGCTCGGCCGCTTCGGCAAGGGCATCCTGCAGAACCAGCGCGAGCAGTTCGGGCTGCAGTTCGACATCGCCCGCAAGGAGCAGGAGGCACGCGCCGCGGTGCAGGCCAAGGAGCGCTTCCTGTGCTCGGCGGCACATGACCTGCGGCAGCCGGTGATGGCCCTGTCGCTCTACGCGGAACACCTGGTCGAGTTCCCCGAGATGCACCTGGAGCTCGCGCCCAAGATCGCCGCTGCCAGCCAGTCGGTCAAGAGCCTGTTCGAGTCCTTGTTCGACTTGGCCAACCTCGCGAGCGGTCAGGTCCGCCTGAACGTCGAGGAGGTCGAGGTCGGCGCGATGCTGCGAGGGCTCGCGCTGCAGTTCGAGCCGCTGGCCGCAGCCAAGAATCTTCGCCTGCACGTGCATGCCGGCGGCGGACGGATTCGAAGCGACCGGGTCCGGCTGCAGCGCATGGTCGGCAATGTGCTGGGCAATGCGATCAAGTACAGCCCGCCGGGCAAGAAGATCCTGCTGAGCGCCCGCCATCGCGGCACCAGCGTCGAGATCGACGTCTGGGACCAGGGCTTCGGCATTCCGGAGGACGACCTCGACAAGGTGTTCGAGGAGTTCTATCGGGTCGACCGGCCGGACACCGCATCGATCGACGGCGTGGGCCTCGGCCTCTCGATCGTCTCGCGCTTGTCGCGGCTCTTGAACACCCGCATCCGGATCACCTCGGCGGTCGGCTGCGGCACGCGCTTCTCGATGAGCGTGTCGGATCTCGCCGAGAGCGGCCCGGCGCGCTGCGGCTCGATCGACGTCGGCTGAAGCGCAGACGCCCGCGCGCTCAGTCCGAGAGGATCACGCCTTCGAACGGCGCCAGGGTCCACCCGACGGTCGGCTCGAAGCCTGGGCCCGAGCCTGAGTTGTCGGTTGCCTTCGATGCCGCTGCAGCAGTCGAGAACAGCAGCCGCGGGCGAATCGGCACCAGTTCGTGCGACACCACCGCGGCTTCCGCTCCGAAGTTCAACAGCACCACCAGGCGACGCCCCCGGCAAACACGCGCATAGGCCAGCAGCTCGGTGCCGGCGTCGATCGGCTCGTAGCGTCCTTCGTGCAGTGCAGGCTCATCGCGGCGCAACGCGATCAGGCGCTGGTAGAGGCGCAGCATCGAAGCTTCGTCCTGCCACTGGGCTTCGACGTTGCGCTGTCGCCAGTCGCTCGCAAGGCGCAGCCACGGGCGGCCCTCTGTGAAACCGGCGTTCGGAGCGCCGCCGCTCCACTGCATCGGCGTGCGCTGCGGATCGCGACCCAGGCCCTTGCCCGGCTCGTTCTTCTCGAACGGGTCCTGCACTTCGTCTGGCGGAATCGGCACATCGGTCATGCCGATCTCGTCGCCGTAATACAGCGTGGGCGTGCCGCGCAAGGTCAGCAGCAGCAAGGCCGCGAGCCGCGCGCCTGCTTCGCCGACCCGGCTCGCGATGCGCGGCTTGTCATGGTTGCCGAGCACCCAGTTGGGCGCCGCGCCGGCCGGCAGCGCCGCCTCGTAGTCGCGCACGATGCGGTCGATGACCGGCGCCTGCCACTCGGCCGCGATCAGCTGGAAATTGAAGGGCAATTGCACGCCCTGCAGCACGCCGTTGGCATCCTCGCCGTAATAGGCCATCAGCCGCGCGAGCGGCAGGTAGAGCTCGCCGATCAGGACCCGCGATGACTTCGCGTCGCCGAACTCGTCCGCCACCTTTCGCATCTCGATCACGATCTGCTGGACCTCCGGCCGGTCGGAGGTGTAGAGCGGAAGCACCCGGTGCGCGTTGTCCTGTCCTTCGACAAAGGCCGGGTTCGGCGGGTTGTCTCGGAACTCGTCGTCCTTGACGAGGTGATAGAGCACGTCGATCCGGAAGCCGTCCACCCCGCGCCGAAGCCAGAAGCGCATCGCCTCGTACATCGCGGCCCGCACTTCCGGATTGCGCCAGTTGAGGTCGGGCTGCTCGCGCAGGAAGCTGTGGCAGTAGTACTGCCCGGTCGCGGCATCGAAAGTCCAGGCCGGTCCGCCGAAGTTGCTGCGCCAGTTGTTCGGCGGGCCGCCGCCTTCCGCCGGATCGCGCCACAGGTACCAGTCGCGCTTCGGGTCGTCGCGAGCGCTTCGGCTCTGGATGAACCACGGATGCCGGTCGGAGCTGTGGTTCGGCACGAAGTCCATCACCACCCGCAGGCCCTTGGCGTGAGCGTCGGCCACCAGCGCATCGAAGTCGGCAAGGCTTCCGAAGCGCGGATCGATGTCGCAATAGTCGGAAATGTCGTACCCGAAGTCAGCCATCGGCGAGGGATAACACGGCGAGATCCAGAGTGCGTCGACGCCGAGCGCGACCAGGTGATCGAGGCGGCGCCGGATGCCCGCCAGGTCGCCGATGCCGTCGCCGTCGCTGTCCTGGAACGAGCGCGGATAGATCTGATAGACGATTCCGTTTTTCCACCATGCGTCTGCCGACATCGATTTCCTCGTTGGGTCGTTCGGAGCATTCTTCGCGAGAGCGCAAGGCCGCACATGATCAAGGACCTTTGGTACAAGAACGCCGTCGTCTATTGCCTCTCGGTCGAGACCTTCATGGACTCGAACGGCGACGGCTGCGGCGACTTCGAAGGACTGACCCGCCGCCTCGACTACCTGCACGGCCTGGGCGTGACCACGGTGTGGCTGATGCCTTTCCAGGCGTCGCCCGGCAAGGACGACGGCTACGACGTGGCCGACTACTACAACGTCGATCCGCGCTTCGGCACGCTCGGCGACTTCGTCGAGTTCACGCACGCGGCGCAGCAGCGCGGCATGCGGGTACTGATCGACCTGGTGGTCAACCACACCTCGGACCAGCACCCGTGGTTCAAGGATGCGCGCAAGGGGCCGGAGTCGAAGTACCACGACTGGTACGTGTGGGCCGACCAGAAGCCGAAGAACGCGGACGAGGGCATGGTGTTCCCGGGCGTCCAGAAGTCGACCTGGACCTATGACGAGGTGGCGCGGCGCTGGTACTTTCACCGGTTCTACAAGTTCCAGCCCGATCTCAACACCGCCAACCCGCTGGTGCAGGCCGAGATCCTCAAGATCATGGGCTTCTGGACGCAACTGGGCGTCTCGGGCTTCCGGATGGATGCGGTGCCCTTCGTGATCGCGACCAAGGGCGAGAAGGTGGTCAAGTCGAAGCCTCAGTACGACATGCTGCGCGAGTTTCGCGAACTGCTCCAGTGGCGGCGCGGCGACGCCATCATCCTCGGCGAGGCCAACGTGCAGCCCAAGACCAACATGGAGTACTTCGGCGACGAAGGCGAGCGGCTCCACATGATGTTCAACTTTCCGGTCAACCAGAACCTGTTCTATGCGCTCGCGAGCGGCGACACCGCACCGCTCGCCAAGGCGCTGGCCGAGACACGGCCGCGGCCGTCTACCTCGCAGTGGGGCATGTTCCTGCGCAACCATGACGAACTCGACCTGGGGCGGCTCAAGCCGGCACAACGGCAGAAGGTGTTCGACGCCTTCGGGCCGGAGAAAGACATGCAGCTGTACGACCGCGGCATCCGGCGGCGACTCGCGCCGATGCTCGGCAACGACCGGAGGCGCCTCGAACTCGCCTACAGCCTGATGCTGACCTTGCCCGGAACGCCCGTGCTGCGCTACGGCGACGAGATCGGGATGGGCGACAACCTGAAGCTGCCCGAGCGCAATTGCGCGCGCACGCCGATGCAGTGGTCGGACGAGCCGCACGGCGGCTTCACCCAATCGAAGCGGCCGGTGATGCCGGTGATCGGCGGCGGTGCTTATGGCTTCGAGCACCTGAACGTCGCCGCGCAGCGCCGCGATCCGGATTCGCTCCTCAACTGGATGGAACGGGCACTGCGGATGCGCAGGGAGATTCCGGAGGTCAGCTGGGGCGACTTCGAGGTGCTCGATCATTCGCAGCCCGGCGTGCTGGCGATGCGCTACGACTGGCGCAACAACTCGGTGCTGTTCGTACACAACCTGCTGGCCGATCCGATCGAATTCGAGCTGCCCAGGCAGAAGCTCGGCCCCGACGGCAAGCAGTTGATCAATCTCCTGACCGAGGCGCACAGCCAGGTCGACGGCAGGGGCCGGCATCGCATCCTGCTGGAGCCCTATGGCTATCGATGGTTCCGGGTCGGCGGACTGGACTACCTGCTGAAGCGCAGCGAAGCCTGATCCGCCCCGCGACCCGGCCGAGGCGGCAACCGAAGGCGTCGTCCCCCAGTGAACTTCGGCCGCTGCCTACAACCTGCCGCGTTCGGCGAACCCAACAATGAGCGTTGAACAAGGAGCAATCTCATGGCAACGGAAGAATGGGTCGATCGGTTCAAGGATCTGAAAGAGGCGGACGAGAGCCGGCCCGACTTTCCGGGCGAACACCTGGTCGTGCTGGGAGTCGGCGTGCTGCTGCTGGTCGCGAGCGGTCGAAGCCGGTCGTTGATCGCCCGCACCTTGATGGGCGCCGCTGCCGCGGCATTCATCGGCCGCGCGGCCAGCGGCACTGGCGGCATCGCCAAGCTGGCTTCGTTGCTGGACACGCGGGGGCGCCGGTGGTGAGCGGGCCGGGCATGGGCTCGATGCCGGCAGGAACCACACGCTCGCGCAGCCGGGGCCAGCTCGCTGCTGCTCTCTTCGCGCTGACCGCGCTGGCCACCCTCGCCGGCTGCGACAACCGTGCATCGGACCGCACCGCCGGCGAGAAGCTCGACCAGGCGATCGCCAAGACCGGCGATACCGCCGCCGCAGCCGCGAGCAAGGCAGGCGAGTTGGCCGAGCGCGCACGCGACAACACCAAGGAGTACCTCGATTCGCCCAAGGTGAAGGAAGACGTGGCGGCGGTGAAGGAGGCGATCAAGGACGCCGGCAGCGCCGTGAAGGAGACCACGAGCGACGCAGCATTGACCGGGTCGGTTTCTGCGGAGCTGGCACGCGACCCCGAGCTCAGTGCCCGCAAGATCGATGTCGACACCCGCAATGGCGCCGTCAGGTTGAGCGGCCCGGCGCCCACCGCCGAAGCCAAGGCTCGTGCAGAGACGATCGCCAAGGCGGTCAAGGGCGTCGCTTCGGTGGACAACCAGCTGGTGGTCGAGGCTTCGGCCGCAGCGAAGTAACGCGCTCTCGAGCAAGGCGACGTCGGCGGCGAGCGATCGGCGGCTTGGCGCCGCCCACCGGCTGCGCCGATCGTCGACAGAGCCCTAGAGCATCAGCGCCGTGGCCGCCTCGAGGTTGTCCGTCGGCGCCAGCCGGAAGCCCGAGCGCGCGAAGCGCTGGATCCGACCCACCATGAAAGCGGTCAGCACGGCCGCGCGAACCTTCGCGTCGACGCTTGGCACCGCCGAGCCGCCATCGGCTGCCGATTGCCGCAAGGCATTGCGCATCACCGCTTCGAGCTTGTCGAAAAAATGATTCATCCGGCTTTGCAAACGTTCGTTCTCGTAGACCAACGCATCGCCGACCATCACGCGGGTCATGCCCGGGTTCTTCTCGGCGAACTGCATCAGCATCGCGACGATGCGAGCAGCCTGCTCGCTGCCGGGCGGGTCGCGCTCGACGATCTGGTTGACCAGCGTGAAAACGGTCTTCTCGATGAAATCGATCAACCCCTCGAACATCTGCGCCTTGCTCGCGAAATGCCGATACAGGGCGGCTTCGCTCACTTCGAGGCGGGCTGCCAATGCGGCGGTCGTGACGCGCTCGCCGCCGGGTTGCTCCAGCATTGCGGCTAGCGCTTGCAGGATCTGAAGGCGACGCTCGCCCGGCTTGGGTCGCTTGCGGATGGCGGGTGCGGCGGCGTCCGATGCCGAATCGCCACGCCGCGAGGTCTCGACCGAAGCGACCGCATGACCTGCTGATGCAGCAGCTGCCGCCGCGGTATTGCGCATGGAAGGAAGGCTGGGGCTAGGGCTAGGGCTCGATGGCGGAAATCGAAGTTCCTCGATCGCCGACCTCGAAACCCCGCGCGAATCGCTCGGCGACTCTGCCCGAGGATCGTTCGGCGACGCCCCTCCACCACCGGTGGGGTCGACAGGGGCGTGGTTGTCATCGTTCTGCATGGACGAGGCAATTGTAAAAATTTGATTCTCGCACGCAGGCTGAGCGCATGCCAACCCGGCGGGCCCCTGCGCGTCCCCGAGAATCCCCGCAACATTTCTCGAAAAGAAGATGCAATGAGCCCCCACATCCTGGTCACCGGCGGCGCCGGATTCATCGGTAGCCACACCTGCGTCGCCCTGGCTGCCGCCGGTTATACGCCCTTGATCTTCGACAACTTCTGCAACGCCGACCCGCGCGTCGTGGAACGACTGGAGACCATCATCGGCAACAAGCCGGTCGCCATCCAAGGCGACGTGCGCAGCCGGGCCGACCTCGACCGGGTGTTCGAGCAATACCGCGTGCAGGGCGTCATCCACTTCGCCGGGCTGAAAGCGGTGGGCGATTCGGTGGCCGATCCGCTCGGCTACTACGACAACAACGTGGCCGGCTCGGTCGTCCTGGCGCAGGCCATGCTCGCGGCAGGCGTCGACACCCTGGTGTTCTCGTCGTCCGCGACGGTGTATGGCGATCCGGATCAATCGCCCGTGCCAGAAAGCGCCGCCTGCCGACCGGCCAACCCCTACGGGCGTACCAAGCGGATGGTCGAGGAAATCCTGTCGGACCTGCACCATGCGAATCCGTCCTGGCGAATTTCGGTGCTGCGCTACTTCAACCCGGTCGGTGCGCACGAAAGCGGCTTGATCGGCGAGCATCCGCGCGGCAAGCCGAACAACCTGATGCCCTTCGTCTCGCAGGTCGCGGTCGGCCTGCGCGACAAGCTCGCGGTGCATGGCGGCGACTACCCCACGCCCGACGGCACCGGCGTTCGCGACTATGTACACGTCATGGACCTGGCCGAGGGCCATGTCGCCGCGCTCCGGCATTCAGAGCGCCAGCCCGGCATCGTCACCCTCAACCTCGGCACCGGCCAGGGCGCCTCGGTGCTCGACGTGATCAAGTCCTTCGAACGTGCCAGCGGCAAGTCCATCGCCCACGAAATCGGCCCCCGCCGCCCCGGCGATGTCGCCGCCAACTGGGCCGACCCCACCCTGGCCACCGCCACGCTCGGCTGGCGCGCCACCCGAACCCTCGACCAGATGTGCGCCGACAGCTGGCGCTGGCAGCAGGCCAATCCGAACGGCTACGAACCGTCTGCCGCTCGATAAGCCGGCGAGCTATCTGGCGCGGATCATCGTTCCGAAGGCTTGATCGGTCAGGATTTCGAGGAGCAGCGCGTGCGGCACGCGGCCGTCGATGATGTGCACCGAATTCACGCCGTTGCGCGCCGCATCGAGCGCGCCCTCGATCTTCGGCAGCATGCCGCCCGAGATCGTGCCGTCCGCGAAGAGCGCGTCGATCTGCTGCGGCGTGAGGTCGGTCAGCAGCTTCTTGTCCTGGTCGAGCACGCCGGGGATGTTGGTGAGCAGCATGAGCTTCTCGGCCTTGAGCTTGGTCGCCAGCTTGCCGGCGACCACGTCGGCATTGATGTTGTAGCTTTCGTTCTGCTCGCCGAAGCCGATCGGGCTCACCACCGGGATGAAGGCATCGTCCTGCAGCGCCTTGACCACCGAGGCATCGATCTCGACGATCTCGCCGACCTGCCCGACATCGTGCTGGATGCTCGGGTCGTTGAGGTCGGCCATCTTGAGCTTCCGGGCCCGGATCAGCGCGCCGTCGCGGCCGGTCAGCCCCACCGCCTTGCCACCGGCCTGGTTGATGAGGCCGACGATGTCCTGCTGCACCTCGCCGGCCAGCACCCATTCGACCACCTCCATGGTCTCGGCGTCGGTAACCCGCATGCCCTGGATGAACTGCCCCTTCTTGCCCAGCTTGTTGAGCGCCGACTCGATCTGCGGCCCGCCGCCGTGTACCACCACCGGGTTCATGCCGACCAGCTTGAGCAGTACCACGTCTTCGGCGAAGTCGGCCTGCAGCGCCGGGTCGGTCATGGCGTTGCCGCCGTACTTGATGACGATCGTCTTGCCGTGGAACTTGCGGATGTACGGAAGCGCCTGGGCCAGGATTTCGGCCTTGTCGCGTGGTGCAATGTTGAGCACTGGATCGATCATGGTGTTCTGCGGAAGAAGATGAAGAGGTTCGAGAAGATCACCGCGCGAGGCCGGCGCCGGCCGCTAGCGGCGGAGCCAGCGGGGCACCTTGAAGCGCACGATCATCAGGTAGGCGGCCACGTAGGTTGCGACGAACAAGGCGCAGAACGACATCAGGGCCCAGGTGTTGTTCCAGAACAGCACCGCAGGCACCACCGTGAGCGCCGCGAAGATCCAGAGATACGGCGAGGTCCGGTTGTTGCGGGACAGCAGCTGGCGCGCTTCGTCGTCGGCAAACGCCACCCGCACGATGCGCCGGAAGATCAGCTGGTGAAAGTGCAGCGCGTCGGCGGTGCCGGGCGACTGCCCACGGGCCACCTTGCGGTAGATCGAGAACAGCGTCTCCCAGACCGGATAGATGAGCAGCAGCATCGGGAACCACGGCGACACCACGCGATGCCGCTGCACCAGCGTGACGCAGGCGATCGCGATCACCATGCCCCACACGTAGGCGCCGCCGTCGCCCGCGAAGATCTTGCCGCGCGGATAGTTCCAGAACAAGAAGCCGAGGGTGGCGCCGACCAGGCAGATCATCATCGCCGCGAGCTGCCGGTCGCCGACCTGCAGCGCCACGTGCGAGATTGCCAGGCAGACCAGCACCGCCACGGTGCCGGCCAGGCCGTTGTAGCCGTCGATGATGTTGAAGGCATGCGGCAGGCCGCCGATCGCGAGCGCGGCGAACAGCATCGCCGCCAACGGCCAGGCCTGCAGCCAGGCATCCACGAAGCCGACCCCCGACCGCATCACGCCGAGGTTGGTCGCCCAGCAGACCAGGAACGCGGCGCCGATGGTGAGCGCCAGGCGGTAGCCGACCGAGACCCGCTGCGTCACGTCCTCGACGATGCCGCTCAGCACCGCCGGCGCGATGCACAGCAGGAGCAGCCCGGATGCCTTGATCGGCCACGACACGTTGAAAGGATCGGAGGGGATCCCGGCCACCAGCCACGCGACCCCCATGCCGATGATGATGCCGGCGCCGCCGAGGCGCGGCACGTGGCCCTTGTGGAAGCGCTGCGGCATGTCGTCGGCGTAACGCCTGGCATGCCGGCGGGCACGTCGCATGAACACCTGCACGGCGAATGCGGACACGAGAAAGCTAATGACGATCAGGGCAATCATGGCGTTGTGGCGGGAACTCTAGAATTCCCGGGCGAAATTAGACCATGCCGATTTCCCCTCCTACTGCCGCGCCGCCGGCTTCGATCACGGTCTCGATCGTGAGCCACGGACAGCTGGCGCTGATCCAACCCTTGCTGCGGCAGCTCGACCGGTTCAGCGCACCGATGGTGAACAAGGTGGTGCTCACGCTCAACATCCCCGAGCCGGACGCGCTGGCCGGCGAAAGCTGGGGCTTCGAGGTCGAGCGCATCGCCAATGCCGAACCCAAGGGCTTCGGCGCCAACAACAACCAGGCCTTCGAACGCTGCGCCACGCCGTGGTTCCTGGTGCTCAACCCCGACATCCGATTCGACGCCGACGTGCTGGCGCCCTTGCTGGCCGAGGCCCAGCCCGACGCCGGCCTGCTGGCGCCGCGCATCCTGGAGCCGGGCAAGGCGACGCCCGAGCAGCATCGCCGGGTGATCACGCCGCGCGAGATCCTGACCCGCCGCCGCGCGGGCTATGAACTGCCGCCGTCGCCGGACTGGATTCCCGGGCTCTTCATGCTGTTTCGCGCCGACGCGTATCGAAAGGTCCGCGGCTTCGATGAACGCTTCTTCATGTACGGCGAGGACTTCGACATCTGCGCCCGGCTCCGGCTCGAAGGCTGGCGATTGCAGATCGCCGAAGGCCTGCTCGCACGGCATGACGCCCAGCGGGCCAGCCACCGGAGCAAGCGCCATCTTTATTGGCATGTCACCAGCCTGCTGAAGGTCTGGAGTTCGGCCGCCTTCTGGCGGTACCTGCGATGGCAGGCCTCCGGCGAGCGCTGAGCCTCGGCAGCGCATTCAGCCGCGTTCGAGCAAGTCCTGCGCGACCGCCTGCTTGCCGCGGCCGAAGCGGTCGTAGCCGCCGGCGCGCGCCTCCCGGATCACCGCGCCCAGGCGGCGCCAGCGCGAAGCCGGCAAGTCGGCGCGGAAACGTTGATGGGCCACCTTGGCACGTTGCGCCTCGACGATGCCGGGCTCGACCCGGTCGCCGAGCCCAATCAGCCGATCGAGCAGCGCCACGGCCCGGCGCCAGCGCTGCAGGTGCTTGTCGCCGCGCGAGTCCAGCGCCTTGCGCACCTTCTCGGCCAGCGTCGGCGGCCTGGCGCCGATCTGGTTGTTGCCATGCTGGCGATAGTCGATGGTCGGTTCGGGCAGCAGGTCGACCCGGCCGATCGCCGCCGCGATCGAGGCCAGCCACTCGTCGTGTACCCACTCGGCGCTGAACGGCAGCGCGGCTTCGAGCAGGCGCCGGCGAAACATCGTGGTGGCGCCGGTGGCGAGGTTTCGGCGCAGCAGCACCTGGAAGGCGCGACCTTCGTGGATCGCCTGGATCTCCCAGGGCTCGACTTCGAGCGCCTCGAAGAGCGTCGGTCCGATCGGCCGGAGTTCGGCATCGACCAGCCGCGCATCGGTGTGCAGCAGCAGAAGCTCGGGATCGGCCTCGAACGATGCCGCCATCCGCTTCAAGCGGCCGGCATGCCACACGTCGTCCTGGTCGCAGAGCGCGATCAACTCGTGGCGGCAGGCCTTTACCGCCTGCTCGAAGTTGCGGGTGACGCCGAGGGGCGTCGGGTTGTGGAACACGTCGAGTTCGATGCGGCCTGCGAGGCCGAGTCGCTCGACCGTCTGACGCACCACCTCGATGCTGTCGTCGCTCGAACCGTCGTCCGAAACCACGATCTGCGCCGGAAGCAGGTCTTGCGCGCAGATGCTCTCGACCTGCGCCGCCAAGAAGCGCGCGCCATTGCGCGTGCAAAGGGCGACCGAGATCGACGCCGCCATGCCGCTCAGACCGGCGCCAGACGCGGCGGCCAGGCGTAGCTGAAGTCCTCCCGCTCGAGCATCAGGTTCGGGCTGTAGGCCGGGTCGTGGCGCAGCAGGTCGCCCCAGCGGGCCTGCATCGCGGCGACCTCGCGTTGAAAGCGCTCGGCGCGCTCCGGTGAGACATCCTTGCCGCGGGTTGCCGACTCGTGATGAACGAGCTCGGCATACGGCGTCCAGACGTTGCGAAGGCCCGCTTCGCGCAGCCGAAGGCAGAAGTCGATGTCGTTGAAGGATTCGACGAAGGTGACTTCGTCGAGGCCTCCGACCTGTCGGTAGATGGATCTGCGCACCACCAGGCAGGCCGCCGTCACCGCCGAGAAGGACTGGATCAGCGCCGCCCGCCCGCCATAGCCTTCGCGCCCCGCCGGCATGCCGCGGTGCGAGTGGCCGGCGATGCCGCCGACACCGAGGATCACCCCGGCATGCTGCAGCGTCATCTTGGGGAACCACAACCTGGCGCCGACCGCACCGACGCCGGGCTGGAGCGCGATCGAGACCATCTCGGACAACCAGTCGGGCGACAACACCTCGATGTCGTTGTTGACCAGGGCGACCAGTTCGCCTTCGGCCTGCTCGACCGCCGCGTTGTTGAGCGCCGCGTAGTTGAAGGGCCGCGCATCGCGCAGTACGCGCACCCGGGCCTTCGAAGCGGCTGGCGAAGCCGAACTCGCCCGAGACCCCGCCGCCAGCTCCTTGAAGTAGGCAAGCGCCTCGGGGTCGTCCGAGCCGTTGTCGACGATCAGGATCTCGTAGTTCGGATAGCTGGTCTTCTCGAGGATCGAGCCGACGCATTGACGCATCAGCTCGACCGCGTTGCGCGTCGGGATCACGATCGTCACCAGTGGCGCCGCGGCCGGCAAGGCATAGCGAACCCGGTAGCCGAAGGCGAGGTGCTCGGCGCTGCCCTCGACGCCCGTGCGGGCGAGGTGCTCGTTGAGCGCGCGCTCGCCGGCGATCGCCGCATAGGGCTTGGCATCCATCGACTTGGCCGTGCTCTCGCCGTGCACCCGCCAGTGGTACAGCACGCGCGGCAGATGGCGCACCTGGCTCGGCTCGATCCGCTCGACGCATCGAAGCACCAGGTCCCAGTCCTGCGAGCCTTCGAGCCCGACGCGGAATCCGCCGACTTCGCGCACCAGGCTCGTGGAAAGCACGCCCAGGTGGCTGAACATGTTCTGCGAGCGGAAGAGGTCGATGTTCCAGTCGCACTTGAAGTACGGCCCGAAGCGATGTCCGTTCTCGTCGATCTTGTCCTCGTCCGAGTAGATGAGGCGCACGTCCGGATGGTCGGCGATGCATTGCGCGGCCCAGTAGAGCGCATGGGCCGGCAGCAGGTCGTCATGGTCCATCAGCGCGATCCAGTCGCCCGAGACCTGTTCGATCGCGCTGTTCGAAGACGCCGAGATGTGCCCGTTCTTCGGCCGGAACACCACCTTGATGCGCTCGTCGCTCGCGGCGTAGTCACGCAGGATGTCGCGGACCTCCTGCGAAGGCGACGCGTCGTCTGCGATGCACAGTTCCCAGTTCGGATAGATCTGCGCGCGCACCGACTCGATCGCCTCCTTGAGCCACGCGGGATTCGGGTTGTAGGTCGGCATCACCACCGAGATCAGCGGCTTCGACGGCAGCGCGGCCACGCGATCGGCCAAGGTCTTGCGAAGCTCGGGCGTGAGCGTGTCGTACTTGCGGACCCACTTGTCGTAGTCGTTGTAGCCACCCAGGCGCCGCCCCAGTTCCCACTGCACGCCTGCCCAGCCCGACTTGCCGAAGATCCGCCAGGCGCGCTGGAAGCGGCCGACGAGGCCCGGCCCGCGCAGCAGCCCGATCGGGCTCACGAACAACCGGTAGATCAAGGCTTTCATGCGGGCGTGGCTTGGTGGTTTTGATCGAAGAAGAGAAGGATCGCGTTCTCAGCGCGGCGCGGCGCTGCTCGTCGTGATCGCCGCATCGAGGAAGGTTGCGGCGCTTCGCACGAAGCGCGCGCGCAGGTGTACGCCGTCCTTGTAGATCGGCACGCCCTCGGCATCGCTGCGGAGGCACTGGTCGACAGCGTTGCACAACGTCGGCACCGGGTCGATGACCGTGGCGCCGTTGCTCTCGGCCATTGCCTTCAGCCGGTCGTGCAGCGCACGCTGGGTCGGCGGGAACTGGCCGGTGGCGGTCGAGCGCGCGGCGCTCATCTGCCCGAGCCGGTTGCCGCTGATCAGAAGCCGCGGCTCGAAGTCGTTGCCCACCGGCAGGTTGAGGATCAGGAAGACCTTCTTGTTCGACGCCCGCAGCAGCTTGATCAACGATTCGAGCGAAGCCATCGCGCGCGGCACGCCGTCGCCGCCTCGAAGCGGATGGCGGCCCTCGAGGTCGAGGTAGTAGTAGTTGTCGGGCGGCGGCGGCGCGCTGGCAGCCTGGCTGGGCTGGCCGACGTCGAGGTAGCAGGTCCAGCAGCCGCCGATGACGACCGTGTCGATGTCCGGGCTGAGCGCGAAACGCATCATCTGCTCGCGCCGCTCGCCGCATTGCACGTCGCGATCCTCGAAGAGCTGCGGAATCGGCGGGCAGGCGCCGCGGGTCGCGAAATACAGCGTCTTCAAGGTTCCGGGCGCGGTCTGCTCGATCTCGACCGCGCGCGGGCCGTATTGCTCGACATGGCTGTCGCCGATCAGCAGCACGCGTTCCTTGCCGTCGCCGATGCGGTAGATGTTCTCGCCCTTGATGGTGACTTCGCGCAGGTTGTCCGGAAACGCCCAGTCGGAGCTCGCGGACATGATCGCCTGCAGCGTCGGATCGTTGTTGCGCGGCGGCAGCCAGCGCGAATAGGCCAGCGCGCCGATCGCGGCCAGCAGCACCATCGCCATCGACAGCCCCCAGACCACCCGCGGCCCCTGTCGCTGGCGGAGGCGCCGCTCGACGAACCAGTAGGTGAGCCAGGCCAGCACGAAGGCTGCGACCACGGCGGCGATGCGGTGATTGCGCTCGGGCTCGGCGCCTTCGACGATGCGCAGATAGGCCAAGAGAGGCCAGTGCCACAGGTAGAGCGGATAGCTGATGAGCCCGACCCACACCATCGGCTTGGCACCGAGCAGATGCCGATTGAGCCAGGCGCCCGGCCCGGCCGAGATGCACAGGTAGGTTCCCAGCACCGGAAGAATCGCCCAGAAGCCCGGAAAGGCCTTGTTGCGCGTGATGAGCGACAGCCCCAGCACCAGCAGCGCCAGGCCGCCGATGCTGCGCAGCTCGCGCCGGAGCGCCGTGCGGTGCGGTGCCCGCGTCATCGACCGGTGCGCGAGCAAGGCGCCGGCCGCCAGCTCCCAGACCCGCGAGATCGGCGAATAGAAGGTGGCGGTCGGGTAGCGGTGCAGGAAGATCACGTTGATCAGGAACGACACCACGGTCGCGCCGACGATCCAGAGCCACAGCTTGCGCCCCCGTGTGCGAAACGCCAGCCCGAGGATCAGCGGCCAGAAGATGTAGAACTGCTCCTCGACGGCGAGCGACCACATGTGCAGGAGCGGCTTGGTCTCGGCCACCGTGTCGAAGTAGCCGGCCTCGCCCCAGAGCACCAGGTTGACCACGAAGGCCGCGCTCGACACCACGTGCTTGCCGAGCTGCCGGAATTCGTCGGCCAGCAGCACGTACCAGCCGAAGGCGATCACCGTCGCCAGCACCACCAGCAAGGCCGGGAAGATGCGGCGCACCCGCCGGGCGTAGAACTCGCGATAGCTGAAGCCCGCGCCGGCGAGGCTGCCGAAGATGATGGTCGAGATCAGGTAGCCGGAGATGACGAAGAAGATGTCGACCCCGATAAAGCCGCCGCGCACCCACTGCGGGAAAGCGTGGAAGCCGACCACCGACAGCACCGCGATCGCCCGGAGCCCGTCGATGTCCGGTCGGTACTTGGGGTGTGCGAGGGGACTGGCTTCTTCTTGTGGCTGCATCGGGAGCGCGGTCGGAGGCGGGCGTTTCGGTTGCGCGACAGGCGTCGCGGTGCAGCCCGTGATTATCTTCGCATCATGGCAAGCCATTTGACGTGGATTGGCCGGGCGGCACGGCGGGCCCCGACCCCGCCCGTAAAATCGCCCCCTCTCCAAGCGAAGGAACAACATGCGTTTGCTTTCCGTGGTGCTCTCGGGCGGCGCCGGCTCCCGGCTTTGGCCGTTGTCCCGGCAGGCCTTTCCGAAGCCGTTCATGAAGCTCGGCGGCACGACGCTGCTGCAGCAGGCGATCGAGCGGGGGCAGGCTTGCGGCACCGGCGACCTGATGGTGGTCACCAACAAGGAGCACCAGTTCCTGACCCTCGACGTGCTGAACCAGATGGCCGATCCGCCGACCGCCACGCTCCTGCTGGAGCCCCGCGGCCGCAATACCGGCCCCGCCATCGCGCTGGCCGCGCTGCAGTGCATCCGCCAATTCAGCGGCGACACCGTGATGCTGGTGCTTTCGGCCGACCACCTGGTGCCGGACGTCGAGGCCTTCGTGGCCAGCGCCAGCCAGGCCTTCCGGCTCGCGAGCCAGGGCAAGCTGGTGGTCTTCGGCATCGGCCCGACCCAGCCCGACACCGGCTTCGGGTACATCGAGGTCGAGCATGTGTCGCGCGAAAGCCAGCCGGCCAAGCGTTTCGTCGAAAAGCCCGACCTGCAGACCGCGCAGGAATACCTCGCCACCGGCCGCTACTACTGGAACAGCGGCATGTTCTGCTTTACCGCAGACGCGATCGTCGCCGCCTTCGAGCAGCATGCGCCCGAGCTCTTGGCGGGCGCCCGGCGCGCGTTCGAATCGAGCCAGCTGGCCAACGGCGCGATCAACTTCGACCTGCATGATTTCGGCCTGCAACCGGACATCAGCATCGACTACGCGATCATGGAGCGGGCCGGCAACGTGCACGTGGTGCCGGCCAAGTTCAACTGGAGCGACGTGGGGCTGTGGCCGTCGGTCGCCAACGCGCACACCCCGGACGCGAGCGGCAACACCATGCCGGCGGACGTGGTCGCCATCGACACCACCAACACCCACATCCATGTCGACAGCTACGGGCCGAAGGTGGTCGCAACGCTCGGCGTGCACGACCTGGTGATCGTCGACACGCCGGATGCGCTGTTGGTCGCACACAAGGACAACGCGCAGGACGTGAAGAAGGTGGTCGACGTGCTCAAGGCACGCAAGCACGAGACCGTGAACCTGCCGCCGGTGGTGCATCGCCCCTGGGGCACCTATGCCTCGCTCAAGGAAGAAGACGGCTACAAGGTCAAGCGCATCACCGTGAAGCCGGGCTCGTCCTTGTCGCTGCAATATCATCACCAGCGCGCCGAACACTGGGTGGTGGTCAAGGGGACCGCCATCGTGCAGGTCGGCGAGGTCCAGTACAAGACCCTGCCCGGCGAATATCGCTACATCCCGCTCAAGGAACAACATCGTTTGACGAACATCGGTACGGACGAGCTGGTGCTCGTCGAAGTGCAATGCGGCACCTACCTCGGCGAAGACGACATCGTCCGCCTGGCCGACACCTACGGTCGCGCATGAGCCAGTCGCATTCGAATCTGCATCGCAGCGCATGGTCGGACTGGTGGGAAGGCACCCGCCGCACCGACATCTGGTGGACCCTCGCCTGGTTCGACATCGTGCTGCGCTACCGCCGCTCGATGCTCGGCCCGATCTGGCTCACCCTGAGCATGGGCGCCATGATCGCCGGCATGGGGCCGCTCTACAGCTCGCTCTTCGGCGCCGACATCACCAAGTTCTTTCCGCACCTGGCGCTCGGCCTGATCTTCTGGAGCTTCTTCTCCAGCATGGTCACCGACTCCTGCAACGCCTTCATCGCCTCGGGCAACTACCTCAAGCAGGGCTACTTCCCGATCAGCCTCTTCGTCTGGCGCGCCATGGGGCGCAACGTGATCCAGTTCCTGCATCACATCGTGCTGTACGTGCCGGTGGCGCTCTGGGTCGGCATCTCGTTGAATGCCTCGGCGTTCCTGGTGATTCCCGGCTTCCTGCTGCTGATGATCAACGCGCACGCGCTCGGCCTCGCGCTCGGCCTGGTCTGCACGCGCTTCCGCGACGTGACGCAGATCGTCACCAGCGTGATGCAGATGCTCATGTTCCTGACGCCGGTGTTCTGGTTGCCCGAGACCTTGCCCGGCCGTGCCAAGTACCTTCTCTACAACCCGCTCGCCCAGATGCTCGAAGTGCTGCGCGCGCCGCTCATGGGCGGCGTACCCGACGCACACAACTGGTGGGGCCTGGCCGGCTGGACGGCGGTCAGCCTGGTGGTCTCGTGCCTGCTCTTCGCACGCTATCGCCGCCGCGTGGTCTATTGGCTCTGACGCATGTCCTTCATCACCCTCAAGAACGTCTCGGTCAACTTCCCGATCTACGGCGCCGGCGCCGCATCCCTGAAGAAAACCCTGGCTGCGTCCGTGACCGGCGGCCGTTTCGGCAAGGAGACCGGCGTCAACGTCGTCCAGGCGCTCAGCGACATCAACCTCGAGCTGAAGGCCGGCGACCGGCTGGGGCTGCTCGGGCATAACGGCGCCGGCAAGTCCACGCTGCTGCGCACGCTCGCGGGTGTGTACGAGCCCTCGTCGGGCGAATTCACCCGCCAGGGCTCGGTGGCCAGCTTGATCGACCCGGCCCTCGGCATCGAGGTCGACGCCACCGGCATCGAGAACATCATGCTGCGCGGCCTGGTCATGGGCATGAGCAAGAAGCAGATCGACGAGCTCACCCCCGAGATCTGCGAGTTCAGCGGCCTCGGCGAATACGTCAACATGCCGGTTCGCACCTATTCCACCGGCATGCTGATGCGGCTGGCCTTCTCGATCTCGACCAGCGTGCAAGCCGACATCCTGCTGATGGACGAGTGGCTTTCGGTCGGCGATGCCGACTTCACCGAGAAGGCCGAGCAGCGCATGAAGGACGTGGTCGCCAAGTCGGGCATCCTGGTGCTGGCTTCGCACCAGACTGACCTGATCGAGAAGGAATGCAACCGGGTGATCCGGCTGGAGCACGGGCGGATCATCGAGGGCTGAGCGCCAGGAGGCTCGCGCCCTGGCCCTCCTCTTTTCCGCGCTTGCGCGTCTAGGAAGACGCCTTTTTTCGAATGTCCCTGATCTCGGCCAGGCGCGCTGCGATGCGGCGGCCTGCCGTCTCGAGCGACAGGTGAGTTTCTGCCGAGGCCTTGCCACGCGCTCCGACCTCACGCGCCCAATCCTGGTCGTTGTAGGCGCGCCGCATCAGTTCGACCGCATGTTCCTGCGACGGCTCGGCCCATTCGAGATCGGCGTCGTAGGGCGGTATCGGCTTGCCGAGCTTGACCAGTCGATACGGCACCAACAGGCTGTTCGAGTCATCCATGAAATCGACGTTGCCCGAGAAGTTGGTGGCGATCACCGGCTTGCCCATCAGCATCGATTCGGCCATGGTGAGGCCCAGCCCTTCGCTTCGATGCAGTGACACGTAGGCATCGCAGGCGTCCATCAGCGACAGCACCTTGTCCGGGCTGTACACCTCGTCGATCACCACGATGTTGGCGCCCTCGGCAGCCGCGAGCAACTCGGCGAACTGGGCCGGATGCCGGTCGCCGAAAGAAGTCTTGAGCACCAGCGTGGCCGCATCGTTCCGGCTGAAGGCCTCCTTGAAGGCACGCACCAGCCCGAGCGGGTTCTTCCGCTCCATCACGCTCACCATGTGAAAGGTGAAAAGGAAGGTGAAGTGCTTCTCGTCGAGCCCGAAGAACGCCTTGCCGCGCCGCTCGTACCGAGCGAGCTTCACCCCCGGAAAGAGCGTGCGCACCGGTATGTCGAGTCGGGCGCGCAGACCGCGCGCGACAAACTCGGTGGCGGTCCACACCTCGTCGACCTGGCTCACGTGCTCGAGCCACGAATCGGGGATGGTGTCGAATTCCCAGTACCAGTAGGCAATGCGGTAGGTGCGCGGCTTTCGCTCGTAGAGATGCGCACGTGCATAGGCCCGGTCGAAAAACGGTTCGGGCTGGGTGTGGATGATGGTCACGTCATGACATTCCATTCCCCGGAATTGCTCGTGGCGCGGCTCGTCCTTGGCATCGGTCAGCACGTCGCGCAGCGAGGTCGACAAGCCGGCGACCCGCATCGCCTGCACCATCGACTCGACCGACACGCGCAGGCCGGAGGGATAGCAGAAGTGCCCGATGACGTTCGCGCCAGGCCTCGCCAGCTCGACCGCCGTCGAGCGCGGTTCGAGCCGCGCGCACCACGCGCGCTGGGCGTCGTCCAAAGGGCTTTCGGCACTGCTCAACCATTCGACCAATGCCCGTGCGGCCACCTCGTCCTGCAATGCGTCGGGATGCCGCCCGCGCCAATCGAGGCGCGCATGCCAGGCCAGGCGAAGCTGGGTCGCCGGCTCCTGCACGTCTGGCCAGGTCGACGGATCGAGCCAAGTGCCGGTCGCAGCGTAGGCATCGGCGAACCAACGGGCGAACGCGGCCCGGCCGAACACCGTGAGCCCGTCGGGATGCAGGGCCTGCCAGCGCGGCGCAAATGCATAGGCGGCAACCAGTTCGCGCGACGGATGCTCGGCTGCATCCAGGAACAGCCACCAGGCTTCCTCGCGCGACACCGTCCCGTCCTCGATCCAATGCCGCATGACCCAGCGGAACAGCTCGCGCATGCCGGCCGGCGTCAACCCGTGAGGCAGCGCGTCGTGCGGCATTTCGTTGGCAAGGAAGGCCTGGCGGGCGCGATCCGCGAAGCCGCCGTCCAGCACCGCGTGCAGCGATTCGATCGCGGCAGGCACCAGGCCGAGTTCGGCGCCACCGGCCTGCCGCAGCCACAAGGCGAAAGCGCCCTTGCTGCCACCGGACAGGGCGTGCGGAAATTGGTGCCGGATGTCGATGCGGCGCCGCCACAGGTCGATCAGGAAGCGCGCCGCCGTCTCGCGATCGACCACTTGGTCGGCCGTGACCGGATCCCAGTACAACTCCGAAAACGGGAGCCCGGCCGCGGCTGCGGCGTCCGCATCGTCCGTCAGGTCGACGCCCTGCGGCTGCGAGGGCTGCGTCGCGGCACAACCTTCGGAGAGCCGCTTTTCCTCGAGCGCCAGCATCTGCTCGAACTCGACCCGTCGTGCCTCGCTGACCGAGCGATGGCGCAATGCCTGCATGCGCTGGCGGATGAGCCAGGGCGTCGCAAGCCACCAGATGCCCTTGGCGACCTTGCGGGCGTAGCGTCGCGGAGACTTGTTCATTCAGCGTCCACGCACCTGACGTGCAAGCCTCAAGACCGGGTGCCAGAGGAATCGAGTGCCTTTGAGCAGCATGTTGCGTTGGGCGAAGGCCTTGAGCCCGGTGGCGACCGATGCCGATTGCGAAATGGTTCTGGAACTCACGGATAGCGGATGTTGATAGCGACCGGCGTAAAGATCTGCACTGGGAGTCAGGATGAAACGCACCAACTCGTCTTCGGCCTGCTCCCAGCGCGTTCGACCGGCCAGGGCGCCGAGCCGTGCCTGTGTACCCATCCGGATGGCAGACGAGAAATCGAGTGGGCGCGGATGATCCAGGTCGTACAGGAGCCCGTTCACCCCCGGAAGGATGTACTCGTTCATCGTGCCCTGGTCGGGCGCCACCACGCACTGCCCACGGATCATGGCCTCGAGGAAGGATTGGCCGATACCCTCCCCCGGCCGAGGCGCAAAGTAGACGTTGGCGCGCGCCAGCACCGCATCGAAATCTGCCTTGTCCTCGAACCAGGTCGACGTCGTGATGTTGAAGCGCGCGATGTCTTCCGCGGACGGAAGTTCGGGCGGCGGCGTTCCGGGATCGGTGGCCAGGTGTAGATGGAAGCTCTCGAAACGGGTGTTTTCAATGAGGCGGCGCACGAGGCGCCACGGCAGCTGCAGCTCGCGGCGCAGCCAGAAGAAGCCGTGCAAGCCATCTTGTCGCTGCGCCGGCATATCGGCAATGCCCGGCAAGGCTGCACCCGCGGGGTAGTAGCGGGCGAAGTGGCTCGAGATGCCCAGGCCTGTGACCAGGCAATGCAGCGCATTGGAGAAACTGAGCACCTTGGAACCCTGGAACACCTCGAAGAACGCTGCGAGGTTGGACATGGGTCCCATCCACAGCCCGAACTGGTCGAGCATCGGGATGTAGACCACGTTGGGGTGCCCGAGCCGAAAATATGGCGCCTCGGGCCGGCAAAACGACTGGAACATCATGACCACGTCGTAATGTGCCACCTGCCGCCAGTCCACCGGTGCGCCGCCGCTCCAGGCCTCGTCCCAGAAGTTGTCGACCACGTGTCCGTGCCTTCGCAAGACCTCGGGCAAGAACTCGTTCGACCGGGTGGTGCGGTGGAACGAATGATCGACGTAGGCGATGCGAGCCATGCGCTTACTTCCTGAGCCGCTGGTAGCTGGCGATGCCCAGACGATAAAGCCGCGGGTTCTTGTAGAGCACGCTCTTCACCAGGTCCTTCGCCGACCGCGTGAACGATGGCACCGGGCCCGAAGCGCCAGCGGCAGCGCGAACTTCTTCCGGATGCCGGAAGGTGGCCATCGCCGCCCAGGTGAGCGCATGCATGAAGTCGGGCTTGTCGGCATGGCGCGCCAACTCGATGCGAACGAATTCGGTCAGGTTGTCCGGGCGGTCGGGTTGTTGGGCAGCCACCTTGCCCGCCAGTTGGAAGAAGCTGTGATAAAGCCCGCTCACCTCCACGCTCGACAGGAAGGGGAAGCGCTCCGCCACCACGCGCATGCATTCGACGCTGTGCTGCCGCACGTCGCCGGATGCGCCGCCGAGCGAGTAGTTCACCGTTGGCTCGCGCGTGTAGACCATGCGCACGCCCGCCTCCAGCGCGGTCATGATCCACTTGAAGTCGGCCGTGATCTTGTAGCTGATGTCGTAGGGGCCGGAGCGCTCATAGGCCGCGCGGTTGACATAGATGCCGTTGTGGCAATCGTTGGCGCACATGAAGAAGCAACCCGGATGCACCAGGCTGGGCGGCCAGTCGTGCTTGAAATCGGCTGCCTGCACGTGCGCCGCGGTCAGCAGCATCGAAGGCTCGGTACGGTCCTGCATTCGGTGCGCCGCGATGCGCGCGGCATCCGGCTCCAGCCAATCGTCCGAATTCAGCACGCAGATGAGTTGGCCGCGCGCCAGCGGAATCGCCTTGTTGATGGCGTCGTAGAGGTTCTTGTCGGGTTCGGAAGCGTAGTAGTCGAGCCGATCGCCATGGGCCTCGATCAAGGCGAGCGTGCCATCGGTCGACGCGCCGTCGAGCACGATGTGCTCGACGTTGTCCCAGCTTTGCCGCTGCACGCTCTCGAGGGTGCGCAGCAGCGTCTGCGTGTTGTTGCGGACGACCGTGATGTAGCTCACCAACGGGTGGCTGGCCGTGCCGGACTTGAAGATGCCGCGGGTTCGCAGTCCGCCCTCCGGACGGGCTGCCGTGCCATCCGATAGCGGCGCCGCAGGCGGTGCGGGCAAGGCGTCCATCCACCAGGGCCATCCCGGTGCCTTTGATGCCGCGTGCTTCGGTGAAGGCGCATCGCTTCGGCCATCCATGCCGTCGAACACCGGGCCCATGCTGCCGTTCTGGTAGTCCAGCAGGTGCGCCTGGATCGGCAGCCGGGTCACGCCGTAACGGGTACGCAACACGGAGGGCGTCGGCGATTCGGCCCGTCGATTGAATGCGCGCGCCTGGTGCCGCGCATGCGCCAGGCTCAGCGTCTGGGCAACCAGTTCGGCACTGCGATCCCAGCTGAACAGGGCCGAGCGCTTCAGACCCGCTTGCGCGAGTGCTTGCCTTCGCCGAGGCGACGATGCGATCTCCGCGATGGCATCGGCGACACCTTCGACGTCGTCCGCGTCGAAGAGCAGGCCGGCGTCGCCGACCACTTCGGGCAAGGACGAGTTGTCGGCGCAGATGACCGGCGTGCCGCAGGCCATGGCCTCCAGGGGCGGCAGGCCGAACCCTTCGTAGCGGGACAGGTAGACGAAGCAAACCGCGTCGCTGTAGAGCGGCGACAAATCCTCTTCCGCCACGAAGCCGGTCAGGAGGATGCGGTGGCGAGCCTCGCCGGCTGCCTCGACGGCTTCCTGGAGCTGCTCGAGCTTCCAACCGGACATCCCGGCAAGTACCAGGACCAATTCGCTGGCTGGATGGCGCTCCAGGTACAGCACGAAGGCGTTGACGACCTGATCGAGGTTCTTGCGAATCTCCAGCGTTGCGACGCTCAGCACGAACGGGACACCCGGCGGAATGCCGTGCTTGAGCCGCATGGCCGCCATGCGCGCCTGGTCGGTGCAAGGCTTGAATGCAGCGCCGGCCGCCAACGGCATCACGGTCAGCTGCGTCGGGCTCAGGTCCGGACGTGCCGCCAACAGCTCGCGGCGCGTGTTTTCAGAGACGGTGAAAACCGTCGTGTGCTCGTCGATCAGATCGATGATCTGACCGACCTCGTCCGCAGCCTCCTGCGAAAAGTATTCGGGTCGGTTGATGGCGATGAGGTCGTGCACGATGTGCGCCTTCAAAACCTCCGGATCCTTTCGCCAGGCCTCGGGGGCAACGCCGAACGGCGACAGCAGCACGTCCGCCTTGCGTCGGGGAGCGCCCTCGATCGCGGCAGTCTTCAACTTTCGGGAGGCCAGCCAAGCGGTCGACTTTTGAGCATCACCCTCCCGGTAGAACAGGCGTGCATCGAGGTGGGGCGAGGATGCGAGCCGCGGGTAGAGCTCGTCGCAGACACGGTACACGCCCGTCTTGACGGCTTGTGCAAGCACGTACATGTCGAGCGCGACGCGTGGCCTGGTTTCACTCATCTTCGATGCGGCGTTGTTGGAATTGCGGTTTCTGGCAGGCCGGGCCTGAACGATCCG
This sequence comes from Burkholderiales bacterium 8X, assembly GCA_902506565.1. Lineage (GTDB taxonomy): Bacteria > Pseudomonadota > Gammaproteobacteria > Burkholderiales > Burkholderiaceae_C > Variovorax. The sequence continues at coordinate 370,188 of LR732703.1, read as the reverse complement.
TTGTTGCAGCGGAACGTAAGCAACGAAAGCAGCCGTGAAGCTTGCTGGAGTGCTTCGGGATCATCGTGGTCGGCCCGGGTGCCCAGGGCCGTTGCGATTCTAGGGCTCGCCATGCACCAGGAACGCCAGGCTCACGCGTTTGAGGAACGGCTCGGCCTTTGCGGCAAAATCGCGGGTCGCGCCGATGGCGTTGCTCGAAGAATATTGAAAGCTTTCCCCATGTCCCCAACAAAGAAACGCGCGGTTGTCACCGGCATCACCGGCCAGGATGGCGCTTATCTTGCCGAGTTGCTGCTCAGCAAGGGCTACATCGTTTATGGCACCTATCGCCGTACGAGCTCCGTGAATTTCTGGCGGATCGAGGAACTCGGCATTCAGGATCATCCCGACCTGAACCTGATCGAATACGACCTGACCGACCTGGGCAGTTCGCTGACCCTCATGAAAGAGGCCAAGCCGGACGAGGTGTACAACCTGGCAGCCCAGAGCTTCGTCGGCGTCAGCTTCAACCAGCCCGACGCCACCGCCCAGATCACCGCGATGGGCGCCCTGCACCTGCTCGAGGCCATCCGTCTCACCAACCCCGATATCCGCTTCTACCAGGCCTCCACCTCCGAGATGTTCGGCAAGGTGCAGGCCATTCCGCAGGTCGAGGAAACCCCCTTCTATCCGCGCAGCCCCTACGGCGTCGCCAAGTTGTTCGCGCACTGGATGACCATCAACTACCGGGAAAGCTACAACATCTTCGGCTGCAGCGGCATCCTCTTCAACCACGAAAGCCCGCTGCGCGGCCGTGAGTTCGTGACCCGCAAGATCACCGACGGTGTCGCCAAGATCAAGCTCGGCAAGTCGAGCGTGCTCGAACTCGGCAACCTCGGCGCCAAGCGCGACTGGGGCTTCGCCAAGGAATACGTCGAAGGCATGTGGATGATGCTGCAGGCCGATGAACCCGACAGCTTCGTGCTGGCCACCAACCGCACCGAGACGGTTCGCGAGTTCGTCGACATGGCGTTCAAGGCAGCGGGTTACGAACTTCGCTTCGAAGGCGAGGAGCAGCATGAGGTCGGCATCGATGTCGCGACCGGCAAGACCCTGGTGCGAGTCAACCAGAAGTTCTACAGGCCGGCCGAGGTCGATTTGCTGATCGGCGATCCGGCACGCGCAAAGGCGAAGCTGGGCTGGGAGCCGAGAACCACGCTGGAACAACTCTGCCTCATGATGGTCGAGGCCGATCTGCGCAGGAACAAGGAAGGCCATTCGTTCTGACGTGGCGTCGACGGCACCGCCTCGCCTGCGCGGGACGGGCAGACGCCGCATCGAACCATGTTGAAAGAGACAAGGCAGCGCCTTGCGGCACGCCTTCGGCTGAGAACCGAGACCGCCGACTGAGGTCATGAAAGACATCGAACGATCCGGAGTGGACATACGCGTGGCGTTGGCATCGCATGCCAGGCAAAGCCGTGCGTCGAAGCCCCTGCGCGCTCCAGACCAGCCCGCGGCTTCACCGTTCGCAGGCAATCCGTCCACCGGTTTGCGCGGCACGGTCAAGCGAGTCTTGCGCCGACTCGCAAAAACCGTTTTCCGGTTGGGCCGGCCGTTCGGCCGCCCGCTGGCGTTCCGAACGCGCGCCTACTTCACCGCGCCCATCCATGCCGAATTCGCGAGGCTGCACGAACAGCTCGAAAAGGAACGCCAGCACCATCGCATCCAGCAGAAGAAACTGGAGCAGTCGTTGAGCGGCCAGTTCGACAAGCTGAACCGAGACTTGCAGAGGCTTCGTGCCAGGCTGAGCGCGGCACCGACGTTTTCGAGCAACCAAGGTGTCGTCGACAGCTCATCCATGAAGGCCGGATCATCGCCGCCGCACATCGTGCCCGGGACCGCGCCACAACTCCCTATAAAGACGAACCAGCCGTCCGTCGTGATCTGCACGCAAGGCGGCACGATCGTCTGCCCAGCGGAAGACCTCCGCCTGCTGACGATGGTGCTGGATTCGGCCGGCTATTCACCTACCGCTTGCCAGACAGTGGGCCGCTGGCTTGCCATGGGCGGCAGCCTGATCGACATCGGGGTGCAGGGCTGGTCCGACGCACTGCAACGCGTTGTTGCCCGACCAAAGGCAGAAGTCGGGCAAAGCGGCGTCGACCTCTTTCGCTTCACCGACGACGGCCAGCCGATCGAGTCACAGCTCGATTGCGTCCGGCTAGCGCTGGCGAGCGCGCCGCACATCGCGCTGCTCTGGCCTTCGCGAGGCGAGATGTCTACCGCGGCTTCGATCACGGCGCTTGCGGATGAACTGGGACTGCGATTGGCAACCATCGAAGCGGACACCGGTTCGGTTCGCCCGATCGACCTGGTCGATTTGCGCAAACAAGCTCCCGGACAGGTCTGCGTCCTCGCCTCGCCCACGTGCGACCTCTGGAAGCTCGCCGCATGATGAATGGCGTCATCGTCATTGGCGCAGGCGGGCACGCGAAGGTCTGCATCGAACTGCTTCGAGCCATGGAACGGCAGGTTGCCTTCTGCATCGGCGGCGATGACGATGCAGGGGGCTTCTGCCTGGGCGTTCCGGTACTCGCCGGAGACGCTCACCTCGCCTCGCTCCGGGATCGCGGGTTCGGCCAGGCTTTCGTTGCCATCGGCAGCAACGGGCTGCGCCAGCGGCTCGGTGCCCGGGCGCTGGCGCTCGGATTCGAGCTGGTCAATGCGATCAGCCCACGCGCCACCTTGTCGCCGACGGCGCAACTCGGTCGCGGCGTTGCAGTGATGGCAGGCGCCATCGTCAACGCCGACAGCCGGATCGCCGATTTCGCGATCATCAACACCGCTGCCAGCGTCGACCATGACGGCCACATCGGCGAGGCAGCGCACATCGCGCCTCACTGCGGGCTCGCCGGCAATGTCGAAGTCGGCGCGCGCTCGTTCCTCGGCATCGGCACCAAGGTCATCCCTGGCATCGTCATCGGCCCCGATGTCGTCGCCGGCGCAGGCTCGGTCATCGTTTCGGACGTGGCCGGCGAAGCAAGAATTGCCGGTGTTCCGGCTAGAACACTAAGGAAGAAAGACACATGAACCGCATCTCCGTGGCGCAGCCCAAGCTGCAAGGCAACGAACGCAAGTACGTGCTTGACTGCCTCGACACCAATTGGATCTCTTCCAACGGCAAGTACATCGGCGCCTTCGAGGAAGCCTTTGCCGCGTTCTGCGGCACCAAGCACGCGGTGGCGGCCAACAACGGAACCACGGCCCTGCATCTGGCGCTGGTCGCGCTGGACCTCCAGCCCGGGGACGAGGTCATCATCCCGACGGTGACCTACATCGCCACCGCCAATGCGGTGAAGTATTGCGGCGCCACGCCGGTGTTGGTGGACGTCTGCGCCGACACGATGAACATCGATCCGGCGGAGATCGAGCGCCACATCACGCCCCGCACGCGCGGCATCATCCCGGTACACCTCTACGGGCATGCGGCCGACATGACGCCCATCATGGAGTTGGCGCGCAAGCACAAGCTCTGGGTGCTCGAGGACGCAGCCGAGGCGCACGGTGCCGAGGTGCAAGGCCAGCGCGTCGGCGGCATCGGCGACTGCGCCACCTTCAGCTTCTTCGGCAACAAGATCGTGACCACCGGCGAAGGCGGCATGGTCACCACCAACAGCGACGAGCTGGCGGCGCGTCTGCGCCTCTATCGGGGCCAGGGCGTGGACCCGAAGCGCCGCTACTGGTTTCCGGTGATCGGCTACAACTACCGCATGACCAACATCCAGGCTGCCATCGGACTGGCGCAGATGGAAACCATCGACGCGTCGCTGGCCGAGCGGCAGGCGCTGGCCCGCATGTACGACGAAGCGCTCGCGCCGCTGCAAGACCTCCTGGTCACCCCGACGACGCGCCCCGGCATGCACCACGTGTACTGGATGTACACCGTGTTCCTTCGCTCGGGCGGCGAGCAGGAACGCGAAGCCGTGATGCAGACGCTCGAAGCCAACGGCATCGAAAGCCGGCCGGTGTTCTACCCGATGCACGTGCTGCCGCCCTACCTGGAAGACGGCAAGTACCCGGTCGCCGACGAATGGGCCCAGCGCGGCATGAACCTGCCGACTCATCAGTTCCTCACGCGCGAGGACGTCGACCGCGTGGTAGCCGTGCTCGCCAAAGCCCTCGGTCGATGAAGATTGCGCTCTGCTCGTCGTTCGTGCCGTTCGTCAACGGCGGCTACCGGAATATCGTCGAGTGGCTCGAATCGACGTTGCTGGAAGCAGGGCACGAGGTGGAGCGCATCTACCTGCCGGAAGTCGACAGTCCGCAACTGCTCTTCAAGCAGATGGGCGCCTTCCGCTTCATCGACCTGTCGGCGGCCGACCGGGTCATCTGCTTTCGGCCGCAGTCGCATCTGATCTCGCACCCGAACAAGGTGGTGTGGTTCATCCATCACTTGCGGTCTTTCTACGACCTCTGGGACAGCGACTACCGCGGATTTACGGACGACGCCCAGCATCGTGGCATTCGCGATGCGCTGCGTGCGGTCGACACCGCGGCGCTCGACGAGGCGCGAGCCGTGTTCTCGAATTCGGAGGTCATGACCGAACGCCTTCGCAAGTTCAACGGCATTGAGAGCGAAACCTTGTTCCCGCCCGTGCGCAAGCCCGAGCGCTTCGTCCATCGCGGCATGAACGATGAGATCGTCTGCATCTGCCGCCTGGAGCACCATAAGCGCCAGCACCTCTTGATCGAGGCCCTGCCCTACTGCGCGACGCCGGTGAAGCTGCGGCTTGCGGGGCTCAGCTCGAGCGAGGCCTATCCTGCCGAGTTGAACGCGCTCATCGAGCTGCACGGCCTTGCATCGCGTGTCACGCTGGAGCACCGCTGGATCTCCGAAGAAGAAAAGGAGCAGTACCTTGCCGACTGCCTTGCGGCAGCCTACCTGCCGCTCGACGAAGACTCCTACGGTTACCCGGTCATCGAGGCCGCGCACGCGGCCAAGCCGATCGTGACGACCACCGACTCCGGCGGGCCGCTCGAGTTCGTGCGCGACGGCCGCGAAGGGCTGGTGAGCGACCCCGATCCTCGGGCGCTCGCGAGCGTGATCGACCGGCTCTTTGCCGAGCGCTCCGAGGCCGCGCGCATGGGCGCCACTGCGCGCGCCAGGATCGGCGACCTCGACATCAGCTGGACGCGCGTCGTCGAAAGGCTGCTCGCATGAAGGTGCTGGTGGTCAACAACATGGCGCCGTTCGTCTCCGGCGGAGCCGAGGCCATGGCCAGCCATTTGCAGCGGCAACTCGAGTTTGCCGGGCACCAGGCCGAAGTGCTGCGCATCCCGTTTCAATGGGAGCCGGCAACCCGCATTCCGAGCCAGATGCTGCTGGCGCGGGCGCTCGAGTTGTCGAACGTGGATCACGTCATCGCACTCAAGTTTCCGGCCTACCTGATTCCGCATCCACGCAAGACGCTGTGGCTGGTGCATCAGTATCGGCAAGCCTACGACCTGCATGACGCAGGTCATTCCAACTTGCCGCAAGGCGCGGCAGGGGAAGACATTCGCCGCCTGATCCGCAATGCGGACGACGCGTGCTTCCGCGATGCGCGCAAGATCTTCGCAATCTCCGACGTGACGCAGAAGCGCCTCAAGCACTACAACGGGTTTGAGTCGAAGGTGCTGCGCGCCCCCATCAACGACCCGGAGGTCTTCGTGGGTGGCGCTGCCGGCGACTACATCTTTGCCGGCGGCCGGGTCAATGCGGCCAAGCGCCAGCATCTGCTGATCGAGGCGTTGGCGTCGTGCAACCCATCCGTCCGGCTCGTCGTGGCAGGCCCGCCCGACGGCAAGGCAGATTCGGATCGACTGCATGCCTTGGTCGAGAAGCTCGGGCTGCAGGATCGCGTTCGGCTCGATCTTCGGTTCCTGGACCGAAGCGAATATGCCGAGTATGTGAATCGTGCAGCCGCCGTCGCCTCGCTGCCCTTCGACGAAGAGTCCTTCAGCTATGTCGCGATGGAGGCGGCCACCGCGGCCAAGCCCCTCATCAGCACCACCGACAGCGGCGGTGTGCTCGGCCTGGCCAAGCATCTCGAGACCGGCTGGGTTGCGGAGCCGACGCCGTCCGCACTCGTTGAGGCGATGAACGCCGTGTTTGACAAGCCCGCCCGCGCACGCGAACTCGGAAAGGCGGCGCAGTCGCTCTGGCTCAGCCACGACATCAGTTGGGCGTCCACCGTACAGGCGTTGATCGCATGAAGTTCGTGATCTTCAGCCCTTTCGGATTGCCGTCTGCCATCGGCCGGGTCACGGCCCTGCTGGTGGCCGCGATGGTCCGGCAAGGTCATACGGCGGTGGTGGTTCGCACCGAGGTTGAGGCGTTCATCGCAACGCCGACCCATCCGTGCGCAGCGCCAGTCATCGATTGGACGAACGATGCCGCTGTGCGGGAAGCGGCGGGTAGTGCCGACGGTCTGATCTACCAGATCGGCAACAACTACAACTACCACTGCGGCGGGCTCCACTGGTTGCGCAGGCTCCCGGGCATCATCTGCCTGCATGACTTCCTGGTCGCGCATATGTTTGCGGAATGGGCTCAGGATCATCGAGACGAAGCCTGCGAGATCCTTCGAAACTGGTATGGCGAGGACGCACCGGTGGAGTTCTTCAGCCCCACCAATCAATGGGAATTCGTCGAGATCGCGACGAGGCACTACCCGATGACCGAGTGGGTTTGCTCCCTTGGGTCCGCGGTTGTGGCCCACAGCCACTGGGGCATGAAGCGGGTGGCGGCTTCCTGCGCAGGCCCTTTGCGTGTACTGCCACTTCCATATGACGCGCCGGGCGCATCGAGCAGTCCGCAGCGATCGCTTCAGACCGAGCGGCTCGAAATATTGACCGTGGGTCACGTCAATGCCAACAAGCGCATCGACAGCGTGATCCGGGCGATCGGCTCCAGCGATGTTCTTGCACAGAATGTCACCTACAGGCTTTGCGGACGCATCGAACCCGCCATGGCTGCGACTTTGTCCGAACTGGCGACAGCCGAAGCCGTCGAACTCGTGATATCCGGCGAGATTGACGATTCGGGCTTGCAACAGGCAATGCACCGCGCCGAGGTTGTTTGCTGCCTCCGCTGGCCCAGTTTCGAGTCGGCCTCTGCGACGGCCATCGAGGCCTTGCTCTACGGCAAGGCGTTGGTCGTGACCGATGCAGCTTTCTATGGCGAGTTGCCGGATGAGTGCGTGCGCAAGATTTCGCCGGACGATGAAATTGCCGAGCTGCGCTTGGCTCTCGAGAACCTGCTTGTCGATCGCGAGGGTCGCGTCGCCATGGCTCAGCGCGGCCAAGCTTGGGCCGTGCGAACCTTCGAGGCTGACGGCTACGTGACCCAACTTGCCAGCTTGGCTCGGGACACTGCAGCCGCACAACCCATACTCGACATGACAGCAGCATTCGTCGGATATTTCGAGGGTTGGGGCGCCACCCTGGAAATCATGACTGCCAAGCAGATTGCCGGTCCGTTGGCGATCTTCGAGGGCGTCCACCCATTGATGTCTGAGACCCCACCTGACAGGCTTGCATCGCCCGCGCCGTCCGACAACCCGAGCCGATCCTCATGATTCCTCTTTTTTCATCAAGTGCCGCCAATGCTGGCATTGATCTCGCAGGCGCCGTCGGGCGCGTGCTGACCAGCAATTGGTATGTGCTCGGCGACGAGGTGAAGAGCTTCGAACGGGAATTCGCCCGATACATCGGCAACGCAGACTGCGTTTCGCTGGCCAATGGCACGGACGCACTCGAACTCGCGCTGCGCGCGTTGAACGTCGAGCCGGGAGATAAGGTCGCCTGCGTTGCCAACGCTGGCTTCTATGGGAGCACGGCCATTCGCGCAGTCGGGGCCGCGCCGGTCTACGTCGACATCGACCCCACGACCCAGAACATGGCCGTGGATGCTTTCGCAGACGCGTTGCGATTCCAGCCCAAGGTCGTTGTCGTGACCCATCTCTATGGCCAGATGGCAGACATCGAACCTTTGACGAAGATGGCCCACGATGCGGGAGTCAAGGTTATCGAGGACTGCGCACAGTCGCACGGTGCGATACGGGGCGGGCGTCGCGCCGGCAGCTTCGGGGACATCGGCTGCTTCAGCTTCTACCCGACCAAGAACCTGGGCGCGCTGGGCGATGGCGGTGCGATCACCTGCAACGATGCGGCATTGGCGGACCGGGTGCGTGCGTTGCGACAGTACGGCTGGTCGACCAAGTACCACGTGAGCACCCCAGGCGGACGCAACAGCCGCCTCGATGAACTTCAGGCTGCGGTCCTCCGCGAGAAGCTGCCGAAGCTGGATCAGAGCAACGCGAATCGCCGCGAGATTGCCAGGCGCTACAACGAGGCTTTCGTCGACCTGCCCCTGGTCCTGCCTTCATCGACCGGGGAAGACTACGTCGCACACCTTTACGTGCTGCGCTGTCGGGAACGCGATGCCTTCAGGTCCCATCTGCAGACCCGGCAGGTCGCTACCGACGTCCACTATCCGGTGCCGGACCATCTGCAGGCCGCCTATCGCGCCGGGCTCGAAAGCCAGGGCAAATTGGCAGCCAGCGAGGCAGCCAGCCGTGAAGTCGTTACGCTGCCCTGCTTCCCCGGCATCTCCGACGCGGACGTGGCGACGGTGATCGACGCCGTCCGGTCATTTTTCGAGCGCTGAGCAACGGCATGCTCTCTTTGATCATTCCGGTCTACCGCAACGAAGGTTCGATCCCGGACCTGCTCGAGGCGGTCGCGGGACTGCACCGCGAACTCGGCGGCGAGATGGAAGCGGTTTTCGTGGTTGATGGCAGCCCGGATCGTTGCTATGAATTGCTTCGGGATCTGCTGCCTGCATGCAGCTTTTCCTCGAGGTTGGCACTGCTCTCTCGCAACTTTGGATCGTTTCCGGCCATTCGCGCCGGTCTTGCTTTGGTCGAGTGCGAACGCTATGCGGTCATGGCGGCGGACCTGCAGGAGCCGCCCGAACTGATCCTGCAGATGGACCGTGCGCTACGCAACGAACCGGTCGACGTCGTCGTCGCCACCCGAGAAAGCCGGGAAGACCCGTTATCGACCCGCCTGCCTGCGCAAATCTTCTGGGGCTTGTACCGCAAGTATGTCCTGCCCGAAATGCCGCCCGGCGGGGTCGATGTCTTCGGCTGCAACCGCGCCTTCAGGGACAGCTTGCTGCGCCTGGACGAGCGCCACAGTTCGCTGGTCGCGCAGATCTTCTGGCTGGGGTTCCGACGCAAGCTCATCTACTATTCGCGCCGGCTGCGGCAACACGGGAAGTCCGCCTGGACCTTCAAGAAAAAGCTCAACTACTTGATGGACAGCGTCTTTTCCTTTACCGACCTGCCGATCCGCCTTCTGGTGCGCATCGGCGGCACCACCGCTGCGCTCGCCGGGCTGCTGGGCCTCGTGGTCATGATCGGCAAGCTCATGGGCCTGATCGTCGTGCCAGGATATGCGATGACCATGCTGACGATCGTCTTTCTCGGAGCGGTCAACGTGTTTGGCATCGGCATCGTCGGCTCCTACGCTTGGCGGATCTACGAAAACACCAAGGGTCGGCCTCACACCCTGACGCTGCGCGTCGACGAATTTAATGGACGTGGCTAGCATGGACTTCTTTACCCATCCCCAGGGCCTCTGCGAAAGCAACACCGTCGGAAGCGGCACGCGCATCTGGGCTTTTGCCCACGTCCTGCCGAAGGCCCGCATCGGCGCCGAATGCAACATCTGCGACCACGTCTTCGTCGAGAACGACGTCGTGATCGGTGACCGAGTCACGGTCAAGTGCGGCGTGCAGATCTGGGACGGCGTCCAACTCGAGGACGATGTCTTCGTCGGCCCTAACGTCACTTTCACCAACGACATTTTCCCGCGAAGCAAACAGTACCCCGAAGCTTTCGGCCGCACCCTGGTGCAGTCGGGCGCATCCCTGGGGGCCAACTCGACCATCCTGCCGGGCATCACGATCGGCCGCAACGCAATGGTCGGTGCCGGCGCGGTCGTCACGCGGTCGGTGCCGCCGAATGCGATCGTGATGGGCAACCCGGCTCGCATCACGGGCTATGTGGACGCGGCGGAGCATGCGCCCGCCAGCATCGAGGCCTCGGGTCCGCGATCGCCGGGCGCTACGGCCACTTCGGTGTCCGGCGTCACGGTACACACGCTTCGTGCGGTGCCGGACATGCGCGGCAACCTATCCGTCGGCGAATTCGAGCGCGACATTCCTTTCAAGCCGTTGCGATATTTCCTCGTTTTCGATGTGCCCACAGCGGAGACACGCGGAGAGCATGCACACCGTCGATGCCACCAGTTTCTGATTGCAGTCAAAGGCGAGGTGAGTGTGGTTGCAGACGACGGCGCGAAGCGCGAAGAGTTCAAATTGGACAACCCCTCGGTCGGCATCTACCTGCCGCCAATGACTTGGGGCATCCAGTACAGGTATTCGGCCGATGCCGTGCTGCTGGTGTTTGCGTCCGACTATTACGACGGCGCGGACTACATCCGCGACCATGCGGAGTTCTTGCGCTTGAAGGCTGGCGACGGCGAAGCCCGTGTCTGAGCGCCCGGCGGCCGGTTCGGCCTTCGTGCGATTCTTGATTTCCGGCGGACTCAACACCGCGGCCACGTACGCGCTGTATCTCGTCCTGCTGAATGTTCTGCCGTATTGGTTGAGCTATGCCATCGCCTTCGTGGCCGGTATCGTGCTGGCCTATATATTGAATCGGCTCTTCGTGTTCGGCGCGCCCCGCAGCGAGAAGAAGGCAGCAATGTTGCCGCTGGTGTATGTCGTTCAGTACTTGGCCGGCGCACTCATCGTCTTCGTCTGGGTCGATGCGCTTGATTTCCATGCCGCACTGGCACCGGCAGCAAGCATCGCGATCACCCTGCCCCTCACCTTCGCTGCAAGCCGTTGGCTGTTCCGATGAAGAGCACGAAACGGATGCCTTCGATGGAAGGTCGACTGCAGGGCTTGGCGGCAACGATCGTGCTGGCTGCGGCTTGCGCGATTCTCTGGCTGCCTTTCGGATTCCGTCTGTCCGGGTTGATCGAGGAATGGGACGTGCTAGCCCATTTTGCCGAGCATGGAACCTTCTTCGTGGTCGACTCGACTACGCCACTGGCCGCCCATCGCTTGCGCCCTTTTACCGTGCTGCCCCATGCGATCGCGCACTGGCTGACGCCCAACTCCTTCGACGCCTGGAACTGGCTGCTGATCGCTGCCGTTTTCCTCAAAGGATGGGGCGCCTCGATGGTGGGCCACGGCATCACGAGATCGCGCCGATGGGGGCTTGTATTCGGGCTCTTGGTCATCCTCTACCCCGCCGACACGATGCAGCTGGCGTTCCGGGGCTTGCATATCAATTGGTCGATGGCGCTGGTGCTGGTCGGGTCCGCATGGCTGCTGCGCGCGCAGGAAGCGCGGACGCCGCGCCGGCGGCTCGGCATCGGAGTAGCGGCATCTGCCTTGCTCCTGATCTCCGTGCTTCTGTATGAGGTATCGCTTCCGATGCTCTTGCTCCCGGTCTTGGCACTGATCGCGCGAGATGGCGTGCGCAAGACATTGCAGGCAATTCGCTGCGGACCCGGCCCCCTGGCGCTCTGGGGAGCGGGCGCACTCGCTTACGTCGCCTATGTGCTGCTCTTGCCGGCGACGACCGAGCAGACCTACCAGGGCACTCTCACTGCGGGTCACTCGGTCTTTCAGGCGTTGCTTGCCGCATTGCCAAAGCTTTTCGATCCCGGCCTGGTTCGTTCGATCGCTGGGGGATGGGTCGACGCGCTGGCCATGCTGCGCGCCGAGTTCGGCGGCTTCGGCAGGTTTTATGTCTGCCTGGCGGCGGGCGCCCTGACCGCGGGCTTGCTGACGGTCGCGGCTGCGGATCCGCGAGCCCCGAGCAGCGAGAGCGCCACCTTGAAAAGAGTCGATGCGGCTTCCCTCGTTCGCATGGGATGCATCGGCCTCCTGTTGGTTGCTCTCGGCTATGGCCCTTTTCTTTTCTCTGCGTCGCACATCGCAATCACTCAACGAACTTATCTCTTTGCGGCAATAGGTGGCTCGCTTTTCGCGCTGGCCTGCCTGCGCGGAGTGGCCTTGCTCGGACGACCATTGGCGTCTGCCTGCGTCTTCGCGCTCTTGACATTGGGCGTTTCCGTCCAACTCTTCCAGTTCGACCACTATGTTTCCATCGCCGAGCGCCAGCGCAAGATCCTGAAGGCTGTCGTCGAGAACTTCGAAGGGCCACAGCCTGGCAAGGCTTTGATCGTCAAGGATGCTTCTGGCCAGCTGAATCACACCTGGATGCTGCGAGATCACCTCAAGTTGGCGCTGACCTATTTCTATGGTGTGCGCATCAAAGACGTCCAGATCTGTCTCGGGCGCAACCTGGCTTGGCAGCAACTCGACGCACTCGCTCGCCCCGGCACGTGCGTTGAGCAGGCCGACCGGTGGGTGTTCTCGCATGCGCCACCGGTTTCTGGGCCGGGAATGGCCCCTGCAGAACCTGAGTCGGACCGAACGGTTCCCAAGTCGGATGCGATTGTGTTGGACATGCAATCCGATGGCGTCATCGCCGCACAAACCGGAGTTGCCCGGCACCGGAACGAACTCGCAAACGGCGCTTCGGCGCTCTCGGCGCGTTATCACCAGATCCTGGCCGATCGAGGTGATAGGCTTTCCAGCCGGCTGTTCAAGCCTCATTCTCCGGAGAGCTTCTTATGGGACTTCGGTAGATGGTGGAACCTTGACGTACCAACCAGGGGCAGCGGATGGCGCGAAGCCGAGTGGACCGGGCAGTTCTTCACACGAACCGCGTCCGCCTGGAAGACGCAGGATCCGGCCTCTTTGATCTTCGATCTAAAGCCACTTGCTGGAGCCTATGTGCTCGAGGGTCGGTTCGAAGTGGTATTGAACGAGGCCGTCAGGCGCAGCGTGGCGCTCAGACTCAATGGCCAGCCGGTCGAGATCCAGTGGCTGGACTCCGGGAGCTTCCGCGGGTCGGTACCCCAGGCTGCCCTACGCACTGGCGTCAACACTCTGGAACTTGCAGCCGCGCCCGACAACACTTACTACGGCTTGTCCGTGAAGCTCGATCGCGTGGCGCTCCATCCGAATGCGCCGAAAAACTCTGCCCCCTAGGGTGCGGGCCGGGGTGCGCCGAAGAACGAGCGAATGTAGCGCCGCGCCGGCTTTTCGATGGTCACATGCAGTCCGATGGACGCCATGACTAACAGTGCGATGAAGACAAGATAAGCTGATATGTCAGTGACATGGTTACCTAGCGGAGCCGGGCGAACGATACCGGGAACCACGTGCACCAGATATAGCGCATATGAAGACTCGCCGAGCAGAAGCAAGGGTCTCGAACTCAGCATTCGGGCGATCCAGGTCTCCCGATCAATGGCCAACCAGATGAAGAGCAAAGACGCTGGAACGGCATAGGCGACATCCCAGCTAAAAGCAGAGAGAAAAAACTTTCGGCTCGCCGCCAACAGCAGCACGACAACCAAGCAGCTTCCGCCCACGATCCTCCAAGCGCGGCGCTCCCCCGCAGTTCGGCTCGCAAAGCGGAGGATGTACACCGCCCCCAGCATTCCGAGCAAAAAATCGCCAAGCCGAGTCCATGGCGTTCTATAGAGCCAACGATGGGCCGAGTCCGGATCAGCCCCCGACAGCGCACTCCTCCCGCTCCACGTGAAGCCCAGGGCGGCTACGACCAGAACCATGATGACGAGGATCGCGGCAATGACGAGATTGCGTTTCGAACAAATTGCTCGCAACTCACGCATTCCCTGCACCAGCAGCGGAAATGCCAAGTAGAGAAAAAATTCCACGCTGATGCTCCACGCTGGCCCGTTAATGCCGAATGCGACCTTCATGTCTGGATGCCAGGCCTGCAGCGCGAACAGGTGATACCAGGGCGTCGAACTAGCGACGGCCCATCCTGGCAGAAGACATAGCAAGTAGAGCGGGTAGATACGAGCCAGCCGCGCCACGATGTAGTCTCGGGCCATCCCCGGTGCCGCCCCCTTCTCGAACGCGTCCAAGTAGTTGTAAGTAATAACAAAGCCGGAGAGAACAAAGAAGAAAGTGACACCTGCGTAGCCCGACGAGGCCATGCGCGCACCCGTACCCTCGACACCGGGAATGGCGTAGTGCGACAGCACGACCATCATGGCGGCGACGAACCTGAAACCAGTCAGTGCGGGAATGGGCAACGGACGCGCTGGTGCTGACATTTCGAGCGAGCTTCCCTCAATGTCGTCACGCATCCTCGTCCTGCTCATAGGTACTTGCTGGGATAGAAGTGGGTCAATCCCGACATGGTGGAAGTGCTGATCCCCAGGAAGCAAGCGAGCAAGGCAAAGGCAACCAAAGGTGCCAGGACCGGACGCCGGACCAGATAGTCACGCAAGATCTGCCAGCGGAAGTGGCACGCCAGCAAACCGTAGAGCAACAGATGCACGGGGAAGAAGAAGCGAGTTTCGATGGCACCTGGCAGTATCGCTACCACCGGCAGGATCAGAATCATGGTGGCAAGCGCTGATCGCTTGGTAGTCTTGACCGCGGCAAGTGCGACCAGCCCTAGAAGGATGATCACGAAGTTCACCACGCTCAACCAATTTTTTTTGGCGGACAGGCTGGTGATGTAGACCTTGCCATCCCGCACATCCAGTCCGTTGACCAAGTGTCGGCCATACACGCCCAGGAAATCCAAGGGGCGCTTCATGACCAGCCGAATGTAGCCTCTGACCGTCATCGGAGACTGGATGTTCTCTTCAGCAAACAGCTGCTCTCCGGCCCGATCGAGATAGACCACCTGCGGCGCGGCCATTCTTTTATCGATTGAAGACTCGTAGCGCTGCATGGTGAGACCCCATTGCAGTTGCGCAGCGGCAAGCGAACGGCCCGTAACCGTGGCTATCACCAAGGGTGACGCCACGCCGTGCGTCCTCGCATTGATGACCATTTGCGGGATTGAAATCGCTACCAGGCCCAAGGCGAAAACGCCGACGCTCAGCCCCCTTGATCTCCAGCGCTGGCCTTGCAGCAGAACCATAGGAAGAGTAAAGAGCACCACAACGATGACCCCGAGATAGATGGTGCGAACGTTATAGGCCGCGCTCAACAACAAGCCGGCGTAGAACATGAGACGTAGCTTCCGCTCGTCGGCCGAGCGAAAGGCTAACCAGACGCCCATCACCATCAGCAAGCACGCGGGCAGGTCCGAGAGCGGATAGAGCATCAGACCGGGAAAGATGCATGCCACCAGCAGCGGAATCACCAGGCGGCGAATCAGCGTCAATCGCCCGCCATAGAAGCGCACAAAAGCGTCGGGCACGATCACCGCCAGGAAAAAGGCATAGATCAGGGATGATGCGAACCGAAATCCCCAGTACCAACGATCCCCAAGCAGCTCCGACGCCAGCTTCACGGGGGCTAGCATCAATGGATAGAAGTAGCCCCTGATCGACTTCGGGAAGTTCAGCAGGCTTTCGATGCTCGCAAGACGCCAGTACTGCTCGGAATCCCAATAGAACTGCGTGATCGCGTAATGCTGGTGGACGGTTAGAAACGTGACAAAGGCAATGAAGAAGGCCAAGGCTCGTTCATGTTCCCCTACGAACGAGGAAGCCGTTGTCCTGTTGCGTGAATCGTTCACTGGAAGCGTTCGGCGCGCAAGGAATAAAACGCAATGCCGACGCTGCGCGTGTCATTCGGCGGGTTGGTCGGCTGGGGGATGCGAACCCTGAGCAGGTTGCTCGGCTTCTCCAACTCGAAATCGAACGCCATTTCCTGGGGTTCGCCCGGTATCTCGAAAGACTGTGTCGTACCTCCAACCGCGATTTCGGTGGTTGCCCCCACGTTCGGCCCGTAGCCGACGATGCGCAGCAGGAGCCGGAATCGGCCGTCCAGGGTGTGGTTGAGTTCGACGATTACTTCATCTCCGCTGCTCCAGCGGCCCCACCCTTCGCGATCGCACAAGCCCTGCGCAGAGTCGATGAAGGGCGGGAATCCGGGGGCGCCGATCTCCCAGCCATCTTGCAACGACGCGCCAAGCGTTGCCCGCGCAGCATCGAGTGCAAGGCTCACCATCGGCGCTACGCCTGCGGCAACCATGCCGACACCCAAGGTGCGCGTGTCCAGGCCAGGCTTGAGGGGATGGGGAACGGTGATCTCTATCACGTTGGATGGCTGTTCCAAACTGAAGTGCATCCACAGCGGCGCCGCCACCCTGATATCCGGAGACAGGATCACCGTGCGTGTCTGGTCGCCGATGCGCACCGGCACGGGCACACCCGCGTTGTTCATGTAGCCAACGGCATGCAGGTAGAAGCGAAACTCACCCTGGAGAAGATGCTTCAGCACGATGGTGATCTTGTCGCCAGAACTCCAACGGCCCCATTCTTCGGCTGCGCGCACCCCATCCACGTAGTCGACCATGTCTGGGAAATTCTCATTGAAGCGGATGCCGTCGAACAACGAGGCGCCAAAGACCTTCTTGGCCTCGTCTGCCGAAAGGGTGGCTCTGGTGGGTTGCACGGCACGCTTGAAGGGGTCGACGCGCAACCTTCCATGCGCCTTCGACATCCGGAGGTCACGCCACCACTCCGTGAGCAGCGTCTGTAGCCGTGGCTTCGGCCGCATGGCATCGAAGAACCCGCGCTCCTCCATCTGCTGCTTCCACATCGGGCCGCAATACGCATCCGAGAAGTAGAACGCGATGTCCTCCTCGTCCTTCTTGATTTCCGAGATCAATTGCTCATCACCGGCCAGGATGCGCTCGATGAGTGACCGCGCCTCCTCGACCGAAGACGCACGACCTTTTGTCGCGCCACGGCTCAGGCGATCGAGCAGTGAGCCTTCGTGGAAAACGACTGGCATGCCGTTGATCGCCGCTTCGATGGGCGAGTAATGGATGTGGCGGATTTCCGTCGAGTGGTAATACAGCACCGCGCACTCGAGATAGAGCCGCTTGAGCTCCGCATCGCTGACGAAGCCCGCCATGTGCGGATCGTCGACCGGGACATCCTGCGCGCCGACGATGACATGCGGGAGATCGCCGAAGTCCTGCTTGAACTTGCGATAGATGCTGGAGTAGTACGAGTCCGTCACCGCATTGGGGCACACGAAGAGGATCTTCTTGTCGATGCCGGTCCACTGGCGAGCCGTGGAGAAAAAAGAGTCGGGGATGCCGATTGGCGTGAACAACGAACGCCGCACGAACAGCGGCTCTTCGACCTCGTGCAGGTGCTCGTAACCTTCGCCGAACCAGAAGCGATGCTCGATGGCTGCGATCTTCCGCAGTATCAGTGGCCCATACAGGTCCTCGAGAAAGCGCTTGTAGGTCTTGTCGTTGTTCAGCCCGAATGCGCGCAGGACGATCTGGCCCTCGAAGTTGTCTACCGCCTCCGGGCAACCCCGTCCATGCGGAATGACGAAGGCTGCACCAAAGTAGCGATTGAGGGCCGCGATGATCTCGGGGGTCCAGGGGTCCTCGTAAAGATTGAAGCCATTGAGCAGCGCAAGCACATCCGGCGGCAAGGTGAGGGTCTCGTCGTAGGAAGCGTCAACACCGAAGCTGCGAAAGCCTTTGGCCGGATAGACCTTTGGCACGTAGATCTCGAAGCCCAAGCGCTGGATGAGCGGCGCCTCGTAGGGCATCAGCGTGCGATGGTTGAGCAGCCAAAGGATGCGTCGGTGCTTGTTGTACATGCGTAGATCGCTGAAGTCAGGGTGAGGTCGAAAGTGGTTCGAGCGAAACCCAATCGATACTGGCGGAGAGTCCGAAATAGGCAGGGTCGGTCGGAGCGCTGAGCACCAGCTCGTTGCGTCCTGCCGTCAGCACGCCGGGAGGCACGATCGCTGCAAAATGGCCGTCAGGTGTCCAGCCGAGCGCGAGGGCACGCCCGTTGACATGCGCCCGCATGGCCTCGCGCACCGCGCCGTTCGCAAATGTGTAGAACCAACCCTTGAGTACATAGGGACCTTCGGCGGGCTTGAGCGGCACGTACAACGACGCACTATCGCTGGTGACCCACGATCTGGACGCATGCCGCAGGCCCTTGCCGGTCCACTCGGCTTCGCGCCATCCCGACCCATGGGGTACGACCTCCAGGCTCCACCAGTCGCCGAAGTCGAAGCGAAAGCTGTCCGAAGGAAACTGGTCCTTGAACATGGGAGCGATCCAGCCGCGTGTCGGATTCGAGAGTACGGCCCGGTAGCGTCGCGCAAGCGTGTCCTGCCCATGGCGCAACCGCTCGCGGTGGGCTTCCAGGCCTGGCTGCAGCACTGGGGAACCGTTCGCCGCGATGGGCGCCAGAACCAGTTGTGCGCCTGCGTGCCGGATCGGCCGCTTCGGTTCCACGACAGCCGTTCCCGGTCCTCCCGCCGCCAGAGCCGAGGTGAAAGCCCAACCTTGCGGATCCTCGCTGCAACGACCTGGGCGCCCGAAGCTGTCGCGACGTTGCCATTCCATGCTGGGCAAACGACAGACTTCGGCCGAACCCATTGCACGCCCGAAGAGATAGCTCAGCATGAAGCGCAACTCCTCCTCATGGAACATCCAGGTATGTCCCATCTGCGAAGTGCCGTCCAGCACCAGGACCTTCTTGTCTGGCGCACTGCCATCGACGTTCTCGACGATGGCGCGAAGCAGGCTACGCTGCCTTTCCGACAACTCGACGTAGTGATGAAACTGGAACAACTGAGCGCCCAGCCCGATGATGATGAGTACGGCTGCCGCGGCTGCCCCCAACGGCTGGGCGATGCGTGCAAGCAAGAGAAGAATCGACACCCAGGCGAGTGCCGCACCTGGAGTGGCCCATAGGTAGGTACGTTGGCTGATGGCCATGTGCACCGCGGACGTGATGTACGGCAAGTAGCCCATCAGCATCGAGACCAGCCCGACGAAGAGCAATTTGAGCAGCATGCCGGTCGAAGACCTGGGCGCTGCATCCGCGGCCAAGGGGTCTGCACGGCCGCGCCCTAGCGCCACCAAGCAGACGGCGATCAAGCCAAGCGCTGCGGCACCCAGGTAGACATGACTTGCGAAAGTTCGCGCCGTCATCCTCGCTGCGTCGAGCCAGCCGCCAGCGAGTGCGCGAACGGCCCCGATGTTGAAGAGATCAGGCCAAATAGAAAGCGCATAACGCAGGGCTGAACCCTGACCGGTGACAGCGCCTTGGTAACTTGAGATGCGAGCGCTGATCCACAGTGCGTAGGCGCCGTATACCAGCGGAGCAGCGAGCCACAGCCCGGCGACGACCCACTGCTTCGCCGTCCAGCCACGCGGCAGGCCGTGCCGGACGAAAAGCACAGCCAGCGGCATCGCGAGCAGCGTGAACGAAGCTTCGTACATCAGCCCGGCGCTCAAGAACAGGCCGGCAGCAGCCAGCCCCAAAGCAATGGACGCCGCGCGTCTCGCCGAGTCGAAAGCATGGAGCGCGACGACCGATGCGCAAAGAGCGACTGCCCCGGACACGTTGATGTGGATGCTGCGAAACGACAGCTGCATGGTGTCCGCCGGGTACAGCAGGGTCAACACGCCTGCCAGAACACCGGCGGCGCGCGAACCGGTCGCGCGCCAGGCCAGCCAGCTCATCGCCACGCCTTTCAAAACCAGCGCTGCCATGGTCAGCACATGCCACCCGACAAACGAGTCAGGCGAGAGCGTATGGGCGAGTGCAAAGCTGAACGGCATCAACGGACGCAGCGCATGGGGCGCGAGCGGTCCATCGAGGTGGGTATAGAAAAAGGTGCCATGGACGGCAAAGAGGCCGAGCAAATCCCACTCTTCGATCAATCCGGTCATGGCGAAGCCGAAAGGCAACCAGAGCAGGATCACCACGACCAACGGCGGCAGCAACATGCCGCTCGTGAACCGCGCCCTCTTTGCCGAAGAGTGCGTCAGGTCAGCACTAGACATGTCCCGCCTGCGCACGATCGGCAAACACGTAGAACTTGTTCAGCACGAAGGACAGGGCGAAGTAGACGACCCCCGCCACCACCTGCGCCCATCCAGCCGGCACATCCATGACGTTCACCAACAGCACCAGCACACCAAGGTTGGCAAGATAGGCCAGGCCGAAGATCAGGAGAAAGCGCTTCAATTCGCCGCGGGCCGGACCGCGACTTCTGAAGGTGAAATTCTTGTTGAGCAGAAACGAGACGATCAGGCCGACGGCATAACCGGCGATGTTGCTGGGCACGGGACGCCAATCCAGCACGCCCATGGACAGGAAGATCACCGCATAGCCGAGGCCCGTGTTCAGGACTCCGACGAGTCCATACCGCAATAACTGCATCATGCCGGCCGACCGGCGCGAGCACTGACCCAATACTGGCCGCCGAGCGGAAGCCATCCCAGGAAACGTTCCATCGGCAGGAACCACTTGAGTCGTGGCGGTACGAACAGGCAGTACGTCTGCCGCAGTTGCGCGAGACCCGCGCCTGCGCACAGGCCCCGCAACTCGGCCGGCTTCAGCAGGATGGCATCCGCATCGAAGGGGCAGGTGCTGACGATGCGTTGAGTGACGGGGTTGTAGGGGTTGTGTTCGAACACATCGATCGACCCATTGGGTTCAAGGCGCCGCGCCAGGGTGGCCATGACCTCGGCACGTACCGCCGGCGGGATGTGGTGGAACACGCTTGCCACGAAGATCAAGTCGAATCGGCCCAGGTCCAGGCCATCTTCCTCGACTTCGAAGCGCTGCGCAGGGTGGTCAAGTCGCGCAATACGAAGACTCTCTGCCGATACATCGGTGCCAACGACTTCTGCGTCGGGAAAGGCTTCTTGCAGATAGCTGATGTTTCGACCGGTACCGCATCCGTATTCGAGGACACGCCGCACGGGCAAGCCCGAAGCTGCAGCCGCGCCACGGATCAGATCCACCTTGTACTTGGCGAAATACTCCGAATCGTCCGCATAAAGCTTGGTGCTTTCTCGCAGCAGTTCGTCGTAGTTCGCGGAGTAGTCGTCGAAATCGATCTTGTCACCCGGTTGCACGCCGGCTTCCGGCGGCGAGCCCGGGCGCCCCGGCTCTTGCCCGGGCCTGCTACCAGGCACGCCAAGGCGCCTTCGCGGCGTTCCACAGAGTTTCGAGTTCGCGCTTGTCGCGAAGCGTGTCGCACGGCTGCCAGAAGCCGTGGTGCTGGAAAGCCTTCAATTGGCCGTCGCGGGCGAGATTCATGAGCGGCGCACGTTCCCAGGAGGTGGCATCGTCGGCAACATAGTCGATCGCGCCGGGTTCAAGAATGAAGAAGCCGCCATTGATCCAGCCGATCTCGTCGCTGGGCTTCTCCTCGAACGACGTCACCTGCTGCGTGGCGTCGAGGTTGAGAACGCCGAAGCGTCCGGGCGGTTGGACGGCAAGCACCGTCGCCAACTTGCCGTGTTGCCGGTGGAACGCAATCTCCGCGCCAACATCGACACTCGACAGACCGTCGCCATACGTAAGGCAGAAGGTCTCGTTGTCCAGGTATTTGGCAGCACGCTTCAGGCGTCCACCCGTCATGGTCTCGGCGCCTGTATCCACCAGCGTAATGCGCCAGTCTTCCGCCTGGCTGTCGAGGATCTGCGTATCGCCTGAGCGCAGGTCGATCCGCATGTCCGACATGTGACGGTAGTAGTTGAAGAAGAATTCCTTGATCACGTAGCCCTTGTAGCCCAGGCAGATCACGAAGTCCTTCACCCCATGGTGCGCGTAGATCTTCATGATGTGCCACAGCAAGGGGCGTCCGCCCACTTCGACCATCGGCTTGGGCTTGGTGTCGGACTCCTCAGCGATACGCGTGCCTAGGCCCCCGGCAAGGATGACTGCTTTCATGACTTGATGCTCATAGTTCTAAAGCTTGAGTTCTTCGGGCTGAATGTTGAGCACGCGCTCGACAGTCGCGATCGGGTCAGCTCGCAGCATGCGATAGATGCGCAAAATGTACTCGCCGATGATTCCGAGCAGGAGCGCATTCAACCCGATGCCGAAGAGTACGAGCAGCTGGATGCTGACGAAGCCACGCGGTAGATCGGGCTGTGTCCATCGAACGAACAGATAGTACGCAGCGCCCAAGACACTGCCGATCAGCATCAGTCCGCCCACGAACGACGCCATGCGAAGCGGCACCGTCGAATGATTGAACACAGCTGTCAATCCGAGGCGCAACAGGCGCATGACGTTGAACTTGCTCTCGCCGGCCGTCCTTGCGTTGCGGTCGTAGGGAACGCCGACCTGGTTGAAGCCCATGCCGGCAATCATGCCGCGCAGGTAAGGGTTCACGCTGCGCACTTTCTCGATCGCCCGCAACACGGCGCGATCGACGAGCCTGAAATCGCCGACATCGCGCGGAATTGGATGCTCGCTCACCTTGTCGATCACCCAGTAGCCGGTACGGCGGAAACCCCGCAGGAGCCAACTCTCCGGACGCTTTCGACGGATGCCGTAAACCACATGTGCACCTTGCTGCCACAGCGCAAAGAACTGCTCCAGCATCTCGGGCGGGTCTTGCAAGTCGGCATCGATCTGCATCACGGCATCGCCTTTGGCATGCAGGTAATTAGCCAAGATCGAACTCTGGAAACCGAAGTTGCGAGAGAAGCGCATGGCGCGCACACGCGGATCGGAGCCGGCCAATTCAGTCAGCATCTGCCAAGTCTGGTCACTCGAATGGTTGTCGGTGAAGACGAACTCGAGTTCGCATCGGTCTGCCATTCGATCAGCCAACGCAACCAGCCGCGCATACAAGGCATGAATGTTTCCCTCCTCGTTGAGGACAGGGATGGCGATGGAGATCAACGGGCGGCGTTCAGTCACCGCGTCGGAATCAGTGTTCATGTCGCTGCGCCGCTCAAGACGGCCTGCACATAAGAAGCAACGCACGGGATAGCCGGGCGGAACGAGATGGGGTCCAGCACCTGGGGGCGCGCCAGCACCGTCGCATAGTTGTCGTCCAGCGGCTCGGAACGTGCGCCGACGCGCAGCAAATCCATCCGTCCCGCCGTTTCGAACACGTTGTTCGCCAGGTCACGCAAGGTGCAAGGCGCGCCATGGCTCAGGGTAAGCACACCAACCACGCCCTCATCGAGCACTGCATGCAAAGCCGCCGCGTCGTCGTCCACATGGTGATACTCGCGCAACTGGCGGCCGGGCGACATTTCGAACGGGCGATCTTCACGGAGGGCGGCGCAAAGCTGGCCAAGAAACATGAAAGGCGCCGGCTCGCCGGCGCCGTAGAGCGTATGCACCTGCAAATGAGTTACAGCGTCACCGGCAGCCGCGCGTTCGGCCACGAAGCGACCCAGCGATGCCTTGGATGCAATGTAGGGGTTCGGGTGGAGCGTCAGCCGCTCCATGACAGTGCCGAAGGTGACGACACGCAAGCCCGCCGCGCAGACGGCTTCGATCACGCGTGTGGGCAATTCGACGTTGACGCGATGGTGCTCAGCCGCCGGAAGGGCTGGATCGAGGACGCCCGCGGTGATGCACACCACAGAGCCCGCGGCGGCGCGCTTGAAGTAACTAACGATCGACGGTACTGCGTCCGGCTGCCACCAGTGCTCGTACAGGCTGCGATCGAGCGAGACCACCTGATCTGGCGGGAAGGAGGCGCTGATCGCGCGCCCGAGCCGGCCGCGACCGCCGATGACGAAAATCATGCCGCGATGTCTCTCCGCCAAGCTTTGATCTGTTCAAGCGTGAAAGCCTTTGCAGTGTCCGGCGCGGCGTAGTAGTTGCGGTACCAGGCGGCAGTTTCTCGGATGACCTGCTGCGTATCCCACGCTGGCTGCCAGCCAAGAAGATTGCGCGCGATCGTACTGTCGAGCGCAAGTGCGCCAGCCTCTGGCAGCGGCTGGTCCATGAACTCGAGTTCGGGACGCCGCCACTCGCTGCTCATCAACTCGAGTACCTCGCTCACGGGGTAATGGCGGATGTCCTGCGGTCCCAGATTCCATGCACGCGCGAACTCATGCGCCTCGGGACCGAGCAGCTTTGCCATCAACATGAGGTAGCCATGCACCAAGGCAAGGACATGTTGCCAGGGCCGCGTCGCCTCGGGATAGCGCAAGGTCAGCTTGCCACCCTGGACGATGCTGCGCACGAAGTCCGGGATCAGCCGATCTTCCGACCAGTCGCCTCCACCCACGATATTCCCGCCTCGCGCGGTCGCGATGGCCGGCCCCTTGCCTTTTTCGGAAGGAAACGAGGCGACGTAGCTCTGGATCACCATCTCCGCAGCGGCCTTGGAGGCGCTGTAGGGATCCTTGCCGCCCAAGGGATCGTTTTCGCGATACGGCCATGACCATTCGTTGTTGCGATACACCTTGTCGGTGGTGACGCAAACCACACCGCGCACGCTGGGCGTCTGTCGCGCAGCCTCGAGCACGTGCGCCGTGCCCTGCGCATTCACTTCGAAGGTGCGGACAGGCTCTCGATACGAGCGCCGCACCAGCGGCTGCGCCGCTAGATGTAGCACGACTTCCGGCTCGAATGCGCGCATGGCTGCCGACAGTCCATCGAAATCGCAGATGTCGCCGATGGTGCTGGCGTGCAGGTCGGCCCCGATGTCGGCAGCCTCGAAGAGCGAAGGCGATGTTTCCGGCGCCAGCGAGTAGCCTGCAACATCGGCGCCGATGGCGCGCAGCCAGAGGCAGGCCCATCCGCCGGTGAAGCCCGTGTGGCCGGTGACGAAAACTTTGCGGGCCGCCAAAGCCTGCTCGAATGCAAGCGGCTCTGTCACGAAAAGACCTCGGCTCGATCGAGGGACAAGGCCTGCTGGTCCTTTGCCGAAAGCTGCGGTGCAATGTCGATGTCGGGCCAGTCGATGCCAAGACTCGAGTCATCCCAGCGGATCGACCTTTCGGCCGCCGGCGAGTAATAGTCGGTCGTCTTGTACAAGAACTCCGCCGTCTCACTCAGCACCAGGAACCCATGGGCAAACCCCACGGGGATCCACATCTGCTTCTTGTTCTCTTCGCTCAATTCGACGCCGACCCATTGCCCAAACGTAGGTGAGGACTTCCGAATGTCCACAGCCACATCGAACACCGCACCCCGCACACAACGCACCAGCTTCCCCTGCGGCTGCTCGACCTGGTAATGCAACCCGCGCAGCACACCCTTCGCAGACCGCGAATGGTTGTCCTGCACGAACTCCACATGCCGCCCGAGCGCTTCATCGAACGCCTTCTGGTTGAAGCTCTCATAGAAAAACCCACGCTCATCCCCGAACACCTTCGGCTCGATGACCAGCACATCCGGAATCGCCGTCGGCGTTACCTTCACGACCGCACCTCTTCCACCAGCAACTGATTCAGGTACTTGCCGTACCCGCTTTTCTCCAGCGGCTTGGCCAACCGCGCGAGTTGCTCGCGTCCGATGAAGCCATTGCGCCACGCAATCTCTTCCGGACAGGCAATCTTCAACCCCTGCCGATGTTCCAGCGTCGCGATGAACTGCCCTGCCTCCAGCAAGCTCTCATGCGTGCCAGTGTCCAGCCACGCATAGCCGCGCTGCATGATCTGCACGTTGAGCCTCTGCTGGTCGAGATACGCCTGGTTGACCGCGGTAATCTCCAACTCCCCACGCGCACTCGGCTTCACGGCCTTGGCAATCTCGACCACGCTGGGGTCGTAGAAGTAGAGCCCCGTCACCGCATAGCTGCTCTTCGGGCGAGCAGGCTTCTCCTCGATGCTGCTGGCCTTGCCGTCGGCATCGAAAGCCACGACCCCGTAACGCTCCGGGTCCTGCACGTGATAAGCAAAGACGGTCGCGCCGCTTTCGTTCGAGTCGGCCGCCGACAACAGGTGCGCCAGGTCGTGCCCGTAGAAGATGTTGTCGCCCAGCACCAGAGCGCTCGGCGCGCCGGCCAAGAATTTCTCGCCGATGATGAACGCCTGCGCCAACCCATCGGGGCTTGGCTGCACCGCGTACTGCAGGTTCAGCCCCCACTGGCTGCCATCACCCAGCAGCTGCTGGAACCGCGGCGTGTCCTGCGGCGTGCTGATGACGAGGATGTCGCGCATGCCGCCCAGCATCAAGGTGCTGAGCGGGTAATAGATCATCGGCTTGTCGTACACCGGCAAGAGCTGCTTGCTCATGGCCAGGGTGGCCGGATGCAGGCGCGTGCCGGAGCCGCCGGCGAGGATGATGCCTTTGCGTTGCTTCTGGGTCATGGTTGCTGGATTTCGGGTCGCTGGATTCGTGTTCGGGCTCAAAGCGTTTCGCGCAGCATGCGAGCGACGCCATCCTGCCAGTGCGGAAGGCGAAGACCGAAGCTCGCTTGCAGCCGGCTCGTATCCAACCGCGAATTGCGCGGCCGCGCAGCCGGCGTCGGGAACGCACTGGTCGGCACCGGCTCGACCTCGGCCGCAGATACCTTGAGCGCCACCCCCGCCGCACGCGCCTCTTCGAGCACGAAGCGCGCGTAGTCGAACCAGCTGGTCTCGCCGCCTGCCACCAGGTGGTACAGCCCCGCCTTGCCCGGCTCGCGCAGCGTGCCGCGAATGGCATGCGCCGTCACGTCGGCCAGCAGCTCGGCGCCGGTCGGCGCGCCGATCTGGTCGTCGATGACGGTGAGCCTGTCCTTCTCCTTCGCCAACCGAAGCATCGTTTTCGCGAAGTTGCCGCCGCGAGCCGCATACACCCAGCTGGTGCGAAAGATCAGGTGCCGCGCGCAATGGCGCGCCACGAGCTGCTCGCCTTCGAGCTTGGTTCGGCCATAGACGCTCAAGGGGCCGGTCGGGTCGTCCTCGCGCCAGGGCTTGCTGCCGCTGCCGTCGAAGACATAGTCGGTGGAGTAATGCACCAGCAAGGCGCCGATGCGCTCGGCCGCTTCGGCAAGAACGCCCGGGGCGGTCGCGTTCAACGTGCGCGCCAGCTCGACCTCGCTCTCGGCCTTGTCGACGGCGGTATGCGCCGCGGCATTGACAATGACGTCCGGCCGCACAGCCTGCACGGTGTCGGCCAGCTTTTCGGGCCGGCTGAAGTCGGCATGCAGGTCCTGGCTGTCGAAGTCGAGCGCGACGACTTCGCCCAAGGGCGCCAGGCTGCGCTGCAGTTCCCAGCCGACCTGGCCACCCTTGCCGAGCAGCAGCAACTTCATGCAGAAGCCTTCGCGCCCGCGGCGGCGCCGTCGTACTGCTTTTCGACCCATTCGCGGTAGGCACCGCTTTGCACGTTGCGCACCCACTCGCCGTTGGCCAGGTACCACTCGACGGTCTTGCGGATGCCGGTGTCGAAAGTCTCGGCGGGCTTCCAGCCGAGCTCGCGCTCCAGCTTGCGGGCGTCGATGGCGTAGCGGCGGTCATGGCCGGGCCGATCGGTGACGTAGGTGATCTGTTCGCGATAGCTCTTGCCGTCTTCGCGCGGACGCAGTTCGTCGAGCAGCGCGCAGACGGTGTTGACGATGTCGATGTTCGGCTTCTCGTTCCAGCCGCCGACGTTGTAGGTTTCGCCGAGCTGGCCGGCCTCGAGCACCCGGCGGATGGCGCTGCAATGGTCCTTGACGTAGAGCCAGTCGCGCACCTGCATGCCGTCGCCGTAAACCGGCAGGTTCTTGCCCGCGAGCGCGTTGACGATCATCAAGGGGATGAGCTTTTCCGGGAAGTGGTACGGGCCGTAGTTGTTCGAGCAGTTGGTGGTGAGCACCGGCAGGCCGTAGGTGTGGTGCCAGGCGCGCACCAGGTGGTCGCTCGCTGCCTTGCTGGCCGAGTACGGGCTGTTGGGCTCGTACTTGTTGTCTTCGGTGAAGGCCGGGTCGGTGGCCGAGAGCGATCCGTACACCTCGTCGGTCGAGACGTGCAGGAAGCGAAAGGCGGCTTTCTCCGCTGCCGGCAGCGCGTGCCAGTAGCCGCGCACCGATTCGAGCAATCGAAAGCTGCCGAGCACGTTGGTCTGCACGAAATCCTCGGGGCCGTGGATCGAGCGGTCCACGTGCGATTCGGCGGCAAAGTTCAACACCGCGCGAGGCCGGTGCTCGGTCAGCAGGCGATCGACCAGCGCGCTGTCGCCGATGTCGCCCTGCACGAAGACATGGCCGGGGTTGCCCTGCAACGCCGCCAGGGTCTGCAGGTTGCCGGCGTAGGTCAGCTTGTCGAGGTTGAGAACGGGCTCGCCGCCCTGCGCCAACCAGTCGAGGACGAAGTTGGCGCCGATGAAGCCCGCACCGCCGGTAACCAGGATCATGAAAGTCTCATTGTTGGGATAGGCGGCCATGGTCGGCCGAAGGCGCGGATTATCCCACCGGGCCGTGTTTCAAATCGCTGCGGGCGATGCCTCTACACGCGGCGGGTCGCTCGGGCTAGAGTGGGGCCGACATTCCATATCGAGGACACCCATGACCACTCCCGAAGACGATAAGTCGGCCGACCGCATCAAGGACTCGGCCCAGCAGATCTGGCTTGCCGGCCTGGGCGCCTTCGCCAAGATGCAGCAGGAAGGCAGCAAGGCCTTCGAGGCCCTGGTGAAGGACGGCGCCGGCGTCCAGAAGAAGACGCAGCAAGCCGCCGAAGAAACCCTGGCGCAGGCCCAGGCGCGCATGGCGAGCTTCGCCTCCGACTTCGGCAGCAAGGCGGCCGGCGGCTGGGGCAAGCTCGAGAACATCTTCGAGGAGCGGGTGGCCCGTGCCCTGCAGAAACTCGGCATGCCATCCGCGGAGGATCACGCCGCATTGCAGGCCCGGGTGGATGCGCTCGAGGAACAGCTGCGGCGCCGCAATCCGCCGGTTGGCGAGGGGGCTCGGCCGCCCCGCAAGTCGCCCGCTCGCAAGACGTCTGCTGCCGGCAAGATCGGCCGTCGGCGCGGCGACGACTCGGCGTGAGTCGTCTCTCGAATCTCCAACTGAGCAAGGGGCGCCGAAGCGGGAACTTGCGATAGAGTCGCCTTGGAGACAGCGGAAACAACGAGACACATCCGGGACCTTCGTCATGGCAAAAAAGGCGCCGCGCCGCACCGCTGAACGCATCCTCGAGGCCGCGCTCGACCTGTTCAATCGCTTCGGCGAGCCGAATGTCTCGACCACGCTGGTGGCCTCCGAACTGAACATCAGCGCCGGCAACCTGTACTACCACTACCCTGCCAAGGACGAACTGGTCAATCGGCTTTACGAGGCGTACGAGCTCGAACTCGATGCCCTGCTGCAGGCCAGCGACGAAGTACACGATGTCGAGGACGCCTGGTTCTTCCTGCACAGCCTGTTCGAGGTGATCTGGCGCTACCGCTTCCTGTATCGCGATCTCAACGACCTGCTCAGCAAGAACCGCCGGCTCGAAAAGCGCTTGCAGCTGTGCCTGGCAAACAAGGTCGGCGCCATGCGGGCGCTGCTGGCGGGGCTGCGGCGGTCGGGGCACCTCGCGATCGAGCTGGGCGAACTCGACACGCTGGCGCACAGCATGGTGGTGGTGCTGACCTACTGGCTGAGCTACGAGTACGTGCGCAACCCGCGCGAAGCGCTCGAACCCGGCCATGCCCAGGGCGCGCTGCTGCGCGGCGCGCACCACACCCTTCACCTGCTCGCCCCCTATCTCGGGGCCGAGCCACGCCGCCACCTGATGACCATAGGCAATGCCTACGCCGTGCAGGACGAGGTTGTGGCAGCATGAATTCTTCTTCCTTCCATCCCATGGCCATTCCTTCGGACCGCCACCCGCAGCAGCTTCTTTCGGGCGGCACCACGAGCAGCGCGCAGCCGTGGACGCGCATGCCCTACCAGGACCTGACGCGATTCGATGGCGCCTCCACCCTCCGGCAATGGGCGCGGCTGCACGCCGGCCACGGCAGGCAGGCGCTCAACCCGCCGTCCGCCGAGTTGGCCGAAGGATGGGCGCTCTATCACAGCGGCGATTTCGCGGAGGCGGTCGCCATCGGCCTGCAGCACGGCCGCGCGGGCATGGCGCTGGTCAACCAGGCCACGGCGATCTACGCCAACTACCTGGAGCCGCACGAGGCGCTGCGCCTCTCGTTGTTCCGGCAGGTGTTCGAGCGGGCATCGGCGCAGTCGGCTGCCGAGCCCGACGATTGCGATGCGCTCTACTGGCAGGCTTATGCGCTCGGCCGCTACAGCCAGTGCGTGAGCGTGGCGCGCGCCCTGGCACAGGGACTCGGCAGCAAGGTCAAGGGCGCGCTCGAACGGGTGATCGCGTTGCAGCCCGAACATGCCAACGCGCACATCGCGCTGGGCGCCTTTCATGCCGAGGTCATCGACAAGGTCGGCGCGCTGGTCGGCCGCATGACCTACGGGGTGCAGGCCGAGCAGGCGATGGCATTGTTCGAGCGCGGGCTCGAGCTGCATCCGCAGTCGGTCAGCGGTTTGATGGAGCATGCGCGCGCCCGCCTCATGTTGTTCGGCGACGGCTGCATGCAGGACGCGACCCGGCTCTACGAGCAGGCAGCCGCCGTGGTGCCGATCGACGCCCGCGAACGGCTCGACGTGGAGCTGGCGAAGGCAGGCCTCGCCGAGTAGCGCGCCGAGCCCGCGCTTCGCGCAGCTTGATCGGCTGCCGCGGCGACGGGCTCACTTAAGATAACCTGCTCTTGCGGCGTGCCGCAGTCTGTCGCTCCGCAGCCCTCATCACCCCAAGATCCGATCCATGTCCGACCTGCAATCCCTCTTCGAAGCCGCACAGTCCAACGCCAAGCAGCTGGCCGAGCGCCCCGACAACCCGACCCTGCTCAAGATCTACGGCCTTTTCAAGCAGGCCACCGAAGGCGACAACACCGAGAAGAAGCCGAGCTTCAGCGACTTCGTGGCGCGCGCCAAGTGGGATGCCTGGACTGCGAACAAGGGGCTCGGCAACGACGAGGCCAAGCAGAAGTACATCGACCTGATCGAGTCGCTGCGCTGAGGGCTTCTCGGCCTCGGCCCTCAACCACTCGCGCTGTCGTCGCTACCGAGCAGCGCATCGAGCTTTCGGTTGAGCTTCTGCTCGATCTGCCCGCCGAACGCGCTCACCAAGAAGCCCAGTTCGGCCTGCAGCCGGAACGAATCGGCGGTCACGTCGAAACTGCCGTCCACGCCGGCTCGCGAGAAACGCGCCTGGTCGCAGGTATCGCCCGGCGTGTAGCTGCAGCTCAGGCCGTATTCGGCCTCGGCCTCCTGTAGCCAGCGCCGCGCGACTTCGCGGGCCGCCGGCAGGCCCAGCCGGTGCTTTCGATCGATGTGGATGTCGGACAAGGTATCTCCTTCGGACTGCAGCTGGCTGCATCAGGTTCATCGAGAGGTCGGGAAGGCAGCAGTGGCGGCCGGGCGATTCGCCAGCGCCGCGTCGCGCTCGGCCTTTGGCAACGCGGCGATCCGCTTGACCTCGGCATAGAAGCGGGGCCAGTCGCGGCCCTCGCGTGAATAGAGCGATTCGAACGCCGGCACCAGTTCGTCGTAGGCGGCCTGCGCGCCGAAGGTGGCGTTGTTGGCACGCGCCACCCAGCCGTCGTAGGCAGCCTGCCGCGGGCCGCTCCAGCCTTCGCGCAAGGCAGCGTACTTGCGCCGGAAGTCATCCATCGCGGCCTTCTTCATCGCATCGACGGCCGCCGTGTCGCCGGCCCGCGCAGCATCCGACGAATAGGCGGCGTCGAGCGCCTGCCGCGTCTCGAGCGTCAACCTCCGAAACTCGCGCCGACGCTCATCGAACTGCGCATATTCGGTCCGGGCAGCCTCTCCCGCCCGGGTCTGCAACCAAGTGGCGCCACCGATGCGCTCGACCGCGGTGGCGAAGGATTCGTTGAAGACCATGTCGCCCTTCACGTAGAGCACTTGGTGGGCCAGCTCGTGGAACACGATGCGGGCCAGTTCGCCCTCGGGGTAACCGATGAAGGTCGACAAGAGCGGATCGCCGCCGGCCCAGTTCAACCAGCCGAGCGTCGAATAGGCGGGTACCGGATAGACCGCGCTTTCGAGCCCGAGCGCTGCCTGGGCAGCGGCCTCCTCGCGGGCTGCGGATTCGTCGTAGTAGCCGCGATAGCCGACGCAGCCGGCAATCGGAAAGCACCAGGTCTTGAGCGCCAGCGAATGCACCGGCGCCGCGACCACGTTCCACACGGCCGCGGGCCGCTTCAGGTCGGCATAGGCGGTGTAGCTCGGGTTGTCGGGCAAGCCGAGCTCGGCGCTGGCGTAACGGCGGATGCGCTGCGCGAGTGCCAGCCGGCTCTTCAACGCCTCGGAGGCGCTCGGATCCTGCAGCCAATCGGGCACCGGCCGCGCCGCGCGCATCAAGGCCAGGTGGCCACCGGCCGACTGCAGGTAGTAGCGCAGGTCGGCGCAGCCCGCCAGGCACAGCACCGCCAATGCAAGGAACGGAAACAACGCCCGCCGCACGGCGGTGCGCAGCGCCTCAGGCATCCGCCGCCACCTCGACCAGGCAGTCGTAGAAGGTCGGTCCGCGGCCGATGTCGGTCAGGGCCTGGCTGGTCAATTCGTTCACGTTGGTTCCGGCAAGGCCGAGCTTGCGCCACCAGATGCCGAGACCGTTCACCACGCCGGGTCGCGCGCGGGCCGACACTTCGGCGCGGCAACGGTATTCGCCGCGATCGTTGAAGACCCGCACGACGGCGCCGTCGGCAATGCCGCGCGAAGCTGCATCGACCGGGTTGATCTCGAGCAGCGGCTCGCCCTCCATCGAGCGCAGGCTCTGCACGTTGACGAAGGTGGAGTTGAGGAAGTTGCGCGCCGGCGGCGAGATCATTGCGAGGGGATAACGCGCCGAGCTGCCGGGCAGTTCGCGGTTGGGCACATGGTCCGGCAGGCCGTCCAGGCCCAGGGCCGCAAGCCGCGCGCTGAAGAACTCGCAGCGGCCCGAGGGCGTCGGAAAGTTGCCTTCGGCGAACGGCGCTTCCGGAATCCGGAGACTCGCGAAGCCGCGCTGCTGCAGTTCGTCGAAGTCGAGCACCGCTGGGGGATACGCCGCACGGCACAGCGTTTCGTCATCGTCCACGAAGCAGGGTTCGTCGTAGCCCATGCGCCGCGCCAGTTCGCGGAACACCCAGGTGTTGCTGCGTGCCTCGCCGCGCGGCGCCAGCGCCGGGCGATTGAGCAACACGTCGGTATGGCCATAGCTGAAGTGAATGTCCCAGTGCTCGAGCTGGGTGGTCGCCGGCAGCACGTAGTCCGCGTAGTCGGCGGTGTCGGTCTGGAATTGCTCCAGCACCACCGTGAAGAGGTCGTCGCGTGCGAAGCCTTGAACCACCTTGCTCGAATCCGGCGCAATTGCGACCGGATTGCTGTTGTAGACGAACAGCACTTCGACCGGATGCGCTCGATCGAGCAACGCATCGCCGATGGTGGTCATGTTGATGGTGCGAGGCCGGCGGCCGGCCAGCAGGTCCGGCCGGTGCAAGGCCGCGCGGTCGACCGGAAACTGCCCCGAGCTGCTGAGCAGCACGCCGCCCGCGCGCTCGCGCCAGGCGCCGACCAGG
Source organism: Burkholderiales bacterium 8X (assembly GCA_902506565.1). Classification (GTDB taxonomy): domain Bacteria; phylum Pseudomonadota; class Gammaproteobacteria; order Burkholderiales; family Burkholderiaceae_C; genus Variovorax. The sequence goes on along the minus strand of LR732703.1, from coordinate 336,762 downwards.
GCAGGAAGGCAGGCGACCGCGCGCGCCGCATTGCCGCCGCCGTGCACGCGCTGCATGCCGTAGTTGAGGCGGATGGCCGCCGGCCGGGTGGTGCCGTAGGCGCCTGCCAGCGCCACGATCTGCGTCTCCGGCACGCCGCAGACCACGGCGGCGCGCGAGGGCGGCCATTGCAACGCGCGTTCGCGCAGCTGCTCCCAGCCGACGGTGTGCGCGGCGATGTAGGCGTGGTCCAGCCAGTCGTTCACGATCAGCTCGTGCATCATCGACAAGGCCAGTGCGGCATCGGTGCCGGGCAGGAGCGCGACATGTTCGTCGCACTTGTCGGCGGTTTCGCTCTTGCGCGGATCGATGCAGACCAGCCGTGCGCCCGCCCGCCGGGCGGCCTGCGCATGGCGCCAGAAATGCAGGTTGCTGCCGATCGAGTTGCTGCCCCAGATCAGGATCAGCTTCGATTCGGCGAAGAACTCGACCCGCATGCCGACCTTGCCGCCGAGCGTGTAGCCGAAGGCTTCGCCGCCGGCGGTCGAGCAGATGGTGCGGTCGAGCAGCGAGGCGCCGAGCTTGTGGAAGAAGCGCCGGTCCATCGATTCGCCCTGCACCAGGCCCATGGTGCCGGCATAGCTGTACGGCACGATGGTTTCAGGGCGGTCGGCGCGGCGCTTCAGTTCGCGAACGATGTGGTCGAGCGCCTCGTCCCAGCCGACCGGCTCGAACCGGCCGCTGCCCTTGGGGCCGACGCGCTTCATCGGCTGAACCAGGCGGCCTTCGTGGGCGTTGCGCTCCAGGTAGCGCGACACTTTGGTGCAGAGCACGCCTGCGGTGTGGAAGTGATCCGGGTTGCCCTGCAGCTTGACCGCGACCCCGTCCTGCACGGTCGTGACGAACGAACAGGTGTCGGGGCAATCGTGCGGGCAGGCGCCGATGACGCGCCCTGCGGATGCCGCCGCTGCCGCCGCTCCGGCCGCTGCCGCCGATGTCGCGGAGGTCCGGGACACAGGCGATGCAGCCGCATCGTCGAGGGCAATGGGGGACGTCATCGAACAACCGGGGCAGCGACCATCGGGCAAGTCTACGTGCGAGCCGCCTTCAGCCGGCGAGCCCGTCCACCGCCTGGAACATCGCCTGCCTTGCCTGGCTCACGATCTGCCCGCGCCAGGCGTCCGTGTCGGTGTAGAAGGCGGCCAGCATGCGCCCATGGATCGATGCGGCCAGCTCGGCCGGCGCCTCCGGGTGGAGTCGCAGCCAATGGTCGGCGCGCAAGGCCTGCGTGATCTCGAGCACCGGCTCGGTGCCGTATTCGAGCGCGATGCCGGTGTACTCGGCCCGCGGGCATTCGTCGTAGACCGCGCCGAAGGCGAGCCCGGTCAGGAAGGCCGAGGTCGACGAGCCGTCGTAGATCGAGGTCACCGGCCGCTCGGCCGTGCCCCACCACGCATTCGCCCGCGCATAGGCCGGCTTGTCGTCGCGGCACGAGAAGATCCGCTCGCCAATGCCGTTGGGACCGAGGCCGGTGTGGAAATCGATCCAGGCCAGCTTGGTCGCGGCCTGCGCCTTGGTGCGCAGCACGCTGCGAAAGGTCTGGTTGCTCCAGCTGGGCGCCTTGCCGCCGAAGAAGAGGCCGTCGTCGAACTGGTATTGGCCTCGCGTGACCGCCGCCTGGTAGGCGGTGGTGCCGTGCGAAGCGATCCACTCGTTGATGGCCGCCTCGTTCTCCGGGGACGGCGGCCACTCGGCCGGCAGCAGCAGCGGATGGAGTTCGGCATAGGCCTCGTTCACCGGCAGCGGCTTCGAGAAGTCGGCGAAGTTGCGGTTGAGGTCGACGTTTTCCTGCGTCACCCGGCGGTGGTAGGCAAAGCCGTAGGGGTTGAGCGCATGGACGTACAGCACCGCGACGCCCTGCGCCCGCGCCTTGGCGCGCCATTCGTCGTCGTGCAGCGCGAACACCTGGACGCCGCTGCCGCAATGCCCTTCGACGCCGTGGCAGGCGCTGGTGAGGATCAGCAGCCGCTCGGCATTCGCCGGCCCGTCGAGCGCGACGTCCATGGCCAGCACTTCGTCGTCCGGCCCCGAGAGCGGATGAAGATGCGAATCGACCGCGATCCCGGCCGCCTCGCAAGCCGCCATGAACTTCTGCCGCGCCGTCGCATAACGCGGCGCGAAGGCTTCCGATACGCCGATCATTCGGCAGCTTTCTGCGGCGCCAGGAACTGCTCGGCCAGCTCCACCCAGCAGGTGGCGCCGAGCGGGATCAGGTCGTCGTTGAAGTCGTAGCTGGCGTTGTGCAGCATGCAGGGCCCGCCGCCGTGCATCGCGTCGCGGTGGCTGCCGTCGCCGTTGCCGATGAAGGCGTAGGCGCCGGGCTTGGCCTGCAGCATGAAGGCGAAGTCCTCGGAGGTCATGGCGGGCTCCTGCACCAGCACGTTGTCTGCGCCGACGATGCCCGACATCACCCCCCGCGCGAAATTGGCCTCGGCGGCGGTGTTGATGGTCGGCGGATAGTTGCGGTGGAAGTGGAAGTCGCCCTCTGCATCGTGCGCCGCGCAGACATGCTCGACGATCTTGCGCATGCGCTTCTCGATCAGGTCGAGCACTTCCAGCGAGAAGGTGCGCACGGTTCCCTTGAGTTCGCAGGTGTCCGGGATCACGTTGCTGGCTTCGCCGGCATGGAACATCGTCACCGAGATCAGGCCGCCTTCGGTGGGCTTCTTGTTGCGGGTCAGGATGGTCTGGAAGGCCTGCACCAGTTCGCAGGCCACCGGGATCGGGTCGATGCCGGTATGCGGCAAGGCGGCATGCCCGCCCTTGCCGTGCACCGTGATGGAGAACTCGTTGCTCGAAGCCATGGCCGGGCCGGGGCTGACCGCGAACTGGCCGGCCTTCATGCCCGGCCAGTTGTGCATGCCGAACACCGCATCCATCGGGAACTGCTCGAAGAGCCCTTCCTTGATCATCTCGCGGGCACCGCCGCCGCCCTCTTCGGCCGGCTGGAAGATCAGGTAGACCGTGCCGTCGAAATTGCGGTTTTGCGCCAGGTGCTGGGCCGCCGCGAGCAGCATCGCGGTGTGGCCGTCATGGCCGCAGGCATGCATCTTTCCAGGGGTCTTGCTCGCATGGGCGAAGGTGTTGAGCTCGGTCACCGGGAGCGCGTCCATGTCGGCCCGCAAGCCCACGGCGCGGTCGCTGGTGCCGTTGCGCAGGATGCCGACCACGCCGGTGGTGCCCAGGCCCCGATGGATCGGGATGCCCCACTCAGTGAGCTTGGCGGCCACCAGGTCGGCGGTGCGGACCTCCTGGAAGCAGAGTTCGGGATGCGCGTGCAGTTCGCGCCGGATCGCGGCGATGCCGGCCGCCTGCGTGACGAGGGAGTCGATGAGTTTCATGCCGGCAGTCTAGGTTTTCCTACGAAATCTCGCAGCCTTTCCGAGACAATCGCGGCCATGTCCCTCCCCCTTTCCACCCGCGCGCTCGAATTCGCCCAGCTGCTGGTACGCATGAACACCGTCAGCGCCAACAGCAACCTCGAACTGATCGGCTTCGCGCGAGACCACCTCGCCGGCCTCGGCATCCGCAGCCGCCTCACCTACAACGCCGACAAGACCAAGGCCAACCTGTTCGCCACGCTCGGCGCGGGCAAGCCGGCCGGCATCATCCTGTCGGGCCACACCGACACGGTGCCATGGGACGGCCAGCAATGGTCGGTCGACCCGCTCTCGGCCATCGTGCAGGATTGGCCGGACGCCGATCACGACGGCGAGCACGTGTTGCCCGAGCCCCGCCTCTATGGACGCGGCTCGGCCGACATGAAGAGCTTCATCGCGCTCGCCCTCGCCAACGCCGAGCATTTCGTCGAAAGCCAATCGCCCTTCGCGGTCCACTTCGCCTTCAGCTACGACGAAGAGGTCGGCTGCTTCGGGGTGCGCGAACTCATCGCCGACATGAAGGAGCAGGACATCAAGCCGCTCGCCTGCATCATCGGCGAGCCCACGCTGATGGTGCCGGCGATCGCCCACAAGGGCGTGTATCGGTACCGCTGCTGCGTGCGCGGCAAGGAGGCGCATTCGTCGCTCACGCCGCGCTCGGTCAACGCGATCGAGATGGCGGCCCGCCTGGTGAACAAGGTGCGCGACATGGCCGACAACTTCGAGCGCGAAGAGGCGCGCTACGACGGCTTCGACGTGCCCTACAGCACCGCCAGCGTCGGCCAGTTCCATGGCGGCATCGCGGACAACGTGGTGCCGCGGGACGCGGAGTTCCGCTACGAATTCCGCAACCTTCCCACGGCCGACGCGCGGATGATGCAAAAGGAAGTGCTGCTCTACGCCAACCGCACCGAAAGCGGCATGCGCAAGATCGCGCCCGAAGCCGGCTTCAGCTTCGAGACCATCTGCGAGATCCCGAGCTTCCTGAGCTCGGCCAACGAGCCGATCACCCGCCTCGCGCAGCGCCTGGCGGGCGAAAGCGGCACCACGCTGGTCGCCTTCGGCACCGAGGCCGGCCTCTTCAAGGGCGCCGGCATCCCGACCGTGGTCTGCGGCCCCGGCAGCATCGAGCAGGCCCACCAGCCGGACGAATTCGTCACGCTCGACCAGCTGGCACGCTGCGAGCGCTTCCTGCGGGGGCTCGCCGCGGAACGGGACTTCCGCTGAAGCGGATCGCGCTCGGGCTGCTGTGCGCGGCCGCCCTGCTCTACGCGCTGGCCACCGCGCTCGAAGCGCGGCACCCGGGCTGGAGCTATGTCGCCGCCTTCGCCGAGGCTGCGATGGTCGGCGCCATCGCCGACTGGTTCGCGGTGGTGGCGCTGTTCCGCCATCCGATGGGCCTTCCGATTCCGCACACCGCGATCATCCCGGCCAACAAGGACCGCATCGGCGCCAAGCTGGCCGGCTTCATCGTCGACAACTTCATGAGCACGCCGCAGGTGCTGGCCAAGCTTGCGCAATTCGATCCAGCAGGCCGCCTTGCCGAATGGCTGTCGCGGCCGGACAAGGCGCAGAAGGTGGGCGAGCACCTGGTGAGCGCCGCGCGCTTCGGCCTCGGCGCTTTCGACGACCAGCGGGTGCGCGAGTTCATCGGCCGCATGACCGCGGCCGGGCTCGAGCGCGTCGATGTCTCGCGGCTCGCCGGCCAGGTGCTGGACGCGCTCACCGCCGACAACCGGCACCAGGCGCTGCTCGACGATCTGCTGGCGCAGCTGGCGGCGGTGATCGAGGGCGAAGAGGTGCAGGCGCAGATCGCCGAGTCGATCGGGCGAGAAGTGAAGGCGCTGCGCTACCTCGGCCTCGACCAGGTCGCCGCAAGGCTCGCGACCCGGCGCATCGTGTCGGCGGCCGCGCGCACGCTGGCCGAGATGGCGGGCGACCCCGAACACGCGATGCGGCAGCGCTTCGACGGCTTCATGCACGACTTCACCGACACGCTGAAGCACGACCCGGACTTCCAGCGCCGCGGCGAGGCGATCCGGGCCGAGCTGCTCGGCCATCCGGCCTTGGGCGACTACGTACACGGGCTCTGGAGCGAACTGCTCGCCTGGCTGCACGAGGACCTGGCGAAGGACGATTCGAGCATCCGCCGCCGCATCGTCGAACTGGCCGGATCGCTAGGGAGCCGGCTGGCCGCGGACGAATCGATGCGCCGCTGGATCAACGAGCAGATCGTCGATGCGGCGCCGCGTGCGATCGAGCGCTACCGCGAGGACATCCGCCGCTACATCGTGCAGCGAGTGAGCGAATGGAATGCCGACGAGATGACGCTGGAGCTGGAGCGCAACATCGGCCGCGATCTGCAGTTCATCCGGGTCAACGGCACGCTGGTGGGCGGCATGGTCGGGCTCGGCATCCACGCGCTGACGCAAGCGCTTCGCTAGCCGAGTTCGCTAGCCGGACCCTTCGCGCGCCTCTGCCATCACCAACAGGCCGTCCATGATCAGGCCTTCGACCAGCTCGAAGCTGCCGTTCATGCTGGGCAGCATCTTCCAGCCGGCGCCGCCGGTCATGAAGCAGGCGGGCGGCTGGCCGCAATGCGCGCTCAGGTGCTGCACCATGCGGTCGACCGCGCCGGCGATGGCGAAGGTGCCGCCGCTGGTCAATGCATCGCTGGTGTTGGTCGGAAAGGCCCGCACCTCGCCGGTCGGCACGTGCAGGCCGGCGGTGCCGGACTCGAGGGCGCGCAGCATGATGCCGTGGCCCGGCAGGATCAGGCCGCCGAGGAAGCGCCCGTCGGCATCCACCGCCTCGACCGTGACTGCGGTGCCGATCATCACCACCACCATCGGCCGTGCCGGGCCCTGCGCCAGCATGCGATGGCGGGCGCCGATCATGGCCACCCACCGGTCGGGGCCGAGCCGGGTCGGATGGTCGTAGCCGTTGGTGACGCCGGCCTCGGCGGCGCTCGCCACCACCCACCGGGGCGTGCAGTCGAAACGCTCGACCACCTGCTCCTCGGCGCGGCGCCGAACCGCGTCGCCGGCCACCACGCAGCCCAGCATCGAGGTCGGCGACGGCAGGTCGCGCCAGGCTTCTTCCGGGAGTCGCTCGATGTGGTCGAGGAACTCGGCGCCGCTCGCGATCAGGCCGGCGTCGGGACGCGCGGCCTCGTACAAGGCCCACTTGAGGCGCGTGTTGCCGATGTCGATCGCGAGGAAGGTCATGCGGCGCATTATTGCCACCTCGCGAGGCGAGCGCGCCCGCCCATCGACTTTTGCGGCATGAGACTACGCCCGCATCGACCGAGCGCTGGGTAGAGTGAGCGCTTTCCAACACCACGGCGCTAGGAGCACCACATGGGTCTACTCAGTTTCATCAAGGAAGCCGGCGAAAAGCTCTTCGGCGGATCGTCCGCTCATGCCGCGACACCCGCCGCAGGCGGTGCAGCCACCGGCGGCGGCGATGCCAACACGGCGGCCGGCAATGCCATCAAGACCTACATCGAGACCCAGAACCTGGGGCTGACCAACCTGGCGGTCGCCTACGACGCCGGCAGCGGCACCGTCACCCTGAGCGGCAGCGCGCCCTCGCAGGAAGCCAGCGAAAAGGCCTCGCTCGCCGCGGGCAACGTGGCCAACGTGACCCATGTCGACAACCAGCTGCAGGCGCCGGCCGCAGAGCCCGCGCAGTACCACGACGTGGTCAAGGGCGACACCCTCTCGGCGATCTCCAAGAAGTACTACGGCGATGCCAACAAGTACAACGCGATCTTCGAAGCCAACAAGCCGATGCTGAGCCACCCGGACAAGATCTATCCGGGCCAGAAGCTGCGCATTCCGAAGCTGGACAAGTAAGCGCAGAAGGGCGCAAAAGCGCGCAAGGTCGCGCGAGGCACGCACGACGTCCGCTTCGTGCGGCGCCCAGCCTTTTTTCGGCGGCTAGTTCTGCCGCCAGGGCAATCCGCGCAGCCGCCAGCCGCCCTTGCGGCCGCGGTGACCCTCTTCATCCGGATCGCCCTCGAAGCCTTCGAGGATGTTGTACGCGGTGACGCCCAGCTCGGTCGCGCGCCGGGCCGCGGCCACCGAGCGCACGCCACTGCGGCATAGCAGCACCACCTTCTTGCCCGACTCGGCGGCCGCCTTGATGCCGTCGTCGAAGGCCGGATTGATCGCCATGCCCGGCCACTGCTTCCAGGCGAGGCCGATCGCACCCGGCACGAAGCCCACCCACTCGCGCTCGGCGTCGCTGCGCACGTCGACCATCACCGCCTCGCCTTCCTGCATCCATTGGGCGGCCCTTTCGGGGGTCACGTCGCCGGCATAGCCTTGCGCCGGCTGGACATCGGTCGAAGCGGACATTCGTTGATCCTCAGGTAGGGGTTTGCGTGAAGCGCTCATTCTTGGTCAGTTCGTGAAAACCCTGTTGGTCAGGTCATGTTCAGCCGCCAAAGATGCGGTACTGGAAATTCCAGGTCACAAAATGAACGGAGACAAGCCAATGTCAGAGAAATCGCCCAATCGGCGCCGCAGTCTTCTCAAGGGGGCCGCCGTGGCCGCCGGTGCAATGTCGGCGCCGATGGTGAGCATGGCGCAGACCACCTCGCTTCGGTTCCAGAGCACCTGGCCGTCGAAGGACATCTTCCACGAGTACGCGCAGGACTTCGCCAAGAAGGTCAACGACATGGCGGGTAGCCGCCTGAAGATCGAGGTGCTCCCCGCGGGCGCCGTGGTGCCGGCGTTTCAGCTGCTCGACGCGGTTGGCAAGGGCACGCTGGACGGCGGCCATGGCGTGCTGGCTTACTGGTACGGCAAGAACTCGGCGTTGGCGCTGTGGGGTTCGGGCCCCGCCTTCGGCATGGACGCCAACATGATCCTGGCCTGGCACAACTACGGCGGCGGCAAGGCGCTGGTCGAGGAAATCTACAAGAGCCTCAACCTCGACGTGGTTTCGTATGTCTACGGCCCGATGCCCACCCAGCCGCTCGGCTGGTTCAAGAAGCCGGTGGCCAAGGTCGAGGACATGAAGGGCCTGAAGTTCCGCACCGTCGGCCTGGCGGTCGACGTCTTCACCGACATGGGCACCGCGGTCAACCCGCTGCCGGGCGGCGAGATCGTGCCGGCGCTCGACCGCGGCCTGATCGACGCGGCCGAGTTCAACAACGCCTCGAGCGATCGGGTGCTCGGCTTCCCGGACGTCGCCAAGAACTGCATGCTGCAAAGCTTCCACCAGAGCGGCGAGCAGTTCGAGATCCTGTTCAACAAGGGCAAGCTGCAGGCGCTGCCGCAAGAGCTGCGCTCGATCATCGACTACGCGGTGCAGGCCGCGAGTGCCGACATGAGCTGGAAGGCGATCGAGCGGAATTCGCAGGACTACATCGAGCTGAAGAAGGCCGGCATCAAGTTCTACAAGACACCTGACGCCATCCTGCGCGCCCAGCTGGCCTCTTGGGACAAGGTGATCGCCAAGAAGTCCGCCGAGAACCCGCTCTTCAAGAAGGTGCTCGATTCGCAGCGCGCCTTCGCCGAGCGTGCCGGCCAGTGGCAGAACGATTACTCGGTCGACTTCAAGATGGCCTACAACCACTACTTCGGGCGCCAGCAGCAGCCCAAGAAGTCCTGAGTCGAGTCGTCGGTATCGAGGGGCACCGCCGGTGCCCCTCTTCCTTTTGGCCGCCGGCCAGGATCCCCATGCAACCCCTGTTGTTGGCCGTCGACCGTTTCTCGACCTTCATCGGCAAGACCTTCGCCTGGTGCGCGGTGCTGCTCACGCTTCTCATCAGCTGGGAGGTGTTCAGCCGCTATGCGCTCAATCGCCCTCACGCCTGGGTGCTCGACGCGCAGATCATGCTGTACGGCGCGCTCTTCATGACCGCCGGCGCCTACACCCTGAGCAAGAACGGCCACGTGCGCGGCGACGTGCTGTACGGCTTCTTCAGGCCGCGCACGCAGGCGATCTTCGACCTGCTGCTCTACATCGTGTTCTTCATGCCGGGCATCGTCGCCCTGACCTGGGCCGGATGGATCTATGCGGGCGAATCGCTCGCGATCCGCGAGCAGACCTTCTCGGCCGATCCGCTTCCGCTCTACCCGTTCAAGTACATCATTCCGCTCGCCGGCATCACGCTGCTGCTGCAAGGCTTGGTCGAGATCGTGCGCTGCGTGCTGTGCATCCGCGACGGCGCCTGGCCGCTGCGCGGCGAGGATGTCGAGGAAGTCGACGTCGAGAAACTCAAGCAGATGGTGCATGTGCGCGACGAAGACATCCAGGCACTCGACCGGGTCGTGATCGCCAAGGAGGCATCGCGATGAGGATTCGCAAGGAACTCTGGTTCGGCCTGTCGTTCATGTTCGTGATCGTGGCGGCGGCAGCCGTGATGCTGCTGCGGGTCGAGACCATCACCGACGGGCATCTCGGCCTCCTCATGCTGTCGCTGGTGGTGGTGGCCATCATGCTGGGCTTTCCGACCGCGTTCACGCTGATGGGCATGGGCATGATCTTCACCTGGTTCGCCTACCACGGCGACACCACGCGAACGCTCGACCTGATGGTGCAGTCCGCCTACAAGACCATGTCGAACGACGTGCTGATCGCAGTGCCGCTCTTCGTCTTCATGGGCTACCTGGTCGAGCGCGCCAACCTGATCGAGACGCTGTTCAAGAGCCTGCACCTGGCGATGGCGCGGCTTCCAGGCGCGCTGGCGGTGGCCACGCTCGTCACCTGCACCATCTTCGCGACCGCCACCGGCATCGTGGGCGCGGTGGTGACCTTGATGGGGCTGCTGGCCCTGCCCGCGATGCTGCGTGCCGGCTACAGCATTCCGATCGCGGCCGGCGCCATCACCGCGGGCGGCTGCCTCGGCATCCTGATCCCGCCGTCGGTGCTGCTGATCGTCTATGGCGCGACCGCCGGCGTGTCGGTGGTGCAGCTCTACGCCGGCGCCTTCTTCCCCGGCCTGATGCTTGCGTCGCTCTACATCCTGTACGTGATCATCGTCGCCAAGATCAAGCCGGCGTGGGCACCGCCGCTCTCCGCGGCAGACCGCGTCGTCAAGTTGCCGCCGCTCACGCAGCAGCTGACCACCGACGGCGATCGGCACGCCATGGGCGGGCTGCTTGCTGCCCTGAAAGGCAAGCGCAACGCCGGCGTGCCGCTGTCGCATCTGCTGAAGCAGCTCGGCATCGTGTTGCTGCCCGGCCTGCTCTTTGCATTGGTGGCGACCACCAGCTACCGATCGGTGACGCATGTCGCGGCACAGGAGCGCTATGCGATCGAGGAAATCGGCGCCTCTCGCGGCGACGCCGGCGGCTCGGGCTCCGGCCTCGCCGAACCGGAAGCCGGCGGCGGATTGGCCGAACCGCCCGCTGAAGGCGGACTGGCCGAGCCACCGGCCGAAGGCGGGCTCGCCGAGCCGACACCGGCGGCGGGCGGGCTCGCGGAGCCGGCGGAAGCGACCGCAGGCGCTTTGCCGTCACCCGCCGGCGCGAGTTCCGCGCCGCCTGCCGGAAGCGCTGCCGAGACCAGGTCGGCGCCCGTGCCCGCAGCCGGGGCGGCGGCCGAACAGGCGGCGCCCGACACGCTTCGCGATGCGCCGACCTGGTGGTGGGTCTGCTTCGCGGTGCTCGGCGCGCTGGTCACGCTCTTCTACCTGTTCCTGAGCTTCGCGCGGCTCGAGATCTTCAAGATGCTGCTGGCATCCTTCTTCCCGCTGATGGCGCTCATCATCGCGGTGCTCGGGTCGATCGTGCTGGGGCTCGCGACGCCGACCGAAGCCGCGGCCATGGGCGCGCTGGGCGGGTTCCTGCTGGCGGCGGCCTATCGCCGGCTCACCCTGGGCGTGCTGAAGGAGTCGGTCTTTCTGACGGCGAAAACCTCCGCGATGGTCTGCTGGCTGTTCGTCGGCTCGGCAATCTTCTCGGCCGCCTTCGCGCTCCTGGGCGGGCAGCAGCTGGTGGAGGAATGGGTGCTGAGCATGAACCTCAGCCAGGTGCAGTTCCTGGTGCTGAGCCAGGTCATCATCTTCCTGCTCGGCTGGCCGCTCGAATGGACCGAGATCATCGTCATCTTCATGCCGATCTTCATTCCGCTGCTCGATAACTTCGGGGTCGATCCGCTCTTCTTCGGCCTGCTGGTCGCCATGAACCTGCAGACCGCCTTCCTGTCGCCGCCGGTCGCGATGGCTGCGTTCTACCTGAAGGGCGTCAGCCCGCCTCATGTCTCCTTGAACCAGATCTTCCTCGGCATGCTGCCCTTCATGGGGATCCAGGTGCTGGCGATCGTGCTGCTCTACGTCTGGCCGCAGATCGGGCTGTGGCTGCCGCAACTGCTCTATAAATAAACCGAGCCAATCTGCCGAGCCGCTCGATTCGAGCTGGGCGCGGCGGCCCGGGAGCCTGCTGCCATTGCCAGAGCCGAGCCGAGCCGCGCGGCCGCCCAGCAGGCTGCGGCGCCCCCGCCGACCGGCGCATCCGCTCGCCAAGCCTGGTGGCCGGGGCTTACATCCACTTTCGCCGCGCGCGCGGTACTTTGCGCAGGCTTTGCAAAGCCGATGCCGACCGGGCGCATCCTTCATGCGTTGAACAGGTCGTTCGAACGACAAAGCGAGAGGGCGAGCGATGAGCATTTTCCAGTTGAGCAAACCAACCGACGTCGCCAAGGCGTGGCTCGTCGGCATCGCCTTGATGGCCGCGTCCCTGCACGTAGCCGCACAGCAAGACCCGCCGGGCCGTGTCGCCCGCGTCAACCAGCACCAGGGCACCGTGACCTATTCGCCGGCCGGCGACGACAGCTGGTACGAAATCGCGCCGAACCGGCCGATCACCACCGGCGACCGGCTCTGGACCGACAGCAACGCCCGGGCCGAACTCAGCATCGGCTCGACCACCTTGCGGGTCGACGGACGCACCGCCATCCAGTTCGACGAGCTGGACGACGACAGCATCCGCATCACGCTCGAGCAAGGCAGCGCGCAGTTGCGTGTTCGCGAAGGCGGCGCCCGCGACCGGGTCGAGATCGGCACCGACAACCTCGAGCTGATGGTCGACGGGCCGGGGGACTACCGGATCGATGCCGACCCGGGCGCGGACGCTACCCACGTCGCCGTGGCTGTCGGCAGCGCGACGCTGCGGGGCGAGGCCGGCGAATCCGTCCGCCTCGCGGCCAACCAGCAACTCGCGCTCTCCGGCCGCAACCTGGCGGCTGCCGGCGGCCCGGCGCCCCGGCCGGAGCGGGGCTTCGACCAATGGGTCGCCGAGCGCGACCGGCTCGAAGAGCAATCGCTCTCGGCACGCTACGTTTCCCGCGACGTGGTCGGCTACCAGCAGCTCGATGCCTACGGCGACTGGCGCAACGAGGCGGAGTACGGCAGCGTCTGGTACCCCCGCAACGTCGACGCCGACTGGGCGCCTTACCGCGATGGTCAATGGGTCGATGTCGCACCCTGGGGCTGGACCTGGGTGGACGCCGCGCCTTGGGGCTTCGCGCCGTCGCACTACGGCCGCTGGGCGCGCATCGGTCCGCGCTGGGGCTGGGTGCCGGGGCGGGTCAATGCACGGCCGGTCTACTCGCCGGCGGTGGTCGGCTTCGTCGGCGGATCGGGCGCGAGCGCCGGCTTCTCGATCGGCAACGGGCGCAACGGCGTCGGCTGGTTCCCGCTCGCGCCCGGCGAGGCGTGGCGGCCGGGCTATCGGGCAAGCCAGCGCTATATCGACGAGGCCAATCGTGCCGCGGCCTACCAGCAGCGCAGCGCGGTCCGCAACGGCGAGTTCGTGCATCGCAGCAACCCCGGCGCGGTGACCGTGGTGCCGGTGGACGTCTTCGGTCGCGGCGGCTGGGGTCGGCGCGACATCGTCCGGCTGCCGGGGGACCGGCTCGGCGCGGCGCAGGTCGGCATGGCGGCGCCGGTGCCGTTGCGCGGCGACCGGGGCAACGGTGGCTTCGGACGTGCGGTGGCCGTGCCGCCTGCCTTCCAGGGTGGCGGTGGGCGCATGGCTGGAACGCCGTTCGGCGGCCAGCCGCAGCAGCAACAACGCGAAATGGTGCGGCAGCAGCAGCTCCAGCAGCGCCAGCAGATGCAGATGCAGCAGCAGATGCAGCAACAGCCACCGCTCGCGGGCTCTCAGGGCTTCGGACGCCCGCAGGACGCCTTCCGGCAACAGCAACAACAGCAACAACAGGCGCAGGAGCTGCAGCAGCGGGAAGCTTTCCGCCAGCAGCGAGATGCACAGCGCGCGGGGCAGGACCCGCAACGCGCCCTGATCCAGCAGCAGCAATTGCAGCAGCAACAGCAACAAGGCGTTCGGCAGCAGCAGGAGATGCAGCAGCGGGCAGCGCAGGCTCAGCAGATGCAGCAGGCTCAACAGGCTCAACAAGCTCAACAAGCCCAACAGATGCAGCAGATGCAGCAGCAGGCACTGCGGGCGCAGCAGCAACAGCAACTGCAGTTCCAGGCCCAGCAGCAACAGGCGCTGCAAGCCCAGCAGATGCAGGCCCAGCAACAGAACGCGATGCGGCAGGCCCAGCAAGCGCAACAGGCTCAACAAGCGCAGCAGGCCATGCAGATGCAGCAGCAAAACGCCATGCGGCAGGCGGCCGAAGCGCAGCAGCGCGGCCTGCAACAGCAGCAGCAACAAGTTCAGCAGCAGTTGCAGCGCCAGCAGCAGATGCAGCGCGGCGGCGGCGGTGGGCCGGGTTCGCCTTCGAGCCAACCTGCGCTCGGCGACCGACCCTAGCCAACGCATCGCTGCCCCCCAAATCCGGCCGACGGGCGCAACCCGCCCGCGGCCGGCTAAAGTCGATCGCACAAGGAGCAACCCATGCGAGCATTCGACTTCGACCTTTTCGTGATTGGCGGCGGCAGCGGCGGTGTCCGTGCCGCACGCATGGCGGCTCAGCACGGCGCGCGCGTGGCACTGGCCGAATGCGCGGAACTCGGCGGTACCTGCGTCAACGTGGGCTGCATTCCCAAGAAGCTCTACAGCTACGCGGCCGGCTATGCCGAATCCTTCGCCGAAGCCGCCGGCTACGGCTGGAAGATCCCGGAGCCGCCGGCATTCGACTGGCAGCAGCTCAAGGAGAACCGGGCCCGCGAAATCAAGCGCCTCAACGGCGTGTACCGGAGCATGCTGGAAGGCGCCCGCGTGCAGCTGATCCAGGGCTGGGCCCAGTTCGTCGATGCGCACACGGTCCGCGTCGATGACAAGGAATTCAGCGCCAAGCACATCCTGATCGCGACCGGCGGCATGCCCTTCGTGCCCGAGGTCGCTGGTCGCGAGCACATCGTGGTGTCCGACGCGATGTTCGACCTCGATCCGTTCCCGCGGCGCCTCCTGGTGGTCGGCGGCGGCTATATCGCCTGCGAGATGGCGTCGATCTTCAACGGCCTGGGCGCCGAGGTCACGCTGCTCCAGCGCACCGCGCACATCCTCAACGGCTTCGACGAGGACGTGCGCCAGTTCCTCGCCAAGGAAATGAGCGGTGCCGGCATCGACCTGCGCTTCAACACCGTGATCGACATGATCACCAGGCAGGACGACGGCCGCCTGTGCGCCATGCTGTCCCGAGGCCAGCGGATCGAGGCCGACACCATCCTCTACGCGACCGGCCGGGTGCCCAACACCGCCGGGCTCGGGCTCGAAGCAGCCGGCGTGGCCACCGGGCCGAACGGGAGCGTGGTGGTGGACGCGCACTATCGGACCTCGGTGCCCTCGATCTTCGCGGTCGGCGACGTGTCGACCCAGCAGCAGCTGACCCCGGTGGCGCTGGCCGAGGCGATGGTGGTGGTGGATGCGCTCTTCGGCAAGAGCCGGCGAAAGCTCGACTACCAGTTCACGCCCACCGCCGTCTTCACCCATCCGAACATCGGCACCTGCGGCTACACCGAGGCCGCTGCACGCATGAAGTTCGGCAAGGTCCACATCTTCAGCAGCGAGTTCCGGGCGTTGCGCCATACGCTCTCCGGAAGCCACGAGCGCACCTTCATGAAGCTGATCGTCGACCAGGCCAGCGATCGGGTGGTCGGGCTGCACATGGTGGGCGCGGACGCCGGCGAGATCGTGCAGGGTTTCGCGGTGGCGATGCGGGCCGGCGCGACCAAGGCCGACTTCGACTCCACCATCGGCATCCATCCGACCGCAGCCGAAGAATTCGTGACCATGCGCGAGCCGATGCCGGGTTGAACTGTCGCAGGAGCGGCCCACAATGTCCGCCAATACCGACGACGTTTACACCCATCGAGCCATGCCGTACATGCCCGCCTTCATCGCACCCGCCCGATTCACCGACCCGGCCGCCGCGCTCGCGCAGGTGCAGCTGATCTACAACAGCGGCCTCCGCCACCTGCGCGACAGCATGCTGCGCTTCGTTGCCGGCGAGGCCCTGCCGGGACGGGTGCGGGCCTGCTATCCGTTCGCGCGCGTGCAGACCGCCACCGCCGCCCGGCATACGCCGCCTGCCAATGCGGCGCTCAGCTACGGCTTCGTGGCAGCGCCCGGCCGCTACGAAACCACGCTGACCCGACCCGACCTGTTCAGCCGCTACTACCTGGAGCAGTTCAGGTTGCTGCTCGAGAACCACCAGGTCGAGATCGAGATCGGCACCAGCACCCAGCCGATACCCATCCACTTCTCGTTCGCCGAGAACGAACACATCGAGGGCACGCTCTCAGCCGACCGCCGGGCGCTGATGCGCGACGTGTTCGACCTGCCCGACCTGGGCGCAATGGACGACGGCATCGCCAACGGCACCTTCGAGCCGAGTCCCGGCGAGGCCCAGCCGCTGTCGCTCTTTACCGCGGCGCGGGTCGACTATTCGCTGCACCGCCTGCGCCACTACACCGGCACCGCGCCCGAGTGGTTCCAGAACTTCGTGCTGTTCACCAACTACCAGTTCTACATCGACGAGTTCGTGCGCCTCGGGCACGAGGCCATGACCGATCCGGCGAGCGAATACATCGCCTTCATCGAGCCCGGCAACGTGGTGACCCGCCGCCGCGGCCTGGCTGCCGGCGAGAGCCAGGTGTATGCGAGCTTGCTCGACGGCAGCCAGGGCACGGTGCCGCCGCGGCTGCCGCAGATGCCGGCCTACCACCTGGTTCGCGAGGACCGTACCGGCATCACGATGGTCAACATCGGCGTCGGGCCGGCCAATGCCAAGACCATCACCGACCATGTCGCGGTGTTGCGACCGCATGCCTGGATGATGCTGGGGCACTGCGCCGGCCTGCGGCAGGGCCAGCAACTCGGCGACTACGTGCTGGCGCATGCCTACGTGCGCGAAGACCATGTGCTGGACGAGGAACTGCCACTGTGGGTGCCGATCCCGGCCCTGTCGGAGATCCAGCTCGCGCTCGAGGAAGCCGTGGCCGAGGTCACCGGCATGCAGGGCACCGAGCTCAAGAAGATCATGCGGACCGGCACGGTGGCCAGCACCGACAACCGCAACTGGGAGCTCTTGCCCGGCAACCAGCCGCAGCGGCGCTTCAGCCAGAGCCGGGCGGTCGCGCTCGACATGGAAAGCGCCACCATCGCCGCCAATGGCTTCCGGTTTCGGGTGCCCTACGGCACCTTGCTCTGCGTCAGCGACAAGCCGCTGCACGGCGAGATCAAGCTGCCGGGCATGGCGAATCACTTCTATCGGGAGCGCGTCGAGCAGCATCTGCGCATCGGCATGGCCGCGATCGAGCTGCTGCGAGCGGAAGGCTCGAGCCGGCTGCACAGCCGCAAGCTGCGCAGCTTCGCCGAAGTGGCGTTCCAGTAGCAAACGCGAAGGCTTAAGCCGAGCCGAGCCGAGCTACGCGAAGGACGAAGGCGGCGGCGGCGGCGTGAGCGCCAGGCGGCCTACAAGCCGAACAGCTCCGGCACCTCCCTCGCCGCGCGGCGAGTCAACGTGACTGCCCGCCCGTCGAGCTCCCGCCGAACCCACCCGCGCGCCAGCGCGAGGTCCAGCCATGCGGCGCCGAGCGCTCCGCCGAGATGCGGGCGACGCTCGCTCCAGTCGAGGCAGGCGCAGGCGAAGCGACGACGAGTGCGCCCGGCCCGGGCGATGTCGATGCCCAGGCTTTCGCAGCCGACAGCGCCCTCGTCGCTCAAGAGATAGCCGCCCTCGGCAGCCGGATCGATCGAAAGCCAACCCTGCGCATGCAGCCGGTCGTGCAGCGCGACACCTGCGGCGCCGGCGAGATGGTCGTAGCAGGTGCGGGCGGCGCGCAGCCGGCTGGGCGCGGCCGGACGGAACGCGGCGCGCGGCGTGCCGGCCACCACCAGCAGCCCTTCGAGTGCGGCGCCCACGTCGGAACTCGCCAGGCGGAAGTAACGGTGCTTGCCCTGTGCCACCGAAACCACCAGCCTCTCCGCCTTGAGCCGCGCCAGATGCGAACTGGCGGTCGAAGCGCCGACCTCCGCGACCGCGGCCAGTTCGGTCGCGGTGCGCGCATGGCCGTCGAGCAGGCAGCACAGCATCCGGGCACGGGCGGGTTCGGCGATGGCGCCCGCCAGGCGGGCGAGCTGCGCGTCCGGATCCTTGGGCGGGGTTTCCTCGGCTTCGACTTCGACTTCGACTTGGCGCAAGCGATCGGCTGCAATCATGATTCGATGCTAGTCGAAGCGTGGAAGACATGGCAAGGCCAGACTCGGCGCATGCACGACGATCTTCCTCCGCCGAAGGATGCGCTGGACGCGGTCACGCATCCCGATCCCTATCCCTGGTACGCCTCGCTTCGAGCCGGTCCGCCGTTGGTCTTCGACGCGGCGCTCGGGCTGTGGGTGGCGAGCAGCGCCGAGGCTGTCGAGTCGTTGCTCGGTCATGCGTCGCTGCGCGTGCGGCCGGCCGCGGAGCCGGTGCCGCGCAACATCGCATCGAGTCCGGCCGGCGAAGTCTTCGGGTACCTGGTGCGCATGAACGACGGGCCGCAGCACGCCTCGATGCGGCCGGTGCTGCAGCACGCGTTGGCGGCCGTCGACCCGATGCGGTTTCGCGAGGCGACCCGCATCGCCGCGGCGCAGATGCCGGACGGCAGCGGCGCGTCGTCCAGCGCGTTGCAACGTTGGTGCAACGGCCTTGCGGTGCGAAGCGTCGGCCAACTGCTCGGATTCGAGGAAACCGCCCTTACCGATGTCGATGCCTGGACGCAGGATTTCGTCGCTTGCCTGTCGCCACTTTCGAAAAGCGACGAACGCCAAGTCGCAAGCAACGCGGCCGAGGCCCTGATGTCGCGATTCGAGGCGCTATGCCATGCGCCTCTGGCGGCCTCGAACGAAGGTTCCGGCAGTCTGCTGGCGAGCATCCGCCGCGCCTGGCCGGACTCGCGCTTGCCGCGCTCCTGGCTTGCCAACCTGGTCGGCTTGCTCTCGCAGACCTGCGAAGCCACGGCGGCGCTGCTCGCGAACAGCTGGGTTGCGCTCGGCCGCGAACCCGGGCTGCCGGTCCCGGCGCTGCAGGGACGGCACGGCTTCGAGGCGCTGGTCGCCGAGGTGGCGCGGCACGACGCACCGATCCAGAACACCCGCCGCTTCGCTTGCGAACCCTTGTCGATCGGCGATATCCGCGTCGAGGCCGGGGATGCGATCCTGCTCATCCTGGCCGCGGCCAATCGCGACCCGGCCTCGAACCCGGCGCCGGACGACTTCCTGCTCGATCGAGCCGCGCGCCGGCAGTTCGGCTTTGGCCATGGACCGCATGCGTGCCCGGGGCAGGCGATGGCCTTCGGCATTGTCGCGGCCGGCATCGAGGCCCTGCTGGAGCGCGGCTTCGAGCCGCATGAACAGGCGACTCGCGGCTGGCACTATCGGCCATCCGTCAATGCGCGCCTGCCTGTCTTCCACTAGCCCGACGAGGAGCCTTGCCATGTTCGCCGTGATCTTCGAAGTCTGGCCCGCGCAGGGCCAGCGTGAAACCTATCTCCAGATGGCCGCGGCGCTGCGCGAAGAGTTGCTGCAGATGGATGGCTTCATCTCCATCGACCGTTTCGAAAGCCTGTACGAGCCGGGCAAGATGCTGAGCCTGAGCTTCTGGCGCGACGAGGCATCGCTCGCTCGCTGGCGAGAACTCGACTCGCACCGGCGGGCGCAAAAGGCCGGACGCGGAGGCGTCTTCTTCGACTATCGGCTTCGCATCGCCGGCGTGGTGCGCGACTACGGGTTGCATGCGCGAGACCAGGCGCCGAGCGACAGCCGCCGAGCCCACGGCTAGCAGCTCGTTCGGCCTGAGCCAGAATGCGGCGGTGCCTTCTCCCTCCACCTCCCCGCTCTTCCAAGCCAGCCGTCTCTACAAGCGTTTCGGCGACAACGTGGTCGTCGACGACCTCTCGTTCGATATCGCGCCGGGCGAATGCCTCGGCGTCATCGGACCGAACGGCGCCGGCAAGACCACCACGATCCGCATGTGCCTCGGGTTGACCACCCCGGACCGGGGCGAGATCCGCGCGCTGGACGGTCTCCGGATGCCCGGCGATGCCCGCGCCATCAAGGCCCAGCTGGGCGTGGTGAGCCAGTTCGACACGCTCGATCCGGACTTCAGCTGCGCCGAGAACCTGATGGTCTACGGCCGCTACTTCGGCTTGAAGCGCTCGGAGATCGCGCCCCGCATTCCGCGGCTCCTGGAGTTCGCATCGCTTTCGCACAAGGCCGATGCCAAGCCGGTGGAGCTGTCCGGCGGCATGCGCCGCCGCTTGTCGCTGGCGCGTGCCTTGGTCAACGATCCGCGCCTCCTGATGCTCGACGAACCGACCACCGGCCTCGATCCGCAAGCCCGGCACCTGATGTGGGAGCGCTTGCAGCTGCTGCTCCAGCAAGGCAAGTCGATCCTGCTCACCACCCACTTCATGGACGAGGCCGAAAGGCTCTGCTCGCGACTGCTGGTTCTCGACCACGGACGCAAGATCGCCGAAGGCCGTCCCCGCGACCTGATTGCCGAGCACCTCGAGCCCGACGTGATCGAGGTCTACGGCAACGGGGCGCTGGGGCTGGCCGACTCGCCGCTCAAGCGCTTCGCGGCGCGGGTCGAGGTCAGCGGGGAAACCGTGTTCTTCTATACGCAGGATGCCCGCAGCCTGATGGCCGAGCTGTCCGGCCGTTCCGGGCTGCGCACCTTCCACCGGCCGGCGAACCTCGAGGACCTGTTCCTCAAGCTCACCGGCCGCCAGATCCGCGAGGACGGCTGAGGAGCGGGGCCACCGAGCTCGCCATCGTGCATCGACCAGAGACTCCATTCGACATGTCCAGCCATCCCGTCTCCTCATCCGCCGCGCAAGAGGTGCGCGCGGCCACGCCGTCGATCTGGCGCGCGCCCCAGATTTCCACCCGTTGGTGGCCGGTCTTTCTGCGCAACCTGCTGGTCTGGCGAAAGCTCGCGATCCCCAGCTTGATCGGGAACATCGCCGAGCCCTTGATCTGGCTGGTGGCCTTCGGCTACGGCATGGGTGCGCTGGTCGGGACCGTGCTGGTGTCGGGCGTCGCCGTGCCCTACATCCTGTTCCTCGCGAGCGGCTCGATCTGCATGAGCGCGATGAACGCGGCTTCGTTCGAGGCCCTCTATTCGGCGTTCTCGCGCATGCACGTCCAGAAGACCTGGGACGGCATCATGAATGCACCCGTCGGCCTCGACGACGTGGTGTTCGCCGAAATGCTGTGGGCCGGCTTCAAGGCGATCTTCACCACCACCGCGATCCTCTTCGTGATGCTCGGCCTCGGCATCAGCCACAGCCCGAAGCTCGTGGTCGCGTGGTTCGTGCTGCTGGGGTCGGGCATTACCTTCTCGTGCATCGCGTTGATCTTCAATGCGCTGGCCAAGGGCTACGAGTTCTTCACCTACTACTTCACCCTGTTCATGACGCCGATGATGTTCTTGTCGGGCGTGTTCTTCCCGCTGGAGCAGTTGCCGGAGAGCGTGCGGCTGGTGGCCTCGTGGCTGCCCCTGTCGAACGCGGTCGCGCTGGTGCGCCCGCTCTTCATGGATCGCTGGCCGGACGACTGGTGGCTGCATGCAGCCGTGCTCGCCGGCTATGCCGTGGTCTCGTTCTGGATCGCCCTGGCCCTGACCCGCAAGCGCTTCAAGGCCTGAGCCTCTTGCGATGAAAGCCGAGGATCTCGACAAGCTGGTGTCGCTCCCGATGCCGTTCGGCAAGCACAAGGGCTGCCTGATCGCCGACCTGCCAGGCAACTACCTCCAGTGGTTCGCTCGCGAGGGTTTTCCCCAGGGCGAGGTCGGCCGCCTGTTGGCATTGATGCACGAGATCGACCACAACGGGCTCAAGGATCTGCTGGCGCCACTACGCCGAAAGAGATAGCCCGAAGAGCATTGGCCCAAATAAATGAGAAAAATTCGAAAGTTTTCGTCCCGCATCTGCACTAGTGAACGACAATGCCTGAGCGTCCCGGCTATTTTTCAGTCGAAGGCGCGATACGGTGATCGGTCAGTTTCGCGCCACAGCGCTTTTCAGTCAGTTGTGATTCTGGGACTCCATCGCTAGTTTTATTGGTCTGATTAGGAGTCCCTCCATGGGCAAAAAACTTTACGTGGGCAACCTCGCCTACTCCGTCCGCGACAACGCGCTGCAAGAGGCCTTTGGCCAATACGGCACCGTGGTCAGCGCCAAGGTCATGATGGAACGCGAAAGCCAAGACCGCTCCAAGGGTTTCGGCTTCGTCGAAATGAGCAGCGAATCCGAAGCGCTGGCAGCCATCGAAGGCCTCAACGGCCAACCCCTTGATGGCCGTGCTCTCACGGTGAACGAAGCCCGTCCGATGGAGCCTCGCGGTCCCGGCGGCGGCGGTCGCAGCGGTGGCGGCGGCTACGGTGGTGGCGGCGGCGGCTACGGCGGCGGCGGTGGTGGCGGCTACGGTGGTGGCGGCGGCGGCTACGGCGGCGGCGGTGGCGGTCGCTCCGGCGGCGGCGGTGGTCGCGGCGGCTACTAAGCCCTCGAAGCCTCGATCGCTGCAAGCGCTTCGAGGCGCCAAGACAAAAAAGCTCCTTCGGGAGCTTTTTTCATTGGGGCACGCGAATCGACAAAGAAAAGCCGCGCCCTCAGGCGGCCCGCGGCTTCACCCGGCGAGCAGCATCCTTGGCGTGGCGGCGCGCCGTGTCGGTGTCTGTCGCATGCGCCAAGGCCACGCCCATGCGGCGCTTGGCAAAACTCTCGGGCTTGCCGAAAAGACGCACATCGACGCCGGGCACCTGCAAGGCTTCCGCCACGCCGTCGAACACGATGCCTGACGCGTCCACGCCGCCGTAGATCACGGCGCTCGCGCCCGGGCTGCGCAGTGAGGTATCGACCGGCAAACCCAGGATGGCGCGCGCATGCAGTTCGAATTCGTTCTGCCACTGGGTCGCCATCGTCACCATGCCGGTGTCGTGCGGACGCGGACTGACTTCGCTGAACCAGACATCGTCGCCCTTGACGAACAGCTCGACCCCGAACAACCCCTGCCCGCCCAAATCGCCGGTGACCGCCTCGGCGATCTGCTGAGCCTTCTGCAAGGCGGCTGGCGCCATGCCGTGCGGCTGCCAGCTTTCGACATAGTCGCCGCCGACCTGGACATGCCCGATCGGTTCGCAGAAGCTCGTCCGTAACTCGCCATCGGCGTCCAGGGCGCGCACCGTGAGCAAGGTGATCTCGTAGTCGAAGTCGATGAAGCCTTCGACGATGACCCGTCCATGGCTGACCCGGCCGCCGGCCATCGCGTAGTCCCAGGCTTTCTGCACATCGGCCGGGCCGTCGATCTTGCTCTGGCCCTTGCCTGAACTGCTCATCACCGGCTTGACGATGCACGGATAGCCGATCGGCGGAGCGCCCGCGCCGCCATCGATGGCCGCCTGGAGTTGCGCCAGCGAATCGCAGAAAACATAGGGGCTGGTCGGAAGCCCGAGCGTTTCGGCAGCCAGCCGCCGGATCCCCTCGCGATCCATCGTGAGGCGCGCCGCCCGCGCGGTCGGTATCACCCGCACCGTGCCGGCGTCTTCCAGCTGCTGCAGCATGGCCGTGGCGATCGCCTCGATCTCGGGCACCACCAGCATCGGCTTCTCGGCCTCGATCAGCGCCTCGAGCTGGGCCGGATCGCTCATCGTGATGGTGCGGGCGTGATGCGCGACCTGCTGGCCCGGCGCGTTCTCGTAGCGGTCCACCGCGATGGTTTCGACGCCGAGCCGCTGCAGCGCGATCAGCACCTCCTTGCCGAGCTCGCCCGAGCCGAGCAACATGACGCGAGTGGCATGGGGAGACAAAGGCGTGCCGATGGTGGCCATGGAAGCGGTCCGCTTTCTGGAAAGACGTTGAACGAAGCGGGCACTGTAATGGACGGCTGTCACGGCCGGCAACGCGGGGCCGCGACCGGTGTCTCACAATGCGTCGTTTCATTCGAAGGAGAAACCATGGAGATTCGCACGGTCGGCATCATCGGTGCCGGAACGATGGGCAACGGCATCGCGCAAGCCTGCGCCGTGGCCGGCGTGAATGCGGTGATGGTCGATATTTCGCAGGCGGCGGTCGACAAGGGCTTGGCAACCATATCGAGCAGCCTCGACCGGCTCATCAAGAAGGACAAGATGAGCGAGGCGGGCAAGACGGCCGCCCTCGGCCGCATCAAGGCCTCGACGGATTACGAAGAGCTCAAGGCTGCTCAACTGGTGATCGAGGCCGCCACCGAGAACCACGAACTCAAGCTCAAAATCCTGAAGCAGGTCGACGGGCTCCTCTCTCCCGAAACCATCATCGCGTCCAACACCTCGTCGATCTCCATCACGCAGCTCGCTGCCGCCACCTCGCGTCCCGACCGCTTCATCGGCATGCACTTCTTCAACCCGGTGCCGATGATGGCGCTGGTCGAGATCATCCGCGGCTACCTCACCAGCGATGCGACGCACGAAGCCGTCAAGGCTCTGGCGACCCGGCTCGGCAAGTCGCCGATCACTGTCAAGAACGCGCCCGGCTTCGTGGTGAATCGCATCCTGGTCCCGATGATCAACGAGGCTTTCTTCGTGCTGGCCGAGGGGCTCGCCACCGCCGAGGACATCGACGCCGGCATGCAGCTCGGCTGCAACCATCCGATCGGCCCGCTCAAGCTCGCGGACATGATCGGGCTCGATGTCTGCCTGGCGGTGATGGAGGTCTACCTCGAGCAGTTCGGCGATTCCAAGTACCGGCCCTGTCCCCTGTTGAAGGAGATGGTCGCCGCCGGACAGCTCGGCCGCAAGACCGGACGCGGCGTCTACGCCTATGACTGACGCCGCGCTGCCCCAGGCCAGCTCGCCGCCGGCGGAAGGCTGCATCGATACGCAGGTGATCGGCCACGTGCTGCTGGTCGGCATCAACCGGCCGGCCAAGCGCAACGGCTGGACGCCGCGCATGTTCCGCGAACTGGCCGAGGCCTACACCCGGCTGGACGACGATCCGGCGCTCAGGGTCGGCCTGCTGCATGCCTTCGGCGACCACTTCACCGCCGGGCTCGACCTGCCGGCGGTGGCCGAGTACATGAAGCGCGGCGAGAAGGCGATCCCGCCGGGCCTGGTGGAGCCGCATGATTTCGGGCTGCCGGACTATCGGCGCCGCACCAAGCCGATGGTTGCCGCGGTCAAGGGCATCTGCTTCACGGTCGGCATCGAGCTGATGCTGGGCGCGGACATCGTGGTGGCGGCAGACGACTGCCGCTTCTCACAGATGGAAGTGCAGCGCGGCATCATGGCCACCGGCGGCGCCACGCTGCGAATGGCAGAGCGGGCCGGCTTCGGCAACGCGATGCTGCACCTGCTGACGGCGGACGAGTTCGACAGCGCCGAAGCGCTGCGCCTCCATTTCGTGCAGCGGGTCGTTCCGGCCGGCCGCGAATTCGCGGAAGCGCTGCTTATCGCCGAACGCATCGCCGCGCAGGCACCGCTGGCGGTGGTCGCCACCCGGCTGAACGCGATCAAGGCGATCGAAGAGGGGCCGCTGGCCGCGGTGCAGGATTTCATCTCGGTGCAGCAGCGGCTTTCGCAAAGCGAGGACGCGGCGGAAGGCGTGCGCTCCTTCATCGAGCGTCGGCCGGCGCGCTTCGAGGGCCGCTGAAGAACCGCGCGCCGGTTCCCGCTCCCGCTCCCGCTCCGGCTTGGCAAGCAACCCGACGCCCACGCCGGTTGCCGTGGTGCGTTAGATTCTGCTCGACCTTTCTCCACCCTTTCCAACAGGAACCCTCATGACCAAACAACTCGACAAGGTGCTCTACACCGCAGAAGCCCACACCACCGGCGGCCGCGACGGCGCGGGCAAGACCAGCGATGGCGCGCTCGACGTCAAGCTCAGCTCGCCCGGCTCGGGCAAGCCCGGCACCAATCCCGAGCAACTGTTCGCGGTCGGCTACTCGGCCTGCTTCATCGGCGCCATGAAGGCGGTCGGCCCGAAGATCGAGATCAAGGTGCCGGACGATGTCTCGGTGGACGCCAAGGTTTCGCTCGGCCCGACCGACGGCGGCAAGGCCTATGGCATCGCGGTCAAGCTGGCCGTGAGCCTGCCCGGCCTCGACGATGCGCAGAAGAAGACGCTGGTCGACGCCGCCCATCAGGTCTGCCCGTACTCCAATGCCACCCGCGGCAACATCGAGGTCGACCTGACCATCGTCTGAGCCATGGCCGGCGGCCGCAGGTGACGACAATCGCCTGATGACACAAGCTCCAGTGCCGCCCGCCTCGCCGGGTCGCGACTCCCGCGATCCGCGCGATCCACACGACCCGCATCCCTACGAGAACCTCACGCCCGACGTCGTGCTCGACGCGCTGGCCTCGCTCGGCCTGCATGGCGACGGCCGGCTGATGGGACTTAACTCCTACGAGAACCGCGTCTACCAGGTCCACCTCGAGGACCGCAGCGCGGTGGTGGTCAAGTTCTACCGACCCGAGCGCTGGAGCGATGCCGAGATCCTCGAGGAACACGCATTCGCCGCCGAACTCGCCGCCGCAGAGGTGCCGGCGGTACCCGCCCTCGCCTTCGACGGCCGCACCCTGCACCAGCACGGCGGCTTTCGCTTCAGTGTCAGCCCCTACCGCGGAGGCCGGGCACCCGAGCTGGACGACTTCGAGGTGCTCGAATGGGTCGGCCGCTTCATCGCACGCATCCATTCGGTCGGCGCGCGGCGGCCTTTCGTCGCACGCCCGGCGCTCGACCTGCACGGCTTCGGCATCGCCTCCCGCAACTGGCTGCTGGAGAATGACAAGGTTCCGCTCGACGTCCAGCGGGAGTGGCAGGTCGCCTGCGACGCGGCGTTGGCGATGATCGCGGAGACGCCGCTCGCGAAAGTGCAGGGCGCCGTGCAGGACGATCGGCGCGACGGTGATGGCATGGACATCGAAGACGACGACGCTGGGGAAGAACAACCCGGCGACTTCGACGCCGACATCTCCAGCCGCGGCAGCGACGACCAGGGCCCACGCGCGCTTCGCCTGCATGGCGACGTGCATCCCGGCAACATCCTGTGGACCCCGACCGACCGGCCGATGGGCGGCCCGCACTTCGTCGACCTGGACGACGCCCGGACCGGCTTCGCGGTGCAGGACCTGTGGATGCTGCTCTCGGGCGACCGCGCGCAGCGCACCGGCCAGCTGAGCGGCCTGCTCGACGGCTACGAGCAGTTCCGCTCGTTCGATCGCCGTGAGCTCGCGCTGATCGAGCCGCTTCGCACGCTGCGGCTGATTCACTACAGCGCCTGGCTGGCACGGCGCTGGCAAGACCCGATCTTCCCGATCAACTTTCCATGGTTCGGATCCAGCGACTACTGGAAAGGCCAGATCCAGATGCTGCAGGACCAGGCCGAAGCCATGCAGGAAGAGCCGCTCAGCGCCTGATGGCGATGGCGCCGATGGCGCCGCTGCCCCTGAAGCCGCCGCCGGCGCTGCGGCCGCCGCGCCGGCGCCCCGTCATCGACGGGGACGCCGGGGCGCCTCGCTCAGGCAGCCAGCAACGCGTTGATCCGGCGCACGTAGTCGGCCGGATCGGCCGGCAGCCCGCCCTCCGCCAGCAAGGCCTGGTCGAACAGGATGTTCGCGAGGTCTTCGAAGTTCGCCGAGCCATCCAGCTTCTTCACCAGCGCGTGCTCGGCATTCACTTCGAGCACCGGCTTGACTTCGGGCACCGGCTGTCCGGCCTGCCGCAGCATGCGGGCGAGCTGGGTGCTCATGCCACCGTCCTTGACCACCAGGCAGGCGGGCGAGTCGACCAGGCGCGTGGTCACGCGTACATCCTCGGCCTTGTCCTTGAGCGCTTCCTTGAGGCGCTCGAGCACCGGCTTGAAGGCTTCCTGCGCTTGCTCGGCCGCCTTCTTCTCGGACTCGTCCTGCAGCTTGCCCAGGTCGACCGCGCCCTTGGCCACGCTCTGCAGCGGGGTGCCGTCGAATTCGGTCAGGTAGTTGAGCGCCCACTCGTCGACGCGGTCGGTCATGAGCAGCACCTCGATGCCCTTCTTCTTGAAGATCTCGAGCTGCGGGCTGTTGCGGGCCGCGGCCTGGGTGTCGGCGGTGATGTAGTAGATCGCGTCCTGGCCTTCCTTCATGCGCGACTTGTAGTCGGCGAAGCTCACGCTCACGCTGTCGGTGGTGCTCGACGCGAAGCGCAGCAGCTTGGCGATGCGTTCGCGATGGCCGAAGTCTTCGCCGAGGCCTTCCTTGAGCACGCTGCCGAACTCGGCGTAGAACTTGGCGTACTTGCCCGATTCGTCGCTGTATTCGGCGGCGGCTTCGGCGGCCGGCTTCGCCGAAGCGTTCTTGTCGACCACGTCCGTCACGTCGCTCGCATCGTTCGCTTCGGCAGGGTTGTCGCCGCTCGCGGTGGGCTCCGGCGCCGGCACCGACTCGCCCGAACCGACATCGATCTTGCCCTCGGTGCTCGCCGGATCGGTCTTCTGCTTCTTGGCCAGGTCTTCCAGCATGCCGAGGACCCGGCGGGTGCTGCCCTCGCGAATCGCCTTGACGTCGCGGCTTTCCTGCAAGAGCTCGCGGCTCACGTTGAGCGGCAGGTCGGCCGAATCGATCACGCCCTTGACGAAGCGCAGGTAGCTCGGCAACAGCGCCTCGGCGTCGTCCATGATGAAGACGCGCTTGACGTAGAGCTTGAGGCCCGCGCTCTTCTCGCGGTTCCACAGATCCGTCGGCGCCTTGGCCGGGATGTAGAGCAGCTGCGTGTATTCGGTGTTGCCCTCGACCCGGTTGTGGCTCCATGCAAGAGGCGCCTCGTAGTCGTGGCTGATGTTCTTGTAGAACTCGGCGTACTGCTCGTCGCTGATGTCTTTCTTGGGGCGGCTCCAGAGCGCGCTCGCCTGGTTGACCGGCTCCCATTCGCCGGTCTTGACCATCTCGCCGCCCTTGTTGTCCTCGCCTTCCTTCCACTCCTCTTTCTCCATGAGGATGGGAAGCGAGATGTGGTCGGAGTACTTGCCGATCACCTGCTTGAGCTTCCAGGCGTTGAGGTATTCCTCGGCATCGTCCCGCAGGTGCAGCGTGACGCTGGTGCCACGCTGCGGGCGTTCGATGGTGTCCACCTCGAAATCGCCGGCGCCGCCGCTGACCCAGCGCACGCCTTCGCTGGCGGGCAAGCCGGCGCGCCGCGATTCGACCGTGATGGTGTCGGCCACGATGAAGCCGGAATAGAAGCCGACGCCGAACTGCCCGATCAGTTGCGCGTCGGCCTTCTGGTCGCCCGACAGCTTGCTCATGAATTCCTTGGTGCCGCTCTTGGCGATCGTGCCGAGGTTGTCGATGGCTTCCTGCTCGCTGAGGCCGATGCCGTTGTCGGCGATGGTGAGCGTCTTGGCCGCCTTGTCGAAGGACACCCGCACTTCCAGGTTGGGCGAATCCTCGAACAACTCGGGCCGGTCGATGCCTTCGAAGCGCAGCTTGTCGCAGGCATCCGACGCATTCGAAATCAGCTCCCTCAAGAAGATTTCCTTGTTCGAGTAGAGCGAATGGGTGACCAGGTGCAGCAGCTGGGCGACCTCGGCCTGGAACGGACGTTTGGTTTTGGAGTTGGTCATGGCAAAGGACAACGAAAAATAGGAGATCCCGAGATGGGGAGGCGGCCGGAACTTTACAAGAGTCCGCAGCCTGGGGCCGTTGCACGAGGCATCGCAAAAAACCCGGGCCGCAGCCTTCAGAAGCGCTCGCCGGGGCCGAGGTAGCGCCACTGGCCGACCGGCAGGTTGCCCAGCACCACGCGACCGATCCGGATGCGCTTGAGCCCGACCACCTTGAGGCCCACCAGCTCGCACATGCGGCGGATCTGCCGCTTCTTGCCTTCGGTCAGCACGAAGCGCAGCTGTTCGGCGTTCTGCCAATCGACCTGCGCCGGCTTGAGCGGCTGCCCGTCCAGGCTCAGGCCGTGGCGAAGCCGCGCCAGCTGTTCGCGCGGAAAGGCGGCCTGCGAGTTCTGGGCGACCGGTCCGTACGACACCCGCACCAGATATTCCTTCTCGATTTCCGAGTGCTCGCCGATCAGCTGCTTGGCGATGCGGCCGTCCTGCGTGAACACCAGGAGCCCGATCGAATCGATATCGAGCCGGCCCGCCGGCGCCAGCCCGCGCAACTGCGGCGGCGAGAAGCGCTGCCCGCTCGAATCCTCCCGCCAGTGGGTGCGCGGGTTGACCAGCACCACCGCCGGCTCGTGACCGTCCTCGGCCTGGCCGCTCACGTAGCCGATCGGCTTGTTGAGCAGGATCGTGACCTGCGATTGCTGCTGCGCCCTCGCCTTGCGGTCGACCTCGATGCGGTCCTCCGGCGTGACCTTGACGCCCATCTCGGCCGGAACGCCGTTCACCTTGACCCAGCCTTGCGCGATCCAGTCGTCCGCTTCGCGCCGCGAGCACAGGCCGAGCTCGGCCATTCGTTTGTTGAGTCGGATCGGATCGACGGCGTCGGGCATGGAAACGTGGCGTGTTGGCGAACGGGAAGATGCCGACGATAGCCCACTGCGCGCCGCCCCGCTTCAAAGGCGAAACCGCTGCCGCAAGCCTCTCGCGCAAGGCTCCGGCTGCCACCTTTCGCACGGCCCGGCCCGAAAAAAAGCAAGCCTCGCGAGTGCCGTGAATTCGTCGCTATGTGTTCGAGGCCGGCCTGCGTACAACCCGCTTCAGAAATCGCTCAACTCACCGGGGAACATTCATCATGGAACACGAAGCCATCGCACTGGTTGTCGACGAGCCGATCGCCGGCCACTTCTACTGGGTCTTGCAGAAGCAGGACGGCAGCGAGTGCCGGCCGATCGACGCCGCCGGCGGCCCGATGCCGACCTACGGCGCAGCCATGATGGCGGGCATCGAGGCCCTGCAGCGCCGCACCGATTCGCGCAACGCCTTGGAGCGCAAGCCGGCGCATGGCGACTACTACCAGGCAGGGCGCGAAAACGGCCCGCCGACCATCCACTGAACCGGCGACGAAGGTGGACCCGGCCGGCTTCGACTCAGGCGTCCCGCACGTCCGCCACCGGCTTGCTGCCGTAGTCCTCGCGAGCGAGATAGGCCAGCACCTTGGCCGCGGCGGCATCGGGCGAGTCGAGCTTGCCGCCTGCCTTCAGGTTCTCGAAGATGCCGCGATCCGGAAAGCCGGCGGGGTCGGCTTCGCGAAGCTGGACCTGCATGTCGGTATCGATCACGCCTGGCGCCAGCGAGACGATGCGCGCGCCGTTCGAGAGCCGGGCTTCCTCCAGCGCGACCGCGCGCGAGAAATGATCCATGCCGGCCTTGGCTGCGCAATAAGGCGCCTGGCTCGCCATGGCGTTGCGCCCGAGGCCGGACGAGATGTTGAGCACCTTGCGGCGTGCGCTCCAGGAGCCGGTCGCCGCCAGGAAAGCCGAAGAGAGCAGCATCGGCGCCTCGAGTCCGACCCGAAGCGCGACCGACAAATCGCCGGCTCGCGCCACAGAAAGCGGCTTCGGGTTGCCGACCGTGCCGGCGTTGTTGATGAGGAGCGCATGCTCGAATTCGTCGGCTTCGAAGCCCGCGAGCCAATCGGAAAGCCGTTGGGCCGCGACCACCGGCTCGGCCAGATCCTGCTGCCACTGCGTCAACTCGGTGCCGGCCTTGCTAGCGAGCGCTTCGAGTTCGGAGTCGGCCTGCCGCGAGATGCAGAGAAGCCGAAGACCTGGTTGCAACAATTGGTGGGCCAATGAACGGCCCAACCCGCGGGAAGCGCCAGTGATGATCGCGAGGTTCTTGGAAGGCATGCTTGGTGTTCGTGAAGGGGTGATGGCGTTGGCTCGTCGCCGCGCTGCGATCAATCCTATCGTTGTATTGACGTAACTCGACTCGCATTCTTAAAGTCCGCCGATGCCCATTTCGTACGAGCCCATTGCCGAGCAGCATCACTTCAAGGATCGCTTCTCGCTGTCCTGCCCGCCGACTCCGCGCTTGGTCCGCCCGGGCGAGCAAGGCCTTTTCATTCGTCGGCCGCGTGGCGACCGCCAGGGCAGCCTGAACGCGGCTCGGTTCGAGGCCGCGATGGGACGCTGGGGACTCATCCCGCTCTTCGCGCCATCGCCCGATGTCCCCGACACGCACGAAGCCCGCGGCGAAACCGCCGCCAACGAGCGCAACTTCTACCAACCCTGGAAGCGCGGCCACCGCTGTGTCGTGCTGGCCGACGCCATCCTGCGGCAAGGCGACAAGGAAGGCGAAGTGGTGCGCGTGACCCGTGCCGACGGCGAACCGCTCACCCTGGCCGGCCTCTGGAACGGCTGGCGCTCGCCGCTCGGCGAATGCGTCGAGAGCTTCGCCCTCTTCACGCTGCCCGCGCAAGATCATCCCGACCAGCGCCGGGTCGTCTTCCTTCGAGACGCCTGGGTCGACGACTGGCTGCACTGCCCGGTCGAGGAAACCAGTGCGTACCTGCGGCCCTACGCCGTCGACAAGCTGGTGCGCGAACGGGTGGTCGGGAGCGATGGCGCCCCCCTGCCGGCGATCGGCCCGGCATCCTGACTTCGCCTCGCCTCGACTCGGCGTTCGCTCAGGCCGCGGCGCCGGAGCGCAAGGCCTGCAGGTCGAGCACCCGCAGGCCGCCGTACTCCACCCGAATGGCGCCCCGTGCCTGCAGCGTTTGCAGGGCCTCGTTGACCCGCTGGCGCGAAAGCCCGATCAGGTAGGCCAGCTCCTGCTGGGTGATGCGCAGCAACTCCCCCACGCCCGGAAAGAGCACCGGGTTGAACAAGGCAGCCAGGTTGCGCGCCACCCTCGCATCCGGATCGTTGAGCCGGTCGGCTTCCCGCGCCGCGATGAACTGCGCGAGTCGCTCGTTCAGCTGGTTCATCACGAAGCGGTTGAAGCCGATCGAATGGTCCAGCAGCCAATGGAAGTCGTCGACCGGCAGGCCGGCCACGACGCTTCGGCGCAGCGCCTGGATGTTGTAGCGATAGGGTTCGCGCTTGAGCGCCGTGCCCTCGCCGAACCAGCCGCCCGGCGGCAGCCCGCTGTAGGTCATCGAAGTGCCGTCCGAGTTGTCGTTGCTCATCTTGAGCAAGCCCTGCACCACGCCGAACCAGTAGGTCGGCGAGCGTCCGATCCGGCAGACCAGGTCGCCGGGTTCGGCCTCGCCGACCACCAGCGCCGCCTCGGCCCGGCGCCGCTCGGCCGGCGTCAGGGTGCGCAGCCAGGGGATGTCTTCCAGCTCGGCCCGGCTCGCAGGACGCACGCGGTCGCGAATCGTCTTGCCATCGACAGAACCCGTTGGGCTCGCCATCGAACCGCTCATCGGCATCGGGAAACTCCGGGGAGTAGTGTCCCTAGGATTGTCTTTGAAACGACAACCCGGCGACAAGCGCCGGCCCTACAGTCCGGCCATCGTGCCGAACCCGCCCAACACATTTCCCCGTCTTCTCGCGAGGCACGCCGAGCGCCAGCCCGACGCGCCGGCGGTGCGCGAAAAGGATCTCGGCATCTGGCAGACCTGGAGCTGGGCGGACGTCGCTGTCGAAGTGCGCGAGATCGCCTGCGGGCTGGCGAGCCTCGGTTTCAAGGCGGGCGACCACCTCGCGATCGTCGGCGCCAACCGGCCGCACCTCTACATGGCGGTGGTCGCGGCGCAGTGCCTGCGCGGGGTGCCGGTACCGCTCTACCAGGATGCGGTCGCGAACGAGATGGTCTTCATGCTCGAGGATGCATCGATCGAGTTCGTGATCGCCGAGGACCAGGAACAGGTCGACAAGCTGCTCGAATGCCGCGACCTGTTGGCAGCCGGCAGCGTCCGGCTCGCGCACATCGTCTATGACGATCCGAAAGGCCTGCGCCACTACGACCAGCCGGGCCTTCTCGGCTACGACCGCTTGCGCGGACTCGGCCGTGCCTTCGATGCGGCGCAGCCCGGCTACTTCGATCGGAGCGTGGCGTCCGGCGAGACCACCGATGTCGGCGTGATCCTCTACACCTCGGGCACCACCGGCCGGCCGAAGGGCGTCTGCCAGACCCATGCCAGCTTCATCGCGGCCGGCCAGGGCGGCGTCGATACCGACATGCTCGGCCCCGGCGACAACATCATGAGCTACCTGCCGATGGCCTGGGTCGGCGACCACTTGTTCTCGGTCGCGCAGTGGCTGGTCGGCGGCTTCACGCTCAACTGCCCCGAATCGTCCGAAACCGTGATGAACGACATGCGCGAGATCGGGCCGAGCTACTACTTCGGCCCGCCCCGCACCTTCGAGGGCCTGCTCACCGCCGTATCGATCCGCATGGAAGACGCGGCCGCGCCCAAGCGTTGGCTCTACGAACGCTTCATGTCGCTGGCACGCCGCGTCGGTGCCGACATCCTCAACCGCCAGCCGGTCGGACCAATCGACCGCCTGCTCTACGGCCTCGGCGACCTGCTGGTGTACGGACCGCTTCGCAACGTGCTGGGCATGAGCCGCATCCGGGTCGCCTACACCGCGGGTGCGGCCATCGGGCCCGACCTCTTCCGCTTCTATCGCTCGATCGGCGTCAACTTGAAGCAGTTCTACGGCCAGACCGAAACCTGCGCCTACGTGTGCCTCCAGCAGGACGGCAAGGTCAAGCTGCAGACGGTCGGAAGCGCCGCGCCCGGCATCGAACTGCGCATCGCGGCCGACGGCGAGGTGCTGGTGCGCGGCGTGTCGGTGTTGAAGGAGTACTACAAGCGGCCGGAGGCGACGGCCGAGGTGCTGGACGCCGACGGCTACTTCCACACCGGCGACGCGGGCGTGATCGATGCCGAGGGGCACCTGCGCATCATCGATCGCGCAAAGGATGTCGGCCGGCTCGAAAGCGGCGCCATCTTCGCGCCCAACTACATCGAGAACAAGCTCAAGTTCTTCCCGCAGATCAAGGAAGCCGTCTGCTTCGGCCACGGGCGCAGCCAGGTCTGCGCGGCGATCAACATCGACTACGAGGCAGTCGGCAACTGGGCCGAGCGCCGCGGTCTCGCCTACGGCGGCTATGTCGACCTCGCCGGCAAGCCGGAGGTGCTGGCCCTGATCGGCGAATGCATCGAGAAGGTGAATGCCGACCTGGCCGGCGAGGAAGGCATGGGCGAAACCCAGATCGCGCGCTTCCTGGTGCTGCACAAGGAGCTCGATCCGGACGACGACGAACTCACCCGCACGCGCAAGGTGCGGCGCGGCTTCATCGCCGAGAAGTACCGGCTGCTGGTCGATGCGCTCTACGCCGGCAAGACCGAGCAGCACATCGAGACCCAGGTCAAGTTCGAGGACGGCCGAACCGGCGTGGTGGCGGCCAACCTCAAGATCGTCGAGGCCAGGACCTTCCCGATCGTGGCGAAGGCGGCCTGACATGCGACCAAGGTTCGATCAGCCCACCACGGAGCACAGCGATGGCTAGGAAGATCGGCGAGGTCGTGCTCGACGTGCAGAACATCTCGCTCGCCTTCGGCGGCGTGAAGGCGCTGACCGACATCAGCTTCGACGTGCGCGAGCACGAGGTGCGCGCCATCATCGGCCCCAACGGCGCCGGCAAGAGCTCGATGCTCAACTGCATCAACGGCGTCTACCAGCCGCAGCAAGGCTCCATCACCTTCCGCGGCCAGCACTTCAAGCACATGAACTCGCGCCAGGTGGCCGAGATGGGCATCGCGCGCACCTTCCAGAACCTGGCGCTCTTCAAGGGCATGAGCGTGCTCGACAACATCATGACCGGCCGCAACCTCAAGATGAAGAGCGGCCTGCTGGCCCAGGCGCTGCGCTTCGGTCCGGCCGAGCGCGAGGAGATCGCGCAGCGCGAATTCGTCGAACGCATCATCGACTTCCTCGAGATCCAGCTGCACCGCAAGACGCCGGTCGGCCGGCTGCCGTACGGATTGCAGAAGCGGGTCGACCTCGGCCGCGCGCTCGCGATGGAGCCGCAGGTGCTGCTGCTCGACGAGCCGATGGCCGGCATGAACGTCGAGGAAAAGCAGGACATGAGCCGCTTCATCCTCGACGTGAACGACGAGTTCGGCACCACCATCGTGCTGATCGAGCACGACATGGGCGTGGTGATGGACATCTCCGACCGGGTGGTGGTGCTGGACTACGGCAAGAAGATCGGCGACGGCACGCCCGGCGAAGTGCGCAACAACGAAGACGTGGTGCGGGCGTACCTCGGCGTGGAGCATTGACGATGGGATTCTTCCTCGAGACCTTGTTCGGCGGCCTGATGGTCGGCATGCTCTATTCGCTGATCGCGATCGGCTTCGTGCTGATCTACAAGGCGTCCGGCGTCTTCAACTTCGCGCAGGGCGCGATGGTGCTGTTCGCTGCGCTCGCCATGGCACGCTTTGCCGAATGGTTCCCGCGCTGGTTCGGCTTCGAAAGCCTGATCCTCGCCAACCTGCTGGCCTTCGTCGCCGCGATGGCGGTGATGGTGGTGGTGGCCTGGCTGATCGAGCGGCTCGCGCTCAGCAAGCTGGTCAACCAGGAAGGCATCACGCTCCTGATGGCGACCCTCGGCATCGCCTACTTTCTCGACGGACTCGGGCAGACGCTGTTCGGCAACGACATCTACAAGATCGACGTCGGCATGCCGAAGGAGCCGATGATGGTGCTCGAAGGCACCTTCCCCGGCGGCCTGCTGCTGAGCCGCGAAGACCTGATCGCCGCCGGCGTCTCGGCCGCCCTGGTGGTGGTGCTGGCGGTGTTCTTCCAGAAGACCTCGACCGGCCGCGCGCTGCGCGCCGTGGCCGACGACCACCAGGCCGCGCAATCGATCGGCATTCCGCTCAATCGCATCTGGGTGATCGTCTGGTCGGTCGCGGGTTTCGCGGCACTGGTGGCCGGGATCATCTGGGGCTCGAAGCTCGGTGTGCAGTTCTCGTTGTCGCTGGTGGCCCTCAAGGCGCTGCCGGTGGTGATCCTGGGTGGGCTCACGTCGATACCGGGCGCGATCATCGGCGGGCTCCTGATCGGCGTGGGCGAGAAGCTGTCGGAAATCTACCTGGGGCCGATGCTCGGCGGGGGCATCGAGATCTGGTTCGCGTACGTGCTGGCGCTGGTCTTTCTTCTCGTTCGTCCCCAAGGCCTCTTCGGCGAAAAAATCATCGATCGAGTATGACCATCCAACGCACCACCACCCTCTTCCAGCGGCACGCGCGGAACCGGCTTTGCCGGGCCGCGGCGTGCGCCCCCCGGCAGGGGGGTGGGCGAAGCGACACGCAGTGCGCGCAGCCCGGGGGGCGAGCATGATCTATCGGGAAAACGGGCAGTTCAAGGCCAGCTATCGGGCGGATCAGCAGGTGTTTCCGATCCTGCAGGATCGGGTGCTGATGGGGCTGCTGCTGGCGTTTGCCTTCGTGGCGGTGCCGTTCATTGCCCCGGAGTATTGGTTTCGGGCGATCTTGACGCCGTTCCTGATTCTTTCGCTGGCGGCGCTGGGACTGAATATTCTGGTGGGGTATTGCGGGCAGATTTCGCTGGGAACCGGAGCCTTCATGGCGGTGGGGGCTTATGCGGCCTACAACTTCCATGTGCGCATCGAGGGGATGCCGCTCGTTGCCTCGCTGCTCCTGGGCGGGCTTTGCTCGACGGTGATCGGGGTGCTGTTCGGCATTCCGAGCCTGCGGATCAAGGGGCTGTATCTGGCGGTGGCAACGCTGGCGGCGCAGTTCTTCGTGGATTGGGCGTTCCTGCGGATCTCCTGGTTCACCAACAACTCGTCGTCCGGGTCGGTGAGCGTGGCGGGGCTCAACGTGCTGGGAATTCCGATCGAAAGCCCGGTGCAGAAGTACCTGCTGTGCCTTTCGTTCGTGGTGCTGTTCGCGATGCTGGCCAAGAACCTGGTGCGAAGCGCGATCGGGCGCGAATGGATGGCGATGCGGGACATGGACGTGGCCGCGGCCGTGATCGGCATCCGGCCGGTGTACGCCAAGCTCACCGCCTTCGCGGTCAGCAGCTTCATCGTCGGCGTGGCCGGCGCGCTGTGGGGCTTCGTTCACCTGGGGGCGTGGGAGCCGGCGGCGTTCAGCATCGACCGCTCGTTCCAGCTGCTCTTCATGGTGATCATCGGCGGACTCGGCTCGATCATGGGCAGCTTCTTCGGCGCCGCCTTCATCGTGCTGCTGCCGCTCTTTCTCAACCAGCTGCCGGGCTGGTTCGGCCTCTCGATCTCGACCGCGCTCGCGTCTCATCTCGAATTCATGATCTTCGGCGCCCTGATCGTTTTCTTCCT
The DNA here is from genome assembly GCA_902506565.1 of Burkholderiales bacterium 8X. Classification (GTDB taxonomy): domain Bacteria; phylum Pseudomonadota; class Gammaproteobacteria; order Burkholderiales; family Burkholderiaceae_C; genus Variovorax. The sequence continues at coordinate 298,742 of LR732703.1, read as the reverse complement.
GATCGTCGAGCCGCACGGGCTGGCCCGGCTGTGGTCGACCGGCAAGGAAAAGCTGCGGCTCTGGCCGTTTCCGCATTGACCTCGATGACTCGCTCGAATCCTTTCACCGCTTTCACCGGTTCCACCGCTCTCGCCGTTTTCAACCCGCACCTGCCGTGCAACACCACCAACTGGAGACACACATGAAGCTGAAGTCGATCGCACTTGCCCTGGCGGCCGTGTCCGCGCTCGCCGGCGCCGCGCCCGCGATGGCGCAGGCCAAGGAGCAGTTCTTCCCGCTGCTGGTCTATCGCACCGGCCCCTACGCGCCCAACGGCACGCCCTGGGCCAACGGCAAGCAGGACTACATCAAGCTGGTCAACGCGCAGGGCGGCATCAACGGCGTGAAGATCGCCTACGAGGAATGCGAGACCGGCTACGCCACCGACAAGGGCGTCGAATGCTACGAGCGGCTCAAGGGCCGCCCGGGCGTGGCGCTGTTCGATCCTCAAGCCACCGGCATCACCTTCGCGCTCACCGACAAGGTGCCGACCGACAAGATCCCGCTGATCACGCTCGGCTACGGCCTGGCTGCCTCGCAGGACGGCACCACCTTCAAGTGGAACTTCCCGCTCATGGGTTCCTACTGGACCGCGGCCGACATCCTGGTGCAGCACATCGGCAAGACCCAGGGCGGCATGGACAAGCTCAAGGGCAAGAAGATCGCGCTGGTCTATCACGACTCGCCCTTCGGCAAGGAACCGATCCCGCTCTTGCAGGAGCGCGCCAAGCAGAACGGGTTCGAGCTGTCGCTGATCCCGGTGACGGCACCGGGCGTCGAGCAGAAGTCGGCCTGGCTGCAGGTGCGCCAGCAGCGGCCCGACTACGTGATGCTGTGGGGCTGGGGCGTGATGAACTCCACCGCGCTCAAGGAAGCCGTGGCCACCGGCTATCCGCGCGAGAAGATGTACGGCGTGTGGTGGGCCGGCGCCGAGCCGGACGTGAAGGACGTCGGCGCCAACGCCAAGGGCTACAACGCCTTGGCGCTCAATACCTCGGGCACCGAGCCCAAGGTGATCCAGGACATCCTCAAGACCGTGCACGACAAGGGCCAGGGCACCGGTCCGAAGGAAGAAGTCGGCTCGGTTCTCTACACCCGCGGCGTGATCATCCAGATGCTGAGCGTCGAGGCGGTCAAGCGCGCGCAGGAGCGCTTCGGCAAGGGCAAGGTCATGACCGGCGAGCAGGTGCGCTGGGGCTTCGAGAACCTCGCGCTCGACCAGAAGAAGCTGGATGCACTCGGCTTCTCGGGCGTGATGCGGCCGGTGAGCACGTCCTGCCAGGACCACATGGGTTCGACCTGGGCGCGGGTGCACACCTGGGACGGCGCCAAGTGGGGCGGCATGTCCGACTGGTACCAGGCCGACGAGCAGATCATCAAGCCGATGGTCAAGAGCGCCGGCGAAAAGTACGCGGCCGAGAAGAAGCTCGCCAAGCGCGACGCGAGCGACTGCGGCGCCTGAGGCATGGCCATGGCGACGACGGCACCGAGCACGGCATCGGGCCCGGCATCGGGCCCGGTTCAGGGGCCGAGCCGTGGCGAGGGCTCGGCCACCACGCTCCTCAACGTCAACGGCATCGAGGTCATCTACAACCACGTGATCCTGGTGCTCAAGGGCGTGTCGCTGGTAGTGCCCGAGGGCGGCATCGTGGCGCTGCTCGGCGGCAACGGCGCAGGCAAGACCACCACGCTGCGCGCGGTGTCGAACCTGCTCGCCGGCGAGCGCGGCGCGGTGACCAAGGGCAGCATCGAACTGCGTGGCGAGCGGATCGAGGCGCTGTCGCCTTCGGAGCTGGTCAAGCGCGGTCTGATCCAGGTCATGGAAGGCCGCCACTGCTTCGCGCATCTCACCATCGAGGACAACCTGATGACCGGCGCCTACACCCGAACCGACGGCAAGGCCGCGATCGCGGAAACGCTCGAGAAGGTGTATGCCTACTTTCCGCGCCTCAAGACCCGGCGCAGCTCGCAGGCGGCCTACACCTCCGGCGGCGAGCAGCAGATGTGCGCGATCGGCCGGGCCCTGATGGCCAACCCGAACATGGTGCTGCTGGACGAACCCTCGATGGGCCTCGCGCCGCAGATCGTGGACGAGGTCTTCGGCATCGTGAAAGACCTCAACGAGAAGGAGAAGGTGACCTTTCTCCTGGCCGAGCAGAACACCAACATGGCACTTCGCTACGCGGACTACGGCTACATCCTCGAGAACGGACGCATCGTGATGGACGGCGAGGCCAAGAGCCTGCGCGAGAACGAGGACGTGAAGGAGTTCTACCTGGGCGTCGGCGGCGGCGACCGCAAGAGCTTCCGCGACGTGAAGAGCTACAAGCGCAGGAAGCGGTGGCTGGCGTGAGCGATTTCTACGACAAGCTCGAAGTCCGCGACCCGGCCGAGCGCGAACAGGAACTGCTGGCTGCACTGCCCCGGCAGATTGCACAGGCCCAGCTCGGTGCGCCGGCGCTGGCCGAAATCCTGGACGGCGTACGGCCGGCAGAAGTGACCACGCGCGAAGCGCTCGCCAGGCTGCCGGTCACCCGCAAGTCCGAGCTGCTCGCCTTGCAGCAGGCACGCCGTGCCAGCGACCCCTTCGGCGGGTTCAGCGCCATCCACTTCGGCCCGCGCATGCCGCGGGTCTTCGCGAGCCCGGGGCCGATCTACGAACCCGAAGGCGAAGCCCGCGACTACTGGCGCACCGCGCGGGCGCTGCATGCGGCAGGCTTCCGGGGCGGCGACTTGGTCCACAACAGCTTCAGCTATCACATGACGCCGGCCGGATCGATCATCGAGAGCGGCGCTCGTGCACTCGGCTGCAGCGTGTTCGCCGGCGGCACCGGACAGACCGAGCAGCAGGTCGAGGCCATTGCCGAACTCCGCCCGGCGGGCTACGCGGGCACTCCCAGTTTCTTGAAGATCATCCTGGAGAAGGCGGCCGAGAGAGGCATCGCGCTGCCTTCGATGACCAAGGCCCTGGTCTCCGGCGAAGCCTTCCCGCCCAGCCTGCGCGACTGGATCGGCCAGCGTGGCGTGGTCGGGCTCCAGTGCTATGCCACCGCCGACCTGGGGCTGGTCGCCTACGAAACATCGGCCCGCGAAGGCCTGGTGCTGGACGAAGGCGTGATCGTCGAGATCGTCCGCCCCGGCACCGGCGACCCGGTGCCGGAGGGCGAGGTCGGCGAGATCGTGGTGACCACGCTCAACCCGGACTACCCGCTGGTGCGTTTCGGCACCGGCGACCTGTCGGCGGTCCTGGCAGGCTCCTGTCCCACCGGCCGGACCAACACGCGCATCAAGGGTTGGTTGGGCCGGGCCGACCAGACCACCAAGGTGCGCGGCATGTTCGTGCACCCTTCGCAGGTGGCCGAGGTGGTGCGGCGGTTTCCGGAACTGACACGGGCCCGGCTGGTGGTCGAAGGCGAGATGGGCGACGACCGGATGACGCTCCGGGTCGAATCGGACGCCACGCCCGAAGGAATGGCCTCGCGGGTCGAGGAAGCCGTGCGGGATGTGACCAAGCTGCGCTGCCGGGTCGAACTGGTCGCTGCTGGCAGCCTGCCGAACGATGGCAAGGTGATCGAGGACGCGCGCAGCTATCGTTAGCCTGGCTTCGGCGCCGCGACCAGCAGGACGATTCGGGTGGTGCCCACCGGCTCCGTCCGGCTTTTGGCAATGACCGAGTAGGTGGTGGGAGCGGTCGACGGGTTGATCAGCTCGGACCGCCACTTCAGGCTCTTGAAGCGCGGGTTCTGCAGCACGACCAGGCCGCCGGGCGATTGCTCGGACTGCCAGTCGGCCTCGCGATCGACCGTGATCTCGACCATGCTGCCCGAAGGCACCTCGTAGCGGCCTTGCGCGTCGGGCGTGGCCAGGAGGCCAGCGACCTGCACTTCGAGAAGGTGCGGCTTGGCGGGTTCCGGCTCGGCAGGCACCGCAGCCGGCGGCGAGACCGCGACCACCGGCGTCACCCCGCCGACCGGCGCACCGCCGCCCCCACCACCGCCGTCGCCGCCGCCACCACAGCCGGCCACCGCCAAGACCACCGCGCCCAGCGCGGCAGCAACAAACGTTCTCAGATTCGCGTCCATCGATTCCCCTGAAAGCTTTTTTGCAACGCCACGCTTTTTGGTGGCTGCGAAATGTAAGCGTGGACCAGGACCTGAAATCTGACTTTGTGCGCGAAGCTGGCGCTAACATCTGCTGCACCACAGGCATGCTCCTTGCACGCCGGCAGGGCATGCACAACATCGAAGCTTTTCTGTCGGCGCTCGGCGACGTACCCGCCATTGCCGACCCTGACATCGTGCGGCGCAAGAGCCGCGACATGACCGCCAACTTCAGCCCCGTGATGAAGCGCGACGCGCTCGAGAAAGTGGCCGACCTGATCGTGCGTCCGCGCGACAAGGCCGACGTGCTTCGCATCGCCTCGGCCGCGGCCCGCACCCGCATGCCGCTGGTGATGCGCGGCGCCGGCACCGCCAACTTCGGCCAGGGCATACCGCTCGCCGGCGGCGCGATGGTCGACATGACCGCGCTTTCGAAGGTGCTTTGGATGCGCGACCAGAGCGTCTGCGCCGAAGCCGGCGCCCGGATGATGGCCATCGACGAGGCGACCCGGCCGACCGGCTGGGAGCTGCGCATGCATCCGTCGACCAAGAAGGTGGCGACCATCGGCGGCTTCGTGGGCGGCGGCCATGCGGGCGTCGGCAGTTGCAGCTACGGCATCCTGCGCGACCGCGGCAACCTGCTCGGGCTCGAGGTGGTGAGCATCGAGGAAGAGCCCCGCATCGTGAAGCTCCGCGCCGACCAGGTGAACCTGGTACACCACGCCTATGGCACCAACGGCATCATCACCGAGGTCGAGTTGCCGCTAGCGCCGGCCTGGCGCTGGCGCGAAGCGGTGGTGGTGTTCGCGGAGTTCATGACCGCGGTGCGCTTCGCGCATCGGCTGGCCACCTCGGACGGCCTCCTGAAGAAGCTGGTCTCGGTCATGGGCGGCGGCATCCTCGAGATGATGCGATCGATCCGGGCCTGCGGGCGCCGGGGCAAGGATGGCGTGGTGCTGGCGATGATCGCCGCGCCCTGCATGGAGGGCTTCGCGGCGCTGGTGAAGGATTTCGGCGGCGAGATCACTTCCGAGGCCGACGAAGGCCTCGGCCCCTACCGCGCGCCGCTCTACGAATTCGGTTGGGGCCACACCCGCCTGCATGTGAACCGCGATTTCCCGGACCTGGTGAGCAACGTCGGCCTCTACCTCGATCCCGACCTGGTCGGCGCGATCGAGCGCAGCCACCGGCGCTTCGCGCATCTGCCGGGCATGGCCTTCGAGGTCAAGCGCTTCGACGGCAAGCTCAGCCTGCAGGGCTCGCCCTTCTTTCGCTACGAGGGAGAAGCGCAACTGGCGGACATCATGCGCGGCATGGCCGAGGACGGGGCGCATGTCGCGAACAACCACACCTTCCTGGTCAAGGAGGGCGGCATGAAATCGCTGGACGACGAGGATGCCGCGTTCAAGCGCGCGATGGATCCGCACGGTCTCATGAACCCGGGCAAACTGCGCTTCGACGACGACGCGGCGGGCGACGACAGCACCGGGGGCGACCTGCCGAGCAGCGGGTGGCGCTATGACGACGCCGGTTCCGGCCCCGACTCCCGTGATGGCAAGAGCCGAGAAAGCGCCGCTGCCGCACCCGTGGCCTGAGCCGTGGCGCCCGCGGCCCGGAGCCCCGGGCCTCGACTGCTGCAAGCCGCCAACGACCCATCCACTTCAGATTCCCGAATGACGCATTCCTTCTTCCGACCGCCCGAAACCGACCGGTACGCGCTACGCAACGTCACCGTGCCCACCTGCCTGGTGGAGGGCGCGCTGACCGACTCGCGGGACGACCTGGTGCGTGCCGACCTGATGCTCGACCGTGGTCGCATCGAGGCAATCGAGCCGGCCGGCCGCCTGCCCGCCGAAAGCGGCCCCGACCTGGACGGCTCGATGGTGCTGCCCGGCATGGTCGACTGCCACACCCACCTGGACAAGGGCCACATCTGGCCGCGCCAGGCCAACCCCACCGGCGACGGCGCCGGCGCCTCGATGGCGACCCAGCGCGACCGGCAGGCCCGCTGGCATGCGGAAGACGTGCGGCAGCGCATGGAGTTCGGCCTGGCGGCCGCCTACGCGCGCGGCGTGGTCGCCATTCGAACGCACCTCGACTCGCTGGCGCCGCAGGCCGATATCTCGTTCCCGGTGTTCCGCGAGGTGCGCGAGCGCTGGGCCGGCAGGGTCGACCTGCAGGTGAGTTCGATCGCGCCGCTCGACGTCTTCCTGACCGACGAAGGCCGGCGGCTCGCCGACACCGTGGCCGAAAGCGGCGGACGGCTCGGCTGCGTGACCCGGTCGACGCGCTTTCCGGCCGAGCCGATGCCGCCCGACCTGGACGAAGCGCTGGTGCGGGTCTTTCGCCTGGCCGCCGAGCGCGGGCTCGACCTCGACCTGCACGTGGACGAGTCGACCGACCCGCGGGCGGGCGCGCTGATCCGGGTCGCCCGGACGGCCGTCGCCGAGGACTTCGCCGGACGCATCCTGTGCGGGCACTGCACCGCGCTCGCCCTGCAGGACGACCAGACCATCGAGCAGACCATCGCCGCCTGCAAAGACGCCGGCATCGACATCGTGAGCCTGCCGACGGTCAACATGTACCTGCAGGACCGCAGCCCCTCGGCCCGCACGCCGCGCTGGCGCGGCGTCACGGTGCTGCACGAGATGAAGGCCGCTGGCCTTCGGGTCGCGGTGGCCGGGGACAACTGCCGCGATCCGTTCTACGCGTACGGCGACCACGACATGCTCGATACCTTCACGCAGGCCGTGAAGATCCTGCATTTCGACCATCCGCTCGGCGACTGGATTCGGGCGGCCACGTCGAGCCCGGCCGAGATCATGGGCATCGATCGTGGCGTGCTCGAGGCGGGTGCGGCTGCCGACCTGCTGGTGCTGAAGGCCCGCAACTATTCGGAGATGCTGGCCCGCTCGCAGTTCGACCGCACGGTGCTGCGGGCCGGCCGCGCGATCGACACCACGCCGCCCGACTACCGGCTGCTGGACGAGCTGATGAGCCCGGCGCCGGCCTGAAGCTCGGGTCGACGCACGGCAATTCGAAGGGTGTCGCTCAATCGAGCGGCAGCGCGTCCGAAACCGGCGTGGGCGGCTCGGCCAGCAAGTCTCGGATGCGAAGCGCCAAGGCGTCGAGCGTGAAGGGCTTGGTCAGGACCCGCATGCCGGGTTCGAGGTGGCCGTTGCCGATCACCGCGTTCTCGGCATAGCCGGTGATGAACAGCACCTTGAGGCCGGGCCGCGACGCGCGGGCGGCATCCGCCAGCTGGCGGCCGTTCATGCCGCCGGGCAGGCCGACGTCGGTGATCAGCAGATCGATCGAGGCCTTGTGGTCGAGCAGGGTCATGGCCGACGCGCCGTCCTCGGCCTCGATCGAGCCGAGTCCCATGTCCTCCAGCACTTCCTTGACCACGCCGCGCACGTTGGTCTCGTCGTCGACGATGAGCACGGTGCCGGCGCCGACCTCGGCCCGGTTCGGCAGGTAGTGCTCTTCGGCGGTGCCGGTGTCGGCCGCGTCGAGATGGCGCGGCAGGTAGATGCACATCGTGGTGCCGAGGCCGAGCTCGGAATAGATGCGCACCTGTCCGCCCGATTGCCGCGCGAAGCCGTAGACCATCGAAAGGCCGAGCCCGGTGCCCATTCCCATCGGCTTGGTCGTGAAGAAGGGCTCGAAGGCGCGGTTGCGGACCTCCTGCGACATGCCGGTGCCGGTATCCGTCACGCACAGCGCGACGTACTGGCCGGCCGGCAGGTCGCGCTCGCGGCCGGCCCGTTCGTCCATCCACTTGTTCGAGGTCTCGATGGTGAGGCGGCCGCCATCCGGCATCGCGTCGCGGGCGTTGATGCACAGGTTGAGCAGGGCGTTGTCGAGCTGGCTCGGGTCCACCAGCGTGGTCCACAAGCCGACCGAGCCGACCACCTCCACCAGGATCTCCGGGCCCATGGTGCGGCGGATGAGTTCCTCCATGCCGCCGACCAGCCGGTTCAGGTCGATGGCCTTGGGCTCGAGCGTCTGGCGGCGCGAAAACGCCAGCATGCGGTGCGTCAACGCCGCCGCGCGCTTGGCCGCGCCGTGGCCGACGGTGATGTAGCGATCGAGTTCCGAAACCCGGCCTTGCGCCAGCCGGCGCTGCATCAGCTCGAGGCTGCCGCTGATGCTCGCCAGGAGGTTGTTGAAGTCGTGCGCGAGGCCACCGGTGAGCTGGCCGACCGCCTCCATCTTCTGCGATTGCCGCAGCGCATCCTGCACCGCCTCGCGCTCGCGGCTTTCCTCGCGCAGCCGCTCCAGCGCCTCTTCGAGGTCGCGGGTGCGGTCGGCGATTCGCAGCTCCAGGCTCTCGTTGAGCAGGCGCAGTTCGTTCTCGGCCTCGGCCTTGTCGGTCACGTCCGAACCCTCGGCGAAGATGCCGGTGACCGCGCCGCTCGCATCGCGGATCGGTTGGTAGACGAAGTCCACGATGCGCTCGACCAGCGGCCCGCCGGGCTCGAGTTGCAGCCGGATGCTGCTGCCACGCCCCAGGTAGGTGCGGCCGGTTCGGTACACCTCGTCGAGCAATTCGAAGAAGCCCTGCCCCACCAGTTCGGGCAGCGCCTCGCGGATCGACTTGCCCTCCACAGGTCGATGCCCGATGAGCTGCTGGTAGGACCGATTGGTGAGCTCGCAGATGTGCTCCGGCCCGCTCAGCACGCACATGAAGCCGGGCGCCTGCTCGAACAGGTTGCGCAGCCGGGTGCGCTCGGCCAGGCTCGCCTCCAGTGCTTCCACATTCGAAAGGCCGGCCGCGACCTGCCCGGCGACCAGGTGGATGAAGCTCGCATAGTCCTCGCCGAGCATCAGGTGCGGATTGACGCCACCCACCAGGAAGCCGGACAGCCGGCTGCTGCCCGGCGCGCTGAGCCCGACCACCATCGCCGCCGGCGAAGGCCGCGACCATGGGCCGCAGGGCACGTCGGCCACGTCCGCGAGGCCCAGCACGAAGGAGCCTTCGCCCGCCAGCAGGCGTTCGAACTCCCAGGGATGCCCGAGCCCCGTCGCGTAGTGCTCGGGCGCGAGCGGATGGCCGGGCGCGATGCCGCAGGCGCAGGTCAGGCGGGCATGCCCCTGCTCGTCCAGCAGGTAGAGCAACGAAAAAGGCAGGTCGCGGGTGGCCTTGCCGAGCACGTCCTGGACGTTCGCGAAAACCTGGGCGCGGGTGTCGGATGCCGCCAAACCAGCGGCCAGCTCGCGCAGGGTTCGAAGCCGGCGCTCGCTCAGGATGCGTTCGGTGTCTTCCGACACGGCGCAGAACAGGCCCTGCACCTTGCCGTCGTTCCCGAGCAGCGGGCTGTACGAGAAGGTGTGATAAGTCTCTTCCGGAAAGCCCGAGCGCTCGAGCAGCAGCATCAGCGAGCGGTCCCAGGTCGACTCACCCTGGTCGTAGACCGTGTGGATGCGGTCCTTGATATCGTCCCAGATCTCGCGCCACAGCTCGCGGGTCGGCTTCGCCAGTGCGTTCGGGTGCTTCTTGCCGAGCGTGGGCCGGTACGCATCGTTGTAGAAGAAGTGGACCTCCGGACCCCAGCCCAGCCACATCTCGAAGCGCGAGGTCAGCAGGATGCGAAGCGCCACCTTGAGCTCGTCCGGCCACCCTTCTGGCGGGCCGAGCGGAGTCGCAGCCCAATCGTGGCGACGCATCAGCTCGGCCATTTCGCTGCGGCCGACGAAGATGCTGTCGTAGCGGTTGGGATCGGTTGGAAGAGTGGTCATTCGGAGCGCTGGGGATGATGCTGGCGGGCCATTTGTAGCTGAGTAGGACGCGAAGCCGATACCGAAGGGCCAAGCAGCGCGCCGCGGCTGGCAATCGCACACGGTCTCGGCGCCGGCTTTGCAGCGCTAAGGGCAAGTCGGGATGGGCCTCCGTCCTTAGGCCGATATGATCGCCGCGACCCGGCCGTGCATCGCCTTCGCGCCTGGCACGGCCACTGTCCCCAGGCGCCGGTCTCCTCGCTTTTGCTGTCCACCTTTCGTTTCAATCTGCGGAGTTTCCATGAAAAAAGTATTCGTTCTCGCCACCCTCGCCGCCGCCGTGTTCGGCGTGCAAGCCCAGGATTTCCCGGGCGGCAAGTCCATCAGCATCGTGGTGCCCTTCGCGGCCGGCGGGCCGACCGACCGGGTGGCACGCGACCTGGCCGAGGCGCTGCGCAAGCCGCTCGGCGGCGGAACCGTGGTGATCGACAACGTGCCGGGCGCCGGCAGCTCCATCGGTGCCGCCAAGGTGGCACGCGCTCCCAAGGACGGCTACGTGCTGCTGCTCAACCATATCGGCATGGCGACCATTCCGACGCTGGTGCGCAACGTGCCCTTCAACGTCGAGAAGGATTTCGAGTACCTGGGCATGGTCAACGAAGTGCCGATGACTCTCATCGCCAAGCCGAGCCTGCCCGCCAACAACTACCAGGAACTCACCAGCTGGATCGCCGCCAACAAGGGCAAGATCAACCTCGGCAACGCCGGCGTGGGTTCGGCCTCGCACCTGTGCGGGCTGCTCTATCAGACCGCCATGAAGACCGAGATGACGCCGGTGCCGTACAAGGGCACCGCGCCGGCCATCACCGACCTGATCGGCGGCCAGATCGACCTCCTGTGCGACCAGACCACCAACACCACGCCGCAGATCGAAGCCAAGAAGGTCAAGGCCTACGCGGTCACCACCAACAAGCGCCTCACCACGCCGGCGCTCAAGGACCTGCCGACGCTCGATGAATCCGGCTTGAAGAACTTCCAGGTCAGCATCTGGCACGGCCTCTATGCACCCGCCGGCACGCCGGCACCGGTCCTGAAGAAGCTGAACGACGCGCTCAAGGTCGCCTTGAAGGATCCGGATTTCATCAAGAAGCAGGAAGGCCTGGGCGCCGTCGTGACCACCGACAGCCGTGTCGAGCCGGCCGAGCACAAGAAGTTCGTGGCGAGCGAGATCGCCAAGTGGAGCCCGATCATCAAGGCTGCCGGCGTCTACGCGGACTGATCGTCAGCGCCGTCATCCAAGCCGCTGCGCCCTTGCGGGCCGCAGCGGCTTTTTCGTTGGCGGCGGGTTAGCCCGCTCCCGGCCGGGGCCGCTGCTGCGCTACCCTCGAAAGAAAGCGCCATCCGATGCGCTGGAGACACCATGGATTCCTCGATGCCTTCAACGGGCGACTGCCTCGCCCTCTACCGCAGCATGCAGCGCATTCGCGCTTTCGAGAACGCCGCCGAAGCGGCCAGCCAGGGCGGCGTCAGCGCCTATGGGCAAGAGGCCGCAGGAGCCGCCCAGGTGCGCGGCCCGCTGCACCTCTCCACCGGGCAGGAAGCCGTACCGGCCGGTGTCTGCGCCCACCTGCAGTCATCGGACCTGCTCACCTCGACCCACCGCGGCCACGGCCACACGCTCGCCAAGGGCGCCGACCTCACGCGGATGATGTGCGAGCTGTTCGGCAAGGCCACCGGCTTCAACGGCGGCAAGGGCGGCTCCATGCACATCGCCGATTTCTCGGTCGGCATGCTCGGCGCCAACGGCGTGGTCGCCGCCGGCCTGCCGATCGCGGTCGGCGCGGCGCATGCGCAAAAGCTCCAGAAGAAGGACGCCATCACCGTCTGCTTCTTCGGCGATGGCGCGATCAACCGCGGACCGTTCCTCGAATCGCTGAACTGGGCACGCGTCTACCGGCTGCCCGTCCTTTTCGTGTGCGAGGACAACCGCTGGAGCGCGACCACCGCCAGCGGCCCCATGACCGCCGGCGAAGGCGCCTCGGCCCGGGCCGCCGCGATGGACATCGAGGCCACGCAGGTCGACGGCAACGACGTGTTCGCGGTTCACGCCGCCGCGGGGCAATTGGTCGAGCAAGTCCGCGGCGGCAGCGGACCGCGGCTGCTGCATGCGCTCACCTATCGGGTGAAGGGCCATGTGTCGGTCGATCCGGCCAGCTACCGCGATCCGGCCGAGCTGGCTGCGGCGCTCGACACCGATCCGATCGCGAGCGCGCGGCGCCGCATCCTCGCGGGCGACATCGCGACGGCTTCGCAGCTGGCGGCGATCGAGGGCGAAGCGCTCGAGGAAGTGCAGGAGGCGCTCCGGATCGCCGCCGCCGCACCGTGGCCCGATCCCGGCGCGGCCTACACCGACGTGCAAAGCACGGGAGCCGGCCAATGGATCTGAACACCGATACCGCCGCTCGCGCCGATGCCGCCGGCACGGCCAGGACCCACGCGACCGAATCGATGCAGCAGCTCAGTTATGCCGAAGCCGCCGTGCTCGCCGTGCAGCACGAGATGGAGGCCGACCCGCGCGTGGTCGTGCTCGGCGAGGATGTCGGCCGCGGCGGCATCTTCGGCCAGTACAAGGGCCTGCAGCAGCGATTCGGCGTCGACCGCGTGATCGACACGCCGATCTCGGAGGCAGCGATCATGGGCGCCGGCGTCGGCATGGCCTTGGCCGGGTTGCGTCCGGTGGTCGAGATGCGCGTGGTCGACTTCGCGCTCTGCGGCATGGACGAACTGGTCAACCAGGCCGCCAAGAATCGGTTCATGTTCGGCGGCCAGGGTCGCGTGCCGCTGGTCGCGCGCATGCCCGGCGGCATCTGGGATGCATCGGCTGCGCAGCATTCGCAGTCGCTGGAGGCCTGGTTCGCCCATCTTCCCGGCGTGGTGGTCGTGTGCCCGTCCTCGCCGCAGGACAACTACGGCCTGCTGCGAGCGGCCCTTCGCTCCGGCGACCCGGTGGTCTACATCGAGCACAAGACGCTCTGGAACACCAAGGGGCCGGTCGATCCGGCGCGCGACGCCGTGCTCGGCCGGGCTGCACGCCTGCGCGAAGGCCGCTCCCTCACGATGGTGAGCTGGAGCCGACAGCTGCAGGCCTGCGCCGAGGCCTGCGAGCAGCTCGCGAGCGAAGGCATCGAGGTCGACCTGATCGACCTGCGGACCCTGTGGCCATGGGATCGCGAGACCGTGCTCGCGTCCTGCGCCGCCAGCGGCCGGTTGCTGGTGGTGCATGAAGCCGTCCAGGCCGCCGGCTTCGGGGCGGAGATCGCGGCCACCGCTGCCGAGGTCACCGGCTGCCGTGTCGCACGGCTGGGCGCACCGCGCATTCCGGTGGGCTATTCGCCGGTGCTCGAAGCCGCGTCGCGGGTGAGCGCGGCGCAGGTGGCGCAGTCGGCGCGCGAGCTGATGGCAAGGCGCTGACGTCCGGCCGGCACGGGGTTTTTACCTGCGCCAACTGGACCGGATCGACGTTAAAACGTGCCGATGGAAAACCATCACCTCACCCCTTTGAGCGCTGCCTCGACTCGCCGCCGCGCCGTGCTGGCGCTGTCGAGCGTCGCAGCCGCGCTCACCTTCGGCCTGGCGCTGCCCGCAGCCGCTCAGCAAGGCTGGCCGAACAAGCCGGTTCGCATCGTCGTCCCCTTCGCTGCCGGCGGCACCACCGACATCCTCGCCCGCGCCGTCGCGCCCGAACTGAGCAAGGCATTCGGCCAGCAATTCATCGTCGACAACCGGGCCGGTGCCGGCGGCAACGTCGGCGCCGACCTGGTCGCGAAGGCGCCGAACGACGGCTACACCCTGCTCATGGGCACGGTCGGCACGCACGGCATCAACCGGGCGCTCTATCCAAAGCTCCCCTTCGACCCCATCAAGGATTTCGACCCGATCACCCTGGTCGCGGCCGTGCCGAACGTGATGGAGATGAACGTCGACAAGGCCAAGGCGCTCAACATCAACAACGTGGCCGACTTCATCAAGTACGCCAAGGCCAATCCCGGCAAGCTCAACATGGCATCGAGCGGCAGCGGCACGTCGATCCACCTGGCCGGCGAGCTTTTCAAGAGCATGACCGGCACCTACCTGATCCACATTCCCTACCGCGGTTCGGCGCCGGCGCTGCTCGACATGGTCGGCGGCAATGCGGACGTGATGTTCGACAACCTGCCTTCATCGATGCAGCAGATCAAGGGCGGCAAGCTGAAGGCCTTGGCCGTGACCAGCGCCGAGCGCTCGCCGGCCTTGCCCGACGTCCCGACGGTCGCGGAAGTGGGTGGTCCGAGCTTGAAGGGCTTCGAAGCGAGTTCATGGTTCGGCCTGCTGGCACCCGCCGGCACGCCGCCCGAGATCGTCAATCGCATCCAGCAGGAAGTCGCCAAGTCGCTGGGCACGGCGGCCATCAAGGAAAAGATGGTCGCGCAAGGTGCAATTCCGAGCGGCAATACGCCGGCCGAATTCGCGAAGCTGATCGACAGCGAGCATGCGAAGTGGGCGAAGGTGGTGCAGGCTTCGGGGGCCAAGGTCGACTGATCTTCGGGGTCGTTTTCTGGTCTTCTCCGGTTCGTTAGTGGGGTCCGCCCGGTACGAGGTCCGCCCGGTACGCGGCACGGTCCGGTCGATCCCACTGCGCGTGACCCCGTCGCTTCGCTAGGGGCAACCTGCGGTGCTCGCGTTTCGCGGGGTCCGCATGAACTCGCTGCGCTCAAACAGCATGCGGCCCTGATCCGCGAAACACTGCGCTCCTCGGCACGCGCAGAGGGCTCGCCCAGCCCGCACCGCGTACCGGGCTACTTTGGGTGTTCGGAAGACGCGCATATATCTTCGACAGGGAAACCAACAGCCTTTGCGGGTGTTCTGACGGCTCTTAAAACCGCATCGGCGCTTGGTGTCCTGTGTTCGGCTGTTGGCTGTTGGCTGTTCTCGTAGATCGACGACAGCGTACCGGCGGTGGTGGGTGGTGTGTCCTCTGCCGTAAGTCGAGTTACCGCCGAGGAGCGGAGTGACAGGTGGATCAGGGCCGCGCGTGTTTGAGCGAAGCGAGTTTGCGCGGACCCCACCTGGCGCGAGCACCGCAGGGAAGCCCGAAGGGCCGGTGACGTCTGGAGGCAGAGGGCACGCCACCCGCCACCGCTGCCCCCAAACGCCTCAGAGCCAGGTCCCCCCCTGCGGCATCTGAATGTTGAGAGCCGGATCACTCCCCCCGAACAGGGATCCGACCACCAGGCTCAAAAGCGACACGAAGATGCTCGCAAAAAGCGCCGTCCAGAACCCCGAAACCCGAAAGCCCTTCACCACCGCAGCCACCAGCAAGATCATCAACGCGTTGATCACCAGCAGGAACAGCCCGAAGGTCAGCAGAGTGAGCGGCAAGGTCAACACGATCAGCAACGGCTTCACGATCGCATTGGCCAGCCCCAGCAGCAACGCAGACACCACCAGCGCCGACTTGCTGTCGAACCGGATGCCGCGAAACACGTGGCTCGCCACCCACAGCGACAGCGCCGTCAGCGCCCACTGGATCAGGAAGGGCGCAAGGTTGTCCAGCATGCGGGGCTACACGCCCCAGACGACATCCTTGCCGTCTGCCGCCGATCGCTTCAGCATGTCCATCAAGGGCTTCGCGCGCTGGTGCAGGCCCACGTGCTGGCGCTCGGCGTCCTCGGCATGGTTCTCGGCCGCGAAGGAATCGTGGTTGTGCTTGTTCTGCGTGGTGTCGTTCTGCAGGGCCGCCTCGAGCGCCGACAAGGCGCCCGGAATCTCGCCGGCGGTGAGGATGCCTTTCGGCGCCGAAGACTTGCCCATGATGTCCAGCAATTGGCGGGCATTGGCTTCGAGCATCACGACATCGGCGGTCGCTTGCGATTTGAATCGATAGAGCATGTGGTCAGTTCATTGGTAGATGTAGTCCCGGACAAAAGGGTACACCGTTTGTGAACCGCGCAAGGCGCCGGCATGCACCTTGCCGTCGGGCCGGGTCGACAGCATCTGGTGCAGCGAGATCCAGCCCTGCTCGAAACTCATCGCCGAACCGGCGAGGTACAGCCGGTAGGCGCGCAGGATGCGCTCGGCGTTCTCGGCCTGCCGCCCGCCGCCGCGCTGCAGCACCTCGCGCGCCTGGTCGAGCTGCGATTCGAGCCCGTCGGACCAAGCCCAGAGCGTCTTCGCATAGTGCGGCCGCAGGTTCTCGGTATCGACCATCTCCAGGCCGGCGATCGCGGTCTCGCGCAGCACGTGCGTCACGTGCAGCAGCTCGCCACCCGGAAAGATGTACTTCTCGATGAAGTCGCCCATGCCGGCGCCCAGCTGCCGGTAATCCACCCGGCCCGAGGTAATGCCGTGGTTCAGCACCAGCCCGCCCGGCTTCAGGAGGTCGTGGATCTGCTTGAAGTAGGTCGGCATGTTGGCGCTGCCCACATGCTCGAACATGCCGACCGACGAGATCTTGTCGAAGGGCTGCGACAGGTCCAGCTGGCGATAGTCCCGCAGCTCGACCCGCACCCTGCCTTGCAGGCCTTTCTCCTCGATCAGGCGTTGCACATACGCATGCTGGTTCTTCGAAAGCGTGATGCCGGTGGCATCCACCCCGTAATGCTCGGCAGCCCATAGCAAGAGCCCGCCCCAACCCGAACCGATGTCGAGGAAACGCTCGCCGGGCTTCAGCATCAGCTTGCGGCAGATGTGATCGAGCTTGGCTTCCTGCGCCTCGGCCAGGGTCATGCCCTGCTGGCGGTAGTAGCCGCAGGAGTAGACGCGGCGAGGGTCGAGCCACAGCGCATAGAACTCGTCCGATACGTCGTAATGAAACTCGATCTGCGCCGCATCCTTGCCGAGCGAATGCGAGCCGCGCGAACGGGCGCGGCGCTGCAGGCGGCTCCACCAGCCGGTGTTGGTTTCGGCGGGATTGCCGGGCAACAGGCCGACGGCGGCATCGGTGAGGTCGCGCATCGCGCCTTCGATCTGCACACGGCCCTCGACATAGGCCTCGCCCAGGGCGCCGATCTGCCTTGCCGCCAGCTTGGCCATGCTCGGCCAATCCTTGAAGGCGAGCGTGATGCGGGAGCCCGGATTGGCGACCTGCCGCCCGTCGGGGAGCCGAAGGGTGATGGGAACCGGAAGGGAAGCAAGCTGAGATTCGATCTTCGGTATCAGGTGTTGCATTCACCCATTCTTCATACCGGAATTGCGATCGTCAACCGACCGGTCCGGCCGGGCACACGGTCGAGCCGGCGTTCTGGCGCCGGTCGCTCGCGGGTTGACAGCCAATTGTTTAGGTCTAAACTATTGAGTCATGAATAGCCTGACATCGGACCTGCAGCGCGTGCTGTGCATCGGCGGCGGCCCCGCCGGCCTCTACTTCGCCTTGCTCATGAAGGCGCGGCAGCCCTCCCTCGAAGTCACCGTGGTGGAGCGAAACCGCCCCTTCGACACCTTCGGCTGGGGCGTGGTGCTGAGCGACCAGACGCTGGCCAACCTGGCGGCCGCCGACCGCCCCACCGCCGACATCATCGGCCGCGAATTCCATCACTGGGACGACATCCAGGTGTTCTTCAAGGGCCGCCAGGTGCGCTCCGGCGGCCACGGCTTTTGCGGCATCGGCCGCAAGCGGCTGCTCAACATCCTGCAGGAGCGCTGCATCGAAGTCGGCGTCAAGCTGGTCTTCGAGACCGAGTCCACCGACGACCAGGCGCTGGCCGCGCAGTACAACGCCGACCTGGTGATCGCGAGCGACGGCCTCAACAGCCGCATCCGCCAGCGCTACGCCGACACCTTCGGCCCGGATGTCGACGAGCGCCAATGCCGCTTCGTCTGGCTCGGCACGCACCAGACCTTCGACGCCTTCACCTTCGCCTTCGAAAAGACCGAGCACGGCTGGTTCCAGGCGCACGCCTACCAGTTCGACAAGGACACCTCGACCTTCATCGTCGAGACGCCCGAATCGGTCTGGAAGGCGCACGGCATCGACCAGATGGAACAGCCCGAGGCCATCGCCTTCTGCGAGAAGCTGTTCGCCAGCTACCTGGGCGGCCACGAGCTCATCAGCAATGCCCGCCACCTGCGCGGCTCGGCCAACTGGATCCGGTTTCCGCGGGTCATCTGCCAGCACTGGACGCACCGCGTCGACGTCAACGGCCGCAAGGTGCCGGTGGTGCTGATGGGCGACGCGGCACACACGGCGCATTTCTCGATCGGCTCGGGCACCAAGCTCGCGCTCGAAGATGCGATCGACCTGTCGAACGAGTTCGCGCAGGGCGGCGGCATCGATCGCGTGCTGGAGGCCTACGAAGCGCGCCGCAGCGTCGAGGTGCTCAAGATCCAGAACGCCGCGCGCAACTCGACCGAATGGTTCGAGAACGTCAATCGCTACAGCGGCATGGAGGTCGAGCAGTTCGCCTATTCGCTCCTGACCCGCTCGCAGCGCATCAGCCATGAGAACCTGCGGCTGCGCGACAACCAATGGCTCACCGGCTACGAGCAGTGGCTGGCCGGCGGCGCCAAGCCGGTGCCGCCGATGCTGATGCCGCTCAAGGTCCGCCAGCTCACGCTCAAGAACCGCATCCTGGTCTCGCCGATGGCGACCTACAGCGCGGCCGATGGCGTGCCGCAGGACTTCCTCCTGGTGCACCTGGGCGCGCGGGCGCTCGGCGGCGCGGCGATGGTGTTCGTCGAGATGACCAGCCCGACGCCCGAGGGCCGCATCACGCCCGGCTGCCCCGGCCTCTACAACGACGCGCAGTCGGCCGCCTTCCGGCGCATCGTCGACTTCGTGCATGCCAACAGCACCGCCAAGATCGCGATCCAGCTCGGCCACAGCGGCCCCAAGGGCTCGACCCAGCTCGGCTGGGAAGGCACCGACGAGCCGCTCCCCGACGGCAATTGGCCGCTGCTGGCGGCGAGCGCGCTGCCTTACGGCGAACAGAACCAGGTTCCGGTCGAGATCACCCGGGCCCAGATGGACGAGCTGCGCGACCAGTTCGCCGAATCCACCCGCCGCGCGGCGGAGATCGGCTTCGACTGGCTGGAGCTGCACTGCGCGCACGGCTACCTGTTGGCCTCGTTCCTGAGCCCGCTCACCAACCAACGCACCGACGAGTACGGCGGCAGCCTGGCCAACCGGCTGCGCTATCCGCTCGAGGTGTTCCACGCGATGCGTGCAGCCTGGCCGATCGAGCGGCCGATGAGCGTCCGCATCTCGGCCCACGACTGGGCGCCCGGCGGCAACACCGACCATGATGCGGTCGAGATCGCCCGCGCCTTCAAGGAGGCCGGCTGCGACTTCATCGACGTGTCGTCCGGCCAGACCACGCGCGCCGCCAAGCCGATCTACGGCCGCATGTACCAGACGCCCTTTGCCGACCGCATCCGCAACGAGGTCGGCATCTCGACCATCGCGGTCGGCGCCATCACCGACGCCGACCAGGCCAACAGCATCATCGCGGCCGGCCGCGCCGACCTGTGCGCCGTGGCGCGGCCCCACCTGGCAGACCCTGCCTGGACCTTGCACGAAGCCGCCAAGCTGCAAAGCCGCGAAGTCGACTGGCCGAAGCAGTACCTGAGCGGCCGCGACCAGATGTACCGCGAGATCGCCAAGCAGCAGCAGATGGCCGCCGCTGCGGCCCTGCAGCCCGGCCTGCCTCGCGCGGCCGAAGAGGAGCATTGAGCATGGACCTCGAGGCCCGCGCCCACAGCGAGCATCCGGACGAGTTGCGCCTGTGGCTGCGCCTGCTCACCTGCACGCAGCTGATCGAGCGCGAGGTGCGCAACGGCCTGCGCGAACAGTTCGCCACCACGCTGCCCCGCTTCGACCTCATGGCCCAGCTCGAGCGCACGACCGAGGGGCTCAAGATGAACGAGCTGTCGCGCCGCATGATGGTCACCGGCGGCAATGTCACCGGCATCACCGACCAGCTGGTCACCGAGGGCCTGGTCGAGCGGGTCGACGTCGAGGGCGACCGTCGCGCCTGGCGGGTTCGCCTGACGCCGCGCGGGCGCAAGCTCTTCAACGAGATGGCCGAGCAGCACGAAGCCTGGATCGTCAGCGCCTTCGCCGGACTCAATCCCAAGGAAATCAACCAGCTCCACAAGCTGCTCGGCAAGGTCAAGCAGCATTCGCACGACCAACTTTCGGAGATCCAGGCATGAAGCATTTCATCGGCGCGGGCAATCCCATGCGCGGCCAGTTCGAACCCAAGGCGGGGTATCGGGCCGAGCATTTCTCTTGGGCCTTCGCGGACGGCGTGGGCACGGTCACGCTGAACCGGCCCGAACGCAAGAACCCGCTGACCTTCGATTCGTACGCCGAATTGCGCGACCTGTTCCGGGCGCTGGTGTATGCGACCGACGTGAAGGCAGTGGTGATCACCGGCGCCGGCGGCAACTTCTGCTCGGGCGGCGACGTACACGACATCATCGGCCCGCTGACCCGCATGACGATGCCCGAGATGCTCGAATTCACCCGCATGACCGGCGACCTGGTCAAGGCGATTCGCCAGTGCCCGCAGCCGATCATCGGCGCGATCGACGGCGTTTGCGCCGGTGCCGGCGCGATGATCGCGCTGGCTTGCGACCTGCGCCTCGGCACCGACAAGGCCAAGACCGCGTTCCTTTTCACCAGGGTCGGCCTCGCCGGCGCGGACATGGGCGCTTGTGCGCTGCTGCCGCGCGCGATCGGGCAGGGCCGCGCCTCCGAGCTGCTCTTCACCGGCCGCGCGATGACGGCGCAGGAGGGCCTGGCCTGGGGCTTCTTCAACGCGCTGCACGAAGGCGAGCAGCTCCTCGCCAAGGCCACCGAGATGGCCCGCCGGATCGCCGAAGGCCCGAGCTTCGCGCACGGCATGACCAAGACCATGCTGTCGCAGGAATGGTCGATGACGATCGAGCAGGCGATCGAAGCCGAGGCGCAGGCCCAGGCGATCTGCATGCAGACGCAGGACTTCAAGCGCGCATACGAGGCTTTCTCGGCCAAGCAGACGCCGGTCTTCGGCGGGGATTGAAAGCCATGTCCTCCACCGGCAACGACAACCCGCATTCGCTCGCACCCTCCACCGCCCACCTGGCGCTGCCCTTCTTCGATTCGGCGCATCGCGAGCTCGCGGCCGAGTTGCTCCCTTGGGCCGCCGCCCAGCAAGTGGACGAGCGGGACGACCGCGCCGCCTGCCGCGATTGGGTCAAGCGCCTCGGCCAAGGCGGCTGGCTGCGCTACTGCGTGCCGGCGAGCGCCGGCGGCGCGCTGGAGCGGCTCGACTCGCGCGCCCTGGTGCTGCTGCGCGAAACCCTCGGCTTCCATTCGCCGCTCGCCGACTTCGCCTTCGCGATGCAGGGCCTCGGAAGCGGCGCGATCACGCTGGCCGGCACGCCGGCGCAGCATGACCAATACCTGCGCGCGGTCGCCACCGGCGAGAAGATCGCGGCCTTCGCGCTCAGCGAGCCGGAGGCCGGTTCGGACGTCGGTGCCATGCAGCTGCAAGCCGTCGCCGGCGACCAGGGCTTCACGCTCGATGGCCAGAAGACCTGGATCAGCAATGGCGGCATCGCCGACTTCTACTGCGTCTTCGCCAAGACCCGGCCGGACGGCGGCACCCGCGGCATCACCGCCTTCATCGTGGATGCCGACACGCCGGGGCTCGATGCCTCGCAGCACATCCACGTGATGGCGCCGCATCCGCTCGCGACGCTCCGCTTCGACGGTTGTCGCATTCCGCGCGATGCGCAGCTCGGCGACAGCGAAGGCGGCTTCAAGCTCGCGATGCGCACGCTCGACATCTTCCGTGCCTCGGTCGCCGGCGCGGCGCTCGGCATGGGCCGGCGCGCGCTGGCCGAGGCGCGCCACCATGCGCAGCATCGCCGCATGTTCGGCCAGACGCTCGCGGACTTCCAGCTGACCCAGGCCAAGCTCGGCGAGATGGCGGCGCTGATCGACGCGGCGGCTCTCCTCACCTACCGGGCGGCCTGGATGCGCGACGCCGGCGAGGCGCAGGGCACGCCGGTCGCCGGCAGCCTGAGCGCCGCCGCCGCCATGGCCAAGATGGCCGCCACCGAGAACGCCAGCAAGGTCATCGACATGGCCTTGCAGATGCACGGCGGCCTCGGCGTGATGGTCGGCAGCAAGGTCGAGAGCCTCTACCGCGACATCCGATCGCTGCGCATCTACGAAGGCGCGACCGAGGTGCAGCAACTGATCCTCGGCAAGGCGGTGATCGGAGGAAGCCTGTGAAAAGCGCTCAGACCGACCGCTTCGTCCACGACCGGCTGCCGCCGCCCGAGCAGCTGCCGGTATTTCGCTACGAGCTGCCCGAGCTGCAGCTGCCGGACCAGCTCAACCTGGTCGAGGAACTGCTCGACAAGGCCGCCGACAAGCCGTGGGCCGACCGGCCGATGCTGCGCTCGCCCAGCCGCACGCTGAGCTACGCACAAGCCGCCGTCGAAGTCGACCGCATCGCCGAGGTGTTGGTGAACGACCTGGGGCTCGAGCCCGGCAACCGCGTGCTGCTGCGCGGCGGCAACTCGATCGGCATGGCGCTCGCGTGGCTGGCGGTGGTCAAGGCCGGCCTGGTGGCGGTGGCCACGATGCCGCTGCTTCGCGCCCAGGAGCTGGGCGACATCATCGACAAGTCGCGGCCGGTGGTCGCGCTCTGCGACGGGCGGCTGCAGGACGAACTGCGCACCGCGCAGCAGGCGAATCCGTCGCTTCGCACCATCGTCGCCTTCAACCTGCCGGACGACCCCGGTTCGCTCGAAGCCCGCGCCGCCGGCAAGAGCGGACGGTTCGAGGCCTGCCCGACGGCCGCCGACGACATCGCCCTCCTCGCCTTCACCAGCGGCACCACCGGCAAGCCGAAGGCGCCGGTCACCACCCACCGGGACGTGCTCGCGATGTGCGAGACCTGGCCGCGCCACATCCTCAAGGCGCGGCCCGAGGACATCGTGATCGGCTCGCCGCCGCTCGCCTTCACCTTCGGGCTCGGCGGGCTGCTGATCTTCCCGATGCATGCCGGCGCCTCGGTCTACTTCCACGACGGCCCGTACTCGCCCGAGTCGATGGTCGAGGTGATCGGCGCGGTCGGCGCCACCATCTGCTACACCGCGCCGACCTTCTATCGCCAGATGGCGCCCTTCGCCAAGGCTCGCGGCCTGCCGTCGCTGCGCATCTGCGTGAGCGCCGGCGAGGCCCTGCCCGACGCCACCCGCCAGCTCTGGAAGGACGCGACCGGCATCGAGATGCTCGACGGCATCGGTGGCACCGAGGTGTTCCACATCTACATCTCGGCGGCCGGGCACGAGGTGCGGCGCGGCGCCATCGGCAAGGCGGTGCCCGGCTTCTTCGCGCGGGTGGTGGACGATGAAGGCAACGAGGTACCGCGCGGCACGGTCGGCAAGCTCGCGCTGCAGGGCCCGGTCGGCTGCCGCTACCTGGACGATGCCCGCCAGGCCAACTACGTGAAGGACGGCTGGAACTACCCGGGCGATGCCTTCGTGCAGGACGAGGACGGCTACTTCTTCTATCAATCGCGGGCGGACGACATGATCATCACCGCCGGCTACAACGTCGGCGGCCCCGAGGTCGAGGACGCGCTGCTCAAGCATCCGGCAGTCGCCGAATGCGGCGTGATCGGCAAGCCGGACGAGGACCGCGGGATGATCGTCAAGGCCTTCTGCGTGCTCAAGCCCGGCCATGCCGGCGATGCGGCGCTGGTCAAGACGCTGCAGGACCACGTCAAGGCCACCATAGCGCCCTTCAAGTACCCGCGCGAGATCGAGTTCGTCGCGGCCCTGCCGCGCACCGAGACCGGCAAGCTCCAACGATTCAAACTGAGGCAACTCCTCCCATGAACAAAGTACTCCAACCTCCCGGCTGGCTGCCGCCCAAGGGCTACGCCAACGGCATCGCCGCCCGCGGCACCCAGGTCTTCGTCGGCGGCCAGGTCGGCTGGAACGGCCAGCAGCAATTCGAGACCGACGACTTCGTCGAGCAATGCGGACAGGCATTGCGCAACATCGTCGAGGTCCTGAAGGAGGCCGGCGCCGGTCCCGAGCACATGGTCCGCATGACCTGGTACGTGACCGACCGGGACGAATACGTGCAAAGCCTCGGCAGGCTCGGCCCGGTATACCGCGATGCGGTCGGCCGCAACTTCCCGGCGATGACCTGCGTGCAGGTGGCGGCCCTCGTCGAAAAGCGCGCCAAGGTCGAGATCGAAGTCACGGCCGTCGTCCCCGACTGAGCGTTCGCTCGTCCGCGCGAGGCGGGCTCGGGCCTATCATCCGCAGGCGATGAATACGGACCCGATGCCAGCGCCCGCTCCCACCGAAGACTTCGCGACCCGGCTGCAGCGGCAGGTCGAGCAGGAACGCAGCGCCCTCGCCCGCGAACTGCACGACGAGATCGGTGGCGCGCTCGCGGCGCTGCACATCGACCTGTGCTGGCTCGCGGACCATGCAGCCGACTCCGCCCTCCAGGCCCGCGCCACGGCGGCGGACGAAACGCTTCAAGGCGCCATCGCCGCCATGCGCCGCATCGTGCAGCAGCTGCGCCCGCCGATCCTCGATGCCGGCTTGCTGCCCGCGCTTGAATGGCTGGCGCGCGATGTCGAGAGCCGCGCCGGATTCGCGGTGTCGATCGACCTTTCAGGCCTCGCGCGAACCGTCGACACGAAGGCCGACCCGAGCCCCGGCCCCGCGCCCGAGCCGCTGGCCGACCTGCCACCTGCTGTGCAGCTGGTGGCCTACCGCTCGGCGCAAGAGGCGCTCACCAACGCCATGAAGCATGCGGCGTGTACCCAGGTGACGCTCGCCCTTTCCGACCGAAGCGGCGTGCTGACGCTCGAGATCAAGGACGACGGCCGCGGCCTGACCCGCGATGCGCTGGACGATCCGCGGCGCTTCGGCCTGCGCGGCCTCGCCGAGCGCGCACAGGCCATCGGCGGCTGGCTCGACGTGAGCAGCCCCGGCCGCGCCGGCACCTCGATCGTGCTGTCGATCCCGCTGGCCGCTCGCGCGGTGGAGGACGCGGCTTGATCAACGTGGTGCTGTGCGACGACCACGCGCTGGTGCGGCGCGGCCTGCGGCTGACGCTGTCCGAGGCGGTCGACATCAAGGTCACCGGCGAGGCCGGCAGTTATTCGGAGCTGCGCGAGGTCTTGCGGTCGGCGCCTTGCGACGTGCTGCTGCTCGACCTGTCGCTGCCCGGCCGGGGCGGCATGGAGGTGCTGAGCACGCTTTCCGAGACCGACTCCAAGGTCCGCACGCTGATCGTCTCGATGCATCCCGAGGACCAGTACGCGATCCGCTGCCTGAAGGCCGGGGCGCAGGGCTATGTCGGCAAGTCGGGCGATCCGCAGGAGATCGTGACCGCGGCCCGCACCGTGGCCCAGGGACGCAAGTACGTCACGCCCGAGATGGCGCAGATGCTGGCCGAGAGCGTGTCGCGCCCGATCAGCGAGATGACGCACGAGGCGCTGTCCGAGCGGGAGCTCCAGACGCTGATCAAGATCGCCTCGGGCAAGCGGCTTTCCGAGATCGCGAACGAATTGATGCTGAGCCCGAAGACGGTCAGCGTCTATCGCTCCCGGGTCATGGACAAGCTGCAGCTGCCGTCGAATGCGGCGCTGACCACCTACGCCATTCGCAACAACCTGGTCTGAACACGGCCGCCGGCCGCCGGCCGACCTGCGCACGAAATAGCGCCATCGGGCTATGGACCGATGCCAGTTTTTATACTACAAAAGTCTTCATTTTTAGAAAGACGCGGGGTGGCTTCGTGCAAGAGGCAGACCAGGAGACCGACCGGTTGGCTCGGCTGCGGCTGGCACTCCAGTGCCGCCGGGCGGAGATGCTCGCCGTGCGCGAACGCCTGGTCGAGGCGCGCCAGGACCTGATCGAAAGCCTGGGCGGCTGGATGTGCGGCGGTCTTCCGCCACAGCACGAGCAGATCGACGAACTGGTGCGGCTGACCCAGCAAAGCGAAGAGGTCGATCTGGCCTATGCCGAAGCGATCAGGGAACTGGTCGCGCAGATCGGCGGATGCCCGCGGCCCGACTGAGGCAGCCGCGAGGGCCGATGGCTCAACGCCCGCCGGCGAAGAGCGACAACATCCGCTCCAGCAAGGCGAGCAGCGGCTGCTCCATCATCGGCAGCACCAGCGCGATGCCGGCCATGCCGGCGGTCAGCGTCACCGGGAAGCCGATGGCATAGATGTTCATCTGCGGTGCGACCCGCGAGATGATGCCGAGCGCCAGGTTCACGAACATCAGGAGGCCGATCATCGGCAGCGCGATCCACAAGGCGCTCGCGAACAGGTCGGCGCCCAGCTCGTGCATTCGCACCCGGCCGAGCGCCTCGAACAGGCTGCCGCCGATCGGGAAGGCGTCGAAGCTCTTGATGACCGCCATCAGGATCGTGAGGTGCCCGTTGATCACGATGAAGAGCAGCGTGGCGATGTTGCCCATGAAGGTCGATATCGCGCTGCTCTGCGCATTGGTCATGGGATTGAAGAAGGATGCGAAGTTGAGCCCCATCTGCAGCCCCACCAGTTCGCCGGCCAGCTCGACCGCGGCGAACACCAGCCTCACGCCGAAGCCGATCGCCATGCCGATGCCGACCTGCTGGGCCAGCGTGCCGATGCCGGCCAGGCCGTTCATGTCGACCCGCGGCTGGCCGTCGAGCGTGGCCTGGGCCGACAGGGCGACCATGAAGGCCAGTCCGATGCGGGCCCGGATCGGGATCGCCCGCGACGAGAAGAGCGGCGCGGTCGTGAAAAGCCCGAGCACCCGCAGGAACGGCCACAGGATCGGCGTGACCCAGGCCATCAGCTGGGCTTCGGTGAAGGAGACCACGTCGGGCTGCCAGCGCGTGCGTGCGCTACAGGATCATCTGCGGAATCGACTCGATGGTGCGACGGATGTAGTCGACCAGCGTGCTGAGCATCCACGGGCCGGCGATGGCGAACACCGCCACGGCCGCCACCAGCTTGGGTACGAAGGCGAGCGTCTGCTCGTTGATCTGCGTGATCGCCTGGAAGATGCTGACGCCGAGGCCGACCACCAGCACCGTGAGCAAGACCGGCAGCGAAACCATCAGCAGCAGGACCAGGGCTTCCTGACCGAGCGTCAGGACCATTTGCGAATTCATGGGATGCGCCTCCTCAGGTCGCGAAGCTGGCGGCGAGCGAGCCGATCAGCAGGTTCCAGCCGTCGGCCAGAACGAACAGCATGAGCTTGAAAGGGAGCGCGACCAGCACCGGCGACAGCATCATCATGCCGAGCGACATCAGGACGCTCGACACCACGATGTCGATCACCAGGAACGGAATGAAGATCATGAAGCCGATCTGGAAGGCCGACTTCAGCTCGCTGGTGGCGAACGCCGGGATCAGCACGCGCATCGGTGCCGTCTCGGCGGTGACATCGCTCGGCAGCTTGGCCAGCCGTGCGAAGAGCGCGAAGTCGGATTGCCGGGTCTGCTTGAGCATGAAGCCGCGCATCGGCGCTTCGGCCCGGCCGAGCGCTTCCTCGAAGCCGATCGCGTTGGTCGAATAAGGAACGTAGGCGTCCTGGTAGACCTTGTCGAGCGTCGGTCCCATGACGAACAGCGTGAGGAAAAGCGACAGGCCAATCACCACCTGGTTGGGCGGCGCCGACTGCGTGCCGAGCGCCTGCCGCAGCAGCGACAGCACGATCACGATGCGGGTGAAGCCCGTCATCATCAGCAGCACCGCCGGCAGGAACGAGAGCGCGGTGAAGAACAGCAGCGTCTGCACCGGCACCGAGTAGCTGGTGCCGCCGGCGCCGGAGCCGATCACCAGCGGCAACTGGCCTGCCGCCTGCTGGGCCAGGGCCGGCAGGGGCAGCGTCGACAGGGCGACCAGCCCGCCGAACGCGGCGATCGCGCCGATGGCCTTACGCATGATCGATGCTCGCGCGCTGCGCGATCTCGGTGCGAACCGGCGCGGTGTGCAGGCAGGTGATCGACTGGGCGGTCACGCCCAGCACCAGGCAGGTTCGTGCGTCCTCCGGCCCGACCTCGACCGTGACCACCCGCTGCTGCGGCCCGATCGCGACGGTCGAGAGCAGCTTCGACTGCACGCCGCCCGCGCCGCCGAGCAGCGCGCCGCGCTTGGCCTGCAGGCGCTTGAGAACGAGGGGCAAGGCCATCATCAAGCCGATGAAGATGACGATGGTGACCAGGCTTTGAGTCATCGGGGAAACGCTTCTTTCTCTGAACGTCGGCGAGCCGTGCTCAGCCGCGGTTGATGCGGCGCAGCCGCTCCGAAGGCGTCACCACGTCGGTGAGGCGGATGCCGAACTTGTTGTTCACCACCACCACCTCGCCCTGCGCCACCAGGTAGCCGTTGACCAGCACGTCCATCGGCTCGCCGGCGAGCGTGTCGAGCTCGACGATCGAGCCCTGGCCGAGCTGCAGCACGTGCTTGATCGGCACCTTCTTGCGGCCGAGCTCGACCGACAGCTGCACCGGGATGTCGAGCACCCGGTTGATGTCGCTGGCCGGCGGCGCGCTGTTGGCGGCGCTGCCCGGCTGGTTGGCATCGAGCGCTTCGGCCCAGCCGGCGCCTTGGGAGGAAGAGAGGGCTTGTTCAGTGGACATGAGGTGCTCCGAGCCAGTGCGCGTCGTCGCCGCGCAGGCATTCGTCGATGCGCAGCGAGTAGCGCGAGTTGTGGGTGCCGTATTGGCAGGCGAAGACCGGTGCGCCGTCGACCGCGGCGACCACGCGCTGCGGCCGATCGAACTGGATGAAGTCGCCGGCCTTCATGGTGAGGAGCTGGCCGACCGTGAGTTCCGGCTGCGCGAGCTCGACCGTGAGCGTGACTTCGGCGGCCTGGATCTCGCGCGTCAGCAGCGTGACCCAGCGGCGGTCTTCCGCCAGCGCCTGGGCTTGCTGCGCGCCGTAGAGCATGTCGCGGATCGGCTCGAAGGCGCCGTAGGGCATGCAGATGCGGATGGCGCCGGAGAATTCGCCGATCGCGACATGGATGGTGGTCACCACCACCATCTCGGCCGGCGCCGCGATGTTCACGAACTGCGCATGGATCTCCGAGCGCAGCGGCGACAGCGTGAGCGGATAGACATCCTTCCAGGCCTTGGTGTATTCGGTGCAGACCACGCCCAGGAGGCGCTGGATCACGCGCTGCTCGGTCGGCGAGAAGTCGCGGCCCTCGATGCTGGCGTGCAGCTTGCCGCCGCCGCCATAGAGCGTGTCGACCAGGAGCGAGATCAGGCTCGGATCGCACACCACCAGGCCGCTGCCGCGCAGCGGCTGCATCGCGACGATGTTGAAGTTGGTCGGAACCGGCACGCTCGCGAGGAACTCGCCGAAGCGCTGCACCTCGACCGTGTCGATCGTGAGCTCGGGGCTGCGCCGGGCGAACTGGAAGATGCCCATGCGCAGGTTGCGCAGCATGCGTTCGTTGACGATTTCCAGCGTCGGCATCGGGCGGCGCACGAAGCGCTCGCCGACCGAGAGGTCGTAGTCGCGGGCGGCGGCGGCTGCCAGCCGTTCGATGACGTCGTCGTCCGCGGCGGGGCTGGTGGCGGCCGGATCGGCGGCCGGATCGATCGGGGATTCGTTCATGGCTTCGGATCTGCGGGGCCGGCCGTCACTGGATGATGAAGGCCGAGAACAACACGCCGTTGACCGGCGAGGCCGCTGCCTTCTTCTTGCGCTTCTTCTTGGGCGCGGCGTCTTCTTCGTCATCGCCTTCGGCTTCCGCCTTGGCCTTGGCCTTGACCGGCTTCGGCTCGTCGACTTCGTAGCCGAGCGCCCGCGAGACTTCGGCCACCACGTCGTCGGCCAGCTTTTCCTTGCCGTCGCGCTTGAGCAGTTCTTCGGAGGTGCGCTGCGAAGCCAGCATCAGCACCCGGCTGCGAACCACCGGCATGATCGCCTTGATCTTCTCGGCGGTCTTCTCGTTGTCCAGGTCGAGCGTGATGCCGATCTGGGCGAAGCGCTCGCCGCCGGGGTCGGCCAGGTTGACCACCATGTTCTCCATCGCCATGTAGGTCGGCGCGGCATGCGGCTTCTCGGCTGCGGCGCTGGCTTCCTCGTGCTCGGCGTCGTGCGGCTTCTTGTTCAGGAAGAACCAGGCGCCACCGCCGCCACCGGCCAGGACCAGCACCGCGGCGATGATCACGATGAGCTTGCCCTTGCCTTTCTTGGCGGGCGCTTCGGTGGCCGCGGGGGCGGCTGCGGCTGCGGCGGGTTTGGCGGACACGGTCGGCATTCCTTGCAAAAACGGGGGGCGTCCAGGAAGCCGTGCCAGGTGCACCGCTGTCCCGTGGATCACGAAGGCTGGATGGCCCGCGTGCTCCGATGCAACCGATTATTCGATTGCGCCCGTTTTGCAAGCGCCGGATTAAAGGGGGGAAAGCCGCCCTTTAGGAACCGTTGGAAGTCAGACGTAGAGGTCGAGCGAGCGGCCCGAAGGGGCTTGCATCCGGCTGGCGGCCGGGCGCGGCGTATCTGGCGGCGCGGCACGGTTGCTTTGGCCGAGGTCGAGGGTCGATCGTCCGCCCGGCTCGCCGTCCCGGGACGGATCGCCCGGCTGGGCATGGCCGCCGACCGTGGCGCCGGAGAGCATCAGGCCTTCGGCCCCGAGCATCTTCTCGAGCTGCGGCAGCGATTGGTTCAGGAGCTGGCGAACCTCCGGCTGGTCGCTTCGGAACGCCACGTGCGCCTCGTTGCCCTGGATCTGCACGCTGACCGACACCGGCTGGCCGCTGGCGCTGTCGAGCTTGATCTCGGCGCCCTGCATCTTCTGCGAGGCCCAGTAGCTGATCTGCTCGGTCATGCGTTCGGCCAGGGCCGCACCGGGCGCGACCGCCGCTGCGGCAGCGTCGATCGGCAGCACGAAAGCCGAAGCTTCCGTGGGCGCGGCGCCCGCGGGTGCGAAGACGTTCGAGGCGGATGCGGCGCCGCGTTCGACCGCGCGCTCGGGCCGGCGAAGCGACGAGCCGATATCGGTGCCGGCAGCTTGCAGCGCGATGGTCTCGGCAGCCGGCTGCCAGCGGTTGGCCGTGGCGAGATCGGTGGGGATCGCCTCGGCGCTTCGACCTGCCTGGGCCTGGGCAGCCGAATGGGCAGCGGCCTGCGCGTCCGAGGTCGCGTCCGCCGCATCGGCTTGCGACGAGGCTCGCTGGGCTGCGGCCTGCGCGACCTGCGCGGAACGGGCACCAGCCGCCAGGGTGGGACGCGAGTCGATGCCGGGATGGGTTCGAAGCAGGATCTGGGCGGGCGTGGCGGGGGTGTCCGCGATCGACGTGACGCCGGCCATGCGGCGCGCGGTCGGTGTGCCGGGACCGATCGGCGCCGGGGCGCCGGCGGCGGCTTCGTCGGCCGAAGTGCCTGCCGCGGCGAGTTCCGCGGACGTTGCGGTGGTCGTCGCCGTGCTGGCCGCGGTGGTCGCAGCCGCATCGGCCGCGGCGGCGGCGGCAGTCGCCTGGGCCGCCTGAGCCGCCTGATCGGCGGCGGCCGAGGCGGCCGAGGCGGCCGCGGTGGCTGCCGAGGTCGCCGAGGTCGCCGCGGCCGCGGCCGCAGCGCCGTTGGCAGCCGCCGCCGTGGCGAGCGCGGCATTGCCTTGGCTGCTGCTCGGCGCGCCCGAAGCTGCCGCGTTCGAGGGTGCCGCGCCATCTGCGACGGTCATGCCTGGCAAGCTGGTCGTGGCGCTCGTCGCGGCTGCGGCTGCAGCTGCGGCGCCAGTCGCGAGCGCAGCCGCATTGGCCGCGCCCGGCGAAGCGGCCGCAGAACCCCTGTCCGCCGCACCGCGAGCCCCCGCCACAACTGCGGAACCGTCGCCTGCGCGCCCGGTGGCGGAGCCCACCGCCGCGATGCCCGAAGTCGCCCCGCGCGGATTGCCGCCGACATCGGCGTCGTCTGCCGCTCCGCCGCCGCCGCGCGGATCCACTGGCCCGGCCAACGCACTCTGCGCGAGCAGCAAGGCGCTGTCGGCTGCGGGCTGCGAAGCGGACGAATCGCGAGCCGCAGGTTGCTGCACCGCTGCGGCGCCTGCCGATGCCGAAGCCGCATCCGGCTTCGCGCCGGCTTCGCGATCCACAGCCTTGCGGCGCCGCTCGCCCTCGTCCGACGCCCGATCGGCTGCCCGCCGATTCACCGCTTTCTCCGGCTCCCCGCCCGCCGCGCCGTCCGCTTCGGACAGCGCCCGCGAGAAGGAAGACGAAGCGTCCGCCCGATCCGCCGAGTCCGCGCCTTCGCGTCGAGCGCGATGGCCGGCTGCCCGTGCGGCGCCCGTCTCGATCACCGGTGCCAGTTCGATGCTCACAGCCGATCTCCCAGGCCTTCGCTCATGCGGCGGCGATGTTGCAGCGCAGCCTGCTCGTCCGTCATCTTCTGTTCGCGGCGGGCCAGCAGCTGCTCGCGCTCGCGTTCGCGGCTCGCGACCAGCTGCCGCAGACCTTCGAGCCGGACTTCGGCATCGCGCAGCTTGAGGGCTTCGCGCTCGACCCGCTGGCCATGCTCGCCGACGATGTGCAGCTGCAGCCCGATGGCATGTTCCAGCCGCGCCATGAAGGCGTAGTGATGGCGCATCAGCTCCGGCGTGCAGCTGCCGGACTGGACGGTCCAGCGGTTGGTGCATTCCTGGGCATAGCTTTCGAGCTGGTCGAGCTGCACCTGCGCCTGCAGCCAGGTCTGGCGGGCCGATGCCAGCACCTGGGCGGCGGCGTCGCGCTGCGAGAGCGCGAGGTCGGCTGCGATCTGGAGGCCGTTCATTCCGGACATGTGGTTTTCACTTTCGAGACGAGAAGCAATGTTTTCAGGAGACCAGCGCGCCCATCGCCTCGACGCTGTGCGAGAGGCTGGCAGGCTCGTGCATGCCCTGCTGCAGGAAGGTGCTCATCGCAGGCTGCAGCCGGATCGCCTGGTCGAGCGCCGGATCGCTGCCGGCCGCATAGGCGCCGACCCGCACCAGGTCGCGGCTCTTGCGATAGCGCGAATACACCGCCCGGAAGCGGCGGGCCGCATCCACGTGTTCCGGGCTCGCGACGTTGTGCATCACCCGCGAGGCCGACTGCTCGATGTCGATCGCCGGAAAGTGCGCCTCCTCGGCCAAGGCCCGCGACAGCACGATGTGGCCGTCCAGGATGGCGCGGGCCGCGTCGGCAATCGGATCCTGCTGGTCGTCGCCTTCGGACAGCACCGTATAGAACGCGGTGATCGAACCGACCCCGTGCAGGCCATTGCCGCTGCGCTCCACCAGCTGCGGCAGCTTCGCGAAGCAGGACGGCGGATAGCCCTTGGTGGCCGGCGGCTCGCCGATGGCGAGCGCGATCTCGCGCTGCGCCATCGCATAGCGGGTGAGCGAGTCCATCAGCAGCAGCACATGCTGGCCCTGGTCCCTGAAGAATTCGGCGACCGCGGTCGCGTAGGCGGCGCCCTGCATCCGCAGGAGCGGCGGCGCATCGGCCGGCGCGGCCACCACCACCGAGCGGCGGCGGCCCTCCTCGCCCAGGATGTCCTCGATGAATTCCTTGACCTCGCGGCCGCGCTCGCCGATGAGGCCGACCACGATCACGTCGGCCGCGGTGTAGCGCGCCATCATGCCGAGCAGCACGCTCTTGCCGACGCCCGAACCGGCGAAGAGGCCGAGCCGCTGGCCGCGACCGACCGTGAGCAATGCGTTGATCGCGCGCACGCCGGTGTCGAGCGTCTCGCGCACCGGGTCGCGGTCCATCGCGTTGATCGGCGCCCGGTCGAGCGGCTCGGCGGTCACGTCCCGGATCGGGCCCTGGTGATCGAGCGGCTGGCCCTGCGGATCGACGACCCGGCCGAGCAGGCCCTTGCCGAGCGGCAGCCGAAGCGCACCGACCCGCGGCGTCACGTCATGCTCCGGCTCGCCGAGCCGCGGCACCGGGATGTAGGGCGGCGCCGGCGTCACGCTGGCGCCGCTCGAGAGGCCGTGCACGTCGCCGGCCGGCATCAGGAAGGCGCGATCGTTCGAGAAACCGACCACCTCGGCCAGCACCGCCGGCTGCGCGCCGAGGCGCACCAGGCACTGCGAGCCGACCGGCGCGCGGATGCCGGTGGCTTCGAGCACCAGCCCGGCCAGCCGGGTGAGCGTGCCCCGCACTTCGAGCGGCGATTCCTGCTCGACCCGAGCCTGCGCATCGGCCATGAAGCGTTGCCAGACGGCGCGTTCAGGCGGCATCGATCGACTCCTCGGATTCTTCGTTCCACGGCATCTCGAGGCCGAGGCTGGCCACCGCGCGCGACCAGCGGGTGGCGACGCCGCCATCGACCACCGCGCCGGCGGATTCGATCAGGCAATCGCCCGGCGCGACCTTGGCG
The DNA here is from genome assembly GCA_902506565.1 of Burkholderiales bacterium 8X. Classification (GTDB taxonomy): domain Bacteria; phylum Pseudomonadota; class Gammaproteobacteria; order Burkholderiales; family Burkholderiaceae_C; genus Variovorax. The sequence continues at coordinate 264,523 of LR732703.1, read as the reverse complement.
TCCGCGACCAGTTGCACCGACTGGCCGGCCAGCTCGGCGGAAAGCGGCGCCTGCACCCGGTCGTAGTCGGCCGGCGACAGTCGCACGCAGGCGCTCTTGCCGTCGGTCATCAGCATGCCGAGCGCTTCGTGCACCACCGGCTGCAGGCTGTCGGGCCGGGTCGCGAGTTCGTGGCGCAGCACCTGGCGGGCCAGCGCGCAGGCAATCTCGAGCGTGCCGCGGGCGATGTCCTGCTGCGCATTCGCAAGTCCCGCCTCGGCCGCGGCGATGACGGCGGCGAAGCGCTCGGCATCCTGGCGGGCCTGGGTCGCGATGTACTCGTCCATCTGCGCCTGGCATTGGGCGAGCGCCTCGGCCTGCCCGGCCGCGAAACCCAGCGCATAACCCTCGTCGTGCCCCCGGCGGATCGCCTCGGGGTCGGCGATGCCGCCCTGCGTGACGCCCTCGACGCCGACCGTGGCGAACTGCCAGTGCGCCACCGCCGCGATCTGCTCGGCCGGAATGAAGCTGCTGCGTGCCATGTTCAGACCATGCCTCCGTCGCCACCGCCGCCAAGCACGATCTGGCCTTCGTCGGCCAGCCGGCGCAGCGCCTTGAGGATTTCCTTCTGCTGCGCCTCGACCTCGGACAGCCGCATCGGGCCGCGCGATTCGAGGTCTTCGCGCAGCGACTCGGCGGCGCGCGAGGACATGTTCGACAGGAACTTGTCGCGCAGCGGCGGCGCCGCGCCCTTCAGCGCGACCACCAGCGTTTCGGACGCGATCTCCTTCAGCACCAGCTGGAGCGACTTGTCGTCCAGCTTCATCACGTCGTCGAACACGAACATCAGGTCGGCGATCTGCTGTGCCAGGTCTTCGTCGTGTTCGCGGATGGCTTCCATGGCCGCGGTGTCGACGCCGGCGCCGAGCAGGTTGATCATGCCGGCAGCCGTCTTGGCGCCGCCGAGCGACGGCTTCTTGATCTTGCCGCCGCCGGACAGCACCCGGAACATCACCTCGTTCAGGTCGTCGAGCGCAGCCGGCTGGATGCCTTCGAGGGTCGCGACCCGCAGCAGCACCTCGGCGCGCTGGCCGTCGGGCAGCTCCTTCAGGATGGCCGAGGCATGCTCGGCCTCCAGGTGCACCAGGATCGCGGCGACGATCTGCGGATGCTCGACCTTGAGCACCTCGGCGACCGACGGCGGGTCCATCCACTTCAGGTTGTCGATGCCGCTCAGGTCACCGGTCTGGAGAATGCGGTCGACCAGGATCGCCGCTTTCTCTTCGCCGAGCGCGCGATGCAGCACGGCGCGCACGTAGTCGCCGGTGTCGGCGGCAAAAAGGCTCTGGCCTTCGGTCGCGCTCACGAACCGATCCGCCACTTCGCCCAGCCGCTCGCGCGACACGGCGCGGGTCTTGGCGATGGTCTCGCCGATCTTCTGCACCTCGCGCGGCGTCAGGTGGCGCAGCACCTTGCCGGCTTCTTCTTCGCCGAGCGACATCAAGAGGATCGCCGCGTCGTTAAGTCCTTGTTCGTCCATCAGCCGTGCACCCAGGTCTTGACGATGTTGGCGACGGCGACCGGGTTCTCACGGGCCATCCGGCGGGCGCCCTCGAGACGTTCCTGCTCGGGAACCGTTTCCTCGGGCGCCGGCAAAGCGCTCGCCACCGCGGCGGCCGCGGCGGCCGAGCTCGGCGCGCCGAGCGCCGGACGCTCGGGCATGTCGGAGACCACCGCGCTCAACGCCTCGCCGGGCGGTGCGATCCGCTGCGGCGCGGCGACCAGCACCTTCATGCCCGGGCGGACCATGCCGAACAGCACGATCGCGCCGATCAGCACCATGCCCAGTGGCCAGGCGAAGCTCTTGGCCATGTCGAGCGTCTCCGGCCGCTTCCAGATCGGGATCTCCGGCTGCACGTTGTTCTCGACCAGGAAGGGCGTATTCATCAGGTTGACCGAATCGCCACGCTCCTTGTTGAAGCCGATGGTCTCGCGCACCAGGGCGGTCATCTGCTCGATCTGCTGCGGCGAGATCGCGGTGGAGGTCGGCTTGCCCTGGGCGTCGACGCCGTTCTGGTAGTTGATCACCACCGCGGCGCTCAGGCGGCGCACCTGGCCGGTGGCGCTGCGAACCGTCTTCACGGTCTTGTCGACCTCGTAGTTGGTGATCGATTCGCGCTTGCCCGGCGGCTTGCCGGCTGCGGCGGCGCCCGGTGCGGCTGCGCCGGGTGCGGTCGGCGACAGCGGCGCGGCCGAGCCGTTGATCGGCGCCGAGGAAGCGCCCGGCGGCTGATTGGTGGTGGCGCCGGGCACGCCGCCCGCGGCCGAGGCGCCGCCTGCGCCGGCGCCGGTGGTCTCGACCGTCTGCTGGCTGCGAATCGCGGCGGCCTCGGCAGATTGGTTCGGCCGGTGTTCTTCCATCGTGGCCTCGGTCTGCGAGAAGTCGAGGTCGGCGGTGACCTGGGCCTTCACGTTCTGGCGGCCGACCACCGGCTCCAGGATGTCGAGGATGCGGCGGGTGTACTGGGTTTCGAGCTGCTGCTGGTATTGCAGCTGCTGGGCATCGGCATTGCCCTGCGGATCGCCGGTGGTCGACAGCAGCTTGCCGTTGTCGTCCACGATGCTGACCGCGTTCGGCGCGAGGTCGGGCACGCTCGAGGCGACCAGGTGCACGATGCCGGCGATCTGGTTGCGCTCCAGGGTGCGGCCGGGATGCAGGCTGAGCAGCACCGAGGCCGAAGGCTTCTGCTGCTCGCGGAAGAAGCCGTTCTGATTGGGGAGCGCCAGGTGGACCCGGGCGCTCTGCACCGAGGCCAGCGCCTGGATCGAGCGGGTCAGCTCGCCTTCGAGGCCGCGCTGGAAGCTCAGCTTCTCCTGGAACTGGGTCATGCCGAAGCGGTTGTTCTCCATCAGCTCGAAGCCGGCGACCGATCCCTTCGGAAGGCCCGCGGATGCGAGCTTGAGCCGCACGTCGTGGACCTTGTCCGCCGGCACCATCACCGCGCCGCCGCCTTCGGTGTACTTGTAGGGCACGTTCATCTGCGCCAGCTGCGCGATCACGGCGCCGCCGTCCTTGTCGCCGAGGTTGGCATACAGCACCCGCCAGTCCGGCTGCCGGCCGAACACCACGGCGGCGATCGCCACCGCGACCAGGATCGCCGCGCCGATCGCGAGGCGCAGGCGCTGGCGGCCATCGAGCGCGGCGACGCGTCCGGACCAGGCGGAGCCGCCCGAAGGGGCAAGGGCGTTGACGGGAAGTTCGGCGACGGCGGACATGGATGGTGGGGGTGGACCTGGTCGGCAGAAGGCACATTGCTTTCGGCTCCCGGCGATTATTCGGTTCCGGCCTCGGACCGTAAGCCCGATAAAGAGCTGGTTTCCCGCCCATTTCCGAAGGATCGACCGCCCGGCCAATCCCTACCATCGTGGCCATGGAACTCCGTCTCAACCCCGTCGCCTCCCCGCTCAACCTGCGCCCGACGACCGGGCCGCGCGCTGCCTCCGGCACGCAGGAGACGGGCTTCGCCGGCGCGCTTTCCGGCGCCCTCAAGACGGTCAGCGCCAGCCAGGCCCAGGCGTCGAGCCTGCAGCGCGAAGTGCAGATGGAGAACCCGACCGTCAGCCTCGAGGAGACCATGGTCGCGATGCAGAAGTCGCAGATCAGCTTCCAGGCCACGCTGCACGTGCGCAACCGGATGGTCCAGGCTTACTCCGACATCATGAACATGCAGGTTTGAGCGAGAGCGCTGCGCGTTCAGCGTGCACCTGACGCACGCTGGTTACATTTGCGGGGCACTGACGGGGAGGAAAGTTGTCACTTGACAACTCTGGACGGTGCTGCCCAAATGGAGTCGCGCGCATGCCACGTGCCAAGCATCCCAAGAAAGAAATCGAAGACGCCCTGAGGTACGCGGAGTTCCATCAGTGGCGAATTCATGTCGGCGGCGGGCTGCTTGGGGAAAGATGTACTGCCCCTACAACGATCGCGAATGCCGCTGCGGCGAATTCTGCGTGTCGTGCATCTGGAGTACGCCCAAGAGTCCCGGCAATCACGCAAAGGCGTTGATGCGCGTGGTCAACAACTGCACGACCCGTGAAAAGCAATGAGCTGCACAGCGGAAAGAGGCTCCATGGAATACACGTTCACTTTGAGATACCGACTTGCCGAGATCGACGGACCCGTCGATTCGCTGCTGCAAGTCCTGGCGGCAGCCGGCTGCGACGACGCGCTGGTCGGCATCGGACTGCCCGGTCGGATCGCACTGGAATTCGTTCGCGAAGCATCCGATGCTCGGGAAGCCGTGCTGAGCGCGATGCGCGATGTGAAGTCGGCCGTTCCCGGCGCCGTGCTGATCGAAGCTGCCCCCGATCTCGTGGGGCTGTCGGAGGTTGCGGAGCTTGCCGGCGTGTCGCGACAGAACATGCGCCAGCTGATGAATCGCCATGCTTCGACCTTCCCGGCGCCCGTTCATGAAGGCAGCACGGCGGTGTGGCACTTGGCAGACTTGCTTGCTTGGCTGCAAGCGAGAGGAAGCTATTCGCTCGATCCGCTGCTGCTCGAACTTGCTCGAACGACCCTCCAGGTCAATCTAGCTATCGGCACCCGTCGAGCGGAGCCGGACATGACGGTAGCGCTCGAAGCGATGATCGCCTGATCGCCAGCGGCGACTTCGATCAGGGGCTCTTCGAGGAGGCGCCGTCGCCTCCCTCAGTGAATCATCTGCAGCCGCGAATCGAACAGCTGGTCGAAATGCGTCAGCCAGGGCTCGGCCAGCACGCGGATCTCGGCGTCGTTGCGCAGGATGCGTTGCATCACCCGCATCTTCTCGGGCCGGTCTTCCCGCGGCAGTTCGGAGCTCTGGGCCTTGAAGCGCAGCTGCTCGATGAGCACGGCACAGGCGCCTTCGCAGCGGACCACGCCGTCCCAGTCTTCGCGGCGGGCGGCGTCCAGCATCTGGAGGCTGGCGGCCTCGATGGCCTTGTAATAGTCGAGCAGTTTTTCTTGCATCGGAAGCTCCAACAACGCAGCCGTTCAAGCCGCTGGGGCGGCCGCGGCCGACCCGATTTCTTTCCAGCCCTGCGCCAGCGGCGCAATCAAGGCGGCGACTTCGGCCACGGCCTTGGCGTCGTTGCGCAGGTTGGCCGTGGTCAGTCGCGAAATGCAGTAGTCATACAGGGCGCGCAGGTTGGCGGCCAGCTCGCCCCCCTTGGCGTCGTCCAGGCCGGCCTTGAGGCCTTCTTCGAGGAAGCGCACCGAACGCACGATCTGCGCGCCCTTGGTCGGGATGTCGCCGCGCAGCAGGGCCGATTCGGCGGTGGCGAGCGATTGGCGAAGTCCGTCGAACAGGAGAACGATCAACTGGTGCGGGCTGGCGCCATCGACATTGGTCTCCACGTTGACCTTGCGGTAAGCGTTGGCGGCGCGGGCGTGAGGTGCGATGTACATGGTGCGGATCCTGATGCTGTATGCATTCTTTATCGGCATCCACGCCCCAAACTCAAGCCGCTTCAGCGATTCGATGCACCGAGAAAGCATCAGGAAGTGGCCTTGTTCCACTGCGCCACCTGGTTGGTGATGTAGCTGCTCAACGCATTGAAGGACGCCATCTGGCCGTCCAGCGCGCTGTACTGCTTGCGGATCCGCGCTTCGGTGCTGACCAGGCGCAGGTTCATGTTGTCCTGGTCCTTCGCATTGCTCTTGCGCTGGGCGGTGAGCGAGGTGGTCTTGCTGTCGATCGCGCCGCCGGTGCCGACCAGCGTGTCGGTCAGCGCCTTCAGCTTGCGGCCGAAGCCCTCGGTCGCCGGATTGCCGGTGTCGGCCGAGAACAGGGCCTGCAGGTCGGCCGGGTTCTTGAGCGCGTTGCTGAACTTGGTGCCGTCCAGCGAAATGCTGCCGTTGCGGGCGGCCGAGATGCCGATGCCGATCTGCGACAGCAGCGTGAACGCGCCGCCGCCTTCGCTGCTGGTGCCGAGCACGCGGCGCAATGCGTTCTGCAAGGCGATCGTGGTGCCGTCGCCCTGCAGCAGCGCGCCCTGCTTGTTCTCGGCGTCGTAGCTGGTGGCTTCGTTGAGGAGGCCGTTGGTGGCGTTGTAGGCGGTCACGAAGTCGTTCGCGAGCTTGGTGAGCGCGGTGCTGTCGACCGCCACCTTGACCTCGACCGGCGTGGTGGTCACCTGCGCGAGCGCCAGGCTGAGGCCGGGAATGGTGTCCGAAAGCGTGTTCGACTGCGACACGACCGGGATGCCGTTGACCGTGGCCTTGGCGTTCTGGCCGTACTGCGTGGCCGAGGCCTGCGCCGCGGCGCCCATGCCGAAGGCGCCGGTCTGCGGATCGAAGCCGAAGCGCGACAAGCCCGCATCGTCCGCGTTGTTGCCGTCCGCATCCTCGACCTGCACCCGGAAGCCGGAAGCCTCGCCGGTGCCCTTCGATCGCAGCAGCAATCGCTGGCCGGTGTCGTCGGTGATCACGGTGGCGACCACGCCGGCGCCGGCGGCATTGATCTTGGCCGCGACCGCGGCGACCGAATCCTCGCCCGCGCCGATCTCGATCTTGAGCGGCGTGCTCGCGCCGTCGGCCGTGAAGCTGCCGGCGTTCCAGCCGCCGAACTGCAAGGTCAGGGTGCCGGTCCCGGTCGAGGTGCCGGTGGCGAGCGCCGCCGAGGCGATCGACTGCGACCTGGCCAGCTGCTGCACCTCGAGGCTGAACGAGGTCGGGCTGGCCTTGGTGCCGTCGCTCACCGAGGCGGTGACCGCGGTGGTGTTCGACGAGGTCGCGGCCTTGGCGTTCCACGAGCTCGGGTCGGCCAGCTTCTTGGCCACGTCGGCCAGCGCCGAGACCTGCGACTTGATGCTGCCGAAGGCGGAGATCTTGGTGTCGATCACCGTGCCGGCGGTCTGCAGCCGGGTGAGCGGCTGCTTTTCGAGCGCCATCAGCTGGCTGATGATCGAGCTCACGTCGAGCCCGCTGCCGATGCCGGTGGATGTGATGGATGCCATGCGATGTTCTCCGTTGTGCGGCCGATGGACCAAGGGCGGCGAACGGAATTGTCCGTTCGCCGCCCTTTCGGAAAGCGTGCAGGAAGCCCGTCAAGAGCCCCCTGTTTCGTCCTTAACCCCGGGTGCTTAGCCGCGCAGCAGCGACATCACCGACTGCGGGATCTGGTTGGCTTGCGCCACCATCGCGGTGCCGGCCTGCTGCAGGATCTGGGCACGCGAGAGGTTCGCGGTTTCCGAAGCGAAGTCGGCGTCCTGGATGCGCGAGCGGGCGGCCGACAGGTTCTCGGAGGTCACGGCCAGGTTCGACACCGCGGTCTCGAAGCGCGACTGCAACGCACCGAAGGAAGCCCGCTGGCTGTTGATGCTCGACAGCGCGCCGTCGACCATCGCCAGGGCGCGGGTCGCCGCGTCGGCGCTGGAAACGTCCAGCTTGTTCACCGATTGCAACTGGGCCGAGGCGGTCGTCGCGGTGAAGAAGTCGGTCGTGTTGGCGACGGCGGAGAGGCCGAAGGACTTGTCCGAATCGAGTGCCAGCGAACCGGTGACGATTGCCGAAGCGGCGGCAGCGGTAGCCTGGCCAGCGACGGTGAGCGTGGTGCTGCCGGTGTTGTTGGCGACCGTGACGTTCTCGCCGGACGAGTTCACCAGCGTGATGCCGGTGCCTGCCGAGTTGAGCTTGGCGGTGACGCCGGTTTCGCCGGCCTTGTCGTTGAAGGCCTTGATGCCTGCGGCCAGGCCGTCGGCGGTGCTGCCGGTGGACGAGAACGACACCGTGACGGCGGTCGAGTTGTTCGACGTGACGTTCAGGCTGTAGGCGCCGGCGGTGAGGGCCGTCAGGTCGAACTCGGTGCGGGCCGTGGCCGACACGCCGGTGTTCTGGGTCTTGGCATTGATCTGGCCGGCGACCGTCTTGGCGCTGGCACCGGCCGCTGCCGTGATGGTCGCGCTGCCTGCAGCGCCGTCGATCGTGAACGCGCCGCCGGCGACGCGGTTGGCGCCAGCCGTGCCGGTGCCGGCCGTCTTGGCGTTGGCCGTGCTGCCGACCACGAGGTCACCGGTCGAATCGGTCGAGCTGGCGGCCTTGGAGCCGACGCGGTAGCTGCCGTACTTGCTGGTCGTGAAGTTGGCGGTGGTCGCGGTGATGGTTTCGTTGGCGTTGGCGCCGACCTGGAAGCTGGCCGAGGCGAAGCTGCCGTCGAGCAGTTTCTGGCCGTTGAAGCTGGTGCTTTCTGCGATGCGACCGAGCTCCGAGGTGAGTTGCACGACTTCTTCGTTCAGCGCCTTGCGGTCGCTGGCGGAGTTGGTGCCGTTGGCCGACTGCACGGCCAGTTCACGAATGCGCTGCAGGATGTCGCCGGCTGCGCCCAGTGCGCCTTCAGCGGTCTGCGCCATCGAGATGCCGTCGTTGGCATTGCGGCTGGCCACCGTCAGGCCGCGGATCTGCGAGGTCATGCGGTCGGAGATCGAGAGGCCTGCAGCGTCGTCCTTGGCGCTGTTGATCCGGAGGCCCGAAGACAGGCGCTGGATCGAGGTCGACAGCGACGACTGGCTGGCGGTGAGGTTGCGCTGTGCGGTGAGGGAGCTGATGTTGGTGTTGATGATCGAGGCCATTTGAAAACTCCTAGAGCTGATTAAGTCCGGCATCTCTGCCAATGTCGCCAGCAAAGACACTGGCCGCCAGACGAACCTCGCATCGAGGCCCGTTGGGATGGTTTTCGGGTCGAATCGAGACCGTCTTTAGCTCTTTATTTTTTGTATCCGACCCTCAAGAAATCCGCCGAACGCTCGATACGCGCGGCGCGGGTGCGTCGCACGCTTGCAACGGGTCGATCCGGGCCGTCTACAAAGTCACGCTCCGGCCGGTTTGCAAACTTTCGCGAAATTTTGCGGTTCGTGAAATACGAACGCCGCCCTGGCGAGCTGATGAATACCTAAGTTGTCGTCGCGACATTCCGATGCATTGAAAAGCGCGACTTATTCCCGCTATTTCTCGTAATGAGAACTTTGGGTGTAAGAGAAGAACCTATCCATAGACTGTTTAGGGAGACACGTTTAACAGTTGTAAACGGATTAAAGTTTCTTTCATCGACTCCAGAATCCACTCCTACACACAGACGGGCAGTCGCCTGACACGAAGGTAAATCGAATGACGAACGAACAGATGCTGGCTGAAATCAAGGAAGCCAACCTCACGTACCTGATGCTGGCGCAGAGCCTGATTCGCCAGGACAAGGCCCAGGCGCTTTTCCGCCTCGGCATCTCGGAAGAATCGGCCGACCTGATCGAGATGCTGTCGCCGGCACAGATCATGAAGCTCGCCTCCGGCAACATGCTGCTGTGCCGCTTCCGCGCCGGCGACGACATGGTCTGGAACCTGCTCACCAACCACAAGACCAACAACAGCCGCACCGCCAACGACGCGACCACCAAGCTGCACGCCAACATCGTGATGTCCAGCCGGTTCGCCGAAACCGCGTTCTGAGCAGGAAGACCATGGCCACCTCCAAGAGCATCCTCGGCGAACAGCGGCAGATCGAACGCGCGATCAACCTGATCGAAATGGGCGCCCGCCTGCAAGTGCTCGAAAGCGAGACCGAGCTGTCGTACGAGCGTCTCTTGAAGCTCTACAAGGAAGTCGCCGGCAAGTCGCCTTCGAAGGGCCAGCTGCCGTTTTCGACCGACTGGTTCCTGACCTGGCAGCCGAACATCCACTCGTCGCTCTTCCACAACATCTACACCTGGCTGGTGAAGTCGAGCGCGCTCGAAGGCATCGACGCGCTGATCAAGGCCTACCAGCTGTACACCGAGCAGATCGAGGCCTGCGGGCTTGAGGCGCAGCTGTCGATCACCCGGGCCTGGCGCCTGGTGCGCTTCGTCGAGAACAAGATGCTGCAGACCACGCCCTGCTCCAAGTGCGGCGGGCACTTCGTGACCGAGGCGTACGAGAACCCCCGCCACTTCGTGTGCGGCCTGTGCGAGCCGCCGGCACGTGCCGGCAAGGGCGCGGCTGCCGGCGGCATCCAGCTGCAATGAACGATTGAGAAGTCTGTGTGGGCGAAGACGCGGTGGCGCTTCGCTAAGACTCGATAAGGGGCCTTCGACGGCCCCTTATTCATTGAACGGCACCTCGCAACCCGAGGCCCAATAGCGGCTTATCCAAACTCGTACTGCGCCATGTTCGTCATCATCGGTTATCTCGTCGCGCTGGGCTGCATCTTCGGCGGCTACATCATCCACGGCGGCAACATCGGCGTCGTGCTGCATGCGCTGCCGATCGAGATGATGGTGATCGGTGGCGGCGCCATCGGCGCCTTCGTCGTCAACAACCAGCCCAAGGTGCTGAAGGCGACGGTCAAGATGCTGCCGCTCGCCTTCAAGGGTTCCAAGTACACCAAGGCCCGCTACATGGAGCTGATGGCGCTGCTCTACGACATCCTGCAGAAGGCGCGCAAGGACGGCCTGATGTCGATCGAGAAGGATGTCGAGGCGCCGCACGAATCCGAGATCTTCAAGAAGTACGCCACCGTGGGCAGCGACCATCACGTGGTCGAGTTCACCACCGACTACCTGCGGATGATGGTGTCGGGCAACCTCAACGCGCACGAGATCGAATCGCTGATGGACAGCGAGATCGAGACCCATCACCAGGAGGCGCATGCGCCGGTGTCGGCCATCGCGCGCCTGGCCGGCGGACTGCCCGCCTTCGGCATCGTGGCGGCGGTGCTGGGCGTGGTGAACACCATGGGCTCGGTCGGCCAGCCGCCGGCGGTGCTGGGCGGCATGATCGGCTCGGCGCTGGTCGGCACCTTCCTCGGCATCCTGCTGGCCTACGGCGTGGTCGAGCCCCTGGGCGGCCTGCTCGAGCAGAAGTGCGAGGACGGCTCGAAGGAGCTGCAGTGCATCAAGACTACGCTCCTCGCCAGCATGCAGGGCTACAACCCCACCACCGCGATCGAGTTCGGCCGCAAGGTGCTGTTCTCGACCGAGCGGCCCAGCTTCAGCGAGCTGGAAGCGCACGTGAAGAAGAAGTGACGCGAAACCGCGCCCGCAGGTAGACCCGATGGCCACCTCGTCCAAGAAGCTCCAGCCGATCATCATCAAGCGGGTGAAGAAGTCGGCGCATGCCCACCATGGCGGCGCCTGGAAGATCGCCTACGCCGACTTCGTGACGGCCATGATGGCCTTCTTTCTTTTGATGTGGCTCCTGGGCTCGACCGCCAAGGGCGACCTGCAAGGCATCGCCTCGTACTTCCAGTCGCCGCTCAAGGTCGAGATGGCGGGCGGCTCGGGCGCGGGCGCGAGCTCCAGCATCGTGACCGGCGGCGGCAAGGACCTGACCCGATCCACCGGCGAAGTCAGCAAGTCGGCGCAGAACACGCCCGGCAGCAAGAGCGCGCCGGCCTCGGCCGAAGAAATGCGGCGCGACGCCGCGCGCAAGGATGCCAAGCGCATCGAGGCGCTGCGCGCCAAGATGGAGGCATTGATCGAAGGCAATCCGAAGCTGCGCGACTTCAAGTCGCAGATCCGGATGCAGGTGACCACCGAGGGCCTGGAGATCCAGATCACCGACGACCAGAACCGGCCGATGTTCGATACCGGGAGCGCCATGGTCAAACCTTATATGCGCGACATCTTGCGCGAGGTCGGCAACGCGCTCAACGGCATCGAGAACAAGGTCAGCCTGGCGGGGCATACCGATGCGACGCCGTACGGCAACGGCGATCGTGGGTACGGCAACTGGGAGCTGTCGTCGGATCGTGCGAACGCGTCGCGGCGCGAACTGGTCTCCGCCGGCATGCCGGACGACAAGCTGGTGCGGGTGGTGGGCCTGGCCGCGAGCGACCTGCTCGACAAGAAGGTGCCGACCGCCGCCTCCAATCGGCGCATCAGCCTCACGGTGCTGACCCGCGATGCCGAGTCACGGCTCTTCGGCGGCAGCCAGATGGAAGCGCATGACGCGGTGAAGGCGATCACCGACGAGATGAGCCGCGCGGCTGCGCAGCAAAGCAGCGGCGCAGCCAACGGCAACGGCAACGGCAACGGCAACGACGCGGCCGGCAAGCAAGAAGATGCGAAGCCTGCGTCCGCCGACAAGAAGACCGCTGGCGATACGTCGCCGCGGACCCGGGGCGAAGAGCCACGTTCGGCGGCGCGGGTCGCTACTGCGCGGTAAGGCCCGGGGGCTCGCTGGGCTTTCGGCTGCGCGCAGCCCGCAGTCAACGCTTCACCGCTTCACCGTTCCACCGTTTCACCGTTTCACGGTTTCGGCGATCGGCCGCCTGGCGAGACCCCGCCTCACCACGCCACCTTGAGCCCGATGCTGCCCTGCGCCGACGAGCGGCTGCGGGTTGCGCCGCTCACCGCCCAGCTCCTGCCGATCTCGGCGAACACGCGCTTGCCGCCTGCGAGCTGCAAGCTGGCGCCCACGCTGACGGCGGTGCTGGTGCCGCCGATCGCGGTGTCGATCGGCGTGCCGCCTGCGAGCGTCATGAAGTTGGCGCGGTCGGAGCCCTTGCCGTTGCGCCACACGTCCAGGCTTCCGTAGGGTTGCAGCGGTCCGGCGGCAGTGGCGAAGCTGCCCTCGATGCGCAGGCCGATGCGCGCGGAGGTCGAGCCGGCGCTGTCGCTCCGGACCCGGGTTGCACCGAGTTGCAGGTCGTCCACCGAGAGCCTCTCGTGGAGCAGCTGGGCCTGCGGCTCGACGGTCCATGACCCGGCGATCGGAAACGGCTTGCCGACTTCGACCGAAGCCGTCCACCCCTTGGCCTTGCCTTGCACCGAAGGGTTGCCGAGCGGGCGGGCGTCGATCCGGTGTCTCGCGCCTTGCAGCACCGAATCGACGTAGAGGCCGCTTTCGCCCGTCCAGGTGACGTAGCCGCCGACGAACTGGCTGCGGATCTCGTTCGAACCCGCGCGGGTGCCCTGGAGGCCGCGCGCAAAACCGCTCACGTCCATGTCGCCCTGTAGTTGGCCCGCGTAGAGACCGGCTCGCCATCCGCCGTCGGCCCACAGGTCGGTGCCACCCTGAAGTCCGCTCAGGCGACCTTTGCTGGTGGGCGAGACGGTTCCGGCTTGTCGGGTCTCGCGTTCGCTGCCGACGACGCGCGCCCAGGCACGCCGCTGACCGAGCGCGGCGCCGCCGGCACCCGCGTCGGTGGCGATGCCGGGCTCGACCGGGCCGGCGGCAAGAAGCCTTGGACGCGTGCCCGCGCGCGAGTCGGCACCGGAACGCTGGCGGAGGTTGCCCAGCATGGTGCGCTGGGCCTGCCGCAGCTGTTCCGGCAGCGCCGCCAGCAGCGGAACTTCGATCCGGTAGCTGGGGAGCTCGATCGCAGGAACAGACCTCGGAGGCGGAACGTCCGGAACCGCCGCCGGCTCGGTTCCCGAAACGGCGGGCGGAGAGACCTCCGGCGGCGCCGCCGGACCCGCCGGACCCGCCGGACCCGCCGGACCCGCCGGACCCGGCGGAGTCGGCGGGAACAACGGCGGCGCCGTGGAGCTCAGGTACCAGCTTTCGCCGCTGCCGTCGACAGCGGCGGCCCGCAGCCGGTACTCGTAGGCACCGGCGTCCACATGCCCGCCAACGAGGACGAAAGCGTCCTTGGTGCTTTGCGCGGTGGTCGTCGCGCCGCCCACCGCCGACACGATCTCGATGCCGTTGCCGGAAGTGGGCGCGCCGAGGCCGCCGACGTTGGTCAGTTCGAGGAGCGTGCGCCCGCTCGCCACGGCGGCCGGTCCGCTGAGCACCAACCGGTCGCTGGTGCTGGCGTTGTCGCCCAGGACGGTGCCGAGGCGAAGGCTTCCGTTGCTGCCGACGAACGGCCCGGTCACGGTGAGGGTGGTGCCGGGCCTCGCTCCCGCGAGCGAGACGGTGCCCGCGTTGGCGAGCCCCGCCACGGTCTGGTCGAAGCCCGCCAGATCGAGCATCGCACCCATCTCCACCCGATGCGCAGACGCCGGGCTGAACGCGCCGGTCGCCCCGGCCCGGAGGGTTCCGGCCTCGACCCGCGTCAGGCCGCTGGCGGTGTTTGCGCCTCGCAGCGTCAAGACACCGCTGCCTTGCTTGCTCAGGTCGGCGGCGCCGCTGATGGCGCCGGTCAACGTCAGGTCGAAGGCGCCGGTATCCACGATCGGGTCTGCCGCGCCCGCAAGACGGATGGCATTGGCGATGACGAGTCCGTTGCGGGTCACCCCGAGCGAGGTGCCGTCGTCCATCGCGAGTTCGCCGGTGCCGAGCGCCTGCTCGTGTCCGAGGTCGAGCCGACCTTCTTTCAGCGCCGTACCGCCGGTGAAGCGATTGAGCGTCTCGAGCCTCAGGTTGCCGGCGCCGATCTTGACCAGCTGCCCGCTGCCGAAGAGCCCGTTGCCGAAGCTGCCTTCGCCCGGTTCGTCGATCACCAGCCGGCCGAGGTTGTTGATCGCCCCCGTACCGAAGCTGCGGACCGTGCCGATCAAGGCGCCCGTGGTGATGGTGGTGGTGCCGGTGTAGTCGTTCACGGATGCGAGCCGCAGGCTTCCGGCGCCGGACTTCTCGATCGAGCCGCTGCCGGAGATCGGGTTGCCAAGGACGCCATCGGACGGCTGGGCCAGCACCAGCCGTGCGTCGTTCACGATCGCGCCGCTTCCGAAGGTGCCTGCGAAACCGACCAGGGTGCCAGCGGCCACGCGGGTACCGCCGGCATGGCTGTTGGTCGCGTCCAGCAGGGTGAGTACGCCGGCGCCGGTCTTGGCCAGCGACCCGGCGCCGCGGACCTGGCCGCTCAGGATCAGCTCGCGGTCGGCTTGCAGGGTGGCGCCGTTGGCGCCGAGCTCGACCGCCCGTTGCGATGTCGTGTCGCCCGTGACCCGCAAGGTCGCGTTGTCCAGCTTCAGCAACGAGGACGATGCGCCGAGACTCCGGTCGCTCGCGACCGTCAGGCTGCCGCCCTGGACATCGAGCGTGCCGGTAAAGCTGTTGACGCCGCCGAGCCGAAGTTCGTCGTCGCCGGTCTTGCGAAGCTGGCCCGGGCCGCTGATGGCCGCGTCGACCTGCGCATTCCCGTCGACGAGCAGCAGCCCGTTGTTGACGATCGACTGTGCGCCGAGTGCAGTGCCGGAGCCGGCCAGCACGCCCTCGGCGATCGTGATGGCGCGGAGGCTGTTGCTTCCGGCGAGGCGCAGCACGCCCGCTCCTTGCTTGATCAGGTCGCCGCCGCGCACGTTGTTCAGAAGGCTGTCGTTCTGGTCCTGCCGGATCGCGAGGGTTCCGTTGTTCAGGATCGTGCCCGACCCGAAGCTCCTGGCAGTCCCGACGAGTGTTCCGCCATCGTTGAGGTAGGTGCCGCCGAGGTAGTCGTTTCGTTCGGCGAGCCGGGTGGTGCCGCGACCGCTGAAGGTCACACTGCCTCGGCCGGAGATGGTGTTGGCGAGGGTGCCATCGACCGCCGCGTCGATTTCCAGGCTGGCCTGGTTCAAGATCGCTCCGTTGCCGAAGCTCGATGCCACGCCGATGGTCTGCCCTGCCACGAGCAGCGTCCCGCCCGAATAGCGTTGTCCGCCCGACAGCATGAGGGTTCCGGCGCCCGATTTCTCGACGCTTCCGAAGCCGGTGATCAGGCCGTCCATGCGTACCACCGTCGACGCGGCGACATCGAAACCGAACTGGCTGGCCAGCTTGAAGTCGTTGGTGATCCTGCGGTCGCCGACGTTGCGCAGCCTCAAGGTGCTGCCGTTCCGGACCTCGAAGCTACCGTCGATTTGTCCGCTTTGCTCCCAGACCACGGTGTTGGATCCACCGATCGTGACGAGCGCTGTGCCGCCCGGGGTGCCGATGGTGCCGGCATGGCTCAGCGAGGCTCCGTTCATCACGACGGCGGCGGCGCCCGGGCCGCCGGTGATGGTCCCGTTGTTGACGATCGTGGCCGGCGCCATGGCGAACAGGCCGACGCCACCGACGCCAGCGGCGCCGGTCGACCCGATGTTGGGACGGTTGTTGTCGGTCTGGCGCCCGCCTTCGCCTCCCGCCGCGCCGACGCCGCCGACGATCCGGACGGCTCGGTCGATCGTCAACTCGACCGGCCCTGCCAGCACCAGACCGATGCCGCCATTGCCGCCACGACCGCCATCAGCGCCGTCGATGGAGGATTCGCCGCCCTTGCCTCCGACGCCGCCCGTCCCGCCGACGACCTCGCTCGATCCGACGAGCAAGACTTTCCCCGAGCCGACCAGCACCAGCCCGGCGCCACCTCCGCCTCCGCCTCCTCCGTTGCCGGGCAGAGCGCTGGTGGAGGGGTTCGAGGTGGTACCCCCATTGCCACCCGCGCCCCCGGCCAGCGAGCCGTCGACCTCCAGGGGCACGGCGGATGACGACTGCAGATGCACCGCAATACCGCCTTCTGCACCACCACCCCCTCCACCGCTGTTGCGGTAGTTCTTTCCGTCCTGTCCGTTCCCACCGCGGGTACCGGAGATATTGGCTTTGACGTCGACCCCGTTGGCAAGCACGGCCGCATTTCGCGCATCGCCGCCGTTGCCGCCGAACGGATCACCGGTCGACCGATCATCCGCGCCTCTGCCGCCGGCGCCACCTGCACCGCCGAGGCCGGTCAGGTAGTCGACGCCGCCACCCCCGCCGCCGCCGCCGCCGCCGTCAGGAACAAGGTCCGCATCTCTTCCGGGCTTGCCGTCAGGGCTGCGCTCGTCACCCCCTGCGCCACCGCCGGACAGGTTGGACCCACCGCCACCGCCCGAACCGCCTTCGGCCGACGCGCCCATCGAAGCGCTCGCCAACGCGCAGAGCATCGCCAGCGATCGCGCCGCCCGAAGAGCTCGCATGGAAAGCCCCGGTGGCGGCAACGTCGACCCTTCAGGGTCCGAAGCCGACTGCTCCTGTTCTCCCGACCTTCGATCGACCGTCCGCCTGCCTTGCCGGCTCGCTCGGCCGCGCGCCTTCTCGTGGGCCACCTGGCGTTCGCCGGTGGCTTGGTTGAAGACGATGCTGTGGATGCGGTTCATCAGGTTCTGCTCCCTAGAAACGGACCCTGAGCCCCACGCTGCCCTGCACCGACGAACGGGTTCGCGCAGCCCCACCCGCGCCGATGCTCTTGCCCAGGTCGGCGAAGACGCTGGTCGCCTCGCTCAATTCCAGGCGTGCACCGAGCGAGGCTTCGGTCCGGCTGCCACCGGTGGCGGTATCGATCGGGGTACTGCCCGCCAGGGTCGAGAAGCCGGTCGTGTCCTGCCCGTTGCTGCTGCGCCAGAAATGGAGGCCGGCATACGGATGCAGCCGCCCCCAGTCCGTCGCGATCTCGCCCTTGGCAAGAACGCCGATCCGCGCCGTGGTGCTGCCGGCACCGTCGCTTCGGACCGTGGTGGCGCCCAACTGCAGGTCGTCGATGCGAAGTCGTTCGTGCAGCAGCTGAGCCTGGGGCTCGACCGACCAGCCCGCCGCGATCGGAAACGCCTTGCCGAGCTCGACCGACGCCACATAGCCGTTGGCCTTGCCCTTGATCGCGGTGCCGCCGAGCGGTCGGACGTCGAGTCGGTGCCGGCCGCCCTGCAGCACCGCGTCGACATAGAGGCCGCCTTCGCCGGTCCAGGTCGCATAGCCGCCCAGGTACTGGCTGCGGACCTTGTTGCTGCCGACGCGCGTTCCTTGCGAGCCTCGCGCAAAACCGTCGACATCGAACTCGCCTTCGAGCTGCCCGGCGTAGAGGCCGGCCCGCCAGGATCCGTCGGCCCACAGGTCGGTGCCGCCCTGGATGCCGGTCAGGCGCCCCGCGCCGTGCGGCGAAACGGTGCCGGCCTGGCGGGTCTCGAGCCGGCTGTCGAGCACGCGGGCCCAGGCCTTTCGTCGGCCGATGGCCGGCGATCCGGCGCCGGCATCCGACACGGTATCGCCGGGACCGGCCGCCGTTCGCGTCGGAACGAGCGGCTCGCGCCCAGCCTCGCCGCCGCCGGTCCGCTGGTGCAGGGTGGCAAGCATGCTGCGCTGGCTCTGCCGCACTTGCTCGGGCAAGGCCGCGATCAAGGGCACTTCGATGCGATAGGTCGGCAACTCGATCACGATCGGCGCCGCAACCGGCGCCAGTGGTTCGGGACCGAGCACGGAAGGCGGATTGGTGACGGGAGAGCCGACCTCGGGCGGCAATCCGATGACCGGCGGAACCCCGATCGGCGGAACCCCGACCGGCGGGACCACCACGGGCGGCACCACCACCACCGGCGTCGTGGTTCGCAGGTACCAGTTGTTGCCGGCACCCTGCGCATCGGCCGGCTGCAACCGGTACTCGTAGGCGCCGGCATCGACATGGCCGCCCGCCAGCGCGAAGGCGTCCTTGGTGGTCTGCGCGGTGGTGGTGGCGCCGTCGAGCGCGGTGATGACCTCGATCCCGTTGCCGGTGGTGGCCGCGCCGAGTCCGCCGACGTTGACCACCTGCAGCGTGGTGCGCCCGCTCGCGATCGCGGCCGGCCCGCGAAGAACCAACCGATCGGTCGGGCTCGCGCTGTCGCCGAGCGAGGTGTTGAGGCGAAGGAGCGCGTTGTTGCCGACGTAGGCGCCGGTCACGGTGAGGGTGGTGCCGGGCGCCGCGCCGGCGAGCGACACGGTGCCCTCGTTGACCAGCCCGGCGATGCTTTGATCGAAGCCGGCGAGGTCGAGCGCGGCCTGTGGATCGACCCGGTGCGCGGATGCCGCGCTGAAGACGTTGGCGCCGCCAGCCCGCAGGCGCCCCGCCTCGATCCGCGTGGTCCCGCCGTAGGTGTTGGCCGCGGTGAGCGTCAGGCTGCCGGCGCCCTGCTTGCTCAGGTCGGCCGCACCGCTGATGACGCCGGCCAGGGTCGCATCGAAGGCGCCGGTATCGACGATCGGATCGGCCGAGCCGGTGAAGCGGATCGCATTGCCGATCACGAGGTCGGGCGCCGCGATGCCGAGCGTGGTGCCGTCGTCCATCGCCAGCTCGCTGCTCCCGAGCGCCAGGTTGTGCCCGACCTCGAGCCGGCCTTGCTTGACGGCGGTGCCGCCCGTATGGGTGCTCGCCACGGGAAGCACCAGGGTGCCGGCGCCGGTCTTGCGCAGTTCGCCACCGCCGGCAAGGCCGGCTTCGAGTGCCAGGCGGGCATCGTTCTCGATCACGTTGTCGGCGCCCAGCAGATCGATCGGCCGCTGCATGGCGATGGCCTCGGTCGTGTGCAGCGCTCCGCCGGCGAGCAAGAGCCGCCCTGCGGCATCGCCGAGCTGCCGATCGGACGAGACGACCAGCGCGCCCCCCTGCACGGTGGTGCCGCCGCTGTAGCTGCTGTCGACCGTCAGGCGCAGCGTCGAAGGGCCGACCTTCAGCAGGCGGCCGGCGCCGCTGATTGCGAGGTTGAGGTCGCCCGGCGTCGTGGCGGCAATCTGCAAAGTGCCTTCATTGACCACGTTGCCGGCGCCGAAGCTGCGCGGCGTGCCGGCCAGCGTGCCGTTCAGGATGGTGGTTCCGCCGAGGTAGGTGTTGCGATCCGCGAGCGTCACGGTGCCGGCGCCGTCCTTGCGAAGGCCGCCGGCACCAGCGATCTCCTGTGCGACCGAGAGCGTGGTGTCGGTGCGCAGCGTGCCGCCGCCCGCGCCCACGGTCACGCCACGCTGCAGCGTGAGCGGAACGGTGGTCGAAAGCCCGCCGCCGTCCAGCACCAGGCCGCCGGCCGGCGCTCCGAGCTGGGCCTCGTTCGAGATGGCGAGCAGGCCGCTTTGCACGGTCGTGCCGCCGGTGTAGGTGTTGTCGCGGCTCAGGGTCAGGGTGCCGATGCCGCTCTTGACCAGGCTTCCGCTGCCCGAGACCGCGTTGTTGAACACGCCGTCCGTGAGTTGGCTGATCTGCAGAACTGCCTGGTTGTCGATGGCGCCGCTGCCGAAGCTGGCCGCGCTTCCGGAGAGCCGGCCGCCGAGGATGGTGGTGCCACCGGTATAAGAGCTGGCGGCGACCAGGCCCACGGCACCGTCCCCGGTCTTCACGAAGCTGCCCGTGCCGCTGATCGAGCCGCCGAAGTTGACGAAGCCATCGGGCTGGTCGACCGACAGTTGGCCGTTGTTCAGGACCGGCCCGCTGCCGAGGCCCTGGATGCCGGTGCGCAGGATGCCGGCATCGATCTGGGTTCCGCCGCTGTGCGTGTTGACGCCCGAGAGGGTCAGCGTGGAGGCGCCGGTCTTGACGACCCGCCCTTCGCCCTGCAATGCGCCGGCGAAGGTATCGGCGGCGGCAGCCGGATCGATGCGCAGCACCGCCCCGCGATCCATCTGGACGTTGCCCTGGCCCAGGGTGGCGACGGTGGCCGCCAGGGTGCCGGCCTCGACTGTCGTCAGACCCGTCAAGTTGCTCGGCCCGACCAGGCTCAGCACGCCGGCGCCGGACTTGCGCAGGTTGCCCGCGCCGGATCGCGCGTTGCCGAAGGCGGCGTCGGTGGGTGTGTCGATGGCCAGGATGCCGGCCGCATCGATCGCGATCGCGCCGGTACCGAAAGCGCCCACCCCGCCGCGCAGGGTTCCTTGTTGCACCTGGACCGTGCCGCTGAAGTCGGCGCCGGTGCCGTTGAGGTCGACGAGGCCGACGCCGCTCTTGACGAGCGCGCCACCGGCGCCCCAGACCCTTCCGTTCACCTGCATGGTCGTGGCGCTGCGAAGGTCCATGCGCCCGGTCAGGTAGAGGGTGTCGAGCCGGGCGTCGTCTTCGCCTTGGACCAGGGCTTCGGCACCCTGGTAGACCGCGATCGCACCCTCGACGACCGAGGAACCCGCCAGCCGGATGGTGTTGCTTCCTCCGGCGAAATCGACCGCACTGGCGCGACTGACGCCGTCTGCCTGCAGACCGCCGCGCAGGGTGCCGGAGTTGTCGATCGTGAGGTTGCCGCCGTAGATGGCCACGCCGGCTGCGCCGTTGGCGCCCAGCAACTGGCCAGCGATGCCGGGACGGCCGGCCAGGCCGGGCGCGCCGCCTTCCACGATGCCGTCGTTCACGATGGTCGCGGCCACGCCCACCCGGATGCCGTAGCCGCCGGCGCCGCCAGAACCGGCGATCACCGCCGGCGAGCCTTGCGGCGCCAGCCCGCCGGTGCCGCCGGCGCCCCCCTGGACTCTTGCGTTCGCGCCGATGTTGATGGTGCCGTTCACAAGAAAGGCGCCGTCTCCTCCGTTGCCTGCATCGCCGCTCGGCACGATGCCGACTTGGTCGGCGCGGAACGAGTCCGGCGTTTCTCCGCCAGCACCGCCGACGGCGCCGGCGAGCGAAGCGCCGGCGCGCAAGCTCACGACGCCGTTCGCCATCACGAGGCCCAGCCCGCCATCGCCGCCATTCGCCGCCCTGCCCTGGAAGTCGCCATTGCCCCCGTCGCCCCCACGGCCGCCGGCACCCGCGCTGACCGCGGTGTCGATGACCAGCTGCAGTCCCTCACCGCCGAGTATTCCGCCACCGCCTTCGCCACCGCCGCCGCCGCCGCCGCCGACGTCCAGTCCCATTTCGGCGCTGCCGCCTCGTCCGCCATTTCTGCCGGCGCTGCCGCTGACAGGCGCCGTATAGGTTGTTTGGGGGTTGGTGACGACGCTGCCGAAATTGCCGCCTGCGCCGCCGTTGCCGCCTGCCGCAGAGAAGGCGCCATCGTTGTCGAGAAGCCCGGGACCTCCGCGGCCGCCCAGGCCGCCCAGGCCGGTGGTGAAACTGACGCCGCCGCCACCGCCGCCGCCGGTCGCGCCCAATCCGTTCACGCCGATCGGGCTATTGTGGGTACCGCCGGGGGCCCCGGCGGCAGCGCCGCCATCGGCCAGGCTCGCTCCGACCAAGGACATCAGGAGCCCCGCCGCCGCGACTCGCCTGCAGGTCGAGCCGACCCGGCCGCCCGCACGCCGCGCGTGTTCGTGGACCACCTGGAAGCTGCCGGTCGCCCCATTGAAGACGATGCCGTAGACGCGGTTCATGTGTGTTTCTCCCTGTGAATGGCTGGCAAGCCGGTGCAAAAAGGCTCGCGCAGAATGCCTAGCGCCGGCAGATTCCGCGTTTCTCAGAGATAAAAAGCGAGATTGCGAGCTCGGTGGCTGCGGGGCCGCCGGGCCGGTAAAAGCGGCCTTTACCGCCGCTTTTCGGCCTTTAGCTTTCGCAGGTGCTTCGGACAATGACTGCCAACCTCCGCAAGCACCATGTCCAGCAGCAGCCAAGACCGCACTCTTCCCGCCACGCAGCGCAAGCTGGACCAGGCCCGCAAGGACGGCCAGGCGCCGCGTTCGAAGGATTTGTCGCACCTCGCGGTGCTGGGCACCGGCGCCGCCGCGCTGCTGCTGCTGATGCCGAGCGGCTTCGACGCGCTGCGCAGCCAGCTGGCGCTGTCGCTGGTGTTCGATGCCCGCACCATCGCCGATCCGGCCGAGATGATCGGCCGCCTCGCCAAGCTGGCCGGGATGGGGCTCGTGGCCTGTGCGCTCTTCGCGGGCATCGTGCTGTTCGCGGTGATCGGCAGCACGGTGGCCGCCGGCGGCTGGATCGCCAGCACCAAGGCGATCATGCCGGACCTCAAGCGCCTCAATCCGCTCTCGGGGCTCGGCAACCTGTTCTCGAAGCAGCAGCTCACCAACGTGGCCAAGCTGGTCTTCATGTCGGTGCTGCTCGGCGCGGTGGCCTGGGTGTTCGTCTCGAACTCGATGGATACCGTGGTGCGGCTCATCCTGCAGCCCTCGCCCTCGTCGCTGCGCGCGCTAGGCGACTGGATGGTGGGCGGCACCAGCCTGATGCTGCTGGTGGTGGTCGCCGCCGCGGTCGTCGACGTGCCGCTGCAGAGCTTCTTCCACCGCTCCAAGCTCAAGATGTCGCACCAGGAAATGAAGCAGGAGCACAAGGAATCGGACGGCGATCCGCACCAGAAGGGCCGCATGCGCAGCATCGCCCGCGAGATCTCGCAGCGGGCCAGCATCACCGCCGTGCCGAAGGCCGACTTCATCCTGATGAACCCGACCCACTACGCGGTGGCGCTGCGCTATGACGACCAGACCATGACCGCCCCGCAGGTCGTGAGCAAGGGCGTCGACCTGCTGGCGATGAAGATCCGCGACATCGCCCGCGAGCATTCGATTCCGATCGTCGAGTCGCCGATGCTGGCGCGTGCGCTCTACGCGCATGCCGAGCTCGACCAGCCGATTCCGTCGAGCCTCTTCACCGCCGTGGCGCAGATCCTGGCCTACGTGTATCGCCTCAAGGCCGCGATGGCCGGCACCGGCACCATGCCGGCCGCCGTGCCCGAGCCCTTCGTTCCGGTCGAACTCGATCCGCTGCACAAGAAATCGGCCGCCGGCGCCAAGGAAACCGCATGAACCCGCAGCTGGTCCTCGGATGGTTCAAGGGCAACGGCGGCATGATGCAGCGCGCCGCTGCGCCGCTGCTGGTGATCGCGATCCTGGCGCTGATGGTGCTGCCGATCCCTTCCTGGATGCTGGACGCCTTCTTCACGCTCAACATCGCGGTCGCGCTGATGGTGATGATGGTGGCGGCGTATATGGTGCGGCCGCTCGACTTCGCCGCCTTCCCGGCGGTGCTGCTGCTCACCACGCTGATGCGGCTGTCGCTCAACGTGGCCTCGACCCGGGTGGTGCTGCTCGAAGGCCACACCGGCCCGGGCGCGGCCGGCGCGGTGATCGAGGCCTTCGGCCACTTCCTGATCGGCGGCAACTTCGCGGTCGGCCTGATCGTGTTCGCGATCCTGGTGGTGATCAACTTCGTGGTGGTGACCAAGGGTTCCGAGCGCATCGCCGAAGTCTCGGCCCGCTTCACCCTGGACGCGATGCCCGGCAAGCAGATGGCGGTCGATGCCGACCTCTCCGCCGGCAACATCGACGAGAAGGAAGCCCGCCGCCGCCGCCTCGAAGTGGCCGAAGAGGCCAACTTCTTCGGCTCGATGGACGGCGCCTCGAAGTTCGTGCGCGGCGACGCGATCGCCGGCATCCTGATCCTGATCATCAGCATCGTGGGCGGCTTCACCATCGGCGTGCTGCAGCACGGCCTGGGCGCCGGCAAGGCCGCCGACACCTACGTGCTGCTGGCGGTGGGCGACGCGCTGGTGGCGCAGATCCCGGGCCTCCTGATCTCGGTCGCGGCCGCCATGGTGGTGTCCCGCGTCGGGCGCGAGGACGACGTCGGCAAGCAGATCATCGGCCAGCTCTTCACCTCGCCTCGCGTGCTCGGCCTCACGGCCGGCATCCTGGGGCTCCTGGGCATCATCCCGGGCATGCCGCACGTGGTGTTCCTCGGCATGGCGGCGCTGCTCGGCTGGGGCGCCTGGTCGATCCATCGCCGGCCCGCGCCGGTCGCGGACGAAGCCAAGCCGGTGCCGCCGCCGGCGCCCGACGCCGAGGCCACCTGGGACGACCTGCAGCCGGTCGACCTGCTCGGCCTGGAACTCGGCTACCGGCTGATCGCGCTGGTCGACAAGAACCGCCAGGGCGACCTGCTGACCCGCATCAAGGGCGTCCGCCGGAAGTTCGCGCAAGAGGTCGGCTTCCTGCCGCCGGCCGTTCACGTGCGCGACAACCTCGAACTCAAGCCGAGCGGCTACCGGGTAACGCTGCGCGGCGTGGTGGTGGCCGAGGGCGAGGCCTTCCCGGGCATGTACCTCGCCATCAATCCGGGCGGCATCAACACGCCGCTGATCGGCACGCCGACCACCGACCCGGCCTTCGGCCTGCCGGCCCACTGGATCGAGGAGCGCCACAAGGAAGCCGCGCAAATGGGGGGTTTCACGGTCGTTGATTCGGAGACCGTGATGGCGACCCATCTGTCACATTTGATGCAAGTCCAGGCGGCCCGCCTTCTGAGCCGCACCGAGACGCAACAACTGGTGGAACACGTGAGCAAGCTGGCGCCCAAACTGATCGAGGAAGTCGTACCCAAGCTGGTACCGATCGCCGCTTTCCAGAAGGTGCTGCAGCTGCTGCTCGAGGAATCGGTCCACATCCGCGACATCCGCACCATCGTCGAGACGCTGGCCGAGCATGCCGGCGCCACCACCGACCCGGTCGAGCTGGCCCGGCGCGTGCGCGTGGCCCTGGCCCCGGCGATCGTGCAGCAGATCTACGGCCCGACCCGCGAACTCGACGTGATCGCGATCGAACCCGGCTTCGAGCGCCTCCTGATGCAGGCCCTAAGCAATGCCCAGTCGCCCGCACTCGATCCGGGCGTGGCCGAAGTCTTCACCCGTACCGCCGCCGACGTGGCAATGAAGCAGGAAGAGCTGGGCGTTCCGGCCTGCCTGCTGGTGCCGGACGCGATCCGCGGCGCCATCGCCCGCCTCGTCAAGCGCGCCGCGCCGCGCATGCAAGTGCTCGGCCACAGCGAAATTCCTGAAACCCACACCATCCGAATCGGGCCGATCCTCCGAGGAGCCTCCGCATGAGCATGAACATCCAACGCTTCCACGCACCGACCGCCCGCGAGGCGCTGGCCCTGGCCCGCGCGACCTTCGGCGACGACACGCTGATCCTCTCCAATCGCCAGCTGGGCGACGGGGTCGAGGTGGTAGCGGCTTGCGAGGCGGAACTGGCGGCGCTCGACGTGGCCGGTGCCCTGCAGACCGCGCCGACCCAGCCGGGCGGCGTGGCGGCTCGCGGCGAGCTGCCGAAGTCGCCGGCGCCGGTGCCGACGCCGAAGCCCGCGCCGGCTGCGGTGCCGACCCAGACCGTCTCCGGCCTGCGGCCGGACGCCAGCACCCAGGAAGTGGTGCGGGCGGATACCGAGCAGCTGTCGATGAGCACGCTGTCGTTCCAGGATTACGTGCGCGAACGCATGCTGCGCCGCCAGCACGAAGCCGCACACGGTTCGGCTTCGAAGCCGGCCGCTGCAGCTGCACCGGCCGCGGCGGCAACGCCTTCGGAAGCTCGCGGCGCCTTTGCCACGGCCCCGAAGCAGGCTGCCCTGCCGGCCGCAGCCGCGATGCCGACCGCCGCCAACTTGATCGCGCCTTCCGAAGCTGCCGCAGCGCCGGATGCGCAGCGCTTCTCGAAGATCGCGACCGATGCCGATCCGATCGCCGTGCCGACGGCGCAGGTGGTCACCACCGCGCGCCCTGCGGCGATCGCTGCGACGCCGCTGATCGGCGCCGAGGAATGGGTCGAGACCCGCGCACCGCAAGCCGCCAAGGCCCCCGCCCAGCCCGAAGCCTCGGGCCAGGTGATGGCCGAACTGCAGGCCATGAAGCAATTGATGGAAGAGCGCTTCAACACGCTCTCCTGGCTCGGCCAGGCTCGCCAGGACCCGATCCATTCGAACCTGATGCTCAAGCTGGTGCGGGCCGGCTATTCGCCGACCCTCGCTCGCAGCGTGCTGGAGCCGATCGCGATCGGTCCCGACGCCAACAACGCCGTGCGTGCGGTGATGGCCTCGCTCGAAAGCCGGATCGACGCCGACCCGGCCGCACCCTCCATCGCGGAAGAAGGCGGCGTGTTCGCCCTGATCGGCGCCACCGGCGTGGGCAAGACCACCACCGTGGCCAAGCTCGCGGCGCAGGGCGTGCGACTGCACGGCACCTCGGCGGTCGGCCTCATCACGCTCGACACCCAGCGCGCCGGCGCGCACGAACAACTGCGCAGCTTCGCCCGCAGCCTCGGCCTGGTCGCGCACCTGGCGCACGACCGCGCCGCGCTGCAGGAACTGCTGACCCTTCTTTCCGGCAAGAAGCTGGTGCTGGTGGATACCGCCGGCATCGCGCCGCGCGATCCGCGCCGCCGCGAACTGCTCGACCTGCTGGACATGCCCTCGATCAAGCGCGTCATGGTGCTGAACGCCGGCGCCCACGGCGACACGCTCGACGAAATGGCCGCCAGCTTCAAGATCGGCGGCACCCGCCAGGCGATCCTGTCGAAGACCGACGAAGCCAACAAGCTCGGCCCGGCGCTCGACACCGTGATGCGGCACGAGCTGCGCCTGCGCGGCGTGGCCCACGGCCAGCGCGTGCCGGAAGACTGGAAGGCCGCCAACGGCAGCGAACTGGTGCGCGAGTCGATGCGCTCGACCCAGCGCGCGCCCTTCGATCCGCGCACGCCGGACATCGATTTCTATTTCTCGCCGGCCGCGTGCGCCGTCTGAAAACCGACGTGCCATCGCTTTCGCCATGCTCGCTTCTACTTCGCCCTCACAGATGTACACGCCCCGCGGCAAACTCGACCGAGACGCCCTGATCCGCCAATACGTTCCGCTGGTGCAGCGGCTGGCGCATCACATGATCGCCAAGCTACCGCCCAACATCGAGCTCGACGACCTGGTGCAGGTCGGCATGATCGGGCTGGCCGACGCGCTGTCGCGCTTCGAGGCCAGCCAGGGCGTGCAGTTCGAGACCTTCGCCACCCAGCGCATTCGCGGTGCCATGCTCGACGAGCTGCGCGAAGGCGACTGGCTGTCGCGCGGCTCGCGCAAGAGCCAGAAGGACATCGAGCGCGCGGTTCATCGGCTCGAGCACCGGCTGGGCCGGGCGCCGGTCGAATCCGAGATCGCGACCGAGCTCGACATGCCGCTCGCCGAATACCAGAGCATGCTGAACCGGGTGCGCGGCACCCAGCTCGTGTACCTGGAGGACATGGGCGGCGGGAGCGAAGACGACGACGGCTTCCTGGACCGCCACGCGGCCGATGCCGAAGCCGACCCGATGAGCAAGCTGAAGGACCAGCGGCTGCGCCAGGCGCTGGTCGCGGCCATCGAGACCCTGCCGGAGCGCGAGCGCTACATCATGGGCATGTATTACGAGCAGGACATGAACCTGAAGGAAATCGCGGCCGTGCTCGGCATCACCGAGTCGCGCGTCTGCCAGCTGCACAGCCAGTCGATCGCGCGGCTCCGCGCCAAGATGCGCAGCCACTGACAACCGAGCTCGGCTCCGCCGAGGCGCTGAGTTCAGCCAATCTTCGAATCGGGCACGTTGACATCGTGCCCGTTTTGCTTGGTGCGTCCGCTCGGGCCGGAAGAGAAATCAGAAGGAGCGACGCCGATCAGATCTCGGCTCGGCCGCTCGGCCGCTCGGCGATCGGCCGATCGCCGACGGGCAGTCTGCAAACCCGGGTTCAGTGCGCGCCGGCGTAGGCCGAGGCACCGAAGGCAGCGCGGCTGCCGGGAACCGAATAGGTCGCATCGCCGCTCGGACGCATGATCGATGCGAGCGCTCGCTCGACCACCACGCTGCGGCGGGCCAGGCTGGTGCGCTGGGTGTTCAGGCGCTCGGCGACCGCTTCGACGCGGCGCTTGAAGCCGGCATCGAAGACTTCGGCGGACAGGGCCGCTTCAAGCATCCGGGCAAAGGAGATCGCCACGCCGCGAAGCGACGAGCAGGCTTCCTGCAGGCGGGTCGGCTCGTCTGCCAACAGGGCGGCATCGACCTCGTCGAGCTGGCGCTCGACATCGACCAACAGGGCTTCGGTGGATTGGCGGCTGTCCGGCATGGTGTCAGCTCCTTGCGCGGCTCAGGAATTCCTGGGCGTTGGACAACAACTTGTCGGCGATCGCGCCGGCGTTCACGGTGAAGGTGCCGTTGGCGATGGCTTCGCGCATCGCGGCAACCTTCTTTTCGTCGATGCCCGAACCGGCAGAGGTCGAATCGAGCGCCCGGGCGGCGGTCGACATGGTGACTGCCGTGCCCGCGCCCGCATCCTGCACCCGGCCGTTGGCGGGGGCTGCGGTCGTGGCGCCGCGCTCGGCCTTGACGGCTGCGGCATTCACGGCCGCCAGTGCGGCATCGTTCGGGGAATTGATCTTCATCACTAGCTCCACGGCCCTGCATCAGAACCTTGTCCCAGGTTTTTCGGCTTGCCTGGAAGGAACTTTAGGATTTTTTTCGTGGGTCGAAGATGGCTCGTGCAGCCAGCCGGCATGGATTGGGCCGCCCAATCTGCTACATCGACAGGCGAACCGTCCGCAGATCCTGCACCACGCCGCTCGCGATGCGGCCGTTTTCCATCCGCACCCGCACGATCTGGCCGACGATTCCGGCGGTGATGGCCTGGGCATCCGAGCTCACTTCGAAGCCCGAGCCCTGCGCGATGACCCGGACCTGGGTGCCGGCCGCGAAGGCCTGGGCCGCCTTGACCATCGACTGGCGCACCGGCTGGCCGGCGACCAGCGAACGCGAGGCGACCTGGCCGATCCACTGGGCCGGGTCGGCGATCACCGGCGAATTCTCCGAAGCCCAGTCGGCTTCGGCCTCGATCGCGTCGGCCGCGCTCAGCACCGAGCCGGCGTTGACGTTGTCGCGCAGCACCCAGGCCGGACCGAAGGCCTTGATGGTGACCGGCAGGAAGACATTCCAGCGGCCGCCGCCGTCGGTGCAGCGGAGGCCGAGCCGGGTCCGGCCCCAGAGCCGCAGGCCGACCGGAATGTAAGGCTCGACCTTGGTGCAGGGCGCGAGCCGGAGCCGCGCGTCGAGCTGGCCGATGCTGACTTCCATGCGCAGCGGGGTGGCGCTGGCCGACTGCGCCTTCTGCACCGCCTCGTCCAGCCACTGCTGGGTGCCGGCGACGAACTCGGGCGTGACCGCCGCGCCGTCCGACGGCAGCTGCTGCGCCGAGGCAGCCGGCGCGAAGGCCATCGAACAGGCGCTCGCGGCCACGAGTGCGGCAAGGCCGGCACGGCGCAGCAACGAACGCGGCAACGACAGGCAAGAAGAAGTGTTCTGGGTCATGGCGATGAGATGAGGTGACGCAAGGCGCAAAGACACCGAGGCGCATCGAACTGTAGGAGCGCCGGCGCCGCGCAAAGCCGCGAACAACGCAGCAAAGCCCCCCTTCATCGAGGTTTCCGATCCGCCCGGCCCGCCCACAATTTCCGCACGGCAAGGAGCCGACCCACCGCTATCGACAGGACACCCGCCATGCTGGACCGACTGACCGACTCACTGGACTTCCATTCGAAGGCCCTGGTGCTGCGCTCGCAGCGCCAGCAGACCATCGCCAGCAACATCGCCAACGCGGACACCCCGGGCTATGCCGGGCGCGAGATGAATTTCGGCGATGCGCTGCGGGATGCGACGGGTGGCGGCTCGAGCCCGGCTCTGGCCGGCAAGACCTATTCGACCGCCGGCGCGGCATCGGCCGACGGCCGCACCGACGGCCGCCACTTCGCGCTCCCGACCATCGGCGCTGGCCGCATCGGCGGCGGCGGCGGCATCGATGGCGACGGCGGCGCCTACACGGTCCAGACCCAGCCGACGCTGGACGGCAACAGCGTCGACCTCGACCGCGAGCGCGCCGCCTTCGCCGACAACGCCGTGCGCTACGAAGCCACGCTTCGCTTCATCAACGGCCAGAGCAAGACCATGCTCGCGGCCATCACCGGGCAATAACCATGTCGATGTTCTCGATCTTCGGCATCTCCGGCAGCGCCGTCAGCGCGCAGTCGCAGCGGCTCAACGTGGTCGCCAGCAACCTGGCCAATGCAGATGCGGTGGCCGGCCCCGACGGTCAGCCCTACAAGGCGCGCCAGGTGGTGTTCCAGACCGTGAAGCTGGGCGACGAAAGCAACGGCGCCAACCTCGGCGCCAGTGCCGGCGTCAGGGTCGACCAGATCACCGAGAACCAGGCCCCCGGCCGAAAGGTGCACGAGCCGGCCAACCCGATGGCCGACGCGCAGGGCTATGTCACCCATTCCAACGTGAACGCGGTGGAGGAGATGGTCAACATGATCTCCGCCTCGCGCTCCTACCAGAACAACGTCGAAGTCATGAACACCGCCAAGACCCTGCTGCTCAAGACGCTGCAGATGGGTCAGTGATCCGCGCGAACGAACGAACGAAAGCACCGATGACCACCACCGCCGCCACCAACAGCCTCGCCACCCCGGGCTACACCTACAGCCCGACCTCGGCCACCGACTCGAACTCGGTGACCACGACCAATGCCGCGCAGGCGCAGGACCGGTTCTTGAAGCTGCTGGTCGCGCAGATGAACAACCAGGATCCGATGAACCCGATGGACAACGCGCAGATGACCTCGCAGATCGCGCAGATCAACACGGTCACCGGCATCCAGGGCCTGAACGACACCATGAAGAACATGGCCACGCAGATGTCCGCGATGCAGGTGCTGCAGGCCGGCAACCTGGTCGGCCACGGCGTGCTGGCAGAGGGCAACCAGCTGGCGTTCGACACCGAGGCGCAGACCGCCGTCGGCGCGGTGCAGCTGGATGCGGCCGCCACCGACGTGAAGATCCAGGTCAGCACTGCCGGCGGCCAGGTGATCGACACGGTCTCGCTCGGCAAGCTCGCTGCCGGCCAGCACGGCTTCTCGCTGGACAGCAGCAAGTACCCGGCGGACACGCCGCTCAAGTTCACGGTCGTCGCCAAGAACGGCGCCGACCCGGTCGCGGCGACCCCGCTGATGCGCGACAAGGTGGTCGCCGTCGGCAGCGGCGCGGACGGCGCCCTCAGTCTCACCCTCCTCAACGGTGGAAGCACGCCCTACAGCAGCGTGCGCGCCGTTCTCTGAACTTCCACCCTTTTCTCCCAGGAGCATTTCCATGAGTTTCCAGCAAGGCCTTTCGGGTCTCAACGCATCGAGCCGCAACCTCGACGTCATCGGCCACAACATCGCCAATGCGGGCACGGTCGGCATGAAGTCCTCGCGCGCCGAATTCGCCGAGGTGTATGCGAGCGCGGCCGGCGGCATCGGCGGCACCAACGTCGGCCTGGGGGTCGAGGTGGGCACCGTGTCGCAGCAGTTCAACCAGGGCACCCTCACCATCACCGGCAACAGCCTGGACGTCGCGATCAACGGCGGCGGCTTCTTCCAGGTCAAGGGCACCGACGGCGCGACCTCGTACACCCGAGCTGGCAACTTCAAGCTCGACAAGGAAGGCAACATCATCACCAACTCGGGCGCCCAGGTGATGGGCTACCCGACCAGCACCGACGGCGTGCGCCAGAGCTTCGACACGCTGCCGCTGCGCCTGCCGACCGGCACGCCGATCCCGGCCAAGCAGACCACCAAGATGGCGGCCGAGATCACGCTCGACGCCAATGCGGTGGTGGCCTCGTCGGTCACGCCGCCGACGCCCCTGACCACCTACGGCACCTCGCTCACCGCCTTCGATTCGCAGGGCCTCGAAGTGCCGGTCGGCATGTACTTCCAGAAGACCGCGAACAACACCTGGAACGTCTACACCAGCATCAACGGCAGCGACGCCGCCGCCTCGACGCCGTTCCAGGTGAGCTTCACCTCGGACGGCAGCCTGGACGTGGCCAACTCGACCATCCCGAACCTGACGCTGGCCTCGCCGAACGATCCGGCCCAGACCTTCACGGTCGCGCTCGACCTCGGCAAGATGAACCAGGTCAACTCGCGCTTCACGGTGTCGGACCTGACGCAGGACGGCTACACCGCAGGCCAGCTGACCGGCTTGAAGATCGAGGACAGCGGCGTCATCACCGCCAGCTACTCGAACGGCCAGACCCAGTCGGCCGGCCAGATCGCGCTGGTGAACTTCCGCAATGCACAGGGCCTCTCGCCGACCGGCGGCGGCTACTGGAAGGAAACCGCGGCCTCGGGCCAGCCGGTGCGCGGCGCCCCGGGCGAAGGCACCTTCGGCGCGCTGCGTTCGGGCGCACTCGAAGAGTCGAACGTCGACCTGACCGCCGAGCTCGTCAACATGATGACCGCGCAGCGTTCCTACCAGGCCAACGCCCAGACCATCAAGACCCAGGACCAGATCATGTCGACCCTGGTCAACCTGCGCTGATCGATAGACGCAAGCTCGAAAGCCCCCACCGATGGACCACCTGATCTACACGGCCATGAGCGGCGCCAACGCCGCCGCCCAAAGGCAGACCGTGCTCGCCAACAATTTGGCGAACGCATCGACGCAGGGCTTTCGCCAGGAGCTTTCGACCTTTCGCGCGGTGCCGCTGCGCGGCGACGGCGCCAGCACCCGGGTGTTCGCGATGGAAGCCACCTCGGGCCACGACGACAAGCCGGGCGCCATCCAGCGCACCGGCCGCGCGCTCGACATGGTGCCGCAGGGCAGCAGCTGGTTCGCGGTGCAGGGGTTGGACGGCACCGAGGCCTATACCCGCGAAGGCGCGTTCCAGGTTTCGCCGGAAGGCACGCTGACCACCACCAGCGGCCTCATGGTGCTGAGCGACGGCGGCGCGCCGATCGACGTGCCGCCCGGCGCCGAAATCTCGGTCGGCAGCGACGGCACCGTGACCACCAAGACCGGCGACGCGCCGTCCTCGACCATCGGCCGCATCAAGCTCGCGACCGCCAACCGGGACGAGCCGGTGCGGCGCAGCGACGACGGGCTGTTTCGCACCGCGACCCAGGACCCGCTGCCGACCGACGCCAACGCCCGGCTCGAAGTCGGCGCACTCGAAGGCTCGAACGTGAACCCGGTCGAGACCATGGTCGGCATGATCGCCGCCGCCCGCCAGTTCGAGCAGCAGACGCGGCTCCTGCAGACCGCCGAAAGCTCCGACAAATCCGCAGCGCAGCTGCTCAGCGTGGGCTGAAGCCCGCGTCGCCACAGGACTCCCTCATGATCAATTCGCTCTGGATCTCGAAGACCGGCATGGAAGCCCAGCAAACCCAGCTGGACGTCATCTCGCACAACCTGGCCAACGTCTCGACCACCGGCTTCAAGCGCGCCAACGCGGTGTTCCAGGACCTGATGTACCAGAACCTGCGGCAGGTCGGCGCCAACAGCACCGAGCAATCGCAGCTGCCGACCGGGCTGCAGCTCGGCCTGGGCGTGCGCACCGTCGCCACCAGCCGCTCCTTCTCGCAAGGCAGCATGCAGCAGACCAACAACATGCTCGACGTCGCCATCAAGGGCAACGGCTTCTTCCAGGTGACCCAGCCCGACGGCACCATCGGCTACACCCGCGACGGCTCGTTCCAGGTCGACGCGCAAGGCCGGCTGGTGACCTCTTCGGGCCTGCCGGTCGCCAACGGCATCACGGTGCCGACCGGTGCCACCAACGTCAGCATCTCGAACGACGGCACGGTCTCCGCCACGCTTTCCGGGCAAGCGGCGCCCCAGGCGATCGGCCAATTGGCGCTCGCGAACTTCATCAATCCGGCCGGCTTGGAGCCGCGCGGCGAGAACCTCTATGCCGAAACCGCGGCCTCGGGCCAGCCGAACGGCGGCACCGCCGGCACCAACGGCCTCGGCACGGTGATGCAGGGCTTCCTGGAGACCTCGAACGTGAACGTGGTGCAGGAACTGGTCTCGATGATCCAGACCCAGCGCGCCTACGAGATGAACTCGAAGGCGATCCAGACCAGCGACCAGATGCTGCAGAAGCTCGGACAACTATGAAATCGCTTTCTCCCTTGGTGGCTGTCGCGGCTCTCGCAGCTGTCGCGGCTCGCGTGGCCGGGTCGTGGCGCATCGCCCTCGCGCTCGCCGCCTCGTCGCTCGCGGTCGGCTGCAGCACCCTCGCCAACACGCCGCAGGTCGACATGCCGGTGACCACGCCGCCGCCGGTCGCGAGCTCGCCGCTGGTCGCGCCGCGGCCGGCCACCGGCAGCCTCTTCCATACCGTCAACTACCGGCCGCTTTTCGAGGACCGCCGGGCGCGGCTGGTCGGCGACAACGTGACCATCGCGATCATCGAGAACGTGAGCGCGAGCCAGAAGTCGACCTCCACCATCGACAAGAAGAGCGGCATCGACGCCGGCATCTCGGCCCTGCCCTTCCTGTCGGCCAACTCGTTCAACCGGGCGAGCGCCACCGCCAACTCCGGCCAGAACTTCGCCGGCAAGGGCGGCACCGAGAGCGCGAACACCTTCCACGGCTCGATCACCGCCACGGTGGTGGACGTGCTGCCGAACGGCCACCTGGTCGTGACCGGCGAAAAGCAGATCGGCGTGAACCAGAACGTGGACGTGTTGCGCTTCAGCGGCACGATCGATCCGCGGGCGATCCAGGCCGGCAGCACGGTGAGCTCGACCCAGGTCGCCAACGTGCGGATCGAATCGCGCGGCCGCGGCGCGCAGGGCGAGGTGCAGACGATGCCCTGGCTCAACCGTTTCTTCATGAACGTCCTGCCGTTCTGACGGCCGGCGGGCCGCGCCCAGCCGGCCCGCCCATCCAGCGAACTGGGGGACCGAAGCCCCTTTTATCCAGGGACCACGCACCTGCATCGAATGGCCCAATAGCCATTACCGACCTTCTGCTTGCTGCCATGCCCTGCTCATCCTCCTTCGCTTCATCGATTTCCGCGGCCGCCCGGCTCGCCAGCCGTGCCGGCCGAATCGCCGCCGGGCTGCTGCTCGGCTTCGCGCTCCTGGCACCGGCCCACGCGGTCCGCATCAAGGAGATCGCGGCAGTGCAGGGCGT
This sequence comes from Burkholderiales bacterium 8X, assembly GCA_902506565.1. Classification (GTDB taxonomy): domain Bacteria; phylum Pseudomonadota; class Gammaproteobacteria; order Burkholderiales; family Burkholderiaceae_C; genus Variovorax. The sequence goes on along the minus strand of LR732703.1, from coordinate 229,250 downwards.
GCGGAGCAACCAGCTGACCGGCTACGGCCTGGTGGTCGGCCTGGACGGCACCGGCGACCAGACCACCCAGATGCCCTACACCACGCAGAGCGTGGCCAACTACCTCCAGCAGCTGGGCATCACGCTGCCGGACAACCGGGCCTCGCAGCTGCAGCTGAAGAACGTGGCGGCGGTGATCATCACCGCCCAGCTGCCGGCTTTTGCGCAGCCGGGCCAGCAGATCGACATCAACGTGTCGTCGATGGGCAATGCCAAGTCGCTGAAGGGCGGCACGCTGGTGGCGACCCCAATGCGCGGCGCCGATGGCGAGATCTATGCCCTGGCGCAAGGCAACGTGGTGGTCGGCGGCGCCGGCGCGGCAGCCGGCGGCAGCAAGGTCCAGATCAACCACCTGAGCGCGGGCCGGGTGCCGGGCGGCGCCCAGGTCGAGCGCGCGGTGCCCTCGCCGCTGCTCGAAGGCGACAGCGTCACGCTCGGCCTCAACGCCTCCGACTTCCAGACCGCGCGCCGGGTGGCGCAGGCCATCGACAAGCGTCTCGGCGCCGGTGCCGCGCGTGCGCTGGACGGCCGCACGGTCGAAGTCCGCGCGCCGACCGATGCCAATGCCCGTGTCAACTTCATCGCGGAGCTCGAGGAGCTCACGCTGGAGCAATCCGCACCGGCGGCCAAGGTGGTGATCAACGCCCGCACCGGCTCGATCGTGCTGAACCAGGCGGTGACGCTCGGCCCTTGCGCCATCGCGCACGGCAACCTGTCGGTCACCATCAGCTCGACTCCGGTCGTGAGCCAGCCGGCGCCGCTTTCGGGCGGGCAGACCGTGGTGGCCGAGCAGGCCAGCATCCAGATCAAGCAGGAGCCGGGCATCCTCTACCAGGTACCCGCCGCACCGCAGCTCGCCGACGTGGTTCGGGCATTGAACGCGCTGGGCGCGACGCCGCAGGACCTGCTGGCGATCCTGCAGGCGATCAAGGCCTCCGGTGCGCTCACCGCCGAACTGGAGGTGATATGACCCGCCTCGCCCGTCCTTCCTTCCGGATGCAGGAGCGCTGAGATGGCGTTGCCCACTTCGATTCCTTCGATGCCGTCGAACAGCCTGGCGGCGGATGCCCGCTCGCTCGACACGCTCAAGCTCGCGGCCGGCAGCAACGACCCCAAGGCGGCCAAGGAAGCGGCCAAGCAGTTCGAATCGCTCTTCATGCGCGAGCTGATCAAGAGCATGCGCGAAGCGACCATGAAGTCCGGCCTGATGGACAGCGACGGCGAGAAGCTCGGCACCGACCTCATGGACCAGCAGTTCGCGGTGCAGCTGGCCGGCATGCCGGGCGGCCTGACCGACGCCATCACGCGCCAGCTGACCCAGCAGATGACCGGCGGCGCCAACGGGGTGTCGACCGTGTCGCTGGGCGGCGCAGGCCGCCTGGGCGCAACCGGCGGCTCGAGCGCCGTGAACCCGAGCGCCAGCCAGAGCGGCTTCGTGGCCCAGCACACCGACGCGGCCGAACGCGTGGCGCAGGCGACCGGCATCCCGGCGAGCTTCATGGTCGGCCAGGCCGGCCACGAGACCGGCTGGGGCCGGAGCGAAATCCGCAACGCCGACGGCAGCAACAGCTTCAACCTGTTCGGCATCAAGGCCGGCGCCGGCTGGACCGGCAAGGTCGCCGAGATCACGACCACCGAATACATCGACGGCGAGCCGCGCAAGATGACCGCCAAGTTCCGCGCGTACAACTCCTTCGAGGAATCGTTCCGCGACTACGCACGCCTCATCGGCGAGAGCCCGCGCTATGCGCAAGCCCGTGCCAGCACCGGCTCGGCCGTGAGCTACGCGACCGAGCTGCAGCGGGCCGGTTACGCGACCGACCCGGCTTACGCGTCCAAGCTCAGCCGGGCGATCAACACCACGCTCCAGATCCAGAGGTCGCAAGCATGAGTTCGCTTCTCAACCTGGGCTCGCGCGCCCTGCTTGCCAACCAGATCGCGCTGTCGACCACCGGCCACAACATCGCGAACGCATCGACGGTCGGCTATTCGCGCCAGACCACGGTCATGCAGCAGGTGTCCGGCCAATACACCGGCGCCGGCTACATCGGCAAGGGCGTCGAGGTGGTGGGCATCGAACGCGCGCACAACGAGTTCCTGACGCGCCAGGCGACGCTGGCCCAGTCGGTGCAGGCGATGGACGTCGCACGCGCCGACCGCCTCACCTCGCTGGAGGACATCTTCCAGGGCGGCAAGAGCGGTCTCGGCGCCGCCGTGACCGACATGATCAACGGCTTCTCGGACGTGGCCAGCACGCCGACCGACGTGACCGCCCGCAACGTGGTGATCACCCGCGCGGACGAACTCTCGGCCCGCTTTCGCAACGCGCAGACCAGCCTCGACGACCTGCAGCGCGGCGTGAACGCGCAGCTCGGCGATTCGGTCAAGACCATCAACAGCCTGGCCGCGCAGATCGCGCAGCTCAACGAGAAGATCAGCCTCTCCAATGGCGGCAGCCAGAGCCCCAACGACCTGCTCGACCAGCGCGACCAGCTGCTGCGCGATCTGAACCAGCAGGTGCAGACCCACACCGTGGCCGCCGACGATGGATCGCTCAACGTGTTCGTGAGCGGCCAGACGCTGGTGCTGGGCAAGTCGGCGACGCCGGTCGCCTTGATCCAGGCCGAGAACGGCACCAGCAAGCTCGCGATGACGCGCGGCGCGCTCACCGCCGTGCTCGACGACAACATGCTCGGCGGCGGCGCGGTGGCCGGTCTGCTGCACTTCCAGAATTCCGACCTGGCCGCGGCCCGCGACGGGCTTGGCCGGATGGCGCTCGCGATCTCGATCGAGGTCAACGCTCAACACCGGATGGGCATCGACCTCGAGGGGCGGCCCGGTGGCGATTTCTTCAAGCCGATCGAGATACCGGACGCCATGCCCGCGAACGGCAACACCGGCAACGCGGTGGTGGGCGCCGTGGTCAAGGACACGACCGCGATGGAGCCGTCGTCCTACCAGCTCAAATTCACCGCCGCCGGCGTGGACGTGCTGCGGCTTTCGGACGGCAAGCTCACCAGCTTCACCGGCCCGATGCCGATCGACATCGACGGCCTGACGCTCTCGGTCGACAGCGGCGCCGCGGCCGTCGGCGACGGCTTTTTGCTGCGGCCCTACGCATCGGCCGCGGGCAACATGACCACGGTCCTGAACTCGCCGCGCGAACTGGCGGCGGCCAGCCCGATCGAGGCGCGGGTGGCCGCGGCCAACACCGGCACGGTAAAGATCGGCTCGCTCGCGGCGACCGCGGCCAACGCGAACACGCAGTCCACGGTCACCCTCACCTTCACCGCGGCGGGCACCTTCGACATCAGCGGTGCCGGTACCGGCAATCCGACCGGGCAGAGCTATGCAGCAGGGCAGCCGATCAGCTTCAACGGCTGGCAGTTGACCCTCACGGGTACGCCCAAGGCCGGCGACACCATCACCATCCAGGCGGCGACGCCGGGCTACTCCAACCTGAACGCCGGCAACGCGGGCGCGCTGCTCGCCTTGCGCGACAAGGTGATGTTCGACGGCGCGCCGATATCCGACGGCTATGCGAGCCTGATGGCCGAGGTCGGCGTGCGCGCGCAGAGCGCCCAGTACGCGGCCGGCATCTCGAGCTCGATCGCGACCAGCCTCGAAACCCAGCGCACCAGCGTCTCGGGCGTGAACCTGGACGAAGAGGCGGCCAAGCTGCTGCAATACCAGCAGGCCTACCAGGCTTCGGCCAAGATGATCCAGATCGCGCAGAACGTGTTCGACACCCTGCTGCAAGGCATGCGCTGAACGATCGACGAGAAGGAAAGAGCATGGCAGTCAATACCCGCCTCGGCAGTGCCAACACCTACGACAGTGCGGTGCGCCAACTCACCATCCGGCAGAGCCAGATGTCGAAGCTGCAGGAGCAGCTCAGCGCCAGCAAGAAGGTGCTGCGCCCGAGCGACGACCCCACCGGCGCCGCCCAGGCCGAACGCGCCATTACCCGGATGGCGCGGGTCGCGACCGACCAGCGTGCGCTCGAGGTACAGCGCAACTCGGTCGCCACGGCCGAAGCCGCGCTCGGCGATGCGGTCAAGGCGGTGCAGGACTTCCGGACCCTGGTGGTGCAGGCTGGCAATGCCTCGCTGAGCCCGACCGACCGGGCGACCATTTCGCTGCAGCTCACCACGCTGCGCGACCAGATCCTCGGCTACGCGAACACCAAGGACACCAATGGCCAGGCGCTCTTCGGCGGCCTGGGCAGCACCGAATCGCCGTTCGTCGACGTCGGCACCGGCGTGGTGTTCGACGGCATCTCGGGCCAGGCTTCGGCCGGCGAGGTCTCGGTGCCGACCACGCTGGACGGCCATGCGACCTGGATGGACGTGCCGACCGGCAACGGCGTCTTCACGACCGCGCAGGGCGCCGGCACCAGCCAGGTCTGGAGCAATGCCGGCCAGGTGCGCGACCCGACAGCGCTCACCGGCCATGCCTACCGCATCGACTTCGCGGTCAATGGCGCCAACACCACCTACGACATCGTCGACACCACGACCAACACCACCTTGCAGACCGGGCAGCCGTATCGGAGCGGCCAGGCCATCCAGTTCGACGGCATCTCCCTGGCGGCGACCGGCGTTCCGCAAAACGGCAATTCGCTCGAAGTGGCGCCCAGCACCCGCATCGATCTGTTCAAGGTGCTCGACCAGGCCATCACGGGCATCCGCGACGCCGGCAGCAATGGCGCGGTGGCGCAGAACGTGGCGCAGTCCCTGGTCCAGCTCGACTCCGGGATGGCACGGCTTTCTGCCTCGCGCGGACGAGCCGGCGACCTGCTCAACCAGGTCGACAACATCACCGACCGGCAGGAGTCGCGCAGCCTGCAGCTTGAAAGCGATCGCTCGCGCGCAGAGGATCTCGACGTGGTGAAGGCGCTGTCGGAATTCCAGAACCAGCAGACCGCGTACTCGGCTGCGCTGGGCTCCTACGCGCAGATCCAGAAGCTGTCGCTCTTCAACTTCATCAGCTGACCCGGCGAGCGGCGACGTCATGGCGCAATCGGTTCTCGGCAGCATCTCGCTCGGCTTTCGGCCGCTGTGGAATCGAGCCCGCGGATTGGCGGGGCTGCGGCTCTACGTACACGAGGACGACCAGGGCGTGGACGGCGCGCACTTGTTGCGCACGCTGGGCGAACTCTGGACGGCGGATTCGCCCACGCTGGTGCTGTCGGTCCGTTCGCGCGCCTTGCTGCTCGGCTTGGCCTCGAATGCCGATTCCAGCAGCCCGCAGATCGAGGTGCCGGTGAAGTGGCTCGGCGACGCCGGCTTGGTCGCGACGCTTTCGCAGGCGCGCCAACGGGGCGTGCATTTGATCGCAGCCGGAACGCCGCAGGACGAACTGCGGCCGGAGCATGCGCGGCTCTTCGACCGGCGTTCGCTCGCGCTGGCCGCGACCGATGCGGCCACCGCCATGCAGGCGGCGCTTCAGCTTCGCCAGGCCGCGGCCGCCGGGCGGGTCGGCGGACGCTCGGAAAACAGCCCGATCAAGACCCATGCGCTGGTCGACGGCGTCGCCAGCCGGGCCTTGGCCGAGCACGCACTCGACCAGCAAGGCGCCTGGGCGGTCTGCGGTTGGCCGATGGAAGACGTGCTGCACCGCTACGCCGGCCAGCCGGCGCCGGTCTCCCGACGCGCGCTCGTGCAGGTGATGAGCGCGCTCGACCGCGAGGATTCGCTCGAACGCATCGACCAGCTGCTCGGCCAGGAGCCGACGCTCACCTATCGCATGCTGCTGTACCTCAACTCTGCCGGCCTCGGCTTGCGGAGCGGCGTCTCGACCGTCCGCCATGGCTTGATGATGCTGGGCTACCGCAAGGTCAACGCCTGGCTCGCCGAGCAGCTGCCGACCGCGAGCGAGGACGCGAACCTGCGTCCGATCAACGCGACCATGGTGATTCGCGGGCACCTGATGGCCCAGCTGATGGATGCCGGCGTCGAGGACGATCTGCGCCGCGAGGTGTACCTGTGCGGACTCTTCTCGCAGCTCGATCTGGTCATGGATGAGCCTCTGCGGGCCGGCTTCAACCGGATTCCGTTGGCCGACAGAATTGTTTCCGCGGCGATCAGCCAGTCGGGCCCGTACGCGGCGGCGCTGCAGCTCGCGATGGCGCTCGAATCGGCCGACCCGGCGCAGCTTCGCGCCCTTCGCATCGAGACCGAGACCACGGCCGAAGACGCAAATCGGGCTCTTCTCAAGACCCTCGCAGCGCTCGGCGACTGAGTTCCGACGCCGGATCGAGGCTTTGTGCATTTCTGCGCAGAGCCGCCGAGAGCGCGTTAAAGAATGTTACAGCGCAGGCCGATACTGATTGTGGGCGCCTAGCCTGCCCATCGTCCACAGGAGTATTCATGCCAAGCAGTCTGCAAGCCGCGCCCGAGCTTGTCGCACCGGCCCCGCGCTCGCCGCAGGCCAACGCGGCCATCGCGCGCCAGGCCATCGTGGACGAGCGGCGAGCGGTCTACGGCTATGAGCTCTTCGAGCGGCCGCGGGCGGCGGCCAACGACGACGCGGTGCTCTTCGACGCGCTGTCGGATGTCGGCAGCGACACCTTGGCCGGCAACAAGCAGGTCTTCATCCAGTGCACCTTCGAGAACATGGCGGACGGGCACCTGGCGCTGCTCGACCCCGAGAAGGTGGTGCTCGAGATCCCGACCCTGAGCGCGCATTCGGCCGAAGGCATCGCGATTCGCCGTTCGATGCTGGAGCGGGCGCATGCGGACGGCTTCCGGCTCGCCTTCGACCAGTCGGTCCTGCAGGAAGCCTATGCGCCCTGGCTTTCGCTGGCCTCGTTCATCAAGCTGGACATGGAACTCATGTCGGCGCAGGACATGGCTGCGCTGGTGAAGAGCGCCAGATCGCAGTCCAAGGCCGAGGTGGTTGCCGACCAGGTGAAGACCTCGGCGCAGTTCGAACAGATGAAGGGTCTCGGGGTCAAGCTGTTCCAGGGCAACTGGTTCGCGCAGCCCGCGATGATCAAGGACAAGACCGTCCAGACCTCTCAAGCGACCATCGTCCAGCTCCTGAATCTGGTGAGGCGCGACGCCGAGGTCGCGGACATCGAGGACTTGCTGAAGAAGGACCCGATGCTGTCCTTCAAGCTGTTGCGCTTCATCAATTCCTGCGGCTTCGGTCTGAGCGTCGAGATCACCTCGTTTCGCCACGCCGTCATGATCCTCGGCCTCAACAAGCTGTTCCGATGGGCGACGCTCCTGATGACGACCTCGCGCCCCGGTGGCGCCGCGCCTGCTGCAGGAACCGCTGCCGTGGTGCGCGGACGATTGATGGAACTATTGGCCGCCGAGTTGATGCCGAAGGAGGAATGCGACAACGCCTTCGTGACCGGCGTCTTCTCGCTGCTGGACACCTTGCTCGGCATCCCGCTCACCAAGGCATTGGAGGCGATCAGCTTGCCGGAGTCGGTGTCGGCTGCATTGCTGCGCAACGAGGGCCAGCTGGCACCGTTTCTGGCGCTGGCGAAGGCCTGCGAAAGCGGTGATGAGGTGTCGTTCGGGATTGCAGCGGAGCAACTGCATCTGTCGAACCACCAGGTGAACTGGGCGCATCTGCAGGCGTTGATCTGGGCGGATCAGCTGGATCAGTGAGCGGGTCGAGCCGGCACCAGTCGTTGACGAAAGACTCGTTTCTGGCGAGTGTCCAAGTTCGACTTCCCACTTCCCCTGTTCTTGCGTCCCGCGGACACAGCAATAGTCACCAGTCACCAGTCACCAGTCCCGAGTGACCGTTCACACGAAAGTGAACGGCCGGTTACTGCCGACACTTGGGACAACGACACCGACCCGTGACACGCTGCGCCAGACACTCAACGCACAAAGCAAAACGCCCACTCGAAAGTGGGCGTTTTGACTAAGCATCAAAGACTGTCGAGTCTTTGAGAATTTGGTTGCGCGAGCAAGATTTGAACTTGCGACCTTTGGGTTATGAGCCCAACGAGCTACCAGGCTGCTCCATCGCGCGGCAAGAGTAAATTATAACTTATTCGGCAGCGGTTTGCTCGGCGTCCGTCGACTCTTCGACCTGCGGACGATCGACCAACTCGACCAATGCCATGGGCGCGTTGTCGCCGACGCGGAAACCCATCTTGAGGATGCGGGTGTAGCCGCCCGGACGAGCCTGGTAGCGCGGGCCCAGCTCGGCAAAGAGCTTGACCACGCTGTCGCGGTCGCGAAGGCGATCGAATGCGAGGCGCTTGTTTGCAACCGTGGGCTTCTTGGCGAGCGTGATCATCGGCTCGATGACGCGGCGCAGTTCCTTGGCCTTGGGGACGGTGGTCTTGATGACTTCATGCTCGATGAGCGAATTCATCATGTTCTGCAGCATCGCAAGGCGGTGCGAGCTGGTGCGGTTGAGTTTGCGAAGTCCGTGTCCGTGACGCATGGTGCTTTCCTTTACTTTATAAAAACAGGCAGCCGTATCAGGTACTGCCGTTGCACTGCGGTCTCGATGACCGCAAAAAAATCAACGCTTGTCGAGTCCGGCCGGCGGCCAGCTCTCGAGCTTCATGCCGAGGGTCAGGCCGCGCGAAGCCAGCACTTCCTTGATCTCGTTGAGCGACTTGCGACCCAGGTTGGGCGTCTTCAACAACTCGTTCTCGGTGCGCTGGATCAGGTCGCCGATGTAGTAGATGTTCTCGGCCTTCAAGCAGTTCGCAGAGCGAACCGTGAGTTCGAGTTCGTCCACCGGGCGCAGCAGGATCGGGTCGAACTGCTGGGCGCTACGCGGTGCCGGCGCATCGAATGCAGCCAGCTCGCCGCCTTCAAGCTGCGCGAACACGGCCATCTGCTCGACCAGGATCTTGGCCGATGCGCGGACCGCGTCTTCTGCAGTGATGGCGCCGTTGGTTTCGATCACGATCACCAGCTTGTCGAGGTCGGTGCGCTGCTCGACGCGGGCGCTCTCGACTTCGTAGCTCACGCGGGTCACCGGCGAATACGACGCATCGAGAATGATTCGACCGATGACCTTGGATTGCTCATCGGCATGCCGACGCATCGTGCCGGGAACATAGCCGCGGCCCTTCTCGACCTTGATCTGCATGTCGAGCTTGCCGCCTTGCGACAGGTGCGCGATCACGTGGTCCGGGTTGATGATCTCGACGTCGTGCGGCGTCTGGATATCCGATGCCGTGACCGCGCCTTCGCCATCCTTGCGGAGGCTGAGGGTGACTTCGTCGCGGTTATGCAGCTTGAAGACCACGCCCTTGAGGTTCAGGAGGATGTTGACGACATCTTCCTGCACGCCGTCGATCGACGAGTACTCGTGCAGCACGCCGGCGATCGTCGTTTCGGTCGGGGCATAACCCACCATCGACGACAGCAGCACGCGACGCAGCGCGTTGCCGAGCGTATGGCCGTAGCCGCGCTCGAAAGGCTCGAGCGTGACCTTGGCCTTGTTGGCGGCCAATTGCTCGACCTGGATGGTCTTGGGTTTCAGAATGGTTTGAATCATGCAGACTTCCTCTCAATACCCCCGGCTCGTTACACCGGTAAGGCTGGTGAAGCACCTGCCCGGAATGCGGGCAGGAACGTGAACATCTAATACGTGTGGGCCGTGCCCTTCGGACGGCCTGGCGCGGCCGGAACGCCGCGGAATACCTTGGCGATCAGCGCGAATACAGTTCGACGATGAGCGACTCGTTGACGTCGGCAGCAAACTCGTCGCGGTCCGGAACCTTCTTGAAGGTGCCTTCGGCCTTGTCGGCATTGACCTCGACCCAGGCCGGCATGCCGACCTGCTGCGCGAGTTGCAGGGCCTCGACGACCCGGATCTGCTTCTTCGACTTGTCGCGAACAGCGATCACGTCGCCCGTCTTCACGAGGTAGGAGGGGATGTTGACGGACTGGCCGTTGACCGTGATCGCACGGTGCGACACCAACTGGCGTGCTTCGGCGCGGGTCGAGCCGAACCCCATCCGGTAAACCACGTTGTCGAGACGCGACTCGAGGATGAACAGCAGGTTGGCGCCCGTGTTGCCACGGCGGCGATCGGCTTCTTCGAAGTAGCGGCGGAACTGCTTTTCGAGCACGCCGTACATGCGCTTGACCTTCTGCTTCTCACGCAGTTGCAGACCGAAGTCGGAGGTTCGCTGACCCGAGGTACGGCCGTGCTGGCCGGGCTTGGAATCGAACTTCGCCTTGTCCTGGATCGAGCGGCGGGCGCTCTTCAGGAACAGGTCGGTGCCTTCACGGCGGGAGAGTTTGGCCTTGGGGCCGAGATAGCGTGCCACGAGAGCTTCCTTTATGTCATCTGACGCAGTGGAGTGCTGCGCGAGCCAAGGACGGTGCGCCCTTGGCGGTGGGCTTCAAAAACAAAATGCGCAGCCCGCTCGCAAGCAGACTGCGCGGTGCGCCGATCGCTCAGATGCGACGACGCTTCTGCGGACGGCAGCCGTTGTGCGGCACCGGGGTCACGTCGGCGATCGAGTTGATCCGGATGCCGAGCGCGGCCAGCGCGCGCACCGACGATTCGCGACCAGGACCGGGGCCCTTGATCTCGACGTCGAGGTTCTTGATACCTTGTTCCACGGCGGCACGGCCGGCGACTTCGGAAGCGACCTGCGCTGCGAAGGGCGTCGACTTGCGCGAACCCTTGAAGCCCTGGCCACCCGACGACGCCCACGACAGTGCATTGCCCTGGCGATCGGTGATCGTGATGATGGTGTTGTTGAACGAAGCGTGGACGTGCGCGACGCCGTCCGCAACGTTCTTGCGGACCTTCTTGCGTACGCGCTGTGCCGCGTTGTTGGCTGGTGCTTTGGCCATATCGATCTATCCTTATTTCTTCAGCGACTGCGCAGCCTTGCGCGGGCCCTTGCGCGTACGGGCATTGGTGCGCGTACGCTGGCCGCGCATCGGCAAGCCGCGGCGATGACGGAAGCCGCGGTAGCAGCCGATGTCCATCAATCGCTTGATGTTCATCGTGGTTTCGCGCCGCAGGTCGCCTTCGATGGTGAAGAGCGCGATCTGGTCGCGGATCTTCTCGAGATCTGCGTCGGTCAGATCCTTGATCTTCTTCGAATACTCGATGCCGCTCGCCTCGCAGATCTGACGGGCGCGCGTGCGACCGATGCCGAAGATGGCCGTCAGGCCAATCTCGGCGTGCTTGTGCGGCGGAATGTTGATACCAGCAATACGTGCCATGTGCGTCCTCTAATTTCTCTCGATCAACCCTGGCGCTGCTTGTGGCGCGGGTCGGTGCAGATCACGCGCACCACACCCTTGCGGCGGATGACCTTGCAATTGCGGCAAATGGTTTTGACCGAAGCCGAAACTCTCATTTCATTCTCCTAAAACTCTCATCCGGCGACGGTTCGCCTTGAACAATGGGCGCCCGGCCGAAGTCGTGGCGTTCAACTCTCTGTGCATCAAGACGGCTTGAAACTGGCCTTCTTGAGCAGCGATTCATACTGTTGCGACATCATGTAGTTCTGCACCTGGGCCATGAAGTCCATCGTGACCACCACGATGATCAACAGGGAAGTCCCGCCGAAGTAGAACGGGACGTTGTACTTGAGGATCAGGAACTCGGGCAGCAGGCAAACGAAGGTGATGTACACCGCACCCGCCAGCGTCAGCCGAACCAGGATCTTGTCGATGTAGCGAGCGGTCTGGTCACCGGGGCGAATCCCGGGAATGAAGGCTCCGCTCTTCTTCAGGTTGTCCGCCGTCTCCCTGCTGTTGAATACCAGCGCGGTATAGAAGAAGCAGAAGAACACAATCGCGGTGGCATAGAGCAGAACATAAATCGGCTGACCGGGTCGCAGCGCCCCGGCGATGTCCCTGATCCAGCTCATGCTTTCGCCGGTGCTGAACCAACCCACCACCGTGGTCGGCAGCAGGATGATCGACGAAGCGAAGATCGGCGGAATCACACCGGCCATGTTCAACTTCAAAGGCAAGTGGGAAGACTGCCCGCCATAGACCTTGTTGCCGACCTGGCGCCGGGCATAGTTGACCAGGATCTTCCGCTGTCCGCGCTCGACGAAGACGACGAAGTAGGTCACCAGCACCACGACTGCGACGATGAAGAGCGCCACCAGCACGTTCATTGCGCCGGTTCGTACCAGTTCGAGCAAACCGCCGATCGCGCTCGGCAGTCCGGCCGCGATCCCAGCAAAGATCAGGATCGAGATCCCGTTGCCGAGACCCCGTTCGGTGATCTGCTCGCCGAGCCACATCAGGAACATCGAGCCAGCGGTCAGGCTGATCATGGCCGTGAGGCGGAAGCCGAAGCCCGGAGCGATGACGAGGCCAGCCGACGATTCGAGAGCGACCGCAATGCTGAACGATTGGAACAGCGCGAGGGCGAGGGTGCCGTAGCGCGTGTACTGCGTGATCTTGCGACGGCCCGCCTCGCCTTCCTTCTTGAGCTGCTCGAAGGTCGGGACCACGTAGGTCATCAACTGCATGATGATCGACGCGGAGATGTACGGCATGATGCCCAGCGCGAACACGGTGAAGCGCGAGAGCGCACCGCCCGAGAACATGTTGAACAAGCTCAGGATGCCGCCCTGCTGGCCCTGGAACAACTGCGCCAGCTGGTCCGGGTTGATACCCGGCACCGGGATGTGCGCGCCGATCCGATAGACCACGAGCGCCAGCAGCAAGAAGACAAGCCGGCGACGGAGGTCACCGAACTTGCCGGTCTTGGCGAGCGTTGCTGCGTTGGTTGCCACGAAGGATTCTTTCCGTGCCCGCTCAGGCCACGCTGCCGCCGGCTGCCTCGATGGCAGCCTTGGCGCCGGCGGTCGCACCGATGCCGGTCAACTTGATCGCCGTGGTGAGTTCGCCGGTCTTGATGATCTTGACGACCTTCGCGTTCTGGCTCACCAGGCCGGCCTGCTTCAGGGCCAGCATGTCGACTTCGGCAAGGCCGAGTTGCGCGAGGGATGCGAGCGTGACTTCGGCGTTGTACTTGAGCGTCTGCGACTTGAAACCACGCTTGGGCAGGCGACGCTGCAGCGGCATCTGGCCGCCTTCGAAACCGACCTTGTGGAATCCGCCCGCACGCGACTTCTGGCCCTTGTGGCCACGACCCGAGGTCTTGCCGAGGCCGGAGCCGATGCCACGACCCACGCGACGCTTGGCGTGCTTGGCGCCATCCGCCGGCTTGATGCCATTGAGTTCCATATGTATCTCTCTCGCGTGCTCTGCTTAGAGCACTTTGACCAGATAACTGATCTTGTTGATCATGCCGCGCACGGCGGGCGTGTCCTGCAATTCGCTCACGCTGTTGAGCTTGCGCAGGCCCAGGCCACGAACGGTGGCGCGATGCGATTCCTTGGTGCCGATGGGGCTCTTCACCAATTGAACCTTGAGCGTCTGTTGTTGCGTCGTCATGTCGATGCTTCCGGGTTAGGCGAAGATCTCTTCGACGGTCAGTCCGCGCTTGGCCGCGACTTCGGAAGCCGTGGTCGAGTTCTTGAGACCGTCGAGCGTCGCCCGAACCATGTTGTAGGGATTCGAGGAACCGTGGCTCTTGGCCACGATATCGGTGATGCCCATGACTTCGAACACCGCGCGCATCGGGCCGCCGGCGATGATGCCGGTTCCCTTGGGCGCAGGAATCATGACCACCGAGGCAGCGCCGTGATGACCGGTCACCCGGTGATGCAGCGTGCCGTTCTTGATCGAGATCTTGACCAGGTTGCGACGGGCTTCTTCCATCGCCTTCTGGACGGCCAGTGGCACTTCCTTGGACTTGCCCTTGCCCATTCCGACGCGACCATCGCCATCACCCACCACCGTGAGCGCCGCGAAACCGAGGATTCGCCCGCCCTTCACGACCTTGGTGACGCGATTGATCGCGATCATCTTCTCGCGCAGGCCGTCCTCGGGTCCTTCGCTCTGCGTTCTTGCCTGAATCTTTGCCATAGTGAATTTCTCGTTCGATTAGAACTGCAGGCCAGCTTCGCGAGCGGCTTCTGCCAATGCCTTCACCCGACCGTGGTAGGCGAACCCGGCGCGATCGAAGGCAACTTTCTCGATGCCTGCGGCCTTCGCCTTCTCGGCGATGCGCTTGCCCACGGCAGTGGCTGCGGCGGCGTTGCCACCCTTGCCCGAGCCACCGAGCGAAGAGCGGACTTCCGCCTCTGCAGTCGATGCAGTCGCCAGCACCTTGGTGCCGTCGTCGGAGATCACGGTCGCGTAGATGTGCAGGTTGGTGCGGTTCACGGTCAGGCGTGCAACGCCCTGGGTCGCGATCCGGATGCGGGTCTGGCGCGAACGGCGCAGACGCTGGGCTTTTTTCGTCAACATCATGGTGCGGCCCCTTACTTCTTCTTGGTCTCTTTGATCACGATCTTCTCGCCGACGTACCGGATGCCCTTGCCCTTGTAGGGCTCGGGTGGGCGGGTGGCGCGAATCTCGGCCGCGATCTGGCCGACGCGCTGGCGGTCGGCTCCCTTGACGACGACTTCGGTCGGCGTCGGGGTGGTCACGGTAATGCCTTCCGGCATGGCGATCTCGACCGGATGCGAATAGCCGACCTGGAGGTTCAGCTTGGCGCCTTGCGCCTGGGCCTTGTAGCCGACGCCGACCAGCGAAAGCTTCTTCTCGAAGCCCTTGCTGACGCCGACGACCATGTTGTTAACCAACTGGCGCAGCGTGCCGCTCATCGCATCGGCCGCACGCGATTCATCGGCGGGCGCGAAGCTCAGCTTGCCGTCTTGATTGACGACCTTCACCAGCCTGCTCGTCGCCAGGTTGAGCGTACCGCCCGTACCCTTGACGCTGATCTGGTCTTCCTTGATCGCAACATCCACGCCTTGGGGGATGGCGACCGGCATTTTTCCTACTCGGGACATTTCAGTTTCTCCTCGATGTCACGGTCAGGCCACGTAGCAAAGCACTTCGCCGCCGACACCGGTGGCGCGCGCCTTGCGGTCGGTCATGACGCCCTTGGGCGTGGTGACGATCGCAACGCCAAGACCGTTCTGGACTTGGGGGATATCGGTGCTCGCCTTGTAGACGCGCAACCCGGGACGGCTCACACGCTCGATGCGCTCGATGACGGGACGGCCGGCGTAGTACTTGAGGGCAATCTCGAGTTCGCTCTTGCCCGAATCGGTCTTGACCTGGAATCCGTCGATGTAGCCTTCGTCCTTGAGGACTTGCGCGATCGCGATCTTCACCTTGGATGAAGGAACCGAGACGGTGGGTTTGGCCACCATCTGCGCGTTGCGGATGCGCGTCAGCAGGTCGGCAATGGGATCACTCATGCTCATGTTGTTTGCTCCTGCCTGGCTTACCAGCTGGCCTTGGTAACGCCGGGGATGCCGCCGCTGAAAGCCAGTTCGCGAATCTTGT
Organism: Burkholderiales bacterium 8X; assembly: GCA_902506565.1. Taxonomy (GTDB): domain Bacteria; phylum Pseudomonadota; class Gammaproteobacteria; order Burkholderiales; family Burkholderiaceae_C; genus Variovorax. The sequence goes on along the minus strand of LR732703.1, from coordinate 213,864 downwards.
GCCGCGCCAGGCCGAAGTGGCTGAAGGTGCCACGCGCACGACCAGTGATTTCGCAGCGGTTGCGCTGGCGGGTCGGGTTGGCGTTACGCGGAAGCTTCTGCAGGCCGAGGCGAGCCTCGGCGCGTTCCTCGTCGCTCTTCTTCGCGTCGTTGGCGATCGCCTTCAGTTCCGCATGCTTGGCGGCGTACTTTGCGACCAGTTTGTCTCGCTTGAGCTCGCGCTCGATCAAAGCTACTTTTGCCACAAAATACCTCAGTTCTTGAACGGAAAACGGAAGCCGGCGAGCAGCTGCTTGGCTTCTTCGTCGGTCTTGGCCGTGGTCGTGATCGAGATGTTCAGACCGCGGATCGCGTCGACCTTGTCGTACTCGATTTCCGGGAAGATGATCTGCTCTTTCACGCCGATGTTGTAGTTGCCGCGACCATCGAAGGCACGACCCGAGATGCCGCGGAAGTCGCGGACGCGGGGCAGCGCCACGGTCACGAAGCGATCCAGGAATTCATACATCTGGACGCCGCGCAGGGTCACCATGCAACCGATCGGCTGCATCTCGCGAATCTTGAAGCCGGCGATCGCCTTCTTCGACTTGGTGACGACCGGCTTCTGGCCAGCGATCTTGGTCATGTCGGCGACGGCGTTGTCGAGGACCTTCTTGTCGGCGACCGCTTCACCGACACCCATGTTCAGGGTGATCTTGAGCAAGCGCGGGACTTGCATCGGCGACTTGTAGCCGAACTTCTCGGTCAAGTCCTTCGCGACCTTGTCGCGGTAGTGTTGCTGCAGACGAGTCATGTGAGTACCCCTTAGGCGATCTTGATTTCGTCGCCGCTGGACTTGAAGACGCGCACGCGCTTGCCGTCCGTGACCTTGATGCCCACGCGATCGGCCTTGCCGGTCGCGGCATTGAAGATCGCCACGTTGGATTGGTGAATCGGCATGGACTTCTCGACGATGCCACCGGTCGTACCCTTGAGCGGGTTCGGCTTGGTGTGCTTCTTGACGATGTTGATGCCTTCGACGATCAGGTGGGAATCGTCCTTGCGCAGCGAAACCGTGCCGCGCTTGCCCTTGTCACGACCGGCCAGCACGATGACCTGGTCGCCTTTGCGAATCTTGTTCATGGCTGCGTCCTTACAGAACTTCGGGGGCGAGCGACACGATCTTCATGAACTTCTCGGTGCGCAGTTCGCGCGTGACCGGTCCGAAGATGCGGGTGCCGATCGGCTCCAGCTTGGCGTTGAGGAGAACGGCGGCATTGCCGTCGAACTTGACGAGCGAGCCGTCTGCGCGGCGGATGCCCTTGGCGGTGCGAACCACCACGGCGCTGTAGATCTCGCCCTTCTTGACGCGGCCGCGAGGAGCCGCTTCCTTGATGCTGACCTTGATGACGTCGCCAACGCTGGCGTAACGCCGCTTGGAGCCACCCAGCACCTTGATACACAGGACGGATTTCGCGCCGGTGTTGTCGGCTACGTCGAGCCGTGATTCAGTTTGGATCATTGATTGATATTCCCAACTTGTACCGGAGCCGCTTCGAAGGAAGCGAAACCAGTCAGTCTTGGGCCCGTCGTCCATGCATCGAAACCGTTCCGTTGCACTTCCGCTGGGCAGGAGCTCCGCCTTTTTGAAGCGAAGCCCGCGATTGTGGCAGTTTCAGATGGGGCTGTCAAACCCCTCATGCTGTCCGGTTCACGAATCCGCAACGCTGCCGATCTGCGCGCTGCACCGACAATTTGCCCGCCCTATCCAGCTGGCGCCGCCCGGGCGCCCCTCGCCATGAACATCGCCGTCACTTTTCTTCCACGTCGCGAGCCGACGCCCCTGCCACCGATCGCCTTCATCGGCGGCGGCAACATGGCAACCGCCATTCTCGGCGGACTCCTGAAGCAGGACGTGGCGGCGGCCACCTTCGAGGTGGTCGAGCCGTCGGCGGACGCGCGACTTCGCCTGCAATCCGAACTGAGGATCGCGGCACATCCCGAACCCGGGTCGGCGCTCGAACGTTGCGAGGTCGTCGTGTGGGCGGTCAAGCCGCAGAGCTTCGAGGAAGCCGCCCGCGCCACTGCAAGCTTCACCCGCGACGCCCTGCACTTGAGCATCGCAGCCGGCATTCCATCGGACAGCATCGCGGGTTGGCTCGGAACGGACCGGGTGGTCCGCGCCATGCCCAACACCCCCGCCTTGGTCGGCGAAGGCATGACCGGCCTTTTCGCGAGGTCGTCGATCGCCGACGGCGAGCGCGAACTGGTCTCACGCGTGCTGGAAGCGACCGGCGAACTGCTGTGGCTGGACACCGAGGAACTGCTCGACGCGGTAACAGCCCTTTCCGGCTCCGGGCCCGCTTACGTCTTCTATTTCATCGAGGCCATGGTGGAGGCTGGCGTTGCGATGGGTTTGTCTGCCGACGACGCGCAGCAGCTCGCGATCGGCACCTTCCGCGGCGCGGCGGCGCTCGCCGGCGATTCGAAAGACTCCCCGCAGGAGCTGCGACAGAAAGTGACCTCGAAGGGCGGCACCACGCATGCCGCCCTGCTCTCGATGGAAGCCGACGCCGTGAAACAGCACTTCATGAAAGCCATCGAAGCGGCGCGCCAACGGGCGGCCGGATTGGCAGCGGAATACGGGCAGGCAAGGGGCTAGAGATCGGGCGGCTCAGCCCGCCGCATAGTCGGTGGCCACGCCCAGGAAGACCGCGAAGCCAACCCAATGGTTGAGGCGAAAGGCCTTGAAGCAACCGTCCCGGGTGCGATCTCGAATCAGGCGCCAATGCCAGGCGACCTGCACCGCGGCTGCCGTGATGCCGGCGAAGAACACGGCCCCTCGGCCTTCCAGAGCGCCGACGGCCGCCCAGATGCCCAGGAAGGCGACGTAGCAGAGCATGACGATCGACACATCGGCCCGCCCGAAGGTGATTGCCGATGTCTTCATGCCGATCTTGAGGTCGTCGTCCCGGTCCACGATCGCGTATTCGGTGTCGTAGGCGACGACCCAGAACAGATTGCCGGCCAGCAGGATCCAGCCGAGCCAAGGCACCTCGCCCAGGACGGCGGCGAAGGCCATCGGGATCCCGAAGCTGAACGCGATGCCCAGCACGGCCTGCGGCACCGAGACGAAGCGCTTGGCGAACGGATAGGCCAGCGCGATCGCGAGCGCGGCGAACGAATAAAGGATGGTCGCCAGGTTGGTGGTCAACACCAGCGCGAAGGCCAGGAGCGCCAGCGCGGCGCCCAGGGCCAGCGCTTCGCGGACCGAGACCGCGCCGCTCGTGACCGGCCGCCCGGCAGTGCGCTTCACGTGCCGGTCGAAGTCCCGGTCGGCGACATCGTTCACGCAGCATCCGGCGCTGCGCATGGCGATCGTGCCGAGCACGAAAACGACCAGCAGATGCCAGCCCGGCCAGCCTTGCGCCGCGAACCACAAGGCCGAAAGGCTCGGCCACAGCAAGAGCAGCCAGCCGGCCGGTCGATTCCAGCGAACGAGGTCGAGGTACAACGCAAAACGCCCGCGTTTCGAGGCGGGCGCTGGAAAGGCCTGCCCTGCTTTCGCAGCGCGCAGGCGGGTATCTTGCGGATCAGTCTTCAAGAATCGAACGCAGCATCCACGCAGTCTGGTCATGGACCGTGCAGCGCGAAGTCAGCATGTCGGCGGTCGGGTCGTCGCCGGCTTCCTCGGCAACGGGGATGAACTCGCGGGCGATGCGCGAAACGGTCTCGTGGCCCTTGACCAGGATGCGGACCATCTCCATCGCCTTGGGCGGGTTCTGCGGCACGTCCGGCACGGTGGCGATCTTGCTGAACTCGGCGTACGAACCCGGCGCGTAGTGACCGAGAGCCCGGATGCGCTCCGCGATGACGTCGGTCGAGTTCCAGAGCTCGGTGTACTGCTCCATGAACATCGCATGGAGCGAATTGAAGTGAGGCCCGGTCACGTTCCAGTGGAAGTTGTGCGTGGTGAGGTACAGCGTGTAGGTGTCCGCGAGCACCCGGCTCAAGCCCTCGGCGATGGCCGCCCTGTCCTGCCGCTCGATGCCGATGTTGATGATCGGCGCATCGCGGCTGCCGGATTCCTGGGCGACGGTTTCGCCGCCCTTGCGGGGCACTTTGCCCTTGGACGATGTCGCTTCCGACGGTGGCATGGGACTCTTCGGGGATTTGGCCATGAGGGGTTCCTTCAAGGGATTTGGGAGTGTCGAAACTCTACCGGCTGCGCAGGCCGTTGCTCGACATCAGACTCTATCGCAGCGATTGAAATCGGCGGGTCCGCCTCTCGTAGGTCAAGGGCGCAAGTTCACGAGAGTCGCTGCACGCCGGGAAGCTCGCAAGCGTAGATCGCGTTGCGCAACGCCGCAATGGCCTCGTAACGGGTGAAGCTGCGCCGCCAGGCCAGCACCACCCGACGGGTCGGCGGCGTGCCGCCCTGGGCATCGCGTACCTCGAGGTAGCGGACGATCTGCGGCGGATCGTCGCCGAGGGCCGCGTCCTTGCCCCGGGCCTTGGCGCCGGCCGCCAAGGCGCCCGCAGGCACCGAGAGGCGCGGCACCAGCGTGACGCCCATGCCGGCAGCCACCATGTGCTTGATGGTCTCGAGGGACGATCCTTCGAAGCTCTTCCGGATGCCTTCCGCGTTGCTCGAGAAACGCGCGAACTCGGGGCAGACCTCGAGCACATGGTCGCGAAAACAGTGGCCGGTGCCGAGCAGCAGCATGGTCTCCTTCTTCAACTCCTCGGAGGTCACCGACTCCTGCTGCGCCAGAGGGTGACTCGCCGGCACCGCCGCCATGAACGGTTCGTCGTAGAGCGCCGCGATCGCCAGGCCGGTGTCCGGGAAGGGCTCGGCCATGATGGCGCAATCGATCTCCCCGGCGCGCAGCATGTCGAGCAACTTGGCGGTGAAGTTCTCCTGCAGCACCAGCGGCATCTGCGGCGTGCGGGCGATGTTCTGGCGCACCAGGTCGGGCAGCAGGTAGGGCCCGATGGTGTAGATCACGCCCAGGATCAACGGGCCCGACAGCGGATCCTTGCCGCGCTTGGCGATCTCCTTGATGCTCGCGGCCTGGTCGAGCACGCTTTGCGCCTGCTGCACGATCTGCTCGCCCAGCGGGGTCACGGTCACTTCGCCGGCGCTGCGCTCGAAGAGCTTGACCTCGAGTTCGTCCTCGAGCTTCTTGATCGCGACCGACAAGGTCGGCTGCGACACGTAGCAAGCCTCGGCCGCCTTGCCGAAGTGGCGTTCGCGCGCGACCGCGACGATGTATTTGAGTTCGGTAAGGGTCATGGCTCCAGCCAATTATGCGCAGTGACCTGCAACGGCGTGGCCTCGGCCGGCCGCGCTGCACCTGCCGGCCGCGCCGCACTGTGCTCAGGCCTTGAGGTACTCGGCCTTGCTGCCCAGCCAGCGCTCGACATGCTGCCTGGCGAGCCCGGGGTGGTGCATCAATAGGCGAGGCGCCAGTTCCTTCGCCCAATCCAGCAACAGCGAATCGGTTTCGAGGTCCGCGAAGCGAAGCAGCGGCGCGCCGGACTGCCGGGCACCCAGGAACTCGCCCGGGCCGCGAATCTCGAGATCGCGCCGCGCGATCTCGAAGCCGTCGCCAGTTTCGGCCATGGCCTTGAGCCTCGCGCGCGCAGATTCGCCCAGCCGCCCGCCTTCGTTCGGCGCATAGAGCAGCACGCAGGCGGACGCGGCCGCGCCGCGCCCGACCCGCCCGCGCAGCTGGTGGAGCTGCGAGAGCCCGAAGCGCTCGGCATGCTCGATCACCATCAAGGACGCGTTGGGCACGTCGACGCCCACCTCGATCACGGTCGTGCTCACCAGCACCTGCAAGGCGCCAGCCACGAAGCTCTGCATCACCGCCTGCTTCTCGGCCTGCGGCATGCGCGAATGAAGCAGGCCGATGCTCACCGCCGCACCGAGGGCGGCCGCCAGCTCGTCCCGCGTCTCGGTCGCGTTGCGCAGGTCGACGGCCTCGCTTTCCTCGATCAAGGGGCAGACCCAATACACCTGGCGGCCCTGCGCGAGTTGCGCACAGATGCGCTCGACCACCTCATCCCGCCGATGCTCGGCCACCAGCTTGGTGACGATCGGGGTGCGTCCGGGCGGCAGCTCGTCGAGGGTCGACACGTCGAGGTCCGCGTAATAGCTCATGGCGAGGGTGCGCGGAATCGGCGTCGCGCTCATCATCAGCAGATGCGGCTCACGACCTTCGGGCGCCTTGCCGCGGAGCGCCAGCCGCTGGGCCACGCCGAAGCGGTGCTGCTCGTCGATGATCGCGAGCGCGAGTTTGCGAAAACGCACTTTTTCGGAGATCACGGCGTGCGTTCCGATGACGAGTGCCGCTTCGCCGCTCTCTGCAGCAGCGCTCATCAGGTCGCGTTCTTTCTTCTTCTGGCTGCCGGTCAACCACGCCACCCTCAGACCCTGCTCGGCCAGGAGCGGGTCGAGCCATCCGACCAGCTTGCCGAAATGCTGCGCGGCGAGGATCTCGGTCGGCGCCATCAACGCGCACTGGAAGCCGGCATCGATGCAGCGGGCCGCGGCAAGCGCGGCCACCACGGTCTTGCCCGAACCCACGTCGCCTTGCAGCAACCGGTGCATCGGTACTTCGCGCCGGAGGTCGCGGGTGATTTCCTCTTCGACCCGCTGCTGCGCGCCGGTCAGGCCGAAGGGCAACACCTTCAGCAGGCGTCGATGCAGGTCGCCACGCCCAGGGCTGCCTTCGGACTCCAGCACCGGCGAGCGCTGGGCGGCACGAACCTGCCTCGCCTCGGCCTGCGACAACTGTTGCGCCAGCAGTTCCTCCGCCTTGAGCCGCTGCCAGGCCGGATGGCTGCGATCTTCCAGCGTCGCCATCGACACGTCGGGCGTGGGGTAGTGCAAGAACTGGAGCGCCCGCCGAAGCGCCCAGAGCTCGAACGGCGCCGACCCGGGCGGCAGGGTCTCGTCCAACGCGGCGCGGGCGAGGCCGGACTGCACCTCGCGCCGAAGCACCGGCTGCGCGAGCCCGGCGATGGTCGAATAGATGGGCGTCAGGGCATTCGGCAGCAAGGTGCCGGCGGCCTTCACCGTGGGATGCATCATCTGGCGACCCGCGAATCCGCCACGCATCTCCCCGCGAACCCGCACCCGCGCGCCGACCTCCAGCTGCTTCTGCTGCGACGGATAGAAGTTGAAGAAGCGCAGCTGGCAGGTGTCGGTGCCGTCGTCCACCATCACGACCAGCTGCCGCCGCGGCCGGTACACCACTTCGACCGCGGTGACCACGGCCTCGACCTGCACCACCTCGCCTTCGCGCGCATCCGCCAGCCGCTGCAGCCGGGTCTCGTCCTCGTAGCGCATCGGTAGATAAAGCGCGAAATCGATGTCCCGCACCAGGCCCAACTTCCGGAGCGCCCGCTGCACCGCGCTGAGCCCGCTGCCCGGCGCGCGGCTCGGGGCCGGTGTCTTGGCAGTGGGGGAAGCGGCTGCGGCAGGCATGGGACAATTCTGCCCGCCTCCAACTTGGCACGGGCCCGTCCGGCCCTCAAGCACCATGCGCGCCTTCACGCTCTCCGATTTCGACTTCTCGCTGCCAGCCGAACTGGTGGCCCAACATCCCGCCAGCGAACGCAGCGCCTCCCGCCTGCTCGACGGAGCGGCCGAACCGCCGGCCGACCGCATCTTTCGCGACCTGCCCTCGCTGCTCGAGCCCGGCGACCTTCTCGTCTTCAACGACACCCAGGTCGTCAAGGCGCGGCTCTATGGCAGCAAGCCCTCGGGCGGCAAGCTCGAGCTGCTGGTCGAACGCGTGCTTTCGGACGGCGAAGTCGTGGCCCACATGAAGGTCAGCAAGAAGCCGCCACCCGGAACCCGGCTTGAGATGGTCGGCGGCTTCGGCGCGACGCTCCTCGGCCGATGGCCGGACGAAAACGGCGCGCTGTTCCGCTTCCGATTCGAGAGCGAATCCGGCGAAGACCCGTACGCGTTGATGGCGCGACACGGCCATGTGCCGCTTCCGCCCTACATCACCCACGGCGACTCGGCGGACGACGAGCGCCGCTACCAGACCGTCTTCGCGCGGGTGCCGGGCGCGGTCGCGGCGCCGACGGCCGCGCTGCATTTCGACGAAGCGCTGCTCGCAGCGCTCGAGGCTCGCGGCGTTCGGCGCAGCAACGTCACGCTGCATGTCGGCGCCGGCACCTTCCAGCCGGTGAAGACCGAGAACATCGCCGACCACACCATGCATGCCGAGCGCTACCAGGTGCCCGAAGCGACGCAAGCCGCCATCGCCGAGACCCGTTCCCGGGGCGGCCGCGTGGTGGCGGTGGGCACCACCACCGTTCGCACGCTCGAATCGTGGGCGCAAAGCGGCGAAGCAGCGGGCGACACGCGGATCTTCATCACGCCCGGCTTCGCCTTCACCCATGTCGACCTGCTGGTCACCAACTTCCACCTGCCCAAGAGCACACTGATGATGCTGGTGAGCGCCTTCGCGGGCTACGAGCGGGTGATGTCGATCTATGCGCATGCGGTGGCCTCGCGCTACCGCTTCTTCAGCTACGGCGACGCCATGCTGCTCGCCCGCAACCGGATTCCCCACGATGCTTGATTTCGAGATCCTCGCCACCGACCCAGGCAGCCACGCCCGGCGCGGCACCTTGCGCCTCAACCACGGCGTGGTGCAGACCCCGATCTTCATGCCGGTGGGTACCTACGGCACCGTCAAGGGCGTGATGCCGAAGAGCCTGCACGACATGGGCGCACAGATCATCCTCGGCAACACCTTCCACCTGTGGATGCGGCCGGGGCTCGACGTGATGGCGAGCTTCGGCGGCCTTCATTCGTTCGAGAAGTGGAACAAGCCGATCCTCACCGACTCGGGTGGTTTCCAGGTCTGGTCGCTCGGCGCCATGCGCAAGATCAGCGAAGAAGGCGTGCGTTTCGCCTCGCCGGTGAATGGCGACAAGCTGTTCCTCACGCCCGAGGTCTCGATGCAGATCCAGACCATCTTGAACAGCGACATCGCGATGCAGTTCGACGAATGCACGCCCTACGACACCCAGGGGCACATCACGACCGAAGCCGAGGCGCGGGTGTCGATGGAACTCAGCCTGCGGTGGGCCGAGCGCTGCCAGCGCGAGTTCGCCCGGCTCGCCAACCCGAATGCCCTCTTCGGCATCGTGCAAGGCGGCATGTACGAGAACCTGCGCGAAGAATCGCTCGGGCGGCTGGTCGAGATGGACTTCCCGGGCTATGCCATCGGCGGCGTCAGCGTCGGCGAACCCAAGGACGAAATGCTGCGCATCATGGCTCACACGCCGCACCGGCTTCCCGCCGAAAAGCCGCGCTACCTGATGGGCGTCGGCACGCCCGAGGACCTGGTCGAAGGCGTGGCGCAGGGCGTCGACATGTTCGACTGCGTGATGCCGACCCGCAATGCGCGCAACGGCACCCTCTTCACGCGCTTCGGCGACCTCAAGATGCGCAATGCGCGGCACAAGAGCGATCCGCAGCCGGTCGATCCGAGCTGCACCTGCTACGCCTGCGCCGGCAGCACGGGCATCACGTGGAACGATGGCGGGCGCGACGGCTTCAGCCGCGCCTACCTGCATCACCTCGACCGCTGCGGCGAGATGCTGGGGCCGATGCTCGCCACCATCCACAACCTGCACTACTACCTGAACCTCATGAGCGAGGTACGCGCCGCGCTCGATGCCGGCAGCTTCGCAGCCCTGCGGCAGACCTTCAAGAGCGACCGGGTCCGAGGCATCTGACGCCGGCGCCGGGCCGGCTCGTCACGCAGTCGGCACGCAGTCGGCGTGCAGTCGGCGGAGACGGTTCCGACCGCTCTTCAGGTTGCCGGCAGCGGCTCGCCGGCGAGCGGCGGCTCCGCCGACCGATCGCCTGCTGCGCCTGCCGCGTCGGTACCGCAGGCGTGGCAGTACAACGCGAAGGCGTTCTTGCGGGTGGTGCAGACCCGGCAGTGATCGAACAGGCCGATGCCGCAGTGCGGGCAGAAGTCGATCTCGGGGTTCTTCAGGTCGACCGGTCGCTCGCAGCCGGGACATACGCCCTTCGAGAGCCGCGCCAGGGCGGTGTCGTAGCTCAACTCCCGGCGCCGCACCGTGTCCGGCTTTTCCTCCGCGAGCTTCTGGCGTGCCAGGTAGCGATTGAGGCCGACGATCGCATAGCGGCCCACCAGCACCGTGAGCACGATGCCGACCAGGTACCTGACGTAGCCGCCGTAGCTGGGCAGATAAGGCACCAGCTCCACGAAGAACGCGAAGAGCGCAAAGCCGATGAAGCCCCAGACGAAGGGCCAGTAGGTGCTCTTGCGCTTCTTCGCGAAAAGCCACCCGGCAATCGCCAGCAAGGGCAAGGTCAACATCAAACGGTACAAGAAGACGCGCAGCTCGAGCCGCCTGCTTTCTTCCGACAGCTTTGCGTAGGCGTCCTGCTCCAGGTCGCCGAGTTGCTCCGTGGCGGCCCGGTGGGACTGGCGGGCGTCCAGCGCCACCTGTCGCTGCGCCTCGAGCCGGTTGCGGGCATCGACCTCCTTCTGCTTGAGCGCGTCCAGCGCACGGGTCCGGCTGATCAGCTCGGCATCCTGGTCCGGTTGCGCGGTGACCTGGCGCGTGGACAGCCAGTTGCCGAAGGTCTCCCGCGCCGACCGGGTGGCCTGCTGCGCGACGTTGAGCGCCAGTTCGGCCTGCTCGCTTTCCGTCGCGGCTTTCTGCTCGGCCTGCTCGGCCGCGCGCACCGTGGCGCGCAGCGGCTCGGCCCGGGCCTGGTCGATGAAATCGTCGATGGTCAGCACGCGTTCGACCTTGGGCAGGTCGCCGACGATGGTGTTGCCGAGCCCGACGAGGAAGCTGGCGAACACGAAGGCGACCAGCCACAGGCCGCGGCGAAACCATTTTTCGGACAGGCGAAGGGACTTGCTCATTCTTTCCTCTGGAAGATCGGTTGTCGTTCGAGCGTCAAAGCTGGATGGCGACCGCGGTCGCTCCGAGGCCGGCGCGCGGAAGCCAGGTGAAGACCGAATCGGCCGTGACGGTCTCGATGCGGTCCGCGAAGCGCTTCTCGTTCGGATGATCGTCGAAGGCGATGTTCGCCGCGCTGATCCGTCCGCCGATGCGCGCCATCGGTCCGAGCTTCAGGGTGCCGGGTTCGTAGCCCTTGAACTTGAGCCATGCCTGGGCCTGTTCGCGGCTTGCGACGGTGGCCGGCTCCATCGCGGCGGCCAGGGTCTCGAGCGCCCACTGGTTCGACTGCTGGTACTTGCCGCCCCAGGCGTAGCTCACCAGGCTGTAGGGCGCCGTGTGAAGGCGCGCGATGCGGGCGGGCGGCTCCCGGAGCGCGGCCATGAGCTGGCCCTGCACGGCTTCGCTCGGCACCACGAAGGCGGCCTCGAACCGCCACGGGTCGTCGAGGAAGAATTCGCCCAGGCCTTGCCGGTAGATGCCGGCCACCGCCGTGCCGCACTGGTTCAGCTTGTGCACCACGCGCCACGGCCCTTCCGCCGTCTTGTAGGCGATGCCGAGGTGCGAGTAGTGCAAGCCGTACTTGCTCAAGTCCTGACCCGCGCGCGCCAGGATCACGACCTGCGCGCCGGTGGCATCGAGCCGCCGGCTGGTGAGACCGGCGAGCTCCATGCCCTTGACGATGGCTTCGGCCCTCGCCTTCACCGGCTCGCAGGAGCGCCCCGCATGGGCCTCGACCGGGAACACGAAGGTCCCGGCGGCCACCACCCCCGCCACCGTCAGGACGGTCTTGACGAACAGGATCAGCACGCGCCGCCAGAGCGGCATGCCCTGCTGGTATTCGTCCTGGTAGGGCCCGAAGTTGGTCGGCGTCCGGGTCATGACAGCTTCTCGTTGTGCAGCAAGGCGCGGCCGATCGCGTTCGGCACGAAGGCCAGCACCTCGCCGGCAGCCGAGATCACGACGCCCGAACTGATCACCGTGACCAGCACCATGCTGCCGACCGCCGCCGAGACCCCATTGGCCGCCTTGCCGCTCACGTTGATGCTGACCCGTGCGCCGTCCGACGCACGCTCCAGCAGGTAGACCGTGCCGCCCGCGACGGCCTGCACCGAGATCACGGTCAGCGTGGCACCGCCCACCGACAGCGCCGCTGGCACCGCGACCGACGCCGTGGCCGCGGCGCCGGCCACCGAGGCGGCGCCGACCACCGAGGCCACCGGCAAGGCCGACAGGGCGATCGAGGCCTCGCTCTGGGCATGGGCCGACGTGAGCGGAAGCGCCATGCCGGCCAGTGCGGCGGACGAGGCGAGAACGATGGCAATGAAAGTCTTCTTCATGGTTTCCTCCAGGTAACGAACAAAAATGGCTTGGCAAAAGGACCAGGCGTCGGCGGCTCAAGCCGCTTCGGCCGCTTCGGCCGCATCGGCACGAGCGTCCAGCCGGCCCTGCAGGCGGGCATCGGCGATGTCTGCCTCGTGCTGGTCGCGCAAGGTCTTGGCCAGGGTGAAGGCGGCGCTGATCAGGAACAGCCAGCTGACGCCGAGGAAAGCCTTGTAGGTCTCGCTGATATCCATCTGGACGAGGCCCCAGCCCGTGAGACCCATGGCGGTGAAGAACCCGCCCCAGACCACCACCCGCCACATCGGCGTGTCGCCGGCGCCGGCGCCAGCGAACGCACCCGGCTGGTTGTCGCGGACGAACTTGGCGAGCACGAACGCCGCGGACAGGCAGAACACATAGCCCATCACCATGAACGCACGGTCCAGGTCCTGTCCGGGCAGCCACGCCAAGCCGGTGGCGCAGAGGAAGGCGGCCAGCCCGAAGGAGATCCATGCCTGCATGCGCCAGGCACGGGTGTCGCGCCGGATCGGACTGAAGTGGGTACTGCGATTCATAGAGCCTCTGTGTAGTGAAGGTGAGCGCATGGTCGCGTCACCTTTCACGCAGAGGTCCGGATTTGCGAGCCGGTTGCAACCGGCAGGGCCGGAAGTATCCCTAGCCGATACCCGAGCCGTCCGAGCCGTCCGAACCGGCCGAGCCGCTGCGGCGGCGCAGCAGGTCCTCCCGTGTGTACGGCCGTTCGGCACCCGACATCTGCACGGCGATCTGTTCGAGCAGGCCGTGCGTCGGCGCCTTGGTGCCCGGCTTGACGAAGAGCATCGGGGTGGCCAGGCTGAACACCACCAGGGACCAGTTGAGGCGCGGATGCGGCCGCCGATGCTGCAGCAGCAGAAAAGCGCCGCTGACCAGCAGGCCGAGCACGAGTCCGGCCGCCACTTCGGACTTGGAATGCGCGTAGATGGCCAATCGCGAAAGACCGATCACCACCGCCAGCGCCGAGCCGACCGCCGCAGCCGCAACCCGCCACCGATGGCCGAACTTCGAGGCCGTGAGCCACAAGGCCACCGGCCAGATGCTTGCCGACAGCATCGTGTGGCCGCTGATGCCGGTGAAGTTGAGCGTCGCACTGCCGATACCCCAGCCCATGAAGGCGAGCTTCGAGACGAGCACGATGGCGGATCCGCCGCCGAACAGCAGCACCCACAGCACCGCCACCGAGCGAGTCGGGCGCCAGGTGCCGAGCCAGACCACGATCCAGACCGCCATCGGCAGCAGCAGCGCGCTGTCACCCAGCCAGGTGACCGCATGCCACCATTCGAGAGGCAACGAATACATCAGGCCGGGCGACTTCCAAGCAGACGGGTAACCTGCCGATGCAGCGCCTCGGGCTGGACTTCGGCCTGCGGCAGGGCGGCGCCGACATGCAGGCCGACCCGGCTGAAGAGACCGCGCCTGAACGGCCGCACCATCGCCACATTCGAACCATCCCGCACCTCGATGCGGCTGAAGAACGAACCCCACAAGTTGGTGAGCGCCATCGGGACGACCGGCGGCTCGATGCCCAGTTCGCGAGCTGCAGCCAGGATCTTCATTACCCCGCCCTTGAACGGTTGCAGGCTGCCGTCCCGGGTGATCGCGCCTTCCGGAAAGATCGCGAGCAGGTCGCCCTCACGCAGCACCTCGACCGCGCGGGCGAAAGCGGCTTCGTAGGCGGCGGGATCTTCCTTCTGCGGCGCGATCGGAATCGCCTTGGCCAGCTTGAAGAGCCAGCCGAGCACCGGCACGCGGAAGATGCGGTGATCCATCAGGAAGCGGATCGGCCGTGGGCTCGCCGCCATCAGCAGCACCGCGTCGATGAAGCTCACGTGGTTGCAGACCAACACGGCCGGCCCCGCGTCCGGAATGTGCTCCTCGCCGTCGACCCGGAAGCGGTACACGAAGTGCGACAGCACCCAGGCCACGAAGCGCAGCAGGTATTCGGGTACGAGCATGAAGATGTAGAACGCGACGATCGCATTGGCGATGCCGGTGAAAAGGAAGATCTGCGGAATGCCGAAGCCCGCCTGCAGCAGCAGCCCGGCCAGCACCGAGCTGGCGATCATGAACAAGGCATTGAGGATGTTGTTCGCCGCGATGATGCGCGCCCGATGCGTCGGCTGGCTGCGCAGCTGGATCAGCGCGTACATCGGCACGCTGTAGAGGCCCGCGAAGAGCGACAGCAGGCCGAGATCGGCCATCACCCGCCAATGCGCCGGCACGGCGACGAAGGCCGCAAGCCCCATCTCGGCCGCCGGCGGCAGGGCGCGCGAGGCAAAGTACAGGTCGATCGCGAAGACGCTCATGCCGATGGCGCCGAGCGGCACCAGGCCGATCTCCACCTGTCGGCGACTCAGCACCTCGCACAGCAGCGAACCGGCGCCGATGCCGATCGAAAACACCACCAGCAGCAGCGATGCGACCTGCTCGTCGCCGTGCAGCACCGCCTTGGCGAAGCTCGGGAACTGGCTCAGGAACACCGCGCCGAAGAACCACATCCACGAGATGCCCAGGAGCGATCGGAACACCACCTTGTTGCCATGCGCCAGCCGGAGGTTGCGCCAGGTCTCCGAGAAAGGATTCCAGTTGATGACCAGGCCCGGATCGGTCGCCGGCGCCGCCGGAATGGCTTGCGCCACCAGCCGGCCCACGAGCGCGAGCCCGATGCAACTCAAGGCGACCGCCGTATGCCCGACCTGCGGCATTGCGACCAGCAGGCCGCCCGCGACCTGCCCGAGGAGGATCGCGACGAAGGTGCCCATCTCGACCATGCCGTTGCCGCCGGTGAGTTCGCGGTTGTCGAGCACCTGCGGCAGGTAGGCGAACTTGACCGGGCCGAACAGCGTGGAATGCAGCCCCATCAGGAACACGCAGGCCAGCAGCACCGCGGCATCGGCGCGGAAGAAGCCCCAGGCCGCGATCAACATGATCGCGATCTCGAGGTTCTTGACGAAGCGGATCACGCGCGTCTTGTCGTACTTGTCGGTCAGCTGGCCGGCCGTCGCCGAGAACAGCAGGAACGGAAGGATGAAGAGCGCGCCGATGACCAGCCCCGCCATCTCGGGCGCCATCCAGGCGACCTGGAGCTGGTAGGTCACCATGACGGTGAACGCAAACTTGAACAGGTTGTCGTTCGCGGCGCCCGCGAACTGCGTCCAGAAGAAGGGCGCGAAGCGCCGCTGCCGGAGCAAGGCGAACTGATTCGCATGCTCGCCGGCGACGACGGGCGGTGCGGAGGTCGCGGGAATGGAAGTGGTCATCGAATCACCCCGGAAGGGCTCCTCATGCGGTCAGGCGAGCCGCGCCCGGATTGTGCCGCAGGCCCGATCGGCCGAAGGCGCCGATCGCCTGCAGCACCGGCCATGCGGCCAGCGAGGCCGTGAGATGTTTCAAGGTATGGCCCGAAACCAGCTGGTGGGTCGCACCGAGTATCTCGGCATCGGCCAGTTCGAAGAGCTTGGCCAGTGCGTAGAAGAACAGCACCCGGCCCAGCTTCAGCCCGAGGGCCTCCGGCACCGGATCGAGTCGCCAAAGCACCAGCAGCAGGGCCATCCCGCCGAACTGCACGATCGACCAGGGCAGCACGTCGCCGCTCCAATGCCAGCTGCCGACCGCTGCCAGCCCGGCGACCAGCGAGAGCCAGGCCGCGAGCCAACCGGCACGCTCGCTGACGCGATCGCAGACGGCGAGGCCGATCATTCCGGCGAAAGCGACCGCCATGCCGGCGCGGTCGGCCACCAGGCGCAAGTCGTCCGGCTGATAGTGATAAAGCGCCGAACCTGCCGCCGTGAACATCAGGCCGGCGAAGAACAGCCAGGCGCAATCGACGGCGCACGGGTTTCGAGAGAGGTCGAGTCGATGGGCCGCACCGAGAAAAGCCGATTGCTGCTGCGATTCCTCGGCGCCGCGCTCCATGAGATACAGCCAGCGCAGGCCCCAGGCGCCCAGGAGTGCAAAGGGCAGGTTGCTGAGGACGTTCATCGCGTTTGGAAGTCCGAGCCAGGCGCGGTCGTCCGCGAACCGATCGATCGCCGGCAGACTCACTGCGGGCCCCGCCAGCGCCAGCACGCCGAATGCCGCGAAGGCGAACAGCAGGCCGCGTTCGCGTGCATTGAGAAAGGTCATGGCCATCGCGCTCACTCCAGGAGTTGGGTTGGAGCGGAATCTAGGTCGCCGGCCCCATTCGCCGCCCTCAAAACATCCACGGCCTCGGTTTTTGACCTCTTCGGGTATCGGCAGGCAATACTCGCCCCATGAGCACCACCGTCGATCTCGTCCAGGCCCTCAAGGCCGAACTCAAGAATGCCCGAATGACCTATGCCGACCTGGCGACCGCGCTGGACATGGCGGAGTCGAGCGTCAAGCGCATGCTGGCCAAGGGCGACATGCCGCTGACCCGGGTCGACGCGATCTGCCGCGCACTCAAGATCGACTTCGCCGAACTGGCCCGCCGGGTGGCCGACAGCCAGCCGCTCCTCAAGGAGCTGACCGCCGAGCAGGAGATCGCGGTGGTGCGCGACAAGAAGCTGTTGCTGGTCGCGATCTGCGTCCTGAGCCAGTGGACGCTGGAGCAGATGGTGGCGGCCTACCGGATCAGCGAACCCGAATGCATCGGCTACCTGGCGCAGCTGGACCGGATCGGCATCATCGAGCTGCGGCCGCTCAACCGGTATCGGCTCAAGCTGGCGAAGACCTTCCGATGGCGACCGCGCGGACCGGTGATGGACTTCTTCCGCGAGAACGTGGTGCTCGACTACTTTCGCGGCGGCTTCGACGGGCCGGCCGAAGGCCTGCTGCTGGTGCACGGCTCCATCAGCCGATCGCTCGCGCCGGCCTTCCTGGAGCGGCTGCAACGCGTCGCGCAGGATTTCGCGCAGCAGCACCAGACCGACCAGAAGCTGCCCGCCAAGGAGCGCGAGGGCTACACCCTGCTGCTCGGCATGCGCAGCTGGGAGTTCGAGGTGTTCACGCGACTTCGCCGCTAGCAGGACGCTCGCGCTGGGGTCGGCGCCGCATCGGCCGACGCGCGCTCAATCGTCGCCGGTGAAGACCGTCAGGACGCCCGTGTACCCGTAGAGGTGACTGCGGGCGATCTCGCCCGACGCGAAGAAGCCGGCCAGCGGCACGTCGCCGAGCGCATGCCGAACGATCTGCAACTCGGCGCCGGGTGCGCCGAAGTGCGGTCCGCCGCGCCCGGAACAGCTGACGTACACCGCGCCGGCGATTCGCCGCGCCGGATGCGGCGCAGCCTCGGCCTCGCCGGCCGCCACGGCGCGCGCGGTCGCCAGGTTCTGCTCCTCGGGTTCGAGTTCCTCGCGGATCTCGGCGCAGACCCGCATCAGGTCGGCCCGGGCAGCCTGGGCGTTGCGGCGAACGAAGCTCATGCGCATGCCGACTTCGACGTTGTCGGCGATGGCGATGCCCTGCCGGTTCGGATCGAGGCCGATGATGTGCCGTACCCGCACGTCCGAACCCAGGTCGCCGGTGCGCCGGATTCCGTCGCTGCCGGCGTCGACCAGGCCGATCAGCACGGTCCGGATCTGCTCGATTGCCTCTTCCGGCGCATCCAGCGTCACGCCGAGTTCGTTCAGCAGCATGTCGAGCGCCGGCTGGCCGTCGAACTCGAGCAGCAGGTTGCCGTCGCACCGGGTGATCTCGCGTTCCTTCGCGATCGGCTGGCAGCCCTGGGTGACGCGCGACACCACGCGAACACCCTCGCCGAACAACACGCCCGACATGCCGCCGGCGAACACGCCGCGTGCGCCGCCGTGGCCGCGGATGTTGCCGTTGCCGCCGACCGCGTATTGCAGCGAACCCGCGCGGCCGGAGCTGAGGCCGCCGAAGAGATAGCCGGTGTCGGTGCGGCCGGCCATCTCCTTGATCAGCTCGGCGAGCTCCGGCGTCGCCGGGTCGGCATGCACCAGCGCGGTATGGGCGGAGAAGCCGCTCATCTCCGACAGCCCGAGCGGCGCGACGCCCGAGAACACGCGGTACTGGTCGACCGGCAGTTCGCAGAGCATGACCGAGAGGCCGGGCTCGTCGAAATACTCCGCATTGTTCGCGGCGACCCCGACGCCGACCGTGCCGACCCAGTCCGTCACTTCGGGCAGCTCGGCACCGAAATGGTCGAGGATTTCCTGCGCATCGACGGCGTAGTAGTCGGTGATGTACAGCAGCCCGAGGGTCGGCGTGCGAGCGTAGTCGGCCAGCGACATCTGGGCGCGCAATTGCGCGAGCGCGAGGCCGGCGGCCATTCGCCATTGCGGATGGGTGCCGTGGCCCGAGGGAAACAACTTCATCGAATCGATCTTTCGCTATTGGACGAAAACGGCGCAGAGCCGATCAGCGTGCGCGCTGGCGGGGTGCCGCGGTCTTGGCAGGCGCCTTGCGAGCGGCGGACCTCGCGGCAGCGGTCTTCGGCGCGAGCTTGGCGGAGCTCTTGGCGCCATTTGACTTCTTGCCTGCCCGAGGGCTCTCGGACCCGCCGGATGCACCTGCACCGCTCATGGCCTTGACCGCATCCACCATCGGCTGCGCCATGGCGGGCATCTTGAGTTGCGAGGCGTCCTGCAAGGCCGAACTGGCGATCTGCTGGAACTGCTGGGTCAGGGCGCCCCACCATTGAAGCGGGTCCACGACGCCGGCTGCGGCGGGTCGACCTTCCGGGCGCGCCCCGTTGCTGTCGGGCGAACCTGCTTCGGCAGCCTGGCTGCGATCGGCTCCGCTCGAAGCCGCTGCATCCGCGGCATCCACCGCGTGCTGCCTGCCCTGCGAGGCTTCTCGGTCCGAGCCGCCGTCCCTGTCGGCCGACGCCGAGCCGGCGCCGGCGCCGGCTGACGCGTCGAAGGTCGCGGTCGCCGCCGTCGCGGCCCGGGTGAACGACTGCGCGAGATCTTCCATCTGGAGGTTCATGCCGCGCAGCGTCGACAAGGTCATCTTCTGGACTTCCAGCGCCTGGATGGTGGCCTTGAGTGCATGACCGTTCTGTTCGAGCCAGTACTGCACCGTCTTCAGTTCCTGGATGCGCTTGTCGACTTCCTCGACGCTCAAGGTGGGCGCGACCCAGCTCGAAAGACTCGGGATTCCGGGCACCGCGCCGGCGTTGCCGGCAGCTTTCGCGCCGGCGGAAAGATTCTTCAGGAAATCGAAGCCGGGCACGAACTGACTGAAGGCGAAAGGCAGGTTCGAGTCGCTCATCGGAGGTCTCCTGGAGAGGTGATCGGGTAGCGGCCAGCTTACTCCAAGCATGGGCCGAAGAATGCCGGCGCGGCTTGCATTCGGGTCGGATTTCGCCGCTGTAAGTCGAAGGTCCACGCTTGGCAAGATTCGTGCGCCATGGACAATGGCGCGACCGAGACCTTCCCGCTTCCATGTCGATCTTCCACCTCGCCTTCAACGTTCGCGATCTCGACATCGCGCGATCCTTCTACGGCGGCATCCTGGGCTGCGCAGAGGGCCGCAGCACCGATACCTGGGTCGACTTCGACTTCTTCGGGCACCAGATCTCGCTGCACCTCGGCGAACCCTTTCGAACCTCGGCGACCGGCCGTGTCGGCGACGTGCTGGTGCCGATGCCTCACTTCGGCATCGTGCTCGAACTGCCTCGATGGCAGCAGCTGGCAGAACGCCTCGAAGCGGCAAGCGTCGACTTCGTGCTGAAGCCGCAAGTGCGTTTCGAGGGCCAGCCCGGCGAGCAATGGACGATGTTCTTCTGCGACCCCTTCGGCAACCCGATCGAGGCCAAGGGCTTTCGATCGCTTTCCACCATCTACGACGCCTGAACCGACATGGCCGACCTGCCTGCCTCCGCAATGGCCGCCTTGCCCGCTTGTCGCCTCGCGCGCGTCCGGCGCGCTGCAAGCCCGCTTCTGGTCGCCAGCGTCGCACTACTTTCGCTGGCTGCACCGCCTGCCGCCTGGGCCGTGCAGGACTGTGAACTCGATGGCCAACCCATCAACCCGAACAACGGCAACAGCACGGCGGGCAAGACCGGCCTGATGCGCTGCAAGGATCGCGACAGCGGCGAGATCGTCCGCGAGCACCAGCTGCAGAACGGGGCCTACCTCGGCATCGTTCGCTATTACGAGAACAACAAGGTGGTCAAGGAGCACAGCGTCAATGCGCGCGGCAACCGCGAGGGCCAGGCCCGCGAGTTTTCCCCGACCGGGCAGCTGCTCTACCAATCCAGCTACGACAACGGCCGCGAGACCGGACTCGCCCGGAGCTACTACCCGAACGGCCAATTGCGGCGATTGACCTTCTACGCCGAACCCGGCGAGCGGGCTTCGGCCGAATTCACCGAGCGCGGGCAGCTCTCGGCGCTGCGTTGCGGCGACAAGCCGATGCTCGCGCCGCTGCTGGACGACGCCAGGCTTTGCGGCTTCGGCGCTTCGCCGGGCCAGGTCGAGCTGTTCGATACCAAGGGGGTCGTCCGCTCTCGACTGGTCTTCGCAGCCGGCAAGCGGGTGCGTGCCGAGAACCTCTACGACAACGGCAAGCCGGCTTCGTTGATCGAGACCTCGGCCACCCAGCGCATCGAGCGCCGCTGGTCGTCCGAAGGCGTGCAGCGCAGCGAGGTCGTGCACCTGCTCACCGAGCGAGGGAGCAGCCGCCAGCGCGAGCAGGAGTTCTCCGAAAAAGGCACGCTGGTGCGCGACCGCAGCTGGAACCCTGCCGGCGAACCGGTTCGCGACCAGAGCTTCTATCTGAACGGCCAACCGCGCAGCACGTCGGTGTACGGCGAGGGCGGCGACGCACGCACCGTCGAGATCACCGAGTTCCACGACAACGGGAAGCAGGCCTCGATTGGCCGCTACCTGGTCACGTCTCGCGTTCGGCAATCGCCCATGGGCACCCACCAGCGATTCGGTGAAGACGGGCGGCTGCGGGCCGAGTCGAGCTATGACGACAAGGGCCGGATCACCCGCGAACGCACCTGGGATGCGTCCGGCAAGGTGGAGCGCGACGACGAGGTCTTCGAAGACGGCTCGCGCAAGGCCTTCGCCCGGTAGCCGCGCCGGATCGCCGCAACGCAGCCGCGCCTGGTTGGCTGCCCGGCTTTGCCGGCGCCGGGCAGCCGCCCGGACGAGGGCTTCCGGCTCAATCCAGCTTGACGCCGGCCGACTTGATGATCGGCCCCCAGCGCTTCGACTCGGCGCGCGAGAGCGCCGCGAACTGGGCCGGGGTACCGGGCATGGCTTCCATGCCGAAATCGGAGAAACGCTTCTGCACCGCCGGATCGCCGAAGGCCTTGTTGAGATCGGCATTGAGCTTGGCCACCACCGGCTGCGGCAAGCCGGCCGGCCCGAGCACGCCCTGGAACGCGAACACCTCGGTGTTCGGCACGCCGACCTCGGCCAGCGTGGGCACATCGGGCAGCACCCGCGAACGCGCACCCGAGCCGATCGCCAGCACCCGGACCTTCTTGCCGGTCATGATCGGCAGGCCCGAGGCCAGGTCGAGGAACATGCACGGCACCTGGCCGCCCATCACGTCCGCCATCGCGGGCGCAGCGCCGCGGTAGGGAATGTGGGTGATGAAGGTACCGGTCCGGTTCTTGAACATCTCCATCGCGAGATGGTGCGGCGAGCCGTTGCCGGGCGACGCGTAGTTGACCTTGCCCGGGTTGGCCTTGACGTAGGCGAGGAACTCCTTGAAGTCCTTGGCCGGGAAGTCCGGGTGGACCACCAGGGCCAGCGGGAACTTGCCGATCGCGCCGATGTACGTGAAGTCCTTCTCGGGGCTGAACGGCAGCTTGCTGAACAGGTATTCGTTGAAGGCCAGCACGGCGTTGTCGGCCGACATGATGGTGTAGCCGTCCGGCTTGGACCGGCTCACCAGCTCGGCGCCGATGTTGGTGGCCGCGCCCGGGCGGTTGTCGATCACGATCTGCTGGCCGAGCGATGCGCGCATGGCCTCGGCCAGGGTGCGGGCGATCACGTCGGTGCCGCCGCCGGCCGGATACGGAACGATCCACTTGATCAACTGCTCGGGATAGGCCTGCGCGCGCGCCCAGGGCGCGGCGGCTGCGGCAGCGGTGGCGGCGATGCCGGCGAGAAGGGTTCTGCGATCCATGTTCAAAGGTCTCCAGGTTGAGGTGGCTGCAACAACTATTCGGCGGCTCGGCATCTACCGTCCGGCCCTGCGTCGGCAGAAAGGGAGGGCACCGGCAGGTCGTGCAAGGCATCCGCGATGGCAGCGCGGCAACGCGCCTCGTCCCCGACCTGCTCGAACAGCAGCAAGGCGAGCCGCGCGAGAAAAAGCGATTCTCTCTCGCTGCCGGCTTCGCTGATCGCGTTGGCGCACTCGGCATAGAGGCGATCCCGGGCTTCGGGCGGCAAGGTCGTGTCGGTCATGGTGGTCATGGTGGTCATGGGGGTCATGGCGGTCGCGGCGGTTGCGGCGGTTGCGGCGGTTGCGGCGGTTGCGGCGGTTGCGGTGGTCATGCGCTTCCTTTCCGATGCTGTGCGCCGATTCGATGTTCCGAGGCTCCGCTGGAAGCAGCGCTCATGCGACCTGCTCCGCGGCCGCGCGAAAGGACGACGCCCTGGTCAATGCCCGGGACAAGGCGCCGGGCGCGGGGCTCCGCCAACGTGCGGCCACATGGCCGTCGGGTCGGACCAGGTAGACCGCGCCTTCCGCCGCGCCCAGGGCCTCGAACACCGACCAGTCGGCATCGCCCTCTTCGAGCAGCACCCATTCGATCGGCAGCTTCGCGAGGCCGGCCTCCGCCAGTTCGGCGGTCCAGCCTTCGACAGCGGCCGAACGGCGGCCCCGCGAGCCCAGCATCAGCACGGTGAAACGGGGGCCGAGCAAGTCGGTCAGGTGCCCGCGCGAGGCCAGGGCCTGCTCGGGCATCACCTCGCCCGGCCGAGGACCTGCCGGCAGTTCATCGCCCTCGCTGGAAAGATCCGACGCGAGATAGCTCACCGCCTGGGTCTGCCGCGGATTGATCAGGTTGGCGATGCCCCGATGGCGGCCGGACAACGACAGCGCCGCTTCCCGCAGCAGGTCGAAGCCGCGCGACGGCGGCGACATGAACTCGGTGCTGCGCATCGCGTTCTCGGCATTGACGTGGAAGGCGCCGATGCGCTCCTGCGAATAGGTGTCGAGCAACCGGTCCGACGCGAGACCGCGGGCCACCAGCGCGAGCTTCCAGGCCAGGTTGTCTGCATCGTCGAAGCCGGAATTCAAGCCGCGCACGCCGAAGATCGGCATCGCGTGAGCCGCATTGCCGGCGAACAGCACATGGCCGTGTCGATAGTCGCGCAGCGTCATGGCACCGGCCCGGTAGACCGAGGTCCAGACGGTCTTCCAGGGCAGGTGGCCTTCGCCGATCGCATCCAGATGGCGCTGCACGAACTCGGCGACCGCCGCGGGCTGCAGCGCTTCCTCGGTGCTCTGGCCGGCGCGCAGCTGGTAGTCGATGCGCCAGATGTCGTCCGGCTGGCGATGCATCAGCACGGTCGAGCCGGGGTTCCACGGCGGGTCGAACCAGGCCCTGCGCTCGGTCGGATGCGAGCTGTGCAGCTCGATGTCGATGATCACGTAGCGGCCCTCGTAGGCGGTGCCTTCGAGCGCGAGGCCGAGCGACTTGCGCACGAAGCTCTGGCCGCCGTCGCAGGCCGCGAGCCACCGGGTGCGAAGCGCGTAGCTGCCGAGCGCATTGCGCGCCTCGAGGCGCACGCCCTCGCCGTCTTCCTCGAAGGCGGTGAGCTCGGTACCCCAGCGGATATCGACCAGGCCGGGCGTCTGCTCGTTGCGCCGGACGATCTCCTCGAGCAGGTATTGCTCGATGTAGTACTGTTCGAGATTGATCATCGGCGGCAGCTTCTGCCGTTCGTCATGCGGCATGGCGAAGCGGAACACTTCGTCCGTCTTGTAGAAGCTGCGCCCGCCGGTCCAGGGCAGGCCTTTGGCGAGGAAGGCCGGCAGTGCGCCGAGGCGCTCGACGATTTCCAGGCTCCGGCGCGAAATGCAGGCGGCGCGGCTGCCGACGCAGACCGTGTCGTCGGCCTCGAGGATCACGCTGCGCACGCCGTGGTTGGCGAGACCGAGGGCGAGCGACAGGCCGACCGGGCCGCCGCCCGCGATGACGACCGGATGCCGGCCGGGCTCGACCCCGCCCTCCAGCGGCGGCAGCCACGGCGCGAAGCGGGTGTAGCCGAAAGCGCCGACCGAAGGTGGCAGGCCGCCCGCGACCGGCGCCAAGGGGCCGGCGGCGTCGCCTTCGCGGGCGGATGGATGAAGGGAGGCTGCAGCAGTCATGCGGTGGATTGTCCCGATGCGGGGCGCGGCCGTATGTCGTAACTTCGTATGAGGCCGGCTCGCGGCGTGCCGTCCGCCCGCGAGCCCTCGACCACCTCCTTCGATCCGTTGAAATGAAGCGCTGGCCCATCCGCAACCAGGACCCATCGGTCGCATCGAGCACCACCCTGGCAATGCTCGCCGGCATCGGCACGACGCGGCTCGCCCGACACTTCCTCGACGCGCTGTCGCCGTTGCTGCCCGTCACGTTCTGCACCGTGTTCGCCGTGGGCGCGAGCGGCCGGATCGAGACCGTGTCGGCCGCCAGCAGCTATGGCGACACGGCGGAACGCACCGCCAAGCGCTATGTCGCGCAGCGCTTCGACCTGCTCGATCCGAACATGGCGTGGCTCTCGGCCCGCAAGAAGCCGCGGCACAGCCAACTGTGGCTCGGCCACCAGCACGCCGAGGAAGTCGCGGACCCCGCGTACCGGGCGGCCTGCTACGGCGATGTCGGCATTCGCGAGCGCGCCTCGATCCTGCTGCTCCGCCCGAGCGGCCAGCGCGCCGCGGTCAGCTTCTACCGGAGCCTCGCGCAGCCGGACTTCACGACGATCGATTTCGACCTGCTCGAACGCCATGCGGCGCTCCTGGCCGAAGCCACGATGGCGCATGGCCGCACCGTGGCCGCAAGGCCGGTCGAGGACGAGCCGGCCTTCGCCGAGCGGCTGCTCGAACTCAGCCCGCGCGAGCGCGAGGTGATGGCGCACCTGTTGCGCGGCCTGACCGCCAAGGAGATCGCGCGCGAGATGGCGATCGGCCTCACCACGGTTCGCACGCATCAATACCGCGGCTTCAAGCGACTCGGCGTGGCGAGCCTCCGGCAATTGCTGCTGGCATCGCGATCGAACCTCGCGGGCTGAACCTGCGAGGCCGGCCGTCTCGATGTCCGGACCTTGCGTTGCCCGGAGCGAAGGCGCTACGCGGTCGCCTGCGGACCGACCACTTCCTGGTCGATGGCCCCGAAGATCGAGGCGCCGTCGCGTCCCTTCATCTCGATGCGGATCGTGTCGCCGTACTTCATGAACTCGGTCCGGGGCTGGCCGTCCTGGATCGTCTCGATCGAGCGCTTCTCGGCGATGCAGCTGTAGCCCTTGGGCCAATCCATGCGGCCATCGACCTCGACGCCGCGGTTGCTGACCGTGCCGCTGCCGACGATGCTGCCGGCGCGGACGTTGCGGGTCTTCGCGATATGCGCGATCAGCTGACCGAAGTGGAAGGTCATCTCCTCGCCGGCATCGCACAGGCCGACCTTGCGGCCG
The DNA here is from genome assembly GCA_902506565.1 of Burkholderiales bacterium 8X. GTDB lineage: Bacteria > Pseudomonadota > Gammaproteobacteria > Burkholderiales > Burkholderiaceae_C > Variovorax. Next base: position 187,958 of record LR732703.1, on the reverse strand, counting down.
TTCCAGCTGCTCTGGAGCGCGAGATGCACGCGGCCGCCCTGCCACGCGTCGCCCAGCTCGTCGGGCGTGACCGCGACCGGACTGAAGGCGGTGGCCGGCTTGCTCTGGAAGAAGCCGAAGCCCTTGGCGAGTTCGGCGGGGATCAGGTTGCGCAGGCTGACGTCGTTGGCCAGCATCAGGAGCCGGATGCTCTCGATCGCCTGCTCGGGCCCGGCACCCATCCGGAGGTCGCCGGTCACGACAGCCAGCTCGGCTTCGAAGTCGATGCCGAAGGCTTCGTCCGCGACCACGATCGGATCGCACGGGCCGATGAAGTCGTCGCTGCCGCCCTGGTACATCAGCGGATCGGCGTAGAAGCTTTGCGGCACTTCGGAACCCCGCGCCTTTCGCACCAGCTCGACATGGTTGAGGTAGGCGGAAGCGTCCGCCCATTGATACGCCCTCGGAAGCGGCGCCATGCATTGGGCCGGCTCGAACGGAAAGGCATGCCGCGCGCGACCGGCGTTGAGGGCGTCCGACAAATCCTGCAGCTGCGGGCTCATGAAGCCCCAGTCGTCCAGCACCTGCTGCAGGCGGCTCGCGATGCCGGTGGCGTAGTGGGCGGTGGCGAGATCGCGCGAAACCACGACCAGCTGGCCGTCGCGCGATCCGTCCTTGAGGGTGGCGAGTTTCATGTGTGGGAGGCTCGGCCCGCTGCAGGCGCCGCTACTAAACTGGTTGACCGGGCGGCAGTGTAACGAGGCAGAACCTTCGCCGCCCGGCTCGATTCACACCAGCCTCATGGCCACCTCCCGCGCCGACGTTCCCACCGGCCCACGCCCTGCGTGGCGCGGACTCGCGCTGCTGACGCTGGCGGTCGTGGCGGTGCATGTGCTGGTCGCGATGCTGCTGCCGGCCGGCATGCCGCCGAAGCCGTCGCCGTTGGTGAGCAGTTTCACGACCCGCACGATCGAGATCGCGCCGGCTGCGCCGGATCTGCCGGGCGCCCCGAACCAGGCGGCGGCGCCTCCACCGGGCGAATTCGCCGCATTCGACGCAAAAGCCACGGCGCCTTCTGCAACTGCGTTGCCGAAGACAAGTTCCGAGCCGGCGCGCAAAGCGCCGGTTGAAGCTCAGCGCAAGCCTCGAACGGAACCGAAGCCCCGTCCCAAGCCGGCCTCCCATCCTGGTTCGGAAGCTGCTTTGCCGGAGCGGCAGTCCTCCCCGCCGACGGCCGCCGCCGAAATGGCGGCCAGCCCACCGCCGGCCGGAGAGCTGCCTGCGCGGACCGAAGCGTCTGCCGATGCAGGTCTCGCCGCCCCGCTGCCGGTCGACGCGTCGCCAGCACCGGCGACGGCCGAAGCCGGCGCCGAACCAAAAGGCTCCAGCGCACCCGTTGCAAGCGCTTCCGGCGGAGCCGGCATCACCGCTCAACCCGGCGGGAGCGGGGGCGATGGCGGCGGCAACGGCAGCCGGGAGGGACCGGTGCCGATCAGGATTCCCGGTTCGGTGCGGCTCGCGTTCGCGGTCACGGCGCAGCAGGGCGCGGCCCCGATGCAGGGCGTGTTCGGCGACCTGCTGTGGTTGCAGGATGGCCGGCAATATGACGCGCGGCTCGCATTGACGTTCCTTTTCAAGACGCTGCGCACCCAGCACAGCAGCGGCGTGATCGGCCCGAGCGGCATCGAGCCGCTGCGGTTTTCCGAGAAGCGGAAGAGCGAGGTCGCCTCGCATTTCGTGCGCGACCAGAATACGGTCGTCTTCAGCAGCAATGCGCCGCCCGTGCCGCTGCTGCCGGGCGCACAGGACCGGCTGAGCGTGGTGATGCAGCTCGGCGCCCTCATGGCCGGCGACCCTGCCGGTCATGCGCCCGGCGGGGTCATCGCGGTGCAGACCGTCGGAACCCGCGACGGCGATATCTGGACCTTCAGGATCGGCGAGGACGAGCGAATCCAGGTGCCGGCCGGCGACTACCTGGCGCGAAAGCTCAGTCGCAGCGCTCGAAAACCCTTCGACGACACGGTGGAACTCTGGATCGCCCCGGAACTCGGATACCTGCCGATTCGCATCAAGCAAACTCAGGCCGACGGCGACTTCGTCGACTTCCAGCTGCGCGAGTTGCTGCCGGCAGGAACCAAGTAGAGGCCAGGCTGGGAGCTGCAGCGTGCAGCGGTCAGGTAGGTCCGCCGCCGTATTGCCCGCGTCGGCCGAACCACACAAAGTGCGGATTCGAGCCTACAGGGCTTCGGCCTGCTTGAAACCGGATCGTCTGCCGCCACGTAAGACACCATGAATGCCATCGACATCCTCACTGGACCCGAAATGCAAATGCTTTACGACTCCGAGACTTTCGTCGTCGTGCACGTGCAGCCGACGGAAGACGACGCGCCGCTCGCGCCGCATCTGCCGGTCCTGTCGCGCCACGGCTTCGAGATCGTCGACAAACGTTCCGGCAAGGAGGTCTATCTCGATGGCTCCTGGGCCGAGTTGTTCCAGCAACAGATCGCTGCCTGGCAGCTGAAGACGCCCACGCAGGAAGAAGTCGAGGACACCCTCGAGGGCTATGCCGAACTGGCGCAGACGCCCGTCCTCGTGCACTGACCTTGCCGCTTCCGACGCCCCGCTCGAAGCGGCGGCGTCGATGGTCGGGCGCTTGCTCGCATACGATGGCGCATGCGACCGACCCCCTCCCCTCCGTCCCCACTGTTCTCGAGGTCTTGTCGATGGGCTTGGCCCACCGCGGCGTTGGCCATCGCCGGTTGCAGCGCCATCGCACCCTCGCCGCCGCGAGGCGCCGACATCTCGCCGGCGCAACGCGTCGCCGCCCTGTTGCCGGTCGAAGCCTTGCTGATCGGCGAGCAGCATGATGCGTCCGAGCACCAGGTGATCGAGCGCGAGGCCGTCGAGGCGTTGAGCCGAACCGGCCGCCTCGCAGCCCTTGCGATCGAGATGGCGGAAGACGGCAACCAGACTGCGCATCTCGCACGCGAAGCCACCGAGGCCCAGGTTCAGACGGCTCTGTCATGGAACGACAAGGGCTGGCCCTGGACCCGGTACGGCCCGGTCGTGATGGCGGCCGTGCGGGCCGGCGTGCCGGTCGTCGGTGCCAACCTGCCGCGTGACCGCATGAAGGACGCGATGGCAGACGTCTCGCTCGACGTGCAGCTCGGCCCCGAAGCGATTGAAGCGCAGCGCCAGGCCGTCCGGAGCGGCCATTGCGACCTCTTGCCCGAGGCCCAGATCGGCCCCATGACCCGTATCCAGATCGCCCGCGACCGCGCGATGGCGCAGGCCATCGTCAAGGCACGCGCGGCGGGCAAGACGGTGCTGCTGGTGAGCGGTGCCGGCCATGCTGCGCGGCTGGTCGGGGTGCCGCAGCACCTGCCCAGCGACATGACCGTCAAGTCGGTGCGCCTGAAGGCGGGCGCCGGTTCGGACAAGGCCGGCGAAGCCGCCATCGGCAGCATGGACGCGCCCGGCGCGTTCGACGCCGTGTGGCCGACCCCTGCGCTGCCGGAGGTCGACTACTGCGCGAGCCTCAGGTCGCCGTCGTCGCCTTCCGCGCCGTCCTCTTCCTCTTCCGCTTCGCCCACGCCGCGCCGGGACTGATCCGCTCGGCGGGCGAGATCAGGCATTTGCCTTGATCGAGTCCGAAAGCGTATTGACCAGCGTGTCGATATGCGACTTCTCGACGATGTACGGCGGCGCGATCACCAGCACGTCGCCTGCCGGCCGGACCAGCGCGCCCTTGTGATAGCAGTCCAGGAAGACGTCGTAGGCACGCTTGCCGGGCGCGCCGGCGATCGGCGCGAGTTCGACAGCGGCGGCAAGGCCCAGGCTGCGTATGCCGATCACGTTCGGCAAGCCCTTGAAGGTGGAATGGAAGGCATCGCCAAGCACCTTGCCCATTTCGCCCGCACGGGCGAAGAGCTGCTCCTTCTCGAACAGCTCGAGCGTGGCGATCGCCGCCGCGCAGGCGACCGGATGACCCGAATAGGTGTAGCCATGGAAGAACTCGACCACATGCTCAGGGGCCTGGGTGTTCATCATCTCGTCGTAGATCTTGTCGCGGCAGATCACGCCGCCGAGCGGAATCACGCCGTTGGTCACGCACTTGGCGAAGTTCAGCATGTCCGGCACCACGCCGAAGAAGTCGGATGCGAAGTTGGTGCCCATGCGGCCGAAGCCGGTGATGACCTCGTCGAAGATCAGGAGGATGCCGTGCTTGTCGCAAATGGCACGCAGCTTCTGCAGGTAGCCCTTGGGCGGCAGGTACCAGCCCGCGGAGCCGGCGATCGGCTCCACGATGATCGCGGCGACATTGCTCGGATCGTGAAGCGGCAGGATGCGGGTCTCGAGCTCGACCAGCGGATCCTCGGCCCAGTTCGGCTCCTGGTTGTGGATATAGGCGTGGTCGACCGGATCGTGGATGAAGCGCATGTGGTCCACGCGCGGCAGGAAGGCCGAGCCGAACACCTTGCGATTGCCCGGAATGCCGCCCACCGACATGCCGCCGAAGCCGACGCCGTGATAGCCCCGCTCGCGGCCGATGAAGACGTTGCGGTGGCCTTCGCCGCGTGCCCGGTGGTAGGCCAGCGCCACCTTGAGCGAGGTATCGGCCGCCTCGCTGCCCGAGTTGCAGAACAGCACCTTGTTGAGGTCGCCGGGCGCCAGGTTGGCGATCATCTCGGATGCCTTGAAGGCCCGGTCGTTGCTCACCTGGAAGGCGGTGGCGTAGTCGAGCGTGTCGAGCTGCTTCTTGATGGCTTCGTTGATCGGCTTCCGGTTGTGTCCGGCACCGACGCACCACAGCGAAGAGATGCCGTCGATGACCTTCTTGCCGTCGTGCGTGGTGAATTCCATGCCGTCGGCGGCCACGAAGACCCGCGGGTCTTTCTTGAAGTGGCGGTTCGGCGTGAAGGGCAACCACTGGTTGTCCATGTTGAAGTCGTTGAAGGCCATCGGATTCGCTCCTGGAAGACATGTCGCGGCATTGCGCCTGGACGGGCATTTTGGCACCGGCCGCGGCAGCGGGTGGCCCTGCGACAATCCCGGGCCTTATGACCCCCGCGTACATCCTGACCCTTTCCTGCCCCGATCGCACCGGCATCGTGCATGCCGTATCAGGCTTCCTGCTCGAGCGTGGCGCCAACATCGAAGAGGCCCAGCAGTTCAACGACCCTGCCAGCGGCCTCTTCTTCATGCGGGTACGGTTCGCCTGCGACTCGCCCTCGGAAGCAGCGCTTCGCGAACAGCTCGCGAGCCTCTCCGAAGTCTTCAACATGCGGCTCAAGCTGCACGCTGCGGCAGAGCCGATGCCCACGGTGATCCTGGTCAGCAAGGAAGGCCATTGCCTCAACGACCTCTTGTTTCGCTGGAAGAGCGGCCATCTCGCGATCGACGTGCGCGCCATCATCTCGAACCACCGGGATTTTTACCAGCTGGCCGCCACCTACAACGTCCCGTTCCACCACATCCCGGTGACCGCCGCGACCAAGGCGCAGGCCGAGTCGCGGCAGATGGAGATCATCGAGGCCGAAGGCGCCGAGCTGGTGGTGCTGGCCCGCTACATGCAGATCCTGAGCAACGACATGTGCAGCCGGCTGGCCGGGCGGGCGATCAACATCCATCACTCGTTCCTGCCGAGCTTCAAGGGCGCGCGGCCCTACAACCAGGCGCACGATCGCGGCGTCAAGCTGATCGGCGCGACCGCGCACTACGTGACGGCCGACCTGGACGAAGGTCCGATCATCGAGCAGGACGTCGAGCGGGCCGACCATACCGATACCGCCGAAGACCTGACCCTGCGCGGCCGCGATACCGAAAGCCAGGTGCTGGCGCGCGCGGTCAAGTGGCACGGCGAACATCGGGTGCTGCTCAACGGACACCGCACCGTCGTCTTCAAGTAAGGTCTTCCATGAACGCTCCCGTCGACTCGCGCCAGCAAGCGGCCATCGAGGCCTCCGAACGACAGGCGCAGGTGGTGCGGGCCTTGCAGGCCGTGCTGCCGGCGCATGCCTTGATCTGGCACGCCGAGGACACCACGCCCTACGAATGCGACGGGCTCACCGCCTATCGGCAGCGTCCGTTGGCCGTGGCATTGCCCGAGAACGAAGCCCAGGTGCAGGCCGTGCTCAAGGCCTGCCACGCGATCGGCGTGCCGGTGGTGGCGCGCGGGGCCGGCACCGGACTCTCCGGCGGCGCGATGCCGCATGCGATGGGCGTGACCCTGTCGCTCGCCAAGTTCAACAAGATCCTGAAGCTCGACCCGACCGCGCGCACTGCCGTCGTCCAATGCGGCGTGCGCAACCTCGCGATCAGCGAAGCGGCCGCGCCCTTCAATCTTTATTACGCGCCCGACCCGTCGAGCCAGATCGCCTGCACCATCGGCGGCAACGTGGCCGAGAACTCCGGCGGTGTGCATTGCCTGAAGTACGGCCTGACCTTGCACAACGTCTTGCGGGTGCGCGGCTTCATGGCCGATGGCGAGCCGGTCGAATTCGGCGGCGAGGCGCTCGACGCGCCAGGGCTCGACCTGCTGGCGCTGGTCATCGGCAGCGAAGGCATGCTCGCGGTGACCACCGAAGTCACCGTCAAGCTGGTGCCCAAGCCGCAGCTCGCCCGCTGCATCATGGCGAGCTTCGACGACGTGCGGAAAGCCGGTGACGCGGTGGCCGCGGTGATTGCGGCCGGCATCATTCCGGCGGGCCTCGAGATGATGGACAAGCCGATGACCGCCGCGGTCGAGGACTTCGTGCGCGCCGGCTACGACCTGGCGGCCGCGGCCATCCTGCTGTGCGAATCGGACGGTACGCCGGAAGAGGTCGAGGAAGAGATCGGCCGCATGACCGAGGTGCTGCGCGGCTGCGGCGCGACAGCGATCACGGTCAGCACCGGCGAAGAAGAGCGGCTTCGCTTCTGGAGCGGGCGCAAGAACGCGTTTCCGGCATCGGGCCGCATCAGCCCCGACTACATGTGCCTCGACTCGACGATTCCGCGCAAGCGGCTCGCCGACATCCTGCTCGCCATTCAGGCCATGGAAAAGAAATACGGCCTTCGCTGCTGCAACGTGTTCCACGCCGGCGACGGCAACCTGCATCCGCTGGTGCTCTTCGATGCCAACGACCCGGACGAGCTGCATCGCTGCGAACTCTTCGGCGCGGACATCCTGGAGACCAGCGTCGCGATGGGTGGCACGGTGTCCGGCGAACATGGCGTCGGCATCGAGAAGCTGAACAGCATGTGCGTGCAGTTCGATGCCGCCGAGAACGAGCAGATGTTCGGCGTCAAGCGCGCCTTCGACCCTGCCGGCCTGTTGAACCCGGGCAAGGTGATCCCGACGCTGCAGCGCTGCGCCGAGTACGGCAAGGAAGTGGTGCGCGGCGGGCGGCTTGCGCATCCGGAACTGCCGAGGTTCTGAAGCCGGTACCCATTCCATGATCGGTTTGTGCGGACTCGCATGGCTGCTGGTCTTCCAGACCCTCGGCGAGCTGCTGTCGCGCGGCTTCGGCCTGCCACTGCCCGGGCCGGTGCTCAGCATGGTGCTGCTGCTGGCGGCGCTTCGCTTTGCGATGGTTCGCGAGCCGGTCGCCGAATGCGCCGAGTTCCTGCTCTCGCATCTGTCCCTGCTCTTCGTGCCGGTCGGCGTGGGCGTGATGACGCATCTCGCCTTGCTCAGCGAGTACGGCGGCCGCATGCTGCTGGTGATCGTGCTCTCGACCTGGATCGGGCTGGCGGTGACCGCGCTGGTGCTCTACCGCTCGCGCCCGACTTCCAGCGTCGAGCCGACTGGCGAGGACTGACCATGCCGCGCTTCGTCGAACTCTGGGTCTACCTCTCCGCAACGCCGTTGTTCGGCTTGACCGCGACCCTGGTGGTCTATCTGTTGGCGAATGCTTTCTACGTGCGGTGCCACAGCGCGCCGTGGGCCAATCCGGTGTTGTGGTCCGTCGTGGGCCTGGCGACCGGGCTCCTGCTCTCGGGCGTGGACTACCCGACCTACTTCGCGGGTGCGCAGTTCATTCACTTCCTGCTCGGACCGGCCGTGGTCGCGCTCGCCTGGCCGCTCTGGCAGCGGCGTGCCGAGCTGCGCGCACGATTCGGCCGCTTGCTGATGGCTTCGCTGCTCGGCGGTGCCGCCGCCTCTCTGTCTGCGATCGGGCTGGCGTGGGCGGTGGGCCTGCCGCACGACGTGCTGCTCTCGCTCGCGCCCAAGTCGGTGACCGCGCCGGTCGCGATGGGTATCTCCGAAAAGATCGGCGGCATCCCCGCGTTGTCCGCCGTATTTGCGGTGTTGACCGGCATGGTCGGCGCGCTGTCGGGCAAGTACCTGTTCGACTTGCTGCGCATCTCGACCGATGCGAGCGGCTTCGCGGCACGGGGCTTTGCGCTCGGAACCTCGGCGCACGGCATCGGCGCTGCGCGCGCCATTCACGTGGATGCGAATGCCGGCGCCTATGCCGGACTCGCTCTCGGCATCCAGGTGGTGCTGGCCTCTCTGTTGATGCCGCTCCTGTTTCGGCTCTTCTCGACTTTCTGATTCTTCAGAGGCTTCCGAGACTTCGGAGCAGCAAAGAAAAAGCCCGCCGAAGCGGGCTCTCGTCGATCAGTTGCGGTTGGGGTTGTTCGGCTTGCGGTCGTTGCGGTTGCTGACGCCGTCACCGTCGCGGTCGCGGTCCATGCGGTTCGGCACGCCATCGCGATCGCGGTCCCAGCGGCCGCGGTTGTACTCCCAGCGACCGTCGTTCTGGCGCCATTCAGGCGCACGGTAGGCATAGCCCGGTCGTGCCTTCACGTAGGTGCCTCTCACCCATTCGTGGCGGCCGCGCTTCCACTCGTAGTGGCCCGGTGCCCACACGTAGCCACGGCGCGGCGGCGGCACGCGTTCGACGCGAGGCGGCGGCGGGGGCGTCTGGATGATGATGGCCGGCTGGGCTTGCGCAGTGGCCGGAACCACGATGGCGCCAACGCCCATCAGCGAGGCAGCGCCGACTGCGAAGCTCGCAGCGATGGTCTTGATGGAGGTCTTGTTCATGCGGTACTCCTCATGAGTGGTAGGAGCCTTCATCGTGGCTCTGCCGTGTCAAGGGTGTGTAAGCCCCGCGCGAACTCTTGTGTAAAGCTGCAACCTGATTCCGTGGCGAGCCTCTGCAAGATGCACGCCACCCTATCTCGCGATTCGTGAAGTAGTTCACCGCCAGCCTTCATTCGAGCAGTTCCTTGAGCTCGATGGCGCCCGCCATCGCGGCGTAGCCGGCGTTGCTCGGATGCAGGTGATCGCCGCTGTCGTAGGCCGGCAGGAGCGTTGCCGGATCGGCGGGGTTGCGGGTCGCGAGGTCGAAGTCGACGACCGCGTCGATGTCCTGCCGCCCCCGTATCCAGCGATTGACCGCCTGCCGCCGGGACTCCTTGTCGGCGCTCCAGTAGGCGGCGCCCTTGAACGGCATCAAGGTACCCAGCAGCACCTTCACGCCGCGCTCGCGGCACCGATCGACCAGCGATTGCAGTCCGCGCGTCAGCTGCTCGGCAGAGGGCGTGAGCGGCAGCGGCGCCGCCGGGCCCGGCGCCGACGGCGCAGCGGCGGGCATGCCGAAGCCGATGTCGTTGATGCCGATCAGGATCAATGCGTGGGTCACGCCGCTTTGCCCCAGCACGTCGCGATCGAAGCGATCGAGGCCGCGCGGACCGATGTTGTCCGCCAGCAGGCGATTGCCGGAGATGCCTGAATTGATCACGGCCACCTGCGGCGCACCCGGCCGTGCGCGCAGCAGCGCGGCCAGCCGATCCGGATAGCGCATGGGCAGCGCGGCGCTTTCGTCCGCCCCGGCGCCGGCCGTGAGCGAATCGCCGAAAGCGACGACGACGCGGGCGGGGCTTGCGGTCGCCACGTCGAGACCGGTGAGCACCTGGTTCCAGGGGAAAGCGCGGGCCCCCTGCCAGCCCGGCCGCATGACGGCGTCGCCATCGACCACCCAGCTCGGCTCGCTCGGCAGCTTGTGCACCGTTGCGAGCGGCGTCGAAGGCGCCGCCTTGAAGCTCACGGCCAGCGCGTCGCCCGCACCCACCCGGAAACGCATCGCATCGCTCCAGACGACCTGCCCGGGGGCGATGGTCACGCCGTCACGGCCCTTGAACCGCAGGCGCTTCAAGCTGGCGGGCGACACGGCCTCGCTGCCGGTGCTGCGGCCGATGCTGGCGCCCTGCAGCGTCAGGGGTTCGTTGCCGAACTGGTTGGAGAAGCGCACCCGCAGTTCGGTGCCGGACAGGGTCGAGAAGAGACGTTGACGAAAGCTTCGATCGCCGAGAACCTGGTCGCTGCCCGGCGCGCCCGGCGGCGCGGCGAAAGTGGGAAGGTCGGCCAATGCCTGCGGCGCCGCAGCCCAGCTGGCCGACCAGCGCGGCCCCGAAGGCGGCGCGGCCGAGGTGGCGATGGCACCGATCGGCAGGCTGCAGGCCAGGAGGAACAATCGTTGGACGAGCTTCATGGATCGAATGGGTTGACGGGGCTGGACGGTGCTGAATGCTGAATGCTGAATGCTGAATGCTGGATGCTGGACGGTGCTGGACGCCGAGGGTTATCGATAGCGGAGTGATCTTGTCAGCCCGGCGGCCTCGCTGAACAATCCTACCAATGGGTAGAACGACACCGGCCTTGCCGAGCAAGCGCCACATGCCGGAGGGCACCGGCCGCCAACGCACCGCGACCGAGGCCACCGACCTGCAGCGCGAACGTATTCTGGATGCCGCCAGCCTGCTCTTCGCACGGCAAGGGTACGCCAACACCACGATGGCGCAGATCGTGCGCGAACTCGGCGTGACCAAGCCCTTCGTGTACTACTACTTTCGCGACAAGCAGGAGATCTTCGAGACCCTGTCCTGGCAGCCGACGGTGGATTGTTTCACCTCGATGGACTTCGCACCCGACGACCCCCGGTCGGCACGCGACAAGGTGATGGCCGGCATCGAACGTTTGATTCGCGCGACCATCGCGCATCATCCCTGCGCCTTCTTTCCGTACCGCGAACCACAGGTCTATCGCCCCGAATACCTGGACGCGCAGCGCCGGCTCGCACGCCACTTCTACGACCGGCTGTGTCCGCTGCTCGAAGAAGGTCGCCGGGAGGGCCACTTCGATTTCGACGATGCCCGCATCACCGCCATGTCTGCCTGCAGCCTTCCGGGCTTCCTCTACACGTGGTACCGACCGGACGGGCGGCTTTCGGCCGACGAGATCGCCGAGAAGTTGTCTCGACTCGCCTGGCGCGTTCTCGGGCTGCGGACCTGAAGCGCGCGATCTCCGGCAGGTCGCGCACTGCACGCATCGCCCTGGCGCGGAAGGCGAGATGGCGCGCAATGTCGCGAGTAGCCGTGCGTCGACCCTTCGCGGGCGACGCGGAACGGCTTGCGGCAAACTGCCGCCATGAGCGACAACCTCCTTTCCGAAGCGCCACCGGCTGCTCGCACGCTGGAACTCATCGGCGCTCCGACGGACATCGGCGCCAGCGTTCGCGGCGCCGGCATGGGCCCGGACGCGCTGCGGGTGGCGGACCTTGCCGGCACGTTGTCGCGCCAAGGCTTCACGATCGTCGATCGCGGCAACCTGAGCGGGCCGGCAACACCCTGGGATGCACCGTCGAACGGCCTGCGCCACCTGTCCGGATCGATCGCCTGGAACCGCGCGGTGTACGACGCGGTAGCCGGCGCCCTCACCGCCGGCCATTTGCCGATCCTGATGGGCGGGGATCATTCGCTCGGCATCGGCTCGATCAGCGCCGTCGCGCGCCATGCGCGTCAGCGCGGCAAGCAACTCCGGGTGCTGTGGCTGGACGCGCATACCGACGTCAACACCGAGATGACCAGCCCGAGCGGCAACATCCACGGCATGCCGGTCGCCTGCCTGCTCGGCCATGGACCGAAGGAACTGGTCGGCTGGAGCGGCGCGACCGCCGCGGTGGCGCCCGAATCCATGGCCTTCATCGGCATCCGGAGCGTCGACGCGGACGAGAAGGCGGCGATTCGCCAGCTCGGCCTGACGGTCTTCGACATGCGGCACATCGACGAGCACGGCATGCGCACCACCATGACCGAGGCGCTGCAGGGCGTCGACCAGGACACGCACCTGCATGTCAGCTTCGACCTCGACTGCCTCGACCCGGACTATGCGCCCGGCGTCGGCACCGGCGTGCGGGGCGGCCCGACCTGGCGCGAGATGCAGCTCTGCATGGAGATGATCGCCGACACCGGCCAGCTCGCATCGCTCGACGTGGTCGAGCTCAATCCGGCGCTCGACCTGCGCAACCAGACTGCAGAAGTCGCGGTGGAGTTGATCGAGAGCCTGTTCGGCAAATCGACGTTGGCACGCTGACAGCTTGCGCGCTCAGCGCCACCCTCGCGCTCGTGGATCGCGGCTCGGTCATCGCAAAAGTGAGCCGCCTCGTGATTTTCTTGACTCCTCAATGTAGTGCCATCGACTTACATTGAGCACATCAGAGATCAACAGAGGTGTGCGCCATGGACGTGAGAAAAATCGGATTGCTGGTGGAACAGCCTTCGCGCGGTCAATTCATCTGGATCATTCACGAGGATGTGCGAAACGACGGCCGCTTCGAGCCCCTGCACCGGGCCGAGCGTTCGTTCGCCACCTACTCGGCGGCGCTGGCCCAGGGGCACGGCGTGCTCCAGCGCCTGTGCGGGCTGACCGGTGTTCCGATCGGCACGCATTGACGCCACCGAGACGGGCGGAGACGAGCCGTGCGTGATTTCCGACTCAGCCCCTGGAAGGCGAGAGCGGCACCGCTCGCAACGGCCCATCGCTGCTCGGCGGCGGAATGATGGCCGGCTTCAGAGGCATGGTCTCCGCCGCACCGGGCACCAGGAAACGGTCCAGCAGACTGAAGAATCGATCGTAGAAGCGCTCGTCGGTCACGGTTTCGCTCGCAACCTTCACCAGTGCGTCGTCACTCGACGAGAAGGGCAGCGACAATGAACCGAGCGCGCCCACACCGACGCTCGCCGAGTTGTTGGTCTTCTTGAGGCTGTAGCGATCTTGCAGCGCACTGGCGAAGGCGATGCTGGCGCCGCCCGGGCTTGCGACATCGGCCGCGCAGACCACGCGAAGCTCGACCTCGACATGCACTTCGCTTGCCGGCTGGAAGCTCTTGCGGCCGGCCACCAGTTCGGGCGTGGTCGCGGTCAACAGATAGCCCTGGCTCAGCAAGGCGCGTCGTGCGGCTTCGCAGGTCTGCGATTGACTCGCCGCGAAATTGCGGGTGTGGGTGGTGGTCGAATCGAACTCTTCCGGGTCGTAGCTGACCTTCTTGGTGCCGGTGGCGCCGCAAGCGGCGAGCACCAGGGCGACCAGCAAGGCGCCGGCACGGAACGACAATTTCGCAAGAGCGGGCGGATCGAGAAAAGCAGGCATGGCGTCGGTGATGGTACCGCCGCCACCTCACGCGTCAGGGGTAGAGCCCACGCTCCTTGCGAGCCATCAGGATGCGTTCGCACGCGACCGCGAAAGTGGCGGTACGCAGCGTGATCTTGTGCTTGTCGGCGGTGTCCCAGATCTCGTTCAGCGCGTTCATCATGATTCGGTCGAGCCGCACGTTGATCTCGTCCTCGTCCCAGAAGAACGAAGAAAAGTCCTGCACCCACTCGAAATAACTGACCGTGACGCCGCCTGCGTTGCAGATCACGTCGGGCACCACCAGAACGCCGCGCTCGCTCAGGATGTCGTCGGCAGTCGGCACGGTCGGGCCATTCGCACCTTCGAGCACCAGCTTGGCCTGCAGCGTCTTGGCGCGCTCGGAAGTGATCTGGCCTTCGAGCGCCGCCGGGATCAGGATGTCGCAAGGCAGCGACCAGAAGGCCTCGTCATCGATGCGGTCGGCTTCCTTGAACGAGGCGACGCCGTTGTTGTCGCGCGCATGCGGCACGAGCGTGGCGAGGTCGAGTCCGTTCTGGTTGACCACCGTGCCCGAGTGGTCCTGCACCGCGACGATGCGGGCGCCGGCCTCGGCGAACAGCTCGGCCGCGACCGAACCGACGTTGCCGAAGCCCTGCACCGCGACCCGTGCGCCGCGAAGGTCGAGGCCGAGCCGGCGAGCCGCCTCGCGGCCGGTGACGAAGACCCCGCGCCCGGTCGCCTTGACCCGGCCGAGCGAACCGCCCAGGTGCAGCGGCTTGCCGGTGACCACGCCGGTGGCGGTGCCGCCGACGTTCATGGAGTAGGTGTCCATCATCCACGCCATGATCTGCGCGTTGGTGTTGACGTCGGGCGCGGGAATGTCGGTGTGCGGGCCGATGATGATGCCGATCTCGCTGGTGTAGCGGCGGGTCACTTTCTCGAGTTCGTTCAGCGACAGCTTCTTGGGATCGACCCGGATGCCGCCCTTGGCGCCGCCGTAGGGCAGGTTCACGGCAGCGGTCTTGACCGTCATCCAGGCCGAGAGCGCCATGACTTCCTCGAGGTTGACGTCGGGATGGAAGCGGATGCCGCCCTTGCCGGGACCGCGCGACAGGTTGTGCTGGACCCGATAGCCCTCGAAGTGAGCGATGGTTCCGTTGTCCATCTCGATCGGCACGTCGACGATCAAGGCGCGCTTCGGCCGCTTGAGCGTCTCGGCCCACTTGGCCAATCCGCCCAGGTAAGGCACAACCCGGTCGACCTGCGAGAGATAGGTGCCCCATGGACTGTTGGCGGTGGGCTGGACATAGGACAGTTCGGAGCTCATGAGGATCCCTTGTTGGATGAGGTGGCCGAAAGGTTAGCGCGGCCCCCTGCTCGCCGCCATGCCCTATGCGCGATGCGCTGGCGTTCATGCACGAGCGGCAACCCGCAACGGCGCCCGCGATCGATTCAGCGCCGGCCGAAGATCGCCGTGCCGATCCGCACCATCGTGCTGCCCGCGGCGATCGCGGCTTCGAGGTCCGCCGACATCCCGAGCGACAGTGTGTCGAGCGGGAGCCCTTCGCTGCGTGCCTGGTCGTAGGCCTCTCGGGCGCGCTCGAAGAGTGCTCGCTGGGTCGCGAAATCGTCGGCCGGCTCCGGTATCGCCATGAATCCGCGCAGCCGCAACCGTGGCAACGCCGCCACGTCGCGGGCCAGCGCCAGTGCTTCTCGGGGAGCCAACCCCGACTTGTTCGCGCCGCCATCGACGTTCATCTGGATGCAGACATCGAGTTCACCCAGGGACGAAGGCCGCTGCTCGGACAGCCGCTCGGCGATCTTGAGTCGATCCACGCTGTGGACCCAGTCGAAATGCTCCGCCACCACCCGGGTCTTGTTGCTTTGCAGCGGGCCAATGCAGTGCCATTCGATCGAAGCGCGGAGGTCTTTCAGCTCCTCGATCTTGGCGACGCCTTCTTGTACATAGTTTTCACCGAAGGCATGCTGGCCGGCTTCGAAGGCCTCCTGCACCGATCCTGCAGGGAAGGTCTTCGAAACGGCAAGCAAGCGCACGCTCGCAGGATCGCGCCCGACAGCCGTGCATGCCTTCACGATCCGCTCCTGAACTTGCTGGAGCTTGTCGGCAATCATCGTCATAATCCTTTGAAGCGTATCAAAACGTCACCGAGGACTTCGTGGACATTACCCAACTGCTGGCATTCAGCGTCAAGAACAAGGCTTCGGATCTTCATTTGTCGTCCGGCCTGCCGCCGATGATCCGGGTGCACGGCGACGTGCGACGCATCAACGTCGATCCGCTGGACCACAAGGCCGTCCACGCCATGGTGTACGACATCATGAGCGACACCCATCGCAAGCACTACGAGGAATTCCTCGAGGTCGACTTCTCCTTCGAGATCGACGGGTTGGCGCGCTTTCGTGTCAATGCGTTCAACCAGGCGCGCGGCGCGGCGGCGGTGTTCCGCACCATTCCGTCCAAGATCCTGACGCTGGAGCAGCTCAACGCACCCAAGATCCTCGGCGACCTGGCGCTCAAGCCGCGCGGGCTGGTGCTGGTCACCGGCCCCACCGGCTCCGGCAAGTCGACCACCTTGGCGGCGATGATCAACTACCTCAACGAAACCGAGTACGGCCACATCCTCACGGTCGAGGACCCGATCGAGTTCGTGCACGAATCCAAGAAGTGCCTGATCAACCAGCGCGAAGTCGGGCCGATGACGCTCTCCTTCGCCAACGCGCTCCGGTCGGCGCTGCGCGAAGATCCGGACGCGATCCTGGTGGGCGAAATGCGGGATCTCGAAACCATCCGCCTCGCCATGACCGCTGCCGAAACCGGGCACCTGGTCTTCGGCACGCTCCACACCTCTTCCGCCGCCAAGACCATCGACCGCGTGATCGACGTGTTCCCCGGCGAAGAAAAGGAAATGATCCGCGCGATGTTGTCCGAGTCGCTGCAGGCCGTGATTTCGCAGACGCTGTGCAAGACCAAGGACGGCCAGGGCCGGGTCGCGGCGCACGAGATCATGCTCGGCACCCCGGCCATCCGGAACCTGATCCGCGAAGGCAAGGTGGCGCAGATGTATTCGTCGATCCAGACCGGCAGCGGCCAGGGCATGCAGACCCTGGACCAGAATCTGACCGAGCTGGTTCGCCGAAACGTGGTTTCGGCAGCCGAAGCCCGCGGCAAGGCGAAGATTCCCGAGAACTTTCCCGGCTGAGCCTCGCCCGCCCTGCCCATATTCAAGGAGTTGCGGTCATGGAACGCGATCAAGCCAGCCAGTTCATCAACGACCTGCTGAAGCTCATGGTGAGCCGCAACGGGAGCGACCTGTTCATCACCGCCGACTTCCCGCCCGCCATCAAGGTCGACGGCAAGGTCACCAAGGTCTCGGCGCAGTCGCTCGGTGCGCAGCACACGCTGGCACTCACCCGCTCGATCATGAACGACCGGCAGACCGCCGAGTTCGAGCGCACCAAGGAATGCAATTTCGCGATCTCGCCGACCGCCATCGGCCGCTTCCGCGTGAATGCCTTCGTGCAGCAGGGCAAGGTCGGCATGGTGCTGCGGACGATTCCGGCCAAGCTCCCGACCATCGACGGCCTGGGCATGCCGCAGGTGCTGAAGGACGTCGCCATGACCAAGCGCGGCCTCTGCATCCTGGTGGGCGCCACCGGCTCGGGCAAGTCGACCACCCTGGCCGCGATGATCGACTGGCGCAACGAGAACTCGTACGGCCACATCGTGACGGTCGAGGATCCGGTCGAATTCGTGCATCCGCACAAGAACTGCGTCGTGACCCAGCGCGAGGTCGGCATCGACACCGACAGCTGGGAAGCCGCGCTCAAGAACACCCTGCGCCAGGCCCCGGACGTGATCCTGATGGGCGAGATCCGCGATCGCGAGACCATGGAGCATGCGGTCGCGTTCGCCGAGACCGGCCACCTGTGCATGGCGACTCTGCATGCGAACAGCGCCAACCAGGCGCTCGACCGCATCATCAATTTCTTCCCTGAAGAGCGGCGCACTCAGCTCCTGATGGACTTGTCGCTCAACCTGCGGGCGCTGGTCTCGCAGCGCCTGTGCCTCACCGAAGACGGCCGCGGCCGAATCGCGGCGGTCGAGATCATGCTGAACACGCCGCTCGTGTCCGACATGATCTTCAAGGGCGAGGTCGGCGAGATCAAGGAAATCATGAAGAAGAGCCGCAACCTCGGCATGCAGACCTTCGACCAGGCTCTCTTCGACCTGTTCGAGGGCAATGCGATCTCCTTCGAGGAAGCCATCCGCAACGCGGATTCGGCCAACGACCTGCGGCTGCAGATCAAGCTCAACAGCCAGCGCGCGCGCAGCACCGATCTGTCTGCCGGGACCGAGCACCTGACGATCGTCGCGTAGCTTCGAGCCTCCTGGAATCGCGCCGGCAAGCAAGCGGCCGGCTGCATCTGGCGACAAGGGCGGCGCCGGCCTGCCGCCTCACGCGCTGATCACGCGCTAAGCTCGGCGAATGACCAGCCTCAACCCCAAAACTTACGACGCTGCGCCTTCTCGCAAGGTCGCTTTCCTCGGTCTCGGCGTCATGGGCTATCCCATGGCCGGGCACCTCGCCCTGGCGGGGCATGAAGTCACCGTCTACAACCGGACCGCCGCCAAGTCGAAGGCCTTCTGCGAAGAACTTTCGAAGTCGGCCAAGGCACCGGTCAGCCAGGCCGACACGCCGCGCGCGGCGGCGGCCGGCGCCGACATGGTGTTCTGCTGCGTCGGCAACGACGACGACCTGCGCTCGGTCGTGCTCGGGCCAGATGGCGCGCTGGCGGGCATGGCGCAGGACGCGATCTTCATCGACCACACGACCGCCTCGGCCACGGTCGCCCGCGAACTGGCTGCCGCCGCCCAGGAACTCGGCATTCACTTCATCGATGCACCGGTTTCCGGCGGCCAGGCCGGGGCCCAGAACGGCATGCTGACCGTGATGTGCGGCGGCGAACCCGAAGCCTTCGAGCGCGCCAGGCCGGTGGCGCTCGCCTTCGCCCGCGCGGTCACGCTGCTGGGCGCGAGCGGCGCAGGCCAGCTCGCGAAGATGGTCAACCAGATCGCGATCGCAGGCCTCGTGCAAGGCCTGTCCGAAGCCGTGGCCTTCGGCCAGCGGGCCGGGCTCGACATGGAAGCCGTGCTGGGCGTCATCGGCAAGGGTGCCGCGCAAAGCTGGCAGATGGACAACCGCGGCAAGACCATGATCGAGGGCAAGTTCGACTTCGGCTTCGCGGTCGACTGGATGCGCAAGGACCTCGGCCTGGTGCTGGACGAAGCCAAGCGCAACGGCGCCCGCCTGCCGGTCACGGCCTTGGTCGACCAGTTCTACGCCGACGTGCAACAAGCCGGCGGCACCCGCTGGGACACCTCCAGCCTGATCACCCGTCTCAAATAGCAGCGTCTTTGGCTTGGGCGATTAGTAATACTTTTTGTGACATTCGTCGCCCAAAAACCAACACGATAGTTCTCGTTTTGGCCGCCGGGGCGTGGTTTCAGTTTCAAATACAGGCATCGACAGGAGCACCCGATGACCTTCAACGAAGCCGATTTTGTAGCCGCCGACCTTCAGGTCCAGGTTTCCGAATTGCTGATCGCAACCCCGGACACCAGTGATCCGATGGTCGACAGTGCGGTTCATCAGGTGCTCAAGCTGTTGCGTGAACAGCATCAGATCGAAGCGGCCTTCCTGGGCGAGGTGGTCGACGGACGCCGGATTTGCCGCGATGCGGCGATCGCCGGTTCGGCCCAGCTGATTGCCGAGGACGTCGATTCGCTCGAACTCGCCTTCTGCAAACAGGCGCTCAACGTCGGCGTCTCCTTCGGCTGCTTCCTGAGCGCGCCGGTGGTCCTGAACAACGGCACGGTGTACGGCAACCTGTACGCCTTCAGCTTCAGCTCGGACGAAGGCGCCCAGCAGCGCGAACTGAAGAAGCTGGAGCTTTCTTCGCAACTGGCCGCTCGCCTGATCGACAGCCGCACGCCGCGCGCCGAACCGGGTCGGGCGCAGTCGCGGCCAGTCCCAGCGGTGGCCGCCTGACGGCAGGTACCGGTCGACCAAGCAAAAGGGCCTCTTGCGAGGCCCTTTCTTTTTCATGAAGGTCCGGCGAATCGGCGGCTGGCCGTGTTCGTCGATCCGGTCGGTTCGGTCGATCTCCGAATCGACGATGCGTCGCTTGACGTTCGGCCGGCCTCAACGCACCGGCGAAACCACCGCGCCACCCGAGGGCGCCGCCGGCGGCAGCGGATCCATCGGCGGCAACGGCACGTTGGCGCGCGAATTCGACGCCGGCGCGCCCGAGCCACCCTGCTGCACCTGGCCGGCCAACTCGGCTTCGCTGACGATCTCGACCACGCGCACCACCTTCTCGACACCGGCAACGCCGCGTGCGATTTCGGTCGCCCGGTCGGTCTCCCGGCGGGTCGCGAGACCCATCAGGTAGACCACGCCACGCTCGGTCACCACCTTGAACGAATTGGCGAAGATGTCCTTGGCATCGAGCAGCGAGGCCTTGACCTTGCCGCTGATGAACGTGTCGTTGGAGCGCGACTGGAACGAACTCGACGGCCCCACCGCGACCTCGTTGACCACCGAGCGCACGTTGTCGACCCGGCGCACCGCGTCCTCGACCCGGCGCCGGTCGGCCTCGGTGCCGACCGTGCCGGTAAGGAGCACCTGCCGATTGAAGCTGGTCACGCTCACGTACATCTCGTCGTTCGCGATGTCGCGAACCCGCGCCGCGGCCCGCAGCTCGATGCCCTGGTCGTCGAGCTGCGCACCGGAACTGCGGCGGTCGGTCGCCACCAGGCCCATGCCCACCGCGGCTGCACCGCCGACCACCAGCGGCACGCAAGCGGTGAGGCCGGCGGCCAGTGCGCAGCCCGCCACCAGCATGGCGCAGGCACGTTGAATCGATCTCGTCTTCATGCGGAACCTTCCTGTTCTCCGAGTAATTGGGCATCCACGCCGTCGCACAGGCAATGCAAGGCGAGCAGGTGGACTTCATGGATTCGAGCCGCACGCTCGTGCGACACGCAGACCTGGACATCGGTTTCGCGCAGCGCTCGCCCGACCAGCCCACCGGTGCTGCCGAGAAGCGCGATCACGGTCATGTCGCGTGCATGCGCAGCCTCGACCGCATGCAGCACCGATGCCGCCTGTCCGCTCACGCTGAGCGCCAGCAGCACGTCGCCGCCCTGCCCGAGCGCCCGGACCTGGCGTGCGAGCCGGTCGCCATCGGCGGCAGCCTGGGTATCGGCAGCGGGATCGGCCGGGTCGGCCTGAAGGGCGATCGCGGCCAGCTCGGGCCGGTCGCGCTCGAAGCGTCCGACGAAATGGGCGGCGAACTGCGCCGCCAGCAAGCTCGACACGCCCGAGCCGCAAGCGAGGATCTTGCCGCCGCTGGTCACGCAGGCCAGGAGCGCGTTGGTTGCCTGGAAAATCGATTTGCTGAGAGGCGGCCCCGCCTGGTATTTCAGATCCGCACTGTCGATGAAGTGCTGCTGGATGCGTTGCTCGAGCATGGGCCGGGATGATAACTGTGCGTCGACGAGAGAGAGGACACGGAGTATGGCCCACCGGATTCGCATGAGTTCCCGGCAAGCCCCGATCGACCGGGCGAATCAGCCTGCGTCGAAGGCGGCCTTGAGCCACTCGATTCGTTCCTCGACCAGCACCACGTCGAAGCGGCAAGGCGGCAGGCTTCGCAGCCCATTCAAGAAATGGCGCGCCGCGAACACGATCCGGCGCTGCTTGATGCCGGTGATGCTGCCGCCTGCGCCGCCGTGGCTGCGCGCGGTGCGCTGCCGCACTTCCACGAACACCAGGGTGCCGTCCGACGGATCTCGCATGATCAGGTCGATCTCGCCGCCGCCTCGCCCGGGCGTTCGATAATTGCGCCCGACCAGCACCAGGCCGGCATCCAGCAGGTGCTCGAGCGCGGCATCTTCTGCAGCGTCGCCGCGTGCCTTGGTCGTCGTTCCGAGCCTGCCTTCTTTCGCCCCGCCCTTGAGGTGAACCATTGAACTCCCTTGCTTCCGCTTCGTTTGCCGCCGCCTTGCGAGCTGCAGGCGAAGCCGCGGGTGCGCAGCATTATCCGCAGGCCACCCTCTACGTCGTGGCGACGCCGATCGGCAACCTCGCGGACATCAGCCTCCGGGCCCTGCATGTGTTGCAGCTGGTCGACCTGATCGCCTGCGAGGACACGCGGCACACCCAGGGCCTGCTGCGGTCCTACGGGATCGAGCGCAGCCAGGCGCAGCTGATGGCGCTTCACCAGCACAACGAAGCCGAAGCCGCCGAAGCCGTGATCGGCCTGCTGGCGCAGGACCGACGCATCGCCTACGTCAGCGATGCCGGCACGCCCGGCGTCAGCGACCCGGGCGCGCGGCTGGTCGAAGCCGTGCGAGCCGCAGGCCATCGGGTGCTGCCGCTGCCGGGTGCCAGCAGCATCACGACCCTGGTGTCGGCTGCGGGACTGGTCGCGCCATCGGAGTCCGATGGCGGCGGCTTTCTTTTTGCAGGTTTCCTGCCGTCGAAGGCGGCCGAACGCGAGACGGCAGTCGAACGCCTGAAGGCGCAGGCACGTAGCATCGTGCTGCTCGAGGCGCCGCACCGGATCGAGGCAGCGGCCCGCGCCTTGGCCGTGCTGACGCCTCGCCGGATCACTGTCGGCCGCGAACTCACCAAGCAGTTCGAAGAAATCGCGACCGTCGACGTCGCCGAGCTGCCGTCCTGGCTGGCCGCGAGCCGCGATCGCACGCGCGGTGAATTTGCGCTGGTCTTGCATCCGATCGCCGCGGCGAGCAACGACCACCTGGAGGACGAACGCGTGTTACGGCTGCTTCTGGCGGAATTGCCGCTCAAGAGCGCGGTGCGCGTAGCGGCCGAGCTGACGGGCAGCCCGCGCAACCTGCTCTACGAAACGGCGCTGCGCCTGCGGGACGAATCCGCAGACTAGAACGCGGGTCAGGGCAACCGGCGCGCTCGCCGCCGACGCAACGGCGCGACGACGCAACGACGCAACGGCGCAGTTCGCCCCGGTACTCAGACGCTGGCCAAAAGCGTCAGCGACCAGGCCAGACAAGTGATCAGGCTCACGATCAAGAGCGACTTCAACCAGACGCCACCCCGCGGCTCGGGTAGCGGCGTGAAATGGGTGACGCGGCCTTCCTGCCTGAGGCGACGATCGGGTTTGTCGGTCCACCAACCGAAGTTGGTATCAGTCTCGTTTTCCATTACGCAATTCTAAGTAGCAGGCTCTTCACGTAGTACGTTAGTACTCGTGTTCAGCTGGAAGGTGTGTGATTTAGTTCGCAAGCTGACTGGTTTGGTCAGGTTTTTTGGGCCAATAGTGCGAAGAAAGTTCACTACTTTGTCACGCCCGGCTAAGATCCTTGGACGCTTCTCGTTTCGAGTGACGTGAAGTGTTACAGCCTTACTACAACTACTACGAGACAAGGTTGCCCACGTCAACCTCCCGTCAAAACAGTGGTATGAAAATATTGATCTACAGCTCGGTTTTCTACCCTGCCATCGGCGGCATCGAGAACCTGACGCTCTCCCTGGCGAGGGAATTCCACAAGTCGGGACACCATGTCAAGGTGGTGACCGAGCAACGCCAGAAGCCCGGAAAAACCATCGACGGCATCGAAGTGGTGCATTCCTCCTGCACCCTCCAGCAATTGAAATTGTTCTTCTGGAGCGATGTTCTGTACATGCCGAACATCACGTTGAAGGGCATGTGGCTTTTCTTGTTGAATCCGTTCAAGAAGCTGGTGATTTCGCACAATGATTTCCACCTGATCCATGCGGCTGCAGGCCACAAGGCCAAGCTGAAGAATTCGGTCGTCAAATTGTTCGCGAGGAATATCTCGGTGAGCAGGAGCGTGGCCGAAGCATTGCCTGCCGATTCGACGGTCATCTACAACTGCTACAACAACAACGATTTCCGGATCTATCCCGACGAAACCCGATCGACCGATTTCTTGTTCGTCGGCCGCCTTGTTTCTCAAAAGGGTTGCGAACTGCTGATCAAGGCCTGCCGTCGGCTGCAAAAGCCGTTCCATCTGAGCATCGTGGGGGACGGGGTCGAATTGGATCGCTTGAGAGCCATGGTCGAGGAATTCGGCCTCGGCGACCAAATTTCCTTTCTCGGCTTCATGCGCGACGAGGCTCTGGCACGCACCATGAACCGTCACCGCGTGATGATCGTGCCCTCCCTCGGCGCCGAAGGCTTCGGCATCGTCGCACTCGAGGGCCTGGCTTGTGGCTGCAGGATGATCGTCTCCAATGCCGGTGGACTGCCCGAAGCGGTCGGCGGTTTTGCCGATGTCTTTCCGGTCGGCGACGAAGCTGCGCTGGCAGCGCTGCTCGAGCGCTCACTCTTTGCGCCGTTCGCCGAACCGATGTCGCAAGGCCGGGTTCGGTACTTGCAAGGACGCATCGCTCCGAACGTTGCGCGCGAATACCTCGACGTCTTCCGTTAACCGCCGCGACTCACTGTTTTTCGAATCGCTGGAATCTTCATGTTTGCACTCAAGAACCTGGAAGGCGTCGAGCTTCCGCCGAAGACGCTTTGCCTGACCTACGATGACGGCCCGGGCACGCAGACGGCCGAAATCGGGCGCTATCTCGCAAGCCAGGGCATCAGGGCTACCTTCTTCGTGGTCGGGAAATATGCGGTCGAACATCCGGAGGTGCTGGACCAACTCCATGCCGACCGGCACATCATCGGCAACCACACCTTCGAGCATCCGGACCTGCCGTACTACGTGTCGGTCAACGGCGATGTGCGCGACCAGATCATTCGCACCAACACGGTCATCCAGAAATACAACCTCGACAAGCCGGTCTACTTTCGAGCGACCTACGGCAAATGGTCGCCGGAAGTCGCACGCGAACTCAATACCGATATCCGGAGTTCGTTCCGCCATGTCGGCCCCGTGTATTGGGACATCGCCGGCATCGATTGCTACTTCTGGAAGCTCGGAAAGACGGTCGAGGAGGCCACCGAGGTATACCTGGCGGACATCGAAAAGAAAGGCCGCGGCATTGTCGTGATGCATGACGGCACGGCGGACATGGACACCGTGGCCGCCAAGACCCAGACGCTCCAACTCACGATGAACCTCGTGCCGAAGCTGCTGGCGCTCGGATACCGCTTCATCGGCCTGGACGAGATCGACGACGTCCAGTTGCGGGCGCCGCTCGCCGACACCTTTGCTTTGAAGGGGCAGAACGGTCGGTTTCTTCAACAGGACGCCGGCGGTGCGGGCGCGCTCCAGTGGACTGCGGCTGCCAGCGCTTCCGCCAGCCGGTTCGTCTTGGAGCAGAAGGGGCACGGCAAGGTCGCGATCCGAACCGAGCAGGGCCGTTACCTTCGAGTCGACCCCGACGTCGACGAAACCGTGCGGCTCTCCGCCGACTGCGACCTCTACGCTCTTTTCGACAGCATCCCGGTCGGCGAGTCGCAGCTCATGCTGCGCACCCACAACGGCAACTTCCTGGCAGCGGAGCATCCGAAAGGCGGCACGCTCAAGGCGAATGCGCCCTTCATGCGGCAGGCCTGGCGAATCGGCTACGTGCCGACGACCCAGGCTCACATCAAGCCGGTCACGATCGCCCAGCGCTTGCAGAACGCGAGGAAGGCGGCGCTTTTCGTAAAGTCGAAGGTCTTGCAGGCCTGACGTTCAACTGCATTCGATGCAAGCGGCAGATCGACCGGTCTGAGTCTCGCTCAATCGACAAACAAGCTGATCGACGCTGCGCGTGCGGAAGGTCACGCCAGGCACCTGCAGCGGCTGGCGTCCCTAGATCAATTTCGACGGTTTGGCCAAGAAGGCAGCCGTCTGCGGCAGCCCGCGCAACTCCAATGCTTTGATCAACTCGCCGGTTGTACGTGAAGGATTTCTCCAGCTCGAGCGCATCTCTTTGATGGCGCCGAGCGCGGCAAGCTCGTGCAATTCGAATTGATTCATGATGAATTCGTCTGGATGCTGCGCCTCCAACTGATGAACGGCCAGCACCGCTGCAGGAAAGTCCTTGATGTTGAACGTCACGATCGCATCCGCGTGGCCTTTGATCGCAGCAGCCAGTACATGCCGATCAGCAGGGTCAGGCAACGTCAAGCCTGTGATCAGGCCTTCGTGCCCGACCACCAGGCAATCTGGAACCGCTTGCCGCATCAGTTCGGCAGTGCGATCGATCGCGGCTCGGATCTCGGGCCGGGATCGCAGGAGATTGCCCGTCCACTCCTCTTCGATCAAAGTACTCCATCGTGCGTGGTAGAGGCCCGCGTGCGCCAGACGCAGCAGCACGTCGCGCACGAGTTGCGGATACAAGACGCAGGCGTCGAGGACGGCGGTAAACCGAGCGGAGCCGGCCATTCGCCTAGAACTCGAACCCTGCGTCCTCGGACACGCGCGCCAATTCGTCCAAGGCCTGGCGAGAGCTTTCGCGTGATGCCGCTTGATAGGCTTGTAGATCTTCGAATGCGATGCGACGGTGCCTTCCAACCTTTCGGTGTTTCAGCCGTCCTTCTTCGATTTCCTTGATCACGAACGGGCGCGAGACGTTCAGGAACGAAGCAACCTCTTGGGTGGTCAACTCCGCTTCATGCGGAACCAACGTCAGAGGTTCACGGGCTGCCATGCTCCGCAACACGTGTGCCAAAAGGTGGAGCGCTCGCGGCGGCAACTTGAGCACGGGTGCCGCATGCCCCGGACCATCCAGATCAAGCGTCACATCGATGTGATCGGCCTTCGAGTGATCCAGCGCGAGCACCAGACACTGATGGGCAACCGCAGCCATCTCCGCCTCTTCTTCAGTGGCAGGCTCCAAGACCTCACTCGACATGGCGAATCTCCGGCAAACAGAATCGAACAGCAGCGTGATCGTAAGTCTATTCGAAGCAAACGCAATAGGCGAAGTATTCGAAACCCGGTGCAGGGGCCCTGAGGCCTTCAAGAGCGACAACGAAAAAGGCTGCAAGCTCGTCGGAGCTTGCAGCCTTGAATTGTTGGTCCGCCGCCAGGAATCACAAACTCCTGCGCAACGCGCATGGGCGCGCGATTTCAGACCTTAAGATGCTCTAGATACCGAGAAAAATACCGGCAAAAACTACGTCGTTGCTCCTATGCGACACTTCTGGGCGCAAGCTATGCAACGACCTTCCGGTGAATGGTCGCAGCAGAAGTAGCTGCCCTCACCTCCGAACTCGAAGGTTTGCGCGATAAATAGGTATCAACGCTTTCCGATGCAACGACGAACGCTTCTGTTCAGACCAATTGTTCACGGCCGCTTGAGCCTGTCGAACCTGCTCAGCAAGATTGGTGCGGGGCTTGGTGGTCATTTTTTCGCCTGTTCGCCATCGAGATCCAACCCTAGACTAATCCCGAGGGCCTTAGCAAGGCGCGGCACTTCTTCAGCAACGATCGCGTCTTCGATGTCACGGTAGGTGTTACGAAACCCCAGGAACCTCGGCCTGCCGTTGTTAAGTCTCCACGCAATCGCGCGACCCTCTGCGTCTTTCCTGAGGTCGGCAGAGTCGAAGATCTCTTGGTACTGCCTGGGGGAAATGCCTTCAAAGGGTTCGCAGTTGACGAGCTCCGCTGATGGTACGGTTGGATCAACGCTGATCGCGTCGGGGTGAAGAAGCTTCACCTTGCTCTTGGGATACGGTTCGACATACACAACGCGTTTGATACCGCTTGCGAGGATATGCCTAGCGCACATGTGGCAGGGGAAAGTCGTGCAGAAAAGTGTCGCCCTTTTAACGGAGACACCCAGACGTGCGGCAGACATCAGGGCGGCCATCTCCGCGTGGACGCTGCGCCCAAACTCAAGCAGATTCATGACGCTTGGGCCTTTGAGCACGGACTTTTTAGAGCCGGTGATCAATTCTTGAACCAACTTTCCGGTCTTTTCGTGCGAAGGGCCGCTCGAAAGAAGGCCGTGGTCCTTAAATCGCTCGATCAACTCGCCGAGCACCTACACGCGCTGATCAGCGCTCGCGTCAACACCTTTCTAAAAGTCTCAAGCGTCCCCCCGATCACCGGGCCAGTAGAGATCACCTCCAGCCTTCGGTACATCATCGCATCCAACAACCACTAGATCACCGTCCGGCCGAAAAATGGCCGCACCAACCTGCCGATTTAGATCGGCGGATCTGAGCGCCGCTGAACGGGCGTGGTACATCCGGTGCTCATCTCGACTCGGCGTGTGAAATACATTGCCGAACAACAGCTCGATGAATCTGGATACCTGAGCCGCAACAGCAGACTTGTTTTTACGTCAACGAAAAGATCTGCGAGCGGAAATGCATCCTTTACGTCTTGCCCCAACTTGGTGTTTTCTTCCAACTCATCGCGCTCGACAATTCCTTCCGCCTTGGCACGAGACCCCTTGGAAGCACCGCAGAGTGACTTGCTAATCCGCTCCGCCATCGCACCGACGCGCACATCCCGAGGCGAATACAACGAGATCAAGAAAAACCCCTTGCCGTACACCTGCCGCAGGGTCTGGACCTCATGCGGATGCTTCAATGAACGCAAGATGTATGCATTCTTCTCAGGATGGCCTTCAAAAACTTCATCTTGGATGCGGCGAATCTCCGCGACTCCTAGCAGTGCGACAGCATCCCCTCGCCCACTTTCTTCTCGAAGACGCGTTCCTTCGTTCATGAGGTTAGTAATTCGCTGGTCTTCGGCATCCTTGCTGTGATCAGATTTGAAGAGCTGCCGGATTTGGTCACTCAGCCGGATGACTTGACTTCGATACTGAGCAACTTTCAACTCTTTCGTCAACGCATCGACGACCGGATCAAGATCCACGCCGACCGGTCCAACTAGCCCGAAAACAAGTTCTGGGTACGCTCTGGGGACTAGCGCGCTTTCAGAATCGAATGGAGTCTGCGCAGCCTCATTGTTTGGAGGTGCGAGTTTGGCGCGGCGGGTTTTCGCGGGCGCGCTATTTTTAGCCTTTGTTGCCATCTAAAAATTGCTCAGCGGGTTCGCGTCATAGATTGCACTCAACACCTGCTCTCCCCTAGGATGGGCAACGCAAGTCTCATGAATCACCTTGGCGTGTCTCATAGGGGTTTTAACCCACATCTGCGAAAAATTGCCCGATTCCGCCGTGCAACGCCGGTCGCGCTCTCTCGCAAAGGAGCTAAGAATCAAGGTTCAACAAAAGGAAAAGCATGGACAAGCTTCCCCTGCCCACCGACAACATCTATAAGTTCTATGCCCTTTTCGGGCTGTTGCTCTTCATCTTCGCTGCAGGTGCCACAGTGGCGCTGCAGCGCGGCACGAACGATTCGGTTTACAAACTCTACGTCGAGCTTGAATCCATCCGCGCAACGAGCGCGAACCCGACTGCTGCAACAGAAAAGAAGGGCGAGCCGTCGATACGCGAAGCGTTGTTGGAACGGTTGATCGAGGTCGCAAAGGAAGACAAAAAAACTCTCTCGACGTACCTGTCGGTCCTGATCGCCTTCTCTATTCTGTTGGCCCTCGCCGGCTTCTACAAATGGCACACGCAGATCCAACCGATCCAGGACGAAATGCTGCGCCTTCAACTTGCGAAACTTCGCCGCGAAGAAGGAGGCCAAACCACTCGAGCAGGATTTCGTGCGCGATCAGGTTCGCCTTCGGCAAGGCGATCTCGTGTTCCTGAGGCGTCATGAGATCGGTTTCAACGGGATTTCTAACGTACTCTCGCCACTTGCCAATTGAAACAGTACGGCACATCGCCGGCCTCCGGTGGGAGGCGTGAGCATCAGATGCGAATGAGTCGAGCAGCCAATGCCTCGCGTTGCGTGGTGGCGACTTCCTTTCGATTCGGATCGAGTAATCCCGACAGATAGAGCAGATCAACCGGCCTTGTGACCACACGCGCGTCCGCGCCAACACCGGGGACTGGCCAACGTACCTGCAACAGGGCGTCCTTCGCCGCCGCGTTCATGGTCGGATACAGCAGGAGACTGGTGGGCTCCGGGGATGCCATGGCATAGAGGGACAGTTGGTACAGCCATTTGGATGGCAGGCGGCGTTCCCAGATGTCCCGGTACTTTGCGTCGAGAAATCTTCGCAGTGTCTTGCCCTCGTAGAGGGCATAGTCGGGCCGCGGCCGCGGAGGCCTCAGATTCTGCGGGTTGCCGCCCGGCGCGTAGCAAAAGAGCTCGCGGATCTGTACCTCGTCCGCAATTCGCACGCCGGTCGCATGCTCTCGAAGGAAGCGTGAGAGCAGGCGTTGAAAGAACGCGTTCATATCGAATAGGAAGCCGGGTAGTCGGTTCGTTTCGCTGATCTCGAACGTGAAGCCCTCTGCCTGGTGAAGCAGGCGAATCAACCCCAGCATCGGCGCGTAGGCGGACGTTGTCCGGTCGAGGTCGTGTTCGGCCCGATCGATCTCCGCCACGGTCAGTCCCTTGAGCGGTCGAACGTCTGCGAGCATGTGCGCCAGCCGCATGCATCGATGTCGCAGCGTCGGATCCTCCGTCATGTGCGCTGCTTGCTCCAGACCCGTGCGAACCAGTTGATTCAAATGCCAGTCGGCGCTGCGCTCGAAGTGGCGGCACGGCAGATTTGGTTCCCGAACACCGCCATTGCGAATCACTTCTTTCATCAGCAGCGCGCCTCGCGGGCTGGCGAGGTCCTCGACGCGTGCCGTGTAGCGACGCGTCAATCCTCGTGAGGCCAGGCCTGTACCCTCCTCGCAAAGCAAGGCAATCAGCAGATCAACGATGCCACCGTGGCCCGTGTTCGCGCGCGTCTCTTCATGGACCTCGAGGTCGCTGAGTCCATACGCGTAGCGCAGTAGGCGCGTGAGCGGCATGGCGTCGAGTTTGGGCTCAATGAGGATGCGCAGGGGCCCGACGTCCACGCGGCCGACATACGAGCTACTCGAAATCTCCAGCCCCTCGAAAGACGGTCGTATGTCGACCCGGCCTTGCAGTTGATCAACCAGTTGCCGGGCCCTGCCCTCAGGAATCGCCTGCCCCTTCAGTTGCGGCTCATTCTTTGGACTGAGCGTCGTCCATTCGCTCAATCGAATGACTGTGAGTGGTCTGATGCATTCCTCATGTCGTGACGTCGGCATCGTCTTCCTCGTCCTGGCCATCCATTGGTTCGTCTGCCGCACCGGTCGAAGGCGCATCCGACACAGGTTGCCCGAGTGTCAACGCTTGCGTCTCCGCAAACGTGACCGCCTGCATGAAGGCCTCCTCGCGGTTGGCCTCAAACATTTCGTCCCGGATACGACCGCCTTCGACGTCCACCAGCGCAATGCCGAGGATCTGTTGCAACGTGCCGAAATCGTCGTAACAGTACTCCTCGAGGAGCGGAATGATGTCGTCCCGCACGACACGCGCGAACTCGGCAATCGAGCCGATCGGTTGCTGCGGCATGAGGTACGCATGGCCAATCTGCAGGTTGCGCGCGTCCCGCCGCAGGTTCTTGCGAATGCGGGCGTTCAGCGCATCAAGCCACGCACCGAGCCTCAAACCTCCGACCTCGCGCTGCGCCAGCGCCGCACTGTCGGGCATGAGTTCAATGAAGCCGAAGCGACGTCGCAAAGCTGTGTCCAACAGAGAAATCGATCGATCAGCGGTGTTCATCGTGCCGATCAAGGACACGTTGGGCGGCACTGCGAAGGCCTTGCCAGTGGTTGGCAGCGTCACGGCCTTGCCACGTTTGTCAAGTTCGAGAGTGGTGAGCAACTCCCCGAAGATGCGTGGCAAATCACCGCGATTAATCTCGTCAATGATGAGAGTGAAGTGCCGATCCGGCGAGGCTACAGCGTCAAGACAAAGCGTCTTGAATACCCCGTCGCGCGGCTCGAACAGCATTTGGCCGGCAATCGTCACCGGGCGCAACCCTTCCACGAAGTCCTCGTATCCCCACCCGGGATGGAAGGTACAGACCCGCACCAATCCTTTGGCGCCGGCGACAGCAGCCTGCTCGGAAACGCTGAGGTCGGCGAACGTCTTGCGAAACGCATGGCGGGCGGCGAGTTCTTGCGCGGCAAGTATGGCGCGATAGGTCTTCCCGGTACCCGGCGGTCCGTAGAGGATGACCTGACCCTTGCGGCGAAGAGTCGATTCGACGCGAACGGTGAAGGAATCGAGCGCGGGCAGGTGCTTCGGAATGACGCCCTGGTCGCTGGACACGGAACGGGGGGTGACCGGCTGGCTTGCCAGTCGTTGCTCGAGCGCGAGCAGGTTCACCGCCTTGCGTCCTAGTTCGAACACCGTGGTTTGCGGTCCCTCCACGACCGGCAGGGGCCACTCATCGAAAAGCAGCCAGTCTACGGCTCGCTTG
Source organism: Burkholderiales bacterium 8X (assembly GCA_902506565.1). Taxonomy (GTDB): domain Bacteria; phylum Pseudomonadota; class Gammaproteobacteria; order Burkholderiales; family Burkholderiaceae_C; genus Variovorax. Next base: position 156,225 of record LR732703.1, on the reverse strand, counting down.
TGAGGGAAGTCGAGTCCGGCATCGTAGACATAGGGACCACGAACAACGCCCACGCCCAGGACCGTTTGTCCTGTGCAGGCGAGAACAATATCGTTCTCGGCCATCGCGGAAGCAAAATTGATGATCTCGCCCGCCTTCCGGGAAGCGGTCGCCACTTTCGGATAGAGCGGTTGCAACATCCCGCTGATCGCGCTCCGCATCTTTGGCAGGTCTAGCTTGAGCATCGGCGTCAGATCGCCCACGTGTTGCGGCCAACCGATCGACACAAAGCCGCCCTCTCGCATGGCGGGCCAATGGCTGACGCCAGCGTCCCCTTCCGTCGTCCCTACCTTCCAGTAGCGGTGGAAGGCGCCACACGCGAGGATCAACGCATTGCAAAGTGTGGCGACCGGAACGTCAAGGTCGCGTGCCGACTGTGCGAACCGCCCCGCGCATATGAAACGCGGCGCATCGCTGCTCCGTATGCCAACTTCGTCCGGCGGCATTCGCAGCATCTTAAGTTCATAGAAGCGCTGGTAGCGGGGACTGTGGAAGCTCTCGATCCGATCCGGATGGCAAAGAAACCAGTACTTGTGCGCCCATCCCATATCGACAAGCGTGGGGGCCGCCTTGCGCACCGCTGCTTGCAGCGCGGAGTACACTGCATCTGAGACGTCATCGCTGGACAGCGAAGCCAGCACCTGCGAGCCGGCCAGCAGTTCATCGCGCTGCTGGCGCGCTAGGGCGATCGCGGCATCGATCCCGAGCGTGGTCTGATTCTTGGGCGAACCGTTGAGCCACGTTCCATCGTCAGGGCGCTGGAACAGTCCGAACTTCAAGGCCGAACCGCCGCCAATGCTGCCGAATCGATGCCCTTCGAACTCAAGGTCGTTCTTGAACTCAAGCCAGTAGGCCAGACATTTGGGGTCACCCTCCAGGCGGCCATGCATGAGTCGGAGCAGCGCTTCGCCGTCGACAGCCTTCAAAGCCGCCGGACCGAACCGTTGCACAAAGGCGCCGGTCTGCTGTTCGATCTGCAGGGGCGTCAGCAGCTTGTGTTCAGTACGGTCTTCTATGACGGAGCGCAGTCGCTCGAACGGTGTAGGGCGCGCTGTCTCTGAGATCAAGGCTTTTCCTATCTTGTTGCTTGTTGCGTAACCGGGCGCGTTTTGAAGGATGCACACATGTCGGCGTGCTTGCAATGGACATGCGCCTCGTGCGGACCATGGTGAGCAAACGCGGCGCGGGCCAATGGTTCGAGAGTCAACCCGTGCGGCCATCGTCCAGGCCGCAATAGTTCAGGAACTCACAGGCCTCATCAAACGTGGCAGGCGACGATGCATCTTTCTGGTTGAATCGTGCCCGGCGCCCGTAACGCCTACCGCCCACTGCCTTGCGCAGCAACTTGTGGGCCGTGTTGAGATGGCCGGATTGCGTGGAAGCAAACCCGATGGGTGCCCACATGCCGCCAGTGCCCGGCAGCTGAACATGAAAGACTGCCACCATGAAGCCTGCTGGATACAGAAGAAGTTCGAGCCTGCCGCCCATGAGCTGTTCGTCAGGGAAAGTGGTTCGCGCGAAATGCAGATTCCGCAATCCGGGGATGCGCAGCTGGTCCGTCATCTGGGCTTCCTGGCCGACGTCCGCGCTTGCAAAAAGGTGCAGGGCGTCGGACGAGCGATGACTCTGCAGTTCGTTCGAGAAGGCGGTCACAGCTTGAGCCATGGATTCACCCCGGCCCCATAGCACATGGTCAGGCGCGAGCCATGCAAGTGATGTCAGCAGTCGCCCGTGGCGCCGCTCATCGCGTCGCTCCCGGATCAACGCCGCGATGCGATTTCGGTTCTCGCGGAGGTAGAGGTTGCCGAACACCGGCTGCACCCCCTCGCCCAACTGCACCGACCCGGCCAGATGAACCTGCGCCAGATAGGAATGCACATCGAACTTCTTCGCGACGACGTAGGGGCGCATTGACTTCAAGTCGAAGGCGTCGATGAACTCGTCGAGCCCGGTCATAGCGAGCGACAGCGTCTTGGGCATCTGAAGGCTAACCTGCTCATGGACAAACTGAACTAGCGCGGGAGGCGCGATGCGCTCGAAGGCCTCATCGACGTTTCGCTCGACTTGCCCCTCGTTGTCCAGAGAGAAAGTCACCGGGATCGGGACGTATGTTCGTCGCTTGCTCTCAACATGTTCCACGGAATACACGCCGAACGACCTTTCCCGCAAATCGGCGCGAAGCGACGCGATCTCCGGGTACCTATGCCGGTAAGCCGCTTTTGCGCGCTCGACGCTTTGCCCCAGGGATTCGTCAGGAACCGCGAGCTTAAGAACGTTGTCGGTCGGCAAAGGGCCGCCGACAGTGCGCAGCGGAGTGAATGAGAAAAGGTCGAAGGAAACCGTGTCGCTTTTCAGTTCGACCTTGCTGAAGCGAGGATGATTGCCGCCGGCGTCCTCGAACCGCTCCAGCGCGAACAGGCTCAAATACGCTTCGTCGGCCGCGACTTCCAGCAGCCCCTGCCTGGAGAGGGACTCGATGACGGCGAGTGCCTCACCGTCAGTGAACCCGAAATAGTCCCGGATCGCCGGCAGCGGGACGCGCCCGCAGACCTTCAGCAGCCTCAGGACAAATTCCGTCACGACGGGCAGCCGCTCTTCCAAGGCAATATAGGCGTCGATCTGGAAGGTCTCAACCGGAAGCCCGAACGTGACCCGATTGAATTCAAGTGCCGAGTTCACGTCAATCCTCCAGGAAAAGGCTCGCGGGCAGGATCGCCGCACTGCCCTGCTGCGCCATCGTCTCGATCTTGGCCACGACCTTGCCTAGCGGCAGCTCGGCGTGCCGGCCCTTCCACATGGTCGACGATCCGACGATGAACAGGCGCTCCATGGCGCGCGACATCGCGACATTGATTCGATTGGGACTGCGCAGGAACCCTGCCGAAGCGTGTGGATGGTTGCGCACGGTGGACAGTAGGATGATGCGATTCTCCTTGCCCTGGTAGCTATCGACGGTGTCCACCTTGACGAGGCGCCGGGCATCGCCCAGCCACCCGGCCTCGGCCTTCATTTGGTCGATCAACTCGCGTTGCTTGTCGTACATGCAGATGATGCCGATCGGCGGCTCCTGCGGCTTCAGGTCGTCCGCAAGCAACGCCATGAACTCGTGAGATTCGATGATTTGGCGCAGCAGCCGCATCACCACCCTCGCCTCGGCGCGGTTTGAGGTCTCGGCGCCATCCGCAGACTTCTGGTGATGGCCGCGCGAGCCGAGTGGGGCCGTATCGATCCACGTTACAGGTGCGCTCAACTGGGCCGGAAGCAACGCGTAGTACCCCGGTGAGCTGCCACGGCCGGTCTCCAGTCGCTCGTCGTAGAAACAGGACGAGACCAGTTCGCCGATCGCCGGCGTCATGCGGTACTGGCTGAGCAACGTCGCGCCCACTTGCCTGCCATAGTCTGATGAGAAGACCCGTTCGAAGTCGCTCTGGAAGACGGCCGATGTATCGTCGCAGGCGAAGCGCTGTTTCACCACACCCCGCATCTCCTGCGAGAAAGTCGGGGGCAACTGAAGGTGGTCACCCACAAGCAGCACGCGGTGTCCGGCTTGCATCGCGACGGCCAGTTCGCTGGGTGCCGCGCGCCCAGCCTCATCGATGATGACCCAATCGAACACGTTTTGCGTGACCCCCGCACCACGATAGCCGATGCCGACCAGCGTGCCAGCCACGACGGTCCGGGACTTTGCGAGAAACTCTGCGAAATTGGCGTCTGGCGACCCGAGGGCGTTGAGCCAATCCTCGGACAGATGGATCAGTGACTTCAGGCGGCCGATGGCGTCGGCCGAGCGGACTTCGTGACGCTCGATGAGCGTGTTCTCGAGCTCCACCAGGGCCTGTGCCGTCTCGAACGGTCCGGTGTGTCCGTAGACGTCCCCCGCGATATCGACGAAGGTGCCGGTCAGCGCACGGATGCGCGCGTCCTGCGACGCAGAACCTGAGGGGTCTTCCGCTGCCCGCGAACGGATCTGCATGATTCGCGCATGGAGCATTCCAAGGCGCATGTGCAGATCCACGATCGCTTCCACGAAGGGCGCCGAAAGTCCGAGCGGCGCCGCAAGTCTGACGATTCGCTCCTTCAACTCCGCTTTGAACTTGTCCCGGTAACTTTGTTCGATCGACGCGGAATGGAGATGCCGGATCTCATCGGACGCTGCCGACTCGGTACCCAGTCGCACTGCATCGAACTCGATGCCCTTGCTGCGGCAAAGTTCCAGCCCTTTTTCGAGGGCATTGTTGACCGCCTCGTGCGCCTGACTCACCAGAAGGATGCGGCGGGCGCGCTCCTTCGTCATAAGGTAGTGCAGCAGCGCGGCGATGAACCAGGTCTTTCCGGTCCCGGGGGGGCCTTGCAACAGGCTGACCGGGCCATTTCCCAACACGCATCGAAATGCCTCTTTCTGGCTGGGATTGAGTTTCTTGTCGCCCTCGGAGTACGCATCGAGGTCGGCGTCCGTGGGCAGTGGATGGGTGATCGGAGCCAGATGCGACGTCGCCTGCGACTCAAAGTAGTCGACCAGTCCGGGGACGACGGCCTTGTCCGCGAGGATGCGATCGACAGCGAGTCGGCGCCGGGTGTACGAGCCTTTCTCCAGGGTGCTAACCAGCCGCAGCTTGCTGCCGATGCGCAGGTTGGCCTTCATGAATGGAAAATCCACGGCCAACTCGGCGAGTTGCCCGAACGAGCTCTCTCTCAGATTCAACTCGCCGCAACTGCGCCATGCACCGTCACCGCCCAGGCTTTCAACGATCACCTTTTCGGTCGTCGTGTAGTCGATTTCGCGCTCGCCTGAGTGATACGGGATCAGGATCTGGTTGTCGCGGTACGGGTTGCGTCGATGCTCTCCCGCGATGGTCACGGTGACGAAGGCTTCCTCTTCAGCCTCCATCAGGGCCCGCCACAGTTCGCGGATCGGAACGGCATCGGACCCGGCAGCGATCTCCGACCGTCCCTGCGCGTCCCTTCCCTCGCTCGTCGCATTGTTGGAGATTTGGCTGTTCGGCAGAGCGGCAAGGCGTCGCTGCAGGCCCTCCTCCCTGAGCAGGAAATCTGCAAGTTCGTCGAGATCAGCCACGGGGCCTTCGACGAGGCTGAGGCGCATACGCACCGGCGCGTCACGCATCATCTGCGAGCGCAGCAGCTGGCTCTGCGAAATCGTTGAGGCGCGGACTTGGGAGCATCGTCCGGTCGAGCGGTCCCAGACGAACGCAAGCTGCCGCCCGATGCCAGTGATCCAGAATCGCAAGCCGTTCTCGGATTGCCTGTCCTGTTGCACCGAGACGTGGAAGTGGCCGTTGTCACTTCTCAACTCGCCCGCTGGTACCCCCTCGTAAGCCAAGTTCTTGATAGTGACAGCGAACTCGGGAACGTTTTGCGTTTGTTCGGCATTGCTCAAGGCCAGCGCGCGACCCAGCGGTTCGAGCGACGACACCGTGTCGGACGTAAGAAGGTGCTGAAGTTCTTCGTAAACGCGAGGCGGTGCGTGGGGGCCCTGCAGTGGCGCGGCCCTTCCATTGGCCCCGAGGATTTCGGCGAGCACAGCGGCGTGGCTGTAGCGGTCCCGATCGAACGGCGTCAGCGACTTGTAGTTGTCCGGCAGGTACGCGGTCGTGTAGACATCATCGGATCCCCGACGGAAATCCAGCGCATCGATGAAGACGGCTTCGCCGCGCGATGTCACGACGATGTTTTTCGGATGGATGTCACCGTGCGCGAGTTCAAAGCCATGCAGCCGCTGAAGCGTGTCGTTCAGCGAGCGCGCAACGCACAGCCGTTGCGCTTGGCTCGGATTTGCGTCCAGCCAGGATGGCAGTGCGAGTCCTTCTACCCAGTCCGAGACGACCAACAGGCTCTTCCTGCTCAATCCGAAATCGGCGATCCGAGCGAGGCCGTTCAGGTCACACCCTTTAAGCGTTCGCGCACGTTCAAGGAACGAAAGCAATCGAACCGATAGGTCGGGCCGCTTGGCATCGGGCTCGACGCCATACCAGACTTTGACCAGCTTCGCCGCGGTACCGGCGCCGGACCGAAAGCATGAATGCTCATCGCTTTCCGTCACGACTTCAGTCGCTTCATAGTCGCGTTCCTTCGTGAGCGCCTTGAACGCATCGAAGACGGCGAAGTCCACGATGCTGTCCCCAACGTTGGCGGTCGCCGCGTTGAGCGCTTCCAGGGCCGTTCGGGCGTCCGGAAAGCGCGCGGCGGACTCTGGATGCAAAGCGCCTTGGAAGAAGGCATCGAGGCCACCCCGATGCGGGTCGTTCGGGCGAGGCGCCCACCCATGGACACCTTGGACCTTGGCGGGCTTCTCGCCGAAGAGAACAAGATGGGCCAGCACCCCTAGCATGAACACGTCGCGGCGATAGGGCGTTGCGTGCGCATCGTTCGCAGCGTCCTCCGGCAAAACACCCTGCTCCACTTTGACCCTGTCGCGAAACGCTCCTACCGTCTTGAGTTCAGGGTAGTAGGCAGCAGGAAATCCCGACATCACGACTTTTGTGGGGCGGTCGATCCAAAGGCTGTGTTCGCCGATGTCACGATGGGCGACCCGCATGTCGTGCAGCTCCGCGAACCGTGCAAGGATCGCCTTGACGAGCAGCAGTCGTTCCTCGTCGCCTAGTTTATGCAGCGTGGCGTGGACGAATTCTGCCAATCGTGTCAGTCTGCTGGGCAGAAAGAACAGTTCCTTGAAATCCAGCGTGACGTCTTTGGGACTCTTCCATGCCACGGGCCGAAGCAGGCTGAGTGACAACTCTTCGTTGCGCTCGGCAATGTACTGAAAGACCTTTTGCTCACGCAGTCCTATGAATGACCGATCGGACTCACCGATCAGGTCGAGTCCCAGACTGCCGAAATCCCATTGGCGAAATAGGGCCAGCGCGGCCGCATCGTCCTTTGCCTCGGCACGGAATTCGGCATAGAGTTTCCGGGGATGCTCGAAGATGGCATTGGCTTCCGGCTTGAAGCCGTCAACGTAGTAGATCTTGGGCTTGAACGATTTTCCGAGAAAGAATTCGTCGTAGGCATGCAGATGATCGACCGGCTTGAAAAAGTGTCGACCGGACAGGTACTTCCGGTAGGCATGATCGAAGCGAAACGACAAGAATTCGGTCATCGTCAGGACCGAATCCTTCTCTTCGGGCGCCAAGCTCATTTTTCCGATGCGCCCGTGCATGACGACATACGACTTTATGAAGGGCGTGAGATCCCGTCCCATTTTTTGGGTCATCACGCTCACCAGCTTGGGAACTTTTCTTCGCACTACCGAGACGGGCGAATCACCCCGATCATCCCCATCTAGGAACCACTTGTGCCCGTTCGATTCGAGATGCTTGCCATGCCAGTTCTTGAGTTCGACGAGGACGATGCACGTGTGCGTGACCAGCACCAGGTCGAGGTCATCATCGCCGGTCCCACGGCCGCCGCGGGCAAGCGCAAACGAGGCATAGCCGCGCCAATTCTTACTCAAAGGTGAACTACTAAACTCACGCTGGATTTGTTGATGAGCCTCAACTTCCGCCCGGGGCACCCCCGCCATTTTCACCAGCTTGATTTCCACGTAGCGTGTCCTTCTGAGTTGCCATCTTTGCTTGCCACCGTCGATCCGCGGAGTGGACTTCCACGCCATCGTTTCTTGGCTCTGCCAATCTTCGATGATGGTGACATCCGCTGAGCGAGCCTTCTATGGTGGCGTGGATTGCCCGGTGGCAACATAGCATCATTGTTCAGGCCTCGGATTTCGGAAGTTGACCAAGGCAAGCGATGGTGGGACTTTTGTCCCAACGCGCTGAGTTGCATCGCACGGGAGGTGGAAGTCGAAGTTGGATCCGCCTAGGTGACCCTCACCGCTGCTTGCGAATGGTTCGCGGACACCACCAGCACATTCTTCGAGTTCAAGCGCTGCCGCTGTGCTGCGCCGTAGCTTGATTGTGGTTGAACGATCCGGAATTCCGGGGCGCCGGTTTGCCACGATTTACTTGTCGTGATGAACAGAGTACTTGCCTGTGCTGCCTACAGACGCGCCTGTTCCTGTCAGCAAAGTCATGACCGCAACGCTAGCCATGTCGCGATTGCCCGAAGTCACGAAACTCCAAGCGCCTTCAACGCTCCCGTCTTCGGATCGCCATAGAAAATCGGGTCCACGTGTTCCATGATGTCGGCGCTGACGTCAAGGAAGTTCCGTTTGTTTTCGATCGGGATGAGGGCGCGCTTTGCGCCGTTGTCCTTTGCGACTTGGAGAGGCTCCGTGAGTGAGCGAAGCGGTTTGATGTTTCCCTGGACGCTCGTGTCACCAAGGATGAGGAGCGCGGGGCCCACCGGTGCTTTGCGGAGCGCGGAGTAACAGGCCACGAAGAAGGCCACCCCGAGCTCGGCCTCGACGCGGTTCGCGAGAAGGTCGATCACCTCGACGTGGACGTCAGAGACGTCGAGATCCCGCGCGACGCCAAGATCCGTCTTTTTCGCCTGCAGGAAGCTGAAGGCCCGCTGGACGGACTCCTTCATCGCGCCTGCAACACCTCCGGCGAGTTTGAGTTTGCCTGTGCCGCTCGACAGGGAGACCTCAACGCGATAGAGGCCGACGGTGCCATCAGCCGTTACCCCGGCGCTATATACGGTTCCAGGGGCCAATGGATCGGTGGAAATCAGGTCGCGACCACCCTGTTCGGGGACGCCGACGAACTTCTCTTCTCCGGTCTCTTGCAGCGTATAGCTAAAGGACGTGTGGTAGTACTCGAAGGAGCCCATCTTCTTGAGCTGCTCCTTCACGCGTCGGCGCCCTTCGATGGCAAGTTCGAGAACCTCTCCCAGTTCCTCCTGCGTGACCTCGCCATGCGGGAACAGGATCTTCATGATGCCCGAGACGGTCTTGCGGACAGCCTTCCGGTCGCGGGCGTTGAGGTGAGCGCCGAGCGAGAAGTGGCGGTCAATGATCTCCGTGAAGTTGTGTTTCCGCATTTCGCGGAGCGCCTCGGCGAGGTAGTCGACAACGAAACCGTAGTGATTCGTGAAGAGGTCGTTCCGCATCTTCGGGATCTCCCAACCCGGGAGGTAGAAGTGCATCCGGTCGATGAAGGCCATGTCGTCGCGGATGATGTCGGGCATCGGCGCAAAGAGATGTCCTGTTTGGACCATCACGTCAATGGGCTGATTCGTGTTGCCGAACATGGCGATGCTCGCGTCGCCAGAGACGGCTTCCTGCCCGCGCTGGAAGGTGCCCGACTCGCAGTAGGTCTTCATCGTCGTGATAACCTCCTTCGGCATCTTCTGGAGGTCGGCAACCTCGTCGAACCCGACGACGTCCCAGATTTGCACCATGCCCTTCTGGCGGCCGTTCATATGCCCAAAGAGGTTGGCGACCGTGGTGCCGCCGGTCAGCAGGGCCGAGTACGGCGAGACCTCCTGGACGACGTAGCTCTTCCCCGTGCCGCGTGGCCCGAGCTCGACGAGGTTGTAGTTGCGTTCCGCGAGCGGGATGAGACGCACTAGGAAGAGCATCTTCAGGCGCCGCGACATTTCGCCGGGCTCGTACCCCATGCTGCGCATGATGAGGTCGAGCCACTCGTCTGCCGTGAACTCGCTCCGGACGCGGCGGTACTCATCGAGGTCGAAGGTCGCGATCTGGATCGGCGTGAGCTTGTCGATCCAGAATGGGTTCTTACCCTTCGACTCCTCGTCATACTCGAAACGCATGTCGACCTGCGCCCAAACGCCACCCATCACCAGGCGCTCGTAGTCGCGGATGTAGTGCTCGGGGACATGGACGCTCTTGTGCCCGAAGTTCGTTACCTCGGCCCAGTAGTCCGAGTCGACGAGGCGCACCTTCACTTTGTCGATGAAGGTGTGGCGGCCTCGATCTTTCACCATTGACTGCGCCTTCATGGACTCGTCAGAGCGGATGTAGTTGTTGGCGAGCGTGTCGTTGACGACCTGCAGCCCCATCTGGATGGCCACCTCGTCGGAGGACGCGCAGTACTTGCCGAGGAGGAACTCGAGGACGAAGACCGGAACGTTGGCGCCGACCTTGACCTTCCGCACGAGGTCCTTGCGCACGACTTTGCCGGCGAAGAGGCGGTTCACCTTGTCGTCGAGTTCATCTCGCGACGGGACTGTTCCGTTGCTCATTGGTCATACTCCAAGTCGAATCGGTATGTCGGTGGGCGAGCGGTAAAGCTCCGCGTCGGTTGTCGGGTCCCGCACCACGACGCGCAAAGAGGCGGCGCTCTCGTCGCTCAGCAAGAACGCGACGGTCACCGACTTATTGGGCTCGAGCGTCACGGTGCCCGTGGTGCGGTCGAAGTGCGCGTCGACCACCATGCCGACCGCGCCGACCTGCTTGCCAGCCGCCATCAGCAGCGGCAGAACCTGGATGGCGCTCGCGCCGAGTAGCATCTGCTTAGGCCCGTAGGTGAACGTCACGCTGAAGATGCGGTTGGTTACCGCCTCCGGGAGCCCGCTCGCCTCGATCGGACCTGCCGGGGGACGCGCCGACTCGCGCGCCTTAGTGCGCACGGTCAGCACCGGGATGACCATCTCCTGAAGCGACGGCCCGCCGTGGTGGAACGCCAGGTCGCCCCCCGCCTTGAAGACGCCCAACGCCGCCGGGAACACGAACTCAAGGTCCGAGGCGTAGCCGAGCGACGACGCCGACACGCGCACGCAACCGGGAGGTGTGACGCCGCCGCGACCGATCCAGCAGCGGCGGTGCAACTCCACAGTGTCGCCGCCGGGAGCGTCGGTACGCATCGACTCGTCGCGGTCGTTAGCGAAGAACAAGTGGCCGTGGTCGGCGCTCACCACTGCGTGCTCAATGCCTGCCGCTGCGAGCTTCCGGATCGCGCGCACGAGGTTGTCAATGACGGTGTCCATTACCTGCCGTGCCTGGAACGTGAAGCCTGTCTCCCCCGCGTGGTCGATCTCCTGCGAGCGAACGACAACGACCTGCGCGCCGTCGAGCTTCTTGGCGAGCTTCGAGGGCTGCAGGCCGAGCAGCTCGTCAAGCGCCACGTCGACTAGCTTCGGCACGCGGGCAAGGGCGAACTTCTTTCGGGTCGCGAGGTCCGGCAGGAAGCAGTCGTCGATGCGCGCGGCGAGCCTATCGCCGTGCTCGACGACCGAGAAACTCGCCGACGCGCCCGGCATGAGCGCCGCCATGCCGATAGGCGTGATGCTCGGCAACGCACCCACGGCGGCGCGCACCGCGACCTCCGAGGTCTTCGGAAGTCGCTCGGCGAGCTCGACGCCCATTTCGAAACGCATCGCGTCGACGAGGAAGTAGGCGACGGGCTTGGGATTGTCGGCGACGAGCTCGCTCCAAATGCGCGTCTGGTGGAATGCGCCTGGAACGGCCCACCCCGCCTTCACGAGCGCCTTGGTGAAGCCCTCGGCCATTGCGTGGCACGCGTCCTCGTGGGCGCGGCGGACCACGCCCAGCGGGCGCTCCTCGGGTTCCTCGTCGAGGTTCGCGACCCACGCCTCAAGGCGACGGTGGGCCCGGTCGAGACGGAACCAACCATCCTTCGACACGTAGGCGTCGAGCCACGCGGCCGCGTCTCCCGAGGCTTTGTTGACTGCCTTTCGCACTTCAACCGCTACGTTGCCCAACTCGGCCATTCGCCGAGTGACTTCCCACTGGGCCTTTCTGCTGACGTTTCGGTCAAGCCAGAAGCTCTGCTCTCGCTCGGTCACGAGCACCAGCGCCTCGCCGAACTTGCTGTTCGAGATGAGCTCACCCGCGTGACGCAGCAGCGCGCGCTCCTCGGAGCGAAAGGTGTCGATGGCCCCGAGCGCGCCGGGCGGGAGCTTGGCGTTCTTGATGCCCAGCTCCTCCTCGACGCGATCGGCGAGCGTCGCGTAGGCGTCTGGGAAGTCGGTGCGCAAGCGAACCGCAAGGTCGCGCAGGGCCGACTCCTCACCCTTTGAGGACGGCTTGGCGACGCTGTCGAGCGAGTCGGGTGGATCGCAGGACAGGTCGAGCCGGAATTCCCCGGCAAGCACGTAGCGCAGCGTGATGGCGCGGAGCTTCGCGAGCGCCGCGTCGGGCTGCAGGTCGAGCCCAAGCCGCACCTTCACGAGCTTCGTCAGCTCGCGCGTCGCTTCCTTGCTGACGATCTCCTGGTCGCGCGCGTCGCTCACGAGCCACGCGGCGAGGACCCCATCGTTGCTGCTCGCGTCGTGGAAGACGCTCCTCAGGATCGACGGTGCCTCCGCTCCTGAGTTACCCGCTGCTGCGCGCGCGAGGTCCTCGTAGGAGACCTTGCGGTCGAAGGGCAGCATCTCGTCGACAACGCCGAGCGTGTACTTCTGGAGGAGCACGTTCTTCGCGAGCTGCTTGAGCTGCGGCTCCCACGTCGTGCCCGCTTTCTCCAGCTCCATCAGGACGGAGGCGTAGCGGTCGCGTGCGACGTTGGGCATATAGACGACGACTGCTTCGGGCTGGTCGCCGCTCACGTGCGGCTCGACGACCGCGCGCAGCTCGAACATCGAGCCCGCGTACTCAGCAAGGCGCACGCTCGCGCCGCCGACGGAGACCACCATGGGGTCGCTCGACGCACGCGCGCCGCCGCGCACCTCGTCGACGAACAGCTGGAACTCGGCGCGCTCGTCGTACCAGACGACGACGCGACGGGACTTGAGCTTATCGGCGAGCTGCTTCGCCACATAGTCGTGAAGCGGATGCATCAGGCGTCTCCTCCCTCGGCGGCGGCAGCAGCCCGGCGAGGGCCACCACGCACGCGTCCGCCGCTCCCAGTGGCAGCGGGCGCTTCGAGCAGGCTCTTGAGCGCGGACTTCACAGCTGGCGAGGTGCGCTCGTGCACCAGCTCATCGACGCTGCGCGTGGGCGTCTTGCGCGCCGTCCACTTGCCGTCGGCACCCTCGACCCAGAACACGTCTTCGAGGCCGTGGGCGATGGCGAGGCTGCGGTCCTTCATGCACTTCGGGACGACGCGCTCGGGCCAGAAGTGCATGGCGAGGTGCGCCCAGTCGTACTTGCTCTCGCGGAGCGCGTCCCAAGTGGACTTCAGCTCCTTCTGCCAAGACTTGTGCTGGGGCACGAGGCGCCAGAGCGGCGCGAAGTTGATGATGACGCCGTCGTCGAGGTTCGGGTTCCAGAGCGGCGCGACGCGCTTCACCTCTTCGAGGAACGCCCGCAGCTCTTCAACGACCCCCTCCTGCGCCACCAGCTCCTTGCGCTGGGCGGCGCTCGCCTTGTCGCGCAGCTCGTTAGTGACCGATTCGAGGCGGCGCTCTTCGTGCGCGAGCTTCGGCGCGGCGTAGTCATTCTGGACACGGAAGAGCGTGTCCTTGCTGAAGGCGTGCATGTATAGCCAGACCGAGTAGCTCGCCGAGGGAGTCGCAAGCTGCCAGTAGATCGGCGCCTTGCGACGGCTCTTCGAGTACATCTTGATGTGCAGCGGGAAGAGCTCCTTCGCGAGCCAGGCGCGGAGGAGCTCGGGCACGTCGACGTGTACGCGGTCGGCGACGGTATGAACGCGCGCGACGAGGTCGTCCGCGTGGCCTTCGTCGTCGACGAGGATGTCAGGACTATCGGCAGGCTCTTCGCCCTCCGGGTACATGCCAGGCGAGCGCGACGATAGCGGGCTAAAGGGATCCGGGTCGGGCGGGATCGGACGTTCGCCGGTGGCGAGGCGCGGATCGAAGCGGTCGAAGGAGGCACCAACGAGCCACGATATCAAGCACTGCTGCTCGTCCAGGCCAACAGCCGAGTCGGCCGAGTCGTCATCGCCGTCTTCTTCCTCACCGGCAGTATCAGCGGCGACATCCGATGAAGCGGTCATTTGCTCGTCGGAAAGAGACAGATCCGCGCCGTTCGGGAGTCGATATGCACCAGCCGCCAACTCGTCGATCATCTTCTGGACCTGCACCAAGCTCTCGCCCGTTACTTGGCGTTCGACGCTCGCCACACGCGAGCATAGTGCCGACGGGAGCAAGAATGCACGGGAGGTCTCGTCGATGGCATCTAGGGACCGGGTGAGCCGCCACGCTTCCGCAGCAAGCCCCGCAAGTTTGTCTTGCAGATCCGGTGCCAAGCTGGGAACAGGGGTGTTCTGGACGACCCCAACCTCGTACGCACCGAACGCCATCTGAAGAGAAACAAGGCGAAAGAAAGAACCAGAGTTCATCACGGCCAAGAGCGCGGACAACTCGGACGACGTGTCGTTCTCTACGAAGACCGTCGGACCCTTGTGACCGAAGATCGCACCGCCACCAAGAGCACGAGCACTGAAGCCCTTTTGAGACCGGACGGGCCAGGTAATTCCAGGTCTGCCGTAGTACTCGACGCTGTTGATCGCGGCCCTCCAGTAGTCGCCCCAACCCTTGGAGGCGCGCCAGGCTGAGGTCGCCGCCTTCAGCTCTCGGCCATCGTCGGCCCATTTCGCCAACAAATGAACGTCTGCATAGAACCGTTTGTGGGAGCCACCTTTAGCGAGTGGAACCCACGTACCGGCTCCGGAATCCACCGGAGTAATCTCGTTAGCATCCACCTCCCACTGGGCGCGAACGAAACGCAAGTTGTCGCGGGTCTGCGCTCCGGCTGCGGCATGTCGGCCGTTGGACTCCAAACGCGGGATCTTCTGGAAACAACGAAAACCAGCCGTGCCAGCCCAGTACGCGAAAGGACTCCGAGGCAACTCGGCGAACGAGCTGGGGTCGACCTCATAGGTGACCCTTTCGCTCGATGCGGCGTGCGTGTTGTTCAGCGAAGCGACTGCTTGCCTAAGCAAGGACGACTTCTCGTCGATGGACGCATCGATCGCTCTAATGAAAATTGTCATGCTCTCGCCTCCAAGCAATACGCGGCGGTCTCCACCATCGCGCTGTCGAGAACGCCGGGGCCAAGATCGGCAAACACGGTGGGCGGGGCGTGTTTTAGGAGCACCTCCTCACGCCACTTTTGGAAGCTAGAAAGGAAGAACCCGGTGCGTGAGGTGATCGCACCAACCCTCCCACGCGCCGACAGCAGCTCGATCCCGCGCTCGACGAAGGCCGCGTAGACGTCGTTCTTAGTTCTCGGGTACGCCTTTTCGAAGTCCTTCTTCGCGCGCGTGCTGCCAGCGCCGAAGGGCGGATTCATCAGCACCACATCGAATTTCTTCTCGGCGACGACGAGCAGCGCCAAACCATGCGCTGCGTCGTCAGCGAAGAGGCGCCGCCGCGTGTTCGCGCGTGAGCCCTCGTCACTCACGAAACGCGCGAGCGCTGCGCGGATGCGCTCCTCCGGCGGCGCGAAGAGTTCGCCCGTCTGGCCTCGCTTGGACTGGCGAGCGACGAGCTGCTCGACGCGAAGGAGGAGCCCCAGGTCGCCCGCGAGGTTCAGCGACTCGACGAGCGCGGTGAACACGTGCCCGAGTTCTTCGTCGCCGAGCTTCGCGACGAACTCCTTGGCGATCTGCTCGTCCGCGACGAGCGGCTCTGCGACGACGATGTTCGAGCGGCGAATCTGCGGGCGCTCCGCGCGGCCGATGCCGAAGTGACGGTACGCTTTCTGCGCGCGCATCCACAGAGCGAGCTGGGCGATTTGCGCGCAGCGCGGGTCGATGTCCACGCCGTGAAGGTTGTGAGCGAGGACGAGACCCGGGGCGGCCTTCCGAAGCACCTCGAGGTTCGGGTAGTCCTCAGCAAGTGTCTTGCCCGATGCTTCGCTCTTGGGGCTCTCGGGATCGGCGTGCGCTTCCTCGTAGATTGCGAGCATCAGGTCGAAGGCGTAGAGCAGGAAGTGGCCGCTGCCGCACGCGGGGTCGAGCACGCGAAGGTCGCGCGGGTCCTTCTTCGCGCGCGGCGCGAACTCCGCGTCCGGCCTGCGGACCATGTACTCGCAGCGCTCCGCGAGCACCGTCTTGGTGCCGCGCATCTCGTACCAGATGCACCCTAACGTGTTGTCGGTGAGGAACTGAACGACGTAGCGGGGTGTGAAGAACTGGTTGCGAACCGCAAGCTCCCGGCTGTTGCGCGGCGCCTGGCTCTCCTCGCGCATCTTGCGGCGCTCGTCCTGGCCGTTGAAGAACTGGTAGACCCAGCCGATGGTCTCGTCCTCGCCCCACGCCTTGGCGAGCTCGCCCGCGTTCAGGATCTCGAGGAGCGGTTCGAAGGTCGCGCGCTTCGGCCAAAGGACTGACGACGGATCGCGCCGATCAAAAAGCACCTTCACCTCGGTCGACAGCTCGTCGAACAGTGACTCGATGTAGAGCCGGTAGCCGGCGCTGTCGGGCAAGAGCGGCAGGCCCGTCGCCATGCCGCTGAACTCGCGGTAGCCAGCCGACTGCTCACCCTTGGTGATGCACTCCTGCACCAGCTCGCGCGCTTCCAGCATCTTCAACGCGACGAAGCGGTTGAGGGTGGTGAACGCGGCGTCGCGCAGGTAGTCCGCGACCGAGTCCGCTGCGTTCATGCCGGCCGCGCGCTTGTGCTCGATGGCGGCGACGATGCGCTCGCGCTGGAAGGCCTGGCGGGCCGAGAGGTGGCCACCCGCTTTGACGGCAAGAGTGCCGCCCTTGTGCACATCGAAGTCGCCCTCGAGCTGCGCGGCGAAGTCCTCCTCGAGGAGCTTCCGCGCTCGCTGGGTGGCGCGTTCGATGGCATTGCGTGTGTCCTTGTTCACCTGGACTCCTGAACGGTTGAAGCGCGTGCGCTCGTTGAGACGACGTCGAGGTAGCGACTTGCGAACCAGCTAATCCGGGTTGGACCACCAACGCCGCGCCCCGTCGGGTGGTTGCTGACCATGTGCTGCGCGACCTTGGGCAACAAGAGAATCAGCAAGCGGTCGGCGGAGTTCTCCTCGAGTTCATATCGCGTCTCCCCACGTTGCTGGAGCGATGCGCGAAGTGCCTTGAGTTCCGCCAGAGAGCGTTCGCCAACGGACGCGAGATCACCAATCTGCTTCTGAATGCCAGCGGGAGTGTTCAGACGTAGGAGCTGTAGCTCCTCGAAGAGCGGCCCGGCGTTCGTCGCGAAGTCCGTAGAGGGAAACCAGCGTCGTGCGCGGGCAACGAAATCGTAAACGTCCGTGAAGACGGTGACCTGCTCAGCGTTTCGAGTGTCCGTGGCCACGAGAAGCTGGCTGATCATCCCATCGCCCGAGCGCGTCAGGTGACCGATGTTAACGAGAGTGGTCTTCTCAAGCTCGGAGAGCTCGCCGGTGGGTTTGTAGCCGATGTCGTGTTCGATCTCGTTCCAGACGTGAGCCATCATGCTGCAGACCTGAATTTCGCAGGGGACTCCATCGACGTTCGAGTACGTGCCGACGATGTCCTGGGCCGGCAGGTAAACCTCGAGGTGCGTCGCTCTGTAGAAGTTCTGCGAATCGGTCGAGTGCTTGTCTTTCAGGTCGATGGCAACGGCGCTGCCGTTACCACCCGCGAAGCGCTTTGAGATCGCATCGGTGACTTTGCGCTCTTCCGTTTGCACGTAGGTCGCGACTCGAACGGCAGCGAGATCGCGCACCTGGTCGAACACGGCCTCAACGGTAGGCATCGACTTCTTGCCGGTATGAGCAAACTTCCGAAGCTTGGCTTCCAAGCTCTTAGGTCCCTTCGCGCGGAAGGTCACATGAGCGCGAATCGCGTTGGCCTCGACGATCTCGTAGCGACAGATGTCGGCCACTCGTGAGCAGAGCTTGAGATACCTGTCGTACTCGCGCTGGTAGCGCGCGACGGCCTCGGCGATCGTGGGTTCGGAGATCGTCATTGGGATGCCCTACTGGACGATGACCTTCTTGCCCGCGCCGATAAGACGGGAGCACTCCTCTCGAATTCCGTTTAGGGCAGCTTCAAGCTGTTCTTCCGTCTCGACTCCCTCTGCGAAGTAGCTGCCGACACTCACCGTGGTGACGCGCTCGCCGTCGATAATGCGCCGCAGCTCCGCGACGGCCGCGCGCAGGCGGCCCTCGCAAGCGTCGCGGTCGGCGCGAAGCTGCGGGATGGGCGCGCGCTCGGCGTCGCGCTTCTGCCCGCGCTCGAAGGGCCCGGCGAGGCGGCGCTGCTGGTCCTCGTCGATCTCCAACCAGCCCGGCGTCTTGATGAGCTTGTCGAACGCGTTGGTGTACGCAGCGATGCGGTCGTGGAGCGCCTCATCGAAGCGGCGCGCGTACTCGGTCTCGATGGCCTTCGTGTTCTGCTCGATCGACGGAAGGTCCTTGAAGAACGTCTCGCGTGCGAGCAGGTCTTCGAGCGACGACGCGCGAGTGCGCAAGTCCTCAGCGATGTCGGACTCCTGGCTCAAGAAGCTCCAGAGGCTCGACTGCGCTTTGCGCGCGCGCTCGAGATCGTGGAGGCGCGGCTCGTTCAGTACCTGCTCGAGCTCCATAGCGCGCTTGATGGCGTCCTTGATGGCGCGGTGGCTCGTGTTGAACGTCGCGATGGAGTTGTCCTCCGAGCCCCGGAGAATGGCCTTCATCTGGCCAATGGCGCCGTCGAGCACCGCACCGCCCGGCAGGCGGTGCGCGGTTAGCGTCGCGAGCGCTGAGGAGACGGTGTCCTCGTTGCGCGCGACCTCCTTGCGCAGCTCGGCGACGATGGCGCCGGCGTTCAGCTCCTTCACCTCGCTGCCGAAGGTCTCGCGGAACGCTTCGGAGGCCTTTACCAGCTCCTCGAACTCGATGCCCTTCTTTGGCCGGAACGACGCCTGGCGAAACAGGTTGTTGTTGGAGAAGGTGTCGCGCGCCTCGACGCCGGTGACCGTATCGATCGTTTGGCCCTTGCTGGTCGCCTCGATCTTCCCGGCCCGCAGGAGCGACAGGACGAGCAGGCGCACGACCTCGAAGTCCCACCCGAATGGCTCCTTGGCGAATTCGTCAGTGAGGGAGCGGCCGCTCGCGGTGTCGCCGTAGTTGGCGCGCTCCTCGATGCGGTCGAGCACTTCCTTCAGCGGGCTGCTCTCGGTGCGGAAGACCGTCCTGCCTTTCTCGTCGCGTAGAAGTCCGATGCCGCCGAACACGCTGGGCAGCCCCTGAAGGTTCTCGGCAGTGAAGAGGGCGTCGGTGCCCTTCTTCACGTCCGTCGCCTTGGCGGCGGCCTCCTTGAATCGGTCGAAGACCTCGGGTAGCACCTGACCAAGCACCTCGGCGGCGGTCTTGCCCACGTCGACAGCGCGATCGGTTGGGCTGCGGTCGTTGCCTCGGAAGTAGATGTGGCCCGAGAGGCACGCGGCGCGCAGCAGGCGGCGAAGCTCGTCGCTATGGCGGCGCAGACGGACGCGCTCCTCGGCGATAAGCGCCGGGGTGTCCTCGCCCTTCGTCTCGCGCTCCTTGCGCGCCAGCATCTCCTTGCTGCGGAACAGCTCGACGGTCTCGCGGTCGATGGCGTCCGTCAGGCCGATGGCCCAGAAGACGTGCTTGCGCTCCAGCTGGCTGCGCGTGCGCAGTTCGGCGGCGAGGGCTTCCAGCTCCTTGCCGTCGTCGGCGAGGTGGACCTGGAACATCATGTCGCCGCTCGTGACCTCGCGGCCGTGGATGGCGAGCCCGGCCTTGAAGGTCTTGGTGTCGAAGAGCGTGTGCGAGGGCTGCGGCTGCCAGAACGCCGTCAGCACCTCCGAGTAGAGCCGGTGTGAGTCGCCGGGCTTCGGGCTGATGCCGTTGCGCACGCGTTCCCAGTCGTCCTCGGCGGGGGTGGGGATGCGGTAGCCGTCGTCGCCGCGGCGAACCTTGTGGGCCGCCTCGAGCTCGCGCAGGGCCTCCTTCACCGAGGCGAGCTGCGAGTCGCCGCTGACGTTGCCGTGTAAGGCGGCGGCGATGTTCTCCGCGTTGCGGTGGACGCTCCTTACGTACTGGAGGAGGCAGATGACCTTCGCGACGGGCTGCGCGAGCGGGTGGTTCAGCTCCTTAGAGATCGCGGCGATCTTCGCGCGCACCTCGGAGCCGATATTGCCCTCGACGAGGTCGTAGACCTGGTCGAGCCGCACGAGGTCGCCGAGCTTGCCGTCGGCGAGGTTCACCGCCGGGTTGATGAGGAGCTGCTGCGCGAGCTTGATAATGGTGCGGTTCGCGCCGCCGACGTGCTTGCTCGTGCCGCCCTGCGTGCGCAGGCCGGAGACGACCTGGATGATGAGGTCGATCTGGTACGGGAGTAACGGGTAAAGGTCGATGAATGCCTCGCGCGACAGCTCCGGGAGCTTGATGTCGGCGGTGAGCCGGGTGTGCTCGGTGAGCCGTCCTCGATGCTCGTCGAAGAGCTTTCCGAGCGCGGTCTGCGCGGCGGCGTTCTTCAAGAGCACGCGGCGGCTGGTGACCTCGGAGATATCGGACGGCTCCAGGTGGACCTGCAGCGGGAAGCGGTCCATCAGGCGGGCCAGCTCGATCTTCTTGTCGTCGAGGCCGCTGACGAGCTCACCGAGCTTCTCCTGCGAGGTGACGACGACCCAATGCTTGCCACGTCCTTTCACGCCGAGGCTCTGCACGATGGCCTGCAGGTCAAGCATCTTCTGGACGTCGCGCGCAACGAACTGGCCGACCTCGTCGACTACGAACATGAGCGTGTGGCCTAACTTGCGGCGCTTCATCAGCTCGCCCGCGCGCTCGGCCAGCTTGCCTGGCGTGATGTCGGCCTTGTTCTTGACCGCCTTCACCCACGAGTCGGCGACGGGGTACGTGTTGGGATCGAGACTGTGCAGCACGCGGCTCGCCTCGGACAGCGCGAAGGCGACCTTGCCCTTCTCAACGGCCCAATCCTTCTTGAAGAGCCGCTTGTACTCATCCTCAAAGCGGGCAAGGTGGCCCTTCTCCTCGAGGCCGATCTCCAGCTCGGAGAGGTCGAGATCCTTCGCGTAGCCGAGGCTCTGGAGGAAGAGCCCGTACATGATCTCGGTCAGCGTCTGGTTGCCGCTGCGGATGCCTCGGTCGGTCGAGACATCGAAGATTACCGCGTGCGTGGGGATCTTCTCGTTGATGGCCTTCAGCAGTACCTGGAGCTTCTTGTCTCCTGCGCGTTCGGCGAAGCGCTCGGCGGCCGACTCACCCGCAACCAAACGATTCGCCACGGAGAGACCGAGCATCTTGGCGAAGCTCGACTTACCGGAGCCGAAGAAACCCGAGACCCAGATGGCGATGCCCTCGTGCGGCTTGTTCGGTGTCTCGAGGTAGGCGTCGAAGATACCCGTGTAGTGCGAGCGAATCGCGTCCGTGACGACGTACTCGTTGATTTCGTCGCGGATGATCTCTTCGTCGGTCTGGTCGACCTTAATGACTTCTTCGATGCGACGGTGGATGTCGTTGGCGAAGAGCGTCTTGATGGGCGTGGGCGTCGTCATCGTCGGTAGTCCTCAGAAGATCTTCGGGCGGTAGTTGTGCTCCGCGTCGAGCACGCCCATGAAGCACAGGCCTGCCGCGCCATCGAGGTCGCCGGGGTAGAAGAGAACGGTCGGAACGTGGACGCGGCCCTTGAGCTGCTCGAGCAGCGAGAAGGTCCGGTACACGGGGAAGAGCGCGCCAGTTCGCGAGATGAAGACGATGTCGCGCAGCGGATCTGGCTCCTCGGGCATGCGCGCGGCGACGAGGTCAACGAGCGGCGAGTACTCCGAGAGGACGGAGTGGACGGTCTCTACGACGGTCTCGACGCCCTGTTCACGCTCGGCGGTGAACCACTCCTCGAGCGGGCGCTGCGAGCGCATGGCCTCGTCGAGGCATTCGGCCAGGGAGATGCGACGGACGCGCTTGCCCTTCTGCGAAAGCCGCGTTTCGAGCAACGTCATCTGCTTGCGGAGGTCGAACTCGTTCTCGGGGTTGTAGCGGAACAGCGCGTACGGCATATCGTGGTACGCGCTGATCCGTTGCCGGGGATCGGGTAGCTCGAGGACGGGCTCGAGGCTTTGCTTTAGGCGGTGTTCGAAGTCGCTCATGCAACAATCCTTTCTGCATACTCGCAGCTGCTCGCGCACGGCAGGGAGAGCTGCACAATGCTGCCGGCGACCTGGTATTCGAGCTTGCGGAACTGGTGGAGCCTCAAAAGCTCGTGTTCGACATCAGCGGGGCGCATCAGGAACAGGCGCCACTCGGGCGACGTAACGAGCTTGCTGGGGCTCATTTTCTCATCGCGCATCTTGTGCAGCAGGTAAATGAAGCTGCGCTCCGTCAGGTGAAACGAGACGAACTCCTTCGCGACGGACCCGCGCAACAGGCCAAAGTCGACGGCCACCTTCAGGAGGCCTGCCGCCACGCGCTTCGTGGTCTGCTGGGACCACGCGTGCTCGGTCGTGCCGCCGCGCTTGCCGATGCTGCAGAGGTACTTCTCGACTTCCTCGATGTGGACGCGGAAGGCACCCGAGTCGTAGGCGTCGAATAGCCAGGTCTCGAGGAAGTCGCGAACGAGGAATTCGTCTCGCGTCATGTGCCAGAGGAGCAGTGGCTTCCACTCCTCGATGGGGAGACCATTTTTGGCGAGCACGACGAGGGAGCGGTCGCGACCGGCTGGGTCGAAGCGACGGTTCAGTACCTTGGCGACGTCACGCAGCCACGCGACACTGCTGGCGCCAATGAAGTTCGTGTTACGAAGACGGTCCAGGTTGTCACGCTTGGATTCGTCGAAGTCCCATGTCGAGAAGACAGCGTAGGTCTCCTCGATCATTGCGCCCTTGATGATGGTGAATGAGGAAACGACGTTCGCGCGGGAGTCCGAGGTCATGCATCCGCCCGCCTGGCATATGAGACAGCCAGAGCCCTTGGCTCGCCACGAGCAAAGCCTAGAGCGAGCAGAGCGACATCTGAATTGGTGCCGCCATAAACACCGGGCAGCAATACCGCGCGGCCTTCCGCCGAGCGGCGCAGCCCTGTGTAGGCTTCGAGATCGGCCTCTGTTGCCAGGTCCATGCGATGGAGAATTTCGATCAGATCCGTGTCGCCGAGCGTCTCGATCTGTTCGAAGAAAGGGTTCCAGTCACTTGCCCGATCCAGCCAATGCTCCCATTGCGCGTCGAAATCCTCCTCGACGGCGTCGGGAAGCTTCCAAAGCGTTACGCAACCGGGGGGATTGAAGACCTCATCGCATCGCTGAGCGGCAACGGCGAAGACCGATCGAGCTTGCGCGAAGCGATACGAGCGGGGAAATCCGCGTCTCAATACTGAAGCGCCCAATTTTCCCAGTTGACCCTTAGTGTTCCACCAGCCAGCGTTGTCGAGCTCCCCAAATCGCGCCACAACGAGGCGAAGGCGAAATAGTTTTTCAAGATCGATCATGCGTCACGCACTCCATAGGCCATCGCTCCGCAATTGGCAACGTGCCTTTTCATTCAGCTCTTTTCGCCGATTTTCATTCTCGTGCTGGCCGGGGGAGTGACCTAGTGCTTTGAAGTACGCGGCGTACTTAAGATAAGAATCCTTCGAGATCACAAAATGTATCCGATGTGGAACCCGCGATGCGCTGCCCACGGGCCGACGCTGGACTGCCAGTCGAAGAGCCATTCAGAATCCGCTGGGCGATGGAGCGGAAGGTTAAGCCGGCGTACACGCGGCGTTTTGGATCCTCGTGCTCGCCGCCATGCGGCAGCACGCCCCACCCCAGGGCGATGGCAGGCGCCTTAGGGCCACTCACTGTGGCTCGAGGCAGGTTTGGTGGAATCTGCCCTCGTTTTGGGCGACTCGCCAATTGACTGGGGAGGCGGCGCGCTGGTATCGCCTTGCTCTTCCTGCCAACGATCCAACTGCGCAAGTTTCGCCAAGACATTCGAGCGTCGACAGGCCGGAGGCCTGGAGGCCCTTGGGCGGGCGTTGCGCCTTACACCGGTGTTAGATCAGAGGCGTTCTACTGTTGCGCCACGCCGTCTCGCGCGCGCGGGTGCGCGCGGAATGGTCCGAATCGCGACGCCGGTAGGCTACGAGGCATCCTGAAACTGTTCGATCGCGGCCGCGGCCAAGCGATTTCTTAGATCAAGCTCAAGTGCGGTCGACGTCTCTCCAGCCTCAAGGCGTCGCGCAATCTCGTACCGCAGTAGCCTGCCGAGCTTCCAAGTCACGCTCCTCGTTTGCTCGGTCACAAGGCGATTGCACAACTTGGCCAACGGGGCCGGGAGATTGGGCTTGTCCACGACCGACTCAGACTGCTCAACCCGTGCCGATTCGACATCAGACCGGTGCAACCAGGATCGGCGAGGCACATCGCTGGCGCTCATCGGTGCCCTACGAGATTGAGGATTTCCGGCGCAAAGCGGTTCGCAGATTGAGCAACCAAGCAAGGGCAACGGTACGAGGCGTCCTCGCGCGCAATTGGCGATTGGTTTGTCTCCATCTGTCTCTCCCCTAAAGGGAGAGGAGACAGTTGGTGACAGAAGAGCCGTGTCGCCGAATACCTCACCGGAGACAGTTGGCGACTACAAGCGACAAGGCTGGAATCCGCATTGATGCTAGCGCTCGCCGAAAGCCAGAGTTGGTGACAAGGCGCAGCGACCGAAGAATCCGGCTGCAGAATCTTTAAGCGCCCTTTTTTTGAGCAGTTGGTGACGGATTTCATAGGTTTGGCCCTGGCGTTCCGGGCATGGTGATCACACCGGCAACTTCGATCAGGAGGCCGCCCTCGATCATCTTGGAGATCTCGCGGTACACCGACTGACGCGAGTAGCGTCCCTCGAAATGCTTCACCGCGGCACCCTTCAAGCATCCGGAATTTCGCGCCGTCAGGAACTCGACTATGGCGCCAGCGATCTCGCTGGGGCGCTTGCCACGCGCCCGCTTGACCGGGGCCTCCATCGGCACGACCACGCACGACGTGCGCGCCGCGCCCCACCTTCCAACGCCCATATCTACGGTGGCGAGCCTGAAACCGATGCGGTCGCCCTTGCCGCCCATATCCCGCTGTTTCGTGATCTGGGCGACCCGCGCGCCTGTGGCTTCGTCGGATGTCACCTCGATCTCGGTGTCGGTGGCCGCGCGCAGGCCACTCCAGCCCCGCATGCCCTTCGCTGCGTCCTTGCCAGAGTGGTGGATCAGGAGGAAGTGGACCCCGGCTTCCTGGCGGATTCGGTCGATGTGTTTCACCACGACACCCATGTCCTCGCCGCTGTTCTCGTTCGCGCCGGCGCTCAGTCGCGCCAGGGTGTCGCCAATTACAAGTTCGCACTTGACGCCGTGAATCGTCTCCATCTTGCGGATGAAGGAGATGACCGCCGTGGTGTCGGCTTCGCTCTCGAATAGGTTGATCGGCGACTTGACGATCACAAGGTTCGCCACCTTGCACTTGTGGCGACGATGGTAGGCCTTCAGACGCTCGCGCACGGACCGGGGCGCTTCGGAGGCCAGATAGATCACTAGGCCAGCGTCAACGTTGCGGCCCATCCATAAGCCGCCGCGGCACACCGCCGCCGCCAGGTCGATCGCCAAGAATGTCTTGCCGCAATTGCTGTCGCCGTATAGCACCGACATGGCCTGCCGGCCAATGAGCCCTTCGATCAGCTCCTCTTCGTGCTCTGGCTCGTCAGGCAGGTCCTGGGCAAGGTCAAACTCCAGTTCGCGAGGCCGGAACCGGCTCATCGGCCGATTGATGTCAATGAGGTCGTCCGCGACTCTCACAATTCACCTTGGATGCGCGCCATGCCTGCGAGCTGCGCGAGATCGTTGTAGTCGGTGTGCTTGTCGTTGCGCTTCAGTGCTCCGAAGTTCGGCACCGCGACCTTGCCGCCCACCGCTCGGGCAGCGTGTTTTGCAGCTGTCAACCCCGGATTGCCCGCCGTTTTCCAATCATCGTCGGCCGCGACAATGATGGTGAGACATGGGTACTTCGCACGGAGCGCCAGAGCGACCGGCAGTAGGTTGCCCGCATTGAACGCCACCGCCACCGCTGCGTCAGTCGCCTCATGGATCGTCGCGCCGGTCGCATACCCCTCGCACACGAGCACCCGGCCGCTGGGCCTGCCGATGGAGTGGTAGCAGCCCCTGACGCGCCCTCCAGGCATGAATCGCTTTGTTCCGTCCGGGCCGATGGTTTGCAGGCTGAATATCTTGCCCGAGGTGTCGCGCATCGGCACGAACAGCTGATGGCTGTCGGCGCGGACGCCGTAGGGCTTCACGCCCTTCGCGGTGAGGTACGGATGCGCGACCACCGGGACTACGGCTTCCCACAAGGCCAGCGCGATCGATGCGACCTCGCCGTGACGACGGGAAGTTTCGACAGCGCGCAAGCGCTGTGCGTCCTTGATGCGCCCGCGCATGGCCTCACGCTCGTGCGGGGTCAATTGGCATTCGGTCTTGGCACACCAATTTTGCGACTCGCCTCTACGCCAGTCGCCGAACGAACCCGCCGGTACGCCGTCTAGGTGCAGCACGTACCAGCCGGCATCGTCGCTGGGCGTGCCGGTGGAGCTGTATCGATGGATCTTTCCATCGGCAACAATCGCTTCGGGGGGCACCATTCCGGCCGCTGCGATTGCGGCCGCGAAACGCTTTACGGGATCGCGCATGGCGATCATGCACGGCCTCCGATCTGTTTCAGGAAGCGCTCGGCAGCGTCGAGGCTGGCGAGGGCGGTGATGCGGCCCCAGCGCACTACATAGAAAGCAATAGGGCCATCTGCCGGGTTGCTTCGCACGATCCCGTATCCAGCAAGCGCATATCGCGCGGCCAGCGTGGCGAATGCCTTGCCATCGTTGACTGCAGCCGCCGTAGCCGAGTCGAGGCGCACGTCGACTTTGTTGTTGGCGGTCATTGCGTGGTGCCGCCCGACCGCTTGGCGATGAATTCCTCCACCGCTGAGGCGTCCCATACCGTGATGGCATCACCCAGCTTAAAGGGCTTGGGAAACTTCCCGGTTCGCACCCATCGCCAGATGGTCGCAGGGCTCACCGGCAGCAGCCCAGCCTTGTCTTTGGTGGTCGCCAGCTCTGCAACCCGGATGACTCGTTGTGACATTCAATGCCCCTAAATGCGCCGAGGCGCGATGGGGTTGGATGCTCGATCCTCCGCGCGCCTTGGGATAGGCGGGCAGGCTCAGGAAAACACGACCACCCGAAAGGCACTAGGGGTAGGCGGGTTGGGGAGGAGCGGGTAGGGTGGGCCCACCGTCGCGATCGCGCGGACGGCCAGAATCGAAGCGCGCTAGTGGTGGGGGTAGGTGGGCTATCCGCCCGGCGTCTTCGCCGCCCCTCCGCCGGGCTGCCAGTTCGCTACTTTGGCGCACTCTTCAATGCCTTGCTCGTTCGGCTTACCTTCGTCGTCTAACAGACCGTATTCGGCGCCGTGCACGCGCAGCCACTTCATCAGTGCTTGCTTGGGATGCTTGCCCATGGGATCTTCGACGGCGAGCCATGCCCTCACTGTTGCGGCGAGCTTTGGTGCGTACCGCGGATGTTGAGGGTCGAGGTAGTCAGGCTGGTCGGCGTTCTCGGGGAAGAAGAAGCCGGTCTTGATGCTCCTACCCGAAAGCCAGGTTCTGATGTCGGCGACCAGCACCGTGGTCAATGCCCAATCCGGGAATATCTTGAAGAAGCACGATTGGTCTGACGCCAAACTCTCATCTTCGTCGGCGGTTGACCCTGTGACCGTCACGAAGTCCACCTCACTGGCTTCGATGTCGTTAAGCCTATCCGCGTAGCCGTACTCCCTCGCCGAATGCCGAATAGAAGCTGGTAGCCGACCGCCTTGAATGGCATGGACGAGCGCGGCTTTTGCCGCAACGTAGCCAGCAGGCTGCTCGTGCAGCTCCCCTCTGTCACAGTTGGCGCCAGTCTCGCTACTAGGGTCGATGCCCAAGATCAACAAGGCCGCTTGAATGACGCTCAACTCATCACATAGCCGCCAGCAATCCATGGATTCCATGTACAACTCTTTCGTTCTTAAACGGCGGCGACCCGCCCTTGTCACGCACGCCGGAAGATCACGCGGTCCGATTGATCGGGATCACGTCGGCGCCGAGGCGTAGCTTGTCCAAGTAGTCGGCCCAACGCTGCATCATTTCACGGCGCGCGGGCAAGTGCGAAGTGCGGTTGTAGGCACGCCCGTTTGGATCTTTCACAGTGTGGGCAAGCTGGTGTTCAATCAGGTCGGCACGCTCGCCGAGCACCTCATCCATGATCGTTCTCGCCATTGCGCGAAACCCGTGGGCAGTCATCACCTCATTGGAGTACCCCATGCCGCGCAGCGCCGCGTTGATGGTGTTTTCGCTCATGCAGCGCTCGCCCGTGCGGATGCTTGGGAACACATAGCGACCGTGCCCACTGAATGGCTGCAGGGCGCGGAGGATTTCGACGGCCTGCCGTGATAACGGCACAAGGTGCTCGACCTTCATCTTCATCTTGGAAGCGGGAATGCGCCACTCGGCAGCATCCAAATCCAATTCAGCCCACTCTGCGGCCCGTAGTTCGCCGGGACGCACGAAAACCAGCGGCGTCAGCTTCAAGGCCGCCACCGGCGTCGGATGCCCGCCGTAGGAATGGATCGAGCGCATCAGTTGGCCGACCTGTTTCGGCTCGGTGATCGCTGCATAGTTCGTTTTATCGACCGACACCAGCGCGCCGCGGAGGTCGACCGTAACGTCGCGCTCCACCAGACCGACGGCCACCGCGTAACGGAACACCTGCGAGCAGATCTGCACGATGCGATGAGCACTTTCGTGAATGCCGCGCGCCTCCATGCGTCGAGCGACCTTGTCGAGCACATCCTTCGCTCGGATGGTAGATACGGGCAGCTTGCCAATGAACGGAAATACGTCCTTCTCGAGCCAGCTTGTAACCTTGGCCTGCGTGACCGCGGCGCGCTTGTTCGCCGTCTTGCTCAGCCACTCACGCGATACCGTCTCGAACGTGTTCGCCGCCGCGTCGGTCTTGCCCTGTTGTTCCTCGCGTTTAGCCACTCCCGGGTCGATGTTGTCGGCCAGCAGTTCTCTCGCTTTTTCGCGACGCTGGCGAGCCTTGGCCAGGGAAACATCAGGATAGACGCCCAGGGCCAAGGTCTTGCGCTTGCCGCCGAAGCTGTAGTCCATGCGCCAGTACTTGCCCGCTACCTTTACCAGCAAGTACATGCCGCCACCGTCGGCGTACTTGTCGCCGATGGCCTTCTCGGTGGCTTTCACCTGCCGAACGAATGTATCTGTGAGTGCCATCGTCGCTCCGTTGACGGTATCTCGTTCTTGAGCCTTGAGGAGATACCGACAAAAGTAACGGTATTTCTCTGCGATGGAATGCTACGCGGCGACACGGCCTGAGGCAAAGAAAAACCCGCTACGCTAGGGAAACGTGCGGGTTTTGATGCTGGGTGAGACGCTGTAATTCAGGTCGCTGGTCCCGCCGCCAGGAATCGAACCTGGATCTCAGCCTTCGGAGGGCCGAATTCTATCCGTTGAAATACAGCGAGAGGGGCTTCGCGGCTTGAGCCGGAAGCCCGCGATTATCTCTCATCCGGCGGGATGGTTTCCAGACGCCGAGAAAGCCCCGGCGCGCTTGAAGCCGAGTCCGGCCAGGTAGGCATGGAAGACCTGCCGCCCGGCGGGCACCAGATCGAAAGCGCCGGGCTCCAGCAACCAGTCCTGGATCAACCCGCTGATCAGCGAGTGCAAGCCCAGCGCCGCGGTCTTGCCGGGGATGGGCAACCGGATGCCCTGCTGCTGGGCGGCGAGCATCAGCGCCTTTCGGAAGTCGAGGATGCATTCGTCTCTCGCACTGCGGTGCCGCTGCTGGACCGAGGCCATCTCGTCCGTGTATTCGATCTTCAAGGTCGCGATTTCGAAGACCCGCCTCACCTGCGGATCCGCCGTCATCTGGCCCAAGGCTTGCATCATCACCTGCTCGATGGCGGCGAGCGGATCGCGGTCGGCGCCGCTGGCCTCCTTGGTGGCGCGCTCCAGCGGCAGCGTGACGCGATCCATCATGGCGTTGAAGAGATCGGCCTTGTCCTTGAAGTGCCAGTAGATGGCGCCTCGGGTCGCGCCGGCCGCGTTGGCAATCTGCTGCAGCGAGGTCTGGGAAACGCCTTGCGACTGGAACAGCAACTCTGCCGCGTCGAGCAGACGTGCCCGCGTTTCCAAGGCTTCTTCCTTCGTTCTTCGAACCACCGTGTCTCGCTTCCTAGAATCAAAATCAACTCGCAACGCAAGGTCGTGAATATACATCCATGAATGTATGTAAACTACCCGGCTGCCGATGGCCCGCCTGCGTGTATTGCCTTGCTCCTCGCAACCGCCCACGTTCCTGCGCCGTCAACCCGACACCGTCCCAAAGGAATCGCATGCCCGTCCTGCATGTCTCGCATCTGTCCGTCTCGCCGCGCCGTGCGGCCGTTGTTTTCGCCGCTGCGCTGCTGGTGGTTCTTGCCGGCTGCGGCAAAGGCCAGCCGACCGCCGCCGGAGGTGCACCAGGGGGTGCCGGCGCCGCACCGCCCCCGCCGCCCGAAGTCGGGGTCATCGTCGCGAAGGCTTCCAACGTGGGCCTCGTGACCGAGCTTCCGGGACGGCTCGAAGCCTCTCGCATCGCCCAGGTTCGTGCGCGTGCGGCCGGCATCCTCCAAGAGCGCCTGTTCCGCGAAGGCAGCGACGTGAAGGCCGGGCAGCCGCTCTTCCGCATCGATGCGGCGCCCTACACGGCCGCGGCGCAAAGCGCGCAGGCCAGCCTCGCGCGCGCCGAAGCCAATGCTGTGCAGGCGAAGGCGCTGGCAGAGCGCTACAAGCCGCTGGTCGAGGCCAATGCGGTGAGCAAGCAGGAATACCTGAACGCGGTCGCCGCACAGAAGACAGCCGAGGCGGATGTCGCCGTCGGCCGGGCTTCGGTGCAGACAGCCCGCATCAACCTCGGCTACGCCAGCGTGACGGCGCCGATCTCCGGCCGCATCGGTCGCGCCCTGGTCACCGAAGGCGCGCTGGTCGGGCAAGGCGAAACCACGCAGCTCGCCGTGATCCAGCAGATCAATCCGGTCTACGTCAACTTCACGCAATCGGCCAATGACGTGCTCAAGCTGCGCCGTGCGATGGAAGCCGGGCAGTTCAAGCGCGCGAGCGGCGCCGATGCCGCGAGCGTGCGCGTGGTGCTCGAAGACGGCAGCGAATATCCGATGCCGGGCAAGCTGCTCTTTTCCGATTTGACGGTCGATTCGACCACCGGCCAGGTCACGTTGCGGGCCGAGGTGCCGAACCCGAACGGCGTGCTGCTGCCGGGCCTGTACGTCCGGGTGCGGCTGGAGCAGGCGCAGGTCAGCAACGCGATCACCGTGCCGCAGCAGGCGGTCACCCGAACCCAGCAGGGCGACACCCTGATGGTGGTTTCGCCGGACGGCAAGACCAGCACGCGCAAGGTCAAGATCAGCGCCGCGCAGGACAACCAGTGGATCGTGCTGGAAGGCCTGCAGCCCGGCGAGCAGGTCATGGTCGACGGCTTCCAGAAGCTGCAGATGATGCCGCCCGGTGCGACCGTGAAGGCGGTGCCTTGGACGCCGATCGCCGCCGCCGGCGCGCCCGCTGCACGGGCCCCGGCCGCGGGAACCACGCCGGCTGCAGGTGCAGCGCCCGCCGGACCTGCCGCGGCCGCCTCCTCGCCGGCCGCCGGCCAACCGGCCGCTGCCGCGTCGGCTCCGGCTTCGGCCGCGAAGCAGTAAGGAGCGCGCCCGCATGGCCAAGTTCTTCATCGATCGTCCCATCTTCGCGTGGGTGATCGCGCTCTTCATCCTGGTGGTCGGCGGCGTGGCAATCACGCAGTTGCCAATCGCGCAATATCCGCCGGTGGCGCCTCCCGCCATCGTCATCAACGCGGCCTATCCGGGCGCTTCGGCGCAGACGCTCGAAGACAGCGTGCTTTCCGTGATCGAGCGCGAGATGAACGGCTCGCCCGGCCTCATCTACATGGAGTCGGTGGCACAGGCCGACGGCACCGGTGCGATCACGATCAGCTTCCAGCCCGGCACCAACGCCGACCTGGCCCAGGTCGACGTGCAGAACCGGTTGTCGCGCGCCTCGCCGCGCTTGCCGGCCGCGGTGACGCAGCAGGGCGTGCGGGTCGACAAGTCGCGCTCGAACTTCCTGCTGTTCACGATGCTGTCGTCGACCAACCCGGCCTACGACCCAATCGCGCTCGGCGACTATGCATCCCGCAACGTGGTGCCCGAACTGCAGCGGCTCCCGGGCATCGGGCAGGCGCAGCTCTTCGGCACCGAACGCGCGATGCGGGTCTGGATCGACCCGGCCAAGATGCAGGGCTTCAACCTGTCGTCCGCCGAGGTCAATGCCGCCATCCGCGCGCAGAACGCGCAGGTCGCCTCCGGCGCCATCGGCGACCTGCCGAACATCACCGGGCAGAGCATCGCCGCGACCGTGATCGTGGCGGGCCAGCTGTCGAGCGTGGAGCAGTTCGAGAACATCGTGCTGCGCGCCAACACCGACGGTTCTGCCGTGCGCCTGAAAGACGTGGCACGCGTCGAGCTCGGCGGCCAGGCCTATGCCACTTCCGCCCGTCTGAACGGCGAGCCGGCGGTCGGTATCGGCGTCCAGCTGTCCCCGAGCGGCAATGCGCTCGAAGCGGCCAAGGCGGTGCGCAACAAGATGGCGGAGCTGCAGCGCTACTTTCCGCAGGGCATGAGCTGGACCATTCCGTACGACAGCTCGCGCTTCGTCGACATCTCGATCAGCCAGGTGGCCGAGACGCTGCTCGAAGCCGTGGGCCTGGTGTTCCTGGTGATGTTCCTGTTCCTGCAGAACTGGCGCTACACGATCATCCCGACGATCGTGGTGCCGGTGGCCTTGCTCGGAACCTTCGGCGTGCTGCTGGCGCTCGGCTTCTCGATCAACGTGCTCACCATGTTCGGCATGGTGCTGGTGATCGGCATCGTGGTGGACGACGCCATCGTGGTGGTCGAGAACGTCGAGCGGATCATGAGCGAGGAAGGCCTGTCGCCGCTCGAGGCCACCCGCAAGGCGATGAAGCAGATCTCGGGCGCCATCATCGGCGTGACCGTCGTGCTGATCTCGGTGTTCGTGCCGCTCGCCTTCTTCGCCGGCTCGACCGGCAACATCTACCGTCAGTTCTCGGCGGTGATGGTGTCCTCGATCGGGTTTTCGGCGTTCATGGCCCTGTCGCTCACGCCGGCGCTCTGCGCGACACTGCTCAAGCCGGTCGAGGCCGGCCACCATCACGAGAAGCGCGGCTTCTTCGGCTGGTTCAACCGCCGCTTCAGCCGCACCGCAAAGGGCTACGAAGGCCTGGTGGCGCGCATCCTCAAGCGTGCGGCCCGCTATCTCATCATCTATGTCGCGATCATCGGCGCCGTGGTGCTGGTGTACCGCCAGCTGCCGACCTCGTTCCTGCCGGGCGAGGACCAGGGCACGATGCTGGTCAACGTGCAGCTGCCGCCCGGCGCCACGCAGGAGCGCACCAGCAGCGTGATGAAGCAGGTCGAGGCCTTCATCCTGAAGCAGCCCGAGGTGCAGAGCATGGTGAGCGTGCTGGGATTCAGCTTCTCGGGACAGGGGCAGAACGCCGCCCTCGCCTTCGTGACGCTCAAGGACTGGAAGGAGCGGACCGAGCCGAGCCAATCCTCGGACGCGCTCGCAGGCCGAGCGATGGGCGCGCTGTCGGGCATTCGCGATGCGTTCATCTTCGCGCTCAACCCGCCGGCGATTCCCGAACTCGGCGCGGCCACCGGCTTCAGCTTCCGCTTGCAGGATCGCGGCGGCAACGGTCACGATGCCCTGGTCAACGCACGCAACCAGATGCTGGGCATGGCCGCCAAGAGCCCGGTGCTGGCGCAGGTACGGCCCGACGGCCTCGAAGACGCGCCGCAGTTGCAGATCGACATCGACCGCGACAAGGCGAGCGCCCTGGGCGTGACCTTCGATGCGATCAACTCGGCGTTGTCGACCGCGCTGGGATCGAGCTACATCAACGACTTCCCGAACCAGGGACGGCTCCAGCGGGTGGTGGTGCAAGCCGACGCACCGGCACGGATGCAGCCGGACGACCTGCTGCAGATCACCGCGACCAACAGCCAGGGCCGGCCGGTGCCGCTCTCGACCTTCGCCACCACCAAATGGGTCAAGGGCGCGCAGCAGACGGTTCGCTACAACGGCTATCCGGCGATGCGGATTTCGGGCGCCGCGGCGCCGGGCTACAGCTCCGGCGCGGCCATTGCCGAGATGGAAAAGCTCGCGGGCCAGCTGCCACCCGGCTTCGGCTACGAATGGACCGGCCAGTCGCGCGAGGAAAAGCTGGCGGGCGCCCAGGCGCTGATCCTGTATGGCTTCGCGATCCTGGCGGTGTTCCTGTGCCTTGCGGCGCTCTATGAAAGCTGGTCGATCCCGCTGTCCGTGATCCTGGTGGTGCCGCTCGGCGTGCTCGGCGTGGTGCTCGGCACCTTGCTTCGTGGCTATTCGAACGACGTGTACTTCCAGGTCGGGCTGATCACGATCATCGGGCTCTCGGCGAAGAACGCGATCCTGATCATCGAGTTCGCCAAGGACCTGCAGGCGCAGGGCAAGGGCGTCATCGAATCGGCGCTGGCCGCCGCACACCTGCGATTCCGGCCGATCGTGATGACATCGATGGCCTTCGGCCTCGGCGTGCTGCCGCTGGTGCTAGCCTCCGGTGCCGGCTCGGCGAGCCAGCGCGCCATCGGCACCGGCGTGCTCGGCGGCATGCTGACCGGCACCGCGCTCGCCGTGTTCTTCGTTCCTGTATTTTTCGTGGTCGTGCGCTCGCTCTTCAAGGGCAGTGCGCGGCAGCGCGAAGCCGATCGTCGCCATGCAGAGGCCGCCGGCATCGAGGAAAACCATGCTTGAGAAAAACTTCCGTTCGACCGCGCTTGCCGCAGCGACAGCCCTCCTGATCTCGGGCTGCTCGTTGATTCCGACCTACGAACGGCCTTCGCCGCCTGTTCCGGCCGCCTTCCCGGGACTGTCGTCGACCGGCACCGCCGAGCCGCGCGCTTCGGCGTTGGCCTGGCAGGATTTCTTCACCGACGAGCGGCTCCGCAAGCTGATCGAAATCGCATTGGCCAACAACCGCGACCTGCGGATCTCGGTGCTGAACATCGAGCAGGCCCGGGCGCAGTTCCAGATCCAGCGCGCGGCGCAGTTCCCGACGCTGAGCGCCACGGCATCGGGGTCCCGGCAATACCCGTCGCTGCTTTCCGACGGCGTGAGCCAGTCGTTTAGCGTCGGGCTCGGCCTCACGGCGTGGGAGATCGACTTTTTCGGCCGCATCTCGAGCCTGAAGGAATCCGCGTTGGCGCAATACCTCGCGACCGAGGAATCGCGCAAGGCCGCCCAGATCAGCCTGATCGCCGCGGTCGCCAACGGTTGGCTCACCCTGCTCGCGGACGACGAGCTGCTCGAGATCACCAAGCAAACCCTGGCCACCCGCGACGAATCGCTCAAGCTCACCCGGCTGCGCTTCGAAAGCGGCGTCGCTTCGGAGATCGATGCCCGCCTGGCCGAATCGCTCGCCGAAACCGCGCGGGCCTCGTTCGCCGATCAGCGCCGCCGCCGCATGCAGGACGAGAACGCCCTGGTGCTGCTGCTGGGCGCGCCGCTGCCGCCCGAGAGCACCACCGGGAGCGACAAGGGTCTGCAAGCCCTGGCGCCCATGCCCGAGCTGCCGGCCGGCCTGCCGTCGGACCTGATCGGCGAGCGCCCGGACATCCGTGCGGCCGAGCAGCAACTGATCGCGGCCAACGCCAACATCGGCGCGGCGCGGGCGGCGTTCTTCCCGCGGGTGGCGTTGACGACCTCGATCGGCACTACCAGCCGCGAGTTCTCGGGTCTCTTCGACGCGGGCACCAAGGCCTGGGCCTTCTCGCCGCAGATCAGCCTGCCGATCTTCGATGCCGGGCGCAACCAGGCGAGCCTCGAAGCGGCTCGCGCGAGCCGCGAGATTGCGGTGGCGCAGTACGAGCGATCGATACAGGCCGCCTTCCGCGACGTGGCGGACGCATTGGCCGGACGCGCAACCTTCAGCGAACAGCTGCGTGCCTTGCGGGCGCAGGCCGACGCCGAATCGGCTCGCTTCCGGCTCTCGGATCTTCGGTATCGCAACGGCATCGCCAGCGCGCTCGACCTGCTCGACGCGCAGCGCTCGCTTTTCAGCACCCAGCAGACCGCCGTGCAGGTCAGGTTGCTGCAGTTGCAGAACCAGGTCGTGCTCTACAAGGCGCTCGGCGGCGGCTGGGCGACGCGTTGATCGGCGTCCCTATAATCGCCGGTTGATTTCGCAGCCCCCGAAGAGCCCCCGATACTGAGGAAGCAATGAGCGACGACCCGCACTACCAGGCCACAGAAGATGCACACATCGGCCCGATCAAGAACCCGAAACAGCTGCTGCTCGCGGTTTTCTTCTCGTTCATCGTCCCGATCCTGATCATCGTCGGGCTCGTCGCGTATGTGGTTTCGGACACCCGCCCATCGGGTACCGCACAGGGCGACGACATGTCGCTCTACGGCGTTTCGAAGGAAGCACGCGACCGCGAAGTGGCCGAGCGCCTCAAGAAGGTCGGCACCATCGAGATCCGCGACGCCAACCGTCCTCTGGCAGCCGGCGACGCCGTCTTCAAGGCCCAGTGCCAGGCCTGCCACGGTTCGCCCGGCATTCCCGGTGCGCCGCACCTGAACGATGCGAGCGCCTGGGCGCCCCGCATCGGCCAAGGCTATGCCACCCTGCTCGAACACGCCTTGAAGGGCAAGGGCGCGATGCCTCCGCAAGGCGGCGGCGACTTCGAAGACGTCGAGATCGGCCGTGCCGTGGTCTACATGGCGAACGCCGGCGGTGCCAAGTTCCCGGTGCCGGACCGTCCGGCTGCAGCAGCCGCCGACGGTGCTGCCGCCGGCGCACCGACCAGCGGCAGCGCGGCAGCAGCACCCGCGGCCGCCGCCGGGGCCGCACCTGCAGCGGGCAGCACGGCCGAAGCCGCGCCGGCGCCTACCGCGACCTCGACCGCCACGCCCGCTGCCGCTCCGGCTGCAGCAGCAGCGACCGCTCCCGCAGCGAGCAACGCACCGGCTGCCGCGGCACCGGCCGCCGGAACCAAGTAAAGACCGTCACCGCGAGCGCTCACCAGCGCCGCGCCGGCGAGCGTCTTCAGCTCGCAGGCTGGGTCGGTTTCGACGACTGCCCAGCCGCCGGACTCGGCACATAACCGAAGCGCGCCGGCAGGTCACCAGCCAGCACATCCTCGGGCTCCCAGCGGCCCGTCTCGATCGCCTCTGCCGCCAGCCCGACATCCTGGGTGTGGACCAGGCCGAGCCCGCGGCTCGTCACCAGGTACAGCTTGCCTTCTTCGTCGAGCAGGCAGCCGGTCGGCTCCACGACCTCGCCGCTGTGCGCGCAAACCACTCCGTCGTCCAGGATCCGCCAGACCCACGGCGCGATCTCCAGTTCGACATAGACCCGCTGCGGCCCGTTCTGGAAAAACCATTGCCCCTGGTCGTCCTGGTCGTAGTTGCGCTGGATGAACTCGATCAGCTTGTCGTGCCGCAGCAGCGAACCCTTGGCGACCTTGAAGGCGCCCTGCGCCTGGGTGCGGTCGTCGCGCATGTACCAGTTGCCGCGCGCATCGAGACCCAGCCAGCCGTAGCAATGCGGTACGTTCGGCCACTTGGCGAGAGCCTGCTTGACGATTGCATCCATGCGCCGGATTGTGCGGCGGCCGCGTTCGCGGCGCTGTCGGTCAAAGACCTGCCTGGGCGGCGAGCCAGCTGCCGACCCGCTCCGGCAAGCCGCGCACATGGCCCGGCGGCAGCCCCATCGGGAAGCCGACATGGCCGCCGTGCGCCGGCTGCCAGAGCGTGACCTGCGGGCCGACCTCCGAAGTCCGCGGAAGGCTCGCCGCCGGAACGAAGGGGTCGTTGGTCGCGTTCACCACCAGCGCCGGGACTTCGATCTCGTGCAGCCGCGGCTTGGCAGAGGCTCGCGCGTAGTAGTCGTCCGTGTCGCGAAAGCCATGCAGCGGCGCGGTGAAGACGTTGTCGAACTCGTACAGGTTGCGCGTCGCCAGCAGCGCGGTGCGATCGAACAAGCCCGGATGCTGCGCCAGCTTGGCGAGCGCCTTCGGCTTCATGGTGCCGAGGAACATGCGGGTGTAGATGAGCCGGTTGAAGCCGCGACCGATGGCGCTGCCGCCGGCCGCCAGGTCGAGCGGCGCCGACACCGATGCCGCGGCCCGAACCACCCTCCCCGCCTGGCTGCCTTGTTCCTCGGCCCAGCGCAGCAGGGCATTGCCGCCGAGCGAAACGCCGACCGCCATCACTGGCCCGGCCGCTTTCGAGGCGCCATCCCCGCCGGCGGCATCCCCGCCGGCGGCATCGGCCGACTCGGCCTGCCGCGCCTTCAACCGCCGCAGGATCCAGTCGATCTCTTCATGGTCGCCGGAATGGTAGGCCCGCGGCGCCAAGTTGAGCTCGCCGCTGCAACCTCGAAAATGCGGGACCGCGTAGTGCCAGCCGCGGGCCGCCGCGTAGGCGCCGAAGGCCTGCGCATAGTGGCTGGCCGACGAGCCTTCGAGGCCATGAAAAAGCACCAGCAGCGGCCGAACGCCATCGCCCGGCGCGTCCAGGAAGTCGACGTCGATGAAGTCCTGATCCGGCGTGCGCCAGCGCTCGCGCCGATAGACCGGTGCAAGGCCCTCGACCCGCCGTGCATAGAGCGCTGGCCAGATGGTCTGCAGGTTGCCGCCGGGCAGCCATCGAGGCGCGACGTATTGCATCGCCATGTCAATGAAGCAGCTGCGGGCCCTCGTCCGCCTCTTCGGGCGGCTGGGTGCTGCCGGGGCTCGCATGGTGCGCGACCAGGCGCCAACCCTGCGTGGTGCGGTGGTAGACATTGGTCGCCAGCACGTAGGCATGCCGTGGCCCTTCGGCGGTGAGCAGCTCGATGCGTTCGAGCACGTTGTGTACCGCGCTTCCGATCGATTCGACCCGCCGGACCTTGGCCGGCACGGCGTGAATCGCGCCGTTCGAGAACATCTGTTCGAAGGCTGCGCGGATGGCCGTGATGCCGACCAGCCGCGGTCCGCCCGGATGCACGCAGAAGACTTCTTCCTCGTCCGCCCAGCAGGCCATCAATGCGTCGACGTCGCCGCGCTGCAAGGCTTCGTAGAACGCGTGCTCGATGTCGTCGGCCGTACCGACGAGGGCTGCTGCGCGGGATTTGCTCTTGGTGGACATCGGTCGTCGGACACTGGGCTGGCTCGATGCAACGAAGAGGTCGCTCGTTCGTTGCTGCAATTGCCGGAATGGCGATCGTTCGATGGCAATTCTGCCCTGCGCTCGAAGGCTCAGCGCGGCGGCTGCAACCAGGTCTCGACCAACGCACGCATGTCGCCCTGCGCCGATTGCCAGACCAGCTCGGGCGCGGCCACATGAACACCGGGCGGTGCAACCTGGAGCGCCAGGTCGACCAGCTCGGCCACCTTCGAAGCGCGCACCGGCTGCTCGCTCGACGGCACCATGAAGCGGGTGATCGACAGCATCCAGGCCGCGAGGCGCTCCAGCGGGTTGGCAAAGCCGGGCGCAACCGGCTTGCGCGCCGAACGGATCAGGATGACGCGCTCGAAGCCGAGCGCGACGACCGCCGCCTCGTCGAGGCTGGCGAGGCCCCGCTTCAGCGCTTCGGGCAGGCGGCCCTGGTCATGCGGCTGCACGATCGCGAGGGTTTGCACGCCGGAGGCCCGCATCCAGGCCGCCAAGGCCGGGAGCTGCGACGGCTCGGGCGTCCAGAGCGCGCGCTCGCGGTCGTAGTAGAGGCGCGCCGGCTCGAACAGCACCAGGCCGACGTCCGCCGAGATGCGCGGCCACTGCTCGACCGGTTTCGTGCCTGCCACCACCGTCTCGACGCTGCGCATGCCTTCGCGAATCGGCTCGCGCGCGAGCACCAGCGTGCGTGCGAAACGATGCCTGCCGGCCAGCCGCCGGACCACTTCGGCGCCCAGCGCACCGGTGGCGCCGGCGATCAGCAGGGTGCGCTCGGCATTGCCATCGACCTGGGACCGGGCTACCGGCCGATGGGCCGACTGCAGCACGTGGATAGGGTCGACCGGCATGGCTTCTATGCTACCTTCAGCCCCTCTCGCGCCGGCTCACGGTGCACCGCCTCCGCTTCACGGAGGACATCTTTCTGGAGGTTCTTCGATGTTCAAACGCTGGCTCCTGCTCATCCTCGCCACGCTCGCGCTCAGCGGCTGCGGCTACAACGACTTCCAGCGACTCGACGAGGCCAGCAAGTCGGCCTGGAGCGAAGTTCTCAACCAATACCAGCGGCGCGCCGACCTGGTTCCGAACATCGTCGCCACGGTCAAGGGCGAAGCCAATTTCGAGCAGGAGACGCTCACCCGGGTGATCGAGGCGCGGGCCAAGGCGACCTCGATCCAGGTCACGCCCGAGACGCTCAACAACCCGGAAACCTTCAACAAGTTCCAGCAGGCGCAAGGCGAGCTGAGCGGTGCCTTGTCGCGCCTCATGGTGGTGGCCGAGCAATACCCCAACCTCAAGGCCAACCAGGCGTTTCGCGACCTGCGCGTGACGCTCGAAGGCACCGAGAACCGCATCACCGTGGCGCGCAACGGCTACATCAAGACGGTGCAGGAATACAACGTGCTCGCTCGAAGCTTCCCGACCAACCTCACGGCCAAGGTCTTCAGCTACGACCCCAAGCCCAACTTCAGCGTCCAGAACGAAGCCCAGATCTCGGCACCGCCGACCGTCGACTTCAGCGCCCCGAAGAAGTAACGGGCCGCACGATCGCTCCTTCATGATCGTCGCTCGCCTGCTGCGCGTTCTCGTCCTGCTGCTCGCATCGGGTGCGGCCTCCTGGCTCGGCATCGGCGTGGCCCATGCACAGGACCTGCTGCCGATTCCGGCGCTGAACGCGCGGGTCATCGACGAGACCGGCACGCTCGACGCCGGCGCCCGCGCGGCGCTCGAGGCCAAGCTGCAGGCCTTCGAGCAACAGAAGGGCTCGCAGCTGGTGATGCTGATGGTGGCCACCACCCAGCCCGAGGACATCGCGAGCTATGCCAACCGGGTCGCCGCCAGCTGGAAGATCGGCCGCAAGGAAGTCGGCGACGGCATCCTCGTCGTGGTCGCCAAGAACGACCGGCGCATGCGGATCGAAGTGGCTCGCGCGCTCGAAGGCGCGGTGCCCGACATCGCCGCGGCCCGGATCATCGACGGCGCGATGAAGCCGCGCTTTCGCGACAACGACTTTGCCGGCGGACTCGATGCGGCGGCCGACCAGCTGATCGCACGCGTCAACGGCGAGCCCTTGCCGCCGCAGATCGATCGCACCGGCGAATTCGAGCAGCGAGAGGGCCAGGGCTTCGACTGGCAGGACCTCGCCGTCTTCCTGTTCTTCGGCGTCCTGGTCGGCGGCCCGATCGCTCGCGCGGTGCTCGGCAAGGTGCTGGGCCCGGTGGCGCTCGGCGGCGTGGCCGGCGCCGCGGTGATGCTGATCACGTCGAGCATCGTGGTCGCGGTGCTGGCCGGCATGGCGGCGCTTCTGTTCACGCTGCTGTCGAGCGCATTCGGTGCCGGCCGGGCATCCCGCGGCGGCCTCGGCGGATGGGGCGGGGGCGGCTTCGGCGGCGGTGGCTTCGGCGGTGGTGGCGGCTTCGGCGGCGGGTCGTCCGGCGGGTTCAGCTCGGGCGGCGGCGGCAGCTTCGGCGGCGGCGGCGCATCGGGGGATTGGTAGGCATGGCGGTTTTGACTCGACGCTTGGCACGCATCTGGCGGCATCGCTGGCTGGACGCGAGCGACGTCCATCGCGTGCTGCCGATCGCTGCACTGGAGCGCCTCAAGCAGCGCGTCGCGGCCAGCGAGCGGCGCCATGGCGGCGAAGTCCGTATCTGCATCGAGGCCGGCTTGCCGATGTCCTACCTGTGGCGCGATGCACCGGCGCGCGAGCGGGCGATCATGCTGTTCGGCAAGCTGCGGGTCTGGGACACGGCAGACAACAACGGCGTCTTGATCTACCTTCTGATGGCGGAGCACGCCATCGAGATCGTGGCCGATCGCGGCATCGACGCCTTGGTCGAGTCAGATGAGTGGGCCGCGATGACCCAGCGCATGGCGCAGACCTTTCGCGAGGGGCGCTTCGAAGACGGCCTGACCCAGGCGCTCGAGGAAGTCTCGGCGCTGCTGGTCGCGAGCTTTCCGCTCGCGCAGGGCGAACGCAGTCCGAATGAATTGCCGGATGCGCCGGTCGTGCTGATCTAGGGATCGCGGTCGGCGTCGCCGTCAGGACGGCGGTGGCGGTGCCGGCGGCTTTCGCCGCATTCGCCGCATTCGCAGCGCTCGGCGCGCTCAGGCCGGCATCGAATTCAATAGGCGCCGGTTGACGGCATGCACCGCGTCGAGTTCGGCCTGCGCAGCCCGCGCCAGCTGGGTCAGGAGCCGCAACCGGCGGTTGCTTTCGCGCACCCGGTCGGCGAGGCTGCGGGACAGGCTGAGTGCGAGCCGCGCTGCTGCGGCCGGATGCACCTCGATCAGCTGGCTGAGCGCCACCCGCGACAACACCGCCAGCTTGACCTCGCTCAGCGCGACGCAGGTGGCCGAACGCGGGCCGCCGTCGATCACGCCCATCTCGCCGAGGATCTGACCCGCGCCGACCACCGAGATCACCACCTCTTCGCCGGCATGCGAAGCCTCGCTGACGACGCGCAGCTGGCCTTCGAGCACCAGCACCATGTAGTCGTTGTCGACCGTGTCGCCTTCCTTGAAGAGCAAGGTGTCGGCTTGCAGTTGCACCGGCCGCATCGCATGCACCACGATGCGGGCCTCGTGGCGCGACAGCCGCGCAGGCGGCGCGAGCTCGGTCAGCATCTGCACCGCCAACTCGCGCAGGTCGACGGCTTCATCGATGGCGTGCGGATAGGTCATGGCAGGCACCGGATACCCGGCTAGACCGGCACGGCCCAGACGGCTTCGCCGCCGACACCGTAGAAGCGCCGGCCCGGCGCGGCCTCGACCTGCCAGCCGCCGGTGAACTCGCCGAAAGCCGGCAGGATCATCTGGTCGCCTTCGCGCACGAAGCACGGCATGCGCAGCTTGTCGCGACCCCGGCCGTAGAGCGTGCAGGCCGGATGCAGGTGGCCCGCCAGCACGAAGTGGGTCGGATGGCTTTGCGGGTGGTGGCAGGCCGCGAAAGGCCCGATGAGGAAAGGCTCGTTCACCACGTCGATGTCGAGTTCGGGCGGCGGATCGCCGGCACGGCTGTCGTGATTGCCGCGCACCAGCGTGCAGGCGATCTGAGAGTTTCGTTGGCGCCAGGCCGCGACGGCAGAAATGAGAGCGGGCGCATGGGCCTCTGGCGCATGGAGGAAGTCGCCGAGGAACACGATGTGTTGCGGCGCCAGGCGCGCGCAGAGGCGATCGATGCGGGCCAGGTTTTCCTCGGTGGTGCCGCTCGGCACCGGCTGGCCCAAGGCGCGGAAGGTGGCCGCCTTTCCGAGATGAAGGTCGGCGATGAAGAGAACGTGATGTGCCGGCCACCAGAGGGCGCGCTCGAACAGCAGTTCGACTTGCTGGCCTGCAAGTTCGACTTGGCAAGGAGGTAGGGAGGCTCGCACGGGATCAGTTTGTCAGATGTTGTTGCGCGTAAAACTCGCTCTTTGTCACGCGCTGGAAAAGGGTCGAACTGCCGTCAACGCCGGGACTTTCCTCGACGCGAAGCAGCCTTGCCGCCGTGCTCGTCCGGCTCGCTGCCCTTGCTTCCCTTGCCGCGAAGCTTGGGCGCACCGACATCGCTGCTGCGGCCGAAGGCGAGGGTCTCGCGCACGCTCGACACATCGCCCACCGGAACCTCGCCACCGGCAGCCAGTTCGAGCTGCTGCACCATGCGGGCGATGCGGTCGGCCACGTCTTCATTGGACAGCTTTTCGCGAAAACGTTCGACCATGAGGGGAAAGGCGAAGGGCGTCGGCCGCGCCGGCGCCTGGATCACCAGCCGCTGCGCGTTCATGCGCACGAGGCTCGCGCGCAGGCGGCCGATCTCGAGTTCCTGGGCCAGCAGCTCGGCCTCGGCTTGCTGCAGCAGGCGATTGCCCGGGTCGTACTTCCGGAACACCTCGTAGAACAGCGACGACGACGCCTGCAACTGCCGATTGCTGCGCCGCTCGCCCGGGTAGCCCTGGAAGATCAGCCCGGAGACCCGCGCGATCTCGCGAAAGCGGCGCTGTGCCAGCAGGCTCGCATTGAGCGATTCGAGCACCTCGTGCAGCAGCGTGGCATCGTCGCCCACCACCAGCACCTCCGCCAGCAGGGAAGTCCAGTCGACCGGGTCGGCGCTCAGCAGCTCGAAGCCGTAGTCGTTGACCGCGATCGAAAAGGTCCGCGGCTGGCGCTCGGCCACCCGCCAGGCGATCAGGCTCGCGAGGCCGAGGTGCACGTGCCGGCCGGCGAAGGGGAAGAGAAACAGATGCGAACCCTCGCGCGACTTCAACACCTCGGCCAGCAAGGTGGCGGGCGTCGGCAGGGCCGACCATTGCTGCTGGATCTCGAGCAGCGGCCGAACGCACTGGAGCTCCGGCGAGTCGTATTGGCCGAGCGCGGCTTTTTCGAGCTGCTGCACCACCGCATCGGCGAGCGTGGTCGACAGCGGCATGCGGCCGCCGTTCCAGCGCGGCACC
Organism: Burkholderiales bacterium 8X; assembly: GCA_902506565.1. GTDB lineage: Bacteria > Pseudomonadota > Gammaproteobacteria > Burkholderiales > Burkholderiaceae_C > Variovorax. Next base: position 111,674 of record LR732703.1, on the reverse strand, counting down.
GCCGGCTTCTTGCCGCTCGCCCGCCGCACCCAGGCGGTCATCTCGTGCACCCGGACCAGCTCCAGCATCCGCCCGCCGAACAGGAAGCAGGTGCCCGGCTTCATTCGCGCGACGAAGCTTTCCTCGACGCTGCCGATCTTGGCACCGCCGACGAACTGCACCGACATGCTGGCATCGCTCACGATGGTGCCGACGTTCATGCGATGGCGGCGGGCGAGCCGCGCATCCGGCACCCGCCAGACGCCCTCGGCATCGGGCACCGCGCGGCGATAGTCCGGATAGGCCGCCAGCGACGCGCCGCCCTGCGAAACGAAGTCGAGGCACCACTGCCAGTTGTCGCGCGATAGCCCCGCGTAGGCCGCGGTCTCGCGCACTTCGCCGTACAGCTCCTCCGGCACGAAGCCGCCGCCGAGAGCCACGGTCACCAGGTGCTGCACCAGCACGTCCAGCGGCTGGTGCGGCGTGGCGCGCTCCTCGATGTGGCCGGCGGCGATGGCAGCCCGCGCCGCCGCGCCCTCGACCATCTCGATGCTGTGGGTCGGTACCAGCGTGATGCGGGAGGGTCGACCCGGCGCGTGGCCCGAACGGCCGGCTCGCTGCAGCAGCCTCGCCACGCCCTTGGGCGAGCCGATCTGCAGCACCCGTTCGACCGGCAGGAAGTCCACGCCCAGGTCGAGGCTGGAGGTACACACCACCGCCCGCAGCTCGCCCTTCTTGAGGCTCAGCTCGACCCATTCGCGCACCGCACGGTCGAGCGAGCCGTGATGCAGCGCGATCTGCCCGGCCCAGTCCGGCCGCGCCTCCAGCATCGCCTGGTACCAGATCTCGGCCTGCGAACGGGTGTTGGTGAACACCAGCGAGGTGCTGCTGCCCTCGATCTCCTTCAGCACCTGCGGCAGCATCGTGAGGCCGAGGTGCCCGCCCCAAGGAAAGCGCTCGGCCCGCCCCGGCAGCAGCGAATCGACCAGCAGCTTCTTCGGCACCTCGCCCTGCACCAGCACACCCTCCTCGTCACCCAGCAAGGTACGCATCGCCTCGCCCAGGTTGCCGAGCGTGGCCGACATGCCCCAGACGCACAGCCCGCGGTTCCAGCGCCGAAGCCGCGCCAATGCCAGCTGCACCTGCACGCCGCGCTTGTTGCCGAGGAGCTCGTGCCATTCGTCGACCACCACCATCCGCACCGCGCCGAGGATCTCGCTCGAATCCGCCCGCGCCAGCATCAACGACAGGCTTTCGGGCGTGGTGACCAGCACCGTGGGGAGCCGCAGGTTCTGGGCGCTGCGCTCGGCCGAATCGGTATCGCCGCTGCGAGCGCCGGCGCTCCAGGCCTGGCCGCTGCCGGCGAGCCCTTCGAGCGCCTGCTGCAGAGCCCGAAGCGTGTCGGCCGCGAGCGCGCGCATCGGCGTGATCCACAGCACCGTGAGCGGCGGCGCGACGCCCTTGCGCGGCGACTTCGCATCGCCGAAGGCCTGCAGCGCGCCGAGCCACACCGCATAGGTCTTGCCGGCGCCGGTGGTGGCATGCAGCAGGCCCGAGCGCCCTGCCGCGATCGCCTTCCAGACCTCGCGCTGGAACTTGAAGGGCTTCCAGCCCCGGGCCGCGAACCAGTCGGACAAGGGTCGCTTCATCGGCTGCCGAGCCTCGCCTTCATGCCGGCAGCAAGGCGGCCAGGGTCTGCAGCGTGTCGGCCTCGGCAACCGGCTTGTCCTCGCGCCAGCGCAGCATGCGCGGAAAGCGCACCGCGATGCCGCTCTTGTGCCGCGAGCTGCGGGCGATGCCCTCGAAGCCGAGCTCGAAGACCAGTGTCGGCTTGACGCTGCGCACCGGGCCGAAGCTCTCGATCGTGGTCTTGCGGATCACCGCATCGACCCGCGCCATCTCGGCATCGGTGAGGCCTGAATACGCCTTGGCGAAGGGCACCAGCTGGCGCTCCGGCGCCTCGGGCGGCGCGTCCCACACCGCGAAGGTGTAGTCGCTGTAGAGGCTGGCCCTGCGGCCGTGTCCGCGCTGTGCGTAGATCAACACGGCGTCGATCGAGAGCGGATCGATCTTCCACTTCCACCAGACGCCCACGTCCTTGGTGCGGCCGACGCCGTAGCGGGCGTCGCGCTGCTTCAGCATCATTCCTTCGACGCCCATGCTGCGGGCCGCCTCTCGCTGCCGGGCAAGCTCGTCCCACGATTCGCCTTCGAGCACGGGGCTCGCGACCAGCGAAGGATGCTGCGCCTCGGCGAGCAACCGGTCCAGCGACTGGCGGCGTTCCTGCTGCGGCTGGTCGCGCAGATCGCGCCCCGCCCATTCGAGCAGGTCGTAGGCGAGCAGCACTACCGGGATCTCGCGCAGCAGCTTCGGCCCCAGCGTCTTGCGGCCGATGCGCCGTTGCAGCTCGGCGAAGGGCTGCACCCGGCCTTCGCGCCACACCACGATCTCGCCGTCGAGCACCGTGCCTTCGGGCAGGGTCTCGCCCATCTGCGCGAGCTCCGGAAAACGATCGGTCACCAGTTCTTCGCCGCGGGACCAGAGCCAGACCTGCCCGCCGCGCTTTACCAGCTGCGCTCGAATGCCGTCCCATTTCCATTCGATCAACCAGTTCGCCGGCGGCCCCAGCGTGGTGTCGAACTGCGCCACCGGCAGGTTGAAGGGATGCGCGAGGAAGAACGGGTACGGCTGCCCGCTGGTCTTCTGGTCCTGTTCGCCTTCGCTCTCCGGCGCGATCAGAGCCGCATAGTCGGCGCGCGATGGCTGCCCGGCGATGTGGGTGTAGCCCATGAGCCGCTGCGCGACTCGCTTCGGGTCGAGAGCGCCGACGGCTGCCAGCGCCTGCGTCACCTGCAGGCGCGAGACGCCGACCCGGAAACCGCCGGTGATCAGCTTGAAGTACACCAGGCGCTCGTCCGGCGGCAAGCGGCGCCATTGCGCGCGCAGCACATCGGCCAAGGATTCCGGCGACGTGCGGCGCAGCGGCAGCAGGTGCTGCTCGATCCACTCGGCGAGCCCCATGTCGTGCGCCTCGGTCGGCGGCGGCAGCAACAGCGCGATGGTCTCGGCCAGGTCGCCGACCGCTTCGTAGCTCTCGTCGAACAACCACTCGGGCAGCCCCGCTGCCTCTTGGGCCAACAAGCGCAGCAGCTTGGCCGGTACCAGCTGCCGCGGCTTGCCGCCCGCCAGGAAGTACACCGCCCAGGCCGCATCCTCCGGCGATGCGTCGAGCAGATAGCGTTGCAGCGCGGCCTGCTTCGCGAGGCTGGAGGTGGTCGCGTCGAGTTCCCGATAAAGCGCGGCGAACTTCTTCATTCCGGGCCTTGCGGCGGCGTCTGTTCGGTCGGTGCCGGTGCGTCGGCCACATCCTCGTCGCCGTACTCGGTCTTGAAGCCCTGCGCCTCCAACCCGTTCTCGGTCAGCCATCTGACCATCACCGCCACGCTGCCATGGGTGACGAACACCCGCTCGGCGCCGGTGCCCGCCACCGCCTTCTGCAGCCCCGGCCAGTCGGCATGGTCGGACATCACGAAGCCGCGATCGACATTGCGGCGCCGCCTCGTGCCGCGCAGCTGCATCCAGCCGCTCGCGAAGGCATCCGAGTAGTTGCCGAAGCGCCGCATCCAGGGCGTGCCTTGAGCCGATGGCGGTGCCAGCACCAGGGCCCGCTTGAGCAGGGCCGGCGTCACGCCCGGGTCGGTCACGCGAAGGGTCGGCGGCAGCGCGACGCCGGCGGCGCGGTACACCGCATTGAGCGGCTCGACCGCGCCATGCACCACGATCGGCCCGATCGAGGCGTCCACGCCATGCAGGATGCGCTGGGCCTTGCCGAAGGCATAGCAAAGCAGCACCGAGGCGCGGCCGGCCTCCGCGTTCGCGCGCCACCAGGCATCGATGTCCCGAAACAGCTGCTCCTGGGTCGGCCAGCGGTAGATCGGCAAGCCGAAGGTCGATTCGGTGATGAAGGTGTCGCAAGGCACCGGCTCGAACGGCGTGTTGGTTCCGTCCGGCTCGGTCTTGTAGTCGCCCGAAGCCACCCACACCCGGCCCGCATGCTCGAGCCGCACCTGCGCCGAACCGAGCACGTGTCCCGCCGGATGCAGGGAGATCCGCACGCCGTTGTGCACGATGCCTTCGCCGTAGCCGACGGTCTGCAGCGCGATCTCGCCGAGCCGGGTCTGCAGCGTGCCCCGGCTGTCCTGGTGCGCGAGGTAGTGGCCATGGCCGGTGCGGGCATGGTCCGAATGCGCATGCGTGATGACGGCCCGGTCGACCGGTCGCCACGGGTCGATGTAGAAGTCGCCGGGTGGGCAGTAGAGGCCTTCGGGCCGAGCCGTGATCAGGTCGTCCGGACGCGAGGGAAAGCTGAGCGGTGTGTCCGGCACGTGCATGTGCCTTGGATGCTAGGGCCGCATGGCTGGGTTCGGCGACCCAGCGCGACCGCGAAACGGTGTCGGCAGCAGCCTACAGTCGGCTGCTTCGGGCTTTGCGGCCCGGGCCGTTCTCTCAATCCGAGTCGGACGCCGAGTTCGAGAACTGCGATTCGGGACGCCAGAGCTGGATGTCCGGGATACCGCAGCCCAGCACCAGTTCATGCAGCACCTCGGAAGTCACTCCCTTGACGGCCAAAGCCCGGAAGTGCAGGGTCTTGATCGGCGTCTTCAGAAGGCCAGTGAGGAACGGCAGGAAGTCGGGACTGATCGCACCGTCGACGTTTTCCATGGAGATTCCTGAGTGAATGACCATGGATGAGTCACCAGCCGACCCGGGAGGTTCCACGCCCGACGCGCGAGGGGTGACGAGCAACCTGCTTGACCGATCGACCTTACCAGTCAACCCATTGCGAGCCGCTCTTCGCCGAGGCTACCGTCCGCTCGATGAAGCGCACGCCGCGCGCCCCATCCTCCACCCCGGGATAGTCGGCATGCGCCGATGAAGCCGCGCCATCCGTTCGCGCACGGATATCGGCGAACACGCCGGCATAGACGTTCGCGAACGCCTCGATGAAACCTTCCGGATGTCCGCTCGGAAGCCGACTCGCGCGCTGCGCCGCTTCGCACAGCCAGGGCGAGCCGCGCGTCCAGATGCGCTTCGGTCCGTCGATCGGGTAATGCACGAGGCGGCTCGGATCCTCCTGACGCCACTCGAGGCTGCCGAGCGTGCCGGAAACCCGCAGCCGCAGGTCGTTCTCGATGCCAGCGTTGACCTGCGAAGCGATCAGCACGCCGCGCGCCCCACCGACGAAGCGCAGCAGCAAGCTGCCGTCGTCGTCGAGCATGCGGCCGGGCACCAGGGCGCTCAGGTCGGCGCAGAGCGATTCGATCTCGAGCCCGGTGACGGTGGCCAGCAGGTTCTCGGCATGCGAGCCGATGTCGCCGATGGCGCCGGCCGAACCGCTGCGCGCCGGATCGCTGCGCCAGGCGGCCTGCTTGTTGCCTTGGCCTTCGAGCCGGGTCGCGAGCCAGCCCTGGTTGTATTCGACGACCACCTTGCGGATCTCGCCGAGCTGGCCCGAGCGCACCATCTCGCGGGCTTGCCGCACCATCGGGTAGCCGGTGTAGTTGTAGGTGACGCCGAAGACGGTCGACTGGCGCGCCACCGCCTGCACCAGGGCATCGGCTTCCTCGCGCGTATGCACGAGCGGCTTGTCGCACACCACGTGGAAGCCGGCCTCGACGAAGGCCTGCGCCACCGGAAAATGCAAGTGATTGGGCGTGACGATCGAGACGAAATCGATGCGCTGGTCGCCCGGTCTTTGCAGCTCGTCCGCCAGCAGCGACTGCCAGTCCGCATGATTTCGGTCATCCGGAAGGAATAGGTCGCGCCCCGAGGCCCGCGCCTTCTCCGGGCTGGACGACAAGGCGCCGGCAACCAGTTCGGCCTGGCCGTCGAGCGCGATCGCCTTGCGGTGGACCGCACCGATGAAGGCATCGCGGCCGCCGCCGACCATGGCATAGCGAAGCTTGCGGGGAGCGTCTTTAAGAGTCATCAATGCGAGGCGGGATCGAAGGGGTCGTAACTGCCGAAGTTCCAGACGTTGCCCTCGAGGTCGCGCGCATCGTAGGCGCGGCCCGGGTAGCCTGGGTTATCGGAGGGCTCGGAAATGATCTCGGCGCCCGCGGCACGCGCGCGTTCGCAGTGCGCATCGGGGTCGTCGATCACGGCGCAGATCGACATGGTGATGCAGCCGGCATCGGCAGCGGTCTTCCAGCGGTACTTCTCGGTTACGCCGCCGGGGCGGTCCGAGCCCAGCATGATCATCTGGCCGTGAAGCAGCAGCTGCGCATGCATGACGATCGATGGGTCCTTCTCGTCGGTGTAGACCGCCTGCGTCTCGAAACCGAAGGCCTTGCACAGGAAATCGATCGCGGCGGGCGCATCCTTGTAGCGAATGCAGGGAATCAGCGCGTGATGGACGGACATGGAAACCTCCTTTGGATGTGGAATCCGGAGTATGGCGACCTCGCTCAACTCGTTGCATCCGGGCGCCGGCGAATTCATCGCCGACGCCTGGCAGCGCTGCTGGGAAGATCAGAACGGGCTGTTCGGGTAGTAGAAGTCCTTGGCGTTGGTCTTGTCGATCAACACCGACGGGATGATCGTCGTTGCCGGCAGCTTGTCGCCCTTGAGGCGCGCCTCGGCCGTCAGCTTGATCGCGTCGTAGATGAACTTCGGCGAGTAGCTCACGTCGGCATCGATGCGCTTGTCCTTGCCGTCGATGATGGTCTTGACCATGCCCTTGGCGCCTGCGCCGCCGAAGACGATCTTGATGTCGTCCCGCTTGGCCTGCTCGATGGCCTTGAGCACGCCGACCGCCATGTCGTCATCGGCCGCCCAGATCGCGTCGATGCTCTTGAATCGCGTGAGGTAGTCCTGCGTGACCTTGAAGGCGTCGTCGCGGTTCCAGTTGGCGTACTTGGCATCGAGCAGCTTGATGTCCGGATGCTTCTTCAGCACTTCGTTGAAGGCGTCCATGCGCTCGTTGTCCAGCGTGGTCGCGATGCCGCGCAGCGCCACCACGTTGCCCTTGCCGTTCAGCTTCTTGGCGATGTATTCGGCCGGGATGCGGCCGAACGCCGTGTTGTCGCCGGCCACGTAGGCATCCTGCGCGCTGGTGTCGGTGAGGCCGCGGTCGACCACGGTCACGTAGGTGCCCTTGGCCTTGACCTGCGCCACCGGCTTGGTGAGCGCCGCCGATTCGAACGGGAAGATGACCAGCGCGTTGATCTTGGTCACCGTCGACAAGTCCTGCAGCTGGTTCGCCTGCTCGGGTGCATTGGCAGCCGTCTTGATGGTGATCTTCAAGTCCTTGTGCTGCTTCTCGAGGTCCTTCTTGGCCTGGTTGGCCCAGTAGTTGATGCCGCCCATGAAGCTGTGGGTGGCAGCCGGGATCGAGACCCCGAGGTTGACCTTTTCGGCGGCGAGCGCAGGCAGGGCGGTGAACGCGACGGCGGCAGCGGCCACCGCGGTGAGGGCGAGGCGTCGAGAAAGGAAAGTCATGCGGGTTGTCTCCTGGGGTTGAACATGGAACGGCGGAAAAGATGCAGTCGTCGCTCAGCGCCGCCCGCGCTGCAGAAAGGCCACGACGATGATCACGAAGCCCTGCACCGCCGCGTTGAGATAGACGCTGATGATGCTGGTCAGGTTGAGGATGTTGCTGATCACCGAGAGCAGGATCGCGCCGATCACGGTGCCGGTGATGCTGCCGGCGCCGCCCTTGAGCGCGGTGCCGCCGACGATCACCGCGGCAATGGCCTCCAGCTCCCACAGGAGCCCGGTGGTCGGCGAGGCCGAGCCGAGGCGCGGCACGTAGAGCAAGGTGGCGATGCCGACGCACACGCCGAGCAGCACGTAGGTGAGGATCTTGACGTTGTCGACGGCGACCGCGGCATAGCGCGCCACCTGCTCGTTCGAGCCGATCGCCTGCACGTAGCGGCCGTAGGCGGTGCGGTTGAGGATGAGGCCGCCGACCAGCGCCACCAAAAGGAAGATCCAGACCGGCACCGGGATGCCGAGCAGGCTCGCGTAGTACACGGGCGCGTAGAGGTCCGACAGCTCGTTGTCGAGCGTGAGCGCGCCGCCATCCGCGAAGTAGGTGAGGTACGCCCGGAAGATGCCGAGCGTTCCCAGGGTCACGATGAAGGGCTCGATGCGTCCCTTGGTGATCAGCAGGCCGTGCGCCAGGCCGAAGAGCGCGCCGAGCACCACCGCCAGCATCGCGCCCAGCACCACCGCGGTCAGCGGCGAACCGGTCGCCGGCCCCGCCCAGTTGATGAACATGATGACGCTGCCGGCGATCAGCGCGGCCATCGAGCCCACCGACAGGTCGATGCCGCCCGAGATGATCACGAAGCACATGCCGACCGCGATGATGCCGATGAAGGCGGTGCGGGTGAGCACGTTCATCGCATTGTCGACCGTGGCGAAGTCGCCGTTCAGGAGCGTCCCGGCGATGCACAACAGGACGAGGCCTGCCACCGGGCCGATGCCGTGCAGGCGCTCGGTCCAGCGCGGCTTGGCCTCGGCGCGATGCGCCGGCGCTTCGGAAGCGGGCGGCGTCAAGGTGGCGGTCGGCACGGAATCCGTGCGTACTCGGGGATCAGGCTGGGACATGGGTGGCTCCACTGGCCGCCGTGGCGGCCGTGCCCGTGGCATGGGCGATGAGTTCTTCTTCGGTCAGGTGCTCGGCGTCGAGCGTGGCCACCAGCCGGCCGGCCCGCATCACCGCGACCCGGTGGCACAGGCCGATCAGCTCCATCAATTCGGAGGAGACGACGATCACGGCCAGCCCTTCGCGCGCCAGCCGCTGGACCAGAAAGTAGATGTCGCGCTTGGCGCCGACATCGACGCCGCGAGTCGGCTCGTCGAGCACCACCACCTTGGGCTGGGGCTGCAGCACCTTGGCGAGCGCGAGCTTCTGCTGGTTGCCACCCGAAAGCGACGAGGCGCGTGCATCGAGGTCGCCGGTGCGGATGCCGTAGTCCTTCACGGCTTCGGCCAGCGCACCGCGCTCGGCCTCGGGCTTGAGCCACGGACGCGCATAGCGCTCGAGCGCCATCAGCGTCAGGTTCTGGCGGAGACCCAGATGCACATGCAGGCCCTTGCCCTTGCGGTCCTCGCTCAGGTAGGTGAAGCCGTGGCGGGCTGCGTCCCGGGGACTCTTCAGCTGGGCAGGCTTGCCGAGGATCTCGACCTCGCCGGCCGAAGGCCGAAGCCCGAGCAGGCCTTCGAACAGTTCGGTGCGGCCCGCGCCGACCAGGCCGGCGAATCCGAGGATCTCGCCGGGCCGCACCTCGAAGCTCACCTGCTGCGCCCAACCCGGCACGCTGAAGTCGCGCACCCGCATCGCCGGTGCGGTCGCGAGAACCACTGCATCGCGCGGCGGATACAGATCGGACAGCTCGCGCCCGACCATCAGGTTGGCCATCTGGTGGCGCGTGACGCTTTCGGTCGCGGCACGGGTGACGAAACGGCCGTCGCGCATGACGATGACCTCGTCCGTGATGCGCTCGACCTCGTCGAGCTTGTGCGAGATGTAGACGATCGTCACGCCTTCCGAACGCAGCTGCGCGATGAGGCGGAACAGCCGCTCGGTCTCGCCGGGCGTGAGCGTGGCGGTCGGCTCGTCCATGATCAGGAGCCGCGCCTGGCGCGCGACCGCCTTGGCGATCTCGACCAGCTGCTTCTCGGCCACGATCAGCCGCCTGACCTTGGTGCGCGGATCGATGCGCAAGCCGACCTGCGCCAGCGCCGCCGCCGCATCGCGCTCCATCGACGCGTCGTCGAGCAGCCAGCCCTTCTTTTTCTCGTGGCCGAGGAAGATGTTCTCGGCCACGTTCAGGTCCTCGGCCAGGTTGAACTCCTGGTGGATCAGCACGATCCCGAGCGCTTCGGCATCTCGCGAGCTCGTGAATGCCTGCGGCTTGCCGTTGACCCGAAGCTCGCCTTCGGTGATCGATTCGTAGCCGGCCAGGATCTTCATCAGCGTCGACTTGCCCGCGCCGTTCTCGCCGAGCAAGCCGTACACCTTGCCCGGCTCGAGCGAGAAGCTCACCCCGTGGAGCACCTGCACCGGGCCGAAGGCCTTGACGATCCGGTCGAAGTCGACCGAGACGCTGCGGGCGATGTCGTTCATGGCGCCACTCCTCGAACCCGGAGGCTCTCCTGCATCGCGAGCACGCCGGCGCCGATCAAGCCCGCTTGCGCGCCGAGCGGCGTGTACTGGATCTCCAGATGCCGCGTGGAAAGCGCCAATGAACGCTGATAGACGCTCTGCCGCACCGCTGCAAGAAAAAGCGGCCCGATCCGCGTGATGCCGCCGCCGATGAACACGTGCGACGGATTGAAGAAATTGACGATCGACGCCAGCATCTGACCGATCAGGCTGCCGGCCCGTTGGACGATCGCATTGGCCGCGGCGTCGCCGGCGCGGCTGGCCTGGCCGACGTCTTCGGCGTGGATGCGCCCTTGCGCTTTCAGCGTGTCGGCCATGGCCTGGCTCTCGCCGCCTTCGGCCGCCTCCATCGCCATGCGCGTGATGGCCGGCCCGGCCGCCATCACCTCGACGCAGCCCAGGTTGCCGCAATGGCAGCGTGGTCCGTCCTGGTCGACGCAGATATGGCCGACGTCGCCTGCCGACCCGGCCGCGCCTCGGTACACCTCGCCGTGGCAGACGATGCCGCATCCGATGCCGGTGCCGACCTTGATCACGAGAAAGTTCGACAACGATCGCTTGAGCCGCCACAGCTCGCCGAGCGCCATCAGGTTGACATCGTTGTCGACGAAGATCGGCGCCGCATAGTCCTCGCGAAGGTAGTCGCGGATCGAGAAGCTGTCCCACGCCGGCATCAGCGGCGGATTGACCAACTGGCCGCGCTCGAAGTTGACCGGGCCGGGCACGCCGACGCCGATCCCGAGCACCTTTCGGGCGTCGAGGCCGCACTGCACCAGCAACTGGCGGATCAGCACGCGAACCCGGGCCAGCACGACGCCCGGGCCGTCCCGCACCTCCGCCGGCTCCGACACATGCGCCAGCACCTGCAGGCCGAGCCCAAGCACCGCGACGTCGAGGCTGGTCGCGCCGACATCCACGCCCACCAGCACGCCGAGACCGTCGTTCAGTTGAAGTCGTTCGGGCCGGCGACCGCCGGACGAGGGCTGCAGTCCGGCCTCGGCCAGCATGCCCTGCTCCACCAGGCCGGCGATCAGCGCGTTCGCCTTGCTGCGGGAGAAACCAAGCTGCTCGGCCATGCCATGCCGAGAGCCGCCCGCGGACCAGAAGGTCGTGCGCAGCAATTGCATCTCGTCCGCGCTCAGGCGGCTCCATGGGGCGATGGCCAAAGGTCAGTCTCCGTCTTTCTTATCCAACGCCGCTCGGTGCGACGCTCGTTTGAAGGCGGATAGTAGGTGAAGCTCTTCTGCCGAACAAGGCTGAACTTCGGCCTGAATCGGGCGGAACGCGGTCCCACGATGAGGACCTTTGATGCCGCCTTCTGGCCAATCACGCTGGGATCGTATGACGATGAACATTCGACCCAATCACGAGCGGTAATGCGCGTTCCTCGCTAATACCGCAGGGGTCGAGGAACTCAGTTGTCGCTATGCCCCCTGAGTGGGGCAGCTCTCAGCGATGCGTTTACGGCCTCGGTCCGCTGATTTTCAGATCCGCTACGCCGCCGTTTGTGAGCAATGCGGCCAACCGATCTGTCAATCGCCCGGCCTCGTCGTCGGGTTCGAAGTCAACCTTGCACACTGCGCGTTTGATGTCATGTTTTTTTGCAAAGACATCTTGCAACTGACGCATATTCTGCTCGTACACGAGTCCTTTCAAGATAAAGTCGTCCAGCTGAAGCTTGTAGCTTTCGGGTGGTCGAGGGATGTATTCCGGGCGCTCCAGCCAATTATTCTGCAGCTTGATGCGAAGCATTTTCAAGCAATTAGATCCGGCCAAACGACTTAACAGTTGATCGAGATGGTTCTCAGTGGCGATGGGAATTTCGAACGTCTTGATCGTGCATGCATCCGAGGCAATCCAGTCTGCCGTTTGAAGCAGGTACCCCCATGCCTCTTCTTTGACCGAGCTCGTAAAGCTAAATTCCTTGGCGGGAAAAAAGTGTTCAAGGGCAATCTGAAAGTCTTTCGGATCGAAGACGAGCCCGTTCACGGCCCCTCTAATGACCCAGGCTTTAGCATGCTCCGTCAGTGGCACTTGGTCGACTTTGAAGCGTTTACGTCGTGCGCGGCTGCAAAGATCTTGCCAGACCTGTTGATCGGTCCTACTTTGCGGCGAGAGCAATTTGCACAGCGTTTGTAACTTTTCGTCGTCGTCGCGGCGGTGATCGGGGTTGCGATACCGGCCCCCCAATTTGCAGATGATCTTGCCTATTGCATGATCTCGGTAGAACACATCCAGCAGGAAGGGCAAAGCCAATTTCAACGACTCGTTCAAAGTCAGCATCAGCATTGGGACGCTCAGCTTTTTTTGGGTTGTTTGCTGATCTTTATCTACAACATAGTGTTCTATGCGTTCGACATTCCACTTGATCGATTTCAACGACGTTGCATCCGCAAGATAATTCATGAACTTGCTGGCGAATTCGTAATTTCCGGATTGCAGGGCAACCTCCTCGACATGGCAGTTCGACGAAGTCAACCATTCCGCAATTTCAAGTGCTTGGACCCATCGTTCCGGCGTCTCGATGTGAGGAATTACCAGATGTCGAGGCGCAAAATGACAGAGTGCGAATCGCAATCCTTCGGAACTCAACGGCTTCCACGATTGTTTGAGGACATTCTCGAAAAACAGGGTTTTTTCCTCTTCGGATGCTGGCATTTCATGTGCGAAACAGAATCTTCGGCAGTCAGGATCGTCTTGCAACTCCTGCCACACTTCGAACAAGCGCCGGCGTTTCGATATGTTTTGACTTTGGATTTCCATGATAAAGCTCCTTATTGGGTTTCTCATTAGTAACCCTGGCGATGCTCCGTTCCCATGTTCATTGCCTTACGGCCAAGACCGCACGAGGGCGATCAATGCCAAAGAAGCTGCTTCAAAGAATCAATAAGACCGAAAGCCCGCCGTCACGGCTTGACGAGCATTGCAGAAGTGTGGCGCCCCGAGGCTGCCGCGCGGCGGCGTAGATGGCAGCCTAGTGCAGGTGAAGCTGCCTGAAGAAGACGGCAAAAGTCGCGCAGCACGGCACGCCGCCGACGGTCGCGGCTACTAGCCGGCAACTCGCCGGATCGTTGCCCAGCTCCCAGGCATCAGCGAACGGCGCGTTGAGCGCGCCGAACGCCATCAGGCCTTACTTCGTTTGCTGGTTTTGGCGCAGCGCCGCGATCTGCGCTGCCATCACTGTCAGTACTCCGACTGGGCCTTGGCGATGTCGATGGCCCTCTCCGCGTTCTTTAGCGATTCTTCAGCCGCGGCCTCTGGCCTGGTGGGCCTGCTCGTCGTCTAGACGTGCGCCCGCATTTGCTGGCCGAGGTCGAATACGGCGACGGGCAGTTTCCGTTTTCTTGGACGCCGCTCGGGGCGTCGGGGCGGAGAGGCAGGGGCACAGCGGGGCGCCGACAGCAATAAATCTTCGCAAGACCGATCAAGCGGAGCGGACTCGGCACTTGACGAGCGATGCAAAGTGCCACCCGCTTCGAGGCTGCTGCGTGGCGTGGTCGAGGCTCAGCCAAATTCGGGTGGGCTGCCGAAGAGGGTTGCGGAAAGATCGCGCTACACAGCGGATGGTCGCGCCGGTACCCACACCCGGCACCCCGCCCCGCCCCGCCGGAGCGTTCCCCGGCTACCAGGAATCAGCGACTCGGCGCGCACCCCGCGCGCCGAACGCCAGCCGGCATTACTTCTTCTGCCGGTATTTCCGCAGCGCCGCGATCTGCGCTGCCATCACCGCCAGCTCCGACTGGGCCATGGCGATGTCGATGTCGCTCTTCGCGTTCTTCAACGCTTCCTCGGCCGCTGCCTTGGCTTGGCTAGCCTTTTCGTCGTCGAGATCCTTGCCGCGGATCGCCGTGTCGGACAGCACGGTCACCGCGTTCGGCTGCACCTCGAGGATGCCGCCCGCCACGAAGACGAACTCTTCGCCGCCGTCGGCCGTCTCGATGCGAACCGCACCGGGACGGATGCGGGTGATCAGCGGCGTGTGACGGGGATAGATGCCGAGCTCGCCGGCTTCACCGGGCAGCGCGACGAACTTGGCTTCGCCCGAGAAGATCGACTCTTCCGCGCTGACCACGTCCACATGAATGGTGCCTGCCATGGTGATTCCTTTTAAGCGACCTTCTTGGCCTTCTCGAAGGCCTCGTCGATCGAGCCCACCATGTAGAACGCCTGTTCGGGCAGGTGGTCGGCTTCGCCGTTGACGATCATCTTGAAACCGCGGATGGTTTCGGCGAGCGGCACGTACTTGCCTGGCGAGCCGGTGAACACCTCGGCCACATGGAACGGCTGCGACAAGAAGCGCTGGATCTTGCGGGCGCGGGCCACGGCCATGCGGTCGTCGGGCGCGAGTTCGTCCATGCCCAGGATCGCGATGATGTCGCGCAGTTCCTTGTAGCGCTGCAGCGTACCTTGCACCGCGCGAGCCACGTTGTAGTGCTCTTCGCCGACCACCAGCGGGTCGAGCTGGCGCGAGGTGGAGTCGAGCGGGTCGACTGCCGGGTAGATGCCGAGCGAAGCGATGTCGCGGGACAGCACCACGGTCGAATCCAAGTGGGCGAAGGTGGTTGCGGGCGACGGGTCGGTCAAGTCGTCGGCAGGCACGTACACGGCCTGGATCGAGGTGATCGAGCCGACCTTGGTCGAGGTGATGCGCTCTTGCAGGCGGCCCATTTCCTCGGCGAGCGTCGGCTGGTAGCCCACGGCGGAAGGCATGCGGCCCAGCAGCGCGGACACTTCGGTGCCGGCCAGCGTGTAGCGGTAGATGTTGTCGACGAAGAACAGCACGTCACGGCCTTCGTCGCGGAACGATTCGGCGATGGTCAGGCCGGTCAGCGCCACGCGAAGACGGTTGCCCGGGGGCTCGTTCATCTGGCCGTAGACCATCGCGACCTTCGACTCGCCGAGGTTCTCGAGGTTGACGACGCCCGAGTCGGCCATCTCATGATAGAAGTCGTTGCCCTCGCGGGTACGCTCACCGACGCCTGCGAACACCGACAGGCCCGAGTGCGCCTTCGCGATGTTGTTGATGAGTTCCATCATGTTCACGGTCTTGCCGACGCCGGCGCCACCGAAGAGGCCCACCTTGCCGCCCTTGGCGAACGGGCAGACCAGGTCGATCACCTTGATGCCGGTTTCGAGCAGGTCTTGCGAGGGCGAAAGTTCGTCGTATGCGGGCGCCTTGCGGTGGATCGACGCGGTGAGCGCTTGGTCCACGTCGCCGCGCTCGTCGATCGGGCGACCCAGCACGTCCATGATGCGGCCGAGCGTGGCCTTGCCGACGGGCACGGTGATCGGCGCGCCGGTGTTGGTCACCATCAGGCCGCGGCGCAGGCCGTCGGACGAGCCGAGCGCAATCGTGCGGACCACGCCGTCGCCGAGCTGCTGCTGCACCTCGAGCGTGAGGCCACCGCCTTCGAACTTCAGCGCGTCATACACCTTGGGCATCTTGTCGCGCGGAAATTCGACGTCGACCACTGCGCCGATACATTGAACGATCTTGCCTTGAACTGCTTCTGCTTGAGCCATCATCTGCTCCGATAAAAATTTGAACCTGGGGTGGCGTCAGACGCCTGCGGCCGCCGCGGCGCCCGACACGATTTCCGACAGCTCTTTGGTGATGCCTGCCTGCCGGGTCTTGTTGTAGACCAGCTTCAGCTCGTCGATCACGTTGCCGGCGTTGTCGGTGGCGGACTTCATGGCCACCATGCGAGCCGATTGTTCCGAGGCCATGTTCTCGGCCACCGCCTGGTAGACCAGCGACTCGACATAGCGCACCAGCAATTCGTCGATGACGCTCTGGGCATCCGGCTCGTAGATGTAGTCCCACGAATGCGCGCCCTTCTCGACCTTCATCGATTCGGGGGCGAGCGGCAGGAGCTGCTCGATGACCGACTCCTGGCGCATCGTGTTGATGAACTTGGTGTACGAGAGATACACCGCGTTCAGCTTGCCCTCGGCATAGGCATCGAGCAGCACCTTGACCGGGCCGATCAGCTTGTCGAGATGCGGCGTGTCGCCTAACTGGGTGACATGCGAGACCACCCGCGCGCCGATGCGGTTGAGAAAGGCGAAGCCCTTGTTGCCGATCGCCACCGACTCGATGGCGTTGCCCGCCGACTGCTGCTCGCGCAGCTTGGCGGTGACCGCCCGCAGAACGTTGGTGTTCATGCCGCCGCACAGGCCCTTGTCGGTCGTGACGACGATGAAGCCGACCGCCTTGGCCTCGTTGACCTTCATGAAGGCGTGCGTGTATTCCGGATTCGCCTGGCCCAGGTTGGCGGCGATCGCGCGGATCTTCTCGCTGTACGGGCGCGCGGCGCGCATGCGCTCCTGCGCCTTGCGCATCTTCGAAGCGGCAACCATTTCCATGGCCTTGGTGATCTTCTTGGTGTTCTCCACCGATTTGATCTTGCCGCGGATTTCCTTGCCAGCTGCCATTAAGGGCTCCTTGTGGCGTCGATCAGGCGAACGACTTCTTGAACGAGGTGATGGCCGCCGTCAGCTCGGTCTCGGCATCCTTGTCGAGCGCCTTGGCCTGTTCGATCTTGTCGAGCAACGGTGCGTGGCTCGACTTCAGGAACTGGTGCAGGCCGTGCTCGAAGGGCAGCACTTGCTTGATGTCGAGGTCGTCCATGAAGCCCTTGTTCACTGCGAACAGCGAGGCGCCCATGAGCGAGATCGGCAGCGGGCTGTATTGCGGCTGCTTGAGCAGCTCGGTGACGCGCGCACCGCGGTCGAGCTGCTTGCGGGTGGCTTCGTCCAGGTCGGAGGCGAACTGGGCGAATGCCGCCAGTTCGCGGTACTGGGCGAGGTCGGTTCGGATACCGCCGGACAGTCCCTTGATGACCTTGGTCTGGGCGGACGAGCCGACCCGCGACACCGAGATACCCGCGTTGATGGCGGGACGGATGCCGGCGTTGAAGAGCGAGGTCTCCAGGAAGATCTGGCCGTCGGTGATCGAGATCACGTTGGTCGGAACGAAGGCGGACACGTCGCCGGCCTGCGTCTCGATGATCGGAAGCGCGGTGAGCGAACCGGTCTTGCCCTTGACTTCACCCTTGGTGAAAGCCTCGACATAGTCGGCGTTGACGCGAGCGGCGCGCTCGAGCAGGCGGCTGTGCAGATAGAACACGTCGCCTGGATAGGCTTCACGGCCCGGCGGGCGGCGCAGCAGCAGCGACACCTGACGGTAGGCCACGGCTTGCTTCGACAGGTCGTCATAGACGATGAGGGCGTCCTGGCCGCGATCGCGGAAGTATTCGCCCATCGTGCAGCCCGAATACGCGCTCACGTATTGCATGGCGGCGGACTCGGAGGCCGAGGCTGCGACCACGATGGTGTAGTCCATGGCACCCGACTGTTCGAGCGAGCGCACGATGTTCTTGATGGTCGATGCCTTCTGGCCGATCGCAACGTAGACGCAGGTCATGTTCTGACCCTTCTGGTTGATGATCGCGTCGACCGCCACGGCCGACTTGCCGGTCTGGCGGTCGCCGATGATCAATTCGCGCTGGCCGCGGCCGATCGGCACCATCGAGTCGATGGCCTTCAAGCCGGTCTGCATCGGCTGGTCGACCGACTTGCGGGCGATCACGCCCGGGGCGACCTTCTCGATCACGTCGGTCATCTTGGCGTTGACCGGGCCCTTGCCGTCGATCGGCTGGCCGAGCGCGTTGACCACGCGACCGATGAGTTCGGGTCCGACCGGCACTTCGAGAATGCGGCCGGTGCACTTGACCGTGTCGCCTTCCGAGATGTGCTCGTACTCGCCCAAGATCACGGCGCCGACCGAGTCGCGCTCGAGGTTCAAGGCCAGGCCGTACGACGGCGTGCCGTCTGCCGTCGGCGGGAACTCGAGCATTTCGCCCTGCATCGCGTCCGACAGGCCGTGCACGCGCACGATGCCGTCGGTCACGGACACGACCGTGCCCTCATTGCGGATGTTGGCGCTGACGCCAAGACCCTCGATGCGGCTCTTGATCAGCTCGGAAATCTCTGCGGGATTGAGTTGCATGACTCTTTCCTTCTTTCTGGATGAGGGGGCTGGCGGCCTCAGGCTGCCAGCGCGACTTTCATTTGTTCGAGGCGAGCCTTGACCGAGGTATCGAGCACCTCGTCGCCGACCACCACACGAATTCCGCCGATGAGCGACGGATCTTGCTGCACCGTGACCTGCAACTTGCGACCGAAGCGGCGCTCGAGCGCCGCCGACACGGTCGCCATGGAAGCGGCATCGATCGGGAACGCGCTGTAGACCACCGCGTCGGACGAGCCGCTTTGCGCATTGGCCAACGCACGAAACTGCCGGGCGATCTCGGGAAGCGCGGTGAAGCGGCCGTTCTCGAGCAGGGCCATGAGGAAGTTCCGGGCGGCCGGCGGCAACTCGGCGCCGTTGGCGCCGGCGATCACGCCGAGCACCTGCTCGGGCGTCGCCTTGGGGTTGTCCGCGAACTGCTGCAGTTCGGGATGTCCAGCGATCGCCGAAACCTTGTCGAGCCAGGCCGAGGTGCCGGACAGGTCAGCGTACGACGCTTTGAAGAGCGCCTCGGCGTAGGGACGTGCAATGGTGGCGAGTTCTGCCATGGCTTGATCAGAGTTCCGTTTGCAGGCGAGAGAGCAGATCGGCATGGACTGCCGGATTCACTTCCTTGCGCAGGATCTGCTCGGCGCCCTTGACGGCAAGCGCCGCGACCTGCTCGCGAAGCATTTCGCGAGCCTTGACGGCCTGCTGCTCTGCTTCGGCACGAGCGGCTGCGATGATCTTGTTGCCTTCTTCGGTGGCGCGGGTCTTGGCCTCTTCGACGATGGACTGCGCCCGACGCTCGGCATCGGCCAGCCGCTGGGCCGATTCGTTGCGAGCCTGGCCGAGTTCGACTTCGACGCGCTTGTTGGCGGCCGACAACTCGGACTTCGCCTTGTCGGCGGCGGCGAGGCCTTCAGCGATCTTCTGGGCACGCTCATCCAGCGCCTTGGCGATCGGCGGCCAGACAAACTTCATCGTGAACCCGACCAGGATCAGGAACACGATCATCTGGACGATCAGGGTACCGGTAATGCTCACTTTTCACCCTCTCTTTGGGATTGAATCCTCAGCCATTCGCGAGAACGACCTGGGTTCGAGGAGAAGCCGAATCAACGCGGCAGGTTGGCGATCTGAGCCAGGAACGGGTTGGCGGTGGCGAACCACAGCGCGATACCGGTACCAATGATGAACGCAGCGTCGATCAGGCCGGCGAGCAGGAACATCTTGGTTTGCAGTTCGCCCATGAGTTCGGGCTGGCGAGCAGCCGATTCGAGGTACTTGCTGCCCATGATGCCGATACCGATACAGGCACCGACAGCGCCGAGACCGATGATGAGGCCGGCGGCCAGGGCGACAAAGCTAATGACTTCCATGATGACTCCTAGGGGACTTTGGTTGAAAAGAAAACGAAATCGAGAACCGAAAAATCAGGCAGACCGGCGGATCAATGGTGATCGTGGGCCTGCCCCACATACACCAGCGCCAGCATCATGAACACGAAGGCTTGCAACGTGATGATCAGGATGTGGAAGATGGCCCAGGCGGTACCGGCCACGATATGGCCGAGCGCCAGGAACACGCCGGTGGCTGACAGGGTCCAGGCGCCGCCCATGAGGGCGATCAGCAGGAAGATGAGTTCGCCGGCATACATGTTGCCGAAGAGCCGCATGCCGTGCGAAACGGTCTTGGCGATGAACTCGATCATCTGCATGGCGAAGTTGAAAGGGTACAGCGCCCAGTGATTGCCGAAGGGCGCGGTGAAGAGCTCGTGGATCCAGCCGCCGAGACCCTTGATCTTGACGTTGTAGTAAAGGCAGATGAGCAGCACCGAGACCGAAAGCCCCATCGCCACCGAGAGATCGGCCGTCGGGACCACGCGCAGGTAGGCGTGATGCGGGTCGCCGCCGGCTGCGCCGTAGATCTTTTCCCAGATGAAGGGGAAGAGATCGACCGGGAACAGGTCCATCGCGTTGAGCAGGAAGATCCAGACGAAGATGGTGAGCGCGAGCGGCGCCACGAACTTGCGGCTGGTCGCGTTGTGCACGATGCCCTTGGCCTGCTGGTCGACGATTTCGACCAGGATCTCGACGGCGGCCTGGAACCGGCCCGGCACGCCCGAGGTCGCCTTGCGAGCGCCCAGCCACAACAGCCAGCAACCGATCACGCCCAGGAGGATCGAGAAGAAGAGCGAATCGAAATTGAAAACCGTGAGGTCGGCAACGCCACCCGGCTTGGAACTTTGAAGATGGGTCAGGTGGTGAACGATGTATTCACCCGCGGTCTGACCATGTTCCGCAGCGTTTTCAGCAGCCATCCGTTACTCGTCTCTTCAGTTTCGGCGCCTGGAAGCCAGCATTACTGCCAACCAGGCCGCCTTCATTGTCACCACCATGCCGACCAGCATTGCCGGCCAGCTCAGCGCCTTAATCAACCCCGGGGCGGCGAAGAGCATCGCCACCGTCAAGGCCATCTTGACCATTTCCCACACGAAGAACCCCACCACCGCGGTGCCAGGGTTCAGGGACGAGAACCGACCGGTCAGCCCTCTGGCGAACACCGCAGCAGGTATGACCACTGCAAGCGCCCCATACGCGGCGGACAGACCCAGGCTCTCCCTCCCGGTCAGGCCCCAGGCAGCCAGGGCTGCGAGGATGCCTGTGGCGAATTGCACCGCAATGACTCGCCAGGGCGAGAGTTGCGGCTTGGATTCGCGCAGCCGCTCCGCCTCAGCGGCGGTCAACGGCTTGAAATCTTGATCAGGGTCGGGACGGTCCTCGAACGCGTCCACATCTCGGGCGATTGTTTTCATGTGCTAAGCCCGGCTGGCGACCCAGAATTTCACAAAGCCATTGATTATAAGTAAAAACCCATGTCTTTCTGCGTAGGCCATGCAACCGATTGGCCAGGTCGATGCCATGGCTCGCCTGCCTCTTGGGATGCGGCACGGCGCCCCCACCATAATCCTTCATGCATCCGATTCCCTCCGCACTGCCCGACACGCCCTGCTACCTGAACGGCAACTACGGGCCGCTCGGCGAGGCCAAGATCAGCGTGCTCGATCGAGGTTTCATCTTCGGCGACGGCGTCTACGAAGTCGTGCCGGTCTATGGCGGCGTTCCGTTCTGCTTCGAAGAACACATGGCGCGGCTCGATCGTTCGCTGGCCGAGCTCAAGATCGCCAACCCCTTGTCGCATGAAGACTGGCTGGCGATCGCCGCCCGCCTGATCGAGGCCTCGCCGCCGGCCGAACGCGCCGCCATGCAGGGCGTCTACATCCAGGTGACGCGCGGGGTCGCACCTCGCGACCATGCGATGCCGCCGGGCCTCGTGCCCACGGTTTTCCTGATGGTCAATCCGATCAAGCCGGTTTCGGCCGAGGCGCGAGCAAGGGGCGTTTACTGCGTCAGCGCGCCCGACTTTCGCTGGCAAAAGGCGCACATCAAGGCCACCAGCCTGCTCGGCGCGGTGCTGGCGAGACAGATCAGCGTCGAGGCCGGCGCCTTCGAAACGATCATGTTCCGGGACGATTGGCTGAGTGAGGCCTCGTCCTGCAACGTCTGGATCGTGAAGAACGGCCGCGTCTTCGGCCCACCGCGTGACACGCTCGTCCTGGCCGGCATCCGCTTCAACATCATCGAGCGGCTTTGCGATGCGGCTGGCATTCCTTTCGACTTGCGGCGCATCGGCCGAGACGAAGTCTTCGGAGCGGACGAGGTGTTCCTGTCGTCCGCGAGCAAGGAACTGGTTCCGGTGACGAAGCTCGACGAAGAGACCATCGGCGAAGGCATGCCGGGACCGGTTTGCCAAGCCTTGTTCGCCGGTTACCAGGAGGCCAAGGCGAGCCAGGCGGCGCAGGCCGGGTCGCCCTCCACGCCCGCCGAAGCCCGAGCGGTCACTCGATGAACGATGTGACGATGTGACGATGACGAACCTTCTTTCGCCGCCCTTTTTGCGCGAGGTATTTTCATGACAGAAGCCGATCGCCAACCCGAGCCCACCGCAGCGCCCGACGACCTGCGCAAGGACTCGTTGATCGAGTACCCATCGGCGTTCCCGATCAAGATCATGGGCCCGAAGGCCGATGGCTTCGTGCACGCGATCACGCTCATCGCCGAGCGCTTCGATCCGCAGTTCGATGCGTCGACGATCGAGCTTCGCACCAGCAAGGCCGGCAACTATCTCGGCGTGACCATCACCGTCAACGCGACGAGCCGCGAACAGCTCGACGATCTCTACCGTGCGCTGTCCTCGCATCCGATGGTGAAGGTGGTGCTCTGAGCGAGGCGCTCGAAGTCCATTGGCTCGGCCGGGTCGACTACGCCGAGACCTACGCCGCCATGCGCGAAGCAGCGGCCGCGAGAACGCCCGAGGCCCCCGACCTGCTGTGGCTCTGCGAACATCCGCCGACCTACACCCAGGGCCTTGCGGGCAAGCCGGAACACATCCTGGCGCCCGGCCCCATCCCGGTTGTACAGACCGACCGCGGCGGCCAGGTGACCTACCACGGACCCGGACAGGTGGTGGCTTATCCGTTGATCGACCTTCGGCGCGCGGGTTACTTCGTGAAGGAATACGTCCATCGCATCGAAGAAGCGGTGATCCAGGCGCTCGGCCATTTCGGCGTGACCGGCCATCGCGTGCGCGGCGCCCCCGGCATCTACGTACGGCGCCACGATCCGTTCTCGCATGCCCGGCTGTCCGAGGCCGAACAGCGCTTCGACGGCATGGCCAAGATCGCGGCCCTCGGGATCAAGGTTGCCCGCCGTGGCACCTACCACGGCGTGGCGCTCAACGTGGCGATGGACCTGGAACCCTTCTCGCGCATCAACCCCTGCGGCTATGCAGGGCTCGAAACCGTCGATCTTTCTACAATTGGCATCCACACAACCTGGGACGAAGCCGCAGAGGTTCTGAGCCGCAAGCTGGCCGCCTACCTCGCTCCTTGAGCCCCCCTTGAGAGAAGCCATGAGCACCCCCGAAGTCGTCAGGGAAGCGCAGACCGCCGAAAGCTACAACCCGCTCGCCAAGCAGAAGGCCGCAGCCAAGCTGTCGCGCATTCCGGTCAAGGTGGTTCAGGGCGAGGTGCTCAAGAAGCCGGATTGGATCCGCGTCAAGGCGGGTTCGCCCACCACCCGCTTCTACGAAATCAAGCAGATCCTGCGCGAAAGCAAGCTGCACACGGTCTGCGAAGAGGCGTCCTGCCCGAACATCGGCGAATGCTTCGGCAAGGGCACGGCCACCTTCATGATCATGGGCGACAAGTGCACCCGGCGCTGCCCGTTCTGCGATGTCGGCCACGGCCGGCCCGATCCGCTCGACAAGGACGAACCCCTCAACCTGGCGAAGACGATCGCCAGGCTGCGCCTCAAGTACGTGGTGATCACGAGCGTCGACCGCGACGACCTTCGCGACGGCGGCAGCCAGCATTTCGTGGACTGCATCCAGAACATCCGGACGCTCTCGCCCGAGACGCAGATCGAGATCCTGGTGCCCGACTTCCGCGGCCGCGACGATCGAGCGCTCGAGATCCTGAAAGCTGCGCCGCCCGACGTGATGAACCACAACCTCGAGACCGCGCCCCGCCTCTATCGAGAAGCGCGGCCGGGCAGCGACTACCAGTTCAGCCTCAACCTGCTGAAGAAGTTCAAGGCGCTGCATCCGAACGTGCCGACCAAGAGCGGCATCATGGTCGGCCTGGGCGAAACCGACGAGGAAATCCTGCAGGTGATGCGCGACATGCGCGCGCACGACATCGACATGTTGACGATCGGCCAGTACCTGTCGCCGAGCAACAGCCACCTGCCGGTGCGGCGCTACGTGCATCCGGACACCTTCAAGATGTTCGAGCAGCAAGCCTACGAGATGGGCTTCAGCCATGCAGCCGTCGGCGCGATGGTGCGCAGCAGCTATCACGCCGACCAGCAGGCCGAGAAGGCGATGGCGCCGCGGGTTTTGCCGGGTGTGGTTGGTGAGTTGCAGGGCTCGGCCTCCTGAGGGCTGCGGGTCGGGCGGTCTCGATGAGCCAGTCCGAGAACCTCCTCGGTCGAGAGTTCGGTGCGATCGCCGAACTGGTGGGGCTGCATGCGGCCGAGGCGCCCGACCGGATCGCATTGATCGATCCGGCAGGTACGCTGAGCTACGGGGAACTCGACGCCCTCATGGACCGGATCGCTGCAAGCCTGCAGCGCGACGGCCTCGAGCCCGGCGGCGCGATCGCCATCTGCGCCGCATCGTCGGCGCGCTACGCAGCCTTGTTCCTCGGCGCGCTGCGCGCGGGCGTAGTGGTGGCGCCGCTCGCACCCGGCTCGTCGCCCGAAAGCCTCGCTCGAATGATGGCGGACGCCGACGCCCGCCTGCTGTTCCTCGATGCCGCTGCGGCAGAGGTCATCGGCCCGTCCGCCCCGACGGGCATCCCTCGCATCGCGCTGGATGCGTCGCCCGCGGGCATCGACTTCGAACGATGGCTGCTGCCGGCCGGCGCCAGCCCAGCGCCGGTAGCGCCCGAACCGGCGTGGCCGCTCAACATCATCTATTCGTCCGGCACCACCGGGGAGCCCAAGGGCATCGTTCAGGGCCACGGCATGCGGTGGGCCCACGTACGCCGCGGTGCCCGCTACGGCTATGGCGCGGGCAAGTTGACGCTGCTCTCGACCCCGCTCTACTCGAACACCACGCTGGTGGTCTTCTTCCCGTCGATCGCCTATGGCGGCTCGGTGGTGCTGATGCCGAAGTTCGATGCCGGCGGGTACCTGGCGCTGGCACAGCAGCACGGCATCACGCACACGATGCTGGTGCCGGTGCAGTACCGGCGGCTGATGGCACATCCGGATTTCGACCGCTTCGACCTCTCTCGCTTCGAATACAAGTTCAGCACCAGCGCGCCCTTCGATGCGGCGCTGAAGGCCGATGTGCTCGCCCGCTGGCCGGGCGGCCTGGTCGAGTTCTACGGCATGACCGAAGGCGGCGGCACCTGCATCCTCGAGGCGCATCTGCATCCCGCCAAGCTGCATACCGTGGGCCGGCCGGCCGAGGGCAGCGACATCCGGCTGATCGACGACGACGGTCAAGAAGTCGCCCGCGGAGAAGCCGGCGAGGTGGTCGGCAATTCGGCCGGGATGATGGTCGGCTATCACCGCCTGCCCGAAAAAACGCGGGAGGCCGAATGGTTCGATGCGAGCGGCAAGCGTTTCATCCGCACCGGTGACGTCGGGCGCTTCGACGAGGACGGCTTCCTGGTCCTGCTCGACCGCAAGAAGGACCTGGTGATCAGCGGCGGCTTCAACATCTATCCGAGCGACCTCGAAGCCGTGCTGCGCAGCCACCCGGCCGTGGCCGATACATCGGTGATCGGCATGCCGTCGCGCGAATGGGGCGAGACGCCGGTTGCGTTCGTGGTCCGCACGGTCGGCCAGGACGCGGCGGCCGATGAACTCCTCGGCTGGACCAACTCCCGGCTCGGCAAGACGCAGCGCCTTTCGGCCTTGCACTTCATCGACGAACTTCCGCGCAGCCCGATCGGCAAGGTGTTGAAGCGCGAACTGCGGAATCGCCTTGAGCGCGGTTGAAGCGTCCATCGCGCCGACGCCGATCGCGATGAGCCGGGCATGAGCGGGCACGCCGACGCGGCCGCGCCAGCGCAGGGCGACCCAGCAAATTCACCCGCGGGCGGCAACGGGCTGCTCTGGATCCTGGTCGCGGTGGCCGTGGGCTTCGCGTTCTGGCATCCCCGCGCACCGGCCGATTACCTCCGCCTGGTCGACTGGCAGACCGTCGGTGCGCTGGCCGGGCTCCTGGCGATCACGCAAGGTGTCGAGCAGAGCGGCATGCTGCAGGCCACCGCTGCCCGCATGCTGGCCCGCACCACCGATCGGCGGTCGCTCGCGCTGCTCCTGACCGCGACCGCGGCGCTGCTGTCGGCACTGGTCACCAACGACGTGAGCCTGTTCCTGCTGGTGCCGCTCACCCGCGTGCTGGCCACGCAGGCGCATTTGCCGCTCGGCCGGCTGGTGGTGCTGCAGGCGCTGGCCGTCAATGCCGGGTCGGCCCTGACCCCGATCGGCAATCCGCAGAACCTGTTCCTGTGGCATCGGTCCGGCGAGAGCTTCGCCGGCTTCATGCTGATGATGGCGCCGACGGTGGCGATCATGCTGTTCTGGCTGCTGGTGGCGGTCTTCCTGCTGGTGCCGAGAGAAGCGATCACGCTCAGGCCGGCGCCGGACAAGACCGAGTTGCAGCCCCGGCTGCTGGCGCTTTCCGGCCTGCTCTTCATCGTCTTCGTGGTCGCGCTCGATCGGCATTGGCTGGCCGGCGGGCTGCTGATCGTGTTCGGCGCCTTCCTGTTGATTCGGCCGCGGTTGCTGCTCGGCATCGATTGGGCGCTGCTCGCCATCATCGCGTTGATGTTCGTCGACCTTCGCCAGTTCGCCGAACTGCCCGCCATTGCCGCATCGATGCAGCGGTGGCCCATCGAGGAAGGCTGGCGCGCCTACCTGGCCGCCGTGGTCGCTTCGCAGTTCATCAGCAACGTGCCGGCGGCGATCCTGCTCGAAGGCTACGTCAAGGACTTGCCGGCATTGGCCGCGGGCGTGAGCGTCGGCGGCTTCGGCTTCGTGCTGGGTTCGCTTGCCAACCTGATCGCGCTTCGCCTGGCACGGCTGCCCCACGGATGGCGCGAGTTCCACCTGATCTCGATACCGTTCCTCGTGGTCTGCGCGGCGAGCGCCCTGTTGCTGCGGCTGGGCTGAAGCATGTCGGCATCCACCCTCTACGCGCTCGGCGCGATTGGCTTGTGGGCATCGCTCGCATCGCTCGGCACGGCCCTCGCCCATCTTCCGCCGTTTCTGCTGACCGGCATATCGCTCACCATCGGCAGCTTGCTGAGTGCGCCGCTCGTGCTGCGGGATCGATCGGCCTGGAAGGTTCCGTTGCGCACGCTGGCACTCGGCGTGTACGGCCTCTTCGGCTTCCACTTTCTTCTCTTCATCGCCCTGCGCAACGCGCCGCCGGTCGAGGCCAACCTGGTCAACTACCTGTGGCCCTTGCTCATGGTGGTGCTGGCGCCGCTGCTGTTGCCCGGCATGACGCTCAGGCCGCTTCACGTGGCGGCCGCGCTGCTGGGCTTCGCGGGTGCAGCGATGGCGATCCTCGGCGCCGGCGGCGGTGGCCAGACCAGCGCCACGCCATCGACCCTCTCGAACGACTGGCGCAGCCATTGGGGCTTTCTGCCGGCGCTGGGGTCGGCTTTCATCTGGGCCAGCTATTCGCTCTGGACCCGCCGGGTGCCTGCCTTTCCGACCGCGGCGATCGGCCTCTTCGGCCTGGTTTCGGGCCTGCTCTCGCTGGCCTGCCACGCCGTGCTGGAGACCACGCCGGGCCTGGCCGTCGCCGATGGCTTGCTGCTGCTGGCCTGCGGCCTCGGACCGCTCGGCGCGGCCTTCTATCTATGGGACCTGGCGCTCAAGCATGGCGACGCGCGGCAGATCGGCATCCTGAGCTACATCACGCCGCTGGCATCGACCGCGATGCTGCTCGTCGTGACGGATCGGCCGCTCTCATGGCGCATTGCCCTGGCAGCCGCCTTGATCATCGCCGCCGCCGTGATGGGCTCGCGGGCGCGCAGCTGAAGTTGCCACCTTCCGCCCGCGGCATTCGCTCGCGGTTGCTCAGTGCGCCGCGACCTGCAACACCAGCTTGCCGAAGTTCTGTCCACTGAAGAGCCGGTTGAGCGCTTCCGGAAAGTTCTCGATGCCTTCGACCACGTCCTCGCGGCTCTTCATGCGGCCGTCCTTCAGGTAGGCAGACATCTCGGCAATCGCTTCGGGGTAACGACCGGCGTAATCGAACACCACCATCCCCTGCATGCGGGCCCGATTGACCAGGAGGCTCAGGTAGTTCTTCGGACCCTGCGCCGGCGCGCTGTTGGCGTTGTTGTATTGGCTGATGGCGCCGCAGATGATGATGCGCGCATGCCGCGCGAGCCGCGCGAGGGCGGCGTCGAGGATCTCGCCGCCGACGTTGTCGAAGTAGATGTCGATGCCCTTCGGGCAATGCGCCTTGAGCCCTTCGCGCACTGCTGAAGGACCGGCCTTGTAGTCGATGCAGGCATCGAAGCCGAGCTCGTTCACCACCCAATCGCACTTGGCCTGGCCGCCGGCGATGCCGACCGCGCGGCAGCCCTTGATGCGGGCCAGTTGCCCGACCGTCTGCCCGACCGCGCCGGCCGCGCCGGAGACCACCACCGTTTCGCCCGGCTTCGGCTCGCCAATGTCCATCAGGCCGAAGTAGCCGGTCATGCCCGGCATGCCGAGCACGTTGAGCCACTGGGTGATGCTGCCGAGGCCGAGATCGACCTTGACCAATCCGCTGCGCTGGACCTGGTCTGCCGGAACCAGGGCGTATTCCTGCACGCCGAGCGTTCCGTACACCACGTCCCCCACCGCGAAGCCGGCGTGTCGCGATGCCGCGACGACGCCGACGCCACCCGCCCGCATCACGGCGCCGATCTCGACGGGTGCGATGTAGCTCTTGCCTTCGTTCATCCAGCCGCGCATCGCCGGGTCGAGCGAGAGCGACAAGGTCTTGACGAGCACGCCGCCGTCGCCTGGTTCGGGTACGGCCTCGGTCGTGAATTGCCAGTTGTCGCGGGTGGCCGCACCTTCGGGTCGCTTGGCGAGCCGGACCTGCCGATTGCTGGCGCCGGTGTTGATGTTGATGTTGGTGCTGGTGCTGGTGCTGGTGGCGTTGTCGTTGCTCATGCGGCCGTCTCCTTGATGTTCGTGAGGACGGCGCATCGTAGCCCTGCAGGGTGCCGGCAAGGGTAGCGCCGGCGACATGCGAATCGCCCCGAGCGGCGCGAACTCAGCCGCCGGTCGGCGGCAACAGCTCGGACGGCTCCTCGGCTTCCAGCACCTGTCGAGCCCAGGCCTCGAGCTTGGCTGCATCGGCCCGCAGCACTTCCTGCTTGACCGCGAGGATCTGCGAAGGATGCATCGAGAAGCTCCGCAGACCCATGCCGAGCAGCAGCCGGGTGAAGGCGACATCGCCGGCCATCTCGCCGCAGACGCTCACGCCCTTGCCCTGGCGCCGGCACTCCGCAATGGTGTCGGCCACCAGCCGCAGCACGGCCGGATGTGCAGGGTCGTAGAGATGCGCCACCGACTCGTCGGCACGGTCGATCGCCAGCGTGTACTGGATCAGGTCGTTGGTGCCGATCGACAGGAAGTCGAAGTGCTTGAGGAAGGTCTTGAGCGTCAGGGCGGCAGCGGGGATCTCGATCATCGCGCCGAGCTTGACGGCTCCGTAGGCCACGCCGCGGTTGTCCAGTTCGGCGCGTGCGAAGTCGATCAGCGACAGCGTCTGGCGGATCTCGCTGGCATGCGCCAGCATCGGGATCAGCAGGTTGATTTCGCCGTGGGCGGCGGCGCGCAGGATGGCGCGCAGCTGCGTGAGGAACATCGCCGGGTCGGCCAGGCTCCAGCGGATCGCACGCAGGCCCAGCGCCGGGTTGAGGTGGCCGTCGTCCCGCGGCGACTTGCCATCGAGCGGCTTGTCGGCGCCGACGTCGATGGTCCGCACCGTGACCGGCATGCCCTGCATGCCGTCGATCGCGCGCCGATAGGCCTGGTACTGCTCCTCTTCGTTCGGCAGGCGCGTGAGGCGCTGGGCTTCGCGCCCCATGAAGAGGAACTCGCTCCGGAAAAGGCCGACGCCGACCGCGCCCGCCTTGACCGCGCCGACCGCGTCCTCGGGCATCTCGATGTTGGCCAGCAGATCGACCTTCTGGCCGTCGAGGGTGACGGCCGGCTTGTGCCGCAGCCGCGCCAGCCGGCTGCGCTCGAGATCGCCCTGGCGCTGCTTGAAGCCGTACTCGGCCAGGATGATCGGCGACGGATCGACGATGACCACGCCGGCATCGCCGTCGATGATGACCCAGTCGTCCTGCCGCACCAGCTGGCTGGCGGAACGCGCACCGACCACCGCCGGGATGTCCATGCTGCGCGCCACGATCGCGGTGTGCGAGGTGCGTCCGCCGACATCCGTCACGAAGCCGGCGAACACGCTCTTCTTGAACTGCAGCATGTCCGCCGGCGAGAGGTCGTGCGCGATCAGCACCAGCGGTACGTCGAAGGCGTCGGCCGCGCCGGCGCCGGCTTCGCCGCCGTCGTCCTCGACCTCCGCCGGGCGCTTGCGCCGCGGCGGCGAAGGCGCCAGCACGGCGGCAGTGCCTTTCATGCGATGGAGCAGTCGCTCGACCACCTGCTCGAGGTCGGCCTTGCGTTCGCGCAGGTACTCGTCCTCCATCTCGTCGAACTGGCGCGCGATGATCTCGAGCTGCGTGGTCAACGCCCACTCGGCGTTGTAGAGCCGATCGGTGATCCAGTGCTTGACGCCGCCGGTGAGCGACTCGTCCTGCAGCAGCATCTGGTGGACCTCGAGCAAGGCGATCAGCTCATGCGGCGCATCGTTCGGCCCCATCAGGGCGACGCTTGCCTGCAGCTTCTGCAGCTCTTCGGCCACGGCATTGCGTGCGGTGCGAACCCGTTCGATCTCTTCGGCGACCTGGTCCGCCTTGATGAAATAGTGGGCGACGTCGATGCGGCTGGACACCACCAGCACCGCCCGCCCGATGGCGATGCCGCGCGCGACCGGCAGGCCGTGGACGGCGAAGGTCATGTCGACCTCCGTGCGCCGCGCCCTGAAGCGTCAAGCCTGCCGGCCATTCACTCGCCTTCGCCGAACTTGTCGTTCATCAGCGCGACGATCGCGTCGCGGGCCTCTTCCTCACGCTCGCCGTCGGTCTCGAGTTCGACCTGCACGCCCATCCCGGCGGCCAGCATCATCACGCCCATGATGCTCTTGGCATTGACCCTCCGGTCGCCGCGCGAGAGCCACACGTTGCACGGAAAGCTGCCTGCCAGCTTGGTGAGCCGCGCGGATGCGCGGGCATGAAGGCCGAGCCTATTGCTGATGATCACGGATGTCTTGGTCACTGTGCTTTCTTCTTGCCTGATTCTGGGGAGCGGTGACGCCCAGCTGCATCACGCCGGCCGTACCGCCGGCGAGCGCGCGCTGGACGAGGGTCTCGAGGGATTCGTTGCGATAGCTGACCGCACGCAGCAGCATCGGGAGGTTGACGCCGGCGACCAGCCTCGAATTCACGCCGTCGACCAGGTCCTGCGCCACGTTGCAGGGCGTGGCGCCGAAGACGTCGGTCAGTACCAGCACCTGGTCGCGTGGCGACTGCTGCAGCTGGTCGAGGATGATGCGCGCGGCGGCGAGGCTTTCTTCGCGGGAGACGTTGGGGAGGACATCGAGGGCCGACACGGCCTGTTCGCTGTCGGGAAAGACATGCAGCGCACACTGCCGCAGCGCGTTTGCGAGCGGCGAGTGGGCAATGATGAAGATGCGGTTCATGCGGATCGGAAGGCGCTCCGGTGATTATGCGGGGCAGCCCACAGGAAGTAGCAATAGGACGACACGCAGCAGCCGAGGTAGAGGCCGAGTGCAGTGCGAAAAGCCCCGGCCGTGCTGAAGCCGAGTTGCAGGAAGAGGTCGATCAGCAGGCCGACGCCCCACTGCACGGTGAACACCCCGAGGAAGACCACCAGGTTGTAGGCAGACAGCGCGCGTCCGGCGAGCGCCGGAGGCAGCGCCATGGCGACCGCCGGCTGGGCCAGGGTCACGACCGTGGTCAGCGAGAGGAAGACCGCCCAGGCCAGCGCGCCGGCGTCGCTACCCAAGAGCAGGATGGCGGCGAGCGCCGCCATGCCGAGCGGCAACAGCCACTTGATCAATGTTTCGGCCGCGATGCCCCGATGTGCCAGGCGCGGGTTCGCCACGCCCCAGAGCCCGTACGTGACCAGCATCGCGAAACTGATCCAGAACAAGCCGTCGGCTGCCTGCCCCGGCGATGCACCGCCCACCCGGATCAGCCAGGGCACGACCCACAAGGTCAGCATGGCGGTGAAGCCGCCGTAATTGAAGAAGCCCAGGGGCGCCATCTTGCGAAAGAACGGGTCGCGCCATACCGCGGCATAGCCCGTGGGGTCGGCAGTCGGCGAAGGCGCCGGTGTCACGGACGACTCGGCCCGATGCATGGCCGACTCCCAATCGGGGGCCGCCCACGCAATCACCACGATCGCGAGCAGCAGGCATGCGGCCAGCAACCAGAAGATCGGCCGCCAGCCCCAGAGCGGCAACAGCGCGTGGACGGGAATGGTGGATGCGACCACGCCCAACGAGCCCATCATCAGCATCCAGGCATTGCTGCGGAGCTGGAGTCGCTTGGAAAACCAGCGCCGATAGCCGGTCAGGGGCGCCATCAGGCAAGCGCTGAGGCCGATGCCGGCCAGCACCCGGGCGCCGAGCAGGACCCAAAAATTCGTGGCGAACGAGAAAAGAAGACAGCCCGCCACGGCCGCGAACAGGAAGGTCAGGATCACCCGCTTTGGACCGTGGCGATCGAGCCAGTTGCCCATCGGCAACTGCATCAGCGCAAAGCCGAGAAAGTAGCCGCCCGCCAACAGGCCGAGCTCTTGCGACTGGAGCTCGAATTCGGCAGAGAGGGTGGGCGAAAGGGTGGCCGTGATGGCGCGAACCAGGGTCGACAGGAAGTACGCCATCGCGAAGGCCAGGAACACGACGGCGGCCCGGCTACCCGCCAGGAGCGCATCGGTCATGGCAGCCGGAGGCCTTCGAAGAAAGTGCCGACGGCCTCCGGCGATGTCGGCCGGCCGATCACGGTGGCCTGGTAGAGGTCGACTGAAGTGCCGACCGGGTGCGCGAACCACACCATGTGGGCCTGAGCAGCGTCCGCTTCGGTTCCGGCTGCGGCCGTGTCGAGGCGGGCCGGGGCGGGCTTGCTGGCGGCGCGTGCGAGCTGGGCGGCGGATTCGGTGAGCCGTCGGCCGGCCAGCTGGGCGCGGGTCGCCGATCGCCACGCCTCCAGCCAGGCCGCGGCTTGCTGAGCATCCACCGCATGGGCTCGTGCCACGGCGAATGTGGCGCCGCCGGCTTCGCAGCCCGCCATGTCGATCGCCACGCTCTCCGCGCCCAGGGGCAGGTTGCGCGAGGCGCGTTCGGCCTTGCAGGGAAGCAGTGCGACGGCGCCCGCCGGACCCACCGGAACCTCGCGCCAATTGAAGGTCGGGCTGCAGCCCAGAAGGAGCGAGAGGGCGGCGACCGGGGCGGCGGCACGCAGGCGAGAAGGAAGGGACATGGAAAGGTACGGACGACGGCAGCCGCCGAGCATACGGAAAAGCATGCATTCCGCTCGCGAGTCGCGAACTAAAATGCGGCGGCACCCTCCATCCTGGCTCATGAAGAAAATTCTTTCCGCGTTGGCGATCGTCCTGGCCCTGGCAGGTGGCGCGGCCGTCTACCTCGGCACCGGCGCGCGCGCTGCGCCCGATTCGACCTTCGTGCTCCTGGATGGCAGCAAGAAGAGCACGGCCGACCTCAAGGGCAAGGTCACGCTGGTGAATTTCTGGGCGACCAGCTGCGTCACCTGCGTCGCCGAGATGCCGAAGGTGATCGCCACCTACGACAAGTACCACGGGCAAGGCTACGACACGCTGGCCGTCGCCATGAGCTACGACCCGCCGAGCTACGTCGTCAATTTCGCCGAAAGCCGCAAGCTGCCGTTCAAGGTCGCCATCGACAACACCGGTGCGGTGGCGCAGGCCTGGGGCGATGTCAGGCTTACCCCCACGACCTACATCGTGAACAAGCGCGGCGAAATCGTGAAGCGCTATGTCGGCGAACCTGATTTCGCCGAGCTGCACAAACTGATCGAGAAGCTGCTGGCCGAGGCCTAGCGAGCATGTCGTATTCGCCTTCCCGTCCGTTGCCGCTCGCGGATGCGCCGTCGGTGATCTTGATGCGGCCCGACGGGCCGGCCGAAATCGAAGCAGCTCGCACGATCTTCAAGGCGTACGCGGCCTCGCTCAGCGTCGACCTCGGCTTCCAGAACTTCGAGGAAGAGCTGGCTCGCCTGCCGGGAGACTATGCGGAACCTCGAGGTGCCCTGCTCTTGGCGCTGGTCGAATGCGATCCCAAGGCCAGCATCGGCCCGTCCTCGCACGTCCTGGAACTGGACTCCGGTCGCCGGGCGGAAGTCGCCGGCTGCTGCGCGCTGCGGCCCCTCGACGGCGTCGACTACAGCAATGCCGCCGAGATCAAGCGGCTCTACGTGCGGCCGGGCTTCAGGGGAATGGGATTGGGCCGACGCCTGGTCGAGGCCGCCCTGGATGCCGCCCATGGTGCCGGCTATGGCTGCGTCCTGCTGGACACCCTGGACGACATGGAGTCGGCGCGGGGGCTGTATGCGGAAATGGGCTTCGAAGAGGTACCGCCCTACTATCACAACCCGATCGCCGGCTCTCACTACCTCAAGGCCGATCTCTAAGTCGGCTGCAGTGCCGATGCGTTGGCAGGTGGTCCCGCCGTACGTGTGGTTGGTTGCGACTGCCCGCCGAACGACGCCCCCGCGATGGGTCAGGCGTTGAGTTGCCCGAGCAGGGTCTCCGCATTGCTCACTTCGAACTTGCCGGGCGCCTCGATATTGAGCGCCTCGACCTTGCCATCCCTTACCAGCATCGAATACCGGTTGCTCCGGACACCCATGCCGCGCGCGGTGAGGTCGAGCGTGAGGCCCAATGCCTGCGTGAAGGTGCCGCTGCCATCGGCCAGCATCCGAACCTTGGTGCCGGTCTGCTGGTCCCTTGCCCAGGCGCCCATCACGAAGGCATCGTTGACGCTCACGCACCAGATCTCGTCGACGCCGGCTGCCTTGAGCTGGTCGTAGTGCTGGACATAGCCGGGAACGTGTTTTCCGGAGCAGGTCGGGGTGAACGCACCGGGCAAGGCGAACAGCGCAATCGTCTTGCCGGCCGAGGCCTTCTGCACGTCCACCGGATTCGGGCCGATGCTGCAAGCCTCGCCTTCCACCTCGGAATACTCCTGCAAGGTTGCCGCCGGAAGGCTGTCGCCGACTTTGATCATTCGTGTGCTCCAGAAAAAGAAAAACGGCCCACATTGTGGGCCGCTTTCGAGCAGGGCGCGA
Source organism: Burkholderiales bacterium 8X (assembly GCA_902506565.1). GTDB lineage: Bacteria > Pseudomonadota > Gammaproteobacteria > Burkholderiales > Burkholderiaceae_C > Variovorax. The sequence goes on along the minus strand of LR732703.1, from coordinate 76,439 downwards.
GGCGCGGTCGAACTAGACCAGCACGGCCTTCTGAACCAGGCGAGTCGCCACCCAGTTCTTCGACTTCGAGATCGGCCGGCTTTCGGTGATCTCGATCATGTCGCCGACCTTGTACGTGCCTTCTTCGTCGTGCGCGTGGTACTTGCTCGAACGCATCACGATCTTGTCGTAGATCGGGTGCTTGACGCGGCGCTCGACCAGCACGGTCACTGTCTTCTGGCGCTTGTCGCTGACCACCGTACCGACCAGGGTGCGCTTGAGGGATTTCTTAGCTTCCGTCATGTTCACTCCTTACTTGGCGGCTTGGGTTTCTTGCTGCTTCTGCGCAAGAATGGTCTTGGCACGCGCGATATCGCGGCGCGTGATCCGCAGCGTCGACGTGTTCGACAGTTGCTGCGTGGCCTTTTGCATCCGCAGGCCGAAGTGGGCCTTCTGCAGATCCTTGATTTCGGTCTGGAGGCCGGCGACGTCCTTGTCGCGCAATGCGGCGGCCTTCGACACCTTGGCCGGCTTGGCCGCGGCGTCCTTCTTCTTACGTGTTGCCATCGTGTTCTCCCGATCAGGCGCCGAGCTGGCGCGCGACGAAGGTGGTGCGCAGCGGCAGCTTGGCAGCAGCCAGGCGGAATGCTTCGCGCGCGAGCTCTTCGGGTACACCGACGATCTCGTAGATCACCTTGCCAGGTTGAATTTCGGCGACGTAGTACTCGGGGTTGCCCTTGCCGTTACCCATCCGCACTTCGGCAGGCTTGTGCGAGATCGGCTTGTCGGGGAAGACGCGAATCCAGATACGGCCACCGCGCTTGACGTGGCGCGAGATCGCGCGACGTGCGGCTTCGATCTGTCGGGCCGTCAAACGGCCGCGGTCGATCGACTTGAGGCCGAAGTCACCGAACGAGACCGCGTTGCCGCGGGTCGCGATGCCGGTATTGCGGCCCTTTTGTTCCTTGCGGAACTTTCTGCGTGCAGGTTGCAGCATGTCTATTTACTCCGTGAGGACTGCCCCGGCCACTTGCGCGGCCGGGAAAGACCGATTACTCGGTCTTGGCACCGTCAGCTGCTGCAGCTGGCGCGGCTTTGCGGACGCGCTTAACGGCGGGTTTAGAGTCTGCACCCGGCGCTGCGGGCGCAGCACCGGTCGCTTCTGCGGGCTTGTCGCTGCCATCGGCAGGTGCGACGTTGCCACCGATCGGGCCGCGGCCGCCGGCACGGGGGCCGGGACCTCGACGATCGGAACCCGGACGGTCGTTGCCGCCAGGGCGTCCGTCGCGACGCGGGCCGCGGGGGCGACGCTCTTCGTCCGGACGCGGCGTCTCGACCGCGGGCAGGTCGTTGCGGCCCAGCGTGTCGCCCTTGTAGACCCAGACCTTGACGCCGATGACGCCGTAGGTGGTCTTGGCTTCCGAGGTGCCGTAGTCGATGTCGGCGCGCAGCGTGTGGAGCGGCACGCGACCTTCGCGGTACCACTCGGTACGAGCGATCTCGATGCCGTTCAGGCGGCCGGCCGACATGATCTTGATGCCCTGGGCACCGAGACGCATGGCGTTCTGCATGGCACGCTTCATGGCGCGGCGGAACATGATCCGCTTCTCGAGCTGCTGGGTGATGCTGTCGGCGATGAGCTGCGCATCGATTTCGGGCTTGCGCACTTCTTCGATGTTGACCGCAACCGGCACGCCGAGCTGCTTGCCCAGTTCGCGCTTGAGGTTCTCGATGTCCTCGCCCTTCTTGCCGATCACGACGCCCGGACGTGCCGAGTAGATCGTGATGCGGGCGTTCTTGGCGGGGCGCTCGATCATCACGCGCGAGACGGATGCGTTCTTGAGCTTCTTCTTCAGGTACTCGCGCACCTTGATGTCTTCGGCCAGCATGCCGGCGAAGTCGCGATTGCTTGCATACCAGCGGCTGGACCAGTTACGGGTGACCGCAAGACGGAAGCCGGTTGGGTGGATTTTTTGTCCCATGTTTCTTCCAGGCCTCTTAGTTGCCGACCGTCACGTACACATGGCACGTGGGCTTGCTGATGCGATTGCCGCGACCCTTGGCCCGAGCGGTGAAACGCTTGAGCGTTGCGCCTTGCTCGACGTAGATGCTCTTGACCTTCAGCTCGTCGATGTCGGCGCCGTCGTTGTGCTCGGCATTGGCAATGGCCGACTCGAGCACCTTCTTGACGATCACAGCGGCCTTCTTCTGCGTGAACTGCAGGATGTTGAGCGCTTGATCGACCTTCTTGCCGCGGATCAGGTCCGCGACCAGACGGCCCTTGTCGACGGAAAGGCGGACGCCGCGAAGGACTGCACGTGTTTCAGACATGGTCGTTCCTTACTTCTTCTGGACTTTCTTGTCCGCGGGATGCCCCTTGAACGTGCGGGTGAGCGCAAATTCGCCGAGCTTGTGGCCGACCATCTGGTCGGTGATGTAGACAGGCACGTGCTGCTTGCCGTTGTGCACGGCGATCGTCAGGCCGATGAATTCGGGCAGGACCATCGAGCGACGCGACCAGGTCTTGATCGGCTTCTTGTCCTTGGTCGTCACGGCCTTGTCGGCCTTGGCCACCAGGTGATGGTCGACGAAAGGACCCTTCTTGAGAGAGCGTGTCATTTGGCTTTCCCTTACTTCTTGCGACGCGACACGATGAAGACTTGCGTGCGCTTGTTGTTACGGGTCCGATAGCCCTTGGTGAGGTTGCCCCACGGATCGACCGGATGACGGCCTTCGCCCGTCTTGCCCTCGCCGCCACCGTGCGGGTGGTCGACCGGGTTCATCACCACGCCGCGAACGGTCGGGCGGATGCCCATGTGACGCTTCACACCGGCCTTGCCGAGTTGGCGCAGGCTGTGTTCTTCGTTGGCGACCTCGCCGATGGTGGCGCGGCATTCGACGTGAATGCGGCGAACCTCGCCCGACCGCATCCGGACCTGGGCGTACACGCCTTCGCGTGCCAGCAGCGTGGCCGAGGTACCGGCCGAGCGAGCGATCTGCGCGCCCTTGCCGGGTTGCAGCTCGATGCAATGGATCGTCGAGCCGACCGGGATGTTGCGGATCGGCAGCGTATTGCCCGCCCGGATCGGCGCCTCGGAACCGCTCAGCAGCGTTGCACCGGCTTCGAGGCCACGCGGCGCGATGATGTAGCGACGCTCGCCGTCGGCATAGCACACCAGTGCGATGTGCGCCGTACGGTTCGGGTCGTACTCGACGCGCTCGACCTTGGCCGGAATGCCGTCCTTGTTGCGCACGAAGTCCACCACGCGGTAGTGATGCTTGTGGCCACCGCCCTTGTGACGGATGGTGATGTGGCCGTTGTTGTTGCGGCCGGCCTTCTGGAATTGCGGCTCCAGCAGAGCGGCGTGCGGCGCACCCTTGAACAGGTGGTCCCGCGAGATCTTCACCGCGCCACGCTGGCCCGGCGAAGTGGGTTTCATCTTGATGACGGCCATGATTAAGCGCCTTCCCCGACGAGATTGAGCTCTTGACCAGCCTTGAGCGTCACATAGGCCTTGCGAACGTTGTCGCGACGACCCATGGACTTGCCAAAGCGCTTGGCCTTGCCCTTGGTGTTGAGCACGGACACGCCCTGGACCTCCACTTTGAACATCAGTTCGACGGCGGCCTTGATCTCGGGCTTGGTGGCGTCCTGCAACACCTTGAAAGTAACTGCGTTCGACTTCTCGCCGACCATCGTGGCCTTCTCGGACACGATCGGGGCGACCAGAACGCTCATCAGCCGACCTTCATCGAACTGACGCTGAAGCGGCGTGGGGTTCATGCGGCTCATGCGAACATCTCCTTGAGCTTGTCGACGGCACCCTTGGTGACCAGCACCTTCTTGTAGTGAACCAGCGAAACCGGATCGGCATAACGCGGCTCGACGACGAGCACGTTCACCAGATTGCGCGAGGCCAGGTACAGGTTCTCGTCGACTTCTTCGGCAATCACGAGCACGGACTCGAGATTCATTGCCTTGAACTTGGCTGCGAGCGGCTTCGTCTTGGGCGAGTCGACGGTGATCGAATCGACCACGGCCAGACGGCCTTCGCGAGCCAGCTGCGAGAAGATGGCGGCCATGCCGGCGCGATACATCTTCTTGTTGATCTTCTGCGAGAAGTTCTCGTCAGGCATGTTCGGGAAGATCCGACCGCCGCCGCGCCAGAGGGGCGACGAAGTCATACCCGCACGGGCACGACCGGTGCCCTTTTGCTTGAACGGCTTCTTGGTGGAGTGCTTGACCTGCTCGCGGTCCTTCTGGGCGCGCGTGCCTTGGCGAGCGTTGGCCTGGAAGGCGACGACGATCTGGTGAACCAGGTCTTCGTTGTAGTCGCGGCCGAACACCGTTTCGGGCGCTTCGTATTTCGACGAGGCCTGGCCTTGTTCGTTCAGGAGTTCGAGTTCCATCACTTGGCTCCTTGGGCAGCTTGCGGCTTGGCCTTGACGGCCGGACGCACGGTGACGAAACCGTTCTTCGAGCCGGGTACCGCGCCCTTGATGAGCAGCAGTTGCCGGGCTTCATCGATGCGGACGACGTCGAGGTTCTGCGTGGTGACCGTGACATCGCCGAGATGGCCGGTCATGCGCTTGCCCGGAAACACGCGGCCCGGATCCTGCGCCATGCCGATCGAACCCGGTACGTTGTGCGAACGGCTGTTGCCGTGCGACGCGCGCTGCGAGCTCATGTTGTGGCGCTTGATGGTGCCTGCGTAGCCCTTGCCGATGGAGGTGCCCTGCACGTCGACCTTCTGGCCGACGGTGAACACGCTGCTCACCGCGATCGAGCCGCCAGCCTTGTGCTGCGCGGCCGTGTCGGCGCTGACGCGGAATTCCTGGATGATTTCACCGGCTTCGACACCCGCCTTGGCAAGGTGACCGGCTTCCGGCTTGGTGACGCGCGAGGCCTTGCGCGAACCGAATGTCACTTGAAGTGCGACATAGCCATCGGTTTCCTGGCTCTTGATCTGGGTCACGCGGTTGTTGGATACATCCACAACCGTGACGGGAACTGCATCCCCGTCATCGGTGAAGAGACGCATCATCCCCACCTTGCGGCCCAGCAACCCGAGGGAGTTGCTCAGACTCATGGTTTTTGCTCCAAGACTCTCGCCGCTGCCACTTCAATTGGCGACAGCGTTTGGTATACGAGAGAAGGTTGATAAGGCTCCACGCCGAAACATGCCAAGGGCGTGTTTTGGGCGGAGCCGGCGATTATAGCCCGCAAACGCGAGGGCACGCAAACCGCCGGAGGCGGGCGGTGCTGCGAGCCCCGAGGAGCGCTTACTTGACCGGAATGGAAAAGATCTTCTCGCCGTCCGGCATCTGCTTCAATTCGCTCCGTCCTGGCAACGACGCTGCATCCTTGCCGGAGCCGACTGCGATGGAGGTGACGCTTTCCAAGCCGTTCTGCGTAGTGAAGACGTGCAGGTAGCCCAGGCCTTCGGCTGGCACCACGATGGCGTTGATCGAGGTCGGCTGGCCCGCCTTCAACTCGACCGTCGCTGGCGGCTCGAGAAGCCTCAATCCCCCATCGGCCACCATCCGGACGGTGGCGCCGCCCGGATCGGTCACGCCCTCGAACCTGAAGGCGACAGTGAGCGGCTGCCCCGCCGCAATCGCGCCGCTGAGTCGGTAATTGACTACGACGCCCGAGCCGTTGCTTTTGGCGGGTGCCTGCACCATGCCATCTGCCGCAACCGTGGGCAGCCGCTTCTGTGCGCACGCCTGAAGAGGGAATGCGATGGCAAGCGCGATGAGCGCGACGGACGCCGTTGCCGGCAAGCGCGCAAGTCTTCGGGCTTTCACTGGATGTTGACGGTCAGGCATACGGGTGAATCGTTGAAATCGTTGATTGCCAGGACGTGTTCGCCTGCCGACAGGGCCACGGTGGCGACTTCGGTGGCGCCGATGCCGTCCGCCTGCAGGATCAGTCTGCCCGAATAAAGCGAGAAGTCCGGATCGGCTGACGCGGAAGGCGCAGAAACGGTGATGGTGTAGCTGCGGCTGGTCGGTGCCGTGAAGCGAAGGTAGGTGTAGGAACCCAGCTTGTTGACGCCTCCAGCCTGGTTGGTCACGCAGGCTTGCGTCGCAGCTCCGACCGCGGCTGCGCGGTAGAGCGGCAAGGCCAGCGCAACGCCGCCGTTCCGCGTCTCCGAGTTGCCAAACGGGTCGTTCGGTGCAGCACTGATGGATTGGCCTGCGAGCAGATTGGCCAATGCAGGTGCGGCCGCCGAATTGACCGAAGTGAAGGCAGCAGCGAACGCATGGATCGAAGTCACGGCCGGCGTCGTCTTGAAGGGACCGGTCAGTGCATCGTGGATCGGCTTGAAGCCCACCTGCGCGTTCAGGTTCCAGAGGATCGACTGGATCGAACCTTCGCGGTACCAGCCCGGATTGGTGGTCGGGCCCGTGGTCAGGTCGATGTTCGAGCCCTGGGCCTGGCCGGCGCCCTGCGAGTCGGTGTAGTTGCTGCGCGCGAGCGCGATGCCCGACCACGCGTTGCCCCAGCCCTCCGAAAAGGCGACCCGGCGATCGAGCAGGTTCGAGAGCGAATGCGGCCCGCCCGGCGAATCGTCCCTGCTGAAAGCCGATTGGTAGTAATGGCCCCACTCGTGAGTCACGACCGAGGCGTCGTATTCGTCGGTATCCACGTTCTCCCTGCCCAGCACGTAGATGGCGCGGGCCGTGCCGTCCGTGCGGAAGAAGGTGGTGCCGATCTGCCCGAGCGTCTCGTTGCCGGTTGCCGGAACGTTGTCGACGCTCCAGAACAGCTGGAGCTGCGGAAAGACGGTCGACGGTGCGACCGACAGCACCTTGGCCTGTGCGGTGTAGACCGCATCGAGGATCGCGAATGGGCCTGCGACTCGTCGCGACGAGTAGCTGGTTCCGTCCCAGCCGGAAGGCGCCTGCAGATTGCGCACGCCCGCTTCCGCGCCAGTCGAGAAGCTGGGGCTTTCCATCGCGTAAAGCGCGTTCGACTGCGTGTTGTCGCGCACGCTGACATCCCACGTCGGCGCCGAGCCAGCCTTGACGCTCTGAGCCTTGACTCGAACGATGACGGTGGCATCGGTCGGAACCGAAACCGAATAGGCCCCGTTCTCGTCGGTGACCGTGCTGGCGATGACGGTCGAGTTGGGCCCCAAGATATCGACCGCCGCGCCGCGTACGGGCCGGAAGGTGCGCGAGGCATAGTCGAGCCGTCCACGCAAGTTGGGAACCGACTCGTAGGTGGCGGTGCCGCTGAGCGTGACGGTCGCTGCCGGCGTGCTGGCAGGCGGAACCGGCGCGATCGGGAAGGCCGCGAATCCACCGCCTCCGCCGCCGCCCCCACCGCCTCCGCCGCACGCGCTCAACGCGGCCGCAACCAGGAGCACCGCGGCTCGAAAAATCCAGCTTCTTTCCATCTCTACCGCCTTGCGCGCTCATGCCGGCCAATCGCCGACGCGCAAGGATGCCACAGCCGTCCCACAAAAAAACAAAGCCCGCAGGCATTTCTGCCGCGGGCTTGTTAAAGCTTGAAACCTTGTAGTTACTGCAGCTTGATTTCGACGTCCACGCCGGCCGGAAGGTCGAGCTTCATGAGCGCGTCGACGGTCTTGTCGGTCGGATCGACGATGTCCATCAGGCGCTGATGGGTGCGGATTTCGAGCTGGTCGCGCGAGGTCTTGTTGACGTGCGGCGACCGCAGGATGTCGAAGCGCTTCATGCGGGTCGGCAGAGGCACGGGGCCCTTGACGATCGCGCCGGTGCGCTTGGCGGTGTCCACGATTTCGGCAGCCGACTGGTCGATCAACTTGTAGTCGAACGCCTTGAGGCGGATTCGGATCTTTTGCTTGGGAGCGGTGGAAGCCATGATGTTTTTTTCCTTAAGCCAGGATCTTTGCCACCACGCCCGAGCCCACGGTGCGGCCGCCTTCGCGGATGGCGAAGCGCAGGCCCTCTTCCATGGCGATCGGATTGATCAGCTTCACGGTGATGCTGACGTTGTCGCCCGGCATGACCATTTCCTTGTCCGTCGGCAACTCGATCGCGCCGGTCACGTCCGTGGTGCGGAAGTAGAACTGCGGACGGTAGTTGTTGAAGACGCCCGCCCGCCCCGCCGAGGTCCAGCGACTCGACCTGCGCCGAGGTATGGAAGCGGATCAGCGGATGCTGCTTGACCGCCTCGTGAATGGCGCCATGAAGGTCGGCCCGATGGCTGACCGCATACGGGTTGCCGAAGCGCTCGCGAAAGGCCTCGCCGACCGGCACCGATGCGACCTCGCCGCAATCCACCGCATCCATCATCACCAGCCGATCGGTGAAGACCGCGTTGCGTCGCACCGCTTCGCCGACGCCCAGTGCATCGAGCGCCGCGAACGCGTTCGGCCCGAGCTGCAGGCCGGCGCCGATCTCGCCGATGGCGGCGCTCTGTTCGAGCAGCTCGATCGGCATGCCGAGCCGTGCCAACGCCAGCGCGGCCGACATGCCGCCGATGCCGCCGCCGATCAGCAGGACGGAGGGCTTGGTGCCGCGATGCTTGTCCATGGTGTGGGCTCCGGTTCGGGCGCTCAGTCGATGCGCACGGTGATGGATTCGAGACCGTCGATCGCGACCTCGATCGTCTGGCCTTGCTTCACCGCGCCGACGCCTTCGGGCGTGCCGGTGAAGATCAGGTCGCCCGGCTGCAGCGTGAAAAGCGTCGACAGGTTGGCGATCACCTCGCCGACCGACCAGATCAGGTTGCGGATGTCGCTTTGCTGCCGGACCTCGCCATCCACCTTGAGCGTGATCGCGCCCTGGTCGATGCTGCCCGACTGGCTGCGCGGCGTGACCGGCCCGACCGGTGCCGAGAAGTCGAAGGCCTTGCCGATCTCCCACGGACGGCCTTGCTCGCGCATCTTCATCTGCAGGTCGCGCCGGGTCATGTCCAGCCCGACCGCGTAGCCGTAGATGTGCTCGGCGGCCGCATCGGCTGCGATGCCCTGGCCGCCCTTGCCGATCATCACCACCAGCTCGGCCTCGTAGTGAAAGTTGCTGGTGAGCGGCGGATACGGAATGCCGACGGTCTCGCCGCCTGGCACCGGCACGATCGACGCATCGTCGTTCGGCTTGCAGAAGAAGAAAGGCGGCTCGCGGTCGGGGTCGAAGCCCATTTCGCGCGCATGCGCTGCGTAGTTGCGGCCGACGCAATAGACGCGGCGCACCGGGTAGAGGTCGTTGGTGCCGAGGACCGGCAGGCCGACGGCGGGAGAAGGAGCGAGGACGAAGGACATGGGAGATTTCCGTGGCGCGAAGGCTTGGCAATGAGAAAAAGATGCACGCTCGACGATGCGAGCGAAAGGGTCGTCAGGGTTGCTCGGCCGGGACGGCGACGCTCGGCCGTGGATCGAACCGTTGGGTCCGAGGCGGCCGGTCGATCAGTCGAAGCGCTCGCGCAGGATGCCCATGGCCTGCTGCACCGGCCGATCCGAGAAGCTGAACAGCACGCATTCGTCCGTCGCTTCGAGCGCGAGCGGCGCCCAGGACGGCACCACGAAGGTGTCGCGCGGACCGAAGGCGAAGCGCTCGTTGCCGATGCGCGCCGTGCCGCGGCCTTCGACCACGCTGTAGACCGTGCCGTCGGTGGCGCGATGCGATTGGCCGGCAAAGCCTGCCGGCAGCAGCTGCAGCTGCGTGGCGATGGTCGGCATCGGCGAGCCGCCGGTCAGCGGATTGATGTAGCGGAGCTTGTGGCCGAGCCAGGCATCGGGCGCCTCCTGCTTCTGCAGCTGCGCCAGCGCCTCCCGGCTGCGGGCATACGGGTAGTTGAAGATCGGAGAGGTACTGCTGGCGTGGTCGTGCCGCACCGGCACCATGTTGTGGCCGAAGCGCGCCAGGCTGTGGCCTTCGGGCCGCGCGACATGCTGCACCTTCGAATCGTCGTTCTCGGCGAAGCCGGCGTCGAAGAAGCGCAGCATCGGGATGTCGAGGCCGTCGAGCCAGACCACCGGCTCGGTCACGCCCTCGATGCCTTCGTTGCCATGGTCGTGCCAGGCCCAGGATGGCGTGATGATGAAGTCGCCCGGATGCATGGTGGTGCGCTCGCCGCCCACCGTGGTGTAGGCACCCTTGCCGTCGACGATGAAGCGCAGCGCCGACTGCACGTGGCGATGCGAAGGCGCCACCTCGCCCGGCATGATGAGCTGGAGGCCGGCATAGATCGATTGCGTGATCGACGAGCGTCCCGGTATCGCCGGGTTCTCGAGCACCAGCACGCGGCGCACGGCCTCTTCGGCGGTGATGAGATCGGCCGACTCCATGAGCAGCGGACGGATCTCGTCGTAGTGCCAGATCGCCGGCACGCAAGGCGTTTGCGGCTCGCGCGGCACCAGGGCGTGCAGCGACTCCCAGAGCGGCGTGAGATGGAGCGGCTTGATGCGCTCGTAGTAGGCGCGGCGTTCGTCGGCGTCGGTGCGCGCGACCTTCAAGGCGGTGTTCATGGGTTCAGTTCCTATCGGCGGGGCGACGCAAGGCTTCGCCACAGACCGCATTGTTCGCCCGCACCACTATCGGCTCAAGCCCCGACCGGCGATAACCGGTATCTCCTTTTTGCATAATCGTTCGCCATGGCCAAGCTCGATCTCGAATGGCTCGCCGTCTTCGACGAGATCTACAACACCGGCAGCGTCTCGCGGGCGGCCGAGCGCCTCGGCCTGGCGCAGGCGGCCGCGAGCACCATGCTCAACAAGCTGCGCGCGCATTTCGACGATCGGTTGTTCGCCCGCACCGCGCAGGGCATGCAGCCGACGCCCTTCGCGCAACAGATCCGGCCGCACCTGCGGGAGGCCTTGTCGCAGCTCGCCCAGGCGCGCGGCCACGGCAGCTTCGAGCCGGCCCGGGCCGAGCGCAACTTCCGCATCTGCATGACCGACATCAGCGAAGTGGTGCTGCTGCCGACGCTGCTCGACCACCTGCGGCGCGAGGCACCGGGCGTGCAGATCGAGACCGAGATCGTTTCCACCGCCAGCGGGCGGCGGCTCGAGGACGGCGAGGTCGACCTGGCGGTCGGCTTCATGCCGCAGCTGGAAGCCGGCTTCTATCAACAGACGCTGTTCGAGCAGGACTTCGTCTGCCTGGTGGCCCGCAACCATCCGCGCATCGGCGACCGCCTCACCCGCAAGCGCTTCGAGGCCGAGGCGCATGCGGTGATCTCTTCCTCGGGCACCGGCCACTTCATCGTCGACAAGACGATCGCGAAGCTCGGCCTCGAGCGCAAGATCGTGGCGCGGCTCTCCAGCTTCCTGAGCGTGGCGCGGATCGTGGCGCACACCGAGCTGGTCGTGATCGTGCCGCGCATCCTCGGCCAGGTGCTGGCCACGCAGGAGCCGGTCAGGCTGCTGGAGCCGCCCTTCGCGCTGCCGGCCTATGCGGTCAAGCAGCTCTGGCACGAGCGCTTCCATGCCGATCCCGGCAACGCCTGGCTGCGCCAGACCACCGCGCGGCTTTTTGCGCGCGGGCGGGCCAACGGACTCGCATAATCGACCGCGGGCGCACTCCTCAAAGCAACTCATCGCCCAGGCAATCCATGGCTTCGATCACGATGCGCTTCCTGGCCGAACCCAGCACCGTCAACTTCGGCGGCAAGGTGCACGGCGGCACGGTCATGAAATGGATCGACGAAGCCGGCTACGCCTGCGCCACGCACTGGGCCAAGCGCTACTGCGTCACCGTCTTCATCGGCAGCGTGCGCTTTCACCGGCCGATCATGATCGGCGACCTGGTCGAGGTCGAGGCCCACCTGGCCTACACCGGCAACAGCAGCATGAACATCTCGGTCGAGGTCCGAAGCGGCGACCTGAAAAGCGGCGAGCTGCACAAGACCACCGAATGCCTGATCGTCTTCGTCGCGGTGGACGCCGACGGCAAGTCGATGCCGGTCGACGCCTATTCGCCCAGCACGCCCGGCGAAATGGCGCTGGCGGCTCGCGCCAAGGCGCACCTCGACGCTTCGCGCGCCGCCGGCGCACGCGCGGCTGCCAGCGAGGCCCACGCCCGCGGTGCCGCCAGTGCGGCGATCACCTCGGCGATCGATGCGTCCAGCATCTCGGCGGTCGCGCTCGATACCGCAGCCGTTGCCGCATCAGGGCGTGACGAACACCACGTCGTACCGGAAGCTGCGCATCTCCGAGCCGACCCGGACGTTGCCGAGCGAGACCGAGAACCGGGTGTCGGCCGGAAGCCGTGACCATTCGCCTTCGGGCGAGGCGAGCGACCACGCGATGGTCTCGTCGCCGGTGCCCGGCTGCAGCGCCTGGTAGCTGATCGCGAGCGGCGCGCCCCGGTCGTTCGCCATCGCCACGCTGGCGCCCGTGAAGTCGGCGCCCGGATAGCCGAAGCTCCACAGGCTGGTCGGTCGCACCACCCGGTCGCCGATCGGCACGAAGCCGCTCGGAGGCCACGGGATGCCGCGGGCCAGCACCTCGGCCGGCGCGCCCGGGAGCGACGTGCCGACCACCCACACCGCGTTCGAGCTTTCGGTATCGCCGAGGCCCACGTCCCGAAGGCGCGAGTACAAGAGCCAGCGGCGATGTCCCAGCTGCGGATGGCCTTCGTCCTCCATGTAGGCCTGCAGCGCGGCGGCGCCGGTGTAGCCGAGCGCGATGTTCGAACGCGCGGCCGCCAAGGCGCCGGCCGGCGTGTAGCAGGCCCAGCTCGGCGGCGGCTCGTGGCTCAGCGCGCCCTCGGCCCGCATCATCAAGGCCGCCTGCTGGGCGCCGATCGAGTTCTCGAGATGCAGGCTCACGGCCGGCAGGCCGGCGAGCTCGCGGTAGTAGTTGATGACGAAGAGCTCGGCCGCCTTCAGCTCGGGGCTGGTCTGGCCGGCCAGGCAACTGGCGGTGCTTCCGGTCCAGACCACGGGTTCGTCGAACGCCGGTATCAGCTGCGTCCTGAAGACTTCCAGCATCGCGGCGCGGCGCGCGGGCGACAGGTCGGTGCCGGAGGGTCCGAGGGTGGGCGTGGTGCCTGCATCGGTCGCACTGGATGGCGCGGCGGGAGCGGCGCCGGAGCCGGCATCGGCTGGACGGCCATTGATGGTGGCCAGCAGCAGCGCCGCCGAGGCGTCCGCGCCGCCGCCGCCTCCACCACCGCCGCCACCGCCACAGCCGGCAAGCGCTGCCGACAGCGCCAGCAGCGCGACCGCCGACACCGCACGCAGGCGGCCGCCCGGCCCAGGTCGCTTCGACCCCGAACTCGCTGAATCTTCCATGTTGCTCCCCAAGCCTTCGATGTCTTGTGGGGTCACCATAGCCAGCGGATGCAGCCGCACCAATCGGTCTGAGGCACTGGCGCGAACGGCGCAGGCCCGGCGCAGCGGGCCGTCGGCCGGACGGCCATTGCAGCTTGCGCCGACGTTCAGCGCGTCAGGGCAGCGCGAAGATCACGTCGTAGCTGATGCTGCGCACCCGGCTGCCGGTGCGGGCGTTGTCGATGCGCACGGTGAACCGCGTGTCGGCCGGGCTTCGCGACCAGGCGCTCTCGGGCGCCTGCAGCCGCCAGACCAGCGCCGGATGCTCGTCGCCCGTGAGCCGGGTGGCGATCGGCATGACCTGGCCGCGGTCGTTGGTCAGCGTGACCGTGGCCTGGCGGAGGTCGCCGTCCGGCAGGTCGAAGCTCCAGGCCCAGGTCGGCCGCGCGGTATGGTCGCCGAGCGGCACGAAGCCCCGCGGCGGCCAGGCGATGCCGTCTTCTGCAGCGCGAGCCGGCAACAGGTCGGCGAACGCATCGCCGTACACGTAGAGCGCATTCGTGCCGGCGGTGTCGCCGGTGCCGATTTCCTTCAGCCACGGGTACAGCAGCCAGCGGCGGTGGCCGAGTTCGGGCGCCGACGCATCGTCCATGTAGGCCGGCAGGGCGAGGGCGCCGCGAAAGCCGTAGGCGAGGTTCGAGGCGTCGGCCGCCTCGGCGCCGACCCGGGTGTAGCACTTCCAGGACGCGTCGGGATGGTGGCTGAGCCTGCGCTCGGCGCCCATCATCAACGCGGCCTGCTGCGCCCGCGCGGAGTAGCTGGCGTTCAGCTTGACCGGGCCCAGTCCGGCCAGCGAGCGGTAGTAGTTCACCCCGGCCAGCACGGCGGCCTTGTAGCCGGGGCTGGTGTCGCCGGCCGCGCAACGCTCGAGGTTGCCGGTCCACGCGGGCGACACCGCAAGGGCCGGCAGCAAAGTGCCGCGGTAGGCGTCGAGTACCGCCTTGCGGGCGAGGTCGGCGGATGACGGCGGCGCCGGGACCGGTGCAGCCGGCGGGGGCGGCACGGCGGAAGCGGCGTCCACCGTCGGCGGCTTGACGCCCGCATCCTCGGGCTTGATCGTGCCCTTGTCGGGCGGCAGAGCCGGAGTGCCCGCGACGGCATCGGTCGGCGAAAGCGGCAACGGGGGCGCGGCACCGGCCGTCGCGGGAGAAGCTGGCGGCGAAGCAGAAGACGCATCGGAATTCGGCGGCAGGCTGCTGCCGGTCGCCGTGCCGGGGTCGGCCGCCGAAGCGCCGCTTGCGGCCGGAGCGGCGGTGTCCGGGTTCGGCGCGATCGCAACCTGCGGATCGCCGCCGCCGAGCGTTCCAGCGCCGCTGCCGCCGTCACTGCCGCCGCAGCCGCCCAGCTGGACCATCGCCAGCGCGCCGATGGCGAGTGCCGTGCATCGGGCCGCCTCTCGCAGTGTGGCGACACACCGTGGAAGGCCGCCGCCTGCGCTCGACCCAAGGGATCGCGTCTTCGTCTTTGTCTTCGTCTTTGTCGGTTGGCCGATCGGCCGTCGACGCCCTGCCGCCAGCACGGCGGCGCTTTGCTCGTTCATGGATTCCTCCCCGTTTCTTCGTTCGAACCACCGACCTTAGCCGAGCAGGCCCGTCGAAAGTTCGCGAATTCTGGGGAGGAACCAGGAGGCGAAGAAGACGCTCAGCGAGGCGCCGGTTCGACGATGCCGGTGACTTCGCCGAGCCCGATGCGGACGGCGCCGTTGCGTTCGCAGAAGCCGCGCAGCGTCAACGCATCGCCGTCCTCGAGGAAGGTGCGGGTCTCGCCGTTGGGAAGCGTCAGTGGGTTCTTGCCGCCTTGCGTGAGTTCGAGCAGCGATCCGGCCTGCTCCGGCTCTGGACCCGACAGCGTGCCCGAGCCGAACAGGTCGCCCGGCTGCAGGTTGCAGCCATTCACCGTGTGATGCGTGACCAGCTGGGCGGCCGTCCAGTAGGCCGCCTGCGTGGTGCTGCCGCGGGTCAGGCGAACCGCCGGCTCCCCGGCGTCGCGCATCTTGGCGGTCTGCAGCCAGACCTCGACCTGGATGTCGATGGCGCCGCGCTCGCGATTGGCCGGCGCGTCCAGATACGGCAGCGGCTGCGGGTCGCCGGCGGCACGCTCGAACGGCGCACGGAAGGGTGCCAGAGCTTCCATCGTCACGATCCACGGCGACAGCGTGGTCGCGAAGTTCTTTGCCAGGAACGGCCCGAGCGGCTGGTATTCCCAAGCCTGGATGTCGCGCGCCGACCAGTCGTTGAGCAGCGTCACGCCGAACAGGTGCTGCTCGGCCGTATCGATGCCGATCGGCTCGCCCAGGGCATTGCCGCGGCCGACGAAGAAGCCGAGCTCGAGTTCGTAGTCGAGCCGCTTCGACGGGCCGAGCGACGGTTGCTGCGCATCCGGCGCCTTGGTTTGCCCCATCGGCCGGCGGAAGCGCTGGCCGCTCACGCCGATCGAGGAGACCCGGCCGTGATAGCCGATCGGCACCCACTTGTAGTTCGGCATCAACGGCTGGTCGGGCCGGAACAGCTTGCCGACCGAGGTCGCGTGATGGATGCCGGTATAGAAGTCGGTGTAGTCGCCGATGCGGCAGGGCACCGCCATGTCGACGTCGGCCTGGGCCAGCAGCGCGGCCTCCCAGGCGGACTGCCGGTCGCTGCCTTCGGCGAGGCCGGCGGAGATCGCGGCCCGCAGGGCGACCCGATCTTCGGCCGAAGAGGCCATCAGCCGGTTCATGTCGTCATGGTCGACCAGGTCTGCCGCTTTCAGGTCGAGCACCTGGTCGCCGATCGCCACGCCGATGCGGGCAGTCTCGTTGCTGCCGGCCGGGCGAAAGCGTCCGAAGGGCAGGTTCTGGATCGGGAAGTCGCAGCCTTCGGTGTTGGCGGATGCGACCCAGCTGCGAAGCGATGGCTGGTGGGTGGCGGCCAGGCGGTTGTCGTTGTTCGTCATCTTGTGTTCTTTGAATCGTCAGGATTTGAATCGGTCTTGCAGGCCGGCCCAGCAATCGGCGTAGGCCTGGTCGAGCGCGGGGTTCTGCAGCGCGAAGCGGGTCGGGATGAAGCGCAGCCGGCTCTCGAACATGAAGGCCAGCGTGTTGTCGAGCTTCTGTGGCTTGAGGTCGGCGCTGCTGGCCTTCTCGAAGGCTTCTTCGTCGGGCCCGTGCGGCACCATCGAGTTGTGCAGGCTCGCGCCGCCCGGCTTGAAGCCGCCGGGCTTGGCGTCGTATTCGCCGTACACCAGGCCCATGAATTCGCTCATCAGGTTGCGGTGGTACCAGGGCGGACGAAAGGTGTCTTCCATCACCAGCCAGCGCGGCGGGAAGATCACGAAGTCGCAATTGGCCGTGCCCGGGGTGTCGCTCGGCGAGGTGAGCACGGTGAAGATCGACGGATCCGGATGGTCGAAGCTGATCGAGCCGATGGTCATGAAGTTGGCGGTGTCGTACTTGACCGGGGCCAGGTTGCCGTGCCAGGCCACCACGTTGAAGGGCGATTGCCGCATCGGTGCGCGCCAGAAGCGGCCGCCGAATTTCTTGACGATCTCGTACTCGCCGGGTTGGCTTTCGAAGGCCGCCACCGGCGCCTTGAAGTCGCGCGCATTGGCGAGGCCGTTGGAGCCGATCGGGCCGAGCTCGGGCAGCCGGAACTGGGCGCCGTAGTTCTCGCAGATGTAGCCGCGCGAGGGGCCGTCCGGCAGCGCCACCTTGAAGACCACGCCGCGCGGTACCAGCGCGATCTCGCCCGGCTTCACGTCCAGCACGCCCATTTCGGTGGTGATGACCAGCCGGCCCTGCTGCGGCACGAGCAGCATCTCGCCGTCGGCATTGACCAGCACCCGCCGCTCCATCGAGCGGCCGGCCAGGTACAGATGCGCGGCGATGCCGCTCTGCGCCTCGACATCGCCGTTGGCGGCCAGGGTATGGATGCCGTCGACGAAATCGGCGTCCGGATTGGCGATCGGGATCGGGTGCCAGCGCATCGGTTCGGGCATCAAGGCGATGTCGCGGTCGCCGCCGGTGGTCCAGGTCGATTGCGCATACGCCTCGTAGCGGCCGGAGACCACCGAAGGCTGGCGGCGGTACAGCCAGCTGCGGCGGTTCTCGTGCCGGGGCGCGGTGAAGGCGGTGCCCGAGATCAGCTCGGGATAAAGGTCGAGCGGCGCGCGCTGCGGGCTGTTGCGGCCCTGCGGCAGCGCGCCGGCGATGGCCTCGGTGGCGTACTCGTTGCCGAAGCCGCTTTGGTAGCGGCGCTCGGCTTCGTTCGAAGGTTCGGGCGATGTCGTCATGGTGGGTTCGAGAAATCAGGAAGCAGAGAGGGTTCTTCGCGCGGCACGGCGGCCGCGGCGAGCGCTTCGCGCAGTACCTGGCGCGAGCCGACGTGGTTGGCCAGCAGCAGCAGCAGGCGTGCATTGAATGCATGGCTTTCGTCGGCGCTCAGCCCTTGATGGGCCTCGATCAGGTCTTCGTAGAAGTCGTCCGGCGCATCGAGATGCGGGTGGGTGATCAAGCTCATGGCGTCTCAGTCCTTCGCGATGGCCAGCGCGCGGTCGACGGCGGCGCGGATCTGCGGCGCGGTCGGCGAGCGCCAGCGCGCGGCGACATGCTGGTCGGGGCGCAGCAGGTAGACCGTGCCGGGCCGTGCGTCGTAGCGCTCGGCAGCCAGTCGGCCCTGCTCGTCGTCACCGGCGACGCGGACCACGTGCAGCGGCCGATCGGCAGCCGCGATGGCGTCCAGCGCCGGCCGAGCGGCATCGTCCGCTCCGAAGACCAGCGCGGTGAAACAGGTCGGCGAGCGGCCCTTGTCCGAGGGCGGGCACAGCTCGTTCAGCAGCCAGCCGGCGCGGCCATCGGCAGTGCGCACCGGCGCATCGGCCGCGGGCGCACCCGGCACCATCGCGCCGCCGAACGCATCGACGTCCGGCGTGTTGAGCGGCGATTCGCGCAGCGTTGCCGGCACCGACAGCCGGCCGCTGTTGACCAGCGCGCGTGCAAACGGATGCCGCTTCGACAGCTCCAGCACCGCGTCGCGGAACAGCCGGCTGACCTCGCTCTTCGGCGTGATGAAGTCGGTGGCCCGGGTCGAATGACGGATGTTCTCGTCGGCCGCGTATTCGCGCTCGCCGCCGTAGCTGTCGAGCAAGGCCTCGCCGGCTTCGCCGTTCAGCACCGCGGCGAGCTTCCAGGCAAGGTTGTCCGAATCCTGCACGCCCGAGTTGGCGCCACGCGCGCCGAAGGGCGACACGCCGTGCGCCGAGTCGCCGGCGAACAGCACCCGGCCCTGGCGAAAGCGCTCCATCCGCTGGCAGGCGAAGGTGTAGACGCTGGCCCAGCCGATCTCGAACTGCACCCCGGCATGGCCGAGGCTGTCGAGCAGCGCGCGAACCCTCGGCATGATCCGCTCGGGCTTGCGCTCCTCGACCGGGTCGGCCTCCCAGCCGAGCTGGAAGTCGACCCGCCACATCGCGTCGGCCTGCTTGTGCAGCAGCACGCTCTGCCCGGGATGGAAGGGCGGATCGAACCAGAAGCGGCGCTCGGTCGGCAGGTCGGCGTCCATCCGCACGTCGGCGATCAGGAAGCGATCCCGAAAGCTCCGGCCGCGCGCCTCCTGGCCGAGCAGCTGGCGCAGGTTGGAGCGCGAGCCGTCGCAAGCCGCCACGTAGTCGGCGGCGAGGCGATAGTGGCCGTCCGGCGTCTCGATGTCGAGCATCGCGCCGCTCGCATCCTGCGAGATGCCGACCACCTTGTTGTTCCAGCGCAGGTCGATGCCGGGCATCTCGGCCGCCCGCTCCGAGAGGTAGCCTTCGACGTAGTACTGCTGCAGGTTGATGAAGGCCGGACGCGCATGGCCTTCCTCCGGCAGGAGGTCGAAGCGGTACACCTCCTGGTCGCGGAAGTACACCCGCCCGACCTTCCACGAGACGCCCTTGTCGACCATGCGCTGGCCGCAGCCGAGGCGATCGAAGATCTCGAGGGTGCGCTTGGCGAAGCAGATGGCGCGCGAGCCGGTCGACAGCGTGCAGTCGTTGTCGAGCACCACCACCGGCTGGCCGCGCTGGGCCAGGTCGATCGCGAGCGCGAGGCCGACCGGGCCGGCGCCCACCACCACGACCGGATGGCGCGCCGGCGCTTCGGCCGACTGGTCCGGATGGCGCCGGTAATCGAAGCGAAGGCTCTGGTAGTCGATCGCGGGCGATGCGTTCATGGCCGTCTCGCCTCAGCTCTCCAGCGACTTCCACATCTCCACGTCGCGCTCGGCGGTCCAGATGCGCGGATCGACATGGCCCGAGGCCTCGTCGTAGGCGCGGCTCACGTCGAAGGGCATGCAGTGGTCGAAGATGACCCACTGGCTGTACTTGGGCTTGAGCTTGGCATAGGTCTCCTTGTAGACCGCGTTCAGGTCGCGGCCGGCCTTCACGCCTTCCTGCACGCTCGCGTAGACGTCCGAGATGAAGCTGCGGGTGCCGCTGAGGCCCTCGCTCACTTCTTCGGGCGTGGTGAGCGCTGCGCCGCGGCCGGGCACCAGGGCCTTCGGCTTGAGGGCCGCGACGTTGTCGAGGGTTTGCGGCCAGTCCTGGAAGTAGGCGTCGCCGGCGTACGGCGTGGCGCCGAACTCGACCAGGTCGCCCGAGAGCAGCGCGCGCTCTTCGGGCAGCCAGACCACGGTGTCGCCCTTGGTGTGGCCGCGGCCCAGCTGCAAGAGCTGGACTTCGAGCTTGCCGAGCCAGAGGCTCATCTTGCCGACGAAGGTCATGGTCGGCCAGGTCATGCCGGGAGGCACCGTCTCCACGTTCTGGAAGAGGCGCGGGAAGCGGCCGATTTCGCTCGCCTTGTCGGCTTCGCCGCGTTCGACGATCAGGTCGCGGGTGTCCTGGCTGGCGAGGATGTGCTCGGCGCCATAGGCGCTCGCGCCCAGCACGCGCACCGCGTGATAGTGGGTGAGCACCACGTAGCGGATCGGCTTGTCGGTGACTTCGCGGATGCGGCGCACCACGTCGGCGGCCATGGCCGGGGTGGCCTGGGTGTCGGCCACCAGCACGCAGTCGTCGCCGATCACGATGCCGGTGTTCGGGTCGCCCTCGGCGGTGTAGGCCCAGGCGTGTTCGGAAATCTGGCTGAAGGTGATCTTCTTTTCTTCGAGATCGGCTTGGCTGGCAAAGGCTTTGGTGGCTGTCATCGAGGGTCTCCGGGTGAGCTGTTCGTTTGTCTAAGATGAATCGATTCGCAAAGAACGAATGACGGGAGTGTAGTCAGCGGGTTGGTTAATGTCTAATCCGGTTTTGTATCAACGAATGTCGGAGTGGCCATGACGAGCGATAACGACAAGGCGCAGCGCGGTATCCAGAGCATCGAGGTGGGCGGCCAGCTGCTGCGCGCGCTGGTACACCACGGTCGCCCGATGGCCCTCAAGGACCTGGCGCGCGAGGCCGACATGTCGCCCGCCAAGGCTCATCCGTACATGGTCAGCTTCGGGCGGCTCGGGCTGATCGAGCAGGACCGCAGCAGCGGCCACTATCTGCTCGGTCCGCTCGCATTGCAACTGGGGCTGATCAGCCTGCAGCAAGCCAACCCGGTGCATGTGGCGACGCCGCTGATCGGCGAACTCGCGGCCGAGCTCGGCCAGACGGTGGCGATCGCGGTCTGGGGCGATCGCGGCGCGACCATCGTCCGGATTGCCGAATCGCCAGCGCCGCTGCACGTCAACATGCGGCACGGCACGGTCTTCTCGCTGACCAACACCGCGTCGGGGCGGCTCTTCGGCGCGTACCTCGATCCGTCGGTGGTCAAGCGTTCGCTCGAAGAAGAGCGGCAGCGCCAGCGCAAGGAGGCGAAGCTCGAGGCCGCGCGGCTGCAGGGCGATCCGCCGCTGCAGCCGCTACCCGACTGGAAGTCCTTCGAGGCCCTGCTGGTCGATGTGCGAAAGCACCGCCTGAGCCGTTCCGAAGGCGAGATCCTGCCGGGCGTGAACGCGATGTCGGCGCCGGTCTTCGATCACACCGGCTCGATCGTGCTGGCGCTGACCGCGATCGGCCCGGCAGCGATCTTCGACACCGGCTGGGAGGGCCCGATCGCGCGGGCGCTGGCGCGGGGTGCGGACCGGATTTCCGAACAGCTGGGAGCGGTGCGCCACTCGACCGGCGAGGCGCGCTAGTCCGTCGCCTGGCGGCGCAGGGCGTCGGCCCTTTCGATGCTCTCGGCCGGCCAGTGCGCCGAACGCCGGTAGTACTCGGGCACCGCCGGCACGTCCGGCGACAGCATCACCCAGGGCTGTTTCGAGGCGGTGAAGATGTGGATGTCCGGCGGCAGGAGATCCGGCTGGTCGAGCGTGCCGACCCGCACGAAGCTGATCGTCTTCCCGGCGCCCGCGTAATGGCTCCAGAGCGCCACCTTGCAATGCCGGCAGCGCACGATCTGCTGTCCCTTGCCGCTGTGCGATGGCGTGTCGACCGTCTCGATGTCCGGGTCGCCCGCGACGAGCGGCACCCGATCGGCTTCGATCATCGCGTTGAGCGCGAAGGCCGAGCCGCTTTCGCGCTGGCACCAGCGGCAATGGCAGCCATGCACGAAGAGCGGCCGGCTGGTCATGCGGTAGCGCACGGCGCGGCAGGTGCAGCCGCCCGCGGCCGGAAAGGCTGGCTCGGTCGGCGCCTCGCCTTCGCTCATGCCGACCTGCCGTCGTAGCGGGTGACCGGAATCGCGTCGATGTCGATGCCTTCGAGGCAGCGGATGTTGATCGCCGCCATCGCCTGGCCCTTGGGGTCGGTGCCTTCGCCGTAAGGATGGATGCCGCAGTTCTTGCAGAACCGATGCCGGATGACGTGCTGGTTGAAGACGTAGGTGCCGAAGTTCTCGTCCTGCGGCGTCCTGAGGGTGAGATGGCCGGCCGGCACGAACCACATCAGCGAACCCTTGCGCGAACAGATCGAGCAGTTGCAGGACATCGCCTGCTCGATCCGGCCCTCGACCTCGAACGCGATGCTGCCGCAGTGGCAGCTTTCCTGGTAAGTCATGAGTTCCCTTTTTTCGGTGTTGGAAAGGTCGCCATCATTCCGGATGACGGCGCCTTGCGCACCTAGCAGGAACCCACGGGCTCAGGTCATGAAGCCCATGTTGATCGGGTAGGCGATGCCGCCCGAGCTGCCGCCGAAGTTGCGCAGGTTCGGCAGGATGCTCGGGAGTTGGGCGTCCGGCACGCCGAACCACTTGGCCAGGGTCGCGCCGTACTGGTCGACCGAAGTGGTCGGGATCAACCGGCCCTGCCCCACATGGCCTTCGTAGCCGGGGAGCTTCGAGTCGTTGTTGATGCTCACCACCTGCGGCGTGCCGTAGAGCTGCTTGCCCTTGACCGCGCCGCCGACGATGAAGTGGTGGCTGCCCCAGCCGTGGTCGGAACCGTCGCCGTTGCTCGCGAGCGTGCGGCCGAAGTCGGACGCGGTGAAGGCGGTGACCTTGTCCGCCATGCCCTGCGCGACCATCTGCTGGTGGAAGGCCGTGAGCGCATCGCTCAGCTGGCCCATGAGCCCCGCTTGGTTGGCGATCAGCTTGTCGTGCAGGTCGAAGCCGCCCATCGACACGAAGAAGACCTGGCGTTTGGCGCCAAGCGTGCTGCGGCCGCGGATGATGCGCGCCACCATCTTGAGCTGGTTGGCGAGGCCGGTGTTCAACCCGACGAAGGTATCGGTCGCGAAGGTGGCCGGCTGGATCGCGGCGGTGACCGAACTCTCGGCCTCGACCGCGCGCTTGGTGACGCGGTTGTATTCGTTCTCGAGCGCGTGGCCGCGGGTTTCCTGCACGAGCTGTGCCATCGCGTTCTTGAGGGCGGTCGATCCGAAG
Organism: Burkholderiales bacterium 8X; assembly: GCA_902506565.1. Classification (GTDB taxonomy): domain Bacteria; phylum Pseudomonadota; class Gammaproteobacteria; order Burkholderiales; family Burkholderiaceae_C; genus Variovorax. The sequence goes on along the minus strand of LR732703.1, from coordinate 53,379 downwards.
GTGTTGGCGTTCTTGACGCTGGCGATGCCCACCGCCCCGCCGGTGCTCACCTGGTATTGCAGCGCCGTATCGCCCGAGAGGAACACCGCATTGCCCGCCACCGACATGCAGGTGAAGAGCGAGTTGCTGTTCTGCGTCAACGCCAGGTCGCCGATGTTGCCGCCCCAGCCGACCGTCGAGCCTTCCGGCGAGGACGACTGCCAGGTCGACTGCTGGTCGTTGTGCGAGAACAGCTTCGGCGGCACCGGGTAGAGCTTCTTGTTGCTGTTGTTGAAGGTGGCGCGGGTGAGCGGAACGACCAGCGGGCCGACGTTCAGCTGCACCGCCACCTTCTTGTCGGTGTTGAAGAGCGCGGCCAGCTTGGTCATGGCCGGGTGCAGCGCGTACTGGCGCCCGTCGGCAAGCGCCGTGTCGGGCACCAGCAGCGTCGGCGCGAGGTCGGCCTTGGCGATGGCGACGCCGCCCGAGGCCTGCGGCACGCGGATGGTGCTGTAGGCGGTGTAGCTCGGATCGTCGTAGGTGACCACGGTGTTGGCGTAGTCGTTGCCGCCGAACAGGAAGACGCAGACCAGCGCCTTGTAGTCGTCGCCCGAGGCGGCCTGCGCCGCGGCCTCGCCCATCGAGGCCAGGTTGAGCGCGAACGGAAGGGCGGTGCCGGTCATGGCCAGCTGCCCGGAGCGGCGGAGGAATGCGCGACGGGTATGCGCTGCAGGATCGATGAAATGCATGGTCGTCGCCTTATTTCTGGATCAGGTACTGGGGCGATGCCATCACCAGCAGCACGGCGGCATAGATGCGATTGAGCTTGACCGTGTCGTTGCTGGTCGCTGTCACGGCGGGCGTGGCCAGCGCGTTCACGATCACGTTGACGGTCGCGGCCGACAACTGGTTGCCGGTCATGAGCAGGTTGAGCCGGCGCACCAGGCCGGCCGGGTCGAGCACCAGCGCCAGCTCGGCGGCGTACGCGACGTTGACGTCCTTGCCGTTTTTCGGCAGCTGGTTCTGCATGTAGTTGATGTAGCCGCCGACGCTGGTCTCGTTGACCATCTGGAACTCGGGCGCGACCAGCTTGTTGGCGGCGATCGAGGTCGACGGCGGCACGTAGCCCGGCCGGAAGAAGTTGAACACCGACGGCGAGCGCAGCGGGCTCTGCCCCAGCTGGTCGTTCGGCCGCGACAGGTCGCCGATCTTCCAGTTGCCGCTGGTCGAGGCGGCGCCGAAATTGCGGGCCCACTGCACCAGCCGCAGCATCGGCTCGCGCAGGCGTCCGAAGGTGGCGTCGGTCAGGCCAGCGGGGCTGCGGGCCTCGTTGTCGAGCAGCACGGCGGCGAAGACGCTCTTCATGTCGCCGCGCACGCCCGAGCCGTTGTTCGCGAAGATGTCCGCGACCCGCTTCACGTAGGCCGTGCTCGGGTTGCTGGTGACCAGCCGCTGGATCAGCTGCTTGCAGATGAAGGGCCCGACGTTCGGATGATTGAACAGGGCGTCGAGCGCGATGCGAAGCGCGGTGGCGCCGTCCGCATTGGCAGGCACGGTAGCGCCCAGGAAATTGGCCTGCAGCGTGGAATGCCGCGAAGCCGTGATCGACATCGGCCGCCGGGTCCAGGCGTTGCTCTCGATCGTGTAGTTGGCGCCCGGCGGCGTGAAGGCGCCGGGCGTGCCGCTCTTCTCGTCGTTGCGGATGTCGAGGTCGTAGCCGGTGAAGACCCGCGCCAGGTTGGTGACGTCGTCCTGCGAATAGCTGTCGAGCGGATTGCCGTCGGCGCCGATCTTGACGGTGCCGTCCGCATTCAGCTGGTAGAGGCCGAGCGTCATGAGCTGCATGACCTCGCGCGCGAAGTTCTCGTCCGGCTGCCGGCCCTGGGCGTTTTCCTTCTGGTTGCCCTTGGTGTTGAGGTAGAAGCCCATCGCCGGGTTCAGGGCAATGTCCTCGAGCAGCTTGCGGAAGTTGCCGGTGACGCCGGCGACCATGGTGTCCCAGTACTGGGCCATCATGTACGGGGTCCAGCTGGAGCCGATGTCGTTCATCGAGACCACGAAGATCTCGGTGAAGACCAGCGCCATGCGCTTGCGGAAGGCATCCGGCGAGGTCATGAGCTGGTTCCAGATCATGTCGTCGGCGTTGACCGCGTCGTAGGGCTTGCTCGCGATCCAGTTCCAGCCGGTCTGCTCGGGCGCGCGGTCGACCTGCTCGCCCAGCCAGACCAGGTAGCCCTTGTTGCGCACCGCGGCGATCTCGGCCTCGGAAGCCGAGAAGGTCGACTGCAACAGGAAGCGGGCAGCCTCCTCGTCGGTCTTGGCTTCGGTGTAGATGTAGGTGCGGGCGGTATCGGTGTTGACGATGCCGGTCAGCGTGCCCGCCTGGACCGAGACCTCGCCGTTGCTGCCGCTGCCGGAGAGGCCGAAGGCGCCGGTGCTGCCGAAGCCGCCCCCGCCCCCGCCGCTTCCGCTACCGCCGCCTCCGCCGCAAGCCGCGAGGGCCGCTGCCGCGGCAAGCGCCGCCGCAGCCGAGAGTCCGGGTGTGCTGGGCGCGGCCTCGGACACCAAGGTGTCTGGCGCGCGCAAAGCCTCCGCGGTCGCGTCGGGGCGACCGGTCGTCAAGTCTTCGACCATGCGTTTCCTCACTCCTGCGGCGATGCAGCCGTTCGATCAGGAGGCAATAGTTGTGCCGACAGGATTGCGGGCTGCGGCGACTCTAAACGAGGTCTGTAGGACAAGGACTGTTAACAAATGTGACTTTATTTGTCACATGGATACAACCGCCGGACCAAAAAGACAGAAAAAGCGGCAATCAGCCCTTCGCGGACTCGAGCAGGTCGCGGGTCCGGCGAGCCTCGCGCCGGGCGGCTTCGGCGAAGCCGAGTTCGGCCGACGCATAGATGATGGCCCGGGACGAATTGACCACGATCGGGGCATCGGGACGCCAACCGGCTCGAACGGTGGCGACCGGATCGCCGCCCTGGGCGCCGACGCCGGGAATCAGCAACGGCACGGTCGGCGCCAGTTGGCGGACCCGCTCGATCTCGGCCGGGTAGGTCGCGCCGACGACCAGCCCGAGCTGGCCGTTCAGGTTCCAGGGCCCCTGGGCCAGTCCGGCTACGTGTTCATACAAAAAAGGTTCGCCGGGCAGGCCCGCCAGCCGCTGGCCCTGCAGATCGGCGCCGCCGGGGTTGCTGGTTCGGCAGAGCAGGAAAGCGCCTTTTCCTTCGTGGCGGAGGTACGGCTCGACCGAATCGAAGCCCATGAACGGCGACAGCGTGACCGCATCCGCGCCATAGCGCTCGAAAGCCTCGCGCGCATATTGCTCGGCGGTGGAGCCGATGTCGCCCCGCTTGGCGTCGAGGATGGTCGGCACGTGCGGCGCATGGCGGCGGATGTGTTCCATCAGCTGCTCGAGCTGGGTCTCGGCACCATGGGAAGAGAAGTACGCGATCTGCGGCTTGAACGCGATCGCCAGGTCGGCGGTGGCATCGACGATGCGGGCGCAGAACTCGAAGATCTTGCTCGCGTCGTTGCAGAGGTGCGTGGGAAAGCGGGAAGGTTCAGGATCGAGGCCGACGCACAGCATGGAGCCGTTCTGGCGCTCGGCGGTGCGCAGCTTGTCCAGGAAAGTCATCGGCGGAATTCTAGGTGGCGGACGCCGGCGGCCCGGCGGCAGCAGGCATCCCCGACGCCTGCTCCGCTGCCAGGCACAGGTCGCACCAGGCCCGCGCCTTGTCGGCCGGGCTGCGCAACAGGTAGGCCGGGTGGTAGGTGACCACCACCGGCGTGGCCGGATCGAGACCGACCGCAGGCATGCCGAGCCTGGCGACACGGCCCCGCAGCTTGCCGAGCGGCTCGGCGCTCTGGATCAGCTCCTGCCCGGCGAGCGGACCCATCGCGAGGATCACGCGCGGTCGCAAGGCCGAGGCCTCCTCGGCGAACCGCCGGGCGAACGGTGCCGGCGTGCCGGGCTGGCCCGATGCCACGCCGCGATGCGTGCGCATCAGGTGTACCGGCGTGCCGCCGTCATGCAGCCGCAATGCGCGCAGCATGTTGTGGAGCAATTTGCCGGCATCGCCCGCGAACGGCTCGCCGTGGCGGCCATCCAGCTCCGGCGGCATGTCCGCGACGATCAGCCAGCCGCCTTGCGCGGGGCCTTGGCCAAGGTCGAGTCGAATCGGCGCCTGCACCAGCACCGCCGCGCCGTGCGCGGGTGCGGCTGGCGCCGGCGAAGAGGCCGGCCCGGTCGGCGACGGCGAGACCGACGGCGCTCGTCGGCTGGCATTCGGCGCCAACCGAACGGTCGCGGAGATGTCCGATTCTTGATTCGAAGTAGCTTGCGAAGCCGAAGGCGCGTTCGCTCGACCCGGCGGTTCCGACGCCACTCGGTCCGGGTTCGGACTTGCATCGCCCGGCGCTTCCACCGCCGGCCCATTCGAAGTGCGCGCGGTCGCTGGCCACCAGACCTTGACGCCCATCTCCTCGAGCATGGCCCGCTGGCGAGCGTCCAGGTTCAAGCTCGTCTCGTTCATTGAAGGCCGCCCCAGGCGCTCGGCGATTCGTTCAATCGCAGGCTCATGACCACGGCGTTCTCGCGGACGCCGCCGTGTCCGGGGTAATAGGCCTTGCGAAGGCCGACCCGCCGATAGCCGTGTCGTTCGTACACCTCCAGCGCCCGCAGGTTGCTGGCACGGGCCTCGAGCCACAACCACTGGGCACCCTGCCCGCGCGACCAGGTGGCCAGGAGCTCCAGCATCATCGACGCCCAACCCTGGCGCTGGAACGCCGGCGCCACGGTGATGTTGAGCAGGTGGACCTCGTCGACGCCCTTCATCGCGATGTAGTAGCCGATCAGCGTCGAGCCGTCGGGCAGCAGGGTGACCGGCGCCGCAGGGACCGCGGGCGTGGCGGCCGGGCTGGGTGCCGGCGCCGCGGCAGCGGGCTTGCCGGTGCCGGCCCAGCGGCTCCACAAGGTACGGCCTTCGGCCGCAACCGGCGGCGCCCCGTCGGACGCGGGCGGCCCGACCAGGCATTGGCATTGGTAGCCGGCGATCAGCGAGTCGGAGAAGTTGGTCGGCGACCACGGGTGGCTGTAGACCTGTTGCTCGACCGCCGAGACGGCGGCGATCCGCTCGGGGGTGATCGCCTCGAGCCGCGCCTCGCGGGGCTGCAGGGGAAGTGCGCTCATACGAATACCTTGATGCTTCGCGCCGGGCTCGGAGCCGGATCGCGGCGGCCGCCGATGCTCATCGGGGTCCGCCGGCCGCCGCCTTGGCGTCGGCCCGTTCCTGCGTGGTCTGCGCGACTTTATCGCGAACGTACACGGGCTGCGCGAGCTCGGGCGCGACCGCCCTTCCTGCGGCGAGCATGGCCGGCGCCAGCCGAAGCAGGGCGGTCGCCAGCGGCAGCGCCGCATGGCGCGCACCCCCGGAAGGCAGGCGCTCGCCGTAGGCCTCGAAGGCATTGCCCGCCATGACCCAGCCAACCGGCAGCTCGACCTGCTCGGGTGCGAGCAACGCCGGCTCGACCGCCTCCGTCACGCCCACCGCCGAACTTTTCGAGAAGTCGTAGCCGGCCGCGTAGACCTGGTCCATGCGGGCATCGAGCACCGCCATCACGCGCTCGCTGCCGAACCGATGCCGGGCGTCCTCGGCCACGGCGTGGAGCGTGTCGATCGGCAGCACCGGCACGCCGGCGCCCCAGCCGAAGCCCTGCGCCACCGAACAGGCAGTGCGCAGGCCCGTGAACGAGCCCGGACCCCGGCCGAACACCACGGCGTCGAGCGAGGCCGGCGCCAGGCCGGCGTCCGACAGCAGGCGCAGGATCGCCGGCAGCAGCGCCGCCGAAGCCGCGGCGCCGCCCTCGCCCCGGTGCTCGAAGATGCGGTCGCCCTGAAGCACGGCGACCGTGAGCACCTCGGTGCTGGTGTCGAAGGCGAGCAGGCTAGCCATCGATCCGCCCTGCTGTCGCAGCCGCTGCCGTGCCGACCGGCGTGCTGGCCGAGGTCGCAGGGGCCGGCGGTGCCGCGCTTCGGGTGCGCTGCACGCCGAACAGGATGCCGAGGGTGACGCAAGCCAGGCCGGCGACCAGGTTCCAGTGCAGCGGCTCGCCGAGGAACACGCCGGCGCCGAGCGCCGAGAGCCCGGGCACGACCGCCGTGATCATGGTCGATCGGACCGGCCCGAAGTACTGGATCATCCGCGTGAAGGTGATGCCCGATATCGCGACCGAGCCGACGCCCTGGAACATCATCTGGAACGCGATTTCGCCCAGCGGCGCCTGGGCCAGCCGGCTGGCGACGAGGCCCGCGCCGGCCAGCAGCGCGTACGCCGGCACGTAGGTCAGGAAGGCGAAGGCCGTGATCGCGATCGTGGTGCGCACGGCCTCCAGCCCGTGCCGCCGCACCAGCACGCTGTAGCCGGCCCAGGTGAAGGCTGCGCACATGAAGAGCAGGTCGCCCTTCCACACGTCGCCGCCGTCCAATGCATGCAAGAGGCTGGCCCCGCCGACCAGGAGGTCGCCCGCGACGATCAGCACCAGGCCGACGGCGCGGGAGGCATGGATGCGGTCGTGCAGGAAGATGGCGGCGAGCAGCGTCGCCCAGAGCGGAAGGCTTCCCGGCATGAGCACCGAGGCATGGGAGGCCGGCGCGAAGAAGAAGCCGCAGTAGGCCAGCATGGCGTAGGCGACGCCGCCGAGCGCACCGGCCACCACCGTGATCCGAAGCGACAGCGGCGACAGGCCGAAGAGCGAGCCTGCGTCCGGCCGTTGCTCGCGGCGCGCCTTCATCACCAGCCAGGCGCCCCAGGGCAGCAGCACCAGGGCAGCGCCCCAGATGCGCACGAAGGTGAGGTCGAGCGGCGTGAGGCTCCGGGCGGCCGAAGCGCGCGCGATGACGATGAAGGCCGTCCAGACCAGCACCGTGACCACCGCTGCCCAGATGCCGATCGTGCGGGGAGAAAAACGGGGAGCGGCGACGGGCATCGGGCGATTATCGAGGCGCTTCGGCACGCCGGTCGGCGCCGGGATAATCCCGCCGATGCCTTCAGCCGCCACGGATTCCATCGCCGCCCGCCTCCGCGCCTCGCTCGCCGCCATCGGCCTCTTCGGCTGCTTGTCGACCTGCCTCTGGCCGGCGGCCGCGAGTGCACAGGCGCTCCCGCCGGAGGTCGACGCGGCGCTGGCACGCGCCAAGGTGCCGCGCGACGCGGTCACGCTGCTGGTGGCCGATGCCGACGGCGTACGGCCGACACGGCTCGCCTGGCGCTCGCAGGTGCCGGTCAATCCGGCGTCGATCATGAAGCTGGTCACGACCTATGCCGCGCTCGACATCCTCGGCCCGGCCTATGCGTGGACCACGCCGGTGTACGTCGACGGGCCGGTGCAGAACGGCGTGCTCGCGGGCAACTTGTACATCAAGGGGCAAGGCGATCCGAAGCTGGTGCTGGAGCGGCTCTGGCTGCTGCTGCGGCGCGTGCAGGGCCTCGGCATCCACACCATCGACGGCGACATCGTGCTCGACCGCAGCGCCTTCGAGGTGCCGCCGATCGATCCGAATGCCTTCGACGGCGAGGGTTCGAAGCCGTACAACGCGACGCCCGACGCGCTGCTCGTCAACTTCAAGTCGGTCGCGATGACCTTTGTGCCGGATCGCGCCACGCAGACCGCGCGGGTCAACTTCGAACCGTACCTGGCCGGCGTCTCGACCCAGGCCACCCTTCCGCTTTCGGCCGGCGATTGCGGCGATTGGCGCAGCGCGGTCGCGGCCGAGGTCTCCGATCCCGCGCGGATCGGCTTCGCGGGCAGCTTTCCGGCGGCGTGCGGCGAGAAGACCTGGTCGGTTGCCTATGCCGACCCGCAGGGCTATGCCGGCCGCGCCGTGGCCGGACTCTGGGCCGAGATGGGCTCGCAGCTCAAGGGCCGCGCACGCGACGGACGGGTTCCGGCGGGCGCCAAGCCGGTCTTCGAGGTCGTGTCACCGCCGCTTTCGGAGGTGATCCGCGACATCAACAAGTTCAGCAACAACGTGATGGCGCAGCAGCTCTTCCTGACGCTCGGCCTCGAGCAGAAGCGCCGCGGCAACCTCGAAAGCGCACGCACCGCGATGCGCCAGTGGTGGAACAACCGCATCGGCACCGGCGAAGGGCAGCCGGTCTTCGACAACGGCTCCGGCTTGTCGCGCGAAGAGCGCATCACCGCCGGCGAACTGGGCAAGATGCTGCAGGTGGCCTGGCGATCGCCGGTGATGCCGGAGCTGATGTCGTCGCTGCCGCTCGCCGGCGTCGATGGCACCTTGCGCCGTCGGCCGCTGCGTTCGGGCGGCGCGGCGCACCTCAAGACCGGAACGCTGCGAGATGCGGCGGGCGTCGCGGGCTACGTGCATGGCGCGAGCGGTCGGCGCTGGGTGGTGGTGGCCATCGCCAACCATGCCAATGCCGCCGCGGCCCGGCCGGCGTTCGATGCGCTGGTCGACTGGGCCGCGCTCGACAACTGACCTTGAAAGCGTCGCGCACGCGACAACGGCGCGGTGGTGCGTTCGAGGGGCTCGGGGTTTCCCTCGTCCTGCTTCGTCGACCGCCGGCCTAGGATCGTGCGCGTCTTTCTCACAAACGAACACACACCACGGAGACATTCCATGAAGAGCCTTCACATCCTGAGCGCCATCGGCGCGGCCTGCCTGCTTGCTTCCTGCGGCGGAGGCGGCGATGGCGGCGGTGGCGGCTTCATCGGGGTGGGCAATGGCGGCGGAGTGGTCGGCCCCGGCACCGGCGCGCTCAAGGAGCCGGCAGTCACCGTCACCACCGTGACCGCCGCTCAGATCGACGCGGGTACCGCGCAGAGCGGGCTGCAGGCGCTCAGCGGCAAGGCCAAGTGCGACGTGCGGGTGGTGCCGATCAACTACACGACCGTCGGTCCGAAGGGCGAGGACACCAACGCCTCCGGCGTGCTGCTGATGCCGGCCGGCACCTGCGCCACCTCGGTGCCGCTCGTGGCCTATGCCAAGGGCACCGACGTGCAGAAGCCGCGCACGCTGGCCAATCCGCAGGACTCCGAAACCTTTTTGCTGATCGCGATGTACGCCTCGCAGGGTTACGCGGTGGTGGCCACCGACTATCTCGGCTACGCCAAGTCGACCTTTCCGTACCACCCTTACCTGCATGCCGATTCCGAGGCGCGATCGGTGCTCGACTCGATCCGTGCGGCGCGCTCGGCGGTGCTCTCCAATGGCGGCAGCTTCTCGGGCAAGGTGATGTTCACCGGCTACTCGCAAGGCGGGCATTCGTCGATGGCCGCGCACCGCGCGGCCGAGCGGGACAACCCGCTCGAATTCAACGTGGTCGCCGGCGCCCACCTGGCGGGGCCCTACAACCTGTCGGGCTCCTTCAAGCTGACCAACGCGATCGCCGGCTACCAGTTCTTCGTGCCGATGATCGTGAACACCTACCAGCGGGTCTACGGCAACGTCTACAACGACATCAACGACGCCTACAAGCAGCCCTACGCCGCCACCATCGAGAACCTGCTGCCGAGCCCGACGCTCAACTACACCACGCTGATCACCTCCGGCGCGCTGCCGGGCGGCACCCCGAACGAGGCCCGCGACGCGCTCTTCCAGCCGGCCTTCGTCGCCGACACCCGGACCAACGCGAACAGCGGCCTGTACCTGGACGCGCAGAAGAACGACCTGCTCGGCTGGACGCCGCGCGCCGCCACGCTGCTCTGCGGCGGCGCCGGCGACCCGACCGTGCCGCCGGCGGTCCACATGATCCCGGCGAAGGCGGACTTCGATGCGCGCGGGGTGACCACCGTGTCCACGGTCGATGTCGATGCGCAGATCCAGGCCACCTACGGACCGGGCGGCAAGGCGCCGACCGATCCGACCAGCGCCGCCTACGCGACCTACTACGGCGCCTATCACGGCACCTACGAGCCGCCGTTCTGCCACGTGCGGGCGCGGGCGCTGTTCGACTCGGTGAAGTAAGCCGGAGCTGAATCCGGACAAGGGCGGCGCGGCGCGGTGGCGCAAGCCGATGCGAATCGGGTAGGGATCCGGTCGCTGCGGGCCTCGGCCTCAGGCCGCCGCCGCCCGCTGCAGCCGGTCGGCGACGCCTTCCCACTCCGGCGTGGCCGGCGGCGTCTCGACCCAGATCAGCTTGACGCCCGCGGCATCGAACTCGCGCAGCACCGCGAAGAGCTGCTGCGCGACCGCCAGGGCATCGTCCGGCATCCGCCGCTGCAGGATGCGGGACGAGCGCTGCTTGAGCACCGTGCGCGACCAGACCGCGATGTGCGCGCCCGAGGCGCCCAGGATGTCGAGCGCCGATTGCAGCGCCCGGGCGTCCATCAGTCGAACCTTGGCGTTCGGTGCGTAATGGGCTTCGAGCGTGCCGGGTGCGCGCGGGTCGGGCGCGGCCAGATCTGCCTTGTCGCGCAGCACCTGGCCGCAGGCCGCCTCGATCTGCGCTCGGGTGATGACGCCCGGCCGTAGCAGCACCGGCGCGCCGCGGCTGCAATCGACGATGGTCGATTCGATGCCGACGTCGCAGGCACCGCCGTCCACCACCAACAGCGCGTCCCCGAACTCCTCGGCCACATGCGCGGCGAGCGTCGGGCTGATGCGGCCGAAGCGGTTGGCGCTCGGCCCTGCCAGGCCCGCGACGCCCTGCTCGGCGCAAGCGGCCAGCAAGGCCTGCGCGACCGGATGCGAGGGGCAGCGCAGCCCGACGGTGTCCTCGCCGCCGGCCGCCGCGCCCGCGACGCCCGGCTGGCGCGTGAGGATCAAGGTCAACGGGCCGGGCCAGAAAGCCTGCACCAGGCGCTGCGCGAAAAGCGGCAGCGGCTGCGCGAAGCGCGACAAGGCCTCGGTGCCGCGCGGCCCGGCCGCCACGTGGACGATCAGCGGATGGTCGCTCGGCCGGCCCTTGGCGGCGAAGATGCCGGCCACCGCCTGGTCGTTGGTGGCGTCCGCCCCGAGCCCGTAGACGGTTTCGGTCGGAAAGGCGACCAGGCCGCCGGCCCGCAGCACGCGGGCGGCCTCGACCAGGGTCTCGGGCAGGCGGCCGTCGCGAATCATGCCGGGCGCCTCGAGCATCGCGACATGCGGGCTACTCGGTCAGCGGTATCGGGAGCCCGAGCATCGCCGCCGCGAAGTCGGCCGTGCTGCGCACCGCGGCCACGCTGTCGCCGGTGAGCGTGAGATGGCCCATCTTGCGTCCGGCCCTCGGCTCGACCTTGCCGTACAAATGCAGATGCGTTCCGGGCAGCTTCAGCACGTCGGCCCAGCGCGGCTCCAAAGGCTTGTCCGGCCGGACGCCGTCGGCTTCGAGGAACCACAGATCGCCCAGCAGGTTGAGCATGACCGCCGGGCTGTGCTGGCGCGGCGGATTGAGCGGCAGGCCGGTCAAGGTCCTGACCTGCAGTTCGAACTGCGAGACATCGCAGGCGTCGGTGGTCCAGTGGCCGCTGTTGTGGGGACGCGGTGCCATTTCGTTAACGACCAAGGCGCCGCCCTCGAGCACGAAGAACTCGACGCAGAGGACGCCGACGTATTCCATGCCTTCGGCGATCGAGAGCGCCGCCTGCGCGGCACGCTGCGCCACGTCGTCCGGCAAGGCCTGGTCGTGCGCCTCGGTCACCGCCAGGATGCCGCCGCGATGCAGATTGCGCTGCGGCGGATAGTGCACCAGCAGGCCATCGCGGCCGCGCGCGAGCACCACCGAGCATTCGTAGTCGATCGGCATCAGCTTTTCGAGCACGCAGGGCTGCTGCCCGACCGCCTTCCAGGCCGCGACCAGCTCGGCCCGGCTCCCGACCCGCTGCTGTCCCTTGCCGTCGTAGCCGAGCCGCGCGGTCTTGAGCAAGCCGGGGAAGAGGTTGGCAGGCACGACCGACAACACGTCGTCCGACTCGACCGCCACATAGGGCGCGCAATCCACGCCGCAGCCGACGAAGTGCGCTTTCTCGCGAATGCGGTCCTGTGCGATCGCGACCGCGGCGGCAGCCGGCGACACCGGTCGAGCCACCGCCAGGTGTTCGAGCGACGCGGCCGGCACGTTCTCGAATTCGGTGGTGATCGCGTCCGCCAGGCCCGCGAAGTGGGCGAGCGCATCGACATCGACGTAGTCGGCCTGGACATGGTGATGGCTCACGCGGCCGGCAGGGCTTTCGGGATCGGGATCGAGCACCGCGGTGAAGTAGCCGAGGCGCTGGGCGGCATGGACGAACATCCTGCCGAGCTGGCCACCACCCATCACGCCCAACGTGGCGCCCGGAAGAATCGGCTTCATAGCGCCCCCCCGCCTTGCGGCGAAAACAACGGGACCGGCTCGCGCGGCGCGTCCGCCCCGTCGAGACCGGTGGACATCGGCGCGGCACCGCGCGGCTCGCCTGCAGCGGCCGGCGGCGGCAGGCTCATGTTGCTCGCAACTTCGGTCTGGCGGGCCCTGAACTGGTCGAGCTGCCGGCGAAGAGCCGGGTCGCCGACTGCCAGCATCGCGACCGCGAACAGCGCCGCATTGGCTGCGCCGGCAGGGCCGATGGCGAAAGTCGCGACCGGCACGCCCCTGGGCATCTGGACGATGCTGTAGAGCGAATCGACGCCCTGCAGATGCCGGCTGGCAACCGGCACGCCGAGCACCGGCACCGTGGTCTTGGCGGCCAGCATGCCCGGCAGGTGGGCCGCCCCGCCGGCGCCGGCGATGATGGCGGCCAATCCGCGGGCAGCGGCGCCTTCGGCATAGGCGAAGAGCGCATCCGGCATGCGGTGGGCCGACACCACGCGCGCTTCGTGCGCGATATCGAATTGCCGGAGAATCTCGACCGCGCTGACCATCGTCTCCCAGTCGGAGTTCGAGCCCATGACCACGCCGACCTGGATGGATTGCTTCATGGTTTCAATTTTACGTTTCACCCTCAACTTCGCCTCATGATCGACATCACTCTCGAAAATTTCCAGTCCGACCTGATCGATGCCTCGGCCGTGGCGCCGGTGCTGCTCGACATCTGGGCGGAGTGGTGCGGACCCTGCAAGCAGCTCGGACCGGTGCTGGAAAAGCTCGAAGTCGAATACGCCGGGCGCTTCACGCTGGCCAAGCTCGATGCCGACAAGGTGCCGCAGATCTCGCAGCAGCTGAGCCAGATGTTCGGCGTTCGCAGCATTCCGTTCTGCGTGATGTTCAAGGACGGCCAGCCGGTGGACGGCTTCGTCGGCGCGATTCCCGCGGAACAGATCCGCACCTTCCTCGACAAGCACGTGCCCGCAGCCGAAGAAATGGAAGCCGCCGAGCAAGAAGAAGAGGCATTGGGCGCGCTCGCCGATGGCGACACCGAAGGCGCGCTCGAGAAGCTGCAGCATGCCGTCGCGACCGATCCGGCCAACGACGACGCCCGCTTCGAATACGTCAAGCTGCTGATGAGGGAAGGCCGCATCGACGACGCCAAGGTGGCGTTCGCGCCGGTGATCGCGAAGGCGGCGTCGGTGCGCCGCTTCGAGGCCTTGCAACGCTGGTTCGATGCGGTCGACTTCGTTCATCCCGCCGCGGGGCCTGCCCGCGAAGCCGGCGAGTTCGACGCCCGCATCGCCGCCAACAAGCGCGACTTCGAAAGCCGCTTCGGCCGGGCCCAGGTGCTCATCGGCGAACAGCGCTGGACCGACGCCATGGACGAGCTGCTCGAGATCCTGATGCGGGACAAGAGCTGGAACGAGGACCTGGCCCGCAAGACCTACATCGCGATCCTCGAAATCATCGAGCCGCCGAGGGTCAAGGTTGCGGATGGGCAGATTCCGCCGGACGATCCGACCGTGGCCACCTATCGCCGCCGGTTGAGCAGCGTGGTTCTGAGCTGAGCCGAGGCGATAGGCGATCCGAGCCGTGCGGAGCTGCGCGGATGGACCGGCCAGGAAGCCGTCGCATAGGATGGCGCAACCACCCTCTGATTGAGAAAGAAAGAACGGCCATGCGCTTTTCGACGTTCACCGCGGCAGCCTTCGCCCTCGCAGTCCTCGCCGGCTGCGGCAGCAACATCAGCCTGGACGAGCCCATCGAAGGTCCGGTATGGCAGCTGGAGCAGCTCGGCAACGAACTGATCGAGCCGAGCAACGATCCTCGCGAGAATGCGCAGATCAGCTTCGACGGCAACAGCGGCCGGGTGAGCGGCACCGGCGGCTGCAACCGCGTGAGCGGCACCTACCAGCGCATGGGCAGCTCGCTCAAGCTCGGACAGCTGGGCGCGACCCGCATGGCCTGCGCCAATCCGGCGGTCAACATCAACGAAACCCAGTTCTTCGCGGCATTGCAGCAGACGGCAAGCTATCGGCTGCAGAACCGCAGCCGGCTGGTGCTACTGGACGGCTCCGGACGCACGGTCGCCACCTTGGCTGCAAGTGTGCGCTGACTTTTCAGCGCACCGGCAGACGGTTCAGGCGCTTCGCTTGGCCGAGCCGTTGCTGGCCCCCATCACCCGGCGGAGATCCGCGACGGTCAGCGGCTCATCGGGCATGTGGATCGACTTGAGCGGCCCCAGCACCCGGAAGATCCAGACCAGCGGCTCGCTCTTGGCGTCTGCCTTCGCTCGGCAATAGGCGCGGCCTTCGTCGTCGACCTGGATCTCCTGGTCCTCGATGTAGACGGTCGAGCGATCGGCGAGATCGACATAAGGCTTGAGCAAGGCGGACGGGCTCTCGTCGAGCATCCGGGCTTCGACCTTCTGGCCGTTGCACTGGGTGAGGTCGGCCGTCGAAAGGGCCTTGAAAAGGGTCGTGGTGAAGGTCATGGTCGCTGGAGCTGCGGTCTGCAGCGAAGGGCCGGATACGGCCGGAAGCGGCGGAAATGCCCGAGTCTAGACAACGCGGACCCCGCCGGGTCCGCCGACCGGTTCCCGATGCCGCAGCCCCCGGCCGGCCGGTGCGAATCAGTCGGTGAGTCGTTCGAGCGCCTCGCGGTACTTGGCCGCGGTCTTCTCGATGACTTCGGCCGGCAGCCGCGGCGCCGGCGGCGTCTTGTCCCAGCGCTTGCCGTTGATCTTGGTGGCTTCGAGCCAGTCGCGGACGAACTGCTTGTCGTAGCTAGGCGGGTTGCTGCCCGAATCGAGCGCTGCCTCGTAACCCTCGATCGGCCAGTAGCGGGAACTGTCCGGCGTGAGCACCTCGTCCATCAGGATCAGCGCGCCGCTCTCGTCGAGGCCGAATTCGAACTTGGTGTCCGCGATGATCATCCCCTTGCTGAGGGCGATCGAGGCGGCCGCCTCGTAGATCGCGATGCTGGTGTCGCGAATCTGCTGGGCCAGCGTCGGCCCGACGATCTCGACCACCTTGTCGTAGCTGATGTTCTCGTCGTGCGCGCCGGCTGCCGCCTTGGCTGCGGGCGTGAAGATCGGTCGCGGCAGCTGGGCGGCATTGCGAAGACCCGAAGGCAGCGACACGCCGCAGATCGCCTGGTTTTCCGAATATTCCTTCCAGCCGCTACCCGCCAGGTAGCCCCGCACCACCGCCTCGACCGGGATTGGCTTCAGCCGCTTGACCAGCATCGAACGCCCCCTGACCTGCTCGACCTCGTCCGGAGCCACCACGCTCTCCGGTGCGTCGCCGGTCAGGTGGTTGGGACACAGTGAGCCGAGCCGATCGAACCACCAGAGCGCCATCTGGGTCAGGATCTCGCCCTTGCCCGGAATCGGTTCGCCCATGATCACGTCGAAGGCCGACAACCGGTCGCTCGCGACCATCAGGATGCGGTCGTCGCCCACCGCATAGTTGTCGCGCACCTTGCCGCGCGCGAGCAGCGGAAGGCTCTTGATGGAGGAGGTATGGACGGTGGTCATGTCGAAAGGGGGCGGGCTGGTGGCGCGGCGTGACGGTTGCGAGCAGACGGGGCGAGCAAGCCGAAGCGGGTGATGCAAAGATTGTGCGCGTGATCCGGAGGGCGCAGAAAAAAGCCACCGCGAAGGGTGGCTTGCCTGAATCGAAAAGGCCTAGACCACTTCTTGCGCCAATTCGCCCTTGGCGTACTTGGCTGCGATGACCTGAAGCGTGTCGCCCTTGATCTTGGAGCCCTGGCCTTCGCAGCCGAACTGGATGTAGCGCTGCTTGCAGATCGCCTTGGCCGCCTCGCGCGCGGGCTTCAGGTACTCGCGCGGATCGAATTTCTCGGGGTTCTCGGCGAAGAACTTGCGGATGGCCGCGGTCATGGCGAGGCGGATGTCGGTGTCGATGTTGATCTTCCGAACGCCGTGCTTGATCGCTTCCTGGATTTCCTCGACCGGCACGCCGTAGGTTTCCTTCATGTTGCCGCCGTACTTGCGGATCTCGGCCAAGAGGTCTTGCGGCACGCTCGACGAGCCGTGCATCACCAGGTGCGTGTTCGGGATGCGGCGATGGATTTCCTTGATGCGGTTGATCGCCAGGATGTCGCCGGTGGGCTTGCGGGTGAACTTGTAGGCGCCGTGGCTGGTGCCGATGGCGATGGCCAACGCGTCGATCTGGGTGCGCTTCACGAAGTCGGCTGCCTGCTCCGGGTCGGTCAGCAGCTGGTCCATCGTCATGGTCGCATCGGTGCCGTGGCCGTCTTCCTTGTCGCCCTTCATGGTCTCGAGCGAGCCGAGGCAGCCGAGCTCGCCTTCGACCGTGACGCCGACCCGGTGCGCCATGTCGGCCACCTTCTTGGTGACCTCGACGTTGTAGTCGTAGCTCGCGATGGTCTTGCCGTCGGCCTGCAGCGAGCCGTCCATCATCACCGAGCTGAAGCCGAGGTCGATGGCGCCCTTGCACACGTCCGGGCTCTGGCCGTGGTCCTGGTGCATCACGAGCGGCACTTGCGGCCAGCTTTCGATGGCTGCCTCGATCAGGTGCTTGATGAAGGGTTCGCCTGCGTACTTGCGGGCGCCGGCGCTGGCCTGGAGGATCACCGGCGCATCGATTTCGGCGGCTGCCGACATGACGGCCTGGACCTGTTCGAGGTTGTTGACGTTGAAGGCCGGAATGCCGTAGCCGTTCACGGCGGCATGGTCGAGCAATTCGCGCATCGAAACGAGTGCCATGGATGTACCTCGTGGAATCTAGGGGTGGGAACGTAAGAGAAAACGCCTCGCATTCTATCGATCGACCTTGTCGGACGGGACCCCGGGCAAGCCCATGAAGGACAGGATCGGCGGCAGCACCGGCCCTCCCAGCCATCGCAGCGGCTTGGCCACCGCACCGATGAGCGTGACATGGTTGAGGTCGTCGAAAAGCTCGACGCGAATCGGTACGCCGAGGCTTCGGAGCCGTTCAGCGAGTTGCAAGGTGTTGCGCCGCGGATCGACGGTTTCGTCCTTGGTCGCGGCAACCAGCAAGGTGCGCGGCGCCTTCGCCGAGGCATGCGCGAGCGGCTGCGAATCGGCCGGCGTGTTCGGCCAGCTGAATGCCACCTGCGCCTGTGGGTTGTCGATCGGCAGGAAGTCGTAGGGGCCCGCGAGCCCGACCCAGCCCGCCAGGCGGCTCGGGTCGGCGCCGAGTTCGCGCAGCCATCGGTCGTCCAGCGCCACCATCGCGGCGTTGTAGGCGCCCGAGCTGTGACCCATGACGTAGACCCGGGCGGGATCCGCGCCCAGGCGCAAGGCGTTGTCGAGGGCCCACTTGACCGCCATCGCGCTATCCCGCACGAAGTCGGGATAGACCGCGCCGGGCGCGAGCCGGTAATCGGGCAGCACGACGATCGCGCCCTGCGATGCCAGCGCCTCCCCGACGAAGCGGTAGCCGGCGCGATCCCCGCTGCTCCAGGTGCCGCCATAGAAGAACACGACCAGCGGCCGCCGGCCTTCGGGCGCCGCGCGTTCCGCGAGCGGCCGATACACGTCCAGCCGCTGGCGCGGCAGGCTGCCGTAGGCGAGCCCTTCATCGAGGATGTAGGTGCTGCCCGGCACCAGGCCATTGATCAGCTTGAGCGGGGAACAAGCCGCGAGCGCCAGGGTGAAGACGGCGGCAGCGACGAAGAGCGCCAGGCGCGCGGCAGGGGATCGGATCATCATCCGTTCGACTACGCAGGCTCTGCCCGACCGGATGCGCGCCAGAACGAGCGGACGATCTTCAAGCGGCCCGGCAGATCTTCAGCATGTTGGTGCCGCCCGGCGCGCCCATCGGCTCGCCGCAGGTGATCGCGTAGACGTCGCCGGTCTGCACGATGCCGCGCTTCTTGAGGTGGGCCTCGGCTTGTTCGAGCGCGGTGTCGCGGTCGCTTTCCGAATCCATCAAGAGCGGCCGGACGTTGCGATACAGCGCCATCCGACGCTGGGTCGCGAGCCGAGAGGTCAGCGCGTACATCGGGATGTGGGCGCGATGCCGGCTCATCCAGAGCGGCGTCGAGCCGGATTCGGTCAGGGCCACGATCGCCTTGGCGCCCAGCCGGGTGGCTGTAAAGAGCGCGCCCATCGCGATCGACTGGTCGATGCGGGCGTAGTTCTGACCGCTGAAGTCGGCATCGAGCTGCGGATCGGCCGCGGCCTCGGCGGCTTCGCAGATGCGGCTCATCTCCTGCACCGTCTCGAGCGGATAGCGCCCGGACGCGGTCTCGGCCGAGAGCATGACCGCGTCGGTGCCGTCGAGCACCGCATTGGCCACGTCGCTCACCTCGGCCCGGGTCGGGACCGGGTTGGTGATCATCGACTCCATCATCTGGGTGGCCGTGATGACCACCTTGTCCATTTCGCGGGCCATGCGGATCATCTTCTTCTGAAGGGCCGGCACGGCGGCGTTGCCGACCTCGACCGCGAGGTCGCCGCGCGCGACCATGATGCCGTCGCTCGCACTCAGGATTTCTTCCAGCCGCGGGATCGCCTCGGCCCGCTCGATCTTGGCGATCATCCCGGGCTTGTGGCCGAATTCGGCCGCCGCCACGTTGCACAGCTGGCGCGCCATCTCCATGTCGGTGCCATTCTTCGGAAAGCTCACGGCCACGTAGTCGGCCTGGAAGCTCATCGCGGTCTTGATGTCCTCCATGTCCTTGAGCGTGAGTGCCGGCGCCGTCAGCCCGCCGCCCTGCTTGTTGATGCCCTTGTTGTTCGAGAGCTCGCCGCCCATGCGCACCGTGGTGTGCACCGCATCGCCCTTGACGCCATCGACCGTGAGCACGATGAGGCCGTCGTTCAGCAGCAGCCGGTCGCCGGGCTTCACGTCGCGCGGCAGATCCTTGTAGTCGAGGCCGACCGCGTCGATGTCGCCCAGTTCGGTGCGGGAGGCATCGAGCACGAAGCGCGCGCCGGACTCCAGCAGGATCTTGCCGCCGGCGAACTTGCCGACCCGGATCTTCGGGCCCTGCAGGTCGGCCATGATCGCGACCTCGCGCCCGCTTCGCTTCGCGGCCTCGCGCACCATCGCGGCCCGGGCGATGTGGTCCTGCGCGGTGCCATGGCTGAAGTTGAGCCGCACCACGCTCACCTTGTAGGTGATCATCTGCTCGAGCAGTTCCGGCGTGTTGGAGGCCGGGCCGAGGGTCGCGACGATCTTGGTGGCGTGGCGCGAGGGGCGGACTTGCTGGCTCATGGGGTGTTTGTCTCTCGTCGGTGTTTTTGTATCCTGGACTGTATACAGTTTCAGGATGGCTGTTCGGCCGCGCGCTTTTCGAGGATTTCCAGCGCCGGCAGCTTCTTGCCCTCGAGAATTTCCAGGAACGCGCCGCCGCCGGTCGAGATGTAGCCGACCTTGTCCTCGATGCCGTACTTGGCAATGGCGGCCAAGGTGTCGCCGCCGCCCGCGATCGAGAAGGCCTTGCTTTCGGCGATCGCCAGGGCGATGGCCTTGGTGCCGCCCTGGAAGGCATCGAACTCGAACACGCCGACCGGTCCGTTCCAGACGATGGTGCCGGCTTCGCGCAGCTGCGCCGCCAGCATCTCGGCCGTCTTCGGGCCGATGTCCAGGATCAGGTCGCCTTCGGCCACGTCGGCCGCGTCCTTGACGGTGGCCGTCGCATCGGCCGCGAATTGAGTGGCCGTGACCACGTCGACCGGGATCGGCACCGCGGCGCCGCGCACGCGCATCGCGTCGATCACTGCGCGGGCCTCGTCGATCAGGTCCGGCTCGGCCAGCGAATTGCCGATCGAAAGTCCTGAAGCCAGCATGAAGGTGTTGGCGATGCCGCCGCCGACGATCAGCTGGTCGACCTTCTCGGCCAGGCTTTTCAGGATGGTGAGCTTGGTGCTGACCTTCGATCCGGCGACGATCGCCACCAGCGGACGCTTCGGCTCGGCCAGCGCCTGGGTGATCGCGTCGATCTCGGCGGCCAGCAGTGGACCGGCAGAGGCGAGCTTGGCGAATTGCGCGATGCCGTAGGTGGTGGCTTCGGCGCGGTGAGCGGTGCCGAAGGCATCGTTGACATAGATGTCGGTGAGCGCCGCCAGCTTGCGAGCCAGCGCCTCGTCGTTCTTCTTCTCGCCCTTGTTGAGCCGGCAGTTCTCGAGCAGCACCACCTGGCCCGGAGCGACGGCTACGCCATCGACCCAGTCCGCCTTCAGCGGGACCTCGCGCCCGAGCAACTCGCCGAGGCGCCGGGCCACCGGTGCGAGCGAATCCGCCGGCTTGAACTGACCCTCGGTGGGTCGGCCGAGGTGCGAGGTGACCATCACGGCCGCACCGGATTCGAGGGCCTGGCGGATGCAGGGCACCGAAGCGCGGATCCGGGTGTCCTCGGTGATGTTGCCGGCATCGTCCTGCGGCACGTTCAGGTCGGCCCGGATGAAAACTCGCTGGCCGGCGACCTTGCCTTGTGCGCACAGGTCGGTGAATCGAATGACGTTCATGTTGGAAAGGTCGGGTGAGTGGCTGGAGGAAGGCCCGTCCGGGCGTCGGCGCATTGTAGATTTCGCCTTCAATCGACCGAGCCGCGCGGGCGCCGGGCATCGAGCTCCAGCATCTCGACGAAGCCCGCCGCCGCCGGCGACAGCGAGCGGCGCGCTGCCACATACACGCAGACCTCGCGATGGAAATCCGGATCGTCCAGCCGCACCATCTTCAAGCCGTGCGCACGCACCAGCGAAGCCGAATAGGTCGGGCACACGGTCAGCCCGAGTCCCGAGGCGACCATGCCGAGCGCGGTGGTCATGTACGACACCTCCTGGGTGCTCGCGCGCAGCATCAGCGCGCGCGCCTCGGCGTCGAGCTCGGGCAGCACGCGCTGCCGGAAGTCGCGGGTCGGCGCGATGAAGGTGTAGGGCTCCAGGTCGCGCCAATGCAGCTTGCGGCGGCGCGCCAGGGCGTGGTCCGGCGGGCAGATCAGCCAGTGCCGGTCGCGGAACAAGGTGCGGCGCTCGATCGCCGCGACATCGACCGCGACGTCCTGCCCCACGGCCAGCTCGACCTCGCCGGACAGCAGGCCGGCGATCAGGTTCTCGGGCAAGGTATCGGCGAGCCGGACGTCGATGTCCGGATAGCGCCGGGCATAGGCCGCGATGACCCGCGGCATCAGCGTGCAGGCCATCAGTTGCGGCGCGGCCAGGCGCAGCACGCCGCGCTTCTTCTCGCGCAGCTCGGTGACGCTCGCGACGGCGCCCGCCAGATCCGCCAGCAGCCGCTGGACCGAGGGCTGGAACTCGCGGCCGGCCTCGGAGAGCAGCACCCGCCGGGTGTGGCGATCGAACAGCTGCACGCCCATCTCGCGTTCGAGCTCGCGCACCAGCACGCTCAGGGCGGATTGGGTGAGGTGCAGTTCGCGCGCCGCCGCGGTGAAGCTCCCGGTCGCGGCGACCGCGGCGAAGGCCCGGAGCTGGCGCAGGGTGAGGTTCATGGATTCATGGCCCTTCTTCATCAATCAATGAATTTATTTCGATTGAATCATAGGAAGAAAGCCGGCCCAATGGCGCCTCGATTCGCGATCAACCGCGATCAACCCGCGATGGAGACAAGACCATGAACCCGACGATCGCCCGATCCGCGAACGAACCCACGCCTGCACCGGTGCAGCTGCCGGTGCCTGTGCTCGGCCTGCACCACTTCGCCTGGCGCTGCCGCGACGGCGAGGAAACCCGCCGCTTCTACGAAGACCTGCTCGGGCTGCCGCTGGTACACGTCATCAAGAGCGATCACGTGCCGAGCACCGGCGAATACTGCCCCTACGTGCACATCTTCTTCCAGATGCGGGACGGCTCGTACATCGCCTTCTTCGACCTGGGCGACGACACCGCCTCGCTGCCTTCGCCGAACACGCCGGCCTGGGTCAACCACATCGCCCTGCGGGTGGATTCGGTCGCCGACCTCGAAGTCGCCAAGGCGCGCCTGCAAGCCGCGGGCGTCGAGGTGCTGGGCATCACCGACCATCACATCATCGGGTCGATCTACTTCTTCGATCCGAACGGGATCCGGGTCGAGCTCACCACCCCGACCGTGCCCGCGGCCGAGATGGAGGCGCATGCCCGCCACGCCCATGCCGACCTGGATGCCTGGACCGAACGCAAGGCCTCGCTGCGGCAGGACGCGGGCCGTGCGGCATCGGGCGACCTGGAGCCGGCGCGATGACCGAATTGAAGCTCGCGGTGATCGACGTCAAGCCGGGCGCCGCACTTGAAAGCCAATCGGGTCTGCAAATGCTGCGCCCGCGAATCTACGGCGCGCTTCGCGAACCGGCCGGTCCGAAGAAGGTGGCCGCGATCGTGATGCATCCCACCAGCAACTTCATGGGGCACTACCTGATCGCGCCGCTGGCCGAGCGCGGCATCGCCTGCATGGGGCTCAACTCGCGCTACATGGGCAATGACACGGTGCTGCTGATGGAACGCGCCATCCAGGACCTCGGCGCCGGCGTGCAGCACCTGCGGGCTGCCGGCTACGAAAAGGTGGTGCTGATCGGCAATTCGGGCGGCGCGGCGCTGGCGAGCTTCTACCAGTCGCAGGCCGAGGAGCTGACCGCGCACCATTTCGCCGACGGCGATCCGACCCACCTGCATCCGAGCGACCTGCCGCCGGTCGACGGCATCGCGCTGTGCGCCGCGCACCAGGGCCGATCGAAGCTGATGCGCGACTGGATCGACCCCTCGGTGACGGACGAGCACGATCCGCTGTCGATCGATCCGGAACTCGACATGTACGACGCCCGCCATGCGATGCCGTACGACGCCGAGTTCCTCGCCCGCTTCTCCGCCGCTCAAAAAGCCAGGCTGGACCGCATCGAGCAATGGGCGCTGGCACGGCTGCAGCAGCTGCGCAGCACGCCCGGCGCGCCGCGGGACCAGGCCTTCATCGTGTATCGCACCCATGCCGATCCGCGCTGCGTCGACCTGTCGATCGATCCGAACGATCGCGCACCCGGCAGCGTCTGGGGCGATGCGCGGCAGGTCAACTACTCGGCCAACGCGATGGGCCGCACCACCTCGCTGACCGCCTTCCTGTCGCAATGGTCCTCGCGCTCGCAAGCCGACGGGCCGTCGAACCTGGCGCGTACCAGCGTGCCGGCGCTGCTCCTGACCTACACCGCCGACCAGTCGACCTTCCCGAGCACCCGGGCCGCCTGGATGCAGGCCGGCGGCGAACGCATCCGCAATGTCGACATCGTCGGCGGCAACCATTACCTGGCCGGTCAGCCCGAGCTGGTGCCGAAGGCCGCGGACGCGATCGCGGAATGGGCGCACGCGCTGTGAGCCACGACCGAGCCACGACCGAGCCATGACCATGCCAACCGATACCGAATCGAACACCGCGGCCGAGACCTATTCCTTCGCGCCCGAGTACCAGCTCCCCAGCTGGCCCTTCGTGCCGCCGCCCGAGCTGGAGACGCCCGGCGCGGTCAAGCGCCATCCGATCGTGATCGTCGGCGCCGGCCCGGCCGGCCTCACCCTGGCCTGCGACCTGGCGAGCCGCGGCATCGAGGCGGTGCTGCTGGACGAGGACGACACGGTGGGCGTGCGCGGCGCATCGTCGCGCGGCATCTGCTATGCGCAGAAAAGCCTCGAGATCTTCGCCCGCCTCGGCATCTACGAACGCATCGCGGAAAAGGGCATCACCTGGTCGTTCGGGCGAACCTTCTCCGGCGAGGAGGAGGTCTACAACTTCAACCTGAAGACCGACAGCCTCTCGGTGCAGCCGCCCTTCATCAACCTGCAGCAGTTCTATGTCGAGTGGTTCCTGGTCGACCGCATCCTCGAACTCGGGTTGACCGACCTGCGCTGGAAGAACAAGGTGACGCGCATCGAGCCGATGGCGGAAGGCGTCCGGGTCGAGGTCGAGACGCCCG
The DNA here is from genome assembly GCA_902506565.1 of Burkholderiales bacterium 8X. Classification (GTDB taxonomy): domain Bacteria; phylum Pseudomonadota; class Gammaproteobacteria; order Burkholderiales; family Burkholderiaceae_C; genus Variovorax. The sequence goes on along the minus strand of LR732703.1, from coordinate 29,212 downwards.
CTGGCCGCTACACCATCGAAGCCGGCCACCTGGTCGATGCCACCGGCGCCAACAGCCCGATACGCACCCAGCTCGGCATCGACGCCCATGCATCGCGCAGCACCGACCGCTGGTGCATCAGCGACGTCCGCTTCAAGAAGCCGCTGCCGACCGAGCGCTGGACCTGGGTCGACGCGAGCTTCAACGAAGGGCGCGGCGTCTGGCAGCACCTGATGGCCGACGGCGTCTGGCGCATCGACTACCAGATGCCCGAGGACTGCGACACCGCCCACATCAGCAAGCCCGAGGTCGCGGGCGCGCGCCTGCGCCAGCAGCTCGGGCCGGGCGTGGAGTTCGAATTCGTCTGGATCGGCCCGTACGGCTATCGCGACCATCTGCTGGACGACTTCCGCTATGGCCGGGTGATCTTCATCGGCGACTCGGCCCACGTGGTGAGCCCGTTCGGGGCCCGCGGCGGCAACAGCGGCATCCAGGATGCCGCCAACCTGGCCTGGAAGCTGGCGCTGGTGAGCGAAGGCCGGGCAGGCGAAGGCCTGATCGACAGCTACGACGCCGAGCGGCGGCCTGCAGCGGCGCAGAACCTGCAGGTCACGAGTCGCTCGGCACGCTTCCTCGCACCGCGCTCGCCGGCCGAGCACACGATGCGTCGCGCGGTGGTGGCGCTGGCTTCCCGCCATGCATTCGCACGGGGCATGGTCAACACCGGCCGGATGTCGGTGGCCAACGACTATCCGCCGGGGCCGGCCTTGCCGGAAGGTGCGCGGTCGGTGCAGAACCTGCCGCTCTGCTGGCAGGACGGGACACCCACCGACATCGCGAGCCTGCTGCGGGGCGGCACGTCGTTCCTCGGCTTCTGGTTTGCGCCGGAGCGTGCCGAGGTCGATGCCGTGCAGTCGGAGATCGCGGCTCGCCGGCTTCCGCTGCGACTGGTCGCGGTGGGCGGCGATGGCGCGAGCGGCTTGCCGACCTTGCAGCCGGACGCCGCGCTCGCGCGCCACCTGGGCGACCTGCCGGCCGGCGGCTTCTGCCTGGTGCGACCCGATGCCTATCGCGCCGCACAGCGGGTCCGGGCGAATGCAGCTGCCGTGGTGGCCGCGATGCAGACCGCGCTGCCCGCAACCTCCGGAGGCCACCCATGATCACCGAACCCCACATCCCGGACCCCGACGGCTTCTATGCCGCCTGGATCAACGCCCACGAAGGCCTGAGCGACGCACAGAGCGCCGACCTCAATGCCCGACTGGTACTGCTGCTGGCCAACCAATGCGGCGACCAGCAAGTGCTGCTGGATTGCGTGGCCGCTGCGCGCGACAGCGGGTCACCATCTGCCACGACAACCATCACCCCGAGCCCTGCCCCATGAACACCAGCGTCTCCTTCGCCTCCGCTTCCGACACGCGCGAGCAAAAGCCCCAGGTCCGCGAACTGGCGCCGAAAGTCTACGGCTACATCAGCGACTTCGATCCCAACTGCGGCTTCATCGTCGGCGACGACCAGGTGGTGCTGATCGACACCCGGCCGACGCCGCGGATGGCGCGCGACTTCCTCGCCGACATCCGCCGCATCACCGACAAGCCGATCCGCACCATCGTGTTGACCCACTACCACGCGGTTCGGGTGATGGGCGCGAGCGCCTTCGACGAGGTCGAGACCATCGTCGCCAGCCAGGGCACGATCGACTGGGTGCACGAGCGCGGCCAGGCGGATTTCGATTCGGAGGTCGGCCGCTTCCCGCGGCTCTTCGCCGGGGTCGAGGAAATCCCCGGCCTCACGGTGCCGACGCTCGGCTTCGATCGCGAGATGAGCTTGTGGCTCGGTGATCGCGAAGTGCGCCTGATGTGCCTGGGCCGCGGCCACTCCGGCGGCGACACGGTGGCCTGGCTGCCGGATTGCGGCGTGCTGTTCTCGGGCGACGTGGTCGAGAACCGCTGCGGCGTTTATGCGGGCGACGCTTATATCCAGGACTGGGCCGGCACGCTGGATGCCGTCGCCGCGCTCGAGCCCCGCGTGCTGGTGCCCGGACGCGGCGCCGTGGTCGAGGGCCAAGCGGCCTGCGCCGAAGCCATCGCCCTTACCAAGGCCTTCCTGTCGACCCTGATCGGCGCGGTGCGCGAAGGCATCGATGGCGGCGATAGCCTGCGCGGCTGCTTCGAGCGGGCCGAGCGCGCCATGAAGCCGCGCTTCGGCGACTGGCCGGTGTTCCAGCACGTGCTGCCCTTCGATGTCTCGCGCGCCTACGACGAGCTGCGCGGCATCGAGCATCCGGTGGTCTGGACCGCCGACCGCGACCGCGACCTCTGGCAGACGCTGCGCGGCTGAGCCTCTCCACTTTCACCCTTGCGACCGATCACCCACCCACAGGAACCGTTCCGATGAAGAAGACCTTGCAACTGCTGGCCGCCGGCCTGGCGCTCACCCTTGCCAGCCACGCACCCGCCCAGAACACCTATCCGAGCCAGCCCGTTAAATGGATCGTGCCCTACGTCGCCGGCGGCGGCACCGACAACCTGGCGCGTTCGCTGGCGGAGGCGATGCAGCCTTCGCTCGGCCAGCCGATCGTGATCGACAACCGGCCCGGCGCGTCGACCAACATCGGCGTCTCGGTGATGATGCAGGCCAAGCCGGACGGCTACACCATCATGCAGGCCGAGAACGCCGCGCTGCTCTTCAACGAGCACATGTTCGCCAAGCTGCCGTACAAGCCGGCCAGCGACTTCACCTACATCGGCACCATCGGCCGCTTTCCGGTGGCGCTCGTGGTGAATCCGGACTTCCCGGCCAAGACGCTGGCCGAGTTCGTGCAGTACACCAAGTCGAATCCGCAGAAGGTCAGCTACGCCTCGCCCGGCAACGGCTCGCCGCATCACATGGCGATGGAGCTCTTCAAGCAGCGGGCCGGGCTCGACATCGTCCACGTGCCGTACAAGGGCGCCGCCCCCGCCATGACCGACGTGATGGGCGGCCAGGTGCCGACCATGATGCTCGACCTCGCGTCGGGCCTGCCGATCATCCGTTCGGGCAAGGTGCGGGTGCTGGCCATCGCGCTGCCGCAGCGCGCGGCCGCACTGCCGGATGTGCCGACCTTCGGCGAACTCGGCTTCAAGGACGTGAACGCCTCCGCCTTCCACGGCCTGATCGGCCCGGCCGGCATGCCGCCGGACGTGGTCAACCGGCTGAATGCCGAACTGCAGAAGGCGATGAAGGCACCCAAGGTGGTGAAGCTCTTCGCCGACTTCGGCTTCGAGGCGCTGCCCGGCACGCCGCAGGACTTCTACAAGATGTCGCGGGCGGAAAGCGAGCGCTGGGGCAAGATCATCAAGGAGGCCAAGGTCCAGCTGGACTGACGCCTTGTCGAGACGCGCCGCGCCGCGCCGCGCCGAGCCGCGTCGCATCGCGTCTGGTCGCGTCGGCTACCAGCCCAGGCCGAGGTGCAGCGGCAGGTAGACCGCCATCCCGGCGAGCATGGTGCCGAGGATGCCGCGGCGCCAGAAGAACCACGCGATGCCAGCCGCCGCGCCGTACAGTCGGGCATCCTGCCAGGTCGAGATCAGGTGGCCCTGCGTCATGACGATTTCCGGCGCGATGACAGCCGCCAGGGCAGCCGCCGGTGCGTAGTGCAGCGCCCGATGCGCCCAGTCGGGCAGGCCCCAGGGCCGGTCGAGGATGAAGAAGAAGCAGCGCGTGAGCACCGTGACGCCGGCCAGGCCGACGATCACGGCCAGGGTCCACAGGTCGGTGCTGCCCTTCATCGGTCGTCCTCCACGCCCGGGTCGAGGCCCAGCTGCTTTTCCAGCCAGAAGCACAGCAGCACCGCCACGCCGATGCCCACCACGATGTTGAGCTTGAGGGGCAGCGAAAAAGCCGCGACCGCGGTGGCCGCGGCGATCAGGGCCGCCAGCAGTCGCAGGCGGGTCGTGGCCATCGAGCAGACGATCGCGACCAGGCTCAGGACGCCCGCGAAGCCGAGCCCCCAGTTCTGGGGAATGAAGTTGGCGAGCGCGATGCCGACCATGCTGAGCGTCATCCAAGCGGCCCAGGTCACGGCGTAGTTGCCGGCCAGGTAGGCCTCCTGCGCACGCTGTTCCTCGGGCGTCTCGCCGGGCTTCGGATACTTGCGGGTGAAGAGCGCATAGCTCATGTCCGCCGTCAGGTAGCCGTTGACCAGCCGCCGCCAGCGCGGCAGGTGCATCAGGTAAGGACGCAGGTGAAGGCTGAAGACCACGAAGCGCAAGTTGACGCAGAACCCGGTCGCCAGCACCACCCAGGCGGGCGCTCCGGCGATCAGCAAGGGAATGGCCGCGAGCTGCGAGCTGCCCGCGTAGACCAGGAGCGTCATGGCGACGGACTCGATCACGCTCATGCCCGACTTGACCATCGCGACGCCGGTCATGAGGCCCCATGCGCCGATGCCCAGCGCAGGCGAGGCCATGCCCAGCGCCGCTTCGCGGAACTCGGGTCGTCGATAGATCGAAGGCAGGAAGAACATCGATCAGTCGAAGGCCTGGCCCGGACGAATGTCGAAGCCGCGCAGGAAGTCGGCCGCCTTCAATCGCTTGCCGCCGGCGCGTTGAAGCTCGGTGATGCGCAGCGCGCCCTCGCCGGCGGCCACCAAGATGCCGTCCGGCTGCACAGACAGCACGGTGCCGGATGGCGCCGGGTCAGAGGCGGCCGCCGATGGAGCCTCCAGTGCCTCTGCGCTCCAGATCTTGACGACCTCGCCGTTCAGCTTGCAGCTGGCGCCGGGGAAGGGATCGAAGGCACGCACCCGACGCGCGATGGCGTTCGCATCCTGGCGCCAGTCGATGCTTGCCTCGTCTTTCTCGACCTTGTGCGCGTAAGTCACGCCGTCGGAAGGCTGCGGGGTACGGGGCAGCCTGCCGAATGCCAAGCGCTGCAGCGCTTCCACGATCAGCCGTCCACCGAGGTCGGCGAGCCTGTCGTGCAGACGGGCGGTGTTGTCCGAGCCGATCGGGATCGCCTCGCGCAGCAGCATGTCGCCGGTGTCGAGCCCGGCATCCATCTGCATGATCGTGATGCCGGTCTCGCGGTCGCCGCATTCGATCGCGCGATGGATCGGCGCGGCACCGCGCCAGCGCGGCAAGAGGCTGGCGTGGATGTTGAGACAGCCGAGCCGCGGCGCATCGAGCACCCACTGCGGCAGGATCAGGCCGTACGCGGCGACCACCATCACCTCGGCTTCGGCTTCTGCGATCACGCTCCGGGCCTGCGCGGCATCGTCCGGATACTTGCCATCGAGCCGCAAGCTGCGGGGCTGCGCCAAACGCCATCCTCGCTCGACGGCCAGCTGCTTGACCGGCGAGGCCTGCAGCTTCATGCCACGGCCAGCCGGCCGATCGGGCTGGGTCAGCACCAGCGCGATTTCATGTCCGGCGTCGGCGATGGCTTCGAGCGCAACGCGCGCGAATTCCGGCGTTCCGGCGAAGGCGATCTTCAAGCGAGCCTCACCGGTTGATCAGGTCGAGGGTGAGATCGTCGCCCGTGTGATAGCGCTGCACCACCCCGGCCGGATCGAGGTAGATGTAGAGCAGGCGGGGCGTGTTCATCGACTTGTAGCGCCAGCTCCAGATCACGCCGTCGAACGAGGTCACCCGAGTGATGTCGTAAGGGCGCCCGTAGGTTCGAAGCACATCGGCCTCGCGCCAGACGCCGGGCTTCACGGTCCGGTCGAACAAACGCTCGTCGAGCTCCTGCCGGACCGAGACCACACGGCCCGCCGCGTCGAGATCGACGTTGTTGACCTCGAAGCCGGCCGGCGCACGCGAATACTGGAGACGCTCGCCGCCCCCCTGGAGCCGATAGGTCGCGCTGGGCGCGCCGAGCTGCTGCAGCGCAGCCGCCCGCTCGGTGCCGGGCGAGATGCGGGTGGGTTCACCGGCGCAGCCGGCCAGCAGCATCGAGGCCAAAGCCAAGGACGCGAACGCCGACGACTTCGACGACAACGCCGACATCGACGCCACTGATTCGGCACCCCGCGCGAGCCGCTCGCGGCTCACCCGCGTCCAGCCTTCTGCTCGCCGCGCTGGTCTTCGCGCTGCTGCTTCAGCAGCTTGCCCTTGATGCGGTTGCGCTTGAGCGGAGAGAGGTATTCGACGAAGACCTTGCCCAGCAGATGATCGAGTTCATGCTGGATGCAGACCGCCAGCAGGCCGTCGGCCTCGATGGTTTGCGGCTCGCCGTTCGCATCCAGCGCATTGACGCGGATCGAGGTCGAGCGTTCGACGCCGTCGTAGATGCCGGGTACCGACAGACAGCCTTCCTCGTTCAGCACCTTCTCGTCGCTTGCCCAGACGATCTCCGGATTGATCAGGACCAGCGGCTTGTCGCGTTCCTCGGACACGTCGATGACGACCAGGCGTTCATGCGCGTCGACCTGGGTCGCGGCAAGCCCGATGCCGTTGGCGTCGTACATGGTTTCGAGCAGGTCCGCCACGAGGCTCTTGATGCGCGCGTCGACGCCTTGGACCGGCTTGGCGACCTTGTGCAAACGCACATCCGGATAACTGAGGATGGTTCGTTTTGACATGAAATCGAGGAAAAATTGTCTCTATTTTCACCATTTCGGGCCAACGCTGGAGAAGGCAACGGTTTAAACGTTGCCCGCCCCGGGGCTTCAGCGCAAAATTCGTTGCAAATTGTGAGGGACCGTCCGGCCTTGCCGGCGCAGTGTGTACACACCATCGACCATGACAAAAATTCTGCCCATCCTGCCCGCTCTGCTTCGCCCCAGCCTTCGCACCTCGCTCGTTGCCGCGGCGGTGGCAACTGCCCTCCTCGGCGGCTTCACGGCATCGGCGCAGAACTATCCCATCACGCCCCAGCAACGCGCCACCGCGCAGCAGACCGCGCAAACCGGCGTTCCCCTGGCGGAACTCGCACCCACCGCACCCGACGAATACACCGTCAAGCCCGGCGACACGCTCTGGGCCATCTCCCGAATCTTCCTCCGCAGCCCCTGGCGCTGGCCTGAACTCTGGGGCATGAACCTCGCCGAGATCCAGAACCCGCACCGCATCTATCCCGGCCAGATGCTGTTCCTCGACAAGACCGGCGGCCGCGCCCGCCTGAGCACCCGCCGCGGCGGCGGCGCCGATCGGTCGGACGGTATCATCAAGCTGTCGCCGCGCGTTCGCTCCGAGAGCCTTTCCGGCATGGCCTTGCCGACGCTCAACCCGGCCTTGATCGAACCGTTCCTGAGCGAGCCGATCGTGGTCGACGAACTCACCCTCGCGACCGCGCCGCGGATCGTCGCCGCCAACGACGGGCGCGTGCTGCTCGCCCGCGGCGACCGCGCCTACGCCCGCGGCGACATCAACTCGCCGCTGGTCGAGACTGCCGGCCCCATCAAGACCTTCCGCCTGTTCCGGAACGCGACGCCCCTCAAGGACCCGGGCACCGGCGAAATCCTCGGCTACGAGGCCCAGTACGTCGGCAAGGCCACCCTGCAGCGCGGCGAATCCACCACCCGCGAGCTGATCGAGGGCAAGGAGGTCGTGAACATCGTGCCGGCCACCATCGACATCGTGGGCGCCCGCGAAGAAGTGCGGGCCGGCGACCGACTCCTGCCCGAGCCGCCTCGCCAGCTCGTGAGCTACGTGCCGCGCGCCCCGGCGCAGAACGTCGAGGCGCGCATCGTGTCGGTGTACGGCAACGCCGTGCAGTTCGCCGCGCAGAACCAGGTGGTCGCCATCAACAAGGGCACGCTCGACGGCATCGAAAACGGCCATGTGCTGGCCATCCTGAAGAACGGCGAGACCATCGTCGACAAAACCAACGGCGCGAAGGAAACCATGAAGCTGCCGAACGAACGCATCGGCCTCCTGATGGTGTTCCGGCCGTTCGAACGCGTGTCCTACGCCTTGGTGCTCGAGATCAACGACGCGCCGCGCATCGGCGACCTGCTGACCAATCCCTGAGCCGCGCAAAACCGCGTGGAACGATCCGAACTCGCGGGGTGGCTCCGGCTCACCCTGACGCCCGGCGTGGGCGACATTGCCGCCCGCAAGCTGCTGGCGAGCTTCGGCTTGCCGGAGGCCATCTTCGACCAGCCCGCCGCGGTGCTGGCCCAGGTGGTGAGCTTGGCGCAAGCCGACGCTCTGCATCGAATGCCGCCGGACCTCGAGGCGGTCATCACGCGAACGCTCGAATGGCTTGGCTCGCCGGATGATTCCGGCGCGGTCCGCAGGATCCTGACGCTCGGCGATCCGGGTTATCCGGCCGCACTTCTCGAAACGGCCGATCCGCCGATCCTGCTGTATGTCATCGGCCCGCCCGGTCTCGATCTGCCGCCGCTGCCCCGCAGCGTCGCCATCGTCGGCAGCCGCAATCCGACACCCCAAGGCCTGATCAACGCCAGGTCGTTCGCCAAGGATTTCAGCGATGCCGGCTGGTGCGTGGTGTCGGGGCTGGCCGCGGGCATCGACGGCGCGGCGCATGAAGGCGCCCTGGAAGCGGCACCCCGGCCGGACTTCGCCGCCACGGTGGCCGTGGTCGGCACCGGCCTCGACCGCGTCTACCCGGCCAAGCACCGCGCGATGGCCCACCGCATTGCCAATCGCGGCCTGATCGTGAGCGAGTTCGCCCTCGGCACGCCACCCCTCAACCAGAACTTCCCGAAGCGCAACCGGATCATTGCCGGGCTCTCTCGGGGCACGCTGGTGATCGAGGCGGCCTTGCAGTCGGGGTCGCTTATCACCGCCAGACTTGCGACCGAACTCGGCCGCGAGGTCTTCGCCATCCCCGGGTCGATCCACTCGCCGCAGTCGCGCGGCTGCCATGCGTTGATCCGGCAGGGCGCCAAGCTGGTCGAGCTGGCGAGCGACGTCCATGAAGAATTCACCCCGGCAGCCGGCTCGACGGCATCCGCGAACCGGTCGAGCGAAGAAGGCTTGCGCCCATCGGAGGTCGCAGACGCCCACGGCGACGCATCCGGCCTGCTCGGCGCCATCGGCTACGACCCGGTCAGCCTCGACGCCCTGTGCGCACGAACCGGATTCGGCGCTGCCGAATTGCAGGCGCGGCTGCTCGAACTCGAACTGGACGGACAGCTCGCGCGCCTGCCCGGCGGACTCTTTCAACGAACCGCACGATGCTGAGGGCCGCCGGCACGGGCGCTCGGCTATATTGATTGCATGTTCGAAGTGCTCGTGTTCGTTTATGAAAACTATTGGCGCGGCGACGCCTGCCCCGAACCCGAGCAACTTGGCCGCAAGCTGAGCGCGCACGGTTTCGACGGCGAGGAGATCCGCGATGCGCTTCGGTGGCTCGATGGTCTTTCGCTCGCCACCCAGGGCGTGCGCTTCACCCGAAAAGCCGACGGCAGCGCGGTGGTGGGTACGCGTTCGGCGGGCGAGATTCCGATCCCGTCATCGCCCGATGCCATGCGCGTCTACTCGAGCGCCGAACAGGAACACTTGGGCGCCGCCTGCCTGGGCTTCATCAGCTTCCTGGAGGCGTCGGCGGTGCTGCCGGCGGACATGCGCGAAATCGTGGTCGATCGCGCCATGGCGACCTCAGGCGAGCCGGTGTCGCTCGACGAGCTGAAGATCATCGTGATGATGGTCTATTGGAGTACCGGCATCGAACCCGACACCTTGGTGCTCGACGAGCTCTGCGCCGATCCGTCCACTCGCACCGCCCACTGATGCATGGCGGTCTCGGGCGTGCCGGTCGCGTGGCCGACGCGGTGGCCCCGCTGCCTCAGTTCAGCAGGCGCTCGGGGTTGGCGTCGAGCTTGGCCAATGCTTCTCGCGTGGCCCTGACCGTGAGCGTTTCTTCCTCGGCCGGCATCAGCAGTCCGGCCTGCAGGTAGGAAGCCAGCCGCCCCACCTGGATCAGGAAGCTGCGGCCGTCGCTCGATGCGAAGAGGTGCAGTTGCTTGCGGCTGCTGCGCCAGACGAATTGCACCTGGCTCACGCGGTCGTTGTGATCGAGCAGGAACCAGGTCCCGATCTGAAGCTCGTGCGCCCAGGCGAGCATGTCGTCGCCGACCTTGGTGCCGGTGTTGGGCACCACCTCGATCGAGGCCGCGTCGACCCCGAGCAGCAGTTCGATGCTGGCCGCGTCGAGCGGCAGGTCGGTGGCATCGCCCTCGTCCGAGACGAAATCCTCCAGGTTGGCCAGCCGCTGCGCCATCGCCTCGATCTTGGCGGGCGGGATCGCCTCCGTCTTCGACAGGAAAGCGTCGGACAGGGTGGCGCCGATGATCTTGATGTGCTGTTCCTGCGGATCGCCGACGATGCCGAGCAGGGTCATGCCCTGGCGCAGGCGCTGCAGCAATTGCGGCAGGTCCTGGATGACCCGGGCGCGATCGGTGCGATTCGGCTTGGCGCTGGCCGCCCAGACGAGCTCGGAGGCCGCTCGCTTGAGCGTCACCGTCTGCTCGCCCTGCGGACCGTAGCGCAGCGCCGCGATGGCCAGCACCTCGGCCCAGACCTTGAAGAGGAACTCGCGGATCTCCTCGCGCACCGGCATGTCGTTGAGCATCTTGCGAAGCTCGATGGTGTACTGGATCGCCATCGTCTCCTTCTGCTCGACCTGCTGCGCCACGCTCATGACCCGCTGGGTCGCGTCGCTCTGCGTCAGGTACTTGTTGAGGAAGGCGACGAATTCGTCGAACACCAGCTTGAAGACCCGCTGGCCGGTCTCGGGATACTGCTCGATCACCTGCACGACCCGGCGGATCTCGCCTTCGAGCGCGCTGCCCGAAATGGCTGCGGCATCGAAGCCCATCACGCAGGAACCCATGCGATCGATCAGCATGCGGGCCGGATGCTGCAAGGTGCCGAAGAATTCGGGCTCGGCGATCGCGACCCGCAGCACCGGCATCTGCAGGCGCGCGAACCAGACGCGGGCCGAGAACGGAATGCGTTCCTCGGCCAGGATCGCCTGGAACATCAAGGCGACGATTTCGACCGTGGCCTTGTCGGCGGTGGTCGGCGCCTTTCGTTTCAGTTCGCTGGTGCGGCGGCGCAATTCAACGGCCGACTGATGGATGGCCGTGGCCTCGTCCGCCACCACGTACTGCGACGACATCAGCTGGTAGGCGACCTCGGCATCGGCGATGGCCGCGGCGAACGCCGGCGAGCCGCCGACCACGGCGCGGCTCGACGAGCCCCCACCGGCCGCACCGCCGCCGCCACCACCGCCACCGCCCGCGACCACTACCGATCCGCCACCCGCACCCTGGGCACGCGGCTGGGTGATGTCGCCGCCGATGCGGTCGGTCACGAAGCGCTTGAGGTTGAGCAGCACGCCCTGGGCCCGCTGCCGGGCGATGACCAGCGGCGACCCGCCGCTGAAGGCGCCGTCGGAGCCCATCGGCCGCCCCGAGCCGACGCCGATGGAAGCCGGTGCGAAGCTGCCGGGCGGCAGGTTGGGAATGCCCTGCGCCATCATCGTGCCGCGGGCATGCCCGGCGCCGCCGAGCGGCACGGCGCCCGAACTGGCACCGCCGGTTCGCCGCACGAAGGTCTTGAGGTCGATCTCGGGCATGACGCCGCGCTCGATCAGGAGTGCATTGGCATCGTGGTAGGCCTTGACCACCACGTCGACCAGCACCGGCTGCACGGCCTCCTGCACCTGGGTCCAGAGCGCCCGATGCAAGCCGGTGCCGAGCCATTGGTCGACCAGCACCTTGGCCAGCGCCTCGGGCTTCAGGACGTCGCGTGCGTGGAGTTCGCCGATGTCTTCCAAGTGCTGGATGCGCAGCCGGAGGTCGTTGATCTCGGCATCGGCCTTGTCCTGGATCACCTGGGCCAGGCGCGAGGACAGGATGCTGGTCTCGACCGCATCGTCCCCCATCAGTTCGAGCCGCAGCGACGAGGGCACCGAACCGCTCGGGTCGGGCAGTCCGGCCAGCGACTTGCGCCAGGCGAACTGCGACATCCGGACCCAGTTGGCCTCCTGCGCCTGGAACGCGAGGTAGTTGTCGCGGTTCTCCTGCATCTGCCGTGCATTGCCGGTGATGCCTGCCAGCGCCAGAAGCCGCTCCCGGATGGCGGTGGCGACCGGCGGGATCGCCACTTCGGTCTGGGCGACGAACCGCTCCCGGACCGTGCGGGCAAGTTGGATGGAAGAGACTTTGGACCGCGGAGTCATGACCGATCGAAGGCTGTTATACGAAGCTGTAACTGCGAGCTTGCATTGTCGAGGGTAACCGCACAAGGGTGCGATCGCTCGATCACCTGCGGGATCGGTACCAAGTCCGGCGTCCGAGCCTTCCTCACACGGCCGCGCCGGCGTTCGGATCGTCCGGGTCGCCCTCGCGCTTCACGGCCGCCTTGACCAGGTCTTCGCGCTTGACCCCGAGCCACATCGCGATCGCTGCGGCCACGAAGGCCGACGAGTAGATGCCGAACAGGATGCCGATGGTGAGCGCCAGCGAGAAGTAATGGAGCGTCGGCCCGCCGAAGAAGAACATCGAGAGCACGACCAGCTGGGTCGACCCGTGGGTGATGATGGTCCGGCTGATGGTCGAGGTGATCGCGTTGTCGATCACTTCCTGGGTGTCCATCTTGCGATAGCGGCGGAAGTTCTCGCGCACCCGGTCGAAGATCACCACCGATTCGTTGACCGAATAGCCCAGCACGGCCAGCACCGCCGCCAGCACCGCGAGCGAGAACTCCCACTGGAAGAACGCGAAGAACCCCAGGATGATGACCACGTCGTGCAGGTTGGCCAGCACGGTGGCGAGCGCGAACTTCCATTCGAAGCGGAAGGCCAGGTAGACCATGATGCCGACCACCACCATGCCGAGCGCCTTGAGGCCGTTGGTGGTGAGTTCGTCGCCCACCTGCGGACCGACGAACTCGTTGCCGCGCAGCGTGGCGCTCGGATCGACCGCCTTCAGCGCATCCATGACCTGGCTGCTCTGCTGGCTGGAGGTCTGGCCTTTCTGCACCGGCAGGCGGATCTGCACGTCGCGCGACGTGCCGTAGTTCTGGACCTGGACCTCCTGATAGCCCAGCTTGGCGACGGTTTCGCGGACCTTGCCCACATCGACCGGCTGCTGGTAGGCGACTTCCATCACCGTGCCGCCGGTGAATTCGACCGACAGGTGCAGGCCCTTGTGGAAGAGGAAGAAAACCGCCGCGATGAAGGTGATGACCGAGACCGCGTTCAGCACCAGGGCGTGGCGCATGAACGGGATGGTGCGGTGGATGCGGAAAAATTCCATGTCGTGTCCTGGTGCGCGCCGGGCGTGGCGGCTTTAGGGGGCTTTCGAGGCAGAGGCCGTGGCCGTGGCAGCCGGCCGCCAGACCGTGCCGATCGACACCGACTTGAGCTTCTTCTTGTTGCCGTACCAGAAGTTCACCAGCCCACGCGAGAAGAAGACCGCCGAGAACATCGAGGTCACGATGCCGATGCAATGGACCACCGCGAAGCCTCGCACCGGTCCGGAACCGAAGGCCAGCAGCGCGATGCCGGCGATGAGCGTGGTCACGTTCGAGTCGAGGATGGTTCCCCAGGCGCGGTCGTAGCCCGCGTGGATCGCGGCCTGCGGCGAGGCGCCGGAGCGAAGCTCCTCGCGGACCCGCTCGTTGATCAGCACGTTCGAGTCGATCGCGACGCCGATGGCGAGCGCCATGGCCGCGATGCCCGGGAGCGTGAGGGTGGCCTGCAGCATCGAGAGCACGGCCACCAGCAGCAAGAGGTTGACCGCGAGCGCGATCGAGGAGAAGAAGCCGAAGAGCGCGTAGTAGACGCACATGAACACCATGATGGCCAGGAAGCCGTAGGTGACGCTCTTGAAGCCCTTCTCGATGTTGTCGGCGCCGAGCGTCGGGCCGATGGTTCGTTCCTGGATGATTTCCATCGGCGCCGCCAGCGAGCCGGCGCGCAGCAGCAGCGCCAGGTCGTTGGCCTCGACCACGTTCATCGCGCCCGAGATCTGGAAGCGGTTGCCCAGTTCGCCGTTGATCGAAGGTGCGGTGAGGACCTCGCCCTTGCCCTTTTCGAAGATCAGGATCGCCATGCGCTTGCGCAGGTTCTCGCGGCTCACGTCGCGCATGATGCGGCCGCCCTTCGAATCCATGGTCAGGTCGACCTTGGGCTGCTGGGTTTGCGAATCGAAGCCGGGCTGGGCGTCGGTCAGGCTGTCGCCGGTGACCAGCACCTGCTTCTTGACGATGACCGGGCGGCCTTCGCGATCGATGAACTTCTCGGAACCGAAGGGCACCGGGCCGCCGCTTTCGGCAGCGCGGCCTTCGCTCGACTCGTCGACCATCCGCATCTCGAGCGTGGCCGTGCGGCCGAGGATGTCCTTCGCCTTGGCGGTGTCCTGCACGCCGGGGAGCTGCACCACGATCCGGTCGAGGCCCTGCTGCTGGATGACCGGCTCGGCCACGCCGAGTTCGTTGATGCGGTTGTGCAGCGTGGTGATGTTCTGCTTGAGCGCGGCGTCCTGCAGGCGGCGCGCGGCCTCCGGCTTGATCGACGCGGTCAGCTTGTAGTCGCTGCCTTCCTGCGAGTCCACCGGCGTCAGGTCGGGAAACTGGTCCTGCACGATCCGCTTGGCCGCCGCAAGGCTGGCGGCATCGCGGAAGCGGACTTCGACGGTCTGGCCGTTGCGGCTGGCGGCGCTGCCGCGGATGCCCTTGTCGCGCAAGGCCGTGCGCAGGTCGCTCGCGAAGGACTCGGCCTTCTTGTCGATAGCGCCCTTCATGTCGACCTGCAGCAGGAAGTCGACCCCGCCGCGCAGGTCGAGGCCCAGGTACATCGGGTAGGCATGCAGCGCGGTGAGCCAGGAAGGCGAGCGCGACAACAGGTTGAGCGCGACCACGTACGACGGGTCGGCCGGATCGGGCACCAATGCGCGCTGGACCACGTCGCGCGCCTTGAGTTGGTCGTCGGTGTTGGTGAAGCGGGCGCGCACCGAGGTGGCGTCCAGCGTCAGCAGGTCGGGCTTGAGGTTGGCGCCGGCCAGCGCGGCCTCGACCCGCGCCTGGGTGCCCGCATCGATCTTGACGATCGACTTGGCCGAAGACACCTGCACGGCAGGCGCCTCGCCGAAGAAATTGGGCAGGGCATAGATGAAGCCCACCAACAGCACGATCACGATGATCGCGTACTTCCAGACCGGATAACGATTCATGATCGCGCTTCGTGCGGCAACGCCGCTCTGCTGAACAACTTACTTGACGACGCCCTTGGGCAGCACCTGCACCACCGCGCTGCGCTGCACCTGGACCTCGACGCCGCGGGCGACTTCGAGCGTGAGGTACTGGTCGCCGAGCTGCGTGATCTTGCCGAGCACGCCACCGGCGGTTGCGACTTCGTCACCCTTGGCAAGTGCCTCGAGCATGGCCCGGGCTTCCTTCTGGCGCTTCATCTGCGGCCGGATCATGACGAAATACAACACCACGAACATCAGCACCAGGGGCAGCATGCTGCCGAGCGAGGACATCATGTCGGTGCCGCCGGCGGCTGCAGGCGCGGTCTGGGCAAAAGCGGAAGAGATGAACAAGGGAGTCTCCAACAGGGGAAAGGAACAAGGGCGCCGATTCGGGGGAGAAAGCGCTCTTGCGCAGCCGCCTGGTGCGGCCGCAGGCGCGGGACGAGGCCTCGCGCAGCACCGCGCATTGTAGGGCGCCCGTGCGAGCGCTTCGGGGCTACCCCCGACGCCTTGCCGGGCTTTCCGGGGCCATCCCCGGCCCGCCGGCGCGGGCAGCGCCGGCAAGACCCGGGCGATCTGCCGCGCGCCGTGCGGATGCCTCGCTCAAGCCGCGTCGCGAACGGCGGCGGGGCTGCGCCACTGGCCCATGAGTTCGTCCCAGCGCTTGCGGGCCGCGACCAGGTTGCGCTCCTTGACGTGGCCGTAGCCGCGGATCTGGTCCGGCAGGTTGGCGATCTCCAGCGCCACCGCATGGTTGCCGGCATCGAGCCCGCGCAGCACCTCCTCGATGCTCGCGCGGTACTCGCCGATGAGCGCGCGTTCGGTCTTGCGCTCCTCGGTGCGGCCGAAGACGTCGAGCGCGGTTCCGCGCAAGCCCTTGAGCTTGGCCAGCACCCGGAATCCGGTCAGCATCGAAGGACCGAACTTCTGCTTCTGCAGCTCGCCCTTGGCGTTCTTCTTGGCGATGATCGGCGGCGCCAGGTGGTAGTTGAGCTTGTAGTCGCCTTCGAACATGCCTTCGATCCGTGCGAGGAAGGCGCGATCGGTGTGCAGCCGGGCGACCTCGTATTCGTCCTTGTAGGCCATCAGCTTGAAGAGAGCGCGCGCCACCGCTTCGGTGAGGCTGCTCTTGCCCAGGGGCGCTTCGGCCTGCTGCACCTTGGCGACGAAGGATTGGTAGGCCGCCGCATAGCGCTGGTTCTGGTAGCCGGTCAGGAACTCGACCCGGCGGGCGACCAGGCTCTCCACCGTCTCGCGCTTCTTGAACTCGATGACGTGGCCGGGCTGCACCCGCTTCTGGAGTTCGGCCGGCCGCTCGGCAGCCTGGCGGCCCCATTCGAAGGCCGCCTTGTTGTTCTCGACCGCCACCGCGTTCAGCTCGATGGCGCGCATCAGGGACGCGTGTTCCAGCGGAATCCAGCCTTTCTGCCAGGCGAAGCCGAGGATCATCGGGTTGACGTAGATGGTGTCGCCCATCAGCGAGGTGGCGGCTGCGTCCGCATCGAAGGCTCCGATGCCATCGGCACCGACCACGCGCGCGATCTCGGCGGCGCAGGCCTCCTCGGGGTTCTGCCAGTTGGCATTGCGAACGAACGCGGCCGTGGGCGTGCTGTGGCTGTTGAGGGCCACGTGGGTGCGGCCTTCGCGCATGCGAGCCGTGGTCTCGGCGTTGACGCTCACCAGCGGATCGCAGGCCAGGATCAGGTCGGCCGCGGCGGTGCCGACGCGGGTGGTGCGGATGTCGTTCTGGGTGTCGCCGATCAGCACGTGGCTCCAGGTGGCGCCGCCCTTCTGCGCAAGGCCCGCGGCATCCTGCGTGACGATGCCCTTGCCTTCGATGTGCGCCGCCATGCCGAGCAGCTGGCCGATGGTGATCACGCCGGTACCGCCGACGCCGGCGACCACGATCCCCCAGACGCCGCCGCCGGCCAGCGAAGGCAGCGCCGGCTCGGGCAGTGCGCCCAGCTCCGCCGGCGTCGCGGCCTTGCTCTTGGCCTTCTTCTTGAGCTGGCCACCCTCGACCGAGACGAAGCTCGGGCAGAAGCCCTTCAAGCAGCTCATGTCCTTGTTGCAGGTGCTCTGGTTGATGGTGCGCTTGCGGCCGAATTCGGTCTCGAGCGGCTCGACCGACAGGCAGTTGCTCTTGACGCTGCAATCGCCGCAGCCTTCGCAGACCAGGTCGTTGATGACCACGCGCTTGGCCGGATCGACCGCCGTGCCCCGCTTGCGGCGGCGCCGCTTCTCGGTGGCGCAGGTCTGGTCGTAGATGATGGCCGTGGTGCCCTTGATCAGGCGGAATTCGCGCTGGATCTCGTCCAGGTCGTCGCGGTGGCGCACCTTGACGTCCTGCCCGGGCACGTTGACGCCGTCGTATTTCTCGGGCTCGTCGGTCACCACGACCACCTTGACGGCGCCTTCGGCATGCAGGCTTTCGGCGATCTGCAGCACCGAATGGCCCTCGGGCCGCTCGCCGAGCTGCTGGCCGCCGGTCATGGCGACCGCGTCGTTGTAGAGGATCTTGTAGGTGATGTTGACGCCGGCCGCGATGCTTTGGCGGATCGCGAGCAGGCCGCTGTGGAAGTAGGTGCCGTCGCCGAGGTTGGCGAAGATGTGCTGGTCGGTGGTGAAGGGCTGCTGGCCGACCCACGGCACGCCTTCGCCGCCCATCTGCGTGAAGCCGATGGTGGAGCGGTCCATCCAGGTCGCCATGAAGTGGCAGCCGATGCCGCCGAGGGCGCGCGAGCCCTCGGGCACGACCGTGCTGGTGTTGTGCGGGCAGCCGGAGCAGAACCACGGCTGGCGGGTGGCGTTCGCGACGCCGATCACCGGCGGCGCGGCCATCGAGCGCTCCTTGGCCTCGAGGATGGCGAGCTGGGACTCGACCCGAGCCATCATGTCGGCGCCGGCGGCTGCGAGCAGGCCGGTCTTCTTGAGGCGCTGCGCGATCGCCTTGGCGATCATCGCGGGGTTGAGGTCGGCATTGGCCCGCAGCAAGGTGTGCGAGGTCGGGTTCGGCATCGACCATTCGCCGCCCGAATAGCCTTCGGCCTGGTGTACCTCGCCTTCGTCGAACTTGCCGACCACGTTCGGGCGGACGTCCGGGCGCCAGTTGTAGAGCTCTTCCTTCAGCTGGTATTCGATGACCTGGCGCTTTTCCTCGACCACCAGGATTTCTTGCAGCCCGGCCGCGAAGGCGCGGGTCAGCTGTGCCTCGAGCGGCCAGACCACGGCCACCTTGTGCAGCCGAATGCCGAGTTGCCGGCAGGCCGCGTCGTCGAGGCCGAGGTCGATCAGCGCCTGGCGGGTGTCGTTGAAGGCCTTGCCGCTCGCCATGATGCCGAAGCGGTCGTTCGGGCCTTCGATCACGTTGTGGTTGAGACGGTTGGCGCGGATGTAGGCGAGCGCGGCGTACCACTTGTAGTGCATGAGGCGGGCCTCCTGCTCCAGCGCATGGTCGGGCCAGCGGATGTGCAGCCCGCCGGGCGGCATCTGGAAGTCGGACGGAATGACGATGTCGACCCGCTCCGGATCGATCATCGCGGTGGCGCTCGACTCGACGATCTCCTGGATCGTCTTCAAACCCGACCAGAGGCCGGAGAAGCGGCTCAGCGCGAAGGCATGGATGCCCAGATCGAGGATTTCCTGGACGTTGGTCGGGAAGAAGACCGGCGTGCCGCAGGCCTTGAAGATGTGATCGCTCTGGTGGGCCGCGGTCGAGCTTTTCGAGATGTGGTCGTCGCCGGCCACCGCGATCACCCCGCCCCAGGGCGTGGTGCCGGCCATGTTGGCATGCTTGAAGACGTCCGAGCAGCGGTCGACGCCCGGGCCCTTGCCGTACCAGATGCCGAAGACGCCGTCGAAGCGATTGGTGCCCGGCGGCGAGAAGCCGAGCTGCTGCGTACCCCATAGCGCGGTGGCGGCCAACTCCTCGTTGACGCCCGGCTGGAACACGATGTTCTGTTCCTTCAGGAACTTGCTGGCCTTCCACAGCGCCTGGTCGTAGCCGCCGAGCGGGGAACCGCGGTAGCCGCTGATGAAGCCCGCCGTGTTCTTGCCCTGCTGCTGGTCCCGAAGCCGCTGCAGCATCGGCAGCTTGACCAGCGCCTGGACACCGCTCATGAAGGCACGCCCGTAGTCCAGCGAATACTTGTCGTCCAGCGTGACGGTCTCGAGGGCCTTGCGGATGTGCTCGGGCAACGGTGCATTCATGGGTGTCTCCTGTGGCTGGCCGGTCGGGCGTAGCGGTGGGTGGCTTTCGAGCGATGCCCGAGCCATATTGACGCAAAGTGTATGCCCGGCCATGCGACAGGTGTTTGCGTTCTATGCCCTGAAAGCGCCGCAATCTGGAAGCTTCTTTCCTAGAATGCAGCATGCAAGAAAGAATCGACAAGTTCGACCTCGCGATCCTGCAAGAACTGCAAAGCGACGGCCGGCTCACCAACGCCGAGCTCGCGCAGCGCGTCGGCCTGTCCGCGGCGCCCTGCTGGCGGCGGGTTCGTGCCCTCGAGGAGGCCGGCTTCATCAAGGGTTACCGGGCCGAGATCGATCGCAAGAAGATCGGCCTCGGCGTCCTGGCGTTCGTGCGGGTCGACACCGAGCGGGTCACCGGCGAAAGCACCCGCAAGCTCGAAGACGCGATCCGCCAGCTGCCCGAGGTGATCGCCTGCCACTACATCAGCGGCACCGGCACCTTCGAGCTGCAGGTGGTTTCGCAGGACCTGGATGCGTTCTCGCGCTTCGCGCTGCAGCACCTGCTCAACCTGCCGAACGTCAAGGACCTGCACACCAGCTTCTCGCTCGGCGAGGTCAAGGCGAGCCATGCGCTGCCGCTCGGCCACCTGAAACAGGCGCCGGACAAGGTTCTGCGCTGACAGACCCGCTGCCGGGCGGCAGGGACAATAGCGCCGATGCCACCCATCTCGCTCGAGGAATCACCGGTCGCGCCTGCCCGCGTTCCACCCCCGCGCATCGGACCCTTCGCACCGCTCGGCCTGCCGGTGTTCCGGCTGCTCTGGAGCACCTGGCTGATCGCCAACGTCTGCATGTGGATGAACGACGTGGCGGCCGCCTGGCTGATGACTTCGCTCACGCCATCCCCGATCTGGGTCGCGCTGGTGCAAACCGCATCCACCCTGCCGGTTTTCCTGCTCGGCCTGCCGAGCGGCGCGCTGGCGGACATCCTCGACCGGCGCCGCTGGCTGGTCGCGACCCAGTTCTGGCTCGCCGGTACCGCCATCCTGCTGTGCGCCGCGGTGGTGCTCGACTGGATGACCGCGCCGCTGCTCCTGGCCCTGACCTTCGCCAACGGCATCGGCCTCGCGATGCGCTGGCCGGTGTTCTCGGCGATCGTCCCCGAACTCGTTCCGCGGACCCATCTCCCGGCCGCGCTCGGCCTCAACGGCATCGCGATGAACGCCTCGCGCATCATCGGCCCGTTGGTGGCCGGCACGCTGATCGCGAGCGCCGGGAGCGTCTGGGTGTTCGGCCTCAATGCCGTGCTGAGCGTGGCGTCGGGCTTCGTGGTGCTGCGCTGGCGCCGGGAACACACGCCGAATCCGCTCGGGCGTGAGCGCCTGATCAGCGCGATGCGGGTCGGGGTGCAGTTCGTGCGCCAGTCGCCGCGCATGCGGGCGGTGCTCACGCGGATCTCGATCTTCTTCCTGCACTCGACCGCGGTGCTGGCACTGTTGCCGCTCCTGGCGCGCAACCTGAAGGGCGGCGGCGCCGGCACCTTCACCTTGCTGCTGGCGGCGATGGGCACCGGCGCCATCGTGGCGGTGATGTTCATGCCGCGGCTGCGCCAGGCCTTCACCCGCGACCAGTTGGTGCTTCGCGGCACGCTGCTGCAGTCGGCCTCGACCGCGATCATGGTGGTGGCGCCGAACGCCTGGGTGGCGGTACCGGCCATGCTGCTCAACGGCATGGCCTGGATCACGGTCGCCAATTCGCTCTCGGTCTCGGCCCAGCTCGCGCTGCCCGATTGGGTGCGGGCCCGCGGCATGTCGATGTACCAGATGGCGATCATGGGCGCGAGCGCCTTCGGTGCCGCGCTCTGGGGCCAGATCGCCGAACTCAGCTCGTTGCCCGTCAGCCTGGCGATCTCGGCCGTGACCGGCGTCGCGGTGATGCTGGCCGCGCTGCGCTGGGTGACCGACCAGGGCGGCGAGGACGACGACACCGCACCCGCGAGCCGCGGCTGGACCGCCGGCCCTCCCGCCGCCGCGCCGGAGGAAAACGGCCGGGTGCTGATCAGCATCGAATACCTGATCGACCCGGCGCGGGCGACCGCTTTCCAGGCGGTCATGCAGCAGACCCGCCGGGCCCGCATCAGCCAGGGCGCGATCGCCTGGGAGCTGCTGCACGACATCACCGAGCCCGGCCGCTATGTCGAACAGGTGGTCGACGAATCGTGGACGGAGCATCTCCGCCGATTCCATCGCGCGACGGCGGCTGACATGGCGCTCAGGGAGCGCCGTCTAGCGTTCCATATCGGCGAGGAGCTTCCGGTCGTGACGCGCTACGTGGTGCAGCGTTGAACGATTTTTTTTGGGAACCTCTTCGCATCCCTACACTCCGATTGACATGAACGCGGCCGCCCGCCGAGCCCGGGCTGCAGCTGATGCAGCCCACATTGCCCCCCGACCGAGAGGACAACCATGAGACTCACCACCAAAGGCCGCTTTGCCGTCACCGCCATGATCGACCTCGCCCTGCGAAGCCGTGCCGGTCCCGTCACACTCGCCGGCGTCAGCCAGCGCCAACGGATTTCCCTGTCGTACCTCGAGCAGCTGTTCGGCAAGCTGCGTCGGCACAAGCTGGTCGAATCGACCCGCGGCCCCGGCGGCGGCTATTCGCTCGGCCGCAAGGCCAACCTCATCACCGTCGCGGACATCATCTTCGCGATCGAGGACGACGCCGACGACAAGCGTGCCGCCGAAGCCAACTCGGACGGCCTGGCCGAAGGCCGCTGCAGCACCGACGACCTCTGGGCCTCGGTCAATCGCCGGACGGTCGAGTTCCTGGATTCGGTCAGCCTGCAGAGCCTGGTCGACGAGCAGATCGCCCGCGGCGTGCGCATCGAGACGGCGCCGGTCGAGAAGCGCACCGGCATTCGCCCGGCCCGGGTCAAGCCGCCGCGCGTCAATGCACCGAACTCGGTTTTCGCGCTCGGCCGGATGCTCGCCAAGCGCTGAGCCCACCGACTCGCATCGAGCGGAACCCAGGCCGGGTTCCGCTTTTTTTTGGGCGTTTTGGGCGTTCAGCCGGCGCGCGGCGGCAGGTACATGGTGGCTTCGACTTCGACCCACACGCCCTCGCCCGGCAGGAAGCCCGACACCTCGACCACCGTGCTGACCGGCGGCTGCCCCGGATAGAAAAGCCCACGGACCCGGTTGTACGGCGCGTAGTCCGGAAGCCGCCGGAAATACTGCACCAGCTTCACCACGTCTTCCATCGTGCCGCCGTGCTCGACCGCAATCTGCCGGATGCGCTCCAGCACGAACCAGCTCTGCGCCACGATTGGCGCCTCGAAGACATCGACCGACATCTGGCCGGTCGCATAGCCGAGCGGCTGCAGCGCGCGCACCGCCGATTCGGGGATGTCCTCGTAGCCTTGCACCGCGCGGCGGGTCGAAGGGTCGACCGCCACCACGCCGCTCATCAGGATGAAATCGCCGACGCGGCGCGAGGCCGCGTAGTTCGCCATCGGCTTGCCCATGCTCACGAGGCGCTCCCTTCGAGAGCGCCATCGCGACCCGGATTTGCGCCCGCCCGCTGCTTGCGCTCCTGCCGCTGCCGCCATTCGCGCAGCCAGCCGAGCGCCTCCGAGGTGCCGCCCGGCTTCGAGCCGCTGGCCGGCCGGTACTCGCATCCCACCCAGCCGCTCCAGCCCGACGCTGCCGAGACCTCGTCGATCACGTCGAACAGGTACGGAAAATCGAGTTCCCCGACGTCGGGCTCGTGCCGCTCGGGCACGCCGGCGATCTGGAAATGCCCGACCCGCCCGGTCGGCAGGTACTTGCGGATCTTCATGGCCAGGTCGCCCTCGACGATCTGGCAGTGGTACAGGTCAAACTGCACCTTGAGATTGGGCGCCCCGACGCTTTCGACGATCTCGTGCGCATGGTCCTGCCGGTTGAGGAAGAACCGTGGGATGTCGCGCGTGTTGATCGGCTCGATGAGCAGGTCGCGGCCCACCAGCGCCGCCTCGGCCGCCGCCCACCGAAGATTGTCAATATAGGTCGGTTGTACCGCCTCGCGTTCCAGTTCGGCCGGTACCAGCCCGCCCATGATGTGGATGCGAGGGCAATCCAGTGCCAGCGCGTATTCGAGCGCGCGACGCACGCTTTCCTGGAACTCGCCTTCGCGGCCGGGCAGGCAGGCAAGTCCGCGCTCGCCCTCGTCCCAATTGCCCGGCGGTCCGTTGAACAGCACCTGCTGCAGGCCGTTGGCGAGCAGCCGGCTGGCCAACTCGCGGGCGGGGTAGGCGTACGGGAAAAGGTACTCGACACCCTCGAACCCATCCCGGGCCGCGGCCTCGAAGCGGTCGAGGAAGTCGAGCTCCGGATAGAGCATGGAAAGATTGGCTGCGAAGCGTGGCATGGCGAATAAGCGTGAATGACTTGCTACAGGGTTGCGGGGACGCGATCGACCCTACCAGCGAGCGCCGAAAGTGCGCCGCAGTTCGTCGATCTGTTCCGGACCCAGCTCGGCGATGGGATCAGCGCTTCCGGCCAGGAGGCGCAGCTTGGCCGTTTCTTCCAGCTCCTCGAGCACCGCCATGGCGCTCGCGGGCGAGTCGTGCCAGACGTTGGGCCCGAGGCGGTCGAGCATCACGGCACGAATCGGCCGGCCTTCTTCGCCGTAGCGCGCAATCAGCTCCGCCACCCGCTCGGCCGCCTCGGGCGCGCCCGGCCGGTGGTAGCCGACCCGCGGAACATGCCCGACCTTCATGACGAAATACGGCGTGAGCGCCGGCAGGAGCTCGCCCTCGCCAACGTCCGTCGACTGCCGATCGGAAGGGGAAGGTGACAGCGAGGCCGAAGACGATGGCGAGGCCGAGGGTTGCGGCGGTGACGAACGCGATGCCGTCGGCAGGAGCGTCAGCGCGACGCAGTGGCTGCTGTGCGTATGGATGACGCAGCGCGTCGCAGGATCTAAGCGCCGCGCCGCCTCGTAGATGCGGGCATGCAGCCCGATGGTCTTGCTGGCCCGGTCGCCGCCGGTCTGGCGAAGCTCGCCGTCCAGTCGTGCGAGCCGAGCCGGGTCGAGAAAGCCCAGGCAGGCATCCGTCGGGGTGATCAGGAACCCGTCATCCAGCCGCAGGCTGATGTTGCCGGCCGTCGCGTGCACGTAGCCTCGTTCGAACAGGCTCCGGCCGACCCGGCAGATTTCCTCTCGTGCCTCGTTCTCCGTCACCGGGCGACCCTTTCGTTGAAGGGATCTCGTGGCGCTTGGAGCTCTTGGAGCTCTTGGAGCTCTCGGCAATCTCGGCAATCTCGGTTGTCCCGCATGGCGACCCCGTTCATTCGAGCGCTCCGAATGCCTTCGAGAAGAAGTCGTCCGTGCCGAAATTCCCGGACTTGAGCGCGACATGGAGGCCCTTGCCGCCCGCCGCATCCGCCATGGCATGGCACCACGGCACGCCCGGGTCGATCTGCGCGCCGATCTGCAGTTGCGAGATGCCGAGCGCCTGCACGCAGGCGCCCGAGGTTTCGCCGCCCGCCACCACCAACTGGCGCACGCCGCGCTCGACCAGGCCGCGGGCGATCTCTGCCAGGCTCCGCTCCACCATCGCGCCCGCCGCCTCGACGCCGAGCCGGTCTTGCACGCTCTTGACGGCCGAAGGCTCGGCGGTCGAATAGACCAGCACCGGCCCATCGGCGAGGAGCGGCTCGGCCCAGGCGAGCGCCTTCGCGACCGCGTCGCTGTCGGTCGAAAGCCGGAGCGGATCGAGCGCCAGCGCCGGCCGCTTGGAAGCGATGAAGTTCGCCACCTGTCGCTGGGTTGCCTGCGAACAGCTCCCGGACACCACCGCCTGCAGCCCGCCCGGCGGCGGCAGCCGGCTGGCGGTCGACGTCGGCGCCAGGCCCAAGTTGGCTGGCAGGCCGATCGCCACGCCCGATCCTGCGGTGACCAGCGGCAGGTCGGCGAGTGCCGGCCCCAGTCGCAGCAAGTCGTCGTTCGAAACCGCATCGACCACCGCGATGCCGACGCCGTCGGCCCGCAGCCGTGCGACGCGCTCGCGGATGGCGGCTTCGCCGCGGGCCACCACCGAATGGTCGATCAGCCCGACCTTGCGCCGGGTCTGCGCCTGCAGCACCCGCACCAGGTTCGCGTCCGTCATCGGCGTGAGCGGATGCTTCTGCATGCCGCTCTCGCTGAGGAGCAGGTCGCCGACGAAGAGATAACCCTTGAAGACCGTGCGCTGGTTGTCCGGGAAGGCGGGCGTCGCGATGGTGAAGTCGCAGCCGAGCGCCGCCATCAGCGCCTCGGTGACCGGGCCGATGTTGCCCTCGGCGGTGCTGTCGAAGGTGGAGCAGTACTTGAAGTAGATCTGCGTGGCGCCCTCTGCCTGGAGCCATCGAAGCGCCTCGAGCGACTGCGCCACCGCGTCTTGCGGTGCGATGGTGCGCGACTTGAGCGCGACCACGATCGCGTCCACGTCCGCCGCGGGCGGCTGCTTCGGCACGCCGATGGTCTGAACCACCCGCATGCCGGCGCGCACCAGGTTGTTGGCGAGGTCGGTCGCGCCGGTGAAGTCGTCGGCGATGCAGCCGAGGCGGATCGTCATGCTGCGCCTCCGTCTTTCGTTTCGCCGCGCGGCAGCTCGATGCCCGGGAAGATCTTGATCACCGCACTGTCGTCCTCGCGAGCGAAGCCGGCGCTCGAAGCCTGCATGAACATCTGGTGCGCGGTGGATGCGAGCGGCAGCGGAAACTTGCTGGCCCGCGCGGTATCGAGCACCAGGCCCAGGTCCTTCACGAAGATGTCGACCGCCGACAGCGGCGTGTAGTCGCCGGCCAGCACATGCGCCATGCGGTTCTCGAACATCCAGCTGTTGCCGGCACTGTTCGTGATCACCTCGTACAGGGCATCGGCGGCCACGCCCTCGCGCAGGCCGAGCGCCATGGCCTCGGCCGCCGCGGCGATGTGCACGCCGGCGAGCAGCTGGTTGATGATCTTGACCTTGCTCGCGATGCCCGCGCGGTCGCCCAGCCGGTAGACCTTGCCGGCCATCGCGTCGAGCAGCGCGTCGGCTTTGGCGTAGGCCTCGGAACGGGCCGACGTCATCATCGTCATCTGCCCGCTCGCGGCCTTGGCGGCGCCGCCGGAAATCGGCGCATCGACATAGAGGATGCCGAGTTCGGCCAGCCGAGTCTCGAATGCGATCGAGCGGCGCGGATCGACCGTCGAGCACATCACGAACACGCTGCCGGGCTTCATGGCGGCAGCGGCGCCATCGTTGCCGAACAACACCTCCTCGGTCTGCGCGGCATCGACCACCACCGAGACCAGCAGCTCGCAGCCCTCGGCCACTTGCGCCGGGCTCGCGCAGGCCGTTCCGCCTCCGTCTTCCGCAGCAAAGGCTTCGGCCGCGCCGGGCCGGGCATCGCAGACGCGAAGCGCCCAGCCGCGCCCACGCAAGGTGCGGGCGATGCCGGCGCCCATCGCGCCGAGACCGATCAATCCTGCCTTCTTCATGCTTCCATTTCCTTCAACAGGTGCCGTGCCGCCTTGGCGATGCTGGCTGCGTCCACACCGAAAAAGCTGCGCAGGGCCGAGCGGGTGTCGCTGCGGCCGAAGCCGTCGGTGCCGAGCGTGAGGTAGCGCCGACCGCGCGGCACGTAGGCACGGATGCTTTCGGGCACGGCACGCACGTAGTCGGTTGCGGCGATGACCGGTCCGCGGCCGGCTGTCAGCTGGCGGGTGATGAAGGCTTCTTCGGCGACAGCCTCGCCGTCCAGCAGGCGAGCCTCGCGGGACTGTCCGTCCCGCGCCAGCTCGCTCCAGCTGGTGACGCTGAACACCTCGACCTCGACGCCCTCCGCCGACAGCTGGCGAGCTGCGGCCAAGACTTCGTTCAGGATGGCGCCGGACCCGAGGAGCGTGACCTGGGCCGGCTTCCCGCCGGCGGCCTTCGCGGCCTTGGCACGGTCGGCGGGCTTGGGGGCCGTCGCGGCCTCTGCCGGCCGAGCCTCCGATTCGAGTGGAAAGCGATAGCAGCCCCGCAGCACGTCGCCCTCCACGCCCGGCGGAAGGCTCGGCTGCGCGTAGTTCTCGTTCATCAGCGTGACGTAATAGAAAACGTCCTTCTGCTCCACCAGCATCTCGCGGATGCCCGCATCGACGATCACTGCCATCTCTCCCGCGAAGGCCGGGTCGTAGGCCTTGCAGTTGGGAATGGTCGAGGCGACCAGGTGGCTGGTGCCGTCCTGGTGCTGCAGGCCCTCGCCGCCGAGCGTGGTCCGACCAGAGGTCGCGCCCAGCAAAAAGCCGCGCGGCCGCTGGTCGGCGGCAGCCCAGATCTGGTCGCCGACCCGTTGGAAGCCGAACATCGAGTAGTAGATGTAGAAGGGCAGCATCGCCAGCCCGTGCACGCTGTAGCTGGTGGCCGCGGCCGTCCAGCTGGCGATGGCGCCGGCCTCGCTGATGCCTTCCTCGAGGATCTGGCCGTCGGTGGCTTCGCGGTAGCTCAGGATCGAGTCGATGTCCTCCGGCGCATAGCGCTGGCCGACACTCGAATAGATGCCGACCTGCTTGAAGAGGTTGGCCATGCCGAAGGTGCGCGCCTCGTCCGCCACGATCGGCACCACCCGCGGACCGAGCGCCTTGTCCTTCATCAGGTTGCCCAGCATCCGCACGAAGGCCATCGTGGTGCTCATCTCCTTGCCGGCGGCCTCGACCGCGAAGCGCGCGTAGCCCGAAAGCTCCGGCTTGGGCACCACCGCGCAGCTCGTCTCGCGCCGCGGCAGGCTGCCGCCAAGGGCCGCGCGGTGTGCCGCCAGGTACTGCATCTCGGGACTGTCCGCCGCCGGCTTGTAGAAGGTGAGCGAGGTGGCTTCTTCGTCGCTGAGCGGCAGGTTGAAACGGTTCCGAAAGCCGATCAGGTCGGCGCTTTCGAACTTCTTGTGCGAATGCGTGGTCATGCGGCCCTGGCCGGCCGCGCCCATGCCGTAGCCCTTCTTGGTGTGCGCGAGGATCACGGTCGGCTGGCCGCGATGGGCCGCCGCCGCCGCATAGGCCGCGTGGATCTTGACCAGGTCGTGGCCGCCGCGCTTGAGCCGGTCGATCTGCTCGTCGGTCATGCCCTGCGCGAGCCGCGCCAGCTCCTCGTTCTGGCCGAAGAAGGTGTCGCGGTTGAAGCGCCCGTCCTTGGCGGCGAAGGTCTGNGCGCCCATGCCGTAGCCCTTCTTGGTGTGCGCGAGGATCACGGTCGGCTGGCCGCGATGGGCCGCCGCCGCCGCATAGGCCGCGTGGATCTTGACCAGGTCGTGGCCGCCGCGCTTGAGCCGGTCGATCTGCTCGTCGGTCATGCCCTGCGCGAGCCGCGCCAGCTCCTCGTTCTGGCCGAAGAAGGTGTCGCGGTTGAAGCGCCCGTCCTTGGCGGCGAAGGTCTGCATCTGGCCGTCGACCGTGTTGGCGAAGGCCCGCGCCAGCGCGCCGGTGGTGTCGCGCGCGAAGAGCCCGTCCCAGTCGCTGCCCCAGACCAGCTTGACGACGTTCCAGCCGGCGCCGGCGAAGAGCTTCTCGAGCTCGTCGATGATGCGGCCGTTGCCGCGCACCGGACCGTCCAGCCGCTGCAGGTTGCAGTTGACCACCCACACCAGGTTGTCGAGCTTCTCGCGCGCGGCGAGCGTGAGCGCGCTCATCGATTCCGGCTCGTCCATCTCGCCGTCGCCGAAGACGCCCCAGACCTTGCGCGCCTCGCAGTCGAGCAGCTGCCGATGGGTGAGGTAGCGCATGAAGCGCGCGTGGTAGATCGAGCTGATCGGGCCGATGCCCATCGAGCCGGTCGGGAACTGCCAGAAGTCGGGCATCAGGTAGGGATGCGGATAGCTCGACAGGCCGCGCGCGCCG